>CAVVEG010000014.1:0-39617 GCA_963747255.1 uncultured Alphaproteobacteria bacterium
CGAAGGACCGTCCGACATGCGTAGCTGTTATCACGCGCAAAGCAAAAACGTGATCTGACTTTTTGTCATCCCGGTATCTGATCCATATCAATGCTCGCTGCGGCTCGACGCATGAAGTTGACCTCACAAGTCGAGGAGATACCCATGGAACGCAGCAAATTCTTGCCTTGGTATATTGGTCTTGCGATTATCATCGCCGCCGACGGCTATCTGCTCCTTTTTCGCACCGATGAGGGAGCAGCCGAACTTGCGCAGCAATCCGCGATGGTTGTGATTCCTGTCGTCGCGCTCGCCTTGATGTTCCTGATGTTCAGGAGCCAGAAATAACCCGCGAGATGTCAGGGTGTGGTGAACCGTGTGCGCCGCGCGTTGCAGGTGGCGCTGTCCCGGGAAACGGCCGGCATTTGTCCGATGCGCTGAAAGGCTTCGCTGAAACTTTTTCCGGCGATCGCGTCGATCTCGCGTCAATCGCCCGTTTCATGGGCCAGGGCTCGATCGGCGCGCTGCTGCTGATCCTTGCGCTCCCCATGGTGCTACCCATCCCGGCCCCTGGAATTTCCGTTCTGTTCGGGATTCCCATGATTTTGGTTTCCGCACAGCTCATCGCCCGGCAGCGTTACGCGTGGCTACCCGCGCGGCTTGCCCGGCGTTCGATTGCGCGCGCCAACCTGATGGATTCGATAGATCGCGGACTTCCGGTATTGCGCAGCTTTGAAACCGTCGTTCGCCCCAAATTCGCCTGGATGGCCGGTGATTGGGCATGGATTTGATCCAGAAGGTGCTGCTGTTTATCTTTTGATGGCTCTCATCATCACTTTGCCGATTTCCTT
Organism: uncultured Alphaproteobacteria bacterium; assembly: GCA_963747255.1. Classification (GTDB taxonomy): domain Bacteria; phylum Pseudomonadota; class Alphaproteobacteria; order Micropepsales; family Micropepsaceae; genus CAIYRG01. Next base: position 831 of record CAVVEG010000014.1, read on the forward strand.
TGGCAACATGATCCCCGGAACCGTCATTGTCCTTCTGTCACTCGGATTGATCGAGCAGGATGTGGCACCGTAATCGGTCTCGGTCTGATCGCCGCGATCCTGGCGCTGGCGGTCGTTACACTCGCATCGACCGGCCTCGTATTGGTCATTCGCAACTTGCTTGGCACTTGAAAAGATTGCCGCGACAGGAACCGGGCATTGCAACCCCTGAAGCTCGATTCCTGTTCGCCACCCTGGCTGGAGCTACATGCTGCCGGTATCGATCGCTGCCCTGGCCGCCGCCACGGCGCCGTCCACAGTGTCGTAAGCCTTTGCGGTAACCCTCTCGCCGATTGTGAAACCGCACACCACTGTCCCGTCGATTTTCTGCGCGCAGGCGCCATATCCGCCATTCTCGCGAATGACGGATATCCGGAAGCCCTTGTACGAACTCGCCAGATTGCCGAAAAAGGCCGTAGCGCCTTCGGATTGGCCGGCTCCGCCTTCCGCGAGCTGTTTTAAAAATTGAAATTCCGCCAGCATTTCCTGGTCCAGCGGGAAAGTGCGATGGAACAGGACGCCCAGATTTCGTCGCGTCTGCCACCGGACCTCGGCTTCATGCGCAATTCCGTCCCGCATGACGATCAGAAACACGCGTTTCGGCAGAACGTGCTCGGCGGGAAGTATGATGCCCGCTCCGAAAGCGGAAATGTCCCGTATCGCGCAATCGATCCAGTGAGCGCCACCATCCGTGACAATCCTTGCACGGATCATAACCCTTTTTCGCGGTGACTTTCGCCGGTATTGCCCCGATTCGGGATCGTCCTCCGTGACAGGTGAATTGTCGTCGGCATTTCCTGCTGTTCGTACGCGCCCTTGCAATGTGCTCACCCCTGATCTGTGCAATAGTGAATTGTCGTAAACATTGACGCTTTTTTGCGATTCGGTTGCGGTCCTGATTTTGGCGCAAATGCGCTAACGCATGATGAAAACCGGCGGCTGGTATTATCAGCTCCCCCGGGAGCCGTTGTCTCGGCGCGGAACCCGGTTTTGTCCCGCTTGTCCTGGCGCTGCCACAGGGAGCAACCGCGAAAAAGTTCCCGGCTGGCCCCCAAAACCCCGCGCCGCGCGTTTTCTGCTGAGTCCATCGACTTCCCGGTGCCAGGATGTGGAAAGGGTTCCTTGTCGGCGTGATCGCGACCATGATCGTCGCCGCCGGTGTTGGCTTGCTGGTTGTCCGGGAAGGTTACATTCCGGCCGCCGCAAACAACGCAAAGCCGCTTTGGCTCGAAAATTGGCTCGCGGGCACTTCTCTGACCGCCAGCCTCGATCGCGAGGCGCCGAAAACCCGCAATCCCGTGCGCCTGACGGAGGATAATCTGATCGAGGGCATCAAGCTTTACGGTCTGAACTGCGCCATCTGCCACGGAACTGCCAGGGGCAATGCCTCTGCCAGCCCACTCGCCCGTGGAGAATATCCCGCCCCTCCGCAGCTTGCTTCGGAGGGTGTCGAGGACGATCCGCCGGGCTGGACCTTCTGGAAAATAAAAAACGGAATCCGCTGGACCGGAATGCCCTCCTGGCAGGGCAAGCTGAACGACCAGCAGATCTGGACCGTCAGCCTGTTCCTCACGCAGATGGACAAACTTCCTCCGGCGGCCGAACAGGTCTGGAAAGAAGTCAGGAACTGACTCCGGCCCTCGCGCCGTGATAGGGATTCCTCCAAAGTCTCACCCACGGAAATATCGTGCACGGTGCGGCGGCAACTGGAGGAGGATCCATGAAGGCGCTTGTATTGAAGTTCGGTCTGGCGGCGGTGCTCGCCGTTGGGTTCTCGACTGCTGCTTTGGCTCAGAGCGGGGCAGCCGATGAAAAAGTCCCGGGCTTCACCTACAACTCCACCTGGCCGAAACTGCCGTTGCCGAACAAATGGACCTTCGAAGGAATCACCGGCCTTGCGGTGGACAGGGACAACGTCATCTGGGTGCTGAATCGCCCCGGCGATTATGACGTGGATCCGATCTTCCATATTCCGGAACGTACGGAGAATTACGCGGCGCTAAATCCCCCCACCGCCCTGTGCTGTCTTAAGCCCGAGGGAATTCTCGCTTTCGACATGCAGGGGAACCTGCTGCATCACTGGAACCAGGTCGACAAGGTGGACGGCCATCTGATCCTGGCCGATCGCGCCGGCGATATCTGGGTCGGTTCCGACACCATGCGCAAATACACAAAGGAGGGGAAGCTGCTTGGCGCGCTGCCGCGCGTTCCCAACGCCAGTCCGAAGCCTGGTGATTATCCGGCCGATACGCCGATGATTGTCGGCCGCATCGAAGGCGGCGAGTTCGATGAAAACACGCGCGAACTGTTCGTCACGGATTCCTATCTGCGCGGGCGTGTACTTGTCTTCGACATGGACACCATGAAATTCAAGCGCGGCTGGGGCGCCTATGGAAAACCGCTGTCCGAAATCACCTTTGTTCCGAACGCAAAATATGTTCCCAACGGTCCGCCGGCAAAAGACTTCCTCGGCCACATCACATTGACGGTTTCGCGGGACGGGTTCGTCTATGCCGCCGATCGTGTGTCGGACCGCATCCAGGTCTATACCAGGGCCGGAAAATTCGTCCGCGAATTCCTCGTTGCGCCGGAAACTCTCGATCGCGGTTCAACCGGCGGCATGGCGCTCTCGCCCGATCAGCGCCTGATCTATGTCTCCGATATCATGAACAATGTGGTCTGGATCGTGAATCGCGCCGATGGAAAAGTGCTCGGCCATTTCGGATTTGCCGGCCACTCCGGTGGCGGTTTCCACTGGATCCATATGGTGGCCACCGATTCAACCGGGAATGTCTATACGGGCGAGGTGGACACGGGCAAACGCGTGCAGCGCTTTCTGGTCCGGAACTAGCGCGCGGTAGCGCCACGCAAAAAACGGTTCAGGCCATGCCGGTCGAACCGCTGATCTCGGTCATCATTCCGGTGCTGAACGAGGAAGCGGCTCTTCCGGGACTGCTGCACAGTTTGAAGTCGGAAGCGGAACCCCACGAAGTCGTTGTTTCCGATGGCGGAAGCAGCAACTCGAGCGTGGCGCTCGCGACCCGGTCGGGAGCCGTGGTGGTGGAGGGCCCTGCCGGCCGGGGCAATCAGATTGCCCGCGGAGCGGAGAAATCCCGCGGCGACATTCTGTTGTTTCTGCACGCCGACAGCACGTTCCCGGCGGGTGGACTACAGCGAGTCAGGCGGATGCTTGCGGAGCGGCCTGATGCGGTGGGGGGCAATTTCCGGCTGGTCTTCGACGGCGAAACCTCCTTCAGCAAAGGCCTGACCAGATTTTATTCGCTGATCCGGTTCTTCGGCTACTATTACGGGGATTCCGGCATCTTCGTCCGCCGCGCGGTTTATGACGCAATCGGCGGCATGCGGCCAATTCCCGTGATGGAAGATTATGAATTCGTTCGCCGCCTTGAGCGGCACGGAAGAACCGGTTGCATCGTCGAGCCGCCGCTGGTCACCTCGTCGCGGCGTTTTCATGGCCGTCGCGCTTCCGAAATCGTCTATGGCTGGTTAAAGTTGCACGCTCTTTTCCGGCTCGGCGTTTCGCCGGACAGATTGGCTGGCATGTATCGCCGCCAAAGGCCAAACCGGAATTCCCGCCATGGATGACGCAGAGGCGCAACGTGAATGCATGGCGGTCGGGATCTTTGCCAAAGCTCCAATTCCGGGATTCGCCAAGACCAGACTTGTTCCACGGCTTGGCGCCGAAGGTGCCGCGCAATTCCAGGCGCAACTGATCCGGCGGGCGATCGCGGTCGCCCGCAAATCCGCAATCGGTCCGGTGTCGCTTTGGTGCGCACCTGGACCGGAACATCTGTTCTTTGCGGAAATCGCCGCGGAATTTTCCGTCACCCTGAAACGGCAAAGCGAGGGCGATCTCGGATTGCGCCTTGCCGATGCCTTCTCCGTACTGACCATGCACTCGCCCGCACTGATCATGGGCGTCGATTGCGTCGTTTTCGAAAAATCGCATCTGCATCAGTGCGCCCGGCTTCTGCACGGTGGCCATGATGCCGTATTCGTCCCTGTTGAGGACGGTGGATATATCGCGGCCGGTCTGCGGTCCTTCAGGCCGGAATTCTTCACCGGGATTCCATGGAATACGCCACAGGTCATGGCCGAGACGCGCAGGCGCGCGGCATCCGCCGGGTTGCGCATCGCCGAAACTGCGATGCTGTGGGACATCGATTTGCCGGAAGATTACGACCGCGCGGCTGAACGCACCGGACCGTGACATTTATGGCAACATGAGACGTATTCGGACGATTGCTCTGGCCAGGCCCGAGAACAGCTTCGGCAGATAAAATGACAAGGCGGCCGTTTTTGATATTTCGCCCAGGGTCGGATAGGGCAAAATGGTTTTTGTTATCGCTTTCAACTTAAGCCGGTTGGTGATTGCAAGCGCCCAGAGCTGTATCAGTTCGCCCGAATGGGGCGCCAGAATAGACGCGCCGAGGATTTCGCCGTTGGTCCGCGCGATCACCCGGATTTCGCCGGGCAATGCACAATCCGTTTGCGCCCGGTCATTTTCCGCCAGATCCTCCCGCATGACGCGTATCTGCCGGCCATATCGCGCGCGCGCCTGTTCCAGCGTCATACCCACATGCGCGAGCTCAGGATCGGTGTAGGTCACCCAGGGCAGCGCGCGGTAATCGGTTCTGGCAGGCAGTCCGAACAGGGCATTCCTGATAACGATTTCGGCCTGATGGGACGCGACATGCGTAAACTGCGGGCCTCCCGCGACATCGCCTGCGGCAAAGACCTTCCGGTTCCGGGTGCGAAGACGGGCATTCACATTGATTCCCGAGGCGCCGAACGCAACATCCGCTTTGTCGAGCCCGAGATTCTCCACATTGGGCGCGCGGCCGGTGGCGATCAGCAGGTGCGATCCGGCAATCGTCTCGCCGGATCCGGCGATTGTGACAACCGGTCCGCCGGGGCCTGCGGACAGTCCGGCGATCTTCGTATATTCGCGCAGTGCAATGCCATCCGAAACAAGGATGCGCCGCAAGCCGTCAACCAGTTCCGGTTCGTCTTTCGATAGCATCCTTGCAGCTTCGAAAACCGTCACCCTGCTGCCCAGACGGGCAAAAGCCTGCGCCATCTCGATGCCCGCCGGACCGCCGCCGATGATGAGCAGATGCGATGGCCTTTCACGCAGCGAAAAGATCGTCTCGTTGGTAAGAAAGGGTACCTGATCAATTCCCGGGATAGCGGGAATTGCCGGGCGCGAGCCGGTGGCGATGGCAAAACGGCGGGCCCGCACCTCAACGCCGCCGCCTGAAACCACTTTCGGTCCCGTGAACTGCGCATGCGAGCGGATCACCCGAACACCGAGTTTCACGAAGCGCTCCGCGAAATCATGGGGCGCGATGGCGGCAATCGCCCGCTGCACATGTTGCATGGCGCCGGCAAAATCGATCTCCGTCTGCGCTTTGACGCCGAATTGAGCCGCGCTCCGCGCCTGCGCTGCGGCGCGGGCAGCGGCGATCATGGACTTTGACGGCACGCAGCCGCTGTTAAGACACTCGCCGCCCATTTCGTGCTGCTCGAACAGGACCGTGCGCAGACGAAGCCGGGCCGCAGCGAATGCCACCGTCAACCCTGCCGAGCCCGCTCCGATCACGCAGACATCGCAGCGAATGGATTCAGCCACCGCGTCGCTCGGAAGGGCCTGAAAGCATGTGGTAGGCGGTCGTACCGGTCGCGGCAAAGACGGCGTGATGGATCAGATCCGATGCCGCGGTAAGTCTGGACAATTCGTGGTCATATTCGCGCATCTGCTGTCTCCGCCCCGAAGTCGCTATGCGCTGCAGCTTGCGCCGCCCAGCACGCAGAATTTCGCGCATCTCGGATGGTTGAGGCTGACCGGCCGGTTCGCAGCCGCCAGAGTTTCCCCCATCTCGAATCGGACGTCGTAAGGATGCAGCGTGCAGGCGACGACAACGGGCCGCGCCGAGCCGTTGCGTTTTACCACCATGCGCGAAGATGCGCACATCATCTGATCGGAGCGCCGGCCGAGAATGTCCCAGCACCGCTCCGTGATTTCCGGCACATCTGCCGCATCGTCCATTTCCGGAAACAGCACCAGCCGGTGCGGATCCTGCGCATCCAGCAGGATGCCCTGTGCCGCGAACAGCGATGCGAAGCCCGCCCGTATCGCCGGTTCCTCTTCAGGCCCCGTCATCCGGGCAGCGACAGCCAGATCGAAATCATTACCGGAGAGCCAGCGTAACCCCTCGATTGCAGGCCGCCACGAGTTGGGACCGCGAATTTGTTCGTGACCGGCGCGGGTATAGTGGTCGAGCGAAACGCGGAGCGACAACCGGTCCGCGTGACGGCGCCTGAGATCGAGCAGCGTGGCCCGGTGGCGCGACATCGGTTTCATCGCATTGGTCAGCACCAGCACGCAATAGCCCGCCGAAAGCAAATCCGAAATCATCCCGGCAATTTCCGGGTTCATGAATGGCTCGCCGCCGGTGAAGCCGATTTCGCGCAATCCGTCATGGTCGCGTGCGGCTTCGGCGACAAAGACCTGCACTTCCATACGGCTAAGCCATGTCAGACGGTCATTGCGCGGCGTGGATTCGATATAACAGCCGCTGCAGGCGATGTTGCACAGAGTTCCGGTGTTGAACCACAGCGTCCGCAGTCCCGCGGGCGCGACCCAGGCGCGCGCGTCTCCGGATGCCGTCCGGAACGGGTCGCAAAATTTCCCTGGGCGCGGCGCCGCGCCGGCGCCTGATGTGTCAGGTTCTGGCATGAGGTGCCTGTTATGGAAGGTTCGCAATTCCCGAAAAGAAGTTACGGCGGCAGCCTACCTCAACCTTGTGGGGAGGTCGAAATTTGCAAATTTCGGGTGGGGGTATTGAAAGAACAGACGCTCCACGAGACGAAAAGTCTGTACTCGGCCTATCGCAACTCCACAGCGACTTTGTCGAGGCCCGCTTTGGCACAGGCTTCATCCTTGTCTCCGCCCGGTGCACCGGATACGCCGACCGCGCCGATCACGTCGTCTCCCACCATGATGGGCAATCCGCCCTGCGCCGGAACCATGTTGGTGAGATGGATGGCGCCGATGGTGGGATTGGCTTTCACCGCATTGGCGAAATTGACCGATGGAGCGCGCTGGGCGCGGGCTGTCCAGGCCTTCTTCATGGAATTCTCGAGCGTATGCGGACCGGTATCGTCGCCGCGCATCGCAACGAGCACTTCGCCGCTGCGGCCCAGCACGTGAGCCGAGACGTTGTAGCCTTCGGCCTTGCAGGTTTGAACGGCGGTCTGGGCAATCATCACCGCTGTCGTGACGGACAGGTCCCTGTGGGTAACGAGCTGGGCATTGGCGGCGGCTGTGGACAGGCCGGCAAGCATCAGGCCGGTGAGAACGGCAAATCTGTTCATTGCGAATCTCCCTTCGAAATCGATCCTGTGAAACATTTTTGGCTTCGCGGGCAAAGCCCTACCGGAGTTGGGCCGCAACCTTGTCGATGCCGGTCCTGGCGCAGGCTTCGTCCTTGTCCCCGCCTGGTGCGCCAGAAATTCCGATGGCGCCGATTACATCGTTGCCGGCCATGATCGGAAGAGCGCCTTGCGCAGCGACGAAATTGGTCAGGAAGAACTGTGCCGCGTTGGGATTACCCTTCACCGCCTCGGCGAATTTTCCGGAAGGCGCGCGTGTCGTGCGGGCCGTGTAGGCTTTCTTCATGGAATTTTCGAACGTCCCGAAACCGGCCGCGGGATTGCGGATCGCAACGATCACCTGGCCTTCGCGGCCAAGTACGTGGGCCGACACATTATAGCCCTTGGATTTGCAGTCTTCGATGGCTGCCATCGCCATCGTGGTTGCGATCGAAACCGGCAAGTCCTTGTGAATCAGAAGTTGCGCATTCGCCATTCCGGCGAAGGCGATGGCGGAAACCAGCGATATGCCGCCGATTGCATGCATTGCTTTCATCGAGTTTCTCCTGTTGAAGCCGTCCCGTCCACATTCGCAGATATGCGGTGAAGCTGATGGGCGCGCGCCAAAGGCGAATTGCGCCGCAACCGGCATCGTTTTCAAACTGGCCTTGACCAAACCTCACGCCGCGGATCACTTCCTGCATAGCACAATTTGGATTGCTGCGGGTGCCTGAAAGACCAGGAAGAGATGGAGACCACAATGAATAGCCCACATTATGAAACTGCACTGATCGTGGGCGCCGGAAGCGGGCTGAGCGCGTCCCTTGCCCGCTTGTTCGCACGCGAGAACATGCGCTTGGCTTTGGCCGCGCGGCAAACCGGTAAACTCCTCGATTTGTGCCGGGACATCGGAGCAAGCGCATTCGCCTGCGACTGCGCGGATCCCGACCAGGTCAACCGGCTGTTCATGGATGTGGACGCTCACATGGGTTCGCCCGATGTCGTCGTTTACAACGCGAGCGCGCGGGCGCGTGGACCCTTCGTGGAACTTGCAGCGGCCGACGTGCAAAACACGCTCGCCGTCAGCGCCTTCGGCGGATTTCTCGTCGCGCAGCAGGCCGTGCGGCGCATGCTGCCCCGGAAACATGGCGCGATTCTCTTCACCGGTGCCTCGGCCAGCATCAAGGGTTATGCCAGGTCTGCGCCCTTCGCGATGGGCAAATTTGCGCTTCGCGAACTCGCGCAAAGCATGGCGCGCGAACTCGCGCCGCACGGCATTCATGTGGCCCATTTCGTCATCGATGGCGCCATCCGAAATCCGGGACGCAGCGAACCGCCGGACAAGCCCAATTCAATGCTCGATCCCGACGCGATCGCGGCCAATTATCTGCATGTGCTGCGTCAGCACCGGTCCGCCTGGACATGGGAGATGGAACTGCGGCCCTGGACGGAAACATTCTAGCAGCCTGTCGGACTGAGGTTTGCGATTGAACGCCGAGGACGATTTTGCCGTCAGCAAGCCCACGCGAGGCCACCCGATGGCGTCCCGGCTCACGTTGCAAGTCCCAGATCACCCTGTGGCCCGCTTTTTTCGCAGCAGAGGACGCTCAGCCCGGCCTTTTCGAGCAGGGCTGAGGGCGAACATCCGCTTGATGTTCCAGGCCATGGTTACCAAGCTCCACTCGCCGCGCACTTTGTCGAGGCCTCGCAGCAGAAACTGGCGGAAACCGAGCACCGATTTGATGATGCCAAACACCGGTTCAGGAGTCTGTTTGCGCAGGGCATAGAGCTTGCGGCCTTCGGGCGTCTTCAGCCGATGTGCCATGGCCTCGACCGGCGTCGGGGTTTCCGGCGCGGGCGGTGCATCAGCGAAGCGTTCGGCCAGGGGCGGATGATGCGGCTGGCGGCCCATGGCAATCATCGGCTCGATCCCTGCCGCCTCGCAGGCCGCCACATTCCCCGCGCTGAAATAGCCGCTATCGGCCAGCAGCGTTGCGGTCTGTCCCAGTTCTTCGGGCAGGGCAGCGATCTTGCCCAGCATTGGTTCGATCTGCTGCTTGTCGTTCGAAGCCTGAACAACATCGCCGGCGATGACCAGAAGACTGCCCTGCGCCACCGCGGCCTGCGCGTTGTAGCATTGCTCGAAACCGCCGCCGGCGACGGGCATGATGCGCGATTCTTCGTCGGTCAGATTGATCTGATCGGCCGGCAGCGGACCCGGCGCCGGAGGCTGCGGCGGCTTGCCGCCGGGCTTCTTACCCGTGGCTGCGGTTTTGGCCGCGCGCGCGGCGAGTTTGGCTTCATGCCCGGCCTGCTCACGCGCGAAGCGTTCCCGGGCGCGGGCCTCGATCTTCGTGCGAGCCTGGGCGATCTTCTGCAAACGGTCTTCGCGGCGCGCCAACTCGTCGGGAACCGACATGCCATCGGGAATGTCCGCCTTGTCCGCAGCCTCGGCTCTGGCCAGGAGTTCGGCAACTTCGGCCTTGAGTTGCGCCTCGATCTTACCCGCATGTTCATAGGAAAGCGCGCTGTGCCGACTGGCGTTGGCGTGGACTTTCGTGCCGTCAAGCCCGATCGTGCCCAGCTTCAGCACGCCCATCTCGCGCGCCAACTGCAACACCTCAACGAACAGAGCCTCGATCTCCTTGAGAAACCGCCGCCGGAACGTCGCGATCGTGTCGTGGTCAGGATGATCGTTGGCCGCAATGAAACGAAACGCCACGGAGTCATATGTCGCCCGCTCCAGTTTGCGGCTCGAAAATATCCCCGTCGCATAGCCATAAACCAGAATGCCCAGAAGCATCCTCGGATGGTAAGACGCCGAACCCGAGCCGCGATAACTTCCGCTCATCGTGCGAAGGTCCAACCCTTCCATCACCTCCACCACGAACCGCGCCAGATGCTTCTCCGGCAGCCACTCGTCAACCGAGGGAGGCAGAAGAAATCCAGTCTCGCGGTCAATCGTGCGAAAATTGCTCATCGGAAACCAAGCTCACCATCGGAGAATCAATCAGCAGAATTCTACGCATGTTGCCGTGGTGCGTTAAGTCCGACAGGCTGCTAGGGCCAAAACCCCATAAGGCGGCCCCGACGCGACCGCTTCCGACCTGATTCCAGACATTAGCCGCGTCGAGTGGTTCGTCAGAGATAGCCAATACCGGTTGTCACGATACTTCCTGCGCGAGAGTTACCGAACCTCGCCTACATGGTTAGCAAAGCTGCCATCAATTCGATGCCGTCCCAAAGATTCTGGATCCGCAGGTTCTCGTCGAAACTGTGTTGGTTATCATCGTGATTCGCAATGGGTACACCAACGAAAGGAATTCCAAGAACCTCGCCGGCCGCATCAGGGCCTGTTCCGCCCGAAGTCGGGAACTTCACGGCTGGTCCCCTGGCGCTCTCAATAGTGCGGACGACCTCAGCCACGATCGGTGTATCCATTGGAGTCCGGTGCGGCCGTTCCGTCTCACCACGAACGACCCGTGCAACCTTGGCATGATTGCGCCGCACATTTTCGTCGGGCTCGGTTTCAGTGATGAAAAAACCCTGTCTGCGAATGTGCTCGATCAACCGGTCAGCAGTCTGTAGAGGGTCCATTCCCTTGACGAGCCGCATGTCGATGCTCGCCGTAGCGGAAGAGGGTATTACGTTGGACGCCTGCGTTCCCACGCGGGAACTGCTCATGCCACGGATGTTGAGTGACGGTTCAAGGATCAGTTCCGCGAGATGCTTCGGCGCGTTCTCTGTTGAACCAAGCCAGAATTCGCGCATGAGATCCGCATCAATATCGGGCGCCTCGGCGACGGCGCGTCGTTCGATCGCACTCAACGGCTCGATTCCGTCGTAGAAATGATCGATCAGAACGCGGCCGTTTTCATCCTTCATGGAAGCGAGCAGCCTCGCCAGCATCATGGCGGGATTGGGCGCCCAATTTCCGTAATGGCCGCTATGCAGCTCGTTTCGCGCTCCGTAAACAGTGATGTTGACAGTACTAATGCCCCTATCCCCAAACACAATTGTCTGACGCCGCGAAGGGTGCAGAGGTCCGTCAAGGGATAACCAAACGTCGCCTGAGAAAAGTTGTTTGTTGGCTGTCAGAATCCGCTCGAAATTCGGCGAGCCAGCCTCTTCTTCGCCTTCGAAAGCAAACTTGATGTTGGACTTGGTCATTATTCCCGCCGCTCGAAGAGCGTCGATCGCGCTCAAGATCGCCATGATCGGCGCCTTATCGTCAGCGGCCGAACGGGCGTAGATTCGCGTCTCGGGATCGAACGTCCCCCCCGGCGGCGGAAATGGAATTACTTGCGCGCTTTGGAGATCGGTTGCCGCACGTTTCAGGACCGGTGAGAACGGTGGCGTGCTCCATTCCTTGGGGTCAAGCGGTTGCCCGTCGTAGTGCGCATAAAACACGAGAGTGCGTCTTGCGTCGGGCGCTCGTATTTCGCCGAATACAACGGGGTTAGCGTTGGCGATCGTGACGTGTCGGGCCGCAATTCCACGCCTCTCCATCATAGCCGCGAGGAAATCGGCATTACGTTGGATGTCGACCCTGTTGCGCGAAACGTTCGGCAGCGAGAGGAATGAAAAATATTCGTCGATGACTGCTCTTTCGTGCTGCTGGCGCCAGTGGCGAGCAGTTGCTGCTGCCGGGTTTTCCTGAGCGATGGCGCTCGGTATTACGGTCACCAGCAGGAGACCGACCATCAATATCTTTCGGCACATTGCGTGCTCCATAGCCATGACCGTCCGATGATACATCCGACGGGCGATCTCTGACCACAATGCCTTTGTGGTATGCCATGATTCAACGCACGGCGTCCCAATGTCCGAGTTGAGTCATCCCCTGAGGAAAACGTGTTCGCCCGCGATGCGAAGTCGATTTTGCAGAGGCAGATCTGCGTGCCGGCCAGGAGAAACATCCATGAAAAGATCTCCGCTTCGTAGCGACGCGACTCTCTGATCCACCAGAAGCAGCCCTTGTTAAGGTCCTGAGAAACCCCTCGGGGCACCCGCCTTATGGGTTTTGACCCTAGCATTACAGTTGGTGCGCCGGGAGACCGGCAAGGAGTAGTTGGTGAGAGTCCAACACAATGAGGGAGTGGCGAACCACATCGGCCCCGAGCCGTGCGTCGACATCCGCGAGGATTTTGGCGAAGCGTCGGTTGGGGAATGCACACGCCAGCCATTGAGCCGCGAAGAGTGTTTATCCCGGACGCCGACGGCGTCAACTAGTCTAGGCGGAAGGCAATATGCGTGGGCGCGACAGCGCGAGTGCCAACGCGGTCCGGCGTGGTCGTAGACCCTGGCATGTGCAGACGCTCCTTGTGCGGGAACCGGGATATCTCGTGTCCAACCGGGCGCAGTTTGCGACTGAGCCGGTCCGCGTCGGGAAGGCGAGGAGCCGTAGCCGATGATGCACGGATGCGAGAAGTCTGACTCCGCCATAGTAGCAACGAAGCCGACGTGCAAAACACGCTCGCCGTCAGCGCCTTCGGCGGATTTCTCGTCGCGCAGCAGGCCGTGCGGCGGATGCTGCCCCGGAAACATGGCGCGATTCTCTTCACCGGGGCCTCGGCAAGCATCAAGGGTTATGCCAGATCTGCGCCCTTCGCGATGGGCAAATTCGCGCTTCGCGGACTCGCGCAAAGCATGGCGCGCGAACTCGCGCCGAACAGCATTCACGTGGCCCATTTCGTCATCGATGGCGCCATCCGAAATCCGGGACGCAGCGAACCGCCGGACAAGCCCAATTCAATGCTCGATCCCGACGCGATCGCGGCCAATTATCTGCATGTGCTGCGTCAGCACCGGTCCGCCTGGACATGGGAGATGGAACTGCGGCCCTGGACGGAAACATTCTGAGCTCTCCCGGAACCACGGAATTCGCCGCTCCTGCTGCGGAATGCGTTGACGCTGCGCGGTCCATGAGGCAAGCGGGTGCGCATGAGCGCTCCCCGATTTATCCGCGGTCTTTCCGAAATTGCCCCGCAATATGACGCCATGTTCTGCGATGTCTGGGGCGTCGTGCACAATGGCCGGGATGCCTTTCACGAGGCGATCGCCGCAATTCGCCGGTTCCGTGCCGAACAGGGCCCCGCCATCCTTATTTCCAACGCACCGCGGCTGCCCGATGGCGTGGAAGGCCAATTCGTCAACATCGGCATTCCACTGGATTTCTATGACGGGATCGTCACTTCCGGTTCGCTGGCGCGCGATGACCTGATCCATCGCCTTTCGGGGCGCGGCGAACTGCCTTTGTTCTATCTCGGTCCTTCCCGCGACAACCCGGTTTTCGATGGATTGAACATTCGTTTTGTCGATGAGCACGAGGCAGAAGTCGTCTTCTGCACCGGGCTCGTCGATGACGAAGCCGAGCGGCCGGAGGATTATCGCAAGCTGCTGGAACGCTTCAGATCTCGTGACCTGACATTTCTGTGCGCCAATCCGGACATCGTCGTGCAGCGTGGCGACCGGCTGGTGTATTGCGCGGGCGCACTGGCGCGGCTTTATGAGTCCATCGGCGGACGGACGGTTTATTTCGGTAAACCGCACCGCGCGGTGTTCGAGCGGGCAGGGGATCTCGCACGCGTGCGCTCTGAGGCGTCACGGCCGATCGTGATCGGCGATGGCATCGAAACCGATGTTAAGGGCGCCCATCGCGCGGGACTTGATGCCCTTTTCATCGCGGGCGGCATCCACGCCGGGGATGACGAGCAGGCGCTGCGGGACCTCTTTCGGGAGCACGGGGTCCCCGCCGTGGCTGCCATGCGCGCCCTGCGTTGGTGAAGCTTGCCCGCGCGTGAAGCGGCGGATAAGAGGGATGGGACGAAAGGACAAATTCAATGGCGGAGGCAATTGCCGCGCATTACATCGACGATCTCGAGATTGGTCAGTCCGCCAGCTATACGCGCACGGTCACGGAAGCCGACGTGCAGCAGTTCGGGGCGGTATCGGGCGACTTCAACCCGCTGCATTTCAACGAGGAATACGCCAAAACCACGATATTCCGCGGACGGATCGCGCATGGCGTGTTGTCTCTGAGTTACATCTCGACCGTGCTCGGAACGCAGCTTCCCGGCGCCGGGTCGATCTTTCTCGGCGCGACGGTGCGATTCAAGGCGCCGGTGCGAATTGGCGACACCGTGACGGCGATTTGCACCGTGAAGGAGATCAACCGGCAGCGCAATCGGGTCATTTTCGATTGCGCCTGCAAAGTCGGCGATACCGTCGTTGTCGAATGCGAAACACAAGTCATGGTGCCGTCGCGAAAATCCTGATTTCCGCGAGCGGGGGCGGACTGCCGGGCTTCTCGGGTTGATTCATGCGCATCGTTCGTGATTACCGGAATGCGCCACAAGCTACCAGGGGCGCCGTCATCGCGCTGGGCAATTTCGACGGGGTGCATCGCGGACACCAGGCCCTGATCGCCGAAGCCGGACATGTGGCCCAATTGCTCGGGCGTCCGCTCGCCGCGATGGTGTTTGAGCCCTATCCGCGTCAGTTTTTTCAGCCCGATACCGAGCCGTTTCGGCTCACCTCCTTCCGCGCCAAAGCGAAGCTTTTGGCGAACGCCGGCGTCGAGATTCTTTTCGTTCTTCGCTTCGATGCCGGTCTCGCCGGAAAGCTCGCGCAGGACTTCGTGATGGAAGTGCTGGTGCACGATCTTGTCGCCGCGCATATTGTGGTCGGTGAGGATTTTCGCTTCGGCAAGGGCCGCGGCGGCGATGCCACCGTGCTCGCCTATATGGGCCAAATGGAAGGTTTCGGCGTCACCGTTTTCAAGCCCGTGATCGAAGGCGGCGAAAAAATCTCATCCTCGAAAGTCCGTGCGGCGCTGAAATCCGGAAAACCGGACGAAGCAGCCCATCTTCTGGGCCATTGGTGGACTGTCGAGGGCCATGTTGCGCATGGCGACGCGCGCGGGCGCGCGCTCGGTTTTCCGACCGCCAATCTCCGGCTGGAACGCAATCTGCTGAGGCCGAAATTCGGCATCTATGCGGTGCGGGCGCGGCATGCCGCGAAATGGTATGACGGCGCGGCCAATTTCGGCTTGCGCCCGATGTTCGCGTTGCCGGCGCCTCTGCTGGAAGTGCATCTCTTCGGATTCGACGGCGATCTGTATGGCGAATTGATGCAGGTCGAATTGATCGCCTTCCTGCGCGATGAAATGCGCTTTGAAAATCTGGAAGCGCTGCAGACGCAGATGCGTTCCGATTGTGCCGGCGCCGCACAGATTTCTGGCGCGAATCCGGGAGGATCCGCTGGACCGGAGCCAACCACCCGTTCGGGGAGATGCGCCCTAGAACTCCGGGTGATTGGAACGCGGAAATTCGCTGCTCATGCCGGCATAGTAATCGGCCGGATTTTCGGCGCAGATGCGTTCTTCCCAGTTTCCGGCCGAGTGCCGGTAGGTTACGTGCGCCGTCCAGGGGGTGGTGTAAACGGCCGGATCATCGACCGTAACCTCCAGCTGAAGTCCTTTCTTCGAAATGTCCGGATCGAGGATCATTCCCCCGACTTCCCGCCTGACCGTCGGTCTTCTCCCACCGGTCCATGGCACGTTTTGCCGCCACGCCATCGATCAGGCGATAGCGCTCCACCACATGCAGGGCTTCGCTGTGCGGCGTGCCCCAGCGATCCACCATGGCGTGGGGGCCGGTCGCGATTCCCACCGTATCGACCACGAGCTCATCGCCCTCCAGATGGCCGATGGAGTCGCCCATGGCCGAAAGCGCCGGGTTCGCCGGATGTGCGGAGTTCAGGCGAATATGCCGGACCTGATCGTCCTGATAGTAGATGATCGTAATGCCGTCATTCTTCGGCAGCATTTGAAAGCCGAGCTGCATCGCAAAAGTGAAAGGCGGTGCATATGGCCAGCACTGGTTGGAAGGATCGGGATAGGCGTGGCCGCTCAGTGACATGTCGCCGTGCTGTTTCACAACCGCCGCGGCTTCCGGTTTCAGAATGGGATTATGATAGTCACCCACCAGAGTGCCAAGATTGTTGGTTCCGTTGGGATTCCGGCTGAGATTTACAAGAGGCTGCGGCCCCGAGGGCATGGGCTCGAAATTGAAGGCGTGCCGGCCCCATGGACCGGAAAAATCCATGGGAATACTGGTCTGCGCACTGGCGGTCGTGACTGTGAAGATCGCAAGACTTGCCGTCCGGATTGAGCGCAAAGCGGTTTTCGACATGGGCACTCCTTCGTCTGTTGCCGGATTGATAGCATCGCTTCCCGCCAGGGCGGAAGTTCAGGTGTGGTTTTTCGGCCCGCGCCGTTGCACAATGCGGGTGTTTGAGAGGGTGGGTAAAGTTGGGCATTAGCACCTGGATTCTGATCGGCGTCGGGCTTCTGGTCCTGTTCGGCGTCTTCTCGTTCAACCGCCTTGTTGCCTTGCGTCAGGCCTGGCGGCGGGCTTACGCCGACATCGACGTGCAATTGAAGCAGCGCCATGATCTGATCCCCAATCTCGTCGAAACGGTCAAAGGTTATGCCGCGCATGAGAGCGGCGTGTTCATCCAGGTTACCCAGGCGCGTGCCGCCGCAATGCGCGCAACCAGCGTGCCGGAGAAGGGCGCGGCGGAAGGTGCTTTGTCGGGCGCGCTCGCCAACCTGTTTGCGGTCGCGGAAAATTACCCGCAGCTCAAGGCCAACGAAAATTTCCGGGCACTGCAGGAGGAATTGACCGATCTCGAGAACAAAATCGCGGCTGCGAGACGATTCCTCAACAATGCGGTAGCGGAGTACAATACGGCGATCCAGCAGTTCCCGGCGGTGCTGTTCGCCAATACATTCGGATTCGCGACCGCGCCGATGTTTGAACTTGATTCCACCGAGAAAGCCGAAGTGAAGGAACCGCCGAAAGTATCGTTTGGCGCGTAAGACATGTCCGAGCCAGCCCGGATCGGCCTCACCACATATCGCCAGAATAACAACCTGAAATCGATCCTGTTGCTTGCGGCATTTCCTTTGCTGCTGGCGGCGCTGCTGGGCGGAATCTTCTTCGCCTACGGGCTGCTGACCATCCGGCCACCCGGCAGCTTCCGGTCTTTCGATCCGTTTCAGACGTTCGGATTGCAGCCGGTGCTTGGATCCGGGGGGGCCGCAGATCTGGCGTTGTCGGCCATTTATGCCTGGTGGCCGATCGTGTTCGGGGTAGCCGCAATCTGGGTTGTGATCGGTTATCTGTTCAACGATGCGATCATCCACATGGCGACCGGCGCAAAAGCCGTGACGCGCGAAGAATCGCCGGAGCTCTACAATCTGCTCGAGAATCTCTGCATCTCGCGCGGCCTAACGATGCCGAAACTCTACGTCATCGATACCGGCGCAATGAACGCCTATGCCAGCGGGATCGACGAGAAGAGCTACGCCATCACGGTGACTTCGGGTCTGCTCCAGCGGCTGAACCGCGACGAGGTGGAGGCGGTGCTCGGCCACGAGCTGACGCACATCATAGACCGCGACTGCCGTCTCCTGATCATCACCATCGTGTTTACCGGGATGATTTCGTTTCTCGCGCAGATGCTCTGGCGCAGTCTTCAGGTGACGACTTACACCCGGCGGCGCTCGCGCGATGGTGGCGGCGCGGTCGCCGTGATGATGCTGATAGCGGCTGTGGCATTCGCCGTAGGCTATGTGCTCGCGCTGCTGCTGCGCTTTGCGATTTCGCGGCGGCGCGAATTGCTGGCCGATGCCGGATCGGTCGAGCTGACGAAAAATCCGGACGCCCTGATCAGTGCTCTCCTGAAGATCTCGGACAATCCGGATGTTCCCCATGTTCCGACCGAAGTGCGGCAGTTGTTCTTCGAGAACTCACCCTCCGCATTCGATCTGGGCGGGCTTTTTGCAACTCATCCGCCGATCGCAAAACGTGTCGCGCTGCTGCAGGAGCTCGGCGGCCGGCTCCCCGAACCCGGGGCAACCGCAACTAATAACGAGCCTCCCCATCCGGCAGGCGACATGCCCCCCGGAATGACTTCACCCTGGCAGTAATTTCCGTAAACAGCCGTTAGGTTTCATTATAGGACTTGGCGCGGGTCGCTGTGGCAGATCCGTGCTGCTGCCATGCATGGTTCGATCCATATTGCGCGGCATACCCTGCGCCGGCTTATGCTGCATCTGATTTGGTCCAGGGAGAGACATCATGACCAGGCTGGAAGGACAAGCCCGCAAAGATGCGCTGGCACAATTGCCGCATTGGCGCGAATTGCCGGAGCGCGATGCGATCGCCCGCAAGTTCACTTTCGCCGATTTCAACCAGGCGTTCGGCTTCATGGCCAGGGTCGCCCTGGCAGCAGAAAAGATGGATCACCACCCGGAATGGAGCAATGTCTATCGGACCGTCGAGGTGACGCTTGCCACCCACGATGCCGGCGGGGTGACGGAAAAAGATATCAGCCTCGCCAGGGCCATGGATTCATTTGCCGCATAGCAGTCGGGGAACAACGATGATTCCCTCCGCGTTCCATCTGTGGAACTCCTGAAGTGGAGGCCGCCGTGGCGGGCAGGCGCGTGAAGCAGGAAACGGTACGGTTGGTAAATGCGGCAACTCTCATGCCGGTGATCGTGGGAGCTTTACTGATGGCGATCGTGGCGATCTTCATCTTTGAAGCACCAAATCAGATCACAACGCCCAGGGATAACGGGTATCTGAACGCCGATATGCCGACGGCGAGCACGACGATATCCACGGCTGCCGGTTGAGGGCAGCCGGAACCATGGCTGTGTGGCGGCGTTCCCAAATTCGGCTCTTGGGAGAGAACCGCGATGGTTACCGACGTCCATTCAGTGCGGGAAGTGCGCGAGGTGCCTGTGCCGGTACGGCGCACCAGACCGTGGGCGTTACTGCTGATGTTTCTGTTGGGCGTGATCTGTGCGATTGCGCTGGTGGTGGCCGCATTGTCGATTTTCGATATCCACGGCACGATCAGCTGGCCGGCCGGCCGCATCGAACTGGGACAAAATTCGGCCCCTCATGTGGTGATCCGGCATCAATAACAATTCAGGCTTTGCGGTTTTTCACCAGATCATCGACGACCGCAGGGTCGGCAAGTGTTGTGGTGTCGCCGAGATTGCCGAGGTCGTTTTCGGCGATCTTGCGCAGGATGCGGCGCATGATTTTGCCGGAGCGCGTTTTCGGCAGCCCCGGGGCGAACTGGATCACGTCCGGGCGCGCGATCGGGCTGATCTGACCTGCCACCCATTGCTTCAATTCCCTTTCGATCTCGTCAGACGGGGTCTGCCCGAGCTTCAGCGTCACATAGGCATAGATGCCCTGACCCTTGATGTCATGCGGGAAGCCGACCACCGCGGCTTCCGCGACCTTCAGATTGGCCACGAGCGCCGACTCGACTTCGGCAGTACCGAGACGATGTCCGGAGACATTGATGACGTCATCGACGCGTCCGGTCACCCAATAGTAACCGTCCTCGTCCCGGCGGCAGCCATCGCCGGTGAAATAGAATCCGGGATAGGTCCGGAAATAGGTGTCGATGAAGCGCTGCCGATCGCCATAGACGGTGCGCATCTGTCCGGGCCATGAATCGGTCAGCACCAGATTGCCGGTGGCCGCGCCCTCCAGCAGTTTACCGGGTTCATCCACGATGGCGGGTCTGATTCCGAACAGCGGACGGGTGGCCGAACCGGGCTTCAGGGGGGTCGCACCCGGAAGCGGCGAGATCAGGATGCCGCCGGTCTCGGTCTGCCACCACGTGTCCACGACCGGGCAGCGGGAATCCCCGACCACCCGGTAGTACCAGAGCCAGGCTTCGGGATTGATGGGTTCACCGACGGAGCCCAGCAGTTTGAGCGATGTGCGGCCGGTCTTCTTCACCGGCCCTTCGCCTTCGCGCATCAGGGCGCGGATCGCGGTCGGCGCGGTGTAGAAGATATTGACTTTGTGCCGGTCGATCACCTCCCAGAAACGCGAGGTCGAAGGGTAATTCGGCACGCCTTCGAACATCAGCGTGGTCGCACCATTGGCCAATGGTCCGTACACGATATAACTGTGGCCGGTGACCCAGCCGACATCGGCGGTGCACCAGTAGATGTCGCCGTCGTGATAGTCGAACACCCATTTGTGGGTGCAGGAGACGTAGCACAGATAACCGGCGCTCGTATGCAGAACGCCCTTCGGCCGCCCGGTCGAGCCGGAGGTGTAGAGGATGAACAGGGGATCCTCGGCGCCCATTTCCTCCGGCGGACAGTCGGCGGAGACTCTCGCCGCTTCCTCGTGATACCAGACGTCGCGCCCCGCGTGCATCAGCTCTTTGGCGCCGGTCCGGCGGACGACAATCACCCGCTCCACATCCGGGCATTGGGTCAGCGCGATATCGGTGTTGCGCTTCAGCGGAATGGGCTTGCCGCCGCGCAGGCCTTCATCGGAAGTGATGACGATTTCGCTGCCGCAGTCGAGAATCCGCCCGGCGAGACTTTCGGGCGAGAAGCCGGCGAAGACGACCGAATGAATGGCGCCGATGCGTGCGCAGGCCAGCATCGCATAGGCGGCTTCCGGGATCATCGGCAGATAGATGGTGATGCGGTCGCCGCGCCGGGCTCCATTGGCTTTCAGCACATTGGCGAAGCGACAGACTTCGCGGTGCAGTTCCGCATAGCTGATGCGACGCGACTCCTTCGGATCGTCGCCTTCCCAGATGATTGCCGTCTGCTGCCCGCGCGTTTCCAGGTGCCGGTCGATGCAGTTGGCCGAGACGTTCAGCGTGCCGTCGGCGAACCAACGGATGTGGAAATCATGCAGCGCATAGGAGGTTTCCTTTACTCGGGTGAAGGGCTTGATCCATTGAAGTTTTCTGCCCTCTTCAGCCCAGAAGCCGTTGGGATCGTCGAGCGACCGGCGATAGAGCTTCTCATATTGGTCCGGACCGATATGGGCGCGCTTCATCCATTCTTCGGAAACCGGAATCACCGTCTCGGACATTGCTGTACCTGCTTGCAGGAGGCCGCCCACCGGCGAAAACGCTTACGCGTTTTCCCTGTGTCCGCAAGGGGAACTTGAGACGGGAAGCAGGTCGCCGGTCGCGATCCGTCACGGCTTCTTGCAATGCGCGCGGGCTTGGCCCAACATTGGCGCGTCCCAGGGGCGTCTTCGAAAGAGGACTGAGATCGGGGTTGATCCCGAATCCCTTTGAACCTGATCCGGCTGACACCGGCGGAGGGAGGGACGGCACGGTTCGCCGCGCCGCCGTTCCACCGAAATCTGAAGACGGAGGAAGGGCCGATGAACAAGCAGATCCGCAATGCAGCGCCATCTAACGATCAGATCACGCGCGGCGCGCTGCCGGGCTCGCGCAAGATCCACGTCAACGGTGCGCCGTTTCGCGAGGTTGCGCTGTCCGGCGGCGAGCCGCCGGTCCGGCTTTACGACACCTCCGGTCCTTACACGGACGACAGTGTCACCATCGACATCGGCCGGGGCCTCAGGCCCATGCGGCGCGAATGGATTCTCGCCCGCGGCGATGTGGAGGAATATGACGGCCGCTCCCGGCGCCCGGAAGACGACGGGTTGAAGGCCGGCGAGTTGCTGTCCGTTCCCCAGTTCGACCGCTCGCATATCAGGCCGTTGCGCGCCAGGCCGGGGAAACGTGTGACGCAGCTGGAATATGCGCGCGCGGGAATCGTGACAAGGGAAATGGAATTCATCGCCATCCGGGAGAATCTCGGGCGTTCGGCTCTGGCGGACGGCGAGAGTTTCGGAGCAAATATTCCGGCCGAAGTGACGCCCGAATTTGTGCGCGCGGAAGTGGCGCGCGGGCGGGCGATCATTCCCGCCAACATCAACCATCCCGAATCCGAGCCGATGATCATTGGGCGGAATTTTCTTACCAAGGTGAACGCGAATATCGGCAACTCCATCGTGACTTCCAGCGCGGCCGAAGAAGTCGAGAAGATGGTGTGGTCGATCCGCTGGGGCGGCGACACGGTGATGGATTTGTCCACCGGCCGGCACATCCACACCATCCGCGAATGGATCATCCGCAATTCGCCGGTGCCGATCGGCACGGTGCCGATTTATCAGGCGCTGGAAAAAGTGGGCGGCGTTGCCGAGGAACTGACATGGGAGATCTACCGCGACACGCTGATCGAACAATGCGAGCAGGGGGTCGATTATTTCACCGTGCATGCGGGGGTGAGGCTCGCACATATTCCGCTGACGGCGGAACGGGTTACCGGAATTGTTTCGCGCGGCGGCTCGATTCTCGCCAAATGGTGCCTGGCGCATCATCGGGAAAATTTCCTCTACACGCATTTCGAAGAGATCTGTGAAATCCTCGGCCGCTATGACGTGTCGTTTTCGCTGGGCGACGGTTTGCGGCCCGGTTCGACGGCGGATGCCAATGACGCGGCGCAATTCGCGGAACTGGAGACATTGGGCGAACTCAACCGGATTGCGCAGAAACACAATGTTCAGGTGATGATCGAAGGCCCCGGGCATGTCCCGATGCACAAGATCAAGGAGAATATGGACCGCCAGTTGAAGGCCTGCGACGAAGCCCCGTTCTATACGCTGGGCCCGCTGACAACCGATGTTGCGCCAGGTTACGACCACATCACGTCGGCCATCGGCGCGGCGATGATCGGCTGGTTCGGCACGGCGATGCTCTGTTACGTAACGCCCAAGGAACATCTGGGCCTTCCGGACCGGAACGACGTGAAGGACGGCGTAATCGCGTACCGGATCGCCGCCCATGCGGCCGATCTCGCGAAAGGTCATCCGGCGGCGCGGATCTGGGACGATGCGATTTCCAAGGCGCGTTTCGAATTCCGCTGGCGCGACCAGTTCGCGCTCGCGCTCGATCCGGAGACGGCGGAGGCATTTCATGACGAGACCCTGCCGGCGGATGGCGCGAAGGTGGCGCATTTCTGTTCGATGTGCGGCCCCAAATTCTGCTCGATGAAGATCAGCCAGGAAGTGCGGGATTTTGCGCGCGGGACCAACGACACCTTGTCGAGCGAGGAAATCCGCGCGGCAATGGCGAAAAAGTCGGCCGAATTCCGGGAAGGCGGGTCGGAAATCTACATTTCAAAGGCTGCCGCTGCCGGGTAATTCGAGGCGCGCGGATCATGCGCTTTGACGCACTCACGCTTTTCGGCGTGGTGGCCGTCAGCATCATGGTCCTGTGCTACGCGCTCGAGAGCAGGAGCCACTGGTTCACGCTCGGGCTGTCGGGTTGCTGCGTCGCCGCCGCGGTGTACGGATTTATGGCCGGCACCTGGCCGTTCGGCGTGCTGGAGGGTGCCTGGGCCGGAATTGCCTTTTTCAAATGGCGCGCGCGGCGGCCGGCCTCATAGGCCGGACTGCGGGCGCATGGCTTTGCGGAGCCGGAAGGACTAAAGTCGACCGTCCGGAACGGGAGGGACCCCATGCAGTTTTCGCGGCGCGAAGTTGTGCAGTCATCGGTAACGGCGGTTGCCGCTCTGTCGATTGCGGCTGTCCGGGTCAATCCTGGCGCGGCACAGACGCCCGCCGCGCAACCGGACAGTCTTGTCGAAACTCCGTTGCGGAAGATTTCGCCTCTGCCGCTCAACCCGGACGGATCGGCCGTCGAACATGGCGAGGCAGAGCTCGGAAAGCTCGACGGGGTCTTGTGGAAAGGGCGGGGCACTCCGGACATCGAATTCGACTTTCAGAAGATGAAAGTGAAGGTGGACGCGCGCGGCACGGCCAATCTGTCGGGCACGCTGAATGCGAGCGATCTCGAAAAGCTGCCGCGTCATTCGCAGATCACGCTTCTGCAATGCGGTGCCGCGAAACCGACGGGAATCGTCAAATGGACCGGCGTCCGCTTTTCCGAAGTGGCAAAGATGCTGGGCGCGCAGAACTTTGCAGCATACGGACGGTTTGCCGGGTCGGACGGCTATGTGACCGACGAGGACATGAAGACGCTGATGCATCCGCAGGTGATGCTGGCCTGGATGATGAACGATCAGGCTTTGCCACCCGAACACGGGGCGCCGATGCGCCTCGTCGTTCCCTTCCGGTATGGCGCGCGCAGCATGAAGGCCATCACGGAGATTCAATTCACTGCAACCGCGTTTCCGCCGCCGCCTCCACTTCCTGCGCGCGGATAGCAGATCCGGGTTTTCGAATCGCGCAGGTGCGTTCCGGGTTGGCTGCGAAGCTGTCAAATCCATTCATCTGCAGTTCAGAATGACACACCTACCCTGCCTTGCGGCAAAGCGAGGGAGGAGAGCTTGCATCTTCGGAAGGCGCTCTTCGGGCATGGACTGGCATCAGCGTTCATGGCCGCATCGATCCCGGCCGCATCGATCCCGGCCGCCTCCGCCCCATGGACCACCGCGCGGATATTACCGAACGTCAGCTCCGTATAATGATCGTCATTTCGTCGCGTGTTCTGCCGAACCGCGTGTTTCGGCTGCTCGCCCTTGCTGTCCTCCTGATGGGATTACCGGGGCTTGCGGGCGCGGAGCCGCGCTATCCTGCGGAAACTTTCGTCGCGCAGTCGCTTCAGCAGGGATACGGGATTCTTTCCGACCGGTCGCTGTCCGAAGAACAGCGGCGCATTAAGTTCCGTGAGTTCATGCTTTCGGCCACAGACATGCAGCGCATTGCCCGGTTTACGCTCGGCGCATATGCCGGCAATGCCTCAGCCTCCGAACTCAGGAACTTCGAGGATGCCTTCATCGAGCATGACCTCGTCCTTTATTCGGCCTGGCTCAGCCGGTACAAGGGCCAGCTCTTCCATGTCGCGGGATCGGCGAAACGGGCGCCGGATGACATTGTTGTCAAAGCCGATTTTGTGATCCCCGCCGACCCCAACGGTCCACATTCCGAGGTGGATTTTCAGGTCCGCAAACGGGCCGACGGGCGTTCGGTGATCACGGACATTCGCGTCGAAGGCATCTGGCTCGCGGTGTCGGAACGCGGCGAATTCACCGGCTTCCTGGAGAGCCATCACGGGAGCATTGCCGCCCTGACGCATCATCTGCAATCGGTCGCCCGGCAGATCTTCACCGGGCGCGGCCAGCCGGGGCCTTGACGTTCAGGCTGCGGAACGTCCTCTTTGCCCCGGCGGGGGCGATTTTGGCCGCTATGGCTTGTCAGATGGCGCCATGAGGCCTATATAGGCGCCTGCGACGGCGTCCCGTCAGATGAAGCGCAACTGTTAGACCACCGCTCACTTGTTGCGCGCCTGGCTGAGACAGCCGTACTTCCAAACCGGATTGGGCCCGAAGCAGCGCCTGAGCATAAGCTCTTGCGCAATCCCGATGCATAAGGAGCAATCATGGTCATCGGAACTGTCAAGTTTTTCAATACCCAAAAGGGTTTCGGCTTCATCTCTCCGGAAGGCGGCGCGAAGGACGTATTCGTTCACGCCACTGCCGTTGAGGCCGCCGGCATGCGCAGCCTCGCCGAAGGTCAGCGGGTTTCGTTCGACATTCAGCCGGACGCGCGCGGCTCGAAGGCCGTGAACCTGAAGGCCGTTTGAGCTTGATGACGATGGCCGGACGATGAGTCCGGCCATCGGTATTCACTGTTTCCCTTTACGCTGAAAGGAATCAAGTGAGCGAAGGCAACGAAAACCGGCGTTCGGCCGCCCGTCGAAAGGCGCAAAACCATTTCACCTCGACGGAGCAGCGCGATGCTTTGCTTCGCAAGGAGCTGGAAAACGAACGCGCCATCAGCGCGGCCAAGCGCGCGCGTCTTCAGGCGTTGAGGCTGGCCAAGGAAGCCGAAGACAGGGCGGCAGCGGGCCCTGTGCAGGCGGCAGCGGAAAGCAAGAAACGCCGGGCGCCGCGGGCGAAGCGGGTGCCCGAGCACTAACCGGTCAGGGCCGGAAACGGCTCAAACGATCAAGCGACTGAATCTCATCCTCACTTAATTCGAAATCGAACACGCGGGCGTTTTCGGCGATCCGCTCCCTGTGGCTGGATTTTGGGATGACGATGGTCCCATGCTGCAGGGCCCATCGGATCAGTACCTGCGCGGGCGACCGCCCATGGTTGGCCGCGATTTTCCGTATCACCGGATTTCCGAGGCGCCGCGCCCG
Source organism: uncultured Alphaproteobacteria bacterium (assembly GCA_963747255.1). Lineage (GTDB taxonomy): Bacteria > Pseudomonadota > Alphaproteobacteria > Micropepsales > Micropepsaceae > CAIYRG01. Next base: position 27,297 of record CAVVEG010000014.1, read on the forward strand.
CGTCAGCGGACTATAGGCTTCGACCGCGATATTCATGGATTTGCAAAAAGCGACGAGCGCGCTGTCATGGGAAAAGGGGTTGAGTTTGATCTGGTTCACGGCGGGGGCGATGCTGCCGGCCGCGATTGCTTCCGCGATATTGGCGGCGCTGTAATTGCTTACCCCGATCGCGCGCACGAGTTTTCGCGCATAAATTTTTTCCAGCGCATTCCAGACCCTTCGGCGGACCGTCCCGAATCCCGGAATGAAATCGACCGGGTTGTGAACGAGATAAAGGTCGATATATCCGAGGTCGAGTTTCCGGAAGCTGCGTTCGAACGCATGCTCGACGCGTCCGAAATCCGTCGGCCAGAGTTTTGTCGTGACGAACACGTCTTCACGCGGAATGCCGCTGGTGCGGACGGCCCTGCCGACGCTGGTTTCATTCCCGTACAGCCTGGCTGTGTCGATCAGGCGATAGCCGTCTTCGAGCGCCCAACGCACGGCCTTTTCGGTTTCGCTGCCCTCCCGCATGGCCCAGACGCCCAGGCCAAGCGCGGGCATGGTTATCCCGTTGTTCAGAAGGAAACTGCGTTTGACCTGTTCCCGAACGGTCATCACTGCCGCACCTTCAACATGACGCCACCGGAATTAACGTTAACAACAGAATGACCGTGAAGATACGGTTCTCATTTGATGATTGTTCTTTACACAAAGCAAATCCGCAGACATTGATCAGCCGGAACAGTGAGGCGCGCACGAAGCACCCGAATTCCGATTTGGTCACCCTGGTCCCGTTTGCCGGGACCCACCTGAGAGCCGCGGACAGTTCCCCTCGCAAAGGTTTTGTCCGCGGCCTCTTTTTTTCGGATCACGAATTCCGCGGGATCCGATCATGCGCCGCCGCGCGGCGCAAGACATCGATCATCGTATCGAGCGGCTGTGCGCCCGAGAAGCCGATGCCGTCAACGACGAAATCCGGCACGCCCCGGATGCCACGGCGCGCTGCATCGGTTTCGGCGTTCATGACCTCTCGCGTGCCTTCACCGGTGGCCAGGAAAGCGGCAGCGGCTTCGCGGTCCAACCCCGCCTCCGCGGCGGCATCTGCGAGCACCGACGGCAATGCGATATCGCGCGCTTCGACGAAATAGGCTTCAAACAGACGTTCCGGCAAGGTTCCGGGATGGCGTCCCTCGCGTGATGCCCACCAGACGAGGCGATGCGCGCGGCGCGTATTCGGCGTGCGCGTGATGCGGTCGTAGTTGAAAATTGCGCCGGAGGACTTGCCGGCCTGAATCACCTGCGCATCGAGCTGCCGGCTGTATTCCCAACTGCCGAATTTGGCGACGCGATAGGCGCGCCGTTCGATGCCTTCCGGCGGAATATCGGGATTGAGTTCAAACGGGCGCCACGCGATGTCGAGCCGCACCTCTTCGCCCAGTTCCCCGGCCAGGGTTTCGGCTGCGTGCGCAATCCGGCGCTCGCCGATAAAGCACCAGGGACAGATGAAATCCGAAGTGATCGAAACCGGAATTCTGATCATGGGTGTATCCGCAGGAGGCTTGGTCACAATAGAGGAGCGGGCGAAAAGCGGCGACAGTTTGCTGCCTGCGCGCCATCACGGAAATATTGCGCCGCAGACGCGGCGCTGCTGGATGGGCGGCTCGGGGACCGCCCATGGAGGGAGAGGGGCTGTGCACCGCGCGCTGGAAGCTGCGGAGTAACCGGGCTCCACGGCAGCGTCTTGCTGGGTTCTTCAAGGCGAACACCGGCACTCCACCTCACCATGGCCGGGCGCCGACCCGGCCATCCAGGCTTGAATTTTGCCGCATGGACATGCGTCAGCTGGATGGGCGGCTCGGAGGCCGCCCATGGAGGGAGAGGGACGCAGCTGCGCCGCCGCCTTCGTCGCCGCGAAATGCGGCGCCTGCTTCGCTATTGGATGTGTCCGCCCGGAGCAAGACCGCTGGGCACGCGAGACGGGACCGACCTGTCGAATGAATCGTCATTCAGTGCGCCCAGAAAATCGACGATCTCGTCCACCGCGCGGCCCGGCCGGCGCAGTTGCCGGACGAGCGGGTCTATCTGCCGGCGCCCGACATTCGGATTGCGTGGTCCGCGACGATAAAATCGCACCACTTCCTGCAAAGTCTGAAATGCACCGTTGTGCATATAGGGGGCGGTGTATTGCAGATTTCTGAGGGAGGCGGTGCGAAAGGCATAGGGATTGTCTTTGACGCCGGTATCCGATTCCGCCAGTTTTTCGTTGTCCGGCACGCCGAGGACATGCGGTTTGTAATCGGAGAACATCGGGCCATTGTGGCAATTGGTGCATCCGGTGCTTTCAAAGCGCTGCATTCCCGCAATCTGGGCGTCCGTCATGGCGGTGCGATCGCCGCGCATATAGCGGTCGAAAGGGGCGTTGTTGGCGAGCAGCGTTCGCTCGAATGTGGCGAGCGCTTTGGCGAGATTGCCGGCAGTGACCGGATCCGCGCCGCCGAAGGCTTTGGCGAACAGCGCGCGATATTCGGGGATCGCTTTCAAGCGGCCGACGACGGTATCCACGGCTTTGCCGGCAGGGTAGGCATCGCCTGCCATTTCCTCAAAGGTCTTGATCGGCTCGAGGGCCTGCGCCTCAAGACTTGCCACGCGCATGTCCCAGAACATCGGCGCAGCGGATGGATCGTAGCGGCCCTCTTCATCGATGCCGTTGAAGGCGACGTTCAGAAGCGTCTGGCTGTTTCTTTTGACGAACGGAATTGCGTTGGGCGATTTGAAACGGCGCTCCTCGCCGAGACCGGCGCCGTTCACCCCGATGGAAAGGTCGCGATTGTCCGTGTACGCAAACTGTGGATGATGACAGCTCGCGCAGGCCACGTCCCTGTTGCCCGAAAGGACCGGATCCCAGAACAGCAGCCTTCCCAGCGCCGCCTTATCGGTGCCCGGCGGATTGTCCGGCGGCGCTTTCACGTCCTGCGGCAAAGCGGAGATCACGTCCTCCGTCTGACCTTGAGCAACCGGGCAGAACAGCAGGAGAAGCGCCGCAAGCCCGCCCCGGATGAGGACAAACCGCTTTTCCCGAACATGCAGCAGCCCTGCGCTCATATCGCCCCTGGTCCGGCCATGATTCCACAGCGTCGTCTCAAAAATCCGCCTTTCTGGCAATAGGGCTGTGGACGTCTGCCGGATGGCTCCCGGGCAGGAACCGTTTTCAGGTCGGTCGCGGCGCCCTGCTGGTCCCGCACCACCAGTTACGGTGAGGCACGTACGTTCTCCGCGAGGGCTGATGGCTTGCCGTTGGAGGGGCTGCCCTGGGAAAGATTAGATTGCCGGGCACGACTGAGATACGGTGACCCGCGTCAACTGCATGGGCAGTCGGGGGGAGAGACTCATGTTTTGCACCCAATGCGGCGCGTCCAATCCAGATAATGCTTCCTTTTGCAGCGCCTGCGGAAAACCGATGGCGGTTCCGCCGACACAACCGAATCCGCCGCAACGCCACTCTCATACGCTTCGAAACTTAACATGGATCGCCGCCGCCGCTGCTGCAACAATCATTGCGGCGGTGGCATTGTCGGGACCCGGCCTGTTCCCGGGACCGAGTCCAGAGGATTCGCTGGTAATGGCGGGGACGGCATTCGCGCACCAGGACGCGCAGGCCTTCGACAATTATGTGGACGTCCAGAGCGTTCTTGGCGATTGGACCGATCAAGCCGCCAGCAGCTGGCTCGCCAACAACAGCAGCAGTGTCGGGGACACTCTGATAGCAAACGGTATTGTCACGGGGTTCAAGTCTCTTATCTTGCCGCAGTTCGTTGCTTCTGTAGAACAGGATTTCCTGAGAAATCGCGTCCCCGATCAACCGCAAGCCTCGAACTCCGACAATGCAACAAACTACATGACGCTTTTTCTCACGAATGGTGTCCGTGCCCTGATTGCTTCTCAAATCAGTTACGAGGGAATTGCTTCACAATCGAGGTCTGGTTCCGATGCCGTTCTCGATGTGCGAGTTCGATCACCTCTCAGCAACAGCCCCTTGCTTGTACGCGTTGATATGAGACGGGCGGGGGATCACTGGCGAATTGTCTCCATTCCAAACGTTGCCGGATTGCTGACGCAGCTGCATAGCGCGGGCAGTAATTCCACGCTCGAATTGCCGCGGGCAACGGTCCCATCGCCCGCTCCGCCAACGGCCCCTTCGCTCGCTGCTCCAACTGTCGCTTCTCCTCCCACGCCTTTTCCCGACGATCCGATAGGCTCCGGCGGTTTCATTACGCCTCCTGACAGGTAAACCCTGCGGCGGAAATCATGTGGTTTCGTTCAGCGAAGAAAATCGATGTTGCGGCGCTTCGACAAAGCGCGCTGTCAGTCCTGGTGCAAGCCGGGACCCTGCGGGAGTGTGAGCATCATAAGGGTAGTTACATCCAGGGGACGTGCGATCTGGCAGCCGCATATACGGTCGCGAATGCCGAGTTTACAAAAGGCACCTTCGGTCCGATGAGTCCTGAATTCCGGAACGGACTGATCGATGCAATCAAAAAAGCATACGGCGAAAACATGTTTTTTGACCGCTGCGAGAAATGCCGTGGTTCCTGAGATGAAGTGGTCCGCCGCAGCAGGTATGCGCCGCGCTGCCTCTACGGGGCGCCATATTCGATCGACAGCACTTCGATCGTATCCAGCCCTGACGGCGTACGGAACTCGATAACGTCGCCGACCTGTGCTCTCATCAAAGCGCGTGAGACCGGTGACAGCCAGCTGATCTTGCCGTTCGCGAGTTCGGCTTCGTCAACCCCGACAATCGTCACCTTCTGCAGCGTTTTGTCTCTTCGCGCATATTCGACGGTGGCCCCAAAAAACACCCGGTCACGGTTTTTCTGACGGTTTGGATCGACCAGCTCGGCGCTCTCGATGCGTTTCGAGAGATAGCGCAGGCGATGGTCGATTTCGCGCAGGCGCTTCTTGCCGTAAATGTAATCGCCATTTTCCGAGCGGTCGCCATTGCCGGCCGCCCAGGACACGGTCTCGACGATTTTGGGCCGCTCGTCATAACGAAGCCGGTGGAATTCCTCCTGAAGCGCCGCCAATCCCGCCGGAGTGACATAGTTTTTCACATGGGCGGGAAGGGCATCAGCCTCTTCGGCCTCGCCATCCGCGCCGTCTGTCTCCTTGGTGAACGCTTTGCTCATCACGGAAAGAATACACGAATGTCCGGAGCGCGCCGATCGCCTCCTGGGCTACCATTATGGTCAATGCCAAAGACTGATCTCGCATCGCACCATCCGCCAACACAAAAAATTGGCGAAAGCATCACGCCGTCCAAGTCGCGGCGTGTCTGGGAATGGTTCGTCACCGCGCGGCTCTCGCGTCGTGCGTCCGGATCACTGCCGGCGCGCTAACAGATGCGCACGCCGGATGGTATAAGCCGGTCCGCGAAACCCCCGCGGGATTCCAAATCGCCATGAATGAATTTGTCAGTCGAAGTGCGGTGAGTTTGGCCGTCATGGCGCTGTTTGCGCCTCCCGCTTGTGCTCAGGCCAGGCTTACCGGTGATGCTGCGGTGCTCGCCGACAGTATTACCGCTCTGCAAGGCGCCGCGGCGCCGCTGCGCGTAACATCCAGCTCGTTCACACCCAGCCCGCGCGACACCACTCCCGGCACGCTCAATGCCAAATTCACGGCGGACGGAAACAACATATCACCCAGCCTCTCGTGGACCGGAGGCCCCGCTGGTACGCGGTCCTATGTCGTGTTGACGGAAGGCATCGACGTCGTCGATGGCCATCCTGTGCCACACTGGGTGATCTATAATATTCCTTCCACGACGACGACTCTTCCAGAACACGTTCCAGCCGATATGCACCTGGAAAGCGGTGTCCTGAAAGGCGCCATGCAGGTCAAGCTTCGCGGCGCGGCCGGGTATGCCGGGCCCCGCGCGCCGTCAGGTGCGACCCGCTGGTATCATTTTGAGGTCTTCGCGCTGGACACGCATTTGAACCTGGATCCCGCCGCTGCGGACCGCCAGGCCGTCGTGAATGCAATGAAGAATCATGCGCTGACGTCAGGTGAAATCATCACCAACTCCACTGGCAAGTAGCCACTTCCAGTCGCGCACGGAATTCATGCTCACGCCAGAAAACCGGGGCCAGGCGCATTGACGGACGAAGCGGTTTTCCGGAAATGCGCATGGCGGTTGCTGCCGCTGATCACTGCGTCCTTTTTCATCAATTTTCTCGATCGGACAAATGTGGGCTTTGCCGCGCTCACCATGAATCGGGAACTGGGATTTACGCCTTCAGTTTACGGCCTCGGCGCCGGCATCTTCTTTATCGGTTATTCGATTTTTCAGATTCCGGCGAATTTGATGCTGCACAGGATCGGCGCACGCCGCTGGCTTTTCCTAATTCTTGTCGCATGGGGAGCGACGGCGGCGGCTACCGCATTGGTGAGAGATGCGATGAGTTTCTATGTGCTGCGATTTCTGGTTGGTATGGCGGAAGCCGGATTCTTTCCCGGAATCATTCTTTACCTGACGTTCTGGTTTCCCAAACGCCATCTGGGCCGCTTCACCTCGATCTTCATGTGCGCAAATCCCGTCTCGTTTGTGATCGGCGGGCCGATTGCGAGCGCCATTCTTTCTCTGGACGGAGCGGCCGGACTGCGGGGCTGGCAGTGGCTCTTCATCCTCGAAGGATTACCAGCATGCGTCGCCGGCATCGCGATTTTGAACCTGCTTCCGAGCGGTCCGACGGATGCTTCCTGGCTCACGGTCAATGAGCGCCGTTTCGTCTCATCATCGGTGGCGGCTGAACAGGCCGGCAAAGAGGAACGATTATTCCCTGCCTTGCGCGATCCCCGTGTGAGCGCATTGGCTATCGCTTATGGCGGCATCCTGTTTGCCATCTATGGATTCAGCTTCTGGCTGCCTCTGCTGGTCCAGACGGCAGGTTTTTCCACGACCGCTACCGGATTTGTGGTCGCGTTGCTTTATGTCACGGCGGCGCCGGCAATGATTTTCTGGGCCCGGTTCAGTGATCGCAGGGGCGAACGCATCTGGCATCCGGCCCTGGCGGTATTGGTTGCTGCCCTCGGTTTGCTTATCGCAAGCACTGTGAACAACAGCGTCGTCATGCTGGTGAGTTTGGCGCTGACAGGCACCGCCATGTATTCGGCACTGACGCCATTCTACGGTCTCGCATCATCGCTCCTGAGTGGCCCGGCAATGGCTGGTGGAATTGCGCTGATCAACATGGTTGGTGGAATTTTGGGCGGTTTTGCCGGCCAATATGTCATCGGCATTGTCCGCGCAAAAACCGCAGCCATGGGCCCGCACTGGTGATCATTGTGGCTTCACTCGCCGTTGCCGCACTGATCATAATTGCGCTGGGCCGCGTAATGAACCCTCACCTGAAGGGCAGGTTGACAGGCGCGGAAGGTTAACCATGCTGCGTTCTGCGCAGCTGAAAATGACCGCAGGATTTCCGGTTCATCAGTCTCCGGCGACCCCTCAATCATTGGCAGCAGCACCCGCCGCAATGCCGACTCCGGAAGGATAGGCAACTTCAGGCAGGCGTCCGGCCGCATTAAAAAACGCGAAACGCAGGGTTTGGTAAGTTTTTCGATCCAGGTCTTCTCAGTCACTCGCCTATAAGATCCGTGTCCGGATCTGACGCACTGATTTGGTGGCCAGCCACGATTGAACCGTTCAACGGGCGATTTCGATAAATTTCGGAATGAGCATCTATTCAGAGTCCGGTAGCTGGCTGCATAATCGAAGCAAACGGGGCCCGCGGATTAGGCCAGTTCGCTAACAGCTATTTCAGCTTGAAAACAACTTCAGCGGTCAGGAATTCGGCAATGGGCTTTCCGTCCTGCATCGCCGGCTTGAATTTCCAGCGCCGCTTCACCATCGCGCAGGCTGCATCGTCAAGCAGCGGTGTGCCACTCGGCGCGGTCACATTGCAGTCGCCCACCGAGCCGTCTTCCCTGACCAGATATTTGACCATGACATTGCCTTGCTCCTGCAGACGTATTGCGATCAGCGGATAGTCAGCCGCCGTAACAGCATGACTGTTGATCGCTACCGGAAGTGTCGGCGGGGTGGCGCCGGTGGCAGTACCACCTGCACCACCGGCGGAGGAACCGGATGATCGGGCGCCGGTGGTGGACGTGCTGCTTCCACCACCGGCGAAGCGGTCTCAGGGCCGGGGAGCGGTGGTTGGGCGCCGCCCTCGCCGCCGGGATGGCCTCGGGGCCAGGCGGTGTCAGTGCCGGGAGTAAGGCGGTCATCGCCGGTGGAGGAGGGGGCGCCTGGAGTGAGGCCGTGATCGTCGGAGAAGGTACCGGTCCCGTCAGATTGACCGCCAAGTCCGGCACGACTGTGGCCGGCGCCTCCGGGGAGCAGGACGTTTGAAGCGATCATCATGATCGAAACATTGAGATCGGCGCCTGGCGACGCAACGGTCGCGACGTCGTTCGAAGAGACCGGACCTCCCCTGACGCCGGAACCAACCCGGCTTGCCTGACAATATTCTGCCCTTCGGGCGAAATGGCAAATCGCACAAAGCCTGTCACTGTGGGATTCCGGGGGGCAGCAGCGGTGTAGAGGTAGACTGGCCGTAGCAGCGGCGCGGCCCCTTCATCACTGATGGAAACCGAACGTGTGTCCTTAACGTAAGGCATGCTGACAAAACCGATGCCACCGGGATCGCCCGCAAGATCGGATTCCAGCTCCGCGCTGTCTTCATAGCGTTTTGCATTCGCCATCGAATTATCGCCGAGAACGAGCGCAGCGAACTCGTCATTAATGCGGGAGTTCTCGTCGCGCGCGTAGAGGTGGATGGGCAGTTGCTTCCTGCCAACGGCGGACCAGTTCGTTATCTGGCCGGCGAAAATTTTCTTGAATACTACTCCTCGATAGCGAGGAAATAGCATTCGAACGAGGGACAATCACCGCAATGCCTTCAAGGCCGAGCACATGTTCCGAAGCCTGAGAGCGCATGTCGCCGAGTGACTTCAGCAGCGTCAACTCGGAGGAATTGATCTCCCGGGATGTTATTCCAATATCGGCATCGCCCCTGAAGAGAGTTTCCAATACATTGGCCGAGCCGCGGTCATTCAGCTCCACCACAACCTGGGATCTCTGTTTATCCTGCCAGTTATGACAGATCGAATGATTTGATCGCTATCGCTTCCAACACGCTCCTTCTGTTCAATGTCTGAGGCGCCAATCGAGACCAGCCAGGATGTTACGAGCTTCGGTGCGAGTACTGACGCGATTGTCTTCGAACCGGACAACCGAAGTATGGATCTATCTATATTCGCCGTCACACCTTGCGGTGGTGCAACTTTGGCCGACGGCCAGTTCGCCCAGGCGAAGCTGGCGGCCGTGACGATCAGTGCGCCGAATGCAATTCGCAAAATCCATTTTCGTCCCGGTACCACATGATACGTTTTCGCTGAGACCGCCGCCGCCAGTATCGTTGGAATGCCGAGAAAGAGTTTCCCCATCTGCACTCCCCTCCTAACTTCAATTATACGACGTGGCCGGGTCCGCCACGGCCGCATAGCTGAGCCTAAACTGCCAACGCTGCGAATTAGCTCATGAAAAGGATAAAATTTTCACATTGCTCGCCAATGCAGTGGCAGTCTCGACAGCGATTCAAAACATTGGCATTCCGCTCGCGACGACGCCCAGCGGTCCGCGCTGAGTGATGCTTAGACCTTTTTAAATGCGCGCAGTATTTAACGCCGAAGGCTTTGTTGTTGTTCTTGCGTTTCTTGCCGCTGGTGGCCCTCGAGAACGTTGTGGGTATTCCAAGACGTATCGGAGTGCCGGATGCGGTCAGGATTGATGTTGAGCGATAGGGCTACAGCTTCCCAGTTCTTCACGATGGGATCAGCCTCCACTTTGCCCAGTTCGGCGATCTGTCTGTCGAGAGCACGCGCTCCACACGATGCTTTCCACACAGGAAAGGATGCCAGCGGGTATTCGTGTGGAGCGGAGGTTAAAATGCGATGATTTGCCGGTTATTCAGGTGGTAGTTTGCCGAGCGCACTGAGTGTGGGTACTTCGTGGCGGAATGTTAAGGTACTGGCCGCCTGAATGGGCCGGTACCGGAATAGGGTCGGCGGGGTGACTGATGGCCTCAATCGGAACGCTACCTCTGGAGAATGACAAAGGCTCGACCTCTGTAGGATTTTGGCTGAAGTCGGATGCAATTTCTGACGTTCGGCGTCCATTGGACAACGGTTGGACGGTCGCCATTGACGCAAAACAGGTATTGTGTTGCCGCAACTATAAAGGAAATCAGTGTGCTGCACGAACTCATTGAGCGCGGGCGTGATGCCATCGAGGAAACACTGGACCTCCTTTGTTTCGTTCGTAATGAACCGACCGAACTTAAGCCGGAAAGCGGCGATATGTTCGTCTTGAGTACTGAGAATGGCAGGTGCGTTTTTACGGATCGGACCGGCGCTTCTGTGGGAAGTGCGGGTGGGAAGCCTCTCGATTACCGTCACAGATGCCAACGGGAACGTGCGCCCTCCAACAAAAACTAAAATTACACTGCAAACTGATCGTGCATCGGTCTGAGGGGCGTGGAGACAATGGGCTTTGCACTCCACGTGCTGTCACGCCCGCAATTCGCGCAGAAATGCTTCCTGTGTGAAGAGGTTGCGCCAATTCTCCGCAAAAATCGAGATGGGGATAGCCACAATTTGTGCAGTTCACGCAATCCATCTCCTGGCCTTCCTCCAGCGACCGCACGAATTCAAACGCGGCTGGTGGTGTGACGTTCACTGTCTTTAGCTGCTCATTTCGCGCATCGATGGCGGAACTTACCTTTTCAGCAACCGTGTTGACATTCTGCGGTTCGGCATCGGGTTGCCCGTCCGGCTTCGGCAGATCGGTAACCCGGACTATGATGTTTCCAGTGCTGCGCTGTCTTTCGGCCTTCGCAAATGCCTCTGCTTGTCTAAGGGCGCACGGTTAAATAACTGAGTCAATTCTGCCACGCCTGGAGAAGAAAAACGCTGGCAGGATTTACATCGGGAATCGCGGGTCGTAGAGTTGCGGGATGATTTGCGGTGCGCGGGTTGGCGAGGCAAGGCGACGCTATCGTCAGATGGCATCTGTTCTGAATGAACAGAGCCGCCGCCGCTTTGTTGCGCTGGAAGCACAGTCGCTGGGACATGGCGGGGTGAGCGCGATGTCGCGGATCAGCGGCTTGGCGCGCTCCACGATCTACCGGGGATTTTCGGACGTCTCGCACAAGGTCTCTGCTCCGCCCGGACGCATGCGTAAGCCGGGTGGCGGGCGCAAGAGTAAAGTCTCTCAGGATCCGACCCTTGTGTCCGATCTGGAGGCGCTCGTTGAACCTGTGACACGCGGCGATCCGATGCAGCCGCTGTTGTGGACGTCCATGAGCCTGCGTAACCTCGCCAGGGAGCTGGCGGCGATGGGGCACGAGGTTTGTGCCGACGTGGTCGGCGGCCTTTTGCGGGAGATGGGCTACAGCCTGCAGGCGAACAGCAAGACACGGGAAGGCGGCCAACACATCGATCGCGACGCGCAATTCAACTACATCAACGAGCAGGCCAAGGCGTTCCTGGCGTCGCGCGAACCGATCATCTCGGTCGACACCAAAAAGAAGGAATTGGTGGGCAATTTCAAGAACAACGGCCGGGACTGGCGACCCAAGGGTACGCCCGATCTCGTCAATGTCCACGACTTCATCGATCCCAAGCTCGCCCGCGCCGTGCCTTACGGCGTCTACGATATCACCAACAATCTTGGATGGGTCAGCGTCGGCACGGACCACGATACCGCCTGCTTTGCCGTCAACGCGATCAAGCGTTGGTGGCAGAGCATGGGCAAGAAGCGCTATCCCAAAGCCAAACGACTGATGATTTCCGCCGATGGCGGTGGCAGCAACGGCTATCGTGTGCGTCTGTGGAAAGTCGAGCTTCAGAAGCTGGCCGACGACCTCGAACTTCCCATCACGGTCTGCCATCTGCCGCCGGGCACCAGCAAATGGAACAAGATCGAACACCGCCTCTTTTCGTTCATCACCATCAACTGGCGGGGCAAGCCACTGCGCAGCTATCGCACCATCGTTCAGCTGATCGCCGCCACCACGACCAAGGCCGGCCTAAAGGTGCGCGCCGAACTCGATCAAAGAAAATATCCCAAGGGCGTCAAGGTTTCCGATGCCCAGCTCGCCGCCGTCAACATCCTTCCCCACGCTTTCCACGGCGACTGAAACTATACGATCTCGCCAACCCGGCAACGATCCAAACGTCAATCCAAAACAAATTGACCGATTTATTTATCGACAGGCC
>CAVVEG010000015.1:0-67532 GCA_963747255.1 uncultured Alphaproteobacteria bacterium
CTCGCGCTCCGAAACCACCACGATCCCGGCCGCGTCGTAAGTGTCCTTCTGCGCGAGCCAGACGTCCTCGTCCACGACCGACTGATCGGAGAGCAGGAGGATGGTTTTTATCCGGGATCACGGGAGAAATATTCCGCGACCATGACGCGATCGTCCTCGCGCCACGGGTCGGCAAGCTCCGTGTAGCCCTGCGCGTCCCAATCGACTTCCTCCGCGCTTTTGTATTTGCGGCGGAACTGATCCTTGCCGATCAGTTCGGTGACGAACCAGGAGTACAGTCCGAAGAATCGCCCTCAGTGGAATAAGGGTCGGCGTAGAGCGGGAAGGGATTGACGATGCGCTTGATGCGCAAGTCCAGATCGAACGTGTCCTCATGGGCGTACTCGGTGTTGATGCGGAAATAGCCGAAACCCATGGTGACGGCGTAATCGAGGGCGGTGTCATAGGCGACATCGGCGCGGGATGTGACCTCGATGTTGCGGATGAGCCCGTTATAGATTTCCGCCGTTTTGGGGTCTGCGGTGGAATCGGACGGATGCACCTTGATCGCGGGCTGGTTCTGGCGCGCGTCATTGACCACCTGGCGGATGAAGGACTCCAGCAGGTTCATGGTGAAGCAGGGCCGGCCGTTGCGCTCGCGCTGGCGGCGGATGACTTCCGGCCACTGCTCGTCCAGCCGGGCAAAGCGCAGATCGTCCAGCGCCTCGCGCCGGTTCAGGGCTTCGCGCTCGGCGGCGAGTTCAAACGCCTCCTTTGCATCGGATAGAATATCTTTGTCCGCCATTTACGGAACCGCTCCCAGCAGCTTCCACAGCGCACTGGAGAGACCCTGCACGCCCAGCACGTTCATGACGATGACCACGACCACGAGCTGCACGAGGAATGTCAGCTTCCGGTCCACCGATTTGTAGCGGCGCGTGCAGGCCCGGACATGCTGCGCCAGATCGGTGCTCTCGCCCTCGTCGAATTCGTCCTTCGCGTCACCCGCCCGCGTTCCGAGTATGTCCCCGAACATGCTCACTTCCCGCTCTGCAACTGCTTCACGAGATCCGCGTACCAAAGCTGCACGTCGCGCGCCCAGGTCTGGAGTCCGATCAACCGTTCGCGGTTGTTTTCGAAGGCTCCGTAATTTTGTACGAGCACATCGGCAAACTGAGACAGATCAATGTCTGCGGGTTCTGCATCAGATTTGCCGGCGCAGAGGGGAAATCCGGGAAGGATCGGAGACGCCGGCGGCAGCGGCGTCGTGGAGGCGAAGGAGGCCGCAAGGCACGCCATAAACAACGGCGGCATTTGTTTCATCAGCATACGTATCCTTTGCGGTCTCCATTTTGCCTCCCCCCGGAGGGGAGGCCGAACGCGCCGAAGGCGCTTCGGGTGGGGAGATGAGTTTCGGCGCTGCCGCGAGCAGCTTCTGCGTGGTCGCAGAATTTTTCCGTTCGTTCCGGACAAAATCGGTTGAGGCCTGATCGGCCTGCGCCTGGCCGGCCGCGTCGGATGACTGTGCAATCGCCACCTGCCGCTTCAGTTCTTTCGCCGATGCTGCATCGCGCTCAACCTGCGCAATCGCCTCGGCGAAGAGATCGATCTGACACTCCTTGATGCGGTTCTCCATCTCGCCACGCGCGCAATAGACCGTCTCATAAAGCTTTTGACCGTTACCGTCCTGTTCTGTGAGTGTGGTGACGATGAAGCGCGGGTTGGCCTCGCCTTGGCGAATTCGGCCTTGGCGATGACGCGCCGTTCGCGGCTCCAGCTCTTGCGCGTCGTCCAGACAAAGTCCTTGAAGCGGCGCGCCGGCAAGGCGGTGATCGAGCTTTCAGCCTTCGCCGCGGCGAGTTCACCGGCGATCTCGGCGACAAGCCTTGTGTTGCGCGCAAGCCCGAAGATGAAGTCGACGCCATTGGCTTCGCACCAAGCCATCAAATCGTCGCGCGTAAAACCTAAATCGGCGCGCAAAACAATGCGAACCTGCGGCCAGCGCTGGCGGATCCGGGCGACGATCCGGGTTACTTCCTCAACCGAACCGGCCGCCCCGTCGATGTCGGAGGGGCGAAGCTTCGCCGCCAAAAGCTGATCGCCGCAGAAGATGTAGAGCGGCAGATAGCAATAGCAATCGTAATAGCCGTGGAAGAAACGGCCTTCCTGATGGCCGTGCAGCGGATCGTCGGTGGCATCCAGGTCCAGGATGATCTCTTCGGGCGGCGCCCAGAACGACTCCAAGAACAGCGCGACGAACAGCAACTCGATCCCGGCCGCCTCGTAACTGATCTTGTGGTAGCGCGTCACTTCGGGCCTGCTCAGTTCGAGACGGTTCAGCGTCGACTTGCCGGCCACCGGCGCACAGTCCTTGCGCCGCGCCGACAGCTTGCCCGCCTGAACCGCCATCACCGGATCGTGGCGCAGATCGTCGTGGTCGTTGAGGTCCTCATAGCCCAGCGCGATCCCGAATACCCGCTGGCCGACCAGCGTCCTGACCTCGTGCTCAATCAGCTCCGGGCGGCGGACATCCCGGAAGCACTCCGCAAAGCGCCGGATAACATCGAGAGCCCGGTCGGCGGTCCCAAGAAGCAGCGCTCCCGCATCCGACGTGATCGCACCCCCGTCAAATCCGGCCACAACTTTGCGACCGCCAGCGGGTGCAAATCCAAACAGCTCTGCGCTACACTCTGTCGGCATCGGGATTCTCCTCGAGACACTCGAAAATCGCTTTCGCAAAACGACTTTCGGTAATTCGGAATCCCGATGCACGCATCAGTTGTAGAGTCGAGGAGGGACGCGGTTGCTTCAGCCGTATGGCGACGCTCCGTTTTCCCTCCCCGCTCATCAAACCGGACGTGCCGATTTCCGGCATCCGGCTTTCCGACTGGTTTCACGGTAAGGCCTACGGCGGCGGCCCAAGGTGCACGCGTCGAAGATGCAGCACACCCAGCTCGCCGAAGACATGCTCCCGCGAGAAGCGTTGCGTGCCACGTCCCTGCACCTTGTGCCGACGGACGAGGAAGTGTCGCACGTGATCATAGACGTGATTGTCGACGGCACGATACGCCGGCAATCGCGTGCCGTAGCTGAAGTATGCGGACCATCCGCGCAGTAGCCTGTTCAGTTGGTCGCGCACCTCAGGCCATGAGCCCTGGTTGCTGGGTACGAGCAATTTGCCGACTTTCGTCTTGAGACGTTGCACACTCTTCTTGGACGGGCTTGCGCCCAGATACCAATGGCCATCCTTTCGAAAGCGATGTGGGCCGAACGTGTATCCCAGGAAGTCGAAGCTTTCCGTCCGGGCATCCTTCACCGAGGTTTTGTCCTCGTTGATCGTCAATCCGAGCCTGGTCACCACGGCTTTCGTCCACATCAGCGCCTCAGCCGCGTATCCACGGCTGAGGATGACGAAGTCGTCGGCATAAGAGATGACATAGGCATGGAATGCCTCGCCACGTGCCGTGAGTCGCCAATGTTTCAGGAATCGGTTCATGTAAATGTTGGCAAGCATCGGACTCGCAACGCCGCCCTGGGGCGTGCCGCGAGTGCTCCTCTTGCCACCGCTCATGCGCCGTGTTCCATCTTCATCCCGCTCTTCGATCGGTGCCTTCAGCCACAATTTGATGAGCCTCAGCACATGCCGATCGACAATGCGTCGGGCCACCGATTTGAGGAGGTCCGAATGCGGAATCGTGTCGAAATATTTCGACAGATCAGCGTCCACCACGTCGGTGTAGCCCCGGCAAATCAGCCGGTGCACTTCCTTGATCGCGTCAGCTCCGCCCCGTCCGGGTCGGTAGCCATAAGCATTGTCCTCAAAGTCCGCCTCGAAGATCGGTTCCAGCACAAGCTTGGTGGCGGTTTGAACGATCCGATCCCTGATTGTCGGCACACACCCGTCGAACTGCACTCCGGTCCAACCAACCTTTGGGATCGGCTGAAGTCGTCCACCCGTTCCATCCCCTGCGTGGCCGGCGGTTCGATGTACTGAAGATCAGACGTGTCTCGGGCGTCGAGACGCTGAGCCTGCGCGATTTTGATCTCGGCTCGTTCGCAATGCCGCGGGAATGGACCGATTGGGCGGCGCCGGGCGCGCAAGCTTGTGCCAGCGGAGCACCGTTGGTTATCGACGCCTTTGGTTTGGTCGCAGTCGCCGAACTCATCGCCTCTCTCCACCGTGGCCAAATTCGGAGTTGACCGATGAATTGGCTTCTGATTCTATCGGACAGACTTGTGATTCGGTCCGATCATGAACCTCCGGACTTTTTCCGTATCTGCCCTGCGCAAACGCCGCCGCCAGCTGGTGGGCGATTTGCCACCAATCGAACACCTCCTGCGCGGCACATTGGTCGAGACCTACAAGCGTTGCGGACGACCGAACTGCCATTGCGTCGACGGTCCTGGGCATGGCCCGAAGCGGTATTTGTCCATCAGCCAGCCCGGCGGGCGGCCGCGAAGGGACTACGTGCCCAACGACGTCCATGTGCAGGTCGCTCAATCGATCGCCGACTTCCGCAAGCTGCGCGACATGCTCAACGAGATCTGTGCGATCAACACCGAACTTCTGCGGCGACGCGAGGATCTGAGATAGACCGCCATGGATCTGGCGCTCGTCGCCTTCGACTTCACCAAGGCGGGCGCCATCCTCGCCGACATGGTTGTGTCCTATCTTGCTGCCGGCGCCCCGCCGTCCAATCAGGAGGGGCCCCATGAGCATGATGTCCAAAATTGCCGATCGACACCTGTCGCGGCAGGCATGCATTTACATACGCCAGTCGACTCTGGCGCAGGTCCGCATCAATCAGGAGAGCACAGAGCGGCAATACAACCTGATGAACAAGGCCAAAGCGCTCGGCTGGAACCAGGAACAGATCCGGGTCCTCGACCGCGACCTCGGGCACTCGGGCGCCGCAGCAAGCAACCGCGTGGACTTCAAGTCCCTGGTCAGCGATGTAGCGATGGGGCAAGTTGGCGCGATCTTCTCCTTGGAAGCGTCGCGATTGGCGCGATCGAACCAGGATTGGCACCGGCTTCTCGAACTGTGTGCCATCACCGGCACACTCGTGATCGACGAGGATGGTTGCTACGATCCTGCCGAGTTCAACGACGGTCTCGTGCTCGGCATGAAGGGCACCTTCGCCCAGGCGGAGTTGCATATCATCCGCGCGCGCCTCCACGGCGGTAAGCTCAACAAGGCGTCCAAGGGCGAACTGCGATTCCCGTTGCCGGTCGGGTTCGTCTTCGACGATGACAAGATCGTGCTCGATCCAGACCGGGAGGTCCAAGGTGCGGTCCGCACCGTGTTCGAACTTTTCGAACAGGAAGGTACCGCCTACGCGGTGGTGCGGCGTTTCCAGGAACTCGGATTGCGCTTTCCACGTCGTTCGTATGGCGGCGCATGGGACGGCAAACTTCTCTGGGGCCGGCTCACGCATTCGCGCATGATCGGCCTTCTGGCCAATCCCTCCTACGCCGGCGCCTACGTCTTCGGCCGCTACCAATCTTCCAAGCAAGTGGGACCGTCCGGCGAGATCGCGACCCGGTTGCGCCCAGTGCCACAGGAAGCCTGGCGCGTGCTGATCCGCGATCACCATGAAGGCTACATCGACTGGGATCGGTTCGTCGCCAACCGGAATCGCCTCAGCGCCAATCGAACCAATCGCGAAGGCTTGGCCGGACCCGCCCGGGAAGGACTTTGCTTGCTGCAGGGCATGCTTTTGTGCGGGAAGTGTGGGCGCCGGTTGACCGTGCGCTACAAGGGCAACGGCGGCCTTTACCCGATGTACCAGTGTCAGTGGAAGCATCGGGAGGGATTGTCGTCGCGTGCCTGTCTTGAGGTTTCCGCCACGCCGCTCGACATGGCTATCGCCGAGCGTGTTGTCGGCGCGATCACACCAATGACGATCGAACTCGCGCTCGCGGCGCTGAGCAATTTGGAAAAGCGCGATCGCGAGATCGGCGCACAGTGGCGGATGCGGATCGAGCGGGCGCGCTATGACGCCGATCTCGCCGAACGACGTTACGAGGAGGTCGATCCCAGCAACCGGCTGATCGCCGCGACCCTCGAAGCGCGCTGGAATGATGCCATGCAGCGCATGCATGATCTCGAAGCCGAACTCGCGGCCTTCGAACGGCAGGCCATGCGAGCCGTGACGGCCGATCAGAAGCGGCAGATTTTGCAGTTGGCGGGCGACTTTCCGCGACTGTGGGCGGCATCGACCACCGCGTCTCGTGATCGCAAGCGCATTCTGCGCCTGTTGGTGAGCGACATCACCGTGACGAAGGGGCCAGAGCCGAAGGTCGTCAGATTGCACGTGCGTTGGCAAGGCGGCAAAACCGAGACCCTGCAGCTCCAGTTACCGCAGAACCGGGCGGACGCGATCCGCTATCCCAAGCCAATCGTTGCTCGCATTCGAGAGCTGGCGGTCAACCATCATGACGACGAAATCGTCACTCTCCTGCGAAGCGAAGGCCATACAAGCTCGACGACAAAAAAGCCGATTATGCCGAGTACGATAAAATGGCTACGATACAAACACCGCATTCCAGCTCCCCAACCTCCCGAAGGAACCCTGAACGTTCGTCAAGTCCGCGAAAGATATGGCGTCAGCCACTGGGTCGTCCATTACTGGATCGAACGTGGTATCGTCTCCGCGGTGCACCGCAAGCCGAATGCGCCATATGTAATCAGCATCGATGACGAATTGGATCGACGACTCCGAGAATGGGTCGCCAACTCCGCCCATCTCCATCCGTCATCCCAAACGCAAACTGCATGAGGTGCATTATGCCCGCTACGTCGGGATGCCGAGCGGGCGTTCTCCGCCTCCCGGCTTCGGTATCATCACCCGCCGCACTGCTTGCGGCCGGTACGTCTTCGCGACGAGTTCTTCGCGCAAGCCAATCAACCACTCCTCCATGCCCGACGCATCGATCTGGGCAAAGGTAATCGCGTCCACACCCGGCGCTCCCGCATTCGCGCGGGCCAACGCGTAGGCGTGGCGCAAAGTGTCCTCGCGACAGATCTTGTCGTAGAGAAGGTAGAAGCGGAAAGCGGGCTCCGCCTTTGCCTTACAATAAAGCTTTCTCTGAAGGGTCCGGATCTTTTCAGGCGTTTCCAGGCTCATCGCCAATCACCTCATCCTCACCGTCTTCGAATGCACACCAGAAGTCAGGGTCCTTTCCTCCACCGGAGTTACCCGATCTCGTCGGTCATACGACCCTGTCCGACTCCCGCCAGGTCCGCCGCGCAGATCGCGGCGTTGGAGTTGCGAACTCCAACCAAGGCGGGCCTCCCCCGATTACCCGTATCACCCTTCCAGCGTGCCGTGCTCCCATACCCCGACGGATCAAACGGGTGCCTATGTCGATTGCTTCCCCGTTCACGCGGCCTTCCCCAAATCTCAGGTGGGTCGGCATCCGCAACTTCACTTTCGAGGCCTGCTCAAGCTTTACTCGCGTTACGGCCCGCTGGATTGCTCAGCCGCCCAAGGCGGCCTTTGTCACGAGGCTTCAGCCCGTCCAGTTGCCCGTCCAAGCCGCTCGTCAGCTACCAGATCAATCGACAACTCTCTGGGTGGAATCTTCCTCCACTGGTGTTACACGCCTTCGGGGCGCACTGAGAAATCCGGGCTAGTGTTCCATCCTGCGCTTTCAGAGGCGCAAGGGTTGCGAGGCGTACCTGAACCAGCCCGTCAAGCTGAATCGGGTTGGTCATTGACTGGCTCCTCGATGACGGTTTTTTAGACGCTTCCAGCGAAGAAGCGCTTTCGCCTTCTGCTCAGGCGTTCGCGGTTTCGTCAATCCGCCGATAGGTGACGCGCTTCCCGACGATGCCTTGAGCATCTATTCAGTACGCATTTCATCGCTCACGCCAAGTGCGGCCCGTTTATAACGCAGCACGAACGCAGTGGCTGGAAGAGAAGGGATTCCGCGTCCTGTAATTCTCCAATCTCCAGTTTCTGCGCGGGCGGGATTCCGACCTCGACGACCTGAGGGGACCGTCACCGGCGGATATTGCGGTAAATCAGTTCGTCCACAGAGAATCGTCCGGCGCCCCGGCACAGCAGCACCAGCAGCATCGCGGCCCATTGAATATGCGTCGGCCAGGCCTGCGGATAAACGAACACCTCGATGACCGTGGTCATGCCCAGCAGGACCAGCGCCGCGCCGCGCGTGAAGAACCCGAAAATCAGCAGGAACGGCGTCGAAAGTTCGATCGACGCCGCCATGTAGGCCGCGATTTCGGGAGGAATCACCGGCACGTGGTATTCGTCCCTAAAGAGCGCGATTGTCGTGTCCCAATTCGCCAGTTTCGTCGTTCCCGAATCCCAGAACACGGTCGCCACCGCCAGCCTCAGGGGAATCGCGAGCAGGGCATAGGGCACCGTTTCCAGCGCGTTGCGTATGCGGAGCAAAGTCGCGGCAATCGGCGAATGCGACAGAGCGGGGGCGGCGATGCGGCTCATGAATGGCTCTCCTCGAACGCGCTGAAGCGGCCATGCGCGATGCATTCGGCCAGCAGCGGCGGCAATGCTGTGGAAGGGGCGGCGGCAAAGGCCTCCGCGAAACTGCGCCCGGCAAAAAGAGCCGAAAGGAATGTCCACGCCTCCTCCCCGATGCGGCCCACCTCAACCCCTTCGCCGGTCCGCTCAACCAGCAGGAAGAACGGCCCGCCTTTCAGCGACAGCGAAGAAAGCGCGTCGTAATCGCGCGCGAGCACCGCGCGCCAGATCGCGTCCGCCGGAAACTCCGTTTTCAGCAGCGACAGTGACGAATGCGGCCCGAGCACGAGACGCTCCGGCGCAATCGCCCCCGCAGCCGCAAAGTTTTCTGCCGTCAGGGCCGCTGCGTCCGGCGCGTGGAGCGCGATGCCCACCGCCCATTCCACCCGCGCCACTTCGGGCAGATAGGACAGACCCGAAACCGCCGCGTGGCCAGCGAGAAAATCCGCAAAGCCCGCGCCGTAATCGTCGAGGCAGCCGCTCCCCGGCGGCGAAGCGGCGATGAAATCTGCGGCGGCCTGTTCGAAGAACTCTGCCCCGGTCAGGCGTTCGACCGCAGGATAGGAAAGTTTCAGCGCCCGCGTCGCGCCGGTTATGAAGGTGTTGCGGTAAATCCCGATGATCTCTTCCGCGGCAGCGGCGCCGGGCACGATCAGGGGTGCGGCCTCGCGGCAATCGCCGGTGAGGATCGCCGCTGCAAATCTCCGCTGAATTTCACGCAGCGTCTGCATGAATCCCCTCCGCCTTGCGCAGCGCCCGCTCGGCACGCGCCGCTTCCTCCTGGAGCACGCCAAATTCCGGAATATCCGTGTCCCACTCGATCAGCACCGGCTTCGGGCCGAACCGCGCCAGCGCCTCGTCGAACAGATCCCACACCGCTTCGGACACCCGCGAACCGTGATCGTCGATCAGAACCGTCGCGCCGCCAATCTCGCATGTCGCATGGCCGGCAAGATGAAATTCCCCGATCGCCTCGCCCGGGAGCGCCGCGAGATAGGCCTCCGCATTCCACCCGTGATTGCGGGCGCTGACGTAAATATTGTTGACGTCGCAGAGAATGCCGCAACCGGTGCGCGCCACGAGACTGGCGAGAAATTCCCATTCCGGAATGGGCGAATGACGGAAACGCAGATAGGTCGAGGGATTCTCGATCAGAATCCGCCGCTTCAGCGCTTCCTGCATCATCTCGACATTCCGGCACACCATCGCCAGCAATTCTTCGGTCAGCGGCAGCGGCAGAAGATCGGCCAGATAGATGCCGTCCGACATGCTGAAGGACAGATGTTCCGAGATCAGCGCCGGCTCGAACCGTGCTGCCGTCTCCGCTACCCGCGCGAGATGGGCGCGGTCGATGCCTTCGGCCGTGCCCGGGGACAGCGCCGTGCCGTGCAGCGACAGGCTGTAATCCTGCCGGATGCGTTCGAGAAATCGCAGTCTCGTTCCGCCGCCGAAATAATTCTCGGTGTGCACTTCAAACCACGGGACCGGTGGTCTGGCCTCGGCGACGAAGCGTTGATGGGGGAAGCGCAGCCCGATCCCTGCCTGGGAGGGAAGCGGGCTGCGCCCCGCAAAACGCGCGGCGGCGCGGGGAGGGTCGGCCTGCCGCGCGGTCATGATCAGCTGGCCCTTGTGTTGCCGCCCTGGATCTTTCCGCAGTCGCCGGCGGGCAGAAGGACGAACGACTTGGTGTCGCGTGCCTTGGTCGCCTGACCGGCGCAGGAATGGGCCCCTTCCGCGCAGTCGTTTTTGGCGGCCGCGTTGATCCCATAGCACTTCTCCAGATGATTGGCGGCCGCGCGCGCCATATTGTCCTTGACGATCTGCGGCATTTCGGCGGCCCCGGCCTGCAGGGCGAATGCAAGCCCGATCGCGGTGGACAGGGCGGCGGCAGCGGTAATGCGGTTCATTTCTACTCTCCTCTGATGTCCCGGATCGGGACGAATGCGCAAAGGTTCGCATCCCGACGGCAAAAGGTTACGTGAACCCGGGCGAAAAACATCGCGGCCCCTGCCCCGCCCGGGGTAAACTGGGGCTATGAACCTGGCGGTTTCAGTGAGCGGACCGGACGATTGGGGTGCGCTGATGGCGCGTGCGCAAGATGGCGACCGCGCCGCCTATCGTCAGCTGCTGGAGGCGGTTCTGCCCTGGTTGCGCCGGATCGCCGCGGCCCGCTTCCGCGCCCCCCATGACGTGGAAGACACGGTGCAGGACATTCTGCTGACGCTGCATGCCATCCGCCATACCTATGATCCGTCACGCCCTTTCAAGCCCTGGCTGATCGCGGTGGCGCGGCGCCGCGTTGCCGACCGGCTCCGCAGTAAAATGCGGCACGGCGCCCGCGAGACTTATTTGAATACCGAACATGAAACCTTTGCGGCGCCCGAAACGAACCTGTTGGAGCAGGAATCCGAGGCAAAGCGCTTGCGCGAAGCCATCGCGCAATTGCCGGAGGGCCAGCGTCAGGCGGTTACCATGTTGAAACTCGAAGAAAAATCGCTCGCAGAGACCGCCGCCGCCACCGGATTATCGGTCGCGGCGCTGAAGGTCTCCTCACATCGCGCGCTGAGGAATCTGCGCAGGTTGCTGGAGAAGACGTGACCACAACGCCCGAACTGATCGAATCCCTGTCGCAAAATCTCCAGCCGGTCGCGCCCGCGCGTCCGCCGCTGACGCGCGCATGCGCCTGGCTGCTCGCCTGCATCGCGCTCGTCGCGCTGACGGCATGGATGACCGGCGCCTGGCCCCTGATGCTTTCGCGCCTCGCGCTGCCGCGCTTTGCCGTCGAGATGGCGGCAACTCTGGCAACCGGAATCGCAGGCATCGCGGCCGCTTTCATGCTCAGCATCCCCGACCGCAGCCGCAACTGGGTCGTTCTGCCCCTGCCGTTTCTCGCACTGTGGTTGTTCAGCAGCGGCTATGGCTGTTACCAGAACTGGCTCGTCACCGGGGCAGACGGTCTGAAGCTCGGGCGCTCGGCCGACTGCTTCACCTTCATCATCGGGTGCAGCATCCCGCTCGCCGCTGCATTGTGGCTGGCCCTGCGGCGCATGGCGGCGGGCCTCGATCCGCTGAAAGTCACCGCAACCGGTGGTCTCGGCGTTGCGGCGCTCTCCGCCGCAGCGCTGCAACTCTGGCATCCCTTCGATGTGACCGTCATGGATCTCGCCGCTCATGTCGCGGCGGTGGGGATCGTCTGCCTTGCCGTTATCGCCGCCGGCCGGCGCCAACTCGCAATCACTCTCGCCGGTGCAAACGCACACCAGTAGAGCATTTTCCGCCGAAGTGACTGCCACTTCGGCGAAGCCAATGAGTTAGAGCGGGATGAGTTTAAGTCGGATCAGCAATAGCCGGCATTCCTAAAATAGTTTGCACACTCCTCGGCGGTGAAGTCGCCGAGCAGGTGTCCGATTGCGGCGCAGACGGTTTCTATGGTCCTCGCCGCGGCCTTACGCAGAAAGTGCTTCAGTTTCGCGAACAGTTGCTCGATCGGATTCAGATCGGGCGAGTATTTCGGCAGAAAGATTAAATGCGCGCCGACCTCGCGGATTGCCCTGCGCACGGCCCTGCTTTTGTGACTGCCCAGGTTGTCGATGATCACGATATCGCCCGGTTTCAGTGTCGGAACGAGCACTTTTTCCACATACAGCAGGAACCACTCGCCGTTGATTGGACCGTCAATGACCCATGGAGCATCAATCCGGTCGTATCGCAGCGCGGCGAGGAAGGTCATTGTATTCCAATGACCATAGGGAGCCTTGGCCGGCAGGCGCTCGCCTTTCGGACCCCACCCGCGCAAAGCCGCCATATTGGTTTTCGTCCAGGTCTCGTCGATGAAGACCAGCCGTGAGGGATCAATCCGTTTCTGATATCGCGCCCATTGCGCGCGCCTTCTCGCGACGTCGGGGCGATCCTGTTCGCTGGGCAGAACGGTTTTTTTTATAGCTCAGGCATTCGTCGTGAACGAACTGCCAGACGGAACGGTAATCCACCTTCAGATCACGTTGGGCCAGCAGCTCCGCCACAAGTCCGCGCAGCGTGAAATCGCTGGCATTGCACCGCCCGATCAGCCACATGCGATGCTCTCCGGAAATCGCTTTGGGCTTGTGGCCGCCCATCTGTCCGGGCCTGACGTGACCTTTTTCCCGAAACTGTTTAACCCACTCGATCACCCGGCTGGGAGCAACGCCAAAACGATGCGCCGCTCCCCGGCGGCTCATTCCTTCCTGCTCAACCGCTGCAACAACTCGTTCCCGCAGATCCATCGAGTATGGCTTTGCCATGACATGCTGGCCTCCGTCTCCAGCCAGCATGTTGAATCTAACTCGCGACCTTTTGGGAATCCCTACAATTCAGCCTAAAGTCATCCCGCTCTAGAGCGCCTTTCCGATTCCTTCCAATGGGAAAACGCTCTAATATTTTGGCCGCGCGAGAAACCGTCCCAACGGTCGAACGTTTATGGCCGAGCTTGGCTCGGTAAAAACGTGCATATGCAGCGCCCGAAGAAGATTCCCTGGACCAATGGACTGGCCAAATACCTGTCGTCGGATGATTTACCGCCTTCAGACATAAAACGTTGGAGCCCCCGGCGCAAAGCCGAAGTGGCGGCGGCTGTAACGGGTGGCCTGCTGACGCCGGAAGAAGCCTGCGGCAGGTACGGCCTGAGCGCGGAAGAACTTTCCAGCTGGCAATCCGCGTACCAGCGCCACGGTGTCGGAGGACTGCGCGTAACGCGCATTCCCGACTAACCCCCTCCCCTCGATAATCGGCCGTCTCGTCCACGCACGCAGCCAATGGCCGCGCGCGCCGGTATTTTGATCAGACCACGGAGCATCCATCATGATATTCCCGGGCCGGTGACTTTGATTCACTTCGCCCTGGAACGATCGCCGCGTTTACCGGATGTCGCCGGCGCCCCCTGAGCGAGGCCAATGCGAGAACGGGTTGCAGGACAGGACTAATTGTCATCCCGCTCTTGCAGCAGCTTTGCCATGCGCTCGTAATCCACCGCGACGCTGAGCACCATCGCCTTGGCGCTCGCATTGGTCATGCATTCGGCGAATACGCGGAGCTCATCCGCGTAGCTCAGATATCTCCAAATCCTGCTTTTGTCGCCGGGCAACCCTCACCGTCCCAGCCCCCGCGATTCTTTAGACCCTGCGCTTTGGGCAAAGCAAGCAGCCGCAGGTCGCCACTGCTGATATTTCGGGAACTTTTTATTGCGCGCTCAGCGTAACCATGGGTGTAATGACGAAACTGGGGGCTGCCTCCATGGAGCTGGTCGCCGAATTTCGCAAGAACACGCAGGCCTGCCGCGCGATGGCCGAAAAGGCGAAGACACAGGAACTGCGTTCGCATTTCATGGAGCTGGCAAAGCAGTGGACCAGCCTTGCGGCCGAACGCGAGAAATTCATCCAGAAGTCCAGGAGCGCCGAAAAACGCCGGACCAATTAGCATTACAGTTGCTTGTTTTGTTGATCTCTAAATCCATGGGCAACCATGATTCGGGAGGTCATGGATGTCCGGTGCATCGATTGAGACGACGTTAGAGGCTTGGGCGTCGTCATTGCGCGATGTGAAAGCGCGTATTCGATTGTTGTTTACGCAGGAGCGGGTAGCGGCGTCGGCAGGCTTGTTCCTGGACGGTTTGCTTGGGGATGAGCGGCGCAAGACGGGCTGGATGCGCGCGGAAGCGGCGGGCGATCCCGGTCCGTGGCGCCAGCAGGCGATCCTGGGCCGCGGGCGGTGGGACGCGGATGCGTTGCGCGACATCGTGCGCGATTACGCGCTGGAAACGCTTGCTGATGAGGATGCGGTTCTCGTCATTGACGAGACCGGTTTTTTGAAGCAGGGCAAGGTTTCGTGCGGGGTTGCACGCCAGTACACGGGCTCGGCGGGTAAGATCACCAACTGCCAGATCGGCGTCTTCGCCTCCTATGTGTCGCGTCACGGCCACGCCTTCATCGACCGGGCGCTTTATCTGCCGAAAGATTGGACGGACGATCCCGAGCGCCTGAAGACGGCGCATGTGCCGGACGATGTGGGCTTTGCGACGAAACCCCAGATCGCACGCCGGATGATCGCGCGTGCGATCGCCGCAAAGGTCCCGTTCTCTTTTGTCGCGGCGGACAGCGTGTATGGCACCGGGGACATCGAGAGCGCCCTGCGCAAGGCAGGCAAGGGCTATGTCCTGGGCGTCGCCTCCAACCACGTGTTCCGTTCTTGGGGCAAGAAGCAGCGGGTTGGCGGGACGGCCGGAAAGATCGCGCAAAATCTTCCACAAAACACCTGGCGGCGCCTGTCGGCGGGCGAAGGAACCAAGGGGCCGCGCCTGCATGACTGGGCCTATCTCGAACTGGCCGATCTCGATGCCGGCCAATACAACAGCGTTCTCGCCGGGGCGTGGACGCGAGGCCTTCTGATCCGCCGCAACATTGCCGACGGCGACCTTGCGTTCTTCTCTACGTGGTGCCCCAAGGGCATGCCCATGGAAAAGCTGGTATCGGTCGAAGGCCATCGCTGGGCCATCGAAGAAAGCTTTGAAGCCGCCAAGAACGAACTCGGCCTCGATCACAATGAAAGCCGCTCCTGGCATGGTTGGCACCGGCATGTGTCGCTGGTCATGCTCGCCTTCGCCATGATGGCCGCCATCCGGCATCGCGCCAATGTTCCGCCGCTGCCCAAAAAAACGATGCTCCGTCTTCGGACCAAACAGCGCTCCTGATCCGATGGTCGGTCCAGGAAATCCGCCGCATCGCCATGAAACTCGCGCAACGGCGCATCCAGCCCGCCCACGTCATCGCATGGTCTTTATGGCGCCGCGCCCATCAAGCCGAAGCGCGCCGCGCGCACCTCAAAAGGAAAAGGCAACTGTAATGTTAGGGCACGTCCGGGCACCAATGCGACCGGGGCCGGCAACGGCGGTCAAGCGTCGAACAATCTAATGGGCTGACTTCGAGCCCTCCTGGCCCGTCCCCCTGCGCTCAACCATCGAGTCGAAATTTTCCGCCTCACCCTCATTGCGCGCTGGAAGCGCCAGAGCCAGCCATTTGCTCGCAAGCCGCAACCAGGAGACCCGCAATTCCCTCGAATTGGATCGTCGCGACATGCGTTCGCAATATTCCGCCTGCCTTCTGTACTCGTCCGATTTGTCACTCATGCGCTCATACTCGTGACTTAGCCCAAGTCACTTGCACAACGCCGCCGTTTCCGCCCCGGTTCCGCGCAATTTGATGTTTGAATTGTCGGCTTTCCGACCTATCGGGCGGGAAAGCGGACCGAGGCGATGGTGCCGCTGCCGTCCCGCCGGCGGCAAATCTCGTAGCTGCCTTGAAGCTGATTGGCAAGCGAGCGGATCAGTTTCTGCCCGAGGCCATGCCCGTCCTGCGCCTGTTGCTCCTCCACCGGCATTCCCACCCCGTCATCCTCGACACACAAAATGCATTCGCCCTCACGCGAACGGAAGGTCACCTGCACTTTGCCGGCCCGACTGCCGGGGAACGCGTGCTTCATGGCGTTGGTCAGGAGTTCGTTCGCGATCAGGCCGAGCACCACCGCAGTCGGCTCCGCAACCGGGCGCGCATCGGCCTGCGCCTCGACCGCTATGGGCCTGACGCTAACCAGCGAGGATTGCACATCACGGCACAGATCGTCGATGAATTCCCGCATCTGCACGACCGCCAATTCATTCGAGCGCGACAAACGATTTTGCAACCGGGCAAAAACATGGATGCGGTCGGCGATCCTGCGCAGATGATCCCGCAATTTGGGGTCATCCTTGGCCGATTGCT
The DNA here is from genome assembly GCA_963747255.1 of uncultured Alphaproteobacteria bacterium. Classification (GTDB taxonomy): domain Bacteria; phylum Pseudomonadota; class Alphaproteobacteria; order Micropepsales; family Micropepsaceae; genus CAIYRG01. The sequence goes on from CAVVEG010000015.1 coordinate 16,274, forward strand.
CTTCCATTTTGATCAGTCCGATCAGCCGCGCCAGTTCGTTGCGCGTGCGATGCGCCAATTCCTGCAGCAGCAGGTCCTTCTCCCGTTCCGACGCCGCAAGCGCATCGACCGAGCGATGCAGATCGTCGAGTGCCTTGTGCAGCATCTCGACCATTCCGCCCGACACCAGCCCCACCACCATGAAAATGCCCCACGCAACCAGATCGGGTGCGGCCGCCGGCGAAAACGCCCTGTCCGGATGCAGCGCAAAGAACCCCATGATCCCGCCCGCAAGTCCGGTCGCCAGCAGCGAGGAAAAGTGGTCGAACAGCGCGGCGCAAATGATGATGATGCAGAGAAAAAACAGGAACGGATATTGCGCGGCCTCGTACCAGAACGCCTGCAGCACCACGACGATTCCCGTTAGAATGATGGTCAGCAGATAACGGAGCCATATGGGCCAACGTCTGGTGGGTAGCAAAGGGCCATAGGGCTGCACGATTAGACCTCCCGCTGCGCGCGCGAAACGAACGACGATGCGCGGTCTGAGGTTCCGGGAACGGCCAGGCTGTCGCCGGTTTATTTCAGCGGTTCCGCGCGGAACAATATCCTCGGCCCCGCAGGTCTGCGGCGCGTGAAACCATGCCGCGCAAACGCGCGCCGCCGGATCGCCCGCTTACGGAATCAGGCGGATTTCGGCGCGGTCATTGCCGCCCGGAAGATTGACGCCGTCCGCCGACAGCACCACCCGCGAATACAGTTTCGGATCGGCGCCGGTCGCCGCGATGATGTTCTGGATCGCCGTATAGCGGTCTTCGACTACGTCGGGACCGCCGGGCACTTTCGGCGGCACCGCAATTTCGATCTTCGAGGGCTTGCGCTCCTCCGCGGCTTTGGCCGCCTCCCGCACGATCACCTGCGCTTCCACGGCAAGATCGGCCGTTCTTGGCGTAAAGAAAACCACGTAACGGGCCGGAAGGGGCTCGGCTTGCGGCGTCTGAACCGTCCTTGTCCCGCCTATCGTGCCGCACCCCGCCACAGCAATCAGCACACAACCCAATGCAAGTTTGCGCAACATTTCGTCCCTCCCGTCAGGATCGCGTTTTGGACCGGATAACGGCTACCGGAGGTTTGCGTTCCGTTCTTTCTTCCGCGCCCGCGCGATCAGTTCGCTCAAACGGCTGCGATATTTCCGGTTCGCCTCGTTCTTGCACTGCCGCCCGTAACGCTGTCCTTTCAGCCGGTTTTCGGCGCCGCAGCCGCTGCAGACCGCCTCGCCTTTCTTCCGCCTCATGCCAGCCGGTAAAAGCCCGCAAGCAAATCCAGCGCGACACAGAGCGCCAGAGGCAGTTTCGCCGCCGGCTCTCCCAACCGCCGCGCCGCCTCGCCGACCGCTTCATTCTCCAGTACGATCAGCTCCAGGATCCGGAACCCCGTCCGTCCGACATGCGCCCGCGCGGCATTCATCCGCCGGATGGCGTCGCATTTGATGTCCGCCGGCGCCAGTTGCCGCAGCCCCGCACCGCCCGCCGCCGATCCGCTCAGCGCCGGCGACATCGCATATCCGCCGATCAGCGCCAGTTCGCGATCGCGTTGCAGTTTCCGGCCTGCCCCATGCTGCGCCAGATCGATATGCCGGTGCGCCAGAAGCCATTCCAGCCGGTCGCTGTTGATGTTCTGCAAACTCTGCGACGCGATCCGCCGGCCGCGCCCCTCGATGTCCCGCGCCGGACGAAACTCCGGGGGATTTCCGTCATGCCCCGGAACGGGCGTCCGCTCCGGTTTCACGTTGCTGCTCCTTCCGCCGGGTGAATTTCGATCCGTACACCGCCGACAGCTCCCCAGCAGAGCGTCAGCCGCCGAAGGACACGCGAGTCCGCCGAGGCGATCAGGCGGGTTCCGATCAGAAGCTGCAGGCACGCATTCGGCAGATCCCAGATCGCGCGCCCCTGCCTTCCGCCGCGAAACATGAGAGAGACTTCAACCGGCCCGACAAAGGGGCGAACCCCGCTGGACAAAATCGCGTCAAGGGCCGCCTGCCGCCAGGCGCTGCCGGCCTCTTCCGCGTGGCCCGGCAGCGGCAGGTCCAGAACCGCCGCCGCACGCGCCGGGACCGCCCCCTTTCGCACCCTGAAGACGCGCCCCGACAACCCGCGCCCGCTTTCCATCACATCCATGCACGTCCTCCGTTTGCGCCACAGGAAGACTGGTATAGGACTGTTCCTATTAAATCAAGAGGCATAATCCTACTGGCGGAATAGGTTTTTTTCCGCCTATGATCCGTTTCCATGGACGTACGGGAATTTCTGCGGGGCAAACTGGCGGAGCGGGGGCTTTCCATGAAGGAAGCCTCGGAGCGTATCGGCCGCAATCACGCCTATCTTCAGCAGTTTCTCGAGCGCGGAATCCCTGGCGTTCTGCCGGAAGAAGCGCGCGAAAGGCTTGCCGAACTGCTCGGCGTTGCGCCGGACGTGCTGCGTTTCGGCGGTCCGCCCTCGCGCCCCGGCGTTACCCGGCCGCCTTATCTGCGGCTTCCGCCCGCCAATCCCGCCGACCGGATTCCGGTCATGGGCGTGGGCGAAGGCGGCGGCGAAGGCAAATCCCTGTGGAACGGCGAAATCGTCGATTACGTGGCGCGCCCGCCGGCACTTTCGGGCGCGCCAAACGGCTATGCCACATATGTCATCGGCACCAGCATGGAGCCGCGCTATCACCCCGGCGAACTGATCTATGTCCATCCGGGCAAACCCGTCACCGCCGGCGCCTATGTGCTCGTGCAGCTCAAACCGCCGGCCGAAGGCGAACCGCCGCTCGCCCTCATCAAGCGCCTCGTGAAAAAGGTCGGCAACCGCATTGTGCTGGAACAGTTCAACCCGCCGAAACAGTTCGATGTGTCGGCCCGGGAAATCGTCTCCATTCACCGCGTCGTCGGCAGCGGCGAATAAACGGCTGCCGCGGGGAGGGTTCGGTTACTTTCCCTCGGTGAACCGCTTCTTCCCCGATTCGAGTTCGCGCAGGATCGCATCCCTCTTCTTTTCCACTTGGCGCGCCTGCTCCTCCAGCGCTTTGCCGGCTTTGGTCCGGTTGAGTCCCAGGGGCAATTTCCTCTTCCGGTCCGCCTCGTCCATCGCCGCCTCCGATCTTCGCGCATTCCCGCGAAGACGTAACGCGACCGGGCGGCACGCGCTCACTTTTGGGGCGTGTTTTCGATCTCCCTGATCAGCAGGTCCCAGGCGGCTGCAAGCTGCTCATAGCCCGCCCGCATCTCCGGATTGCTTGCCTTTGCGGCAGACTGCCGCGCTTCCGCCGCCATTTCGCGGAACTGCCGCAGGCGTTCCGCAGGCGTGTCCCTGTCCTGATTTGTCATGGAATTTCCCCCCCGGGCTTTAACGCGGCAACTTAGCCGGGATTTCGGGTTCCCGGAGTCGCTTTTCCGACACGCTGCGAAATTTTGTCCGCCGCGTACGGACTTGCCGGGTTCCGGGAACCAAAGCGCCGGAAGGGGATTATGACTTGAACCAGCGGGGCGGGGATCCAATGGCAGGTCATGAAACGCCGCAAGAGCGGCGTGAACGCTATCTGCGGCAGGCGCGCGAAGCCGGCGAACTCGCAGCCCGCAGCCGCGACCCCGACATCGCCGCGTCGTTCCGCACCATTGCCCTGAGCTGGGAACGGCTCGCCCGCGAGATCAGGGAGGGTTAGAGGCGCGGTTCCCCAGCGCCGCCGTCAGCCGGGCAAAGGGAACATTGTTCTCGCCGAAGACATATTCCACCCGCTCCGACGCGACGGGTCCCCGGACGCCATGCTGCCGCAAAAGCGCCACCGCGCGCGACAGCTCGGCGCCCCGGCAGAGCAGCGATTGCGTTCCGTCCGCCGAGACAATCATGGAAAATCCGGCCCGTCCGAGTTCGGCGGCAAGCGTCCCCCCTTGGGGAAAAGCGGCGCGCAGCAGATAGGAATTGCGCGCCGTTTCGCGGGCCGCCATGCGCGCGCAAATCCGGCCCGCCGATTCCAGCGCGGATGCGCTCCACGGCGCATTCAGCGCCGCCGCCAGTTGCGCCTGACTCTTCAGGATCACGCCGTCATCGAGGACCTTCAGCCCATTCGCCGCAAGCGTTGCACCCGTCGTCGTGATATCGACGATCGCTTCGGCAACGCCGGCGGCCGGTGCCCCTTCCGTGGCGCCCAGACTCTCCACGATGCGGTAATCGGCGACGCCATGCGAGGCGAAGTAACTGCGGGTCAGCGACAGATATTTGGTCGCGACGCGCAGACGCCGCCGGTGCCGCCCGTGAAACGCCGTGCAGACATCGTCCAGATCGGCCATCGTGCGGACGTCGATCCAAACACGGGGCACCGCCACAACCACATCCGCAAAACCGAAGCCCAGCGGCTGCAACAGCGCCACGGAACGATCCGCATCCGGTATATTCTCCCGGATCAGGTCTTCGCCCGTGATCCCGAAATGGATATCGCCCGCCGCCAGCGCGCCCGCGATTTCCCCCGACGACATCAGTTTGATTTCCACGCCCGGCTCGCCCGCGATGCTTGCCCGATAGTCGCGGGCGCCCGCGAGCAGTTTCAGGCCGGCATCGTCGAGCCAGGCGGTCACCTGTTCCTGCAGTCGCCCCTTCGACGGCAGGGCAAAACGCAAAACCCCTTCGCCCATTTCTCAGCCCGCCCCCGCGAGAAAATCGCGTGCCGCAAGCACGCGCTCGTCGCGGATCGCGCAGCCCACGGCCGGTATGTCGCGGGTCGCCCCCAATGTCTTCAGCAGCGTGTCATAACGCCCGCCACCCGCCACCTGCACCGGCCCATCGGCATCGCGCGCCCATAGTTCGAAGACGAAACCGGTGTAATAATCCATGTTGCGGCCAAATCGCGGCGCGAAACTCACCTGCCCGTCCGACAATCCGAGTTTGCGCAGGCCCGCGATCCGCGCCGCCATGGCCTCGACCGGCGCTTCCAGCGCAACCCCCTGCTTCTTCAGCAGCGCAACCAGTTCGGCGAGACTTTTCTCCGCCGGGCCGGAAATCGCCAATGCCTTTTCGATGACCGACAGGGCTTTGCGATCGAGCTTCAGCGATGCCGCTTCCGCCGCCTGCTCCATCAGCCGGTCGATGATCTCCTCGCGCGTCCGCCCGGCAAAGACATCGCGCGAACCCGCGCCGTCCGGCAGGTCCATCAGACCCGACAACGCCGCCCGGGCTTCTCCCTCGCCGGCCGATCCGATCTGCGCCAGCCACGCGGCGCCGGGGGCAGCCTGTCCCGATGACAGCCGCCGCAGCAGACCCGCAAAGCTTTCCGGCCGCTTGAAATGACGCTTCAGCCGCCCGCGCCATTGCGCAGGAACCGGAAGCGCATCGATCAGTCGCGGAAACAGCGATGCATCGCCGATCTGGGCGGAAAAGACCTCCAGCCCCGCGGCGCGCAAAGCTTCCACCGCCAGCGACAGAACCTCCGCATCGGCGTCAACCCGCTTATCCGCCCCCAGATATTCAACCCCGGTCTGGAGGAACTGACCGGAGCCCTGCGGATCGCGGCTGCGCATCCGGAAGGCCGGGCCGTGATAGGCGATCCGCGCCGGAAATCCGCCACCCTGTTCCAGATGCAGCCGGCAAACCGGAATCGTCAGTTCCGGCCTCAGGCACAACTCGCGGCCGGCCGGATCGTCGAGGAAAAATGTCCGTCTACGGATTTCTTCTCCGGAACGGTCCAGGAATATGTCCGCCGGTTGCAGCACCGGGGGATCGGCGCGGACATAATCGCGCCGGGCAAAAGCCCCAAGCAGCGCCGCCGCCTGGGTTTCAAGCCGGGCGACCCGCCGCGCTTCCGCAGCCGGAAAGCCGCTCATTTCATTCCCTCCGCCCCGCCAGCATCGCGCGGGCACAGGCGACGAGTTCGCTCCGCGCCACTGTCTGCTGCGCCGGGCGCGCCTCCAACCAGGCATCGCGCGTGCCCGCCGTTTTCGACAGCTCTCTCCCGCGCTTCAGATCCTTCAGCGTGATTTCCCCCCGCGCCCGCTCGTCACCGCCCTCGATCACCGCAATCGCAGCGCCGCGCCGGTCGGCATAGCGAAGCTGCGCCTTCATTCCCCCCTCGCCGGCATAGGCTTCGGCCCGCAAGCCTGCGGCGCGCAGCTCCTGCGCGATCCGGAAACTCTCCGCCGCCGCCCTGCGCTCGAACACCAGCACAACACAGATGGGCTCTGTCCCGAAAGCCTCCAGTCCGGCACGCGCCCGCAGGGCCGAGAGCAGCCGGCTGACCCCGATCGAAATTCCCGTCGCCGGCACTTCCTGCCCGGTGAAGCGCGCCACCAGTCCGTCATAGCGCCCGCCGCCGCCGATCGAGCCGAACACCACATTCTCTCCCGCATCGTTCGTGACCGGGAATGTCAGCTGCGCCTCGAACACCGGCCCGGTGTAATAATCCAGCCCGCGCACGATTCCCGAATCAACCCGCACGCGGTCGCCGTCATAACCGCAATTGTTCAGGATGCGGACTATATCCCGCAGGTTGGCGATGCCGTCCTCGCCGGCCGGGCTTCCCGCCACCGCCTGCCGAAGCCGGTCCAGAGCCGTCTCGCCATCCTCTTCCGCCCCGCCGGGCGCGGCAAAGCCGAGCACGCGCGCGCTCTGCCCTGCATCCAAACCGGCGCCAGAGGTGAAATCCCCCGAATTCATCCCTGCGGCCGTCGCCGAGCAGCGCCCGCACCCCCTCCGGGCCAAGCCGGTCCATCTTGTCCAGCGCCCGCAGCACGATGCCGCGCCGCGCCGGATCGCCTCCGACTCCGGCAGCTTCCAATACGCCGTCCAACAATTTCCGGCTGTTCAACCTGATCATGTAGTCGCCGCGCTTCAGCCCCAAAGCCTCCAGGCAATCGGCGCACATCATCAGCAGTTCCGCATCCGCGGCGGCCGCTCCCGAACCGACCGTGTCGGCATCGCACTGCGTGAATTCGCGGAAACGGCCGGGGCCCGGCTTCTCGTTCCGCCACACAGTGCCGACCTGAAAGCGCCGGAAGGGCTTTGGCAGATTCTGGAAATTCTCCGCCACATAACGGGCCAGCGGCGCGGTCAGGTCATAGCGCAGCGCCAGCCATTGGCCATCATCATCCTTCAGCGAGAACACACCTTCATTCGGCCGGTCCAGAATCGGGCAGGAATTTCCCCAGCGCGTCGGCATATTCGAATGCCGGCGTCTCCAGCGCCTGGAAGCCATAGCCGGAATAGACCCGCCGGATGGTCTCGAGCATGCGGGTCTCCGCAGCCAGTTCGGCTTCGTCCCGATCCCGGAAGCCGCGCGGCAGCCGCGGCCTCGGCCGTGATGCCTTGCCGCCGGCTGTATCGCCGGGCCGCTGCTCGTTCATTGTGATTCCCAGTTAAAACAGACCGCCCGCGGCGGCGCGGCCATCCCTTACCGGCTCGCCCGAAAGAGCGCAATCCGCGGGAAAGATTGATCCAGGTCAGAAACCATTTCCCTGCGCCGCCGTAATCTCCTCAGGAATAAGCGAGAATTCGCCATGCATGAGCATCCTGTCCTTGGAGCGGTTCTGTTCGTGATCGGTACCGCCATGGTCTGCCTTTCATTTGCGGCAACCAATATGGGTGCAAGCGGCAGCGCAGGACCGCTGATCGTCGGTCATCTGCTCGTGCTCAACGGTGTGCTGCTCGCGGTGCTCGGCACCGCCGATCACAGCCCGGTCCGCATCCGCAAATCGCGGTAACCCCCGCTCTCGTGCCGAATGCCGGCTTGGCGGCCGCCGAACTCCAGGCCCCTTCCAGTGCTCCCCGAATTCGATACTCTGCGTCAGTGGCAGGTGCGGAGCAAACACAATGTTCGGGCTTCTCTGATCACCGCAAGCTTAGCGGCTTTGCTCACATTTTTCCGATCCACGCCTCTGCTGCGGCGGAGACTATTCAGCAAAAAGCGCTCGGGACCTGGAAGCTCGTTTCGGTGGAGACTCTGAGAAGCAATGGCCAAATCGTAACGATTTGGATGGGCGTCCATCCAACCGGAATAATCATGTACGAGCCGAACGGTTACATGTCCGTTGAGATAATGCGCGACCCGCGCCCGACCTTCGCAAAGGACCGAGTCGCGGGGTCAGCTGATGAGCTTGGAAGGGCTTACTTCGGGTACTACGCTTATTGGGGCACGTTTACCATTGATGACGCAAGCAGCACGGTCCAACACAGAATCCAGGGCAGTTTGTGGCCGGAAGAAATCGGAAGCACTCGTAAGAGAACTCTTCGATTCGATGGAGCCAGACTTGTTTTGACTACTCCTGCCTACAGGGCAGGTGCGGTGCTTCCCCAGTATCTTCTCGAAAGCAGTCGAATTTCGGGAGATGAGGAACTGACAAACCGCCTTACATGGGAGAGAATCGGATCAAAGTGAGAAACCCGGCAGCGCGAAGAGCGCACAACTCGCGAACTCATCCGCTCCCATTTGCGTGTAAGAGCGCTCACCGTCAAACTTGAAATGCAGGAACCCGGCGCTGGGCCGGGCTCCTGTGCGTTTTCATTTCGTCTGATGCTTTTGCCAGCAAGATGATCAGTTGATCGCGAAGCAGTAGAAATGCCCCGCGCCGCCCGTGGCGATAAGCCCTTCTTTCGTGCAGTCGCGGCTCATATGGGCCGCATTCCACGATACGTTCCCGCCGCCCTGGCGATCGGAATGGCCGAGCATCGCCCTGGCATTGTTCCCGTCCGACGTCCAGTTGTTGCAGGTTGTGTCCGCGGCGCCGAGAGGAAGCGCACGCCCGTCGGAATCCGATCCGGTCAGCATGTCATGTTCGTTCGGCCTGTCGCCGACACCATTGATCGGCATCCCATGCTCATCGAGAGAATTATCCTTCCGGATGGCATTACGATCGCGCTGGTTATCGCCATGCAGATCAGCGACATTGGCCGCTATCAGAATGCCCTTCGCATTGTACCAGGGTCCCGGTCCAATTCGCCCGCGGGCATTGACGCCAACCGCGTTGGGCGTAGTCACGGTGCTGAGATAGGCATGCCAGGTGTGGTTACCGGCGCCTGCCCCGGCGGCAAGCCGCTGGCAAATCGCGTCGGCCCCGGCCAAACCACCGAGATTGCCGGTGCCCGGAACTTCCCGTGCAACAAAGAATGTCATCGGATGCTGCGGCGCCTGGCCCTGCGCCAACACAGCCGCGGATCCGAGCATGGTCACAGCAATTGCACACATTATGATCCGCTTGTTCATGATCCTGTGCTCCTCTCAACGTAAAGACAGGAGCAAAGGTTAGCCGATGCCATGGCCGCACGTTGTGACAACTATCAATCGGAATGCATATGAAACCAGGACATGCCATGATCAGAAGACTACGCGGTGCAGGGTTCGCAGCCGCTTTATTTGTAACCGGATTCACAGTGGCTCATCCGGACCTGGCATGGGGGCAATCTTCGCCCCAACCGGCTGATGCCCCACCGATCCTGGAAGTCAGCCTTGGCGGTGGTGCGGCCGGCGGACCGGTTTTCCCCGGGGCAGCCCGATATCGCACCGAACCGATCTTTTTGGGTTCGCTTGCCTATCGCGGCCTCGCCTATCTGGGTGCGGCCGGGCTCGGCAGCAGTGAAATATTCAGCCCCGGCTTTCACTTTGGTCCCGTGGTGGATTTTTCGGGTGGCCGAAATGACACCTCGGACAAGCATTTGCGCGGGCTTGGAAACATCTCGCCGACCGTAGCCGTAGGCGTCATCGGGCTATGGCGTCTCGAGGGATTCGAGCTGATCGGGATCGTTCGGCAAGCGGTCTTTCACACCAATTACGGCCTGGTGGGGAGAGTCCAATTCGACCGCCGGATCACGCTGATTCCCGGAAGGCTGACCTTGCTGGCCGGGCCGGAGGCCGATTTTGGCAATGGCCGCTATGAGCGGACCTGGTTTGGCATATCGCAGGAGCAGGCCGCGGATTTCAGGATTGCCCACCTACACACCGGTTGGCGGCGTTGCGGATGCCGGTCTGCTTCTGAACTTCGATTATCGATATTCGGAGCATATTCTGGTGCGGACATTCGGCGAGTTCAGATGGCTGTTCGGCTCTGCGGCGAAGAGCCCGCTCGCGCAGAACAACACACAGGCGATATTCGGCGTTGGAATTGCGTACAGCTTCGATCTCGACGATATCGTGCCGCCGGCGCTGCTGGCTCACCTGCCCGGTTGACGAAGTATCGGGCCGGTTCTCTTACGGCAGCCGAAATGCGTAGACCGCGAGCGAGGGCCGATCGCTTCCGCAGCTAGACGACCCCCCGATGAAATAGGCCGTGTCGCCGACGACGGCGGCGGCTTGCGCGTGAAGCGCCGAGGGGGCTTTGGCAATTGCGCTCCAGCTGTTGGTCTTTGGGTCATAGGCATCGAATTCGTCATATGCGGTGCGCGTCCTGGCATCCTTGCATTCTCCCCCGTAATAGAGAATGAGCCCATGATAAAATACGGCCGCGCCGCTGCTGCGCGGCGTCGGCATCGGCGCCAGCGCACGCCATTTGTCGGCAGCCGCATCGTAAAGGTCGTGCAGCCCAACATTATCGACCGTGGCGTCGGTGCGTCCGGCGAAAACATGCAGCCCGTCAGTTGCTACGACCGCCGCCAGGTGATCCCGCGCGACCGGGAGGGGAGCGGCCATGGTCCATTTTCCCGTGGCCGGATCATAAACCTCATGTGTGGCGACCGTTTTTCCATCCGCGGTTCGCCCGCCGATTGCGTGAAGCCGCCCGGCAAGCGCGACAAGGCTGATGGAACCGCGCGGAGAGGAAAGCGGCGCCAGACTGCGCCATTTGCCGGTTTCGATATCGTATTCCAGCACCTGATCGAGGGGATTCTTGTGAACCGTGGCCGCAAAGCCCCCGGCGACATAGATTTTACCGTTCAGCGCCGCAACACCGGGATGAGATGCCCCTCGCGGCATCGGCGCGAGATCGCGCCAGCGGCCGGTTGCCGGATCGAGTTCCTGAAACAGCGGCGAATCTTGAACGACGGGCGTTTGGCCGCCCGCGACATAGATTTTCCCGTTGAACGCATCGGCAACAATCTCGGTCCGGGCGGTCGTCATTTGTGCCGCGACGGACCAGGCGCCCCTGGATTCCGCCGCATTCGTCGAAGCGGCGGAGAATACCAGGAGCGAAATGAGCGCTGCATTACCCAGGACCAAACCGATGACGCGCTTCATCAATCCCTCCAACAGAATAATGTGCACAGTGAGGCCGATGAACTCATTTGTATAGCCTGTCGATGGCGCCCGATTTGTCGAGCGCGGCCATGAAACCCGCATCGTAGAAATCCTCCGCCTTGTGCTTGCGCATCTGCGGTGAATCATAGATCGCGAACGTGTTCCTGATGCCGTCCACTGCGGGATAGGGCTTTGCCGGCAGATCGGCGGCGAATTGGTACATCCGGTCCTGAGTGTTTCGGTCCGTGATGCCGAACCATTTCGCAAGCGCCGCGTCGAACGCGCTTTTATCGGTTTTCATCAGCGCGATCGCCTCCACAGCCGATTTCACGAAACGTGCCGCCACATCGCGGTTGCCCTTCAGCCAATCCTTTTCGGCCAGGATGCTCGAACCCGCTACCGGAATTTTGTACGGAGTGAGATCGATGATGTCCCTCAGCTTCATTTCAGGCGCCATCGCGATCACCATGGCGCTACCCAGGAAAGCGTCTTCCTTCCCCTCTTTCAGCGGGTTCAACGCGTTGCCGTTGCCGACCAGAGTGATGTCCCGATTGGGTTCCCACCCCATCTTCCTGATCCACGCGAGCGCGCCCAGATGTGTCACCGCGCCCGGTACGGAATAGCCCAGACGTTTTCCCCTGAGGTCCTGGACGGAGGTCACATTCGGCGCCGCGATGACATGATCGCGAATAGTGCTTTCGGTCGTCGCCAGCACAACGCGTTCCACGGCATTGGGGTTGTTGGCGACACGATAGATCATCGGGCTGCCTCCGCCGATATCGATCGGTGCGCCCGACATATCGGATCTGATGTACGCTTCAGGGACGATTACGCCCGAATGGCGCGCCACATCCGCAGCGGCCGGCGTAATGAATTGGTGCACGTCGAGACCATTCCTTGCATAAATTCCGGTATCGGCTGCGATCAGGAACGGAACCTTGTTCAGCGAAACGTCGCCGAGAGCGACGTTCAGGGGAATGGACGTGTCTGCCGCGCGCGCAGCGCCGTTTCCCGCCAATGCAACGACAATGCCTGCCAGAACCAATCCGCAGCGCCCCATCATGTTGTCCTCTCGCCAAATTGCCGGGATTATATCGGACGGGATTTGGCGATACAGCAGCCTTAAATGGTGCCGTTCCGCCAGGAAGAGGCGGTCTCGGCATCGCACCCGGCCTGGAGTTCATCGTCACTGTTATGGCGGAGCATCGGGAAACAAGATTAAGCAGAAGTTCGAAGAACGCCGGTATTGGACGGCGTAGGGTTCTTTCGCCTGATCCACGCTGGGCCGATTGCGATCCTCTCGCCATGGACGGCCTTCGAGCCGCCCATCCAGCAGCGCGGCGTCTGCCGCGCGAAATGACTCTGTTGCAAACCCACCCGCCGGATGGCCGGGTCGAGCCCGGCCATGGTGGAGGGACACCGGGATGGCCGGCTTAGTGAATGGGCCCTCGCACAAAGAAGGGCCGGTGAGAACCGGCCCTTTCCCGTTCACCAACTAATAGCCGTAAGCGCCGTAGGCGCCGTAATAGCCGTTGCCGGTGTACGGATAACCGCTATAGCCATACGGGTAAGAGTACGTCGTGTACGGATAATAGCTGGGCCCGTAGCCATAATTGTACTGAGTCCCGTAGGGATACCCGTATTGGTACCCGTACCCATTGTAGTAATAGCCCCGGTGCGGGGTCGCCAATGCGCCAACCACAGCACCGGCAGCAGCGCCGCCCAGAACCGGCCCAATATTTCCGTGGCCCAGCACTCCGCCGGCGAGGGCGCCGATGCCCGCGCCCAACAGTGCGTTGCTTCCCTCAGGGCTGATCTGTGCCTGTGCCGGCACAGCGGATATGGATAGCATCGCAGTCAATCCCGCAATCGCTGCGAAACCGCTCAGCTTGCCCAGTGTTTTCATGATCGATCTCCCGGGAGATTGCTCCTCTGAGAAAACGTTTGGGAACCGGCAAAGTTTGGCAAAAGCGCTGGCTTTGCGGGTCACGCCAACGCGAGTCGCGCAGAGATGCTGCGCTCAACACGGTAAGTTTCCTGCAGCACTTTGCATCTGAAGGCTCGCATCAAATGCAATTCGTGCTGCGTCACTCAGGCGCCCGGCACAATTGCTCCCTGTTTCGGCGCAAATTTCATCGTCACAAGGGATGGATGGCGAAGCGTCGCACTGACGGGACAGCTTTCTGCGATCAGCATCAGCCGGGAACGTTGCTCCTCACTCAACTCCCCGACGATTGAGATTTCCCGCTCGAAACGGTCGATCCGGCCCGTACCACCGGCACTCGCGATTTTCTCATGCCTCGTTGTGACCGAAATCGTCCCGACCGGCCATTGATGGCGCCGCGCATAGCCGCGCAGAGTCATTGCCGTGCAGGCGCCGAGTCCCGCCATGAGAAATTCATAGGGCGAAGGCCCGACATCGCGACCGCCGGCCTCGGCCGGTTCATCCGCACGCATCACATGCCGGCCTATCGTAACCAGCTCGGCAAACGGTCCTTCGCCCGTTTCCGTTACCATGACCGCATTGCCGCTCAATCGGGTTCTCCCCATGCCGGCATCAGCCGATCGTAAGTTGGTCCAGTACGTGTTGTACCCCCGGCGCCGACCATGCGGCGTTCCTTACCGCCAGATGCTCCGGCCAGTCGCGCACTTTGCCTTCCAGGGTCACGGTGCCGCCCTCCGCGACAACGATATTGATGCGGCCCGCTTCCACCTCGGCGCTCCGCTTCAACGCGTCCTCAATCCGGTGCTTGACGTCCGCAACACGAACGTGCGGCTTGACCGTCAGGTTGTTGATCACCGCAATAACGCCCGGCAATGGCCGCACGGCGTCTTCGGCGGCGCTGCGCTGATACTGCCACTGCACTTCGCCGCTAAGCGTGATCCAGCCATTGTTTACCGTCAGCCTGATGGAATCGGTAGGCAGCATGGAGTTCCAACTCAGAACATTCAACGCGCGTTTCGCGATCTCGTCATCCCCGACAACCGAATCTTCGGGCAGTTTCACCTCGATTTCCTGGGCGATGGCGCGCACCCCTTTTACGCGCCGCGCGGCCCGTTCGGCGGCCACCTTCTGGCCGTAACTCGTCACATGACCGGATAGAGTCACGACGCCATCACTCACCGCGACGCCGATTTTGGCCGCATTGATGCTCGGCTCGAATTCCAGTTCGTCCAGTACATCCTGCCGCAATTGCCTGTCGTTCATGGTCGGCGCCTTCCTCAATCCGGTTTTCAATTGCAGCATCCCCGAATGACAGGGACGCGGCATTGATGAAGATCAATGCCGCTTTGGGCCCATCGGGGATTTTCTGGCTATCACCCGGGAGATGGGGAAAGCGCAGATGAACGAACAACCGAGCCTTGTCTGTCTCGCCGCTGCAATTGCCGGCGCGGAAGCCCGCATTGCAAGACAGCGCCAGCGATTGCAAAAGAAAACCGGAACCGCTTCGACCGAATCGGCAACCGCTCTCGAATTGATGCAGTTGCAGCTCGAACGCCTGGAACGGCACTGCCTCGCCGTCGCCGCGCACAATCCCGGCCTGCTTCAATAACACAAGGAACGGCGCCGAAAGCGCGCCGGGCTATTCCCCGCCTGTCCGATACGCGAGGTCTGGTCTCATCGGGGCGGATGCCGGCGCCGGTTCTGTCATCGCGCGGCCCGTATCCGGGGTCAGCGGTTGCGCGACCTTCTTTTCCAGCTCGAGGAGTTTCTCTCGCTCGTCGGCGATGTTATCCCACTGTCTTGCAAGCTGCAGAAATTGTGCCCGCCGTAACCCGTTCCTGGCCGATTTGGCCATTGTCCGGCATTGTTCGGCATGCCGGCGGTACTCCATCACATGCATCATGGAATGCATCCGGTCAGGGTCGCACCGGACTGATTACAACCGCATCGCGGACTGCTGAAGACAATTATTTGCAACCCACGCAGTTGTCACAATAATGTCCCTTGACCCGAAAGATGCATCACGTTGCGCGAGCGGCAATCAGCGTTCCGTCCGCAAGCTGAGTATATAGGCGATCGCCGCATTCTTCTGGGCCTCCACCAGCATCAGGTCCGGCATTTGCAACGGCAGAGAATTCATGTCGCCGTGCCTGGAATCGAGAAACCTGTGCAGCGACTCACGATTCGTTCCGGACCGGTTGGCAATTGAAACAAGACTGGGCGCCGGATTGAGCAAAGCCGGAGGAAATTCCTGATTCGGCGATACATCATGGCAGGTAGAGCACAAATTCAGCGCCAGCCTGTGTCCCGCCTCCACAGGGCCCACGGCGATCAATCGCGGCGATTCCTGCGCGGTCGCCGGGAACAGAGCGCTCAAGCCGAGAACTGTCAGCACTCCGCCGAATATCAGATGCCGCATGGGGTTTCTCCTCACGATGGAGGTAATTTCTGCTCGACCGCGGACCAGCCGGCATTGCGCTAACCCGTCTTATTCATCGAACCTGCGAAAATGAGCGACGGATGTAGCGCGAAGCCGCCATTCGATTCATGATTCTGGTTGCGAAGCCGATTCATTTATCGATTGAGGAGCGCCACACCCGTCATGAGCAACGATAATGCACTTCCCTTCGATCTTCCATCGGTTTGCCGCAAGAAGTTGAGCGTTGGCTTCGATGGTGGGCAGCTTTCATCGGACGCGGGCGTTCTGTTGCTGCGCAATGTCGAGAGACGGCTCGGGATCGCCTGGCGCCTTTCAATGTGCCTGAAGGACAAGCGCGATCCGGATCTCATTTTGCATACGGTCGAAGATATGCTCCGGCTACGGATGTTCGCGATTGCGTCGGGCTACGAGGACGCCGACGATTGCGATTCACTGAGATATGATCCGATCTTCAAGATGGCGGTGGGCCGGTTGCCGGAGAGTGGCGAGCCTCTGTGCTCGCAGCCGACGATGTCGCGACTGGAGAATGCGCCGTCGAAGATCGAGATCGCCCGTATGATGGCGGCCATGGTGGACCAGTTCTGCGAGAGCTACCGCCGCGCGCCAGCCTCGATCACGCTCGACATCGACGACACTTTTGATGCGGTGCACGGCCATCAGCAATTGTCGCTGTTCAACGCCCATTACGACGAGCGCTGCTTCCTGCCGATCCACATCTATGAAGGAACCACCGGCAAGCCTGTGGCGGTGATCCTGCGCCAGGGCAAGACGCCCGCCGGGGTGGAGGTGCGCACCATCCTCAAGCACGTGATCGGGCGCATCCGCGGTCACTGGGCCAAGGTCAAAATTCTGGTGCGCGGCGACAGCCATTATGGCCGGATCGAAGCGATGGAATGGTGCGAACAGCAAGGCGTCGACTACATTTTTGGCTTTGGCGGTAACGCGGTACTCAAAGCCATGACCGAGGAAGCCGCCGATGTGCTGTGCGTCGAGCGTGCCACAAGTACCGCGGCAAAGCTGCGCACCTTTGTCATGCTGAGTTACGGCGCCAAGAGCTGGAATAGGGAGCGCCGCATCGCCGCGCGCATCGAAGCCACGCAGAAGGGTCTCGACATCCGCTACGTCGTCACCTCGCTCAAGGGCACGGCAAAGCATCTCTACGAGACCGTCTACTGCGGCCGCGGCCAGGCCGAGAACTTCATCAAGTGGCACAAGGCTCAGCTCGCCTCGGACCGCACCTCATGTCGAGATCCAAAGGCCAATCAGTTCCGGCTGATCCTGCATACGGCCGCCTATTGGCTCATGCTCACCATGCGCAATGCGATCGCGAAGCGTTCGCTGCTCTCGGTCGCCGAGTTCGCGACGCTGCGCCTTCGTCTGATCAAGATCGCCGCTCGCGTGATCGAGGGTACGGCCCGCATCCGTGTCTTCCTGCCCACCGCATGTCCTGATCGCACAATCTTCCGCCAGCTTGCCGGGCGGCTCTGCGCAGCCGGACCTTGAGCAACGCGGCGTTGTCGCCGCATCGAACCCTTCGTCGAAACCACAAACCAGAAAAATAAAATCGCAGATCGACGCGTCCACAGCATCCGACGCGATCGCAGCGCCGCGCCGCGCGTCAAAAATCACGCCCAGGCGATCAACTATGACATTTTTGATGAATAAGACGGGCTAAATCAATTCGAAATAATTCCCGGATTCGGGCACAGAGCTTGCATGTCATTTTTCTGATATGCGCGGCTGTTATCTAACGGATGCGATTGATTCGGAATCGATTGATTCAGATCAGGTCCGGCACACGCAGATCGCCCATATTGGCGGCATTATATTGCTCAATTTCTAATCAATATTATTGAACAGGGAAATTTCCCGGATGCGGGTTTTGTTTGCGACAGCGGAGGCGTTCCCTCTGGCAAAAACCGGCGGGCTCGCGGATGTGTCCGCCTCGCTGCCCGCCGCGCTTTCCCAGATGGGCACCGACGTGCGCCTGATCATGCCGGCCTACCCGCAGGCGCTCGCACGAGCCGGTCGAGTCCGCGAGGCGGCAAGGCTTGGAAGTTTCGGTGCCTGCGGGCCGGTGCGCCTGCTTGAAACCATGCTTCCCGGCCGCAATATTCCCGTTTGGCTGATCGATTGCCCTTCCCTTTATGATCGCCCGGGTTCGCTGTATCAGGACGAAAACGGCGTCGACTGGCCGGACAACGATCTCCGTTTTGCGCTGCTCAATCACGCCGCAGCGGCAATCGCCTGCGACGGACCCACCGGATGGCGCCCCGATATCGTCCATGCCAATGACTGGCATTGCGGACTGCTGCCACTGCTGTTGGCGCAGCGCGGCGCAGCCAGACCCGCGACCCTCTTCACGATTCATAATCTCGCCTATCAGGGTCAGTTCGATGTCGGCCGATTCGCCGGCCTCGGTCTCCCCCCCGGTTCGTTCAACGATCTCGAATTCTGGGGCCGCATCTGCTTCCTGAAAGCCGGTATCGCGGCGGCCGACGCCATCACCACCGTCAGCCCGAACTATGCCCGGGAGATCCTCTCGCCGGAATTTGGCTGCGGACTGGACGGGCTGTTGCGTGCGCGCAGCGAGAGTCTGACCGGGATTCTAAACGGCGCCGACTACGGTCTGTGGGATCCTTCGACCAATTCCTGGCTTGCCTGCAATTACGGTCCAAATGCGATGGCGGGAAAGGCTGTCTGCAAACAGGCGTTCCGGGACGAACTCGGCCTCGAACAGACGGACGCGCCACTACTCGCATTCATGAGCCGGCTCGTTCACCAGAAAATGCCGGACGTCCTTTTGGAAGCGCTGCCGGCCCTGCTGAATCAGGGCATGCAGTTGGCCGTCGCCGCCGATGGCGAAACGCAATACCGTCATGGCTTCGAAGCGCTCGCCGCGCGCTACCCCGGACAGGTCGCGGTTCATATCGGCTATGACGAAGGTCTTGCCCACCGGCTGATCGCCGGCGCCGACATGCTGCTGCATCCCTCGCGTTACGAACCCTGCGGCCTGGTGCCCATCTACGCCATGCGATATGGGACCATTCCCATCGTGCGCCGCAGCGGAGGAATGGCAGACACGGTCACCGATTACGCCCCGGAAACACTCGCCACAGGCGAAGCGACAGGTTTCATGTTCGAACCCGTCACCGTTCCCGAACTCACAGCCTGCGCAATGCGCGCTTCCGACCTGCAGCGGCAACCGATTTCATGGCGCAAATTGCGGGCCAACGCGATGCGACGCGATTTCGGCTGGCGCCAATCCGCAGCAGCCTATCTCGATCTTTATCACTCCCTCACCGCGCCCGCTTCGGAAGAGCTTGATTTCGCGTGCAGCCATCGCCTGACCCGGAGCCCCGGCGGCGCATGACGACAAAAAGTCCCACCGCGCGCGTCTGATTTGTCCGGGATCAATGCACCGGCTCCTGTTATAGGCCATCAAAATAGCGAATTTCGTTTCAGCCAGGATAAACCATGTTCGACATCAGGACGCCAGCCGCGGGTGCCGCAGCCGTGACATCAGCCACGCCATTGCCTCTCGTGCTAAAGCTTTCCGCCGTCGGAATGGGCGATGTCGCTCTGGTGGGTGGAAAAAATGCCTCGCTCGGCGAACTCACGCGCAATCTCAGAGGTCTCAAGATCAACGTGCCGGAGGGTTTCGCCACCACAGCGGAAGCCTACCGGCAGTTCATTGCCTGCAATCGGCTCGCGCCTGCGATCGCGCATCATCTCGAGCGTCTGGAAAAGGGGCGCGAGACGCTGCAGCATTGCGGCGCCGAAATCCGCCGACTGATTGTTTCCGCAAAACTGCCCGGCGATCTGCGCCGGCAGATTCTCGATGCTTACGCTTCGCTCAGCCGCAAAGAAGGCCGCGGGCTCGGCGTCGCCGTGCGCAGCAGCGCAACCGCCGAAGACCTTCCCACCGCCAGTTTCGCCGGCCAACTGGAAAGCTTTCTCAACATCCGCGGTGGCGACGCACTGCTCGAAGCGGTGATCGGCTGCTACGCCTCTTTATTCACGGATCGGGCCATCGTTTATCGTAACACCAACGGCTTCGACCACATGAAAGTCGCAGTCTCCGTCGGCGTGCAGCGCATGGTGCGTTCCGACAGGGCCGGATCGGGCGTCATGTTCACCCTGGACACCGAAACCGGTTTTCGTGACGTCGTGCTGATCAACGCCACCTGGGGTCTCGGCGAATATCTGGTCCAGGGCATCGCCGATCCGGACGAATATGTGGTTTTCAAGCCGCTACTGCGGAACCGCCGCGTCACCCCGATTGTCGAAAAGCGCTGCGGCGCGAAAGAGAAAAAGCTGGTCTATGGCCGGCCCGGACAAAAGCCAACGGTCGGCGTCATGACAAAACCCGCCGAACGCCGCCGGCTGGTTCTCTCCGACGCCGAAATTCTCAAATTGTCGCGCTGGGCAATGGATATCGAAAACCATTACGCCGAGCCCATGGACATCGAATGGGCCAAGGATGGTCTGACCGGAAAGCTCTTCATTGTCCAGGCGCGCCCTGAAACCGTGCAATCCAGGCCCGGCGCGGTAACGATACGGGATTATCGCCTGACGCGCCGCGGCACAGCGCTGGTCAGAGGACTGGCCATAGGATCGGCGATTGCCACCGGAAAAGTCTGCCATCTCAAAAGCGCCGCGGAAGGAAAACGTTTTCCCGACGGCGCCATTCTTGTGGCCGAACAGACCGACCCGGATTGGGGGCCGGTCATGAAACGGGCCTCGGCGATCGTCACCGCCCATGGCGGACGCACGTCGCACGCCGCAATTGTCAGCCGCGAACTCGGATTGCCTGCCGTAGTCGGCGCCACCGGTGCGACCACGCGGTTGAAAAGCGGAACAGAAGTAACGGTGTCCTGCGCCGAAGGCGATGAAGGCGTCGTCTACGCCGGAACCCTTCCCTTCACTGCCATCGAAGCCGTGACGAGCGACATTCCCAAAACCCGCACCAAAGTCATGTTCAATATGGGAGACCCGGCGGCGGCACTGAAATATTGGCGTCTGCCGGCGGACGGCATCGGTCTCGCCCGCATGGAATTCATCATCGCGAACCATGTGAAGGTCCATCCCATGGCGCTGGTGCATTTCGATGCGCTGAAGAACCGGGACGTTCGCAACCAGATCGCCCGGCTCACAAACGGATATCGCGACCGGACTGAATATTTCGTCGAGCGCCTTGCCGAAGGCATTGCGCGTCTGGCGGCGAGCCAGTTCCCGCGTCCGGTGATCCTGCGCATGAGCGACTTCAAGACCAATGAATATGCCAAACTGATCGGGGGCGCCCAGTTCGAGCCCGAGGAAGCCAACCCGATGATCGGCTGGCGCGGCGCGAGCCGCTATTACAGTCCGGGTTACCGCGAGGGTTTCGCGCTGGAATGTCGCGCCGTGCGCCGGGTCCGCGAGCAGATGGGCCTGACCAATCTCGTGATCATGATTCCATTCTGCCGCACGCTCGAAGAAGCCGATCTGGTGCTGAAGCAGCTTGCGCGCAATGGTTTGCGCCGCGGCCGCGGCGGACTCGAAGTCTATGTCATGTGCGAAATCCCCTCCAACGTGCTGCTCGCGCGCGAATTCGCCCAGCGCTTCGATGGATTCTCCATCGGCAGCAATGACCTCACACAGTTGACCCTGGGCGTCGATCGCGATTCCACGGCGCTGAAGCATCTTTTCAATGAAGAAAATCCCGCCGTGCGGAAACTGATCCAGGACGTGATCCACGATGCCCGGGACGCCGGCGTCCATACTGGGCTCTGCGGTCAGGCGCCCAGCGATAATCCGGCTTTCGCGCGGTTTCTTGTGGAGGCCGGCATCGATTCGATTTCGGTGACGCCCGACAGCTTTATCCCGGTGAAGGCCAATATCGCAGCGGCCGAGGCGGTCGGCACATAGCTCATGCCGAGGCGTGACGCTCGATGATCTGCCGCAGCCGGTCGGGCCTGTCGGTGCAGATCCCGTCCACGTCCGCCTCAATCAGCCGCTGCATGTCGCGCGCGCGATTGACCGTCCAGACCCCCAGCCTGAGGCGGTAGCTCCGCGCCCGCTCGATCGTCCTGGGGCTTGCACGGTTCAGCGGACAGAACCAGCCGTCGCCGCCCGACGCTGCGATCTGGCGTGGCCCCAAACGCGATCGCGGCAGCGTGCTGAACCAGCACTGCACCCGGCTATTCCGCTTCTTTGCATAAATCAGTCCCGCCCAATCGAAGCCCACGAGCATGGCGCGAGCCAGGAAATTGCTCGCGGAGAGCTCGTCCAGCACGGCGTCGGCTACCGCTTCGGGCGGGGCCGAGAGTCCGCCGCGCAGCGCCGTCTTGATTTCGATGAACAGGCAAAACCGATCACTCGCGCCGTGCACTGCCGCTATCACCTCGGACAGCAACGGCATGCCCACCCCGTCCATCGGTGCTACATGGGCATGGCGCCGGGCATAGAGCGAGCCAGGTTTTGCCCGGCCGACTTCGAATTCCCGCAACTCGTCATAGCTCAGATTGCGGATCGCCGCCGGGCGCCGGAAGCGGCCCACCCGAAGCCACTGCCCATTCCGTTCCCGGCAGAGTGCCGGTTTCAGCCGGAAATCATGGAAAACCACCAGCCGGTCGTCACGCGTCAGCTGCACATCCAGTTCCGCAGCGTCATAGCCGGCGCGCGCCGCGGAAAGAAAAGCCGGCAACGTGTTTTCCGGCCACAATTGTGCCCCCCCGCGGTGTGCAATATTCAAACTATTTCTCATTAATGAAAAAACACTATCCGCATCGACCGTCGCCTGTGTACAATTCGTCTTAAAGAACAGGATAAGAATAGTAATGTTGAAAGCCGTCTTGACGGGAATATTCCTCTTCGGGCTCACGGGCGCGGCCTATGCCGCGAATTCCGACGGCAAAGGCGAAGTTGTATTGAACGGCACCGTCGCCACTCTGACCAGCCCGTCTGCAACGCCGACCGTAGCCAAGGTGAAACCCGGTGAGGAGCTCACCATCACCGGCGAGTGCGTGGCCAATGTTAAATCGGCCGACCACCTGCGGGTCATGCTGACGCTCGCCGGCGATACAGACGTAGGCTCCGGTTTTCACGTGCTCGCCACCGATCAGTCCATCGGCTCCGAAGGCCTGAACGTCCGCGTGCCCGACCTTCCGGCAACCGCCAATCGCGACTTCAATGTCAAGGTGTTCCGGCTCGGCGATGATGCGCCGCAGATCTGCGACGCCGGAACCATCCACGTGGACGCCCGCGCCAAACACCATCTCGGGTAACCCCCGGCGCGCGAATTGACGTCTGCCCTCGTGGAACTTCTACAGCACCCCGGCCGCCAGTAATCCCAGCGCCCCAACCGCAATCAGCAGCGCAATCCGAATCGCGCGTGCGTTCCGCGCCGAAGACCGGGCAATCGCGCGCACGGATTCCGGATGCAGGCGAATCCCGCCTTCCGCCAGTTGTGCCGCGATCAATTCGGTGTCGCGGATCAGCTGCGGAATATTCTGGGCCAACCTACCGATGCTGGTCAGACTTTCCGCGGCATCCTTCAAACGGGCCTCCGGACCAAGATGCTCGAACATCCAGCGCTCGATCACCGGTCGCGATGCCTCCCAGACATCGAATTCGGGGTCCAGCTTGCGCGCCACGCCCTCCACCACGACCATCGTCTTCTGCAGCAGCACGAGCTGCGGCTGAAGCTGCATGTCAAAGCGTCGCGTGGTTTCAAACAGCTGCTCCAGCAGCCGCCCCATTGAAACCTGCTGCGCCGTAAGTCCGAAGATCGGTTCGCCGACCGCACGCAGCGCCTGCGCGAAAGTCTCGACCTGATGATTCCGCGGGACAAATCCGTAATCGAAATGCACCTGCGCGACACGCAGATAGTCCCGCGCCAGAAATCCCGCAAGCGTCTCCGCCATGAACTTGCGCATTCCGGCATCCAGCCGCCCCATGATGCCGAAATCCACAGCGCACACCCGGCCGCTGCTGTCCACGAACAGATTGCCGGGATGCATGTCCGCGTGGAAAAACCCGTCCCGCAGCGCCTGCGTCAGAAAACTGCGCACCACCACCAGAGCGATGCGCTTCGGATCGTGACCGACCAGCGTGAGCGTCTCCGCATCGCGCAACACCACGCCGTCCATCCATTCCGAGGTGAAGACCTTCGCCCCCGTGCGCGTCCAGTCCAGCATCGGCACGCGGAAGTCCTCGTCGTCGCGCGTGTTGTGCGCCAGCTCCGAAGCAGCGGCCGCTTCCATGCGGAGGTCGAGTTCCAGCGCAACGGACGCCGCCAGCGTATCCACCACCGCCCGCAGTCGCAGGCGCCGCGCCTCCGGCGACAGCCGCTCGGCGATCCCTGCAGCAAGCCAGAACGCTCCAAAATCGCGCTGGAATTCCGCCTCGATTCCGGGCCGCAGGATTTTGACCGCAACCTGCCGCGGCGGATCATCCGTCGTGACGCCCTTGTGCACCTGCGCGATGGATGCCGCCGCAACCGGTCCGCCGAACTCTGAGAACAGCGCTTCCAGCGGCCGTCCCAGCGAATGTTCGACGATCTTCACCGCCGCGGCGTCGGGAAATGGCGGCAGCCGGTCCTGCAATGTTTCCAGTCCCTGCGCGATCTCCCGCCCGATCAGATCCGGCCGCGTCCCAAGAAACTGCCCAAGTTTGATCGCCGATGGTCCCATCTGCTCAAAAGCGAGCGCCAGACGTTCGCCCACGGGCAACAGCTTCGAGGACCCCGCGCGGCCGCCCATCAGCCTTGTAACCAGGCGCAGCGACGCCGGCGCGCGGGACCGGTATTCGCGCGGAAGCAGCGCATCGTGGCGCGCAAGTATTCGCGCCATCCGAAACAGCCGGCCGAGTTTCTGTGTCGTCCGGATCACGTCAAAGCTTCCAGCCCGAATGCATGGCCGCAATGCCGCCGGACAGGTTCCGGAACTTCACCTGCGCAAATGCCGCCGCCGAAATCGCCGCGGCAAAACTCCGCTGCCCGGGAAAACGGCGAATGCTTTCGGCGAGATAACGATAGGCTGCTCCATCCCCGGCCACCACTTCGCCCAGCCGCGGCAGCACGGAAAAGGAATAGACGTCATACAACAGAGTCCAGCCCCGGAACCGTCACTTTGGAGAATTCCAGACAGAGGAAGCGGCCCCCCGGTTTCAGCACCCGGTACGCTTCCTTCAACACACGGTCGAGATGCGTCATGTTGCGGATCCCAAACGCGATGGTATAGGCGTCCTGGCTTGCGCTTGCGATCGGCAGCTGCTCCGCATCGCCACAAAGCCAACGGAGCCTTTCCGCACCTGCCCGCGCGAGGCCCTGCTCCAGCATCGGCAGGCTCGCATCGCAAACCGTTATTTCGGTCTCACCGCCGCGACCGCGAACGCGCCTGTCGATGCGCATGGCGATATCGCCGGTGCCGCCGGCGACGTCCAGCACCTTCATCCCGGGTCGCGGATCGAGCCAGGCCACGAATTCGTCTTTCCAGAGACGATGCACCCGGAACGACATCAGGTCGTTCATCAGGTCATAGCGGTGCGCCACCGAGGAAAACACCCCGCGCACCAGCGCCGGCTTCTCCTCGGGACCGACATCCCTGTACCCGAACGGAACCCGCTCTTTGTCCTTTTCCATATCGCATCAATAGCATTCCGCCCCGCCCGGGGGAGTGGCGATTTTTGCGCGATCTGGGATCTGCCTCCCACTTGCAGCCGAAAATGGTCGGACTTGCAGTCCCCTTGCGGACAGGCCGAAAACACGTAGCGTCTCCGGGCGGCGTCAGTCGCTGATGCTCCACTCTCCCCGCGAGCGATAATCCATGCCCGAACTTCCTGAAGTCGAAACCGTCCGCATCGGTCTGGCCGCCGCGCTGGAAGGCCGGCGCCTGATGCAGGTTGCCATTAACCGGCCCGATTTGCGCAAACCCTTCCCCCGGGATTTTTCGCAGCGCCTGAAAAATCGCCGCATCGAACAGGTCGGCCGCCGCGCAAAATATCTGTTGCTTGCGCTCGACGGCGACGAAACCCTGATCATGCACATGGGAATGTCCGGACAATTCACCGTCCTCGGTCACAACGCGCCGGACATGGCCGGCAAACATGATCACGTCGTTTTCGTTACCGATGACGGCAAGCGGGTCGTGTTCACCGATCACCGCCGCTTCGGACTGATGACTCTCGCGCACACAAACGATCTGGACCGGCATCCCCTGTTCGCCGGCATCGGGCCCGAACCACTCGGGGATGACTTCACGCCGCAAGTTCTGAGCGCGGCGCTCAAGCCCAGGCGCACGCCGGTCAAATCGGCATTGCTCGATCAGCGGGTGGTGGCCGGACTGGGGAATATTTATGTCTGCGAGGCGCTGTTCAGGGCAGGCATATCGCCGAAACGGCTCGCTTCATCGGTGCCCGGAGCGCGCGCCGCACGTCTGGTTCCGGCAATCAAATCGGTTCTCAACGATGCGCTTGCGGCCGGCGGATCCTCCTTGCGCGATTACGCCCATGCCGACGGCGAACTGGGCTATTTCCAGCACCACTTCGCCGTTTATGGCCGCGAAGGAAAGCCGTGCCCGCGCTGCACCACCTCGATCAGGCGCATCGTCCAGTCGGGGCGATCCAGCTTCTTCTGTCCCCACTGCCAGCGCTAGACAGAATCGAAACTCCGCTCTGCCAGTTGCAGCGCATGATCGCGCACATCGCCGGGCCAGGGCTTGACGATCTCCGCGAAACGATCGCGATTGCCGGCGAATAAGGCCCGTGCCGCCTCCTCAAAACCCGGAAAATTTCCTGCCATTGACGACAGAAACCGGTACGCCGCTTCGCGCGCCTGCCGCAGACGATCCTTACCCTGATTTTCCTTCCGCGCCTGTTCCACCAGCCTGCGCAGTGTCACGGAGGCGCCGCCGGGCTGGCTCGCGAGCCAGTCCCAGTGCCGCGGAAGAAGCGTCACTTCACGCGCAATCACCCCGAGTTTCGGCCGCCCGGGCCCGCGGCTTTCGGCTTCCTTCAAATCCGCAGCCGGCCCGGTCAAACGCCGCAAGACCTCTTCCGGCGTGCCCCGAAAATCCACTTCGATGATGTCGCTGGTTGCATCGTCAAAAATCAGCACCTGCGAACGCTCGTCCGCATCCATCAACTCCCTGGACTTGCGGATCACATTCCCCAGATCGCCCGAGGCGATGCGTTTGGTGCCGGCAAAAGCCGTGCAGTTTTGCGTTGGACCGCTCATTTCCAGACTTTAATTTTATCCGGGTAGAATATAGACCAGCGCCTCCTCCCGGTCAAGCAGCGGCTTGAAGGCGAAACCGCAGGAAGTATATACAGCGATGTATATACATTGAGGCGGACATGGCCACGGCAAAAGTCTTCAAATCCGGAAACTCGCAGGCCGTCCGCCTGCCCAAGGCTTTTCGGCTGAAAGGCCCTGAAGTTGAAATCACGCGGAGAGGTGACGAGATCGTTCTGCGCGAACTGCCGAAGCGCAAGCGCGGGCTGGAGGAACTGTTTGAGATCATTGTCTCAATGCCCGATGGGGTCTTTGAGGAGATCAAGGACACCCGCCCGCCGGAAAAGCGAAAAGGCCTGTGAGCCCACGCTATCTCCTCGACAGCGATATCTGCATCTACATTCGTCGAAAACGGCCTCCGGAAATACTCTCGCGACTACAGGAACTGGCGCCCGGAGACGTCGCAATATCCGTTATCACCTATGGCGAGCTCGCTTTCGGCGTCGCAAAAAATCCGGACCCACGCGCTTCTGTGGAGTTGGCGCGAATGATCGCAATCGCACCCGTCTTGCCGCTGTCCCCGCTGGCAGGCGAGTTATACGGCAGAGTACGAGCATCGCTGGAAAAAACGGGGCGAATTATTGGCCCCAACGATCTGTGGGTCGCGGCGCACGCGATCGCCTCCGGCCTCATTCTGGTGACCAACAACGAACGCGAATTCAGGCGCATCGACGGACTGAAAATCGAAAACTGGGCAAAACGGACTTAAGAAACCTCTGCCCCGGTGCGCGGTTCTTCACTGTCCTCAAGCACGCCGCGTCTGATCTGGTCGCGCTCCATGGATTCGAACAGCGCCTTGAAATTACCCTCGCCAAAACCCTCATCGCCCTTGCGCTGGATGATCTCGAAAAAAATTGGCCCGATCAGCGTGGTGGTGAAGATCTGCAGCAGAAGGCCGCCCTGTCGCGAACCGTCCGCCAGAATACCGAGCGAGCGCATCCGGTCGACCGGCTCTTCATGCCCCGGCAAGCGCTCATCGAGCATCTCGTAATAGGTGTCCGGAGGCGGCTCCGCGAAGGGCACGCCGCGCCCTTTCAGCGCCTCTACGGTCCCGTAGATATCGTCCGTGGACAGCGCGAGGTGCTGAATCCCTTCGCCATTGTACACCGCGAGATATTCTGCGATCTGGCTCTTCCCGTCGGCCAATTCGTTCAGCGGGATGCGGATCCTGCCATCGGGGCTGGTCATCGCCCGGGATTTCAGCCCGGTCAGCCGGCCTTCGATGTCAAAATACCGGATCTCCCGGAAATTGAACAGATCCTCGTAGAACTTCGCCCAATGATCCATCCGTCCACGGAACACATTGTGGGTGAGATGGTCGATGCGCGCGAGCCCGGTGCCCGGCACATGCGCGTCACCCACGGGCAGAAAATCGACGTCATAGATTGTATGCCCGCCATAGCGGTCCACCAGATACAGCGCGCTGCCGCCTATCCCCTCGATCGCCGGAATGTTCAGCTCCATTGGCCCCGCGCGCCCGGCGAACGGCTTGGCCCCCTTGGCCAGCGCCCGTTCATATGCGGCCTTCGCATCCTTGACCCGGAATGCCATTGCGCAGGCGCTCGGCCCATGCAGCGCCGCAAAGCTTTCCGCCGGACTTTTCGGTTCCGCGTTCACGATAAAGTTGATGTCCCCCTGCCGGTACTGCGTCACGTTTTTCGACCGATGCCGCCCAACCGGCCGGAACCCCAGCCTTTCAAACACTTCACCCAGAGCTGCCGGATCGGGGGCGGTGAACTCGACGAATTCGAATCCGTCGGTTCCCATTGGGTTATCGTTCTGCATTGCGCGTTCTCTTTTCTGAGGCAGCGGCCGCTACCACATAGATAAGCATGGAAACGCATAGCCCAAACGTTGCGCTCCCCGGCAACTGGAATCCCGGCCACACCACCCATGCCCTTCGCGGCGACTATTCCCGTGTGCATCCCGATTTCACGCTTCCGCAGCCGCTCGACCGCTACACCCCGGAGGAACATGATCGCTGGCGCCGGCTCTATGCGCGCCAGATCGCGTTGATGCCGCGTTATGCCGTGCGGGAATTCCTCGAGAGCATCGAAGCACTGGACGTGGCCGGGGGCATTCCGGATTTCGCCCGCGTCAACCGCACGCTCGGCCGGCTCAGCGGATTTGAAATCGTCGCCGTCCCCGGCCTCATCCCCGACGACAGGTTCTTCGACCATCTCGCCAATCGGCGGTTCCCGGTGACCTGGTGGATCCGCGACGAGAGCGAACTCGACTACCTGGAAGAGCCAGACATCTTCCACGATTTTTTCGGTCACGTGCCCCTGCTGGCCCATCCGGTATTTGCCGGGTACATGGTCGAATATGGCAAAGCGGGCCCGCGCGCGGTCGCGATGAACGCCATGCCGCTGCTGGCGCGGCTTTACTGGTACACCATCGAGTTCGGCCTGATCCGTTGCGCGGAAGGGCTGCGCGCTTACGGTGCGGGAATTCTCTCTTCCAGCGGCGAGACGGTCTATTCCATCGACAGCGACATACCCAATCGCATCGCTTTTGATCTCGAACGCGTGCTCTCCACGGAATACCGCATCGACGCCTACCAGGAGACCTATTTTGTGATCGACAGCTTCGATCAGCTCTTCGCCGAAACGCACAAGCCTTTCGCGCCGCTTTACGAGCGGCTGCGCAGCGCGTCGCCTGCCGCGCCCAACGCAATCCTGCCGCATGACCGCGTGCTGCACCGCGGCAGCATCTCGGGAAAGATTTCCTGATGCCGAAATTCGTCTCTTTTCCGCGCGTCGTGGGCAATGCCTCGCGCCAGGCCCATGCCGATCTGCCACCCGGAACCTATGAACGCGAACTCGGGAAGGAAGGCTTCTTCGGCCCGGCGACGCACATGTATCATCGCCATCCGCCAACTGCCTGGACCAATTGGGAAGGTCCATTGCGTCCGCGCGCTTTCGACCTGAACCGGCTGGATCAGCCCGGCGACGGCGGCTCACCCTGGGCCGCGCCGCGCCTGCTCGGCAATGCCGCGCTCGATCTGCGCTACTGGAAAGTGCCGGCCAACATGCAGGCGCTTGCCCGCAATGCCGATGGCGATCAGTTGCTGTTCCTGCATGCCGGGCGTGGCGAGTTTTTCTGCGATTACGGCCATCTCTCCGTCACCGCCGGCGACTACCTGGTCATCCCGCGCGGCACCATGTGGCGCATCGAACCGGCCGCTCCGCTGAGCGTCCTGATGGTGGAGGCCACCGGCAGTTCCTTTCAGCTTCCCGACCGCGGCATCGTGGGCGCGCATGCGATTTTCGATCCCGCGATTCTCGATGTCCCTTCGCTGGATGACGCCTTTCTCGCGCAGCAACAGCCGCGGCGCGAATGGCAGGTGCAGATCAAGCGCCAGAACGGGATTTCGACCGTCACCTATCCCTTCAATCCGCTGGACGCCGTCGGCTGGCAGGGCGATCTCGCGCCATTCCGCCTGAATGTGAAGGATATCCGGCCGCTGATGAGCCACCGTTTCCATCTGCCGCCGTCGGCGCATAGCTGCTTCGTCGCCGGGCGGTTCATCGTCGCCACTTTCGTGCCGCGCCCATTCGAAACCGACCCCGGCGCCATCAAAGTGCCGTTCTTCCACAACAATGACGACTATGACGAAGTGATCTTCTATCACGCAGGCGATTTCTTCAGCCGCGACAACATCAAGCCCGGAATGCTGACCTTTCATCCCTGCGGCTTCACCCATGGCCCGCATCCGAAGGCGCTGGAATCCATGCTGCAGCCGAAGCGCGCGGCCACCGATGAGGTCGCGGTGATGATCGATGCGCGCGACCCGCTCACCATCCATTCCGCTGCGAATTCGGCGGAGTGGACCGGCTATTGCGACAGCTGGAAAAGTTGAAACTCGCGTCGCTGAAATCCGGCCGGGACGGCCGGCTCGTCGTCGTCTCTCGCGATCTTGCGCGCGCCGCTCCGGTCCCGCGTTGGGCGACACTGCAGACTGCGCTCAATTCCTGGGCCGAAGCGGAACCCGATTTGCGCGCTTGCGCCGATGCGCTGGAAAACGACCGCGTCGGCTATTCCTTTCCTTTTGATCCGCAGGGTTGCGCAGCACCATTGCCCCGCGCCTATCAGTGGGCTGACGGCAGCGCCTATGTCGTGCATGTCGAGCTCGTGCGCCGCGCCCGCGGCGCCACGCTCCCGGCCTCGTTCTGGTCCGATCCCCTGATCTATCAGGGCGGCTCGGCAAATTTCCTCGGCCCGCGCGATCCGATTCCGGTTGCCGAGGAATCCTGGGGCGTGGATTTCGAATCCGAAATCGCCGTCGTCACCGATGATGTCGCAATGGGCATATCGCCGGAGAAGGCAGCCAGGCATATCCGGCTGCTGATGCTTGCCAATGATGTTTCGCTTCGCAACCTCATTCCGGCAGAACTGGCCAAAGGTTTTGGTTTCTTCCAGAGCAAAAGCTGGACTGCATTCTCGCCCGTCGCCGCCACGCCGGACGAATTGGGCGCGGCCTGGAATGGCGGCTCGATCGATCTGCCGCTGTTAACGGAGCTCAACGGCAGCCTCTTCGGCCGCCCGAATGCGCGCGACGGCATGATGTTCGATTTTCCCCGCCTCATCGCACATGCGGCGCACACACGGCCTCTGGTCGCCGGAACCATCATCGGCTCGGGTACTGTTGCCAATGAGAACCGCTCATTTGGCTCGTCCTGCATCGCCGAACGCCGCGCCATCGAAACCATCGAACATGGTGCGCCGCAGACGCCCTTCCTCAATTTCGGCGACCGTGTGAGAATCGAAATGCTGGACGGCGCCGGCCGTTCTGTTTTCGGCGCCATCGACCAGATCCTGACCCGCTACGCGACGCCCTAACCGCCATCCGGTTTGGCTAACCCAACGTAACCCCACTTGCCGGTTTTCTCGTCGCCCACGCGCACCGCCGCCAGACTGTCGCTGCGCGAGAACATGTCGGCAAAATCGAATTGCGGATCGATCGCGATCTTCCCCGCCCGGTCCAGATAGCCATATTTGCCGTCGCTCTCCGCACCCTCGCGAAACGCCGCCAGCGGGCCGGAAAAACTGTCGGCAAAATCGAACCTGGGCGGAAGCGCCAGCTTCCCGGTCTTGTCGATGAAGCCGTATTTGCTGCCCGCGCGCACTGCGGCAAGTCCGTCCGAAAACGAGAACGCTCCGTCGAATTGCGGCGCGATCACCATTTTGCCACTCCTGTCGATATAGCCGGTCTTTCCCGTGACGGGATCGCCGACACGCACCGCCGCCAGACCGTCCGCAAATGAACCCGCCGACGCATATTGCATCGGGATCACCACGTTCCCGGTCCGGTCGATATAGCCCCATTGTCCGCCGTTCGAGGCCACCGCAAGACCGCCGGAAAACGGTCCCGCCGCATCGAATTGCGGCTGGATCACGACATTGCCCCTGCTGTCGATATATCCCCATTTTGCCGCGATGAATTCACCGATCCTCACCGCCGCCAGCCCCTCGGAAAACGGTGACAGATCGGCGATCTCGAATTGCGGGATCAGCACGAACTTCCCGCTCTTGTCGATATAGCCTTCCCTGTTGCCGATCCCCGCGGCGGCAAGACCTTCCGAGAAGCGGCCCGCGAAATCGAATTGCGGCGCGATCACGGTGTCGCCGCGGATATCCGCGTAGCCGAATTTTCCGCCCAGCCGGACCGGCGCCAGTCCGCCATCGAACATGCCCGCTTCGTCGAATTTCGCCGGGATAACCAGATCGACGGTCCTGATCGGTTTTGCCTGACCCGGCAATTGCGCGGTCGCGGCTTGTTCCGGCGCTTGCGGCGCTTTTGCCGTCTGCTGCCCACACCCCACAAGAAAAAAAACGGCTAAAACCAGCAATATTCGACCTCCCCCCTGCGGAAAGGTCGAACCGCGCCGGAGCGCGTGAGTGCTGAGGCGGGTTCGGGTGGGGGTAATTTTCAGCACGGCATCCCGCGACATTCATCAACCGGCCGTGTATAACACAGGCCATGCAGATTCATTCCTCCGCCATCACACTTCTCCTCCTGGGCCTCGCCTGGCCTGCCTCCGCCAATCCTGCCAGCAGCGACAGCATTCCGGGTCTCACCGGAAGCTGGGGACGCATCGGCAAACTGGTCGAAACCTATGAGCGCATTCCGGACAGCACGGGGCCGGGGCCGCTGCTCGTGGATCCGGAACATCCGCACGAAGACGGCGAGGGCCCGCTGCAATGGGTGCCGTCACTCGACACGCCCATCCTCAAACCCGAAACCCTGGCGAAACTCTCGCGCATCCGCGATGCCGAGATTGCTGGCATTCCGCACGTCAAGGATGAGGGCATGTGCCAGCCTTCCGGCGTGCCCATGCTGCTCAACCGCCGCGGCGCAGCGGTCCAAATTCTGCAAAGCAAAGACCAGGTGCTCTTTCTGAACGCGCGCGACCATCAGGTGCGCTTCATCTATCTCGATGTGGCGCATTCAGCCGACCCCGGCCACAGCTGGTACGGCGAATCGATCGGCCATTATGAGGGCGGCGACACGCTGGTCGTGGATACCGTCGGTCAGAACGACAAGACCCAGATCGACCGTTTCGGCACGCCGCATTCCGACCAGATCCACGTCATCGAGCGTTACCGGGTTTCGCCGGACCACCGCTCACTCGAGGTGCAGTTCAGGGTCGAAGACCCCGGCGCCTTCACTATGCCATGGTCCGGTCGCGTGCGCTTTGCCGCTTCCCGCCAACCCTGGGAGGAAGAGGTCTGTGCCGAAAACAACCGCTTCGTCGGCCAGGTGACGATTGCCGGCAAAGTCACCAAAGACGTGCCCACCCCTACCGCAATCCATCCCGACTTCTGACGCCCGTTTCCGCCGTTTCAGAATCCGGTCACGCCGCGGACACGTGATATGTCGCGGTGCGGCTCCCCGCAGACATAATCCTGCAGCCGCAGTTCCGGATGAAAATCATAAACAAAACGCGCCGTGAACGGGCGCGTGTAGAATTCCGGATCCGTGACCGTCACCACGTCTTCGAGCTGCCGCCCGCCAGCGATCCTGCGAATCCGCTCCGTTGTGCGCAATTCCTCCGTGTGCGGTGCGCCATAGGCATCCAGAAAGGTCTTGCCGTTGAACCCGCCGCTTTCGATGACCAGAGTGTCGCCTTCCCAGTGGCCGGCCGAGTGACCATCGTAATAGGGAAGGATCGACAGTTGTTCGCCATTGGGCAGCGGGTTTTTCATGTCCACCAAACGGATCGCGTGATTCATTTCATGGATGATCGAGACCTGTCCCGGCGTCTGGATGATCTCGAACGGAAATGGCGTTTCGAGCAGGCGTGGAACGCCGTCCGGCGTGCACAGCGTGCGCGCGGTGTCTTCGACCGCGCCGCTCTTCAGTCCGGCCATGTTCTTTTCATATTCCGCGCGGCCCGCACCCGTGAAGGGAAGCTCGCCACCTCCCTCCGGTACAAGTTTTGGACTGTATGAACTTGCCCACCACGCGCCGGAAATATCCGCGCCTCCGGAGCCCGGGGCTCGTTGGGCCTGCGCCGCGCCGGCGGCGACCAATGCGGCCACAAGCGCAATTTTTCCAATCGGCTCAGAACGGCGGAACATATCTGGCACGCGGCATCTCGCCCGACGAATTGTCGATCCCGATCGGCGGATTATTCTCCGCGCAAACATATTCGTCGAAAGCATAATCGGTCCTGCTGAACGTGGTGCCCTCTTCCCAGGCGCGCGTGAAGGTGCCGGGATCCTCGACCCGGATATCGGCCCGCAACGCCTTTCCGCCATTGACGAGATGAAAGCGCTCGACGACGTGCAGCGCCCCGGTATGCGGCGTTCCGAAAACATCCACCAGCGACATCGGCTTCGTTGCGATCCCGATCGTGTCCACCACTAGAGTATCGCCTTCGTAATGGCCGATCAATTCTCCGTACCAGGAGGGCGTGAGTTTTTTTGAATGCGGCTGGTTCAGATAAATAAACCGCACTTGGTGGTCATTGGAATAAAGGATCGTCACGAGGTCCGGCGTCTGCAGCATCTCCATCTCCGAGGGAATGGACAGCATGTTCGGCACCGAACCGGGCCAGCAGGTCTGCTTCGTCTCCGGCGCAGCAAAGCCGGCGGCCTCCATATCGCCATGCCGCTTGACGATTTCCGCCGCCCAGGGCTGCAGCACCGGATCCCGGTAATCGCCGATCACGACATCGGCCCGCGGCGAGAGATTCTTCACCGCGCCCATGCGGCCCAATCCGCGTTGCCAGACGCCGGAAAAATCCGGAACCGGCGAAGTTTTGGCCTCAGGATTTTCCTGACCTGCGCCAGCAACCGGAAACCCGGCCAACAGAGCAATGGCGACAACAGAACACGCGAACCTTCGGCTCATTGGCGCCTCCTGCAACCGCGTCAGCTTGGCACTTGCCGGCGCACCGCGGAAGGGCAAAACGCCCGCCATGCGCGCTGCACGTCCCCCCGCTCAGTCATCCCGGACTGGCCCGCGTGTCCGTTTGGTTCGCGCCCGTAGCGATTTCGCGGTAAGGCGCCGTTCCACCGATGAGCGCGTCGGACGGGTGGCGCGGCGCGGCCTGGGCAACTCGGCCGCCCGGCGGATCAGCGCGATCAGCCGGTCGCGCGCTTCTTCCCGGTTGCGCTCCTGACTGCGCGAGCCCCGCGCCACCAGCGTCAGGACCCCCTCCTTGCTTGCGCGCTTGCCGGCCAGCCGCAACAAACGCTGTTTGACATCATCGGACAGCGACGGCGATCCCGCGATATCGAAACGCAGCTGCACCGCGGTCGCCACCTTGTTGACATTCTGTCCGCCGGGACCCGAGGACAGAATGAAGCTTTCGGCGAGTTCATGCTCATCCACACTGATTTCAGCGGTCACCGGAATCGCAGCCATGCGTCCATCCTATCGCGATGCGTCAGGGCGCGTTACTGCGCCTTCCAGCGCCGGAATGCCGCAACATCCGCCGCATCCAGCGCAAACCACTCTCCCTTCAGCCGCTTTGCGGCAAACCGCCGGTGCCAATAGGCCTCGATGCCCCGCGGATCGTCGCTTTCGATGTAATGGACCAGCTCGGATTCGGGCAAAATCCGCTGAATCCTCCGTACACGCTGTTCCAGGGACCGGCTGCACCCGATCTTGAACCGCTTGCGCGAATGCAGGAGATACACCCCGCCGCCACTCCGGTTTCGGGGCAGCCGCGTCCACTGTTGCGCCGCCGGTATCATGGCAATGATGTCCGCCGCATCCGGATTTGCCGCGGCCCAATGCCTCAGCCGGGTAAGAAGTTCGCGCTTGCTTCCGAAGTGCTTCGCAAAGCTGATGTAGTGCGGCACGTCACCGCCGTTTCGCCGCTGAAGGTCGAGATCCGTACAGGTGGGAATGCGGCCAAGCCGGCGCGCGAGACCCGCCAGTTTGGCCAGCATCGCATGGTCGTCCATCCTTGGCTTGACCTCATTCGCGGCAAAGCCGGCCTCCCGCACGGCATCGCTCCAGCGTGACCAGTATTTTCCCCGCCATGACGAGCGCGGCAGGCCGGTTCGGCGCTCGAACAGATAGGCGCCGGGTGGTTTGCCGCCGTTCGCATCCGCAAGCCGTCTGATTTCCGCAACGATCAGCGCCCGTGGTACCGGCTCTCCTCTCGTCTGCGCGTTCACGACCAGATCGCCTCCGTTGCAAGCACGCTGCCCGCCCTCGCGTCGCCGCCGCACAGTTGCGTGCAATAGGCTACCAGATGACCGATCCGGTCGTCCTCCTTCCAGGATTGACAGGCGCTCCACAACACATCGCGGCGGAATTTGGCGCGTTTCAGCCGTTCACGCTGGACCGCGCCGGCATATCTCTGCTCCATGGGACCACTCCCTGACTACGGCCTACATAATAGGACTACTCCTATTTGCTGTCAAGGATACAGGGCCACTGCCGCAATAAACCGTCGCGGGATTGTTACGCCGTACCGAGAACTTCTTTGGCCAGGTCCGGCAGCACGTCGAAATTGAACGGCTTGTACAGCACCCGGACATTTGCCTCGGCGAAGCTGCCGGGCAGCGGGTCCTGTGCATAGCCGGTCATCAGCACGATCTTCAAACCCGGGTGCAGGCCGAGGCCGGCTTTTGCGACTTCATACCCGCTCATGCCCGGCATCTTGACGTCCGAAATCAGCAACGCGATGTCCGGACGTTCCTTCAGCGTCCGCACCGCCGTCTCGCCATTGCTGGCTTCGATGACCTCATAACCGGCTTCGCGCAGCGTCTCGGCCACGATCATCAGCAGCATGACTTCGTCTTCGACCACCAGAATCGCCGGGGCCTGTGCCTGCATATGCGCCCCGGCGATCACGCGCGCGCCGCCGCCGATTGCACCGCATGCCGCGGCATCAGGATTGTGATCACGGTCCCCGTTCCCACTTCGCTGTCGATGCGCAGATATCCGTTCGACTGTCTGACATAGCCAAGTACCATGCTCAGCCCAAGCCCCGTTCCGCGCCCCTGCGGTTTGGTGGTGAAGAACGGATCGACCGCGCGACGGCGCACTTCCTCGCTCATTCCCGTCCCCGTGTCCGCGAAGCGCAATTCGACATATTCCCCGCCCGTGATTTCGTCGGACGGTCGCACCATGCGGTCGGCTGTCGAGATGGTCAGCGTGCCGCCGGCCGGCATTGCGTCGCGCGCATTCAGGGCCAGATTGATGATCACCGTCTCCATCTGGTTGGCGTCGCAGAAAATCGCCCAGTTCGCCGCGCACCGCATTTCGATCGTGACGCGTTCGCCCACGGAATGGCGCAACAGATCGCTCAGGTCCTGCAACAGCTCGTTCGGATTGACCGCCCGCGGCGACAAAGGCTGTTGCCGCGAGAAGGCCAGCACCCGATGAGTCACCGATGCGGCACGCGTGATGGCGTCCATCGCGCCGTTCAGATAACGCTCGATATCCGTCTTGCCCTGCGCCATCCGCTTGCGCGCCAATTGCAGATTCCCCTGCATGATCGCCAGCAGATTGTTGAAATCATGGGCGATGCCGCCGGACAACTGACCGATCGCCTCCATCTTCTGGCTCTGCCGCAGCGACTCTTCGGCGATCGCGCGCTCGGCCATTTCCACCTGGAGCCTGCGATTGGCCTCGCTCAACTCCCTCCCCTGCGCCGATAGTTTCGCATTCGCCCGCGACAACGCGTTCTGCGCGCCCGTGGACACACCGAGCACAAGCAGCGCCATGATGACCAGCAGGATGATGCCGCCATAACGCACCAGCCGCCGCTGGAAGGGATCCATCTGCGCCCGCAGATAAACCGTGCCCACGGTCATGCCGTTGCGCCGGATCGGCTGCGCCACTGTGATCTGCGTCGCGGCAACCTGCGTGCCGGGGACCGGCGCTGCGCCCGGCGCAGGCGCCGCGTCTGCGCGCATGAACCCGGCCACGCGCATCCCCGCTGCGTTGTACACCGCGACCGTTCTGACCTCCGGATTGGCCGCCAGCGCCTGGACATAGCCTTGCGCCGCCGTGGCGTCATTGAACACCAGCGGCGCCGCCACGCTGGCGCCCAGAATTCCGGCCTGCACCGATGCTTCCTGCAGTTTTTCCGAGCGGTAGAGACCCTCCTCATAAAGCGTCGCCAGCACGCTGACCGCAATCAAAAGCAGCGCCGCCGCCAATGTCCACCAGCGCGTCAGCCCCATGCGCGGAAACCGGCCCAACGCATTCATGGCCGCTTCCTCACCGACCGCGCCAGTTCCAGCAATTTCGAGCTGACGAACAGCCGGTCCTGCGCGGCTTCCGCATCGTCGATATCGAACCGCACGCGATTGTCGCCGGTCACGAATTTTATGATTGCGGATACGCGCTGATTGCTGGCGCTGTCCGCAACCGTCAAAATCGGACTGCCGCGCAGGGCGGCCGCAGCATCTTCGGCCGATTGCTCCGGCGATCCCGCCAGATACGCCGCGTTGCAACCATCCGCAGGGG
Source organism: uncultured Alphaproteobacteria bacterium (assembly GCA_963747255.1). GTDB lineage: Bacteria > Pseudomonadota > Alphaproteobacteria > Micropepsales > Micropepsaceae > CAIYRG01. Next base: position 55,041 of record CAVVEG010000015.1, read on the forward strand.
AGACGCGCTGCAGATGACGGACCACCACCGGCCGGTTGCCGACGCGCTGCCCCGCCGCGGCGCGGTCCATCAGCGCCGTCACCGCGTCGTCGCCGACCGCGCACAGCAGAAACGAACTGCCCTGCGCCACCGGGTCGGGGGGCCATTCTACGAATTCGGCGAATTTGTAAAGGAAAGTGGCCTTGACCGCGCTTTCCAGCGACTCGCTGTTCGCGGCGCCGGCCGGTGACGGCCACAGCGCCAGCCCCATCACCGCCAGCCCCATCACCGCCGGCCATCCTGCGCGGGGTGATCGTTCACGCATTCAGGCTAAAGCCTCTGCCGCAGTTCCACGAACACCATGCGCGGAATCTCGTCGGATGGCGGAATGGTCCATTCCTGATGATGCGCATGCAAAAGGTTGAACCCCGAAATCGACACTTCGGTCATCGGCGTGACCTGCCAGGCCAGACGCGCATTCATTTCGACATAGGCGGGCACGACCGGATTGGGCAGCACTCCGATATAGCGCAAATCGGCGTCGAAGCTGAAATCCCCGAAATCCATGGCTGAACGCAGCATGGCCTGATGATGCGGATCGTCGCCGGCCTGTGCCACGCCCAGCAATCCGCTCGCGCCCGGAACGAAACTGAAATTCTCGTGCTGCAGCATCAGGCCGGCATCCAGGCGCCACCATGAAGCCGCCTGGTAATTCCCCCATGCCTCCACGCCATAGACATGCCCCTCCATGCCGTTGCCCCAGTACAGCGGCAGCGTCTTGCCGGGGGAAAACTCGATGCTCCGCAAATCCGTGTACTGATTGTAAAATCCGGAGACGGATACCGATGCATTGCCGAAAACCCCGCGGTCGCCGATTTCCCACGCCGTGATCTTCTCCGGGAGAAAATCCGGATTGCCGCTGAGAAAGACATTGGCGCCCTGTTTTTCCCGCACGTCCGCATCGAAAGGCGTGGGCGCGCGGATGGCGCGCGAAACCGCCGCCCAGATCAGCAGCCCCGCGTTGGGCGTCCAGGCCAGCCGCAGATTGGGCAATGCGCTCAGCCCGGAATAGGGATCGCTTTCCAGCTTCACGCCGGCGATCAGATTCAGATTTTCCACCGGCGTGATGGTGTCCTGCACGAATCCCCAGGCCAGATTCAGCGTCCGGCCCGCCGGCTGGAACAGCAGCGATGTCGCGGCCCCGATCTGGCCGATGATCGTGTACGGACTGATGCGTTCGCCGGCGCCCCACAGGATTCGATTCCAGCCGCCCAGCGCGAAATTGTGCTGGGCCTCAATGTCGTAGCTGCGGATCGTGAAGGCTCCGTTATGCCCCACATTGTACCGCGACACCTCGTCATAATAGCTCAACAATTGCAGCGAGGATGTGGCGCCGAATGCATGCTGCCAGGTGGCCCCGATATTCTTTTCATCGATATCCGTGGCGGGCGTCCCGTTGCGGGCTTCGTGGCCCGGTGAAATGTCGCCTTCCAGCGTCACCGCGTCGTCCTCTTTCGTCCAGTCGAGACGGAATCCGCCTTGCGGTTTCGACCAGCCGTCACGCGCGCTGCTGCGCGCCATGGTTTCGAACGCGCGCTCGTAAAAGCTTTGCGCATAAAGGCGATAGGCGAAATTTTCGCCCATGCGCCCGCCATATTGCAGGGCCGCAGCGGATTCGAAATTGCCGCCGCTCAGCGAGGCATAGCCGCCTTGGGTGTCGCCGGATTTGCGCGTGATGATATTGATCACGCCGTTCACCGCATTCGCGCCCCACAAAGTCGCACTCGGCCCGCTGATCACTTCGATGCGTTCGATATCTTCCGGCAGCACGTCCTGCTGGTCCCAATAGACGCCGGAATAAAGCGGGCTGTACACGCTGCGGCCGTCGATCAGCACTTCGATCTTGTTGGAAAAGCTCTGCGCCGCGCTGTTGCCGCTCAACCCGCGCGCGGTGATCACATAATTTTCCGGGCTGGTCTGGAAAACTTCCAGATTGGGCGCCAGCCGCAGCATGTCCGGAATCCGCCGCGCGCCGGAGCGGATGATGTCATCATGCGTGATGACATAGATCGCGGCGGGCGCATTCTGCAGCGACTCGGGAATCTTCGATACCGAGGTGATCTGCAGATTGGCAAGTTCGTCGATCGAAAGCCGCTGCAGATTCTGGATCAAATCCGCCGCCAGACTCTGCGCCCATGCGGACACGGGCAGCAGGGTCAGAACGCCCGCCGCCGGCCCCAGACGCCGGATGCATCGCCGAACGCTCGCTTTCACTGTCCCCCCGTGAGGCGCGACCCCGCAATCGGCCGAATACGCATAAACTGCGCGAAGGTTCCCGGAGAACGAACTATCCGGCAAAAAAATATTTGGTTAACGCAAGCCTGCCGGTTCCGCTTTGACGCACAGCACCCGCGGACTACATTCCTTTCAGGGGGCGGCGGCCTGCATGAAAGTCGCGCCAGTGATCCCGAAAGCGTTGTGGGCCGGACTCGTCCTGGTGATGGCGGGCTGTTTGGCGCTGGTGGGGCTCAATATTTTTCAGTTCGTCGATGTCGCGCCCGGAATCGCCCAGGGGCGCGATCTCATGATCCACACATATCAGGTCATTGCGGCCGCACACGGGATCGAGCGGACTTTGCGTCAGGCCGAAAGCGCCGAGCGCGGCTATATCATCACCGGCGATCAGTCCTATCTCGACGCCTATGGCACAAGCCTGCAGGAGGCCACCGCCATGCTCGCCGGCTTTGATCGCCTGAGCGCCTCGAATCCTTCGCAGCAGGACCGCATCCCGCTGATCAGGGCCATCGTGAACCGCCGCGTGGCGCTGCTGCGACAGACGATCGCTATCCGGAAGCACAAGGGGTTTGACGCCGCGCGCCGCGTGATGGAGACCGATCTCGGGCTGAACACCATGCGCGATCTCACCGCGCTCACCGATGAGGCGATCTCCTCCGAAAATGCCCTGTTGCAGACACGCCTCAATCAGTTCGCCCGGGAAGAGGGAGAGGTCGCCGTGGTTGCGGAAACCGGAGTTGGATTGACCCTGGTCGTGATGCTGGCGGGTGCGCTCCTGATGCTGTCCGCCTGGCGCGAACGCGAACGCGCCCGGCGGGACCTCGATGAAACCCGCGCCACCCTGGCCCAGGCGCAGAAGATGGAAACACTGGGCCAGCTTGCAGGCGGCATTGCGCATGACTTCAACAATATGCTCGCCGTAGTGCGTGCGGCGCGCAGTTGCTGCGCCGTCGCCTCGCTTCCGCCGGACCGGACATCCACCGCCTGCTGGATGGCATCGACCAGAGTGTCGAGCGTGCGGCCGGATTGACCTCCCGCCTGCTCGCCTTTTCGCGCCGCCGTCCGGTCGCCCGCCAGATCACCAATGCAAACGATCTCGTCGCCGGAATGGCCGATGTCCTGCGCTATACGCTTGGCCGCAATATCGCCGTGGAAACCGTGCTCGCGCCCGATCTGTGGCCCGTGCTCGTCGATCCCAATCAGCTCGAAAATGCGATTCTCAATCTGGCGGTGAATGCGCGCGACGCCATGCCGGAAGGCGGCAGTCTGATCATCGAAACCGCAAATTCATCGGCAGACGGAGAAATGCCCGGACCCCATGTCGCAATCGCGGTGACGGACACCGGCAAGGGCATGACCCCGGATGTGCAGCGCCGCGCTTTCGAGCCTTTCTTCACCACCAAAGCCGAGGGAATGGGCACGGGTCTCGGACTTGCGCAGGTGCATGCGTTTATCCGTCATTCGGGGGGATTTGTCCGTATCGACAGCGCGCCCGGCAAAGGCACCGCCATCACGCTCCATCTCCCCCGCGCACCTTGAGCGCCGCCCGGGTTGCGGCAACTCTGCGGGCAATTCCGGCACGATTTTGTCCCAGGCCCGCGAACAACTGGAAACACCCTTCCCACCTCCCACTTGCGGGGAGGTCAAGTTTGCGCAGCAAATTTGGGGGGGGGACCAAGTACGGTTCAGCGGCCACATTATCGACGCGGGGACACGATCAAGGTGATAAAAACGAAAACGCAAATCTCGGCAACTCCCATGACCCCTTCCCACTGGCCTGCCCTGCCCTATGCGGCGTGGCGCGACACGCTGGCAACCCTGCAGCTCTGGCTCCAGATTGCGGGCAAGATCCGCCTCGTGCAGACGCCCTGGGTGAATCATGGCTGGCAGGTGCCGCTCTATGTGACGTCACGCGGGCTTACGACTTCGCCAATTCCGGTCGGCGATGAAATCCTGGAACTCGAATTCGATTTCATCGGCCATGTCCTCAGCATGCGGACCAGCCGCGGCGGGGAAGCGCAGATCGCGCTCGAACCGCAGACGGTGGCGGACTTCTATTCCCGCGTGCTCGATCAGCTCGGCCGTTTCGGCATGACGGTCAAAATCTGGCAGATGCCGAATGAGTTTCCCGATCCCATCCGCTTTTCCGAAGACCGCACGCACGCTTCATACGACAAAGACGCCGTGCATGAATTCTGGCACGCGCTCATCCAGGCCGACCGGCTGCTGAAACTCTTCCGCAGCGGCTTTCTCGGCAAGGTCAGCCCGGTGCATTTCTTCTGGGGCAGCTTCGATCTCGCGGTAACGCGCTTTTCAGGGCGCAGGGCGCCGCTTCATCCCGGCGGCATTCCTGGCCTGCCCGATGCGGTCACGCGCGAAGCCTATTCCCACGAGGTCAGCAGCGCCGGCTTCTGGCCCGGCAACGACCTGTTCCCGCACGCCGCCTTTTATGCCTATGCCTGGCCCGAACCTCCGGGCTTCCGCGATGCGCGCGCACCCGATGGAGCCCGCTTCGAACCGGCGCTGGGCGAGTTCATTCTCCCTTACGACACTTTGCGCGCCGCGCCCGATCCGGATCGCCTGCTGCTCGATTTCCTCGCCGTGACCTACGCGGCGGCGGCCGACAACGGAAAATGGGATCGCGCCGCGCTGGAATGCGAAATCGGCGCGCCCGGCCGCGTCCGCCCCCTCTGAACTGTCCGCCGGCGCCTCCCCCAAACGTCTATATGCGCAAACCAAAGGGAGTAACTTCAATGCCGGAATTTGTTTATCTCTACCGTGGCGGCGACCGGCCAGGCTCCGCCGAGCAATCACAGCAGGTCATGCAGAAATGGGTTGCCTGGATGAAGGCGCTTGCAGAAAAAGGCCACATGATCGACCGCGGCCAGCCGCTTGAGCGCAGCGGCAGGATCGTCCAGGGCAAGAGCGTGCTCGACGGCCCCTTCGCCGAAGCCAAGGACGTGATCGGCGGCTTCACCCTGATCCGGGCGAACGATATCGCCGAAGCGGCCGAGCTCGCCAAGGGCTGTCCGATTCTCGAACGGGGCGGTCAGGTCGAAGTGCGCCCGATCATGCAGATGAACATGTGATGGGCGCAATCGGCGGGTCATCGGCCGGCCTCGATCATCTCTTCCGGCGCGAGCACGGGCGGATGGTCGCGACGGTGACCCGCATCTTCGGCGTGCATAATCTGAAGCTGGCGGAAGACGTCGTGCAGGACGCCTTCTGCCGCGCTTTGGAAGTGTGGAAGGTCAGAGGCCTGCCGGAAAACCCCTCCGCCTGGCTGATGACGACGGCGAAGAACCGCGCGCTCGACGCCATCCGTCGCGAGCGCACGGCGCGGAATTTCGCGCCGGAACTGGACCGGCTGCTCAAAAGCGAATGGACAGCCGCTGAGACCCTTGCCGAGCATTTCGGAGCCGGCGAGATCCGCGACGATCTGCTGCGCATGATGTTCTCATGCTGTCATCCCTCTCTCAGCGAAGAGGCGCAGGTCGCGCTCATCCTGAATATCCTGTGCGGTTTCAGCGTGGACGAGATCGCGCAGGCCTTTGTCAGCCGCCACGCGGCCATCGAAAAGCGGATCGCACGGGCCAAACATGGGCTCGCCGGTTCCGGGGCGCTCTTCGCCGTCACCGCGCCGGAGGATTTCGCCGCCCGTCTTCCGGCCGTCCATCGTGCGCTCTACCTTCTGTTCAACGAAGGCTATCACGGCGCCTCTCCGGAATTGGCGGTCCGCATCGAACTTTGCCGCGAGGCGATCCGGCTTTCCGGGATCATTCTCGTCCATCGCAACGGCGCCGTGCCCAATTCTTATGCATTATCGGCGCTCATGTGCCTGAATGCTGCGCGCATGCCGGGCCGCATGGATCCATCGGGCAATCTGCGCCCGCTCGCCGAACAGGACCGCGCCCTGTGGGATCGGGAGCTTGCGACGCGCGGTCTGCAATATCTGGAGCTGTCCGCCGCCGGGGATGCGCTTTCGGAATATCATGTCGAAGCCGCCATCGCCGCAGCCCATTTCAATGCTTCGTCAACCGATGACACCGACTGGCGCCAGATCGTCTGGCTCTACGATCTCCTGATGCGGATGCGCCCTTCTCCGGTCGTGGCGCTGAACCGAGCGATTGCGATTGCCCAGAGTGAAGGACCCGAGCGCGGGCGGGAAGCGCTCGGCGCCATTGCGGGCAGCGAGCGTCTCGCGGAATACCCCTTTTATTCCGCGGCATTGGGCGAAATCGAATTGCGCCTCGGAAATCATGACGCGGCGCGCGAACATTTCCAGGCCGCGCTTCGCCTTGCACGCAACCCCGAGGAAACCCGCTTCCTCTCCTCCCGCCTCTCCATCATCCCACCCGCAGATCAACCTCCCACTTGAGGTGGGTGGAATTCGCCTGCGAATTCGGGGAGGGACTGCCTCACCCCTTCATCGGCAGATGCGCGAGTTTTGCGCGGCGAGACGTTTCCGCCCGCGCCTCGCGCGCAATGTCCTTCAAAGCCTGCACGAACTGCTCGAACTCGAAGATCGTCAGGCGCTGGAGCTCCCGTGCTTCATCGCGCAGAACGATTTCGATTCCATGATCTGATCCATCAATGATGGCTTTCACGACGTTACCGTCCACTGCTGCCCCAATCCGGTCATTCAACATTCATGCCAACAGAACCACCCCACCATGGGCGGCGTCCCAGCCGCCCATCCAGCCGACGCATGTCCATGCGGCGAAAAAACCGACCCGGGTCGGTACCCGCCATGCCCCAGAATTCCGATTGCCGCTTTGTTGAGCCATCACCGCCTGAGCAGTAGTCTCGCTGCCTTCGGCCACTCGAACGGAGGTCGCCATGAACAGATTCCCCTGCACAATATTTGCCGGCGCCACGGCAATCATTGCGGCAGGTGCGGCGTGGCACGAGAGCAGCGTCGCCCAGGAAAAATCGCCGTCCGGTGTGGGCGTTGTCACCGTGTTCGACCACGCGAAGCTGGACTCATCCTTTGCCAGAGCGCTGGCAAGCGGCGGCACCGCGCCCATCTGGAGTCGCACATCCGGTTATGGGACGTCGGAAGTCAGCGTGCACAGCCGGGACTCGGCGAAGTCCACATGCCCGTCACAGGGATGCAGCCACAAGGGCTATACCGCTGTGGTCATTGTGATGAGCGGGTCGGCGACACTGGAGGTCGGCGGAACGGGCAAGGCTCCGGCGGTCGACAAATTCGGCGGCCAGTCCATCCAGGGAGGTGAATTGCATCGGATCAGCCAGGGCGATGTCTTCATCATGCCTCCGGAGACCATGCATTGGTACAAGGACGTGACTGCGCCATTCCGTTACATCGAGGTGCCGGTCCCCTGACCTGCAGCAGCGGTTTGGTCTATAATAGAAACACGAGAGCACACCGCGGGAGCGGATTTCCGGGCAAACAGCGAGGGAGAACGGCCGTGTCTGGGTCTGTTTTGAAAACACCCTTTGTCGCGAGTGCCGCGGTTGCGGCGTTTCTAGCCTCCGATGCGCTTGCGCAATCGGACCAATCCCGGCCGGACTTCTCCTCGAGCAGTTTCGGATGGGTGACCATGCGCGCGGTAACCCCCATGCCGGGGGGTCCGCCTCCGGTCGCCCAGGACCCCGAACGGCCGCTTGTCCCCAACAACACCGGAAAACAGCCGACCTTTCCCTATGCCGATCTCAACAATCCGAATCTGACGCCATTCGCCAGAGATGGACTGAAGAAAGCCAACGATCTCTCGGATTCGGGATTTGCCATGTATTCGCGCGCGTCCCGTTGCTGGGCGACCGGAGTTCCCGTCGCTCTCAACAGCGTCGTGCAGCCGATATTCTTCATCCAGTCGCCGGGGGAAGTGACCACGATCAGCCAGGGCGATCAGATCGTGCGCCATATCTACCTCGACGTGCCCCATTCGCCCAATCCAAAACCGTCCTGGTACGGAGAATCGGTCGGGCATTATGAGGGCGAGTGGCTGGTGGTCGATACCATCGCGCAGGACACGCGGACCTTCATCGACAATTTCCGCACGCCCCACAGCGAGAAGCTCCATGTGGTGGAGCGCTATCACCTGATCGATGGCGGCAAGACCCTGGAGGCGGAGGTCGCTATCGAAGATCCGGCATCCTTTGTCCGCCCGGTGCATATCCGGATGCATTGGCGCAAAGCCGAAGGACCGATCGTTGAATTGCGCTGCGCCGATGGCGAAAGCTTCAATCCTTTCGGCCAGAAGGAAGAACCAATCCCGGTCGCAATCAAATCCGACTTCTGAACCCACCTCCCACCTGAGGGGAGGTCGAAATTTGCGAAGCAAATTTCGGGTGGGGGGCCAAGTGCCTTTCCGCACATCCCATCCTCGCAACGGCCCGGCCCCACCCCTTCTCCATGGCCGGGCAGGTTTCAACCGAGACCGACACTTACTGGCCATCTCTTTTAATTTGAGGGCATCAGATCCCCCCGACTGCCGCCATCATAACTCCCTGACCGTATGAACTCGGGGCAGCCACAACGTTAAATCGGATACGCCTGGCGTTTTGCCAACTCTTTCCCGAATGGTGGGCCACGCCCCACGATGATGAGCACTATATTTACGCTATAGCCCAATAACCGAGGCGATGCTCTCCCTCAAATAGAAGCTGCGGCAACCCGCGTGACTATACGAGCGCTCTCTAGTTAGCGCTTCGTCGATGCGTTTCTTTACGGCGAGCGGATTGCCAATCATGTTACTGGATCCGTCTCGACGCTGTCGAAATGCCGCAGACGCAGCAGCGCCTCAAGATCCTTCTTGCGGGCCGCGGTTATATACCTGTCGCCGTTTGCGCGGTGAAACTGCTGGACCGTGATGCCATCGGGGCAAAGGCGCTGAAAATCGCTGAACCCGCTTGTCATTTTTACAATCAAAACCGGCCGGAGCAGAGCGACAACGCGCCCCAGGTCCAAGCGCCACGCGTTTTTGAACTCATCCGCATAGATTATGTTGCCCCGGCTACGAAAGGGCACAAAGTTGCCGATGACGACCTGGTGCAGCTCGCGCCGAAGCGTCTGCAGCACCGTACTGATCGACAGCCAGAACGGCCAGTGCATCATGGCTGTAGGCTGCACCTGATCGCGCCAGTCTGCATAGGCGGCGAAATCCCGCCGATCGCGCATCCTTTGCAGCGCTGCAAAAGATTTGATGTCCCAGGATGGTCGAGCTGTTACGAAGCTGGATGATCCTCCTCCTGGGTTCTTGCCAAGTAGGAGAACTCCACCGGGGCCATAATTCCGACCAATCCAAGTAGGCCTGGCGAGTCCCGCCCGCCTCCGCCAGAATATTGTCCGGGAGGCGTGTTGCATCACGCAGAACCTGAAGGGGGTCGAGCGAAATCGTGTGCAGGGCCGCGTGGAAACACCGCTCTTGAAAGGCGTTTTCCATCAAGAATCTCCTTCAGTAGACGGACGGATTTTCAACCGTTCCTGGACTTTCTGCCGTCCTTCCCGGCGATAAAGAGATGGGGCCGCTCCAATTTGGTCAAAGCGGCCTTAGCCGTGTCAGCCTGCCGGGTACGTGATGACCGCTTCCCCCCGAAGAGCCGACGTGTAGGGGTTCGTAGGCCATCCAATGTATGCGGGTGCGACTTTGTATATGGTCGGAATGCTACTCCTGCTTAACGTCAGTGCGAGCACTGTCAAAATTCTTTACAGTCGCCCCTATTTGCTCAAAGTGGCTGGATATCTTGGAAATGTGGGCCAAGATGTCTAATCAGCGAAGTACAGGGTGTCAGGAAACTTTACATCTTATGCGTGTGACAAAATTTAAACGTGAGGAATTTGCTCGTTTTTTATAAAGGCATGTTTCTTGCTTCGATAAATACGACAAGTACAAACGGGGAAACGGCTATGCGCTTTTCTAAGCTGATTTGTCTGCTGGCCGCTACGACTGCCCTCATTGTCACTGGATTAGTAGAACCGGTTTCTGCGACGATTATCACGTACACAAGCTCTGCCGCGTTCGACCAGGCAGTCACAGGTGAAACCACCCACGATTTCACTGGTATCGCGCCCCCATCTCAGTATTGTGATTGCAAACCCGACCGTTGCTGGCGTCACTTTCACCTCGAATAACATCGGTTTTGTTATCGACTCGGGTTATAACTCCAATTATGGGGTTCCGTTTTTTTCTGGTCAGGGCAATATCCCAAATGTCCCGCCAAACAAGGTGAATGTTTCGCTCGGCGGCGGCTTCGATGCGATCGGCTTTTTCTACGGATCCTATATCAGCCAAAACGATCCTACTCAGCCACGCTGAATACGGGGAAATGACCCGACTTATCCACTCCCGCAGCCGCACCCGGTGTCAACTTCCTTGGCTTCGTATCGGGCGCTGGAGCGATCACCAGTATCGACTTTACTTCCCTTGCCGGGATAAATACGCTAAACGGAGATGGGTATGCGACGACTCCCGATGGTTTCGCTTTTGATATTACGAAGTTCGACTTGGCCAACCCTTGGCAATCCCACCGGAGTACCCGAGCCGCCCCCATGGTCGCTGATGGCGCTTGCTTTAGCGGCTTTCGCCGCCACCCGCAGACGCAAACATGGGTAAGCTGGACTTCTAACTATGTGGTGTCTGACACGGGTCAGTTTTTAGTCCGACGTTTATCGTCCGTTTCCTAAAGCTGCGAACTGATACCAGCCGCCATTGCTTGGCGCCCGTCGTGCAGTGGGCGGCTGAATTCGTGGGGTTACTGACCTGCCCCTGAACTTTCATCCAGCAGCAGTTAGAGGCCCGGTGGGTGTGAACTTGCTATCCCGGGGGTCGGGCACGATCGTCATCGCACCAAAATCGTCAAAAAAAAGGGCGAGCCCAGCCGTTGTCCCAACAGCTTCGCTCAAGCTGCAACGTAGCGAAGGGTGGCCTTTCGTCACCTGAAAGTCTTGAACCAACCAATTTGAACCCCGTGCGCTCGTGCAGCCGCAAGACCCCGATTCGATTGCACTACGTTACAAACCAACGTCTCCAGATGCAGGTGACGGAAAGCGTAATTGGTTCCGAGAAATTGACAGGCAATCCAGGCTGCACGCGCCCGAAACGCGGTGATCTCACTGCGTGGTGCAGTATAGTATCCCCAGTCGATGAACTGCCGCGTTCAACTTCCAGAAAAATCACGATTGCGACGGGCGTCTCATTCTTTGCCAGAATCATCATCCGGCGCCGCGGATCAGCGAAAGCGCCAGGCCACCACCCGCGATGGTAATTCCAGTCTATCGGCGCTCTGTTTGGCATCACCGCTCGCACCGGGGGGGAGTTCCGCCAGTGAAAAATCAAATCGCATTCCGCTTCCCGGACCGGGCGCAAACGATAACCCCGGCGATTGCTGTTGAGCGTCAACGGGCTTGGCTGCGTAATGCCGCCGGGAACAACTCTCGAGTCACGGAAAGCCCCTCAGATTTCCTGGCGAATGATGTAACGGGGTCTGTCCTTGGCCTGAACAAAGACTTTTCCAAGATAGAGTCCGATCAAGCCGATCGCCGCCAGAATCGACCCAAGCGAAAATAACAGCAGTACCGACAAAGCGGTGAAACCCTGAACGATAAAGTCGGGATACGTGAGCTTCAATGTCACAAGAAAGAGCCCGCCAAGCATTGCAGCGACCGCCAACGTGGCTCCCGCCAGAAACAGCGCCTTCATCGGAACCGTGGAGAACGACGTGACCGCATCAAAAGCGAGCGCCACACGCCGTAGCCAGGAATAGGACGGCCGGCCGGTGCGGGGCGTACTAATTGCCGCAACGGGCACCTGCCGAAAGCCAACCCACTCCATCATTCCTGCCAAAAACAACGTACTCTCTTTCAATCGAGAATGGCGTCCACATAGCGCCGTCGCATCAAGCGTTCGGTCAAAACGCCGGGGTGTATTCCGCGCTTCGGCGAGCACACTGAACAGTCGCCTAAAGGTCTTTGAGGTCCAGCGACGCAACCACGTCCCGGCCCGTTCAGGTTGATAGGCAAACGCCACATCCGTACCACCATCCGACAGCGCAGCATGCAAATCGATCAGGACCTCGGGCGGCGTCTCCAGATCCGAATTGGCGAGAAAAACCAGATCGCCGCGGGCTTGTTCCAGACCGCACCAGAGCGCGGGATGGTGTCCGAAATTGCGTGATAACTCGATCGCACGAATTATGGGGTAACGTGACTTCAGTTTTCGCAGCACGGAGAGCGCTTCGTCGGGCGACCCGTCG
>CAVVEG010000016.1:0-136908 GCA_963747255.1 uncultured Alphaproteobacteria bacterium
TAAGTGTCTGTCCCGGAACATATTGAATCGCATGAATCGTTTGTGATTCAAGAGAGGTGGCCCTGATTCGAGGATGGTCACCGATGTGGACGGCGAAGAACCGCAAGCAATACGACCGCAGCAGACTGCGCTACCCCAGCGATCTGACGGATGAGGAGTGGGCGCTTGTTGCGCCGCTGATTCCACCGGCCAGGCGCGGAGGCAACAGACGCCACGTCGACGTGCGCGACGTGATGAACGGCATCATGTATGTCCTGAGCACGGGTTGCCAGTGGCGGGCGATCCCGAAAGACCTCCCGGCACGCAGCACGTTGTTCGATTATCTCGATCTCTGGAGCTGGGACCGCACGTTGGAACGCATCCATTACGCACTCTATGTGGAATGCAGAGAACGAGAGGAGCGCGAAGCAAGCCCCAGCGCCGCGATCATCGACAGCCAAAGCGTGAAAAGCGCTGAAAAAGGGGGGCGTGCATCGATCCGCATGGCTACGATGCCGGAAAGAAGATCAAGGGCAAGAAACGCCACATTCTCGTAGATACGCTCGGGCTGTTGTTGAGCGCTGCCGTGCATTCGGCCAGCATCCAGGATCGCGACGGTGCAGCACTTGTGCTCGATACACGCACGCGGGCTTTGTTCCCGTTCATTCTGCGCATCTTTGCCGATGCGGGCTATCAGGGCCCGCGCGCCGCGATGGCCGCCGCTGCGAGCGGAAGCTGGGTCATTGAAATCGTCAAGCGCAATGAATTGCATTCCTTCGTCGTGCTGCCCAAACGATGGATTGTCGAGCGTACCATCGCATGGCTGAACCGATGCCGAAGGCTCGCCAAAGATTGGGAGAACCTCAATCGCAAGGCGCTCGCTTTCTTGCGCCTCGCATCAATCCGTCTCATGCTGCGAAAACTTTGCAATCCGATATGATGTTTCCGGACAGACTCTAACATTACAGTTGCCTTTTCCTTTTGAGGTGCGCGCGGCGCGCTTCGGCTTGATGGGCGCGGCGCCATAAAGACCATGCGATGACGTGGGCGGGCTGGATGCGCCGTTGCGCGAGTTTCATGGCGATGCGGCGGATTTCCTGGACCGACCATCGGATCAGGAGCGCTGTTTGGTCCGAAGACGGAGCATCGTTTTTTTGGGCAGCGGCGGAACATTGGCGCGATGCCGGATGGCGGCCATCATGGCGAAGGCGAGCATGACCAGCGACACATGCCGGTGCCAACCATGCCAGGAGCGGCTTTCATTGTGATCGAGGCCGAGTTCGTTCTTGGCGGCTTCAAAGCTTTCTTCGATGGCCCAGCGATGGCCTTCGACCGATACCAGCTTTTCCATGGGCATGCCCTTGGGGCACCACGTAGAGAAGAACGCAAGGTCGCCGTCGGCAATGTTGCGGCGGATCAGAAGGCCTCGCGTCCACGCCCCGGCGAGAACGCTGTTGTATTGGCCGGCATCGAGATCGGCCAGTTCGAGATAGGCCCAGTCATGCAGGCGCGGCCCCTTGGTTCCTTCGCCCGCCGACAGGCGCCGCCAGGTGTTTTGTGGAAGATTTTGCGCGATCTTTCCGGCCGTCCCGCCAACCCGCTGCTTCTTGCCCCAAGAACGGAACACGTGGTTGGAGGCGACGCCCAGGACATAGCCCTTGCCTGCCTTGCGCAGGGCGCTCTCGATGTCCCCGGTGCCATACACGCTGTCCGCCGCGACAAAAGAGAACGGGACCTTTGCGGCGATCGCACGCGCGATCATCCGGCGTGCGATCTGGGGTTTCGTCGCAAAGCCCACATCGTCCGGCACATGCGCCGTCTTCAGGCGCTCGGGATCGTCCGTCCAATCTTTCGGCAGATAAAGCGCCCGGTCGATGAAGGCGTGGCCGTGACGCGACACATAGGAGGCGAAGACGCCGATCTGGCAGTTGGTGATCTTACCCGCCGAGCCCGTGTACTGGCGTGCAACCCCGCACGAAACCTTGCCCTGCTTCAAAAAACCGGTCTCGTCAATGACGAGAACCGCATCCTCATCAGCAAGCGTTTCCAGCGCGTAATCGCGCACGATGTCGCGCAACGCATCCGCGTCCCACCGCCCGCGGCCCAGGATCGCCTGCTGGCGCCACGGACCGGGATCGCCCGCCGCTTCCGCGCGCATCCAGCCCGTCTTGCGCCGCTCATCCCCAAGCAAACCGTCCAGGAACAAGCCTGCCGACGCCGCTACCCGCTCCTGCGTAAACAACAATCGAATACGCGCTTTCACATCGCGCAATGACGACGCCCAAGCCTCTAACGTCGTCTCAATCGATGCACCGGACATCCATGACCTCCCGAATCATGGTTGCCCATGGATTCAGAGATCAACAAAACAAGCAACTGTAATGCTAAGAGGTTTGATCCGGTACGGCGCTGCCGATGAGCGATACGCCTACCGCAACGCCACCACAACCGGCGCCCCGAGGACCCGCAGTTCCATCAGACCTCCGGCTGCCTGTGATCGTCTGTTACTTCCTTTTCCTGATCGCATGCATCAACGGATTGACCGCGTTCATTGGCGTGATGATTGCCCACTCCGGGCGCCGCTGTGCTGCCGGAACGATCTGGCAAAGCCATTTCGAAAATCTGATTCTCGTTTTCTGGGTATTTGTCGCGGTGTTACTCATCGCGATTGCCAGCCGGCCGCCTGGGCTTTGGCCTAATTTTCACTTTTTTCCCCCTGCCGCACCCAACGGCCATCTGGTCTGGCCGCCGTGGCTTCTACTCTGCCACTGATTTTCGGATTCGTCGGTTTTCCGATTCTGGTGCTCTGGTATCCACCGGACAATCAAGGGCATTGTTCGCGCCTCCGAATCGCGCCCTTACCGGGTTGAATTGCGTCTTTTACCTCGCGATTTACCATCTTATGTTTCGGGTGTTCTTTACGGCATCGGTGTCGGTCCAGGGGGCGAGACTTTCACATGAGTGACAAAGTCCCGGTTCAAAATTCGGACTCGAATCGTCTAAACAGGGTCAGAATGTCCTCCACTGTCGAATTTTTGGACGAATTTCACGATATATTTGGACGAGTCGCGCGTCTTTCAGACCGAGGCGGCGTTGATTTCCAGGCGAGTTCCTGTTCGCGGGTTGTGCTCGTACGTCACGGGAAACCGGCAATACCGATGGCACGAACCTGTTATCGGGGGTTCCGTCTCTTTATTGATGCCTATGATCGAGCGGGCCTTGATCCGCAGAGTGCGCCGCCCCCGGAACTGAAGGTCTTGGTCAACGGGTTAGGTGCGGTTTTCACGAGCGGGGCGCCTCGCGCCAATGACAGCGCACGTTCGCTTTTGCCGGAAGCACGGGTCATCGCGACCACGCTTTTCTCTGAAGCTCCGCTGGCCGGACCACGCATCCCGCTGGTAAAAATGAGAGTGGCCGTTTGGGCAGTCATTTCGCGGATCATCTGGCACGCCGGTTACCATCCGCAGATGGAGAGCTATGGCCGGGCGAGGCGACGTGCCATTCGCGCGGCCGACATTCTGTTGGCGGCAGCGGATGCCAATGCCGGCACTGCGGTGCTTGTGGCGCACGGCTATTTCAATGCCATGATCGGCAGGGTCTTGCGAAAGCGTGGTTTCGTCCGCGTCGGCGCCCATCGGCCCAACTTCTGGAATGCGGTCACGTACGAACGCGGGGCATGACTTGCGCCAGCCGGGACGGTTGACCCCACTCAAAATCTTGTGGTGATTGCGCGGATATCGGGACGCGGGCGGTCTTCCAGAGCGTCCGCAGGCTGGCCAATGTAAATGTAGCCCGCGATGCGCTCCGTCGGTTTCAAGCCGATCCGTTCCAGAACCGTCGGATGATACGCACACCACTCAGTGATCCAGTTGGCGACGTAGCCGGCGGCATGGGCTGCAATGACGATGTTCATGCACACGGCGCCGGCGGACAATTGCTGTTCCCAGACCGGTATCGGAATTTGTTCGCGAATCCGGCTGACCACGCCCACCACGACTGGGGCGCGCAGGAACCGTTCGCGCTCCTGTTCGATCCGCTCGGGAGTGGCGTCCCTTTCGCTGGCGACCACGGCAGCAATGAGATCGCCCATTCGTTTTCGCCCTTCACCTTCAAACAGAATGAATCTCCAGGGCGTCAGCTTGCCGTGATCCGGAACGCGGACGCCGGCGGAGAGAATGCGATCGAGTTCCTCGGCTCCGGGGCCAGGACCCTTCATTGCCTTGGCCGAACCGGAACGTCGGCTCAATAGAAGCTCAAATGTTTCCGGAACCGGGATATTCAACGGGCGTGTGCTGTCTGACATGAAAGGTCCCACCATCTATGCTTGAAGCGGGTGAAATTAGGGCAGATTGTGTTCCCTTGGAACGGCTGCTTTGGTCATGCTGTCGCCGGTTGCTTCGGCTTTTCACTCCCCGAGCGTTAGTGTTAGACAGACCCGGAAATATCTGGAAAAGACAATGCGTGCGGCCGAAAAACTTGCCAGTTGTGACCCGATTTGGTCGGCCTTGCGCGTCCAGGCGGAAGAACTGGCGCAGTCCGAACCCGAACTGGCCAGCTTCGCTCATGCGACTATTCTGAAGCACGACCGGTTGGAAGACGCGATCGCCTATCATCTGGCCCGGAAGTTGGGCGGAGAGGATCTTTCGCCGCTACCGCTGCGGGAAATTTTCTCCGGGGCTTTTGCCGCCGATAGTCAGATGGGAGAGGCAGTCCGCGCCGATCTCGCGGCGATTTATCAACGTGATCCTGCATGCCACTGTTACGCGCAGGCATTTCTCTTCTTCAAGGGCTTCCATGCGCTCGAGTGTTATCGGGTTGCGCATTTTCTGTGGACCAATGGACGGCGCCTGATGGCTCTGTTCATTCAAAACCGCATCTCTGATCTTTTTGCAGTGGACATTCATCCGGCAGCACGGCTTGGCCGCGGGATCATGATCGACCACGCGACGGGCGTCGTGATCGGCGAGACAGCAGTCGTTGGCGACGACGTTTCCATGCTGCACGGAGTCACTCTCGGTGGCACCGGCAAGCAGAACGAAGACCGGCATCCCAAGATCGGTCGCGGTGTGCTGCTCTCTGTGGGCGCCAAAGTACTCGGCAATATCCAGATTGGTGAATACAGCCGGGTGGGCGCCGGCTCCGTCGTTCTCAAACCCGTCCCGCCATACACCACTGTTGCCGGAGTCCCCGCCCGCGTCATCGGCAAGGCCGGTAGTGAGCGGCCGTCCCAGGACATGAATCACGATTTTCCCGAAGAGGGCAGCCAATAGTTCGGCCAGTTCGCGGCAGACCTTCGAAGGCTATCGCGTATCGACGGACGGATCAGGAGAACATGCTTTGACACGTAGCGAAATCTGGCGTCTGGAAAAGTATCTGCGCAATCTCTTTCGGCTGGACACAATTACGCTGTTGGAGCGGCCACAGGCTGATTCCGTCGAGGTCCATATCGGCGGTGAATTCATCGGGCTGATCTACAAGGACGACGAAGAGGGCGACGTCGCTTACAATTTCAATATGTCGATCCTCGAAATGGATCTGCCAGAGCCACCCCCATCGCGGCGTTAGTCCCGCTCACAGCACCGACAGCATTTCGCCGACCAGAGGATGGCGCACGATATCGGCTTCGCCCAGGCGAATGACGGCAATATTCCCCACGCGCTCGAGCCGTCCTGCTATTTCACGCAAACCGGACAGTCCGGACAGCAGATCCGTTTGATCCGGGTCTCCGGTCAAGATCATGGTTGAACGCCATCCAAGCCGCGTAAGCAGCATTTTGATCTGACCGTAGGTGCAATTCTGCGCCTCGTCGATGACGATGAAAGCGTCATTCAGCGTGCGCCCACGCATATACGCCACCGGCGCGATTTCGATGGCTCCGTCAGCCAGCAGAGCCTTCAGGCGCTTGCTTCCAAGGCGTTCCGTCAATGCGTCGTAAAGTGGCCTCAGATACGGCGCGAGTTTGTCGCCGACATCACCCGGCAGAAAACCGAGACTTTCTCCGGCCTCCACCGCAGGACGGGAAAGCACGATCCGGTTGGCGCGGCCGTTTTCAAGCGCATCAACGGCCCTTGCGATGGCCAGATAGGTCTTCCCTGTCCCGGCAGGACCCAGCGCCAGTACAACCGCGCGCTCGTCGATTGCATCAAGAAGCTGCTGTTGAATCGGGCTGAGCGCCCGCACATTCTTGACGTATTTCCGATCGCGCTCGTTGTTCTCGATAGGCGACCAGCCTCCGGACGGAAACAGACTGTGAACATTGTCGCGCTCTTCATGACCCCGCTCCCGCAATTTGCTTCGCGCGATGCGTTTGGCCATGTACACCCCCGGAGCATCGAATCAGTTACGCATTCGATCCTATGCGTTTTCGATCGCGCCGTCGCGAATGACATAGAAAATTCACAGAGCTTTGGAGATCGGTATGCCGTTATACGCGCTTCAGGACTGGAGTCCGGAACTGCCGCAGGAAGGCGAATACTGGGTTGCACCCAACGCCACAATTATCGGAAGGGTGCGTCTCGCAAAAGGTGTGAGCATCTGGTTCGGAAGCGTGCTGCGCGGCGACAACGACTGGATCAGCGTGGGCGAGAACAGCAATGTGCAGGACTTGTGCACGATGCATACCGACCCCGGGATTCCGCTTTCACTTGGAGCGAATGTTTCGGTCGGTCATGGGGCCGTCGTTCATGGCGCCACGGTTGGTGACAATTGCATCATCGGTATGGCCGCAACGCTGCTCAATCACGCCAGGATCGGAAACAACTGCATCGTGGGTGCAAATGCCCTTGTGCCGGAAGGCAAGGAATTTCCCGACAATTCGCTCATCATCGGAGTACCAGCGCGTGTCGTTCGCACGATCCCGGAAAAAGACCTGCCGATCCTGCAGTTGAACGCGCAGATCTACCATCACCGCTGGCAGCGCTATCGCGAGGAGCTGCGACTGCTTTAGGGGGAAGAGAATGCTCCCGAATTCCGGGGGAGCATTCTTTGCTTCAGCCCACCATGTCCCAGGTGCCGTCAGGGCGCCGGCAGGCGCGGCCTGTCGCCACCTCGGGCCGGCTATTAACGAAAATTCGTTGCGAGTAAGTCGCGCAACGGCGTCCTTCCGGACCCCGGTAATAGTCTCCGACCTCCAGATATCCGTAAGAATTGTCGTATGGACTACGCCAGTCGTAGCGGTGGTGAGGACGCCCCGCCTCAAATCCGGTCACATACACGTTGGAAGCGTAATGTTGGGTGTTGCAGGAAAGAGAATTCCCGATCGATGCCCCGAGCAGACCGCCTGCGATGGCGCCCACTGCCGTGCCGGCTCCGTGACCACGGGACACCGCATTGCCAAACAGACCGCCTGCGATTGCGCCCAGGATTGCTCCCCCGGCGGTATTGCCGGCCCGCTGCTGCTCGCATCTGTATGCAGCATAATTCGGCGGTGGCGCCGGTGCATATCCCGGAGGGGGAGCGGCATAGGTTGGCGGGGCACGGTAATTATATGACGGCGGCGGCGCATCATAACCCGGCGACGGAGGACCATAGCCAGCGGGTGGGGGCGCTGAATAGTAATCGCGTGGAGGAGCGGTATAGCCCGGCGGCGGCCCATAATAGCCTTGGGCGGCTGCCGGCTGGATCGCACTTGTGGCTATCGCCACAATTGCGGTGACTGCAATCCCGGACCTGTTCACCATTGCCACGTCCTTTCCTTATACCTCGAGCATTGTCCGCCCAGGTTCAAGCCGGTTCAGGGGCGGAAATGTGTCCAACGAATGGCCCTTGTCGTGGGGCAATCGCAGAGACTTTACTCAAACGTGAGTGAGGCGAAGGTGGTTCCGTAGCCGCAACCCTGCAAGGGCAGGTGGCTGTAATGGACCGTCAGTAAGTCCGCGCTTTGGGCGGGATCGGCTCCATGTCGTTGCTCAGGGTGTACATGTGGACGGGACGATAAGTGATTCGGGTTTCTGCGGTTTGCGGGTCGAACCAGATGACTGTGTGTTTCATCCAGTTCTTGTCGTCGCGATCGGGGTAGTCCTCGCGCGCATGCGCGCCACGCAATTCGGTCCGCGTTGCTGCGCTGTCGATGGTGACGATCGCCTGAGCAATGAGATTCTCGAATTCCAGCGTTTCCACGAGATCGGTGTTCCAGATCATCCCACGATCGAAAACGCCTATGTCGGGGATCGCCTTGAATACCTCCCGGACTGCCTGCTGTCCTTTGCGCAATGTTTCGCCGGTTCGAAATACGGCGGCATCGTTTTGCATTGCACGCTGCATCGATAGTCGCAGTTGTGCGGTTGGTGTTTTGCCTTTCGCGTTGCGGAAGCGGTCCAGGCGCGCCAGCGCCTCGTCGCCCGCCTTCTGCGGCAAATCGGGGTGGCTCTCACCCGGCTGGATGCCCTCTGCAGCACGCGCCCCGGCGGCTTTTCCAAAGACGACCAGATCGCATAACGAATTTGAGCCAAGGCGATTGGCCCCGTGAACGGATACACAAGCCGCCTCACCAATCGCAAACAATCCCGGCACGGTGCTGTCGGAATTGGTTTCGGTAACGCTCAGGGTTTCGCCAAGATAGGTCGTGGGAATGCCGCCCATATTGTAGTGCACAGTGGGAAGCACCGGAATCGGCTGCTTCGTGACGTCAACGCCTGCGAAAATTCGTGCCGATTCGGTGATGCCGGGCAGTCGTTCATGAAGGATTTTCGGATCCAGGTGGGAGAGATGGAGGTAAATGTGATCCTTGAGCGGACCGACGCCACGCCCTTCCCGAAGCTCAATCGTCATCGCGCGCGATACGACATCGCGTGATGCGAGGTCCTTGGCATTCGGCGCGTATCGCTCCATGAAACGTTCACCGGAAGAATTGGTCAGGTAACCGCCCTCGCCGCGTGAACCTTCGGTGATCAAAACACCCGCACCATAGATGCCAGTCGGGTGAAACTGGACGAACTCCATGTCCTGCAGCGGCAATCCCGCCCGCAGCACCATCGCGTTCCCGTCACCCGTGCAAGTGTGAGCCGAGGTGCAGGAGAAATAGGCTCGGCCGTAACCGCCCGTTGCCAATATCGTGCGGTGGGCGCGGAAACGATGAATTGTACCATCATCGAGATTCCATGCGATCAGACCACGGCACTGCCCGTCTTCCATCAGGAGATCGAGGGCGAAAAATTCGATGAAAAAATTGACATCGTAGCGCAGCGACTGGCCATAGAGCGTGTGCAGGATGGCGTGTCCGGTGCGATCCGCCGCCGCGCAGGTCCGCAGCGCTTGTTCCTTGCCATATTTCAGCGTCATCCCGCCAAAGGCACGCTGAAACAGCTTGCCGTTTTCCATGCGCGAAAACGGCACCCCGAAATGCTCCAGCTCGTACACGGCTTCGGGCGCATGGCGGCAGAGGTATTCGATCGCGTCCTGGTCTCCAAGCCAGTCGGAACCCTTGACGGTATCGTACATGTGCCAGCGCCAGTCGTCTTCGCTCATATTCCCGAGGGCAGCCGAGATTCCGCCCTGCGCGGCTACGGTATGACTGCGGGTCGGAAATACCTTCGTCAGGCAGGCGACTTTGAGGCCGTGCTTCGCTGCTTCGAGAGTGGCGCGCAAACCGGCGCCACCGGCTCCCGCGACAACGACATCGTATGTGTGATCCGTAATCGGATAGGCCGGCATATCAACGCCCCGCGAGCGCCATCCGGATCAGCGCGAAACCGGCGGCGGTCCCAATGATCCAGCAGGCAAAACGATTAAGAATGAGGAGGGTGATCTTCAGGCTTTCCTGATGGACGTAGTCCTCGATGACCGTCTGAAGACCAAGTGATGTGTGGTAGGCGCAGGTAACGATGAACAGGAACATCAGCACGGCATTGAGCGGTTCCGTAAAATAGGCGGCAACGGCACCCTGCTCGGCCCCGACATAAGCCAGCGCCGAAGCGACAAACCAGATCGAAAGCGGCACCAGAGCTACGGAGGTGATTCGCAGCGCCCAGAAATGATGCGTGCCCGACCGGGCCGAGCCGAGGCCCTCGATTCTTCCCAGCGGTGTCCTGATCCGGGGCGCGTTCATACGGAAACACCCGCTTTGACCATCAACCCGACCGCGAATGCTCCGGCAGCCAGCAGAACCGATGCGGCGAAAACAAGCGCTGCGGTGATGCGCGCGGTCGGAACGCGGAATCCGTAGCCAATGTCCCAGACGAGATGGCGAATACCATTCAGCAGATGATAGAAAAGCGACCAGAGAAACCCGAACAGGACGATCTCGCCAACGATGTTTCCGGCCGCTTTCATGAACACGTCGTACGCGTCCGGTCCCGTTTCGGCGGCAATAAGCCACCAGGCAAGGAGCACAAGACCGGCGGCAAGTGCGATTCCCGTTGCGCGGTGTGTGATCGAAGCTACCATGGTGATTGGCCAGCGGTAGATCTGCAGATGCGGAGACAATGGTCGGCCATGGGGCCGCCCGCCAAGGCCCGGGCTGTTCGGGAAATCAGTCATTCTCTATCCTGAATTTCTTGGGGATGCTTCTATTTTGCCGAAGAATAGGTGGGGGAGGAGGCAAGTCAATCACGGTCCCGGTTTTTTCACCTTGTCCACACTTGGGGAATCGCGCAGAAACTCGACGGATGGCAAGCAAAATCCGCATCGCGCCCTCGGTTCTTTCTGCAGATTTCTCCCGCCTCGGCGACGAAGTTGAGGCGGTGGACAAAAGTGGCGCCGATTTTATCCATATCGACGTGATGGACGGGCATTTTGTCCCAAATCTGACTGTCGGACCGGTCGTCGTGAATGCCTTGCGTCCGCACAGCAAAAAACCGTTCGACTGCCACCTGATGATCGCGCCCGTCGATCCCTATGTCGCGGCATTTGCCGAAGCCGGCGCTGATATCATCAGTATCCATCCGGAAGCAGGGCCGCACCCGCACAGGACCCTGCAACTCATTCGCAGACTCGGAAAAAAGGCAGGTTATGTTCTCAACCCCGGAACACCGATCGAGCTTGTCGATCCGCTGTTCGACATGATCGATCTGCTCTTGATCATGACGGTCAATCCGGGATTCGGCGGTCAGGAGTTCCTGGTCAGCCAACTGGACAAGATCAGTGCTGCACGTCAACGGATCGACGATTCCGGACGCGATGTCATGCTGGAAGTGGACGGCGGGATCAATCCCGAGACGGCCAAGCGGGCGATTGCCGCGGGCGCCGATGTACTGGTGGCCGGCACGGCGGTCTTTCATGCCGGACCGGATTATGCGGGCGCTATCGCCCGGTTGCGCGGTTAGACCGGCTTCCCATGGAATGGGCGGCGGGGATTTCAGGCTTTGTCCGCTACATCTTCTCGGCGTCTGGCAAAGGCGCCAGTTTTCCGCGGCAATGCACTATCTGTGGGTACCGGGGCTGGTTCAGTCCGGCGGGGCGGCCTAAACGCATTGATGTCCGCTGCCCGCGATGCGGATCGACGGAGCGCAGCCGCCTCCTGGCGCTCTGGCTGGACCGGCACACAGATTGGCTGGGAAGGGCATCCGTTTTGCATTTTGCCCCCGAACGCGGAATGGCCGAGTTGTTGCGAAAATCTGCGAGACAATATCTTTCCGGCGATCTCGCCTCCGGGCGGGGTGACCGTGTGATCAATATCGAAAACATCTCGTTTGCAAATGATTCGTTCGACTGCATCGTCTGTTCGCATGTTCTGGAGCATGTTGATGACCGGCGCGCACTGGAGGAATTGCGCCGCGTCCTGCGGCCGAACGGCCTGGCCCTGATCATGCTTCCGGTGATCGAGGGTTGGGCACGGACATATGAGCCGGAAAATGTGCGCACTCCGGAGGAATGCAAGCGCCATTTCGGGCAGGCCGACCATCTGCGTTTTTATGGCGCCGATGTTCGCGACCGCATCCGCGCCGCCGGTTTTGCGCTGGACGAGTTCACCGCCGAAGGCGAGGACGTCCTCACTTACGGCCTTCAGCGGGGTGAGAAATTGTTCATTGCCCGCAAAACCGCTTGAGATTGTCAGTGCCCGAATCGCTTGCTATTGCTGAAACGCGTGCGAGCGAGGATGACGTCGAGGGATGGTGCAATTCAGACTGCCCAAAGAGAGCAGGGTTCAGCAGGGAAAGACCTGGCCAGCCCCGAAACGCGCCGACGGAAAGCCCACCCGCCGCGCCAAACGAATCCGCGTGTATCGCTACAATCCCGAAGTCAAAGCCAACCCGCGTCTGGACAGCTATACCATCGACACGGAAGATTGCGGACCTATGGTGCTGGACGCGCTCATCAAGATCAAAAACGAAGTCGATCCGACACTGACTTTCCGCCGTTCCTGCCGCGAAGGCGTATGCGGTTCATGCGCGATGAACATCGCCGGATCGAATACGCTTGCCTGCACAAAGGCAATGTCGGACGTCTCCGGTTCGATCAATATCTATCCTTTGCCGCATATGCCGGTGGTTAAGGATCTTGTCGCCGATTTGACAAATTTCTACGCACAATACGCCTCCATCGGGCCGCACCTGAAAACCAAGACCACCGCACCGACCAAAGAGTGGCTGCAATCACCGGAGGACCGGGCGAAACTCGACGGCCTCTATGAGTGCATTCTTTGTGCCTGCTGCTCGACTTCGTGTCCGTCCTATTGGTGGAACCCGGAACGCTTTCTCGGGCCTGCCGCCCTGCTGCAGGCGGCTCGCTGGATTTCGGATTCGCGCGATGAATGCACCGGCGAAAGGCTGGACGAGTTGGAAGATCCCTTCCGGCTCTATCGCTGCCATACGATCATGAACTGCGCGACGGTCTGCCCGAAAGGCCTCAATCCCGCTCGGGCGATCGCTGAAATCAAACAATTGATGGTCAAACGCGCGATGTGATCTGTGGGGCACGGTTATGGCGAGCGGCCCTGTTCCATCGCCAGTTCCGCTTCCAGGCTGGTGCGCCCGCGAAAAATGGTAGCGACGGCCAGAGTGCGTCCGTTCTTTTGATATCTCAGAGACACGTCATGGGCGGCGAAATCGCCGTCCTGCTCGATACGATCCCACGAGGCAGCGTGACCAACATAGTCGATCGCAATGTCATATTGCTGCGTCCAGAAGAATGGTGCGCTGTTGTAGCGTTCGCGCTTATCCAGCATGTTGCGCGCGGCAGTTTGTCCCTGCCGTTCTGCGACAACCCAGTGTTCGATCCGGAGTTTTTCGCCGCTGTAGGGATCAGGCCAGCGCGCGATATCGCCTGCGGCAAAGATGCCGGCTGCGCTCGTCTCCAGATACTCATTGACGAGAACGCCCCCGTCGACGGCCAGGCCGGCCCTTTCCGCAAGCTCGATGCGTGGACGAACACCCATTCCGACCAGCACCATGTCGGCTTCGATCCGGGCCCCGTCGTCGAGTTCGGACACGTCGTTCCTCGATTCCAGAAACGGTGTGGCCGAGATGGAAAACCGCGCCGTGACTCTCGTGCAATGAACGGATGAAATCGCCAAGAGCCGGACCAAACACGCGCTCCATAGGCCGCGCTTCCGGCGCAACGATATGGACCTCGATATCGCGGTGACGGAGCGCAGCTGCGGCCTCAAGGCCAATGAAGCTCGCCCCCACGATAAGCACGCGCCGGGCAGTCTTTGCGCGTTCGATTATGTCACGACAGTCCGTCAGCGAACGCAGTGTTTTCACATGTGGCGATTGAGCGCCGGGCACCTGCAAACGGATCGGTTCAGCACCCGTGGCGATCAGAAGCCGGTCGAATGGAATGGTCTCGCTGGTTTCAATCGTCACTCGACGATTTGCGACATCGATCGCGGTTGCTCTGGTGCCGAGGCGCAAATCGATTCGGCTCCGGTCATAGAAATTATCGTCGCGCAGCGGAATCCATTCTTCAGGCGCCGTACCGGCCAGGTAGTCCTTGGAAAGGTTGGGTCTGTCGTAAGGCGGTGAATCGTCGTCGGTCAGCATCGTGATCTCGCCACCAAAGGCGTCGCGCCGCAGCATCTCGGCCGCTGCAAATCCCGCGGCGCCACCTCCAATGATCACCATGCGTTCCCGCGCTTTCGCGAGCGAGGCGGATCGCGGCGCAATTTCGGCCTTCTTCAGCACAAAGATGCGTCCGGCGCTCCGTTCCACCTGCCAGCACGTCACCGGGTTCAGTGCGGGCGCCGCTATCGCGTCTCCCGTGCGCAGGCTGAAGCAGGCGTGGTGCCATGGGCAGCGCACAATGCCGCCCTCCAGCAAGCCCTCACTGAGAGGACCGCCATAATGGGTGCAGGTGGCGCCGATGGCGAACACGTCTTTACCCTGACGCGCGACCAGAACGGCTTCGCCGTCCACATGACCGGCAATCATGGCGCCATCAGTCAAGTCGCCTTCCGAAATACCCTGCTTCAGATCCGGACCAGTAGTCTGCGCCAGATTGGCCATATTCTATCCCCACGAATTTCGGAGTGCGGGCGACAGTTTCCGACCGTTTTGCGGCAGGGCGCAAGTGCACCCCTGCTTAAAAATCGTGGCCTCCCATGCTCTCGTCGCGGCAGGATCGGGGACCATCAGAGTCGCAGGATTTAAGAAATCAGTTAGCCAGCGGTTTTCGCAGCGCGACAACATAACCACCGACCGGCAGGTTATGTTCATGGCGGAGGGTGCAGGAGTTGAAGGTCATGACAGTTAGCCCTGCACGTGACGCCTCGCTCCGCAGGTAACGCTCCGAGTGGCGGAAGCGGTTTTCCGGAGTTTGCTCCCACCCATCGCCATCGAGGCATTCCACGGCAAACAGATAGTGCCCGCCCGGCGCCAGACGGCCAACCACCCCTGAGAGACAACGCGACAGATCGCCGAGATAAATCATGGTGTCTGCCGCGAGGACGAGATCATATTGCGGTCCGGGAGCGGCCAATTCGATTTCGAGATCGGCAAGCACCAGATTGCGATAAACGCCGCGCGCCCGCGCCGCTTCGAGCATTCGTGGCGCCAGATCGATGCCATCGATCGGCCCACCCATGGCAAAATCCCGAAATGCCTCCCCTACAAGACCCGTGCCGCAACCAAGGTCCAAAACCCGGTGCGGTGCTGCCGGTTTCGGCATAACCCGATCCGCAAGATCGCGGAGATGAAGATGCGCCCGGTAACTCAGCTTCGCCAGCATTGTGTCGTCATAATGTGAAGAGAAATCATCGAACAGCTTGCGCATGAACCCGGGGGGGCAACGTGACAGGCGGCGCAGCTGGAAAAGCGCATTGTCCCGATTCTCGGCAGCCAGTTGATGGGTGGGATCGACCCCAAGCGCCCTTGTGTAGCTTTCGACGGCTTCTTCCAACCGGTTCATCGCCACCAGTGCATTTCCGCGGTTGTTCCAGGAAACGACGTGGCGCGGATCGAGCGTGAGCGCCTGGTCCAGCTCCGCGAGCGCGCGTTCGTGCTGACCGATTTCCAGCAGTGCGGTCGCATGATTCGCCAAAGCGTCCACCGAGTCCGGCCGGATACTGAGGGCGCGCTCCAAACAGATGAGACCTTCCTGGTGCCGCCCCAACCGGATTAGCGCCACGCCACGAACGCAAAATCCGTCGGCAAAAAGCGGATCGATGCGCACAGCCTCGGCAAACAGATACTGGGCCTGCTCGAATTGCTGAGCGCGAAGATAAACGAGACCAAGGCCATACAACGCGTCGAAATCGCGCGGATTGCCACGCAGAACTTCGTGGAAAAGACGGCCTGCTTCCGTGAGTCTTCCGGCCTGGTAGGCGGACTGCGCATTTTGCAAAGTGACGTTCAGCATGGAGCGGAATTTGTCCCAGGAACGCGCGGGACGCCATTAAAAAATGGTGCAATATCAACCGGCTCGAACAACTGAGCCGGTGGCGATCATCAGACGCGCAATGACACGCGCCGCCAAAGTGATCAGTTTGCCCGACGGAGTGATCCCCGCAGGCATCATCGCCATCTTCACCAGTTTCTCGACGTGGTACGGCCGGAAAAAGCTCATGATCGTCTGCTGATACAGCCGGGCGTAATGCCGCCGGCGATAGGGCAGGTGGTTTGCCTCGCTGAGCGGCACATTCGCGCAATAAAATGCGCAGGCGAGTTCGTCGTCCCGGGATTCCGTGACGCGGCTCACCGCAATCCGGAATTTCCGCCAGCGCGGAAGATCCGGCTCCTCGTCCGATCGGCCGATATCGTAAAACAGACGATAATGACGGAACTCGTCGCCCGCAATCCGCGCTGCGATCTCCTTCAGAACCGGCTCGTCGGTGGCGTCGCGAATGGCGGTGTACAGAGATGAAGTACCGCTTTCCACCACACAGCGCGCAATCATTTCGCCCCGGCGGGACCCGCGTACCGACGCTGCTGCCTGATCGAAATGGGGTGCGCGATAGAGCGCGTGAAAGCGGATAAATGCAGCCTTGAAGTCGAATTGCGGGTCCGCCATTTCGGCCCAGCGGCCGAGCGCAAGGCCATGCTGGACCTCTTCGCTGCCCCAGCGCTCTATGCTGCGCAATGTTTCTATCGGCTGGGACCGATAGACGCTCTTCAGATAATTGACGTAATCGGGGGCATTGTATTCGACCAGCGATGCTGCCCTGACGGCCGCCAGCATCGTCGCGTCGACGCGCGAAGCATCGAAACGCGACCATGGGATGTCGTCGAGAGTCCAACCCGCGCGATACACGGCGCCGTCCGGCATCCGTGAAAACCCCTGAAGCCCCACGGGAGATTCGGCAAATAGCCGCCAAAAGGCAAGATGGTGTTCGTTCAGGTTTCGGCGATTATCGTCGTCGCGTTGCGATTCTCCCGCCCGGAGCGCGCGTTAGAACACCGAGCGGAGCTGGCGGAGATGGTCGAGTTGTTCGGCGACGCGGGAGCGTTCGACATCCGTTTTGGCTGCAACCATATCCTCTTCCGCATCGCGGATACGCTGATCCAGCGCCGCGACATCGAAATCGGTAAGGGGAATCGCCTCTTCCGCCAGCACGACGACACGTTGTGCATCCACTTCGGCGAAACCTCCGCGCACGAATAGCTTGACCGGTGAAGCACCGCCGCTCCGGACCTCGATCACACCCGGCTTAAGGGTCGAGAGCACCGGTGCATGCCCGGCAAGCACGCCGAAATAACCCTCCGTGCCCGGAAGCGTGACCATCTCGACGTCTTCCGAGAAGAGCAGCCGTTCGGGTGAAACAAGGTCGAAGCGAATTGTCCCCGGCATCACGCCGCTTCCGCTGCCATTTTCTGGGCTTTCTTCACTGCGTCTTCGATCGTGCCAACCATGTAAAATGCTGATTCCGGCAGATGATCATATTCGCCGTTCGCGACGGCGGCGAAGCCTTTCACGGTGTCGCCGAGATCGACAAACAGGCCGGGAAAACCGGTGAACACTTCCGCAACATGGAATGGCTGCGACAGGAACCGCTGGATTTTCCGGGCCCGGGCTACGGTCAGCTTGTCCTCTTCCGACAATTCGTCCATCCCCAGGATTGCGATGATGTCCTGCAAACTTTTATAGCGCTGCAACACGACCTGGACCTGCCGCGCGACCTGGTAATGCTCGTCGCCCACGACCCGCGGATCGAGAATGCGCGAGGTGGAGTCGAGCGGATCGACGGCAGGGTAAATTCCGAGCTCCGCTATCTGCCGCGACAGCACGGTCGTGGCATCGAGATGGGCGAAGGAAGTTGCAGGCGCAGGGTCGGTAAGGTCGTCTGCCGGCACATAAATCGCCTGTACACTGGTGATCGAGCCCTTGTTGGTCGAGGTGATCCGCTCCTGCAAGGCGCCCATGTCGGTGGCAAGTGTGGGTTGGTATCCGACAGCCGAGGGAATACGGCCCAGGAGCGCCGAAACCTCCGAGCCGGCCTGTGTGAAACGGAAAATGTTATCGACGAAGAACAGCACATCCTGTCCCTGATCGCGGAAGTACTCGGCAACCGTCAGGCCGGAAAGACCAACGCGTGCGCGTGCCCCGGGCGGCTCGTTCATCTGTCCGTATACCAGCGCGCATTTCGAGCCTTCGGTTGAACCTTTCTGTGGATCCTTGTTCACGCCCGACTCGATCATTTCGTGATAGAGATCGTTGCCTTCGCGCGTTCGTTCGCCCACTCCTGCGAAAACAGAGTATCCGCCGTGCTTCTTTGCGACGTTGTTGATCAGTTCCTGGATCAGCACCGTCTTGCCGACACCGGCGCCCCCGAACAGACCGATCTTTCCGCCCTTGGCGTAAGGCGCGAGAAGATCGATCACCTTGATCCCGGTGACCAGGATCTGTGCTTCGGTCGACTGCTCCACAAAAGAGGGCGCCTGTTGATGGATGGCGCGCCGGGTGACGGCCTTGATCGGACCGGCTTCGTCCACCGGCTCCCCGATGACATTCATGATCCGGCCAAGCGTCCCCTCGCCGACCGGAACTTCAATGGCCTGACCGGTGTCGAAAACCTCGTTCCCACGCACCAGTCCCTCTGTGGAATCCATTGCGACCGTGCGCACGGTCGATTCGCCCAGATGTTGGGCGACTTCGAGGATGAGGCGGTTGCCATTATTATCGGTTTGCAACGCATTCAGGATCTCCGGCAACGGTCCCTCGAAATGCACATCGACCACGGCGCCCATCACCTGCGCGATTCGGCCGATTTTGTTGCTGGCGGGATTAAGCGGGGCATTCATTGCTAAGTCCTTTCGTCAGATCGCCTCGGCGCCGGAGATGATCTCGATCAGCTCCTTGGTAATCATCGCCTGGCGAGAACGGTTATATTGCAGGGTCAGGCGGTCAATCACGTCGCCTGCATTACGGGTTGCCGAATCCATCGCGCTCATGCGCGCCCCCTGCTCGGAAGCGGCGTTTTCCAGAAGCGCGCGGAAAATCTGCACGGAGATGTTGCGCGGCAGCAGATCGGCGAGGATCTCTGCTTCATCCGGCTCATATTCATATACGGCGCCTCCGGGTGCCGATTCTCCACCTTGCGTGGCGGGGTCCACGGGCGCGGGAATCAGTCTCTGGGCAGTCGGTTCCTGTGCGACCACCGAGCGGAATCGCGAATAGACAATGGTGGCGACATCGAATTCGCCGGTGTCGTACATTTCCAGCACTTTGCGCGCAATTTCCGAGGCATTCCCGAACCCAATCCGCCTCACGCCGGTCAACTCGACGGTGTCGATAATGTGTCGCCCGTAATTGCGCCGCAACTGATCGCGGCCCTTTCGGCCGATGCAGAAAATCTTGACCTCCTTGCCCTCGCGCAGGAGCTGGTCGATCAGTTGTCGCGCCCGTTTGGCAATGTTGGAGTTGAACCCGCCACAAAGTCCGCGATCCGCGGTCGCGACGATGACGAGTTGCACCTGGTCAGAACCGGTTCCGGCAAGCAATTTCGGTGCGCCGGGATTGTCCTTGAGAGCTCCGGCAAGAGAAGAAATGACCGCCGACATCTTTTCGGCATAGGGGCGGGCGGCCTGTGCCGCATCCTGCGCCCGCTTCAGTTTCGACGCCGCGACCATCTGCATTGCGCGTGTGATCTTGCGCGTCGCCTTTACGCTCGCAATGCGGTTGCGGAATGCTTTTAAGCTTGGCATCGGTCAGGCGAAATTGCGCGAGAACTCATCGAGGATGGCCTTAAGCCGGTTCTCGGTCTCGGGCGTGAGTTGTTTGCTGGTTCGGATCGCATCGAGCAGGTCGGAATGCTTGCCGCGCATCAGACGCAGAAATTCACTCTCGAAGCGCTGAACTGCATTGACCGGCAGCTTGTCGAGATATCCCCTCACACCCGTGTAGATCGCGACCACCTGTTCTTCCACCGGATAAGGCGTGTATTGCGGCTGTTTCAGCAACTCTGTCAGGCGTGAACCGCGGTTGAGCAGCCGCTGCGTCGCGACATCGAGGTCCGAGCCGAACTGGGCGAAAGCAGCCATTTCCCGATATTGCGCCAGCTCGAGCTTGATCGAGCCTGCAACCTGCTTCATTGCCTTGATTTGCGCCGCCGAGCCGACGCGCGACACCGAGATTCCAACGTTCACCGCCGGACGGATACCCTGATAGAACAGGTCAGTTTCCAGGAAGATCTGCCCGTCGGTGATGGAGATCACGTTGGTCGGAATATAAGCCGACACGTCGTTGGCTTGCGTTTCGATCACCGGCAGTGCGGTGAGTGACCCGCCACCATTGGCATCGTTCAATTTTGCCGCCCGTTCCAGAAGCCGGGAATGCAGATAGAACACATCGCCGGGATACGCCTCGCGACCTGGTGGACGGCGCAGAAGCAGCGACATCTGGCGATAGGCCACCGCCTGCTTGGATAGATCGTCGTAAATGATCAGTGCATGCATGCCATTGTCGCGAAACCATTCGCCCAGAGTGCAGCCGGAAAATGGCGCGAGATATTGCAGCGGCGCAGGATCGCTGGCCGTGGCAGCGACCACGGTCGTGTATTCCATGCGCACCGGCATCCTCCAGCGTTTTGACGATTTGCGCGACGGTTGAGCGTTTCTGCCCGATGGCTACATATATACAGTAGAGCTTTACCTTCTCGTCGCCAGACTTGTTGATCTCGCGCTGGTTGATAATCGTGTCGATTGCGACGGCGGTTTTTCCGGTCTGACGGTCGCCGATGATCAGTTCCCGTTGACCACGCCCGACAGGGATCAGCGAATCGATGGCTTTCAATCCGGTCTGCATCGGCTCGTTGACGGATTTTCGCGGGATGATTCCCGGGGCTTTCACATCGACCCGCCGCCGCTCCACGGCGCCCGTAATGGGGCCTTTGCCGTCGAGCGGCTGCCCCAGCGGATCGACAACACGCGAGAGCAGCACTTTTCCTACCGGAAAATCCACGATGGCGCCGGTGCGTTTGACCGTGTCGCCTTCCTTGATCGACCGGTCTTCGCCGAAGATCACCACGCCGACATTGTCGCTCTCGAGGTTCAGGGCCATGCCCTTGATGCCGCCCGGGAATTCGACCATCTCGCCGGCCTTGACATTGTCGAGCCCATAAACGCGCGCAATGCCGTCTCCGACCGACAGCACCTGGCCAACCTCGCTGACCTG
This sequence comes from uncultured Alphaproteobacteria bacterium, assembly GCA_963747255.1. Classification (GTDB taxonomy): domain Bacteria; phylum Pseudomonadota; class Alphaproteobacteria; order Micropepsales; family Micropepsaceae; genus CAIYRG01. The sequence continues at coordinate 20,962 of CAVVEG010000016.1, forward strand.
CGACTTCGGCGCCAAAATCGCGAATCTCGCGCTTCAGAATGGCGGAGATTTCCGACGCTTGAATATCCATATTCCTAACCTTTCATGCGGGCACGCAGAGCTTCCAGTTTGCCGCGCAAAGACGAATCGATCATCCGGGAGCCAACTCTCAGCACGATGCCGCCAAGCAGCGACGGATCCACGTGGGTGGTCAGTCGCGGTTCGCGGCCGAAGCGATCTTTCAGGATGCGTTTCAGTTCGGCCGTTTCGGGCGCCGACAAGTCGCGGGCCGACGTGACCTCGGCGGCGATTTCACCACGGTGCCGCGCCAGAAGCTGTTCGAAGCTCGCGATCACGTCGGACAGAATGAAAAGCCGCCGCTTCTGCGCGAGCAGCAGAATGAGCTTGCGCGTCAGTGCGACAGCACCGGCCCTCATCAAAACGGCTTCCATGCCTGCCGATTGCCGCTCGCGCGAAATGACCGGCGAGCGCACCAGTTGAAGGAGGTCCGAACTACGGCTGAGAAGGCTCTTCAGCACAGCGAGATCGGCCGCAAGCCTGTCGAGCGAACGCTCCTCTGCAGCCAAATCGAACGCTGCGGTCGCGTAGCGCATCGCCAAACCCGCGCTATGGCTGTCGCCGGTAGCCACTTTCACCCTTTACTATGGATGATGCCTGACCCAGTATACGGGGCTAGGCCGTTGTTATAATTGACGGAAAACGAACAGGCGTGGTTGCCTGCCGCTGCCGCGCGGACTTAGCACGAGCATTTGGCGGGTGCAACATTTCCGCATGTCCGGAGCCTGCGGTTGGCCGCGGCAATTTTACCGTTTCTTCCTTGACAAAGACAGCGTCCCGCAATTGCCTGCACGCTCCGAAGCGGCCAACAGGAGATTCCGATGGCGATCAAGATCTACGGGAGTGCCATGTCGCGCGCGGCGCGCGTGATGTGGTGTGCGAGGGAATTGGGTCTGCCGTTCGATCATGTCGATGTGGCATGGGACAGCTTGAAAAAACCGGAATTCCTCGCGATCAACCCGAACGGCAAAGTGCCGGCCTTTACCGATGGAAACCTGAATATGTTCGAGTCGCTGGCGATCAATCTCTACCTCGCCAAAAAATATGGAACCGGTGAACTCTACCCGACCAATCTCGAAGACGAGGCTCGTATCCTGCAGTGGACATTCTGGGCGGCAACGGAGGTCGAGCCAAATCTGATCCTGTCGGTATTGGTGAAGTTCGGAATTTATAATGATTCCGCAGCAGCCAAAGCGGGCGCGGAGCGCGCCAAGGCGCCATTGCAGGTACTCGATCAGCATTTGAAGAACCGCGATTGGTTGGTCGGTTCGAAATTCAGCATTGCCGATCTGAACGCTGCCGCGGTCGTGTCTTTCGCGCGTTATGGCGACGTTGACATTTCCTACGCGCCGCATGTCGTTGCGTGGCTCGATCGCTGTCTCTCGCGGCCGATGGCTTCGGGCGCCAACGCGTAATCACTGGGGTGGGGATCATGGCCGAGAAGAATGTCGATATCAAAACTCATGACGGAGTGGCGGATTGTGAACTGTTCAGCCCGGACGGGCCCGGTCCCTGGCCGGGCGTAATCATGTACACGGATATCGGCGGCTTACGGCCGGTGTTTCGGGATATGGCGCGGCGGCTCGCATCCGAAGGCTTCGTAGTTCTGGTCCCCAACCCATTCTATCGCCTGTCGCGCGTTCCGGTTTATCGAGACTTTAAATTTGGCGACGACAAAACGACGGAACGAATGGGTGAAGTACGGAAAGCCGTTACTCCGCCTGGAATTGAAAATGACGCGCATGCTTACATCGCGTATCTCGCTTCCCAACCGCAGGTGAGGGGAAAGCTGGGGACCGTCGGGTATTGCATGGGCGGTGGCATGGCAATGCGAACTGCGGCGGCCGAACCGGACAGGATTGCTGCAGCGGCTTCATTCCACGGAAGTCAGCTTGCGTCGGACGATCCGCAAAGCCCGCACACACTGGCTGCCAGGATCAGGGCACGGATGTATTTCGGTTTCGCCATTGAGGATCGCACGATGCCGCCGGAAGCCGTCGAAAAACTGAAGACGGCGCTCGATGCTGCCGGAGTGAGTTACGAGGGCGAAACCTATGCGGGCGCCAGGCACGGGTGGTGCGTGAAGGACCACAATGTCTATCACGAACAGCAGGCCGAGCACGCCTGGCAACACCTCGTGCACTTTTTCAGGCAGACGCTTCAGTAGGCAACATCGCGCGGCAGCAACTGCAACGCACATCCTTTGGGGGAGGGGGCCTTCGCCTGCAAGGTGCGAAGGCCCCGGAGGTGTGAGCCGACTTACGGATGTTTATCGGCTCAGGCGCAACGGTGGGGAGCCTAGCACCGCCGCCTTACATCCCGCTGACCAGGCAGAGATCATCCAACTTTGTCCGGCAGGGGTTCGCCCGCAACGAAGGCGCGGATATTCGCAATCACCTTCTTTCCCATCCCGGTGCGCGCCTCAATCGTGCTGGAGCCGAGATGCGGAAGAAGTACGGAGTTCTGAAGCGTCAGCAGCTTCGGATTTACCTTCGGCTCGTATTCGAATACGTCCAGACCTGCACCGGCGAGATGCCCCGTCGCAAGTGCTTCCGCCAACGCGGCCTCATCGACGATTTCCCCGCGCGCAGTGTTGATCAGAAACGCCGAGGGTTTCATGCGGGTCAGCCTTTCGGCCGAGAAAAGGTGCCACGTATCTGCATTAAACGGGCAATTGATGGAGACAATGTCCATTTCCTGCAGCATGCGATCCAGTTCCGGCCAGTAAGTTGCGGCCAGATCCTGTTCGAGTGCGCGCGGCACGCGGTTCCGGCTGTGATAATGTATCTCCAGCCCAAAAGCGCGTGAGCGCATGGCAACAGCCTCCCCGATTCGTCCCATGCCGACGATGCCGAGCTTGCGTCCGCGCAAACCGACACCCATCATCCATGTGGGGCACCAACCGGCGAAACGGCCGGTCTCGATGACTTTGGCGCCTTCGATGGCCCGGCGCGTCACCGCAAGGATCAGCATTATCGCTATATCGGCGGTGGCATCCGTCAAGACCCCTGGCGTATTTGTCACTGCGATCCCGCGTGACGCTGCCGTAGCGAGGTCGATATGATTGTAGCCAACGCCGAAATTCGCGATCAGTTTGAGTCGCGGTCCAGCCGATCCGATGATCGCCGAGGTAATTCGATCCGTGACGGTCGGGACAAGTACTTCGGCAGTGCGCAGTGCGTCCGTGAGGGCTCCGGCGTCCATTGGCCTGTCGTCGGGGTTCAGTCGCGCGTCGAACAGCGCCGATAATTCTCGCTCGGTTGCTTCCGGCAGTTTTCGCGTCGCCACGACCAGAGGTTTCGATTGAGCCATCTTCTTCCGGCGAAATCCTGCAAATCCTGCTTATCAGAAGCGACCTGACGGTCAAAGATAGGCGCCTGCGAATCACAATCCGTCACCGGTGCCCAATGTCCCAGGATGTTTATCGTCGTGCCTCTTTAAAAGCCCTGGTCTTCTGGATTGGGTTTCTGTCGGTTCTGAACTGGGCGCAATCCGCGCGCGCCGCGGAGACCACGCCCTACTTTGCCAGCATCAAGAGTGATAAAATCTTCATGCGCGTCGGTCCTGGCGAGCAGTACGACGTCAAATGGATATATCATCGCAAGGGTCTCCCGGTCGAAGTTCTGGGGAGCTATGACGCTTGGCGACGCGTTCGCGACATGGATGGCGAGATCGGTTGGATTCATACCGCCCTCCTGTCGCGCGAACGAATGGCGGTTATTACGGGGCAGGGAATCGCGCGCGTGCTGCATGACCCGGATTCCGATGCCCGCGTAGTTGCCGAAGCCAGGCCCGGGACCATCGGGCGGTTACGCCATTGTGACGCGCTTTCCTGCGAGGTGAAATTCGACGGCGCGGACGGATGGGTCCCCCGATCGAGGATCTGGGGCCTGCGGGATGGCGAGCGATTCTGATCGCGGCGAGCAGCGGCTTTCGGGACTGCTGTGCTGGGCGCTGTTTGAATGGGCGCGCAACCCGTACATTCTCATCATTACGGTCTATATTTATTCGACCTACTTCACGCGCGAGATCGTCGGCGATCCGGTACGCGGTCAGGCGCTGTGGGCTTCAATCCAGGGCTATGCCGGAATTGGTATCGCTGTGCTTGCGCCCTTTCTCGGCGCAATCGCGGATGCAGGAGGGCGTCGCAAACCGTGGATCGCTTTTTTTGCGATTATGCTGGCACTTTCGTCAGCATCTCTGTGGTTCGGAAAGCCTGGGGGGGCCGGAATTGGTCTTCCCGGCGTGGCGATTGCTGTTGCCGTCAGCAATATCGCCTATGACGGATCGCTGGTCTTCCATGCGGCGATGCTGCCATGGGTTGCTCCGGAAAAGCGCATAGGGCGTTGGTCCGGTATCGCCTACGCCCTGGGCAATCTTGCCGGAATTGTACTGCTGATCGTCATACTGGCATTCTTCTATTTGCCGCAGCATCCATTGTTGGGCCTCGACCGCTCCACTCACGAACCTGAGCGGGTTTCCGGGCCACTCTGCGCATTGTGGTTCGCTGCATTCGCCTGGCCGTTCTTCATCTGGACGCCGGATCGAAAGAGAAACCGGGTTTCATTTTTGCAGGCGGTGCGGCAGGGGTTTTCGTCGGTTGCCGGGACGTTTCGCAGAATGCGCCAGCATCGGAATGTCGCGACGTTTCTCGCAGCCCGAATGCTGTACAACGATGGTTTGAATGTGATGCTGGTTTTTGGCGGGGTCTATGCCGCGGGCGTTTTTCACTGGGGCGCAATCGAATCCGCCGTTTACGGTATAATCCTTTCCATCTTCGCCGCGTTGGGCGGTTGGCTCGGCGGCAATCTTTCCGATCGCATCGGAACCCGTCGCGCGTTGCGAATGTCGCTGCTGGTGATGATTGTGGCCGCCGTGATTTCCCTCGGTTTCGCGCCCGACCGTCTGTTCTTCTTCATCCCCTATCCGCCTGGAAAGCCGGTTGCGGCTTTCCCCCTGTTTCGAACCGCGCCGGAGATTTTCTACATCGCAACGGTGATGGTGATTGCCGTCTGCCTCGTTGCCACTTACGCCAACAGCCGCGCGATGCTGGCGCGAATTGCACCCCCAACGCGCATGACGGAATTCTTCGGTCTCTTTGCCCTGTCCGGCGAAGCGACGGCATTTCTCGCACCGCTCGCGGTTGCATTTGCGACCAGCATTTCGGGTAGTCAGCAATGGGGCATGGCGGCCATCATCGCATTTCTGGCCAGCGGAATGATCGGCCTCGGGTTTGTTCGTGATGCGCGTTAATGCCGGAAGTGGCGGACGCCCGTGAGCACCATCGCCAGTCCCGCCTCGTCCGCCGCTTTTATGACGTCGCTGTCCTTAATCGATCCCCCGGGCTGTATCACAGCCGTGGCGCCCGCCTCTGCAATGGCAATCAGACCGTCCGGGAACGGAAAAAAAGCGTCGGAAGCAGCTGCGGATCCGGCCGTGCGCGGTTCACGCCACCCCGCGGCTTCGGCGGCTTCACGGGCCTTGATGACCGCCATTCGCGCGGCATCGACGCGGCTCATCTGACCTGCGCCGATGCCAGCCGTCGAGCCTTCATTCGCAAATACAATCGCGTTCGACTTGACATGCTTCACGACGGTGAAAGCGAATAGGAGATCGGCCATTTCCTGCTCCGAAGGCGCCCGGCGGGTGACCACGCGGATGGAATGGGGGCCCACAGCTTCACTGTCGCGGTTCTGAACCAGCAGACCGCCTGCAACCGAGCGCACTTGCCAGCCATAAGCGCGCGGATCGGGGATGCCGCCGGTGACCAACAGCCGCAGGTTCTTTTTCGCGGAAAGAATGCGCACAGCTTCCGGATCAACTTTTGGCGCAATGATCACTTCCGTGAACAGCCTGGAGATTTCTTCTGCGGTTTCCGCGTCGATGCTGCGGTTGAACGCAAGCACGCCGCCAAAGGCGCTGACGGGATCACAGGCCAGCGCCTTCCGGTACGCATCGGCAAGGGAATCCCCGATTGCGACTCCGCAGGGGTTCGCATGCTTGACGATTGCGCAGGCGGCTTTGGCGGGTTCGAACTCGGCCACCAGCTCATAAGCGGCATCGGTATCGTTGATGTTGTTGTACGACAGCTCCTTGCCCTGAAGCTGCTGCGCCGAGGCGACACCGAACCGCTTTTCTTCGGTGACGTAGAGAGCGGCGTGCTGATGCGGGTTCTCCCCATAGCGCAGCTCCTGACGAAGCCGTCCCGAGAAGCTGCGCCGCCGGGGCGCCTCAAGGTCGCCGCCATGGGCCAGTTGTTGCGCGAGCCATTCCGATACCGATGAATCGTACGCGGCGGTGCGTGCAAACGCGATCTGCGCCAGTTTGCGCCGCGTCGCAGAGTCCACGCCACCCTCGGCAATCTGCGACAGAACCAGCGGGTAATCCTCCGGATCGACGACAACACTTACCCATTCATGGTTTTTCGCAGCGGCCCGGATCATCGCGGGGCCACCGACATCGATATTCTCGATGACATCGGCGAAGGATGCACCTTTCGCAACGGTAGCTTCGAAGGGATAAAGATTCGAGACGAGCAGATCGATGGCGGGAATCCTGTGCGTCCGCATTGCGTCCGCATGCCTGTCCCTCAACGCGAGCAATCCACCATGGATTTTCGGGTGGAGCGTTTTCACGCGTCCGTCCATGATTTCGGGAAAACCGGTAAGTTCCGAGACTTCGATTACGGACAATCCGGCACTGCGCAAATGAGAAGCCGTACCCCCGGTCGAGATCAACTCTATTCCATGCGCCGCAAGCGCGCGCGCCAATTCCGTCAATCCATTTTTGTCTGAAACTGAAATCAGCGCCCGCGAGATCTTCCGCCTGCTCATAGTCTCACCAGTATCATGCTCACTCGCTATCGCCGGAACAGCCAGGCCAGTAGCGTCAGAATGGCACTCAGAACAAGCGACGTCACGATCGGGAAATAAAATCTGAAATTTCCACGTTCAACGATAATGTCGCCTGGAAGCCTGCCCAGTCCGATGCGTGTGACCAGCGGCCAGGCAATTCCGGCAATCAGAAGAACCGCGCCGGCAACGATCAGCAGTGTTCGCATCAATCACTCTGCCGCTGCGCGAATGTTTGCGCAGTCCAGTTCAACGGCACGCCACAGCCTGTCGAATTCAGCGTGTTCAGCGGCACAGAACGGCTCCGTCCGATTGCGTGCATCGCCGTCGCGCGACCGGATTTCGGCAAGCATTGCTTCCAGATGCAGATTTTCCTCGGCCAGCAGGCTCGCCAGCGAAATTCCGCAGTTCTGCTCCATCAATACGCTCTGGTAGATCCGATAGGCCCAGATGGCCCGGTCTTCGATGATCGCTGACATGTACAGATAGGGAAGGGAATTGTCTTCAAACCGCAGAGAATCGGAAACGCGTATATCGAGCCGGGCCATATAGAACCGCGCTGCTGCTCCTGCGAGCGTTCCCGCCGTGTCGTAACCAAGCGGCTTTCGGGCGAGCTTTTCCGCGGCACGTTTGAAGAACCAGGCATGCCGCGCCTCTTCAGCCAGATGCTTCAGGATACGGCCATCCGCGACACCCGCGCGTGAGAGCATGATTTTACGGCTGCCGATATGTTCGAGCAGCGAGAGCGTGTTCAAAAAGCGCGCGTGCAGTTCCGGATCGCCACAAATCGATTCCAGAAGCCCGCGAACAATAACGGCCTTAGGGCTGTTTCCGTGATCACCCGACAAGGGCAAGAGATTCATCAATCACACCATAGATGCGGTCGAGTTCACGGGCGCCGGTGCAATAGGGCGGCAGGATGTAAACGACATTGCCCAGTGTGCGCAGCAGAACGTCGCTTTCAAGATAGAATGCGTTCAGCCTGGGACCAAGCCCGGCGAGATAGCCAGGATCGGACGCGCGCAATTCCACCGCCGCGATGGTTCCGGTTTGACGCACAGAGGCAACCTCCCGCCGCTGTGCAAGCTTTCTCAGCGCGCGCGTATGGTGCTCGGCAATCAAGTTTATTCGTGCAGCGACCGGTTCTCTCTCCCAGATTTCCAGATTGGCTGCCGCAGCAGCGCAGGCAATCGCATTTCCCGTATAGGAGGAACTGTGAAAAAATGTCTGCGTTCTGTCGTGCGCGTAGAACGCGTCGTAGATTTCATCGGATGCGAGGGTAACGCCCATGGGCAGAAACCCGCCGGTGATCCCCTTCGAAAGGCAAATCAGGTCCGGCGCCACGCCAGCCTGCTCGCAGGCAAGGAAAGTGCCCGTTCGGCCAAAGCCCGTCATCACTTCGTCCAGGATCAGCCAAACGCCGTACAGCCGGCAGAGTTCTGCCATCTGCGCCAGCAGATCGGGCGAATACATCTTCATTCCGCCGGCCCCCAATACCAGCGGCTCGAAAATTGCGGCGGCAAAACTGTCCGGGTTCGAACGAAGCAGCTTTTCCAGTACGTCGAGCGTGTTTTGCTCCGCTCCCGGTGAAGGAAACGGCACGAAGCAGACCTCGAACAGCATGGGACCGAAAGGCGCATTAAAGATTCCGCGATGCCCGACCGACATCGCTCCAAAGATGTCGCCGTGATAGGCATGCTCCATTGCAACGATACGATGGCGCGGTCTGCCGCGATTGTACCACCCCCCCACCGCCATTTTCAGCGCCACCTCTACGGCGGTCGATCCACTGTCGGAGAAGAACGCATATTTTGTCCCAACGGGCGCTCGCGCGAGAAGCTTTTCCGCGACCTGCTCCGCGGGAACATGCGTGAACCCGGCAAAGATGACCTGCTCCAGCAGCGCAGCCTGATTCCGGATTGCCTTTACGATGCCCGGATGGCCATGACCATGCGTGATCACCCACCATGACGAAATCGCATCGATGATCGACCGGCCGGCCTCAGTGATCAAATATGCGCCGTCGGCCCTCGCGATCGCGATCTCCGGAGGGCTCAGCGCGTGCTGTGTAAAGGGATGCCAGATTCGCGATTTGGTCATTCTTTCATGGGGTGCACATCTGCGCCCCTGAATTCGTCGGCGTGAAGTTTTCCGCTTCGAAACCCGCCGCGAACGCGGCGCTCAGTTCTTCCGCATTCAGCCGCGGTAGAAACGAAATCCGCCCCAAAGCCCTCACGCCACTGAACTCCACGATCGTGCGGGGGGTATCCGCAACCTCATCGCCCACGAATATAACTCCGAGCAGCGGTATGGATCGCCGTTTCAATGCCTCGATGCTGAGCAATGTGTGATTGATCGTACCGAGTGCGGTCCGTGCAACCAGCACGGCCGGCGCCCGCCACCGCGTGAACAGCTCGATCTGCAACATCGTTCGCGTGACCGGAACAAGTACACCGCCGGCTCCTTCAATGATCAGGCGGTGATCCGCCGGAACCCGGGGCAAGTCCAGAAGTCTCCGGTTCAATCCGAAGTCCATCAAGTTCCGCCGCCCGATGGGGCGAAAGGGGATTGCGCAGCCGATATCGTTCCGGCACAAGGCGCTCCCGCCCAAGGCCGGTTATGGTGGACACGATTTCCGTATCCGTTGGGCCGTCGAGCCCAGACTGGATCGGCTTCCAGTAACAGCCATTGAGGGCCAAAGTCAGCATGGCCGATACGACGGTTTTCCCGACGCCGGTATCGGTCCCGGTGATGATGATCGGATTCATGCCGCTTTCAGAGTCGAATGGAGCACATCTGCCAGCTCCGCGATGCGGTTTTCGCTGTGATCGGCGTGAATGGAGACCCGGAGTCGCGCCGTGCCCTCGGGAACCGTTGGGGGACGAACCGCGCGAACGTCAAAACCCGCCTGCTGCAATGCAGCTGAAACCGAAACCGCGCGCCCCGCATCGCCCAGAATAACCGGTACGATCTGAGTGCCGCCGAAGCGTGTCTGCGGGGACAGCGCATCATGCGCAAAACGGGCGAGCGCAAGCACCCGCTTGCGCCGCCATGGCTCCTCGTCAACGAGTTGCAGCGCACGCATCACCGCGGCCGCAAGAGAAGGCGACGGCGCCGTGCTGTACATGAAAGGCCGCGCCCTGTTGATCAGATAATCGATAACGGAACCGGATGCGCAGACGAGTGCGCCCGCAACGCCAAGCGCTTTTCCGCAGGTATGCACGCAAATGGAGCGGTGCGGGTCCAGTCCTTCGAAACAGCCTCGCCCGCGCGGCCCGAAGATGCCGGTCGCATGGGCTTCGTCGATCACCAGAACCGCATCATGCATTTGGGCCAATTGGGCGAGGTCACCAAGCGGCGCCATATCGCCATCCATGCTGTACACGGACTCAACCGCGATCAGCAGCCGGCGGACACCATGGTTTCGGGCCCGGCGCAATTCATCTTCGAAAGACTGGATTTCGTTATGGCGTGCCCGGAACCGCTTCGCGTTCGAGGCGTGCATGCCTTCCTTCACGCTGGCATGAATGCGCTCGTCGAAGACCACTGCGTCGTGAGGGCCGAGCAATGCGCTGAACAGAGCCAGATTGGCGAGAAATCCACTGCCGAAGAATAATGTGTTTTGCACCCCGAAGAATTGCGCCGCGAAATCTTCCAGGGCGGCATGAAGAGGTGAGTGGCCGCGCAGCAGGCGTGATGCGGTGGCGCCGATTGGACCAGCCTCCAGGGCGCGAATCATCGCAGCGCGCAACGCCGGGTGACATGCGAGACCAAGATAGTCGTTCGAGGCAAAGTCAATTCCCGCAGCGGCGGACGGATACCGGTGCAAGCCGCGCCGACGCAGCTCCTCGAGTTCGGATTCGATGCCGGCCAGCATCACCGCGCAACCGGACGCGGTCCGTATTCGACCCCTTGCGACGTCCGAACGGGCTGCGGGAAGAGCGACATAAGTTCGATTACGTCCTGCGGCATCTCGGTCGTCACCGGCAAGCCGAGTTCGCCCGCCTCGGTGACGGTGATCGGATAGTCATGCGTCCACCGGCCACTGGTCAGTTTGTCCGCCAGTGCGATTGCCGAATCGGGCGGCATGGGCGCGCGCAGCAATTCGCAGGCCTGACGCTTCAGCTGATCGATCGCCTTCTGGCCGATGTCGGCAAATATCAGAGTTTGATCGTCAATTTCCGATAGCGGTTTTTCACTGGCCACTTTGATGATCGACGCGGCCGGCATCCCGTTGATCTGGGGATCAATCGGACCCAGCATTGCGTGCTGTGTCATCACGATCTCATCCGCGCCAAGCGCCACCAATGTTCCGCCGGACATGGCGAAATGGGGTACGAATACGGTCACGCGGCCAGGATGGGCGCGCAGCGCGCGTGCAATCTGCAGGGCGGCGATGGCAAGCCCTCCGGGCGTGTGCAGGATGACGTCAATGGGTTGTTCCGGTGGCGTTGTCCGTATCGCATTCAGGACCTTTTCCGCGTCATCCATGTCGATGTAGCGGGCCAGCGGGAATCCGAAGAAGCGCATCGATTCCTGCCGGTGAATCACCGCGATGACGCGCGAACCGCGGGCTTTCTGAATAGCCGCGATCTTGGACGCGCGCATGCTGCGCTGCCAACGCGCCGCAATCAGGGGCTGCATCGCAAAGATCAGAAATACCAACCAGAACAGATTACCGATATTCATGACGGCCCGAACCCCGGGGTTGATGGTTCATCCTAGCCTGCCATATTCGGAGGGTCGATGCTGGGGAGCCCGGTGAACCTCCAACGGGTGTGCCCGTCAAACGATTGACCGGTGTGGGGCCGCCGTTATGATCCGCCGCCTCCGGTTCGATTGCTGAATTGTGCCCCCGTGGCGGAATCGGTAGACGCGGCAAACTCAAAATCTGTTGCCTTCACGGGCGTGCTGGTTCAAGTCCGGCCGGGGGCACCACACGCCGGGCTCTCGTTTTGGCGGCAATGTTTCTCCAGAATCTAAAGCTGCCGGATCGCGTTAGCCCGCGACCAACGATCGCTGTTTTTCACGAACGCCGACATGACGGCATTGCCAAGGGCCGACTCAATCGCGGACGAAATAGGGGGTCCACACGAGGGCACTGAATACCAACGTGCTGGCGGCTGGAGTCAGGACTGACTAAATCGCCCGTGAGAGCGTCAGAAGCGAGAAAATCGAATCATTCCCGCGAATATGGCCCGCATCGAGCGCCAGGCCAGCATTAGCCTGCAGGCGCCAGCTTCCGAACCCAAAACCATAACCGGTTTCAAAATCCACTTCCCGGCCCGAGGGCGCCAGGGGGGCCTGCGCCTGGCCCATGATCACTCGGCCGGTTGACCAGTCGCGGCCAATCCCCGTCGCAAGCGTTGCCACTCCCAATTCCGCGCGCATCGGCTGACTGATGGTGAACAACGCCTGATCGGAATCCCGGAAGATTGAATTGCCCGCCAAACCGAACGCGAAGCTGCTTGCGACGACGGGTCCGATCGAGGTGATCAGGCTGGCTTGCGGATGTGTCGCCCCTGCGACGGCAAGCGTGGCAGACGCCCTCATCGTCCAGCGCGGGTCAAGCTTCCATTGCGCTGTTGCGGTTGCCCAGCTCGTCATACCCTGGTCGATCTTCAATCCTCCCGAGGAGAGGGAGCCGAAGATTCCACCGCTGTCGAAGCTGCTGCCCGCATCAAACGAAAAATGCCAGCCTGGTTTCTCATAATCGAGACGCACGGCGACGGTCTTTAAATCGTTGGAATACGGAAGATTGACATCCATCAGGCCCTGATTGTGCGCCTCGCCTATCCCGAAAGAGAGGCCCGTATTCTCATCGAGAGGCACCCCCGCTGACATAAACGAACCCGAGGGAGAGCCGACTGTCGGCAGAAAGGCGTCGGTGATGGATGAGGTCAGGAAAGGATCGTTGGCATCGGACATCATTCCCTGTCTCAGGGACATGCCCGTTCCGGCGCTCCAGAAGAACTCGCCATCGGAGCCCGCGAGTCGGAAGGTACTTTGGTGACGCAACTGTCCGGACAATCCCCCGATTGCGCCGAAGGGTACGATGCCATCTTCCGGATTACTGCGGAAGTCCAGGCTGCCAGCCATGTTCGGTCCGAGATTAAATCCGGCATCGTGCCAGGCGAAACGCTGCTCCATCACTCCAAACAGGTCCGGTAGAGTGGGCAACGCCACCAAAGCTTTCGACAGGTCGATCTCGAAATCGCGGCCGAAGCTGTCAAGGATCATGATCTGCGAGAGCGCCTGATGCAGAGCCGGCGCATCACCGAACGCCGAACCAAGCACCATGCCCGTCGAAGCGACAGTCGGCGCGTCGGGTGAGGCGATGACGACTCCCCCCGAACCTAAACCGCTTGCCGACGAACCAAGGCCGCCAGGCAGAGAGCCACTCGCTACCGGCACAATTGTCGTGCCGAGCGGTTGCAGTGCGGCATAGACGTTGAGCATGCCATAGCCGTAGATCGAGGGATCGCCGAGCGGCGTTGCGGATTGCTCGAGGATCTGAGCCACCTGACGCGCGGTCAAGTTGGGCCAGCGTTCCATCACAATGGCGGCTGCGGCGGAAATCAGCGGCGCCGAAAAGGATGTGCCCGATACAGCCTGTACGCCTCCGTTCCAGGGCAGCGTTAACCCGACGCCCGGCGCGACCATGTAGTAGGCGGCATAAGGACCCGCAAGATCGCTGAAATTCGCAATCTGGTTGTTTTTGTCGACCGCGCCGGCGATTATGAAACCGCCCGTGCCGCTGTTGAGAAGACCCTGCGCCTGCAGGTCCAGGAGGATGTCCAGATCCGATTGTTGCGGAATGGGGCCGCCGCCATTGCCGGCCGACGAAACAAGCAGGGCGCCATTTTTCACCGTGGTTGCCGGTGACACGAGAACATATGCCTGGCTGACCGACGGTACCTGCGATGGCGTTTTGACGGCGCTCGCCTCATAACCGAACGAGGTGTTGATGATCCGTACACCCTGGGACGTTATGTAAGTGTATGGGTCGGAGACGTGATATAAGACGCCATTCTGCGACACGAGTGTTTCATTCACGCCAGAATAATAATCGACGCCAAGCACCTGGGAATTGAACGCCAGCCCCTGGAATCCGGTCCCGTTGCCAACGCCTGCGGCCGTGACCGCCACCGCCTGGCCGTGCTGATCCGTTGTCGCAGTCACCCCCGTCTGCGCATTCCAGAGCGCAACCATTTGCGGATTGGGCCCGCGACTGGCGGGGGAAAAATTCACCATGTTCGAGCTGAATACGAAATTGTAATCGACAATGCCGATGGTGACCCCTTTGCCGGTATAGCCGAGTGCATAGGCGTCAGCGGCGTGGATCGCATCCAGCGCGCCAGTGCGAAGATAATCCGAGGTGCGAAAGGAATTCGGGTCCAGGGTTTGCGGCGCAATTGCAGCGGCCGTCGGAACCGGAACATTCGTGGTGGTACCCGAACCACCGCCTCCGGCGCAGGCCGCCAATGCCAATAGCGCAGCACCCGCAAACAGCGATACGGCCGTTTTTTTCGTTATGCTGGGCATGTCCGCCGTGGCCCCCATGTCGATTCCGGCCGCCAGGGATGCGACACGCCCAACAGCACAATTCCGGATTGCCGCGTCAAAGCGGCGTCGCGGCTTCCATCCTAGAAATGAAGGTCTAAAAAGTGCTTAATAAGGTTAATGCTGGACGTCACATCATTCGCCGGGGATCGCGCCGGCGAATAAGACCGCGGGCCCTGATGGTATCCGCGGACAAGGTCCCATTCTGCTTATCGGGTATTGCATCGTTCTGGGCCTATAAGCACAGGAGCGGTGGGACGGCTCAGCGCGTTCTCTATCGCTCGCAGAGACTCGCCCGGCCAATTTCGTGCGAAACCTGTCGAAAGAAAATTTTGGCGCAGAGCTACGTCGATTGGCAGATTTTGCGGCTGAAATGACGCGCATCGTGATCAGCGTCATGTCAGGCTTCCGGCTCCGCGACAGACTTGGCGCAGCATCAGGCGTGGTTCAAGTCCGGCCGGGGGCGCCATTCCACCGCTCATGTTGCTGCCCAATGGCCGTTTGCCTTTCCTTGGCACTCCGAAAGCGGTAAATCTTGTGTGGACGGAATATTCCCGTGCATCAGCGGGGACGAGGGGCTTGCGCACTACGCTCAGGGACGTTCTCGATTTTGTTGAACGCCTGCAGGCGTTCAATGAAATGAATCATGCGTGGAATTACTTTATCGGTTATGCGTCCCAATTCGGGTTGACGTCGGGTGCGCTTGCCGACATGCCCGGCCCAGGCGAGCGAGTGCAGGACACCGTATTGTGCCTGTCCTGGCCAGATGAGTGGACCAGGCGCTATGTCGAAAAGAACTACATCCGAAATGATCCCGCCCGTTTGCACCTCACCCGAAGCCTCGAACCATATTCGTGGCGTGAAATGACAGCCTGTGATGCTTACACGAAGAATCAGAAGAATATTGTGTACGAAGCATCGGAATTCGGCATGAGGTCCGGAATCATTTTCCCCATGCCAGGGTTGCGATCAGGGCCAGCCCTTGTGACCATTGCCGGTGAAAATGAAGCCGTCGGGCATGAGGACGTAATGCGACTGCATATGGCTGCTGTTTATACTCATGCGATCGTCCGCAAACTGTCCGGAGCCCGGAAGGAGCAACCGAGCGTCCCCGCATTCTCCGCGCGCGAACGCGAATGCCTGCAATGGTACGCCGCCGGCAAGAGCGAATGGGAAATTGGCGAAATTCTTTCGATCAGTGAGAAAACTGCCAATACCTATCTGGAGCGCGCAAAGCAGAAATTCGGAGTTGCAACCCGGAAGCAGGCGATCGTTGCAGCCCTGCGGGGGGGCGTGATCCAGTATTGAACGCCCTGTAGGTGTTTCACTGACGTGAAGTCCGGCAACGATCATCGCATCCTCTTCGTGATCACCACGACGGGACGCAGCGATGATCTACCAAATCGACAGACACAATCGTGCGGGGTTCCACGCCCAAATCGAGGAAATGTTCCGCATTCGCCACGACATCTATGTCGGCCGGCGCGGTTGGATAGCACTCGAAAGGCCTGATGGCCGCGATATCGATCAATTCGACACCGACAACACGGTTTATCTTCTGGGTCTGGATGATCTGGGCAATGTCGTCGCGGGATTGCGTCTGAATCCAACGACCGGTCCGCATCTCATCCGCGATGTCTTCCCTCACACGGTCACAGAGGGGCCAATTCCAGTCGGGGAAAACATCTACGAATTTACACGCTGGTTTGTGGTGAAGGATCGCGTCTCTCCCGAGGCCAGCCGGCGGGTCGCCGGAGAACTTCTGGTTGCGATGCTGGAATTCGGCAAAAGAAAGGGCCTCACTCACATCAGCCTCTGCTGTGACTCCTTTTTCTGGAAGACGATGCAGGCGACACATTGGGATGTGCGCAGGCTGGGTCCGATAACCCGCTATCCCGAGGGCAAATGCATAGCCGTGCTGTTTGACGTTTCGGACCGGATGATCGCAAACACACGAGAGGTGCGCGGCGTTACCGGAGAGGTACTCCTGTATGTTGCCTCGCCGGTCACGCGCACCGGCGATCCCTCCAAATTTAAACTGGCCGCGTAAGGGCGGTCCCGCATGTCAAAGAGCGACGGCTTGAAATCCGAGGTTCACCGCATTCGCGAGATACTCGGCAATATCCGCGATCCATATGATCGCTACCAGTTGACGCTTTTGCTTGAGACCGCAGCCCGCTTCTTTGTGAATCGCAATGTGCAGAACGAGTTCAGCTTTAGCCGAAAGAGGAAAACGCAAATGCAAGAAGCATTCGGACATTCTTCCAAATTGACCGCGTCCCAACGCGCCCAATTTCAGGAAAGCGGATTCCTGAAACTTCCGGGTGTCCTGTCGTCAGCGGAAATCCATTCGCTCCGGCGCGCCATGTCGCAGGCGCTTCGCACACTCGATCAGAGCCCGAACAGCTACAACGTAACGGCTGCGGCTGATGGCATCTGGTGTGACGGCGAAGTCAGTGACCAGGGGTCAATCCAGCACGATGTTGAGGCTCTGGCCCGAGCGATCCGGGCTTCCGATTTTCCTCGTCTGGTAGACCAAAGCAGTGTTGCCGCCCGGCGCGGCAACTTCCTTCTCGACACAAGCGTATGGCGGCGCGTTCCCGAGCTTGCCGAGTTTGCTCTCGGAAGCAAACTGGCCGGAATTTCTGCCGGGCTGCTGCGCGCTTCGCGGGTGCGCTATTACGACGATCAGCTGTTCGTCAAAGAACCCGGTGCGGTTGACCGTGCCGCATTTCACCAGGACGTGCCCTATTTCCATTTGGACGGCGATAGCGGTTGCGTCTTCTGGATTCCGCTTGACAGCGTCAAGGCCGGCGGTGGCCGCATCGGCTACATTCCAGGTTCGCATCGCTGGCAAAAAATGTTCAAGGCGAATGTCTTCGTCAGCGAACTCCCATTCCCGGGGGCGGAAGGCCTCGATATGCCGAGGATCGACGCCAACCCGGAGGCCTTTGGCGTTCAGTACCTCGAAGCTGAACCCGGCGATGTGATCGTCCATCACTTTCTGACGGTGCACGGTTCGGAGGGCAATCGCAGCGACAAGCCGCGAAGCGCATTTTCCCTGCGCTATTGCGATGCGGAAATCCGTTACCGGCACCGGCCGGGCGCACCGGCACAACCCTTGCACAAGCAGGGTTTGAAGGATGGCGACGCATTGGACGATACAATTCATCCGGTTGTCTGGCCCGAAATTCGAGGCGCTCTCGGTGCCGTGCACGCGGCGGCATGAGCGGTATCATCGGGATGAGGGACGATTTCAGGGTTGCCGGCCAGCGATCGGCAACAGGCTGCGCACATGCTGACTGTCATCACCGATCGCTGACGGTGCGGGCGATCGGATAGTCCCCCTATCCGATCGCCTCAACATAAGGTCTGGTCAGTTTCGTCAGGTAATACAAGCGTATTATGATTCGGGATGCAGCAACGGTTGCACGGTATCGTCAGCGAGCTGCTGAACTGCGGTCCGTTGCAGCCCAGATCAAGGACCACGATGACCGAAAAGTAATCCTGAGAGCAGCCGAAGCCTACGAGCGAATGGCCGAATGGAAGCCTGGTCAGCCTGTGCCTGCGCCGAAAGGAGCTGAAGACGACGACGCGGAGTAGATACGGCAATTTCCGCGATCAGCGCTGTCTCCACCACGGAACCGGACCGGGGAATACGTGTTTCTCTGTTGGAACTTTCGGGCTCGCCTTGCCGTGCGTAAAACTCTTGCGACGCTTGAGGAAGCGGTTGCCGAAAAACTGGCCGAACTCCTGATTGAGGCTGCCGAAGCACGCCGGGCGATTACTATGTCCGAGCGGATTCGGGAACCGCAGGCCGGTATCCCGGCCGAAGCCGCGCGCCTCGAATCCGAAGTCATGAAATGGGAAAATCGCCTTAACTGGTGGAGGGTTCTGCGGCGAACGCCCCACCGACGTCCGGTGGCGCAGATGGTTCCGTCTGATAGCAACCTGCTCTAGTCATCACCATCGGGTAGGATTGGGACGGTTTCGATGCGCGCGCCACGCAGCACCAGAAGGCTGCATGTCTTTTTGGCCCGTTCCACCGTCAAAAGGCGGTGCAGATCATCGACGCCGGTCAGGATCTGATCGTCGAACTTCATCAGAATGTCTCCGGCAGCGATGCCCGCTTTCGCGGCGGCGCCCTCCGCAACCACTTCTGAAACCATGACGGCATATTTGCTCGGCCGATCGAAGCCACGCGCGACTCTGCGGTCCAGCAGTATCGTCTCGGCGGCAATGCCGAGCCGCGCGCGCTTGACGCGGCCGTCGCGCATCAATCGCGTCGCCACATCCTCCGCCGTATCGCTGCCGATCGCAAAACAGATGCCTTGGGCCGCGCCGGCCATCGCCGTATTGATCCCGATAACGCGTCCACGTCCGTCCACAAGCGGACCGCCGGAATTGCCGGGATTGAGCGGCGCGTCGGTCTGAATGACACTTTCGATCAGGCGTCCGGAGCGGGTCCTGAGCGTGCGCCCGAGCGCGCTCACGATTCCTGCCGTCACGGTGGTCTGGTAGCCGAAGGGATTACCGATTGCTACCACCAGTTCACCGATACGAAGACGGGAAGACGAGCCGAATTGCGCATATTCGAGGCTGTTTGCGGACATCCGCAGGACCGCAAGGTCAGTGTCCGGATCATCGCCCACAAGGCGCGCGCCTGTCTTTAACCCGGTCGGCAGCGCAATTTGAAACTCCTTTGCTCCACCCGCGACGTGACTGTTGGTCAGAAGGTACCCATCGGGGGTGAAGATGACGCCCGAGCCCTGCCCCCGGGGACGTCCATCTTTTCCCACCGCGACGACGCTCGCGACGGCAGGGCCGACGCATTCATAGGCATTGGAAACACGAGCCGAATAGGGATCCAGTTCGAATTCGTTGGACAAGCCGGGGTGCAACATCCCGTGTAGATAGGCAGAACGCCTTTCCGGTTTACCCGGCCGGATGACCGGGCTCCCCATCTGGCCGGTAGGCATGGCTCCTCGAAAATCCCAATTTGATGCCTATCTTTCTTGGAGCTGTTCATGTCGCAAAACCCTTCAATTCTGTCCCGGTTCTCCGATGCGCTGAGTGAACTTGTTTCCTCGTCCGGCGCATTCGTCGCTGACGTTCAAACGCCTGACGGCCATCACGCGAGTGGTGTTCTGTGGAATGCGAATGCGGTGGTGGTCTCGGAGCAGACGCTGCGCGATGCGCCCGAGTACAACGTCACTATCGCCGATCGGCGGTTGACCGCAACGCTGGCAGGACGCGATGAAGGCACCAATGTCGCGGTACTGAAGCTCGAGAGCGATCTGCCCGAAACACTGCCGGATTCCGCCATCCCGAAAGCGGGCGCGCTCACGATCCTCTTGGGTGCTGCACCGCAAGGCTTAACGGCCCGGCTGGCCCTGATCCGGTCGGTCAGCGGGCCATGGGAAAGCCGCGCCGGAGGGACAATCGATCAGAAGATCCTGGTCGATACCCGGATTGGCAGCGAGGAGGGCGGCCCGGTGCTTGCCGCCGATGGCGCCATCCTGGGTATCTCCACCCGCGGTGCGCGGCGTCAGAGCCTCGTCATTCCCGCTTCGACTGTAAAAAGGTCCGTCGCCATGCTGCTCGCCAAAGGCGCGATCGAACGCGGCTGGCTCGGACTGGCGCTGCGCCCTGTTGCGCTTCCCGACTCACTGCGGCCTGTCGACAGTCAGCGCGTCGGCCTGATGGCCATGGAAGTAGCCCCGGACAGTCCGGGAGCCAAAGCGGGGATCGTTGCCGGAGATATTCTGATTTCAGTGGGAGGCGCACCGGCAACCCAATTCGGCAATGTGACGCGCCAACTTGGGCCCGCGAGCATCGGCAAGACAATTGCGGTGGTTATCGCCCGGGCGGGTGAAATCGTAAACCGGGATCTGACCATCGAGCCCAGAAAGGCGACATGAAGACCAGCTTCGAGTCCAAATCTTTCAAATTCATGGCCCAGCCGCTCAATGTTGTCGTTGTGGCTGCCGATGCCGATCGTTTGCTTGCGCTTAAACGAACAATCCGGGAATTGGGTCACGAGGTTGCCTTGCCGGGCCAGGCGTCTGTTGTGCTCGCAGACGGTATCGAATCGCCGCATGATCTTCCCGCGGTGCAACTGGGATTCAGCGGTTTTCAAAGCGAGGGAATGTTGCCGGGCGACGCGTCGCCAGATCAGATCGATGCGGCTCTCCGCGCCGTCGCTGCGGGTCTGAGGGTGACAGCGCTTAGCCACGGAAGCTTCGGCGGATTCGAAGAAGAACATCCCGTTCTGTTGACCCCGCGTGAAATGGAAGTCCTCGCCGCGCTATCGAAAGGCCTCTCGAACAAGGAGATTGGCCGACGTCTCGGAATCTCACTGCATACGGTGAAATTTCATCTCGAGTCATTGATGCGCAAACTGGAAACCTCCAGCCGGACCGAGACGGTGATCAAAGCCATGGGTCTTGGGCTGCTTGAATTGTTGCGGGTTTAGATGAAGGCCCCGGAAAAAACCTCCCGCTGAAAATGGTCACAGGAAAATCACGATTGAAGGCCACGAGCTGAACTAGGAATTAACGGTTGGAGACCGAAATTCACGCTGCGCTGCAATCTGCTGCGCCGAGTTCAATCCGCGGGGAAACGAGAATCATGTTGACCAGGATGGCATTGGCGACTGCGCTGACCGTAATCGCAATCGGTTCCGGCGCCGCCCAGCCCTATTCTGCCGGCGCACCGGATCCCTATGGCTACTACAGCCAATACGACCATGACGGCTATTTCGACCGTGATGGCCGTTATCACCGGTTGGTTCCTGACGTAGCGCCCCCGCCGCCGCCCCCTCCAGCACAGGCCGGCTTGTACTACAATGAGGGCCGCTACGAGAATGATTGCCGCCGGGGCAATGCCGCAGCCGGGACGATCTTTGGCGCGCTGGCCGGGGGCCTGCTCGGTTCGGCGGCGAGCCGCGGAAATGCCGGTGCCGTGGTGGGTGGCGTGGTGCTGGGCGGCGTGCTCGGAAACACCATTGCACGCGAGATCGACTGCGACGACCAGCCTTACGCTTTTCGTGTCTATGCCCAGGGGCTGAACGGCGACATCGGGCGGCGGTATGAATGGCGTCACGGTGATGCATACGGCTATTTCACACCGACCCGGGAATTTCGGCGACGCGAGGACGTTTGCCGAAGCTTTACCGAGGTTACCTACCGCCGCGGCAGACCCGTTGCGCATGACGGCATCGCGTGTCGCGGTCGTGCAGGACATTGGCGGTTCGACGAACGGTAACCGCAGCCCCCGCCGAATTTGGCCTTCGCCTTGAAGCAGTAAGGGGCGGTCCATCCCTTCTTTTTGCCGGGATGGCTGCGCTGGCTGGTTGATCTTCGCCCAACCATGCAAACTCATCTCCGGCGGTTGATGGGGATGAACTTCATGGGCAAAGGGCGACTGGAAGCGTTCAGTGATGGTGTCATCGCGATCATCATCACGATCATGGTGCTCGACCTCAAAATACCTTCCGGCGCCAGTCTGTCATCCATCGCGACGGTTATTCCGGTCTTTCTGAATTACGTCCTCAGTTTTGTATATGTCGCCATCTATTGGAACAATCACCATCATCTGCTGCATACGGTTCAGCGCGTCCATGGCGGCATATTATGGGCAAACTTGCATCTGCTGTTCTGGCTCTCGCTATTCCCGTTCATCACCGGTTGGATGGGCGAAAATTATTCATCTGCTTTGCCGACGGCATTCTACGGCTGCGTGCTGTTGCTGGCTTCGATCGCCTATTTGATTCTTGAGCGTGTGATCATCGCCTCCGAAGGGGCCGATTCGCTGTTGGCGCGCGCCGTGGGAAGCGAATTGAAGGGTCGTATTTCGGTGCTTTTGTATATTCTGGGGGTCGGACTCGCATTCTACTCCCGGGTTGCCGCTCAGCTGTTTTATGTCTCCGTCGCCCTCATGTGGCTCATACCTGACCGGCGGATCGAACGTGTGATGGCCGAGCAACCCCGCAGATGAGCAAACAGCCGTCGCGCCTTGCCCAGATGCCAAAGGCTCGGGCAGTGTGCGCACGGCAAAGGCGACGCTATTCTCCGTGCGCGGATCACACAACCGCCGGAGCCGTTGCAAAAATGCCGTCTGGCGCGTATCCAGATGGTGCAACGGCGTCTCGTCGGACGTGAAGCGCACTGTTGAACTGGACTCGCCTTTTGTGCGCGCCTGAGACAGCCGAAACTTCCGACAATCAGTTCGCCTTCTGCACCTCCGGTGGCATGTCGCCACGGGGGAACAGCAATGTCGGGAAGTTCAATGGCAATCGGTACGGTCAAGTTTTTCAACAGCGCCAAAGGTTATGGTTTCATCGCTCCCGAAGGGGGCGGCAAGGATGTCTTCGTGCACGCCACCGCCGTGGAAGCGGCCGGCATGCGCACGCTGACGGAGGGTCAGCGGGTGACTTTTGACGTCCAGCCGGATGCGCGGGGCGTCAAGGCGACGAATTTGAAAGCCGCCTGATTCGACAAACGCGCCTGAATTTAAGGCCGGCGAAGAGATTCGCCGGCCCTTTTTACTCGCGGAAGTTCAGTCGCGACGTCCATAACCGTAGCCGCGATTGACATAACCGCCGTAGCGGTAATCGCGCCCATGATGGTTCCAATTCCATTGGGCGGGATAATGCTCGTGATGATTCGCAATAGCTGCGAACATCCCGATCGCTGCCAGGCCCACGCCAATCGCGGCTGCCGGATTTGCGTTGCGTTCCCGGTAAGGTGCCGCATAAGCCCGGTGATCCGGCGCGTAGCCATTGGCGCGATAATCCTGAGCCATTGCAGCTGTACTGCCAAGCAAGATCAGGGCGAGAGTCGCTGAGATCAGGCGTTTCATATTCTTTTTCTCGTTTTCTGCGCTGCTGCTGGAGCGCGGCAGTGACGTGATCCACGTCATGCCCGCAGCTTAAACCAGCGCAGTGAACCGGCACTGAAGCCCGATGCCGGCCGCCATTCATCTGGCGAGGCGCGGTAAATCACCCCGCCAATGGTTCTTCGGGCTTTATTATTCGCAACAGGCTTCTGGCGTGAGACCAGGCCCGCGCCGGCGTATCTGCGAAACGGCAAAATTCGGCGTCTTTCGACCAGCTCTCGAAAAAGGCGCGATTGGCGCCCGTGCCGTCATCCGAAAAAACATGCGGCAGGCGCAGCAGCAAGCACAGCACATGTGCGCCGGGCCGGTCCGTAATTGCCACACGCCCGAGCGACAACAAATGCAGGCCACGTTCGCTATAGGCCTGGGCGCGAACCGGCAAATCGAGTGCGTTACAGTTAAGGCGTGCTTCCTGGGTACGGAAAACCAGTGAAGACCAGTCGGTCAGCAAAACGGTAGGTGGACGGCGCTTGACCACGACATCGATAGAGACGCCGTCGGCAAATTCCGGCAGATCGAGCTTTTCCGCCGATTGCGACAACAACCGCGCGGCAGCCTCAACGCTGCTGTCTTTCCTTCCGGTTTGCGCGATCCATACAATGTCATATTCGGGATTTGTTCGGCGTTGCTGCGGACCAAGCATGAAGGCCGGCGCAGGCGCTGTCCCGGTTTGCCGGCCAGAGAGTATTTGTTCGACTGCTTTTTTTGTGCCGCCGTCCCGCGTGAAGACGAACAGATCGGGATGGGCGGAAATGGCCGCCGCTACGGAAGGAGCAATGGAAGGCTCTGCAAGCGAGGATTCAGGCAGGATAATGGTCCGGTTCGGCAATGCTTTCAGGAGGTTTGCTGTGAGCAACGCCGCATTTCCCGCAGCAAACAGCCCATTCGACAGGAAAATCACACCATCGCCGAGGCGGGCAGATAGGCGATCGGGTTCAAGACGTGACAAAGGCGAGGTGTAAACCATCTCCAGGCCAAGATCGGAGACAAGCCTCACGGCGCCGAGCCAGTTGGAGTGTTCCCCGCAATCCTGATTTTCGGGAAATCCGATCAGCGCCGCACGCCGGGCAGGAGCGGCTATGGGGGCAAAGCGGTTGCGCAGCAGCGCCGGGCCAAGCGCAACTGGATCATGAGCAGCCATGGCCTGCTAACTATGATCGTCAGGCTGATCCCGCAAGGCAAAATTCTCTGCCGCTGTGGTTGCGCGCGCGCCCTATCCATCATTTCCTTGAGGAAAGCACATATGATGGCTATGTACATTTCAGGGGCTCGCATTTCCCGTCAAAGGTCGTTCTCAGTCATGGAAGCCCTGTTTGTCGGCCAAACCTATATTGACGTAACCTTTCTGGCCGACCGAATCCCGACCGGCGACGACAAGGACGTGGCGCGCGATTACGCCGTGTCTTTTGGCGGGAACGCCGTCACGGCGGCGTTCTGTTGCGCGCGGCTTGGCATCGCACCGGACCTCCTCACATCCGTTGCGGACGACTGGCTTGGCCGGATGTTTCTGGATATGGCGGCGCGCTATCAGGTTTGCATCCACCCGCGGAAAGTGCGCCGCTCTTCGCTATCCTTCGTGATGCCAAGGGGCGCGAAGCGCGCAATCGTGCGCTGTCGTGACGACGAATACCTGCATCCCTTTCCGCCGCTGAACCTGAATGGGTGCCGGGCCCTGCATCTTGACGGCCATCAGGCGGACGCAGCTCTGCATTACGCGCGGGAGTGCCGCAAAGCCGGAATTCTCACTTCGCTGGACGGTGGTGGCGTGCGGGTGAATACTCTCGAACTTCTGGAATTTGTCGATGTCGCCGTCGTCTCGGAGCGCCTATGCGAGCAGTTGCGCCTGTCCTCCCTGTCCGCACTTGATCTCCTGAAAAAGAAGGGCTGCAGGATCGGCGGCGTCACCATGGGCGAGCGTGGAATGCTCTGGTACGACGAAACGGGCACCGTCACCACGATGCCTGCACTTTTGGTCCCGGGCGATGAGATTGTGGACACCAACGGCGCCGGCGACGTGTTCCACGGCGCCTATGTGTATTCCTATCTCAAAAATCCAAATGCGCGCTGGGAAACCCATTTCCATTTCGCACGTGCGGCTTCGGCCTATGCAATCCGTTTCCTGGGAAATGAAGCGAGACTGCCGAGAGTGGAAGACGTTCTGGAAACCGGGGAGCGCTATCGGGTCGCCGAACCTGTCACCGCGTAACTTACTCTCCCGGAACCGCCTGGGCTTCCAGGGCTTCGATACTGGCGCGCTTCCTGGAAAAATCATTCGCCAACAGCAGATAGAACGTCGGCACCACAAACAGCGTGAACAGCGTCCCGATTGAAATCCCGCTGAATATCACCAGTCCCATGGCAAAACGTGCCACCGCTCCTGCGCCGGTCGAGAGCAGCAGGGGCACAACGCCAAGCACCATCGCGGCGGTCGTCATCAGGATCGGGCGCAATCGGATGCCCGCTGCAACCTGAACGGCTTCGCGTTTCGGGTGTCCTTCGCGCTGCAGCCGGTTCGCGACATCCACGATCAGAATGCCGTGCTTGCTGATAAGTCCCATCAGCGTCACGATTCCCACCAGCGTGTAGATGTTCAGAGTCGCACCGGCAAACTGCATGATCTGCGGAAAGAATACGTGCAATCCGCTGACGAGATGTATGGCAGCCATCGCGCCCGCAATCGACATCGGCACGGAGATCAGGATGATCAGCGGCGCGCGGAAGCTCTCGAACAATGCGGACAGAGCGAGGAAAATGATGATCGCCGCGAACACCAGCAGTGTAACAAAGCCGCTGGATTCCTGAACATATTGACGCGATGTGCCCGCATAGTCGACGAGGTAACCCTGCGGCAGCGTCCTTGCCGCGATCTGCCGCAGCAGCGCAAGCGTATCGCCCTGCGTCATGCCCATGCCCACCATCGCGTTGACGGTGGCTGAATTCAGCTGTTGGAAGTGGTTTAACGATTCCGGCGTCGTGCTGCTGCTGATACGCGCAATCGTTGACAGTGGAACCAGGCTTCCGCCCGGCGCGCGGATGTAATAGTCGAGCAGTTGCGACGGGTTCAGCCGGAAGGGCTGATCGGCCTGCGCCATCACGCGATAGGAGCGGCCTTCCATGCTGAAATAATTGACATAGCCGCCGCCCAGCATCGCAGACAGGGAATTCCCGACGTCACTCATGGACAAACCCATCAGCGCCGTCTTGTCCCGATCGATTTCGACCGATGTCTGCGGCCGGTCCAATTTCAGGTCTGTGTCAAGATAGAATGGAAACCGCCCCGTCTTGCGCACTTCGGACATGAAATTCTGAACCACAGTGTTCAGCCGGTCATAGGATTCCGTCGTGCTGATGACGAACTGCACGGGTGCGCCGAAAGTGCCCGGAAGAGACGGCGGCTGCGCCACAAGAAAATTGTTGAATTCCGGAAACTGCGTGATCTCCTTTTGCACCGTGTTCTGGAACTCGACCGAATTTTGCGGCCGGCTGTCCCACGGCTTCAGGGCGAAAAACTTCATCAGCCGCGCCGTCGAATCCAGCTGAAACAGGAAATCGAGATTGGGGTTGGAGCGCAGATGATCGTACACCGCCGCCGAAAACTGGCCGTATTGCGTCACCGATGCCGTCGGCGAAGGTGGACCGAATGCGAAAATAAAGCCCTGGTCTTCCTGGGGCGCCAATTCCTGTTGCGTAGTCATCCACAGACTGGCGGTGCCTGCAACGACCACGACGGCAAACGCAACCGTCACGGGGACATAATCGAGAACGGCGTGCAGCCGGCGTGTATAGAACCCGTGCAGTCGTTCGAACCGCCGGTCGATGAAGCCGGCGATCCGCGCATCAAGACTGTTTGCATTATCCTCATGCCGGCGGAGAAGCCGGGAACACATCATCGGTGAAAGCGTAAGCGCGATCAGCGTCGAGATCGCGATCGTGCCAACAAGCGTGAAGGCGAATTCAATGAACAGGGCGCCGGTCAGTCCACCTTGGAACGCGATGGGGACATAGACCGCAACCAGCACGACCATCATCGCCACGATAGGGCCCGCAAGCTCCCGGGCCGCCTGAATCGCAGCCCCGTACGGCGCAGCGCCCTCATTGATGTGCCGGTGAACGTTTTCCACGACGATGATGGCGTCGTCGACCACAAGGCCGATCGCCAGCACCATCGCAAGCAACGACAGCAGATTGATGGAGAATCCCAGAGCAAGCATGATGATCAGAGCGCCGATCAGCGACAAGGGGATAGCCACGATCGGAATCACCACGGACCGGATCGATCCCAGAAACAGAAACACAACCAGCATCACGATCAGCAGCGTCTTGACGATCGTCGATTCGACTTCACTGATCGCCGACGAAACGAATTGCGAAGCGTCGTAAAGGATCGCCCCCTCCAGACCCTTCGGCAACTGCGACTGGATTTGCGGGAATATCTCCTGCACCCGCTTCAGGACTTCGAGCAGATTGGCATCGGGCGCGATGTCGATCGACATCGCGATCGAATTCTGCCCGTTATACGTGATGTTGCTGTTGTAGTCCTCCGATCCAAGCATCACGGTCGCAATGTCGGCGAGGCGCACGACGGCGCCGTTCGACTGCTTCACAACGAGATTGCGAAATTCGTCCACCGAATGCAGGTCCGTGGACGCGGTCAGATTCACTTGCACCATCTGACCCTTGGTATTGCCGAGACCGGAAATGTAATCGTTGGACGCAAGCGCCTGATCGACATCGGCGGCCGTAAGTCCGTAGGCGGCAAGCTTGGCCGGATCGAGCCAGGCCCGCAGCGCGAAATTGCGCGCGCCGAACAAATTTACCGTTTGAACGCCCGGCACGGCCTGCAGCTTCGGCTGCACAACGCGAGTCAGATAATCGGTAATCTGATTTTCCTTCAGTACACTCGATCGGAAACCCAGATACATTGCCGACACGGCTTGGCCGACTTGCACCTGCAGGGCCGGCGCCTGGGTCTGCGGTGGCAGCCGGTTCAGGACGGAACTGATCTTGCTGGTGATTTCCGTGACCGCGCGGTTGTAATCGTAATTGAGGCGCAGATTGACAGTAATCGTCGAAAGACTGTTTGTGCTGGCGGAGGTGATGTAATCGATCCCGTTCGCCTGTGCGATCGCGTTTTCCAGCGGCTGGGTTATGAAGCCCGCAACAACGTCGGGATCGGCGCCGTAATAGGCGGTCGTCACGGTCACCACGGCGTTTTCGGTTTTCGGATATTGCCGAACCGGAATGGACAAGCCGGCCCGAATACCGATCACCAGAATAACCAGGCTGACGACGGTTGCGAGTACCGGTTTGCGAATGAAGATGTCGGTAAAATTCAAGATTCAGCGCTCCACGGGATGCGGATCAGGATCGTTCGTGGGCTGAATCGTATTGTTGACAGTGACCGGACTGTCATTCAACAGCTTCAATTGTCCGGTGGTGACGACGATATCGCCGTCCTTCAGGCCGCTCATGATCGCGATCTGATCGCCCCGCGTCGCGCCCGTCGTCACGACCGTCTGCTTGGCGAGCAGAATCTTCTTTCCCGTTTTGTCCGTAGTTTCCTGCACAAGGAAAACCATGTTGCCATAGGGGTTGAAGGTGATGGCGGTCTGCGGCAGCGTCACGTAACGCGCGCGCGCACCGGTCGCAATTTGGGCCGTCGCATACATGCCCGGCAGCAGTTTCCGCTGCGGGTTCGGAACAGTCGCGCGAATCGCGACATTGCGTGTGGCCGGGTCCACCTTCGGATCGATGGTCGTGATCTTGCCGCTGAAGCCGGTGCCCGGATAAGCGTCCACCATGATCGAGACGGTTTGGCCGATCTTCACCTGCGCCAGCTGTTGTTGGGGCAGGTAGAAATCAAAAAAGATCGGGTCGAGCGCCTGGAGGGTCACAACGGGAGTGCCGGATGAAATATATTGGCCGGTATTGATCGTGCGGATGCCAAGATGGCCGGCAAATGGTGCGAGCAACGTATATTTTGCAAGAATCGCCGCCTGCTCCGCCACTTGCGCCTGTGACGATGCCAGCGTTGATGACGTGGTGTCGAACTGGGCCTGGCTGATCAGTTGCCGCTCCAGCTGTGCCTTATCGCGGTTGTAATTGACCTGCGCGAGGTCGCGCGCCGCCTCGAGTGTGTGCAGTTTTGCCGCAATATCTCCATCGCGCAGATGCAGGATCCGGGCGCCGGCCTGGACATCACCGCCGGAATCGAAATTCACTTCATCGACAATTCCAGGCACTTCGACCGAAAGATCCGCGCCGCGAACCGGTTTGAGTGAACCGACCACGCGAAGATCCGGAATCCAGTCTTCGTAATGCGCCGCAATGGTCGTGACCGCTGCAGGAGGCTGCTGCGGAAAACCGGTTTTCATATAGGCGAAGATCGGAAACGCGAAAATCGCCGCGAATACGATGGCGGAAGTCAAAGTAACCACGGCGAGGGCAAGCCAAATGCGTTTCGGCCGTGCGGGCCCTATCGCGACGAGTGGACGTTCCGGCTTATTCATTCGCTGCTTGCGACCCCTGCGGGATTCCGGATCTGGGGAGCATCTTCGCGATTCCACCAGCCTCCACCCAGTGACTGGAACAGCGCCACGGTGTCGGAAAACCGGTTGGATTGCGCGATCACCAGTGAAATCCGCGCCTGTTCATATGTACGCTGCGCATCAAGCAGGGCCAGATAAGCGATTGCGCCGGCCTGAAACTGTTCCTGAATGATCTCAAGGCTCTGTTCTGCAGTCTGTTCCGCATAGAGCTGCGTCTTCAATGTCTCCGCATCCAGGGTGAGCGCCGAGAGCACATCCGCGACATTCGCGAAAGCGTTCAGGACCGTGCTCTTGTACTGCGCCGTCGCGCGATCGAATTGATCATAGGCGGCGCGTTCCTGCGCACGCAATGTGCCGCCCCGGAAAATCGGCGTCGTCAGACCCGTAAATAGCGACCAGGCCGGATTGCCGGAGAAGAAGGCGCCCACCGTATTCGTGCTGTTGTTGATATTGCCGGAAACGGTGAACAGCGGGAACAGATTGGCATCCGCAACGCCGATTTGCGCGCTCGCCACATGCATCAGGGCTTCCGCGGCGCGAATATCAGGTCGCTGCTCCACCAGCTTCGAGGGAAGAGACAGGGGCAGATTTGTCGGCAACTGCAGATCCGCGAGCTGAATGTCGGGAATTTGGTCCTCCGACGGAAAACGTCCGGTCAGAGTCGCAAGCGTGTTGCGCGTTTGTTCGAGACGGTTCTGGAGCGGCGGCAGAAGGGCTTGCGTCGCTGCCAATTGCGATTGCTGCTGCAGCACGTCGCCGCGCGCAACTGCGCCCAACTGAAACTGCTGGTTCAGGAGATCGAGTTCCTGACTCTGCGCCGCGATGATGTCCTGCGTGGCCGCGATTTGGGCAGACAGAGAGGCCGCCAGTATCGCGGTCGTGATGACATTCGAAGTCAGTGTGAGATAGGTCGCCTCCAGCTGAAACCGGACGCTCTCTTCATTCGCAGCCTGCGCCTCGATGCCGCGATTGATTCCGCCAAACACATCCGGCGTATAGGAAACGCCCACCCCGGCATTGAACAGGTCAAACGACGATGCGACCGCCCGCCCGCCCGAGCTCAGGGCCTCCCGCGTATAGCCGGCATTGCCATTGACTTCCGGAAACAGCTGACCCTGCTCGGCGATCAGGTTTTCATGCGCCTGGCGCAAGGTGGCCTGGGCCGTTTCGATGTCCGGGTTGGCGTGCAGCGCTTCGTCTTCCAGCCGGTTCAGCGCCGGAGAGCCAAACAGAGTCCACCACTGTCCCGGTACGTCGGTGTCCTGCAGGAAGCGCTGTGCATCACCTGCGATCGTGTCGGCGGAGGCCGTTTCGGCCGGTAGCGGCATCGTACTGTATTCGCTGACTTTCGGAGGTTCGGGTCTCAGGAAATCGGGTCCCAGCGTGCAGGCGGAAAGGCCCGCGGCCGCAGACGAAATCAAAAAAAGAGAAGCAAAATGTCGTAACACGCGAAACGTCCCCATCTTTCAGTCAGCGGCTCTATAACCGAAATTGCATAAAGAATCCGGTATGCCTTCCGCCAATCAGAAATTTTTCCAATCGTGGGCAGCGTTCGGGCGTCGATTTGGAAACTAAACAGTTCCCTTAATCCTGTCAATGAGCCATACTGTATCGATCGGCGTTTTTCGGGGAAATGACATTTGAGCGTGAAGAAGGAGCGACCGTTACGCGCGGGCGGCAAACGCCGCCTTGCGGCAGGTTGCCCTTTGGGTCTGCGCCGCGGACGTCCCCAATCGATGAACGAACCGGAACGGCGCCGGCTTTTGGTCGAGGCAGCGGAAAGCGTTTTCCTGGAGATGGGTTACGGTGCTGCCGGAACCGATGACATTGCGCGCCGGGCTGGCATGTCCAAGAAAACCCTGTACCGTCTTTTTGACAGCAAGGATCGCTGTTTGCGGCTGTCATTGCTGCGCGGCGGGAGAGCATGGAGCCGGCTCGGTTTGGCGACGCAGATTGCAGCAGTTTGCCCGAAATTGAGCGCGCTCTCTGCCGATATCTCGGGAAATTGGCGCGGTTTGTTCTGGCGCCCAGACAATCAGCCCTGTACCGCGTTGTTATCGCCGAGGCGCACCGGGCGCCGGAACTGAGTTGTGCTTTCTATCGCGAAGGACCTGCGAAGGCACATGCCGCCCTGGCTGATTGGCTGAACGCGCTCAGTTTACGGCGCGAATTGCGCATCCCCGACCCTACTGGTGCTGCGGCGATGCTGATTTCAATGGCGATTGCGCAGTTGCATATGAGGGTCCTGATGGGGGATGCAGCATCGATCGACGAAAAAGCGATCGATGCGTCCGCGCATGAGGCGACCACGGTGTTCCTCAGAGGAACCGTCCGCGCTTACAAAAAGGCCGGACAGGAGCGGGGCTAACGTCCTGTGCCGGCCGAGTGATCCGGTGCGCAATGTTCTATCTTACGCCTGCGGCCGGACCTATCGAAGAGGCCGCTATCCTGTCGGCGCCATGGCGATATCGCGAATGCGCTGATACGTCATGGCTTGGGGCCCGACCGACACCAAAGGTCCCCGGTTCGATTGTGCCGCGGGACGGGGCTTGCGCGAATTTTTGCCCGGCGAGGCAATTTCATGCGTGGTGATGCTGGCCGCTCGCGTTGCATGCACAGCAGGATTCGTGGCGTCATGGGCAACCGGCTGTGCGGCCCACCCGCTTGCGGTCTGCAGAAACAGCATCCCGATTCCGAGACACGCCGCCAGGTTTTTCAGGGCCATGTTACAGCCTCCCTTGAGATTCCAGCGCCGCGAACGGGATTCACAGACCAGTGACGCGACGCACGTCAAAGACAACGGATGCGGGGGGATTAGTTGCTCCGCGGGGGAACACAAAAAACATTTATCGCTGTTGTTGGAACCGGGCGGCACAAACAGCCTGCGCCAGCGTGGCTTTATCCCGGGCGCCAGCCCTGACGGCGTAGCTGCTGCTCCGCGGCCGCATCCAGTGGCGCTCCCACAATCAGGTTTTGCATCATATTCCGGACGCTCGCGGGTAGATCTTCACTCCCGCTTCTGGCTGTAACGATCTTGATCCGCCAACCGCCATTTTCGCGGCAGGCAATGCCGCTCAGTCCCGTTGCCCCGACGGGCGGGGTCGAGAAGACGCGGCAAAACGAACCGTCTTTGCTCCAAAAGCTGGGTCCGACACCCCCCCTGCCAGACAGGTCGCTTGCCAGATTTTCTGCGAGCGTTCCCTGTGCAAGCAGAACGCCATTGCCCGCGCGAAAATCGCTTCCTATGCCAAAAGAAGCCGCCAGCAAAACTCCAAGAACCAGGCCCGAAACCATTGCCGCGGGCGCAATCCAACCCCGCGCACCGGGAGAGGCTTCACAGGTCGAAGCCTGATTCGCCTCCGCCGGTGAAGCAATCTCCGGGCCATCGGCCCTATCGGCGGTTGTCGATTTCAGCTCATTGATCCCGGCTGTCATCGCGTAGTCAAAATCCTCTGGTAACCCGAGCATGAAAGACTATAGCCGCGGGAATGGCATTTATACGCGGTGAAGCAGGGAGGAAAAGAATGAGCGAAGCCCGGCGCAGTTTCTGTCCGATGACGGAATCGGATCCACCATTTTGCTCGTTCAAATAGCCCTATGAAAATCGCGCCATGACCGTTACAGCGGTAAGCACGGCCTCAGGCCGATCTGGCTCTGAGGCTTCGGATCGGACGGTGGACAAGCTGATTCCGGAGACCGCGAGGCAAATCCTCGAATCGATTGACGAGCCGCTCCTGCTGCTCGATCCCGCTTGCCGCATCGTATTTGCCACGGTTGGAACACAGTCATTGGTTCGCTGCGATGCGGTCGGAAAGCGGCTCTCATCGGTACTGCGCACCCCGGAGCTGCTCGAGAGCATTGAGCGCGTAACCAATGGTGGCGCGGCGGAGACCGTCCGCTTTACGATGCCTGTTCCCGTCGAGCGGCATTTCGAGGCCATTGTCGCGCGTACCGCCGGCCAACTTGTTCTGGTCCGGATTCGGGATGTGAGCGAAATCCGGCGCTCGGAACAGTTGCGGGCCGATTTTGTCGCCAACGCCAGCCACGAACTGCGGACGCCACTCGCTTCCCTGACGGGCTTTATCGACACGCTGCGCGGACATGCCAAAGACGATCCCGTTGCGCGTGAGAGATTTCTCGAAATCATGAGCGGCGAGGCCAATCGCATGCGCCGCCTCATCGACGATCTGCTGTCGCTGAACCGAATCGAGATGAACGAACACAATCCGCCCTCGGGCGAAGTGGATGTTGTATTGCTGGTTCGCGACGCCGCCGATGTTTTGAAGCCGCTCGCCGATTCGGACCGGATGCAGATCGAAATCGAGGCTGCCGGTCCGCTGCGCGCAATCGGTGACCGGGACGAACTGACCCAGGTTTTCCAGAACCTCATCCATAATGCGATCAAATACGGGCGCGAAGGCGGCCGCGTGCGCGTTCGTTTTGGCCGCTCCGATGCTTCCGGGATACGCAATGGAAGTGAGCAGGTCTTCGTCGCCATCGAGGATGAAGGCGAAGGCATCCCGCGTGAGGCAATTCCACGCCTCACCGAGCGGTTCTATCGGGTGGATGTGAAGCGAAGCCGGGAGCGGGGTGGCACCGGTCTTGGCCTTGCTATCGTCAAACACATTCTGAACCGCCATCGCGGCCGGCTGGAAATCAACAGCGTGCCCGGCCGGGGAAGCACATTCACCGCCTGGTTGCCGGCTGCCCCCGCCTGAATCCGGTCATCAATCTGTTATAAATTGTATGCAGAGAAAACTGCCAGATTCGTCGGCTTCACGCGCTATGACGCGCCGCCTTGCGGGAAAGGCCTCAGACCATGAACGAACATACGGTGAAATCCTTTACCGAACAGCTGGAAGCGCTCGCCAATCTGGTCGCCCAGATGGGCGGAATTGCCGAGACGCAATTCGCCAACGCAATCGAGGCGATCGCCAGGCGCGACGGCAAGCTTGCCGAAACCGCCGTGGCCACCGATGAACGCGTCGATCGTCTGCAGCAGATGGTCGAGGACCAGGCGCTGAAGGTACTGGCGCTTCGGCAGCCCATGGCGGTTGATCTTCGCAACACGCTGGCCGCGATCAAGGTTGCCAATG
The DNA here is from genome assembly GCA_963747255.1 of uncultured Alphaproteobacteria bacterium. Taxonomy (GTDB): domain Bacteria; phylum Pseudomonadota; class Alphaproteobacteria; order Micropepsales; family Micropepsaceae; genus CAIYRG01. The sequence continues at coordinate 55,975 of CAVVEG010000016.1, forward strand.
AACTGGAACGCATCGGCGATCTCGCAAAGAACATCGGCAAGCGCGCGATGGTGCTGAACCGGGAACCGCCGATCCGTCTTGCCCAGAGTTTGGCGCGCATGGGCCGGCAGACGCTGCGTCAGCTCAAAGGCGTTCTCGATTCCTATTCCGATCGCGATGCAGAGGCGGCGAAGGATGTCTGGCGCAGCGATGAAGAGATCGACGAGCTCTACAACAGCCTGTTCCGTGAACTGCTCACCTATATGATGGAAGACCCCCGCACCATCGGCTTGTGCACGCATCTGCTCTTTGTCGCCAAGAACATCGAGCGCGCCGGAGATCATGCAACGAATATCGCGGAAACGGTTCACTACATGGTGACGGGAAACTATCTCAATCTGGAGCGGCCAAAGGCGGACCTCACCGCTATGACCCAGGTGACGATCGATCCAAAATAGCATGGGCGAGCCCGGAAAACCGTCAGTTCTTATTGTCGAAGACGAAAGTGCGCTCTGCACTTTGCTCCGCTATAATCTTGAACGCGAAGGTTACCGCGTATTCGAAGCCAGAAACGGCGATGAGGCGCTGATCATTGCCGCCGAGACCTCGCCCGATCTGATCGTTCTGGATTGGATGCTGCCCGAATTGTCGGGGATTGAGGTTTGCCGGCGCCTCCGGGCCAGGGGCGAATCGCGCAATGTTCCGATCATCATGTTAACCGCTCGCGGTGAAGAAACCGACCGCATCCGGGAACTCGATACGGGTGCCGACGATTACATCGTAAAGCCGTTTTCCATGTCCGAGTTTCTGGCCAGGTCGCGGGCGGTCATGCGCCGCGTCAGACCGGGTCTTGTCGAGGACGTGATCATATTGGGCGCTCTCGCCATGGACCGGACCAACCACCGCGTCCGGCGTGCCGATCGCGAAATCCATCTCGGTCCCACCGAATACCGCATTCTGGAACGCCTGATGCAGAATCCGGGCCGGGTGTTCTCCCGCGAACAACTGCTGGATACCGTCTGGGGGACCGATGTGTATGTCGAAGCCCGAACTGTCGATGTTCATATCGGCCGATTGCGCAAGGCCCTGAACCAGGCCGGTGAACGCGATCCCATCCGCACGGTGCGGTCGGCGGGCTACTCCTTCGACGAAACCTTCGCCAACTGAGGCAAATCAGGGGCGCGATCGGGTCACACAGTTGTGATCGGCCGTGAACGGCGTATTCTGTCCTGCGCCTGCACATCTTGGTGGCAGGAAGCCTTTTTTCTTGGCAACCGGGGCGCTGCGCCGGTAAATGGTTCCCCCAACAGGGACAACTAACATGCTCAATCTGGTGCGGCTTGCGCTGCGCCGGCCATATACGGCGGCCATCGGCGCCGTACTCATCGTCGTGATGGGCGTTCTGTCCGTCACGCGCATGCTTGTGGACATTTTTCCGGCCATCAACATTCCGGTCGTCGAAGTCGCCTGGAGCTACGCCGGTCTGTCGGCCCAGGACATGGAACGGCGAATTGTTCTGGTCGCCGAGCGAAATTATTCCACGGCCGTCAACGGCATCGACCATATCGAATCGGAGTCCATACCCGGCGCCGGGATCATCAAGATTTATTTCCAGCCGGGAAGCGATATTGGCGGGGCCATCGCGCAAATCACGGCCGCCAACGCCAATGTCCTGCGCTTCATGCCGCCCGGCGTGAACGATCCCTATGTGATCCAGTTCGATGCTTCCAACCTGCCGGTGGTGCAGATAACGCTCGCCAGCGCGGTTCTGCCTGAACAGGTGATCTTCGATTACGCCGTCAATTTCCTGCGGCTGAAGCTGTTCACGATTCCGGGTCTTTCGGTTGCGCCTCCCTCTGGTGGCAAGCAGCGGCAGATCGTCATCGAGGCCGATCCCGCCCGGCTTTCCGCTCAAAGCCTGTCTGCCACCGATCTCGTCAATGCCTTGCTGAACTCCAACGTCATCGTGCCTGCCGGTTTGGCGCGCATCGGCGACCGGGAATACAATGTCGGCCTGAATTCCAGTCCGACCCAGGTCGATCGCTTCAACGATCTGCCCGTTGGCATTCGAAACGGCGTGGCGGTGCTCGTGCGCGATGTCGCCAGGGTCAGCGACAGTTTCGCCGTGCAAACCACGATCGTGAATGTGGATGGGCACCGCGCCGCCTATCTGCCGATCCTCAAGCATTCTGACGCTTCAACGCTCGATGTGGTGAACGCCACCCGCGACATGCTGCCGGCAATTCAGGCAACGGCTCCGAAGGGGCTGCGACTGAATCTCGATTTCGATCAGTCCGTTTTCGTACGCGCCGCAGTCAACAATGTCGTCCGCGAGGTCGTGGTTTCGTCGGTTCTCGTATCGCTGATGATTCTGGTATTCCTCGGCAGTTGGCGCAGCACATTCCTTGTTTCCGTAACCATACCGTTGTCGATCGCGGCGAGCCTGGCCGGTCTGTTCCTTGCGGGACAAACCATCAACCTCATGACGTTGGGCGGTTTGGCGCTTGCTGTCGGATTGCTGGTCGATAATGCGACCGTCGTGGTCGAAAACATTCACCGCAACCAGGCACTCGGGAAAAGGCTGACGGTCGCAATCATCGACGGCACCGCCGAAGTGATCCAGCCGCTGACCGTGGCCACGCTCGCCATCTGCATTGTCTTCTTTCCCGTGGTGCTTCTGACCGGGCCGGCGCGCTACCTGTTCATCCCCCTCGCGATCACCGTCGTGCTTGCGATGCTGTCGTCCTATGTCCTCTCTTTTGCATTCCTGCCGGCATTTGCCCGTTACGTGCTGACGGAACACGAGCCGGCCGAAGGCGAAGGCAACCGATTCATCGTGTTCTTCGAGCGCGGATTTTCCGCGGTGAGGGACGCATATGGGCGCGCTTTGGCGGCTGCGCTGCGGCAGCGGATGTTCATCATCGCGTGTCTTGCCGGTCTCGTTGCGGTCACCGGGGCACTGGCCTTCGTCATCGGCAGCGATTTCTTCCCGACCGCGGATGTCGGAATCATCAAGCTCCACATGCGCGCGCCGCCGGGCAACCGGATAGAAACAACGGAGCGGGAAGTGCTCGAAGTCGAGAAGCACATCCGCAACCTGATCCCGCACGCTGAACTGAAAACCATAAACGATTTGATCGGCGCCCCGAGCGCCTTTGCGCTGGCATTTGTGCCATCCGACAATGTAAGCAGTTCGGACGCCGAAATTCTCATTTCGCTGAATACGCCGCATCGTCCTTCCCCGGAATATATGCGACGCATGCGCGCCGATCTTCCGGCAGCCTTTCCTGGCACTTCGTTTTATTTCCAGAACGCCGACATCGTGAACCAGGTTCTGAATTTTGGTCTCTCAGCTCCGATCGATATTCAGATACAGGATCCGAATTCCGCCAGGTCTTACGTCATTGCGCAAAAACTGCTGCGTGGGATCAAGATGATCCCCGGCATTGCCGATGCGCATCTTGTGCAGGCCTTCAATTTCCCCGGCCTGCAGGTGAACGTCGATCGTCTTCGTGCAGCCCAGGTTGGTCTTACCCAGAAGGATATTTCCAACAATCTGCTGACATCGCTTTCATCAAGCTCGGGCGTTACCCCTTCGTTTTTCCTCAACCCCGTAAACAACGTGAACTATACGGTGTCGGTGCAGGTCCCGCTGGCAAAGGTGACGAGCGTATCGGATCTGATGACCATTCCGGTTGCTTCCGGTGCCCGTCCCGGATCGGGAGCCGCCGGCCTCCAGAATGCCGTCGCGCCGCCTGCTGAACCTGCCGCGCGCCTTTCCGATGTTGCCGACATCATGCCGGTCATCAACGTGCAGTCGTTCAACCATTATACGGTTCAGCCAGTCGTGGATATCGCATCCAATATTGACGGAAGAGATCTTGGCAGTGTTGCCGCCGATGTCCGCAAGGTGATCGCGGGCGTGGAAAAGGAGCTTCCGGGCAACACGCAAATCGACCTGCGGGGGCAGGCGCAGACAATGGACAATTCCTTTGTGCTGCTGGCCGAAGGGCTCGTGCTCGCCGTTTTTCTGGTCTATGCCCTCCTGGTGATTCTGTTCCAGTCATGGATCGACCCGCTGATCATAATGATGGCCGTGCCCGGCGCGCTGATTGGAATCGCCTGGATGCTGGCCCTCTCAGGCACCACGATCAACGTCGAATCCCTGATGGGAGCGATCATGTCCGTCGGCATTTCGGTGTCGAATTCCATTCTCGTGGTGAGCTTCGCCAACGATATTCGCGCGCGCGACAATCTCTCGCCATTCGAGGCGGTCATTGCCGCCGGGCGCACGCGCCTGCGGCCGATCGTCATGACCGCCCTGGCGATGATCATCGGCATGGTGCCGATGGCCCTGGGGCTCGGTGAAGCAGGTGAGCAGAATGCTCCGCTCGGGCGGGCGGTGATCGGCGGTCTGATGATTGCGACCCTGGCCACGCTCTTTATCGTACCGATCGCGTACACGCTTCTGCGCAAGAAACCGCCCATGCTCCATCTCCTCGATCAACGCTTCCGGGATGAGGCGCAGGGAGCCCGGCATGCATGAGAGCGGTGAATCGCGGGGTCGTGGCTGGCGCTTCAAAGCCATCGTGATTCTGGTTCTGATCGGGGCGGCGTCCGCGGTTGCGGAATTGATCGTCACCCAACACAGCAACGTTGCGGCCGAACGCGATTCACTCGAAGCCGATGCATCCCGTGGCCCGCGGGTCGAGGTCACGACGGCCACTCCCGGCCCGGTTATTCGCGATATCCGGCTGTTTGCCGACGTCAAACCTTATGCGGAGGTGACCCTTTTCGGCAAAGTCAGCGGCTATATCAAGACGCTGCCGGTGGACAAGGGAGACATGGTGCGGCAGGGCCAGTTGATTGCCGAAATCGCATCTCCGGAAACTGACGCCCAATTTGCCAGCGCGACCGCCGACCTTGCCAACAAGAAGATACTGGCCGAGCGAAACGACCGCCTGTTTCAAATCGGCGCGGTATCGCGCGAAACGGCCGAACAGTCGGATACCAATTACAGTGTAGCGCAGGCGATGGTCGCTCAGCTGGAGACGCTGCGATCCTATGAGCGTCTGATTGCGCCTCTCGACGGGCGCGTCACGGCGCGCTACGCCGATCCCGGCGCGCTCGTGCAGAATGCCACCAACAGTCAAACAAGCGCGCTCCCGGTGGTGACCATTTCCGACACCAGCCACCTGCGCGTGGACGCCTATGTGCAGCAGCAGGATGCGCCATTCGTTCATGTCGGAGATGCCGTCGAAATCGAAGACGCGGCCAATCCGGCGCGCAGGATGTCGGCAAAGGTCAGCCGCACATCCGGAGAACTGGATGTGAAGTCGCGCACACTGCTGGTCGAAATCGATGTCCAGAACCGGGGCGATTACTTTGTCGGCGGAAGCTTTGCTTACGTGACTTTGCACCTGAAAGTGCCACCGGCGCCACAGGTGCCGCTGAACGCGCTGGTATTGCGGGACAATCGCCAATATGTCGCCGTGCCGGACGACAGGGATATCGTGCATTTCCGTCCCGTTCAGGTGGAATCGACCGACGGCACTGTCGTGCGTATTGCGGATGGAATCCGGGCTGGCGAAAAAGTCGCGGTCAACGTACCGGACGAGATCTCGGACGGTAGCAGAATTCAGCCGATCGCGATGTTGAAGAACTGACCGAATCAACGGTCGGAAATTACGCCCGGTTCATGGCAAATGACTGGAACCGAAGCCACAGCTTCGGGTTATTTCCAGTGCGATGACTGTGATCGAAAATCTGGAGCAGCGCCGGGCAAGGTTTCTGCGCCTGGCCAAAGCGGCAGTTTCGGCTGCAGCCAGGACGCCAATTCCAAAATTGCGCCTTGCCTATCTGAAAATCGCGCAGCATATGCGCATCGAAGCCGACCGTCTGGCGAACCAGCCTATTGCAAAACCGTAACCTGATCGGTCTGACCCGCCAGAGAGGATTGCATTGTTGACGGCTGCGGGCGTCATGCCTAACAGTCGGGCAACATTGTTATTTCCGAGGCGACACGATGCACGACGTTACCGACCGCACGCATTGGCATGAACCCCAGGCGGGGGAAAACGCCGGCCTGGGCAAGTTCAAGCGCCCTTTGATGCCCTATGACCGCTTCATGGAATCGGAGGGCATCCCGGTCTATCGCGGAATTGGTGTTCGGCGCATGCACGACTTGCCGCTGGCCCCATGGAAAAGAGTGGGAGGGCGGGGCAGCTATATCCAGCTTTTCGGAACGGAAGGGCTATGGGGCTCCTATGTCGTCGAGGTTCCCGGCGCCGGCGCGTTGAACACGGACAAACACCTTTACGAAAAAGTTGTGTTCGTTATCGAGGGGCGGGGCACCACGGAGGTGTGGCAGGAAGGTCAAACGAAGCGCCACGTTTTCGAGTGGCAGAAGGGATCGCTGTTTTCGATCCCGCTGAACACCTGTCATCGTTTCATCAATGCCGGAAGCTCGCCTGCGCTGCTCTATTGCGGCACGACGGCGCCCAACATCATGAACGTTATCGACAACATGAATTTCGTCTTCAATTGTCCATACGCATTCACGGACCGGTTCTCGGGCGCCGACGATTATTTCAAGCCCCGCGATGATCTTGAACCCGATCCGGTGCGTGGACTCGCGATGCGCCGTACAAATCTCATCCCGGATATTATCAACACGCAATTACCGCTCGATAACCGCCGTTCACCCGGATACCGCCGTGTCGAACCCAATATGGCAGGCAACCGGTTCTATCTCTGGATCGGACATCACGAGACCGGCCGCTATTCCAAGGCGCACAAGCACATGTCGGCTGCTGTTCTGCTGTGCGTCAAAGGCAAGGGTTACACCTACACCTGGCCGGAGAGTCTCGGCATGACGCCATGGAAAGATGGGCACGAGGGAAAGATTCTGCGCCAGGATTACGAATATGGCGGCATTGTTTCCGCTGCGCCGATGAGTGGAGACTGGTTCCACCAGCATTTCGGTATCGGCAGGGAAGGATTGCGGGTCTCTGCCTGGCACGGGCCCAACAACCAGCGTTCGCGCAAAGCCGGCCGGCCCGGCGAGGACATGATTGACGCGGGCGCCATCGATATCAGGAAAGGTGGCGCCGCAATTCCATACTATATGGAAGACCCCAATATCCGCGTTGAATTCGGGCAGACCCTGAAACGCGAAGGGCTCGAGAACCGGATGAATCCCGAATTTTACGCAGGACCGATGGCGGACGGCTCCGAACCCGGCGATGTAATGTAACGGTCCTCAGCCCGCGGCGCGCCGCGCTTTCAAGGTCTGCGGCTGATAGGCTTTTCTCGCGTGCGCTTCGCAATAGGGTGAACCCGTTCGCGGGTTGCGGCCGCAGAAGTGAAACTCGTTCTCGGATGGATCGCCAATCGGCCAACGGCACATGCGGTCGTTGATTGTCAGCACTGTGGCGAAATTTCCGTCATCCAGCTTGATCGGATCTTCTTCAATGATCTCCAGCAGCGGCGGGGCTGCATGGATCGAGCTGCGCCGTTGTGCACGCGGACGTTCGGCCCTTGCCGGCGCAGCCCGGCCCGCCAGCCCCAGCCGGTGGACTTTTCCGATCACGGCATTCCGGCTGATCCCCCCCAGAGCGCGGGCAATCTGGCTGGCGGAAAGGCCTTCGTTCCAGAGCCCCTTCAACTGCTCGACCCGCTCATCCGTCCAGCCCATTGATTTTCCTCCAGACTGCTCAACATATTGTATCAGGCAGTCGGCAGATCACAATAATTGCGGTGCTCCCTCTACTCTTTGTCCACAGCAAAAGACGGGAGTATGCATTTGGGAAGAAGGACGGATCGGTCGCAGCAAGCGCACGTGACGGCAGAATTCCCCCGCCGCGACGGACTTACGGCTTCTGATTTCGGGACCGCGCCCTTATAAGTCGCGCTTTCTTTTTTCTCGCAAGGAGAGGTTTTCCGTGATTCCCGCGCTTCTTCCGGCCTATGCAAGGGCGGATGTCGCATTCATCAGAGGCGAAGGACCTTACCTCTTTGACGACAAAGACTGCCGCTATCTGGACTTTGGATCAGGTGTCGCGGTTTCGCTGCTCGGTCACTGCCATCCGCATCTTGTGTCGAGCCTGCAGAAACAGGCCACAATGCTTTGGCACACCTCCAATCTCTACCGTATTCCAGGCCAACAGCGTCTTGCGGAACGGCTGGTTGCCGCGACCTTTGCCGATACGGTGTTTTTCGGTAATTCCGGTGCCGAAGCCGTCGAATGCGCGATCAAGATGGCGCGCCGTTTTCACTATGCTTCCGGCGCCCCCCAACGTTTCCGCCTGATCACTTTCGAAGGTGCTTTTCACGGGCGGACGCTTGCGACCATTGCGGCCGGCGGCAGTCCGAAATATCTCGAGGGTTTTGGCCCTCCGGTGGAGGGTTTTGACCAGGTCCCGCTGGGTGATTTCGAAGCGGTGGTTCGCGCCACAGGACCGGAAACAGCCGGTATCCTGATCGAGCCCATCCAGGGTGAAGTGGGTGTGCGTGTCCCACCGGCCGGTTTTCTCCGGAAGTTGCGGCAGTTTTGCGATGCTCACGGGCTGCTTCTTGTTTTCGATGAGGTGCAGACCGGGATGGGACGCACAGGCCGGCTGTTTGCCTACGAAGAAGCCGGCGTCACTCCCGATATCATGGCGATCGGAAAAGGCATCGGTGGCGGCTTTCCCCTGGGGGGTTGCCTTGCGACAGAACGTGCCGCCGGCGGTATGACGGTAGGCTCCCATGGATCGACCTATGGCGGAAATCCGTTGGCGATGGCGGCCGGAAACGCCGTTCTGGACATTGTTCTTGAGCCCGGTTTCCTGGAGGGCGTCCGGAGAGTCGCCGGTACATTTCAGCAATATCTCGCAGGCCTTGCCGCGGAGCACCCCACAATTATCGCGGAGTTGCGGGGGCATGGCCTTTTGCTCGGCCTGAAGCTTCATGTTCCTGCTTCCGGCTTTATCACCAGGCTCCGGGAGAGAGGTTTTCTGGCGATCGGCGCGACGGAGAATGTGGTTCGTCTGTTGCCGCCTCTGAACATTGCGGAGCACCATGTCCGGGAAGCCGTCGAGGCGCTGTCATCGACCTGTGCGAGCTTCGAGACGGAAAGAACAGCCGGATGACGGAGCGCATGGCCGTACGACAGCGCAAGATTTCCGCAGGTGGACCGCGGCATTTCCTCGATCTCTGCGATCTGGATTCCCAAACGCTGAGGGGAATCATTGCTGCTGCAAGGCGTCGCAAGAATGCGCGCTCGGGAATGCCGCACGGCATGACCGATCGGGACGCCCCCCTCAAGGGCCGCATGCTTGCCATGATATTCGACCGTCCTTCGACCCGTACACGCATTTCCTTCGATGTCGGCATGCAGCAGCTTGGCGGCCAAAGCATCATGCTGACGGGTGCTGAAATGCAGCTCGGCCGCGGTGAGACCATTGCCGATACTGCGCGGGTCTTATCCCGCTACGTGGATGGCATCATGATCCGCACGCTTGGGCACGCAACCCTTCACAGCCTCGCCGAAAACTCCGGCGTTCCGGTCATAAATGGCCTGACCAGGTCCTCACACCCATGTCAGGTCATGGCCGATGTCATGACATTCGAGGAGAAAAAGGGACCAATTCGCGGCCGCACGGTGGCCTGGACAGGCGATTCCAACAATGTCTGCACATCCTGGATTCACGCCGCAGCAAGGTTCGGCTTCGCGCTGCGGATTGCCACGCCCGAGGAGCTCGCTCCGCCGCCGGCATTAAGAAAATGGGCCCGGGAATCCGGCGGCGAAATCGAATTCACGACCAATCCGGAACAGGCGGTTTCCGGTGCCGATTGTGTCGTGACCGATACCTGGATTTCAATGGGAGACCGCGCCGCCTCGCGCCGCCGCAACCTGCTCAAGCCTTATCGCGTCAATGAAAGCCTGATGGCGCGCGCTCGACCCGGTGCAATCTTCATGCACTGCCTTCCTGCACATCGCGGTGAGGAAGTCACGGATGAGGTCATCGACGGTCCGCAGTCGGTTGTGTACGACGAAGCGGAAAATCGCCTTCACGTGCAGAAGGCCATTTTGCTGTGGTGCCTTGAATAGTTCTGCTCCCTTGTAGCAGACCACGTCTGAACCCAGATTGGTTTATGGCCGAATCGCGATACACGCCCGCGCCCTCCGCCGATTTTGTGCTTCCATTCGAGTTGCCGGATGCCGGCCTGCGTGGCCGCTTTCTGCGTCTGGAAGTGGCATCGACGCGCGCGCTTGCCGCCCATCCGCTGCCGGAAGCGGGACAGCGGATTCTGGCCGAGGCACTGGCTCTGTCTGCGCTGCTTGGGTCCGCATTGAAAATGGAGGGGCGGCTCAGCGTTCAGATCAAAGGCGACGGTCCACTGAACCTGCTGGTGACCGATTACTTTGCGGGCGGCGGGCTCAGGGGCTATGCGCGCATCCGGGAGGAAGACTTTGCCGAAGCGGGCCGCCCGGCGGATTTCGGCAAGCTCGCGGGCGAGGGCGCTCTTGCCATAACCATCGAGCCCAAGAAGGGTGCGCAACCCTATCAGGGGCTGGTCCCTCTCTCCCCACTTGGGCTTGCGGCCTGCGCCGAAAACTATTTCGCCCAAAGCGAGCAACTGGCAACCGTGCTGCGGGTCGCTGCCGCTCCGGTTTACCGGTCGGGCTCCGGCCACGGCTGGCGCGCCGGCGCGATGATGGTACAGGCTGTGCCGGGTCCCGATGCCGAAGACATCCGGGGTACGGATCGCTGGCAGCGCGTGCTGTTGTTCATGCAGACTCTGTCGGACATCGAGCTTCTCGATACCGAAATCGCCGCAGAAACGGTTCTCTGGCGCCTGTTCCACGAAGAGGAAGTGCGCCTTCGTTCCAGTATGGCGCTTCGTTTCCAGTGTTCCTGCCAGCCGGAGCGCATATCATCCGTGCTGAAATCATATCCGGCCGAGGAATTGCGGGATCTTCCGGATCCGGACGGCGTCATCCGTACACGTTGCGAATTCTGCGGTTCGGTTTATGAATTCCCGCTGTCATCGCTTCAGCCGGGTTAGCGCAGTCCTGGGCAGAATCCGTATTGACGGAGTGCAAAATCAGCAAAATTGCTGAAAATGCAATCTGTGCTGATGGATACTGGACAACACCGTTACAGTCCGCTCACCTGCAGTATCAATTCGCGGTTGAACGATTGCAATTCTGAATTGTCGCGCTGCAACACAGATTGGGGCGAATAAGATCGCACTATGCAAGGCGCCCGTAATTCGAGTATGGGTCTTTTTTAAATTGCTCATTTCGTATCCAATCAATAACGAATTCTCTTTGCGCAGGGGGACTGTACATGGGTGGCGGAACTCTCGATTCAATTCTGGGGAAACTACGGGAGCTGTTTGAACAGGAATATCAGCGCGGTCAGCATGACGCCCTGCGGCGTGTTGTTGACGCGATGAAAACGCGGGGGGGAGCACGGGCCGCTTTGGGGCGCGGCCTCGGCGGCAGGGTTCGTGCCCGGCGCGGTTCCGCGCGCAAATTCATTGAACGCGTTCTTTCCCGGGAAAAAGGCGGCGCAACGGTTCCGACGATCATGTCATCGGCTTCGACACCCGACGAAAAAGCGGTTTCCATTTCTGCAATCCGCTTCGAACTGTATCGCGGCAAAAAAGAAAAGCGTTACCGCAATACCAGCGGGAAATGGTCGCTGCCCCCGCGCCCGTCCAAATCCTAACAGCGGCTTAGAAGTCCGCCTTCTGCGCCTGCGGAATGGGCTCGACCCTGAGGCCGAAGAATGCGTCGTTGTTCTCGGCGCAATTGTTCTCGATCATGGGTCCCTGATCGACGCGCCGGTACATCTGCACGGCGCGCCAGGCCGTGGTGAACGCGCCGGGATCTTCGATCGTGGCGGTGGCCTCCATGGCAGTGCCGCCCGGAAGAATGTGAAACCGCTCGACGACGTGAAGCTGATCCGTATGCGGAGTGCGGAACTGGTCCACGAATGTGCGCGTGTTCAGACCGATCGTGTCCACCACCAGCGTATCGCCGCCTTCGTAATGACCGACGGATTCCCCGAACCATGATGGCGTCACATGTTGCGAATGTTTGCGGTCCATATAGACATGCCGGACCATGTGGTCTTCCTGCCAGATGATGGTGACTTCGTTCGGCGTTTGCAGAAAATAAACCGGCGTCACCGGATACAGAAGGAAAGCGGGAACACCAATAGGCCAGCACCTTTCCTTCGGTGTGAACACCGGTTCGCCCGCGAGCACCCGCTCATTGACTTTGCGCAATTCTTCGCGTGCCCAGGGCAGGAGGATCGGATTGGACAGATCGGCAACGTGGAAGGTCGGTTGCCGGCCCGTTCGGGCCGCGAAAGTATTGTCGATATACGGATGGTCTTTGTCGGAAACGACAGGACCGGGTCCCTGCGACGGCTGCAGAAAATCGTCGCCGATCGGTTCATTGCTTCCCGGCACGCCGGCGATCCACCCGATGCGGCTGTCCATCCAAAATCGGGGATGGCATTCTCTGCGGCCGAGGCGGGGACCGTGAGCAGGAGTAGGCAGAGCGATTGCGGTTTCCGGAATTCTGGGCCCCTGGCATTTGCGTTTCCGTTCCCGGCTATTCGATCAGTGTGAGCGAAATCTGCGACCGGTCGTGCTGGAACATCACGGGCACGAACTCGCCGGCCTTGACCGGAATCATCCGTGGAAATCGATGCAGCATCTGGGTCCAATGTCCGCAGAATTCCATCTCCATGGTAGGGCGGTTTTCGTAATGCGTTGCGTCATCCAGTTCCAGCCGCATCCATTGCAGCACGCCGGCACAGGGCCCGGACAATGTTGCTTCAACTCCGATCGGCGCATTGCCCATCGGGAATTGGCGCTGCCGGAAATCGAAACGCGCGAATTCGGTGTCGAGCGAAATCGCGTGATGCGGCACGCCATTGAAGCTCACCGGCAGTCGGGATGGCGCAAAATCATTGAAAGCGGAGAGATCGAATCCCGCGACCCGATCCACGAAAAGCAAACCGGACAGGCGCGCGCCGCCCGCCAGATAACCCATCACGGAAGCCGATTGCGGTATAACCACTGCATCCGGCGTCAGCAGATTGGCGCGCGCATGCTCCAAAATCTGCAGAATGCCTTCTCCGACCACGCCGCTTTCAAAAGTTTCGGTAATCAGTACATCGGCCGGCTGTTTCAGGTCGATCCCCGCGATAAGCTCGGTGGAGGGCTTTGAAACAACCGTAATCCTGTCTGTCATGCCATTGGCGGCGATGATCTCCCGCGCCCGTTCGGCCACGATGCCGATCTTTTCACAGCTTGTCACATGCGCTGCACCCGCGCGCGCGGCCATCATGGCCAGCAGTCCTGCGCCTGTGCCCACATCCAGCACGCGCTTTCCCTGAACGGCCCGCCTGATCGCCGTTTCAAATGCAGTGTTGCGCTTCTCATCGTCCATCATCGCGAAATGCCACGCCGGCACCACGTCGTGATAGGCCGATGCTGAGATTCGCCTTGGCCTGCGCGTAATCCGGTCGCAATTCGATTGCCCGGCGGAACGCCGCGACGGCGGCGTCGAATTTGCGCAGGTCGCGATAGGTGACGCCCAGATTGTTCAGCGCATCGGCATAATTGGGCCGCTCTGCGAGAGCGCGCTCAAACGCAGCAATGGCGGCATCCTGCCGGCCCGCCGCATTCAGCACCGCGCCGAAATTATTGTGCATTTCCGGCGTCGCGCCGGCCAGGTCTGTGGCGCGCTGCAACAGTTCGCAGGCCTCATCGATCCGCCCCTGCCGGAACCGGACAATGCCGAGCAGGTGCCAGGCTTCGGTATTCTCCGGAGCATCGATCAGCACAAATTGCAGACTGGTGTCTGCATCTTCCAGCCGGCCAGCGTTGAAATGCGCATAGGCCTCGTCCAGCTGCTTACCGTCCATCGTCCCCCTGTGCGGTTGCCCGTCTTCCTTCTAAAGTCCTGCCCGATGCCAAAATCCAGGGGTCAGGAATGCCGATAGACGTAACGGCAATCGGGCAATACAGGAAGCCCAAAGAGATGCCCTTCGCGCTGACCAAGCTCGGCCACGTCGTGTTGAACTGTTCGGACATCGAGCGCTCGGTACGCTTCTACACGGAGGTGCTCGGATTCGAGATTTCCGACATCTATCCCGACGGGATGGTCAGGGGCGGCATGGTCTTCATGCGTTTCAATGAAGACCACCACGGCGTGGCCCTGGTTGGATCCATGACCTCCCCATCGCCCAATTTTGAGCTGAACCATATTGCGTTCGAAGTCGACTCGCTCGACGAGGTAGTGCGCGCGCGAAACCATCTGAAGAAGCACGGTGTAAAGATCGACTTCGAGGGGCGCCGGCGCGCAGGTGTGCAAATCGCAGTGGAATTCCGCGATCCGGACGGCCACCGGCTGGAAATCTATTGGGGGCTCGACCGGGTCGGCGCCGATGGTTACATCCGCCCCGCAACGGAATGGAAGCTTGCGCGCAGTCTGAAACAGGCCATCGAGGACCCCGTAAAAGGTCAGGATACGATGCTGAAAGATCCGGCTGCGCTTGAAGAATCGGTGAATGCCGCAGGTGAATGGTCATCGGGCGGAAGCTCGCGGTGGTGACATCAGGGATACGAAGCAGGTGTTTCTTCGCGGCACTGGCCTTCGCCGCCGCTCTCGCGCCGGCGCAGGCCGAAGATCCGGCCCTGATTGCCGCGGCGAAGCGTGAAGGAACCATCGTCTGGTACACGACGCAAATTGTCGATCAGTTTGCACGGCCCGCGGCGGCGGCTTTCGAGAAACTGTATCCCGGGATTCGCGTGACGCTCTCACGCACCAATGCGACCACCGCTGCGCTCAAGATCCTCAACGAAAATCGCGCCGGAAAGAATCAAGCGGACGTATTCGACGGCACGGTAACGGTCGTGCCGTTGAAGAAAGAGGGTTACGTCCTGAAATATATTCCTGAGGTTGTGAAATCCTGGCCGGCGCAATATCGCGATCCGGAAGGCTATTGGGTGGCGACCAACTTCTATGTGCTGACGCCCGCCTATAACACCAAACTCATTCCGAATGGCTCGGAGCCGAAAACCTGGGAGGCGCTGCTCGATCCGAAATATCGCGGCAAAATGGTCTGGGGTGTAAGCCTCTCTTCATCCGCCGCCGTCGGGTTTATCGGCACTGCGCTGGACAGCATGGGCGAGGCGAACGGCCTGCAATATCTGCGGGCGCTCCAGAAGCAGCAGATCGCGGGGGTGGATGTTTCCGCCCGGCAGGTCCTTGATCAGGTTATCGCCGGCGAATACGCAGTCGCGTTGCAGATCTTCAATCATCACGCGGTGATCAGTGCCAAAAAAGGCGCGCCGGTGAAATGGATTCCGATGCAGCCCACAACCGGTGTTCTGTCTGTCGTGTCGATTGCGAAAGCGGCGCCGCATCCCAACGCCGCCAGACTGTTCGAGGACTTTCTCGTCTCCAGAGAAGGGCAAAAGGCTTATCAGGCCGCTTACTATCTGCCGGCCGATCCTGCGGTGCCGGCTCTCGATCCGGAGCTGAAGCCGGAAGGCGGCAAATTCCGCTCGCGATTCTTCTCGCCGGAAGAGACCGCCGCAAAAATGCCGCACTGGAAACAGGTCTATGACGAGATTTTCCGGTGAACGGCGCACCCGATAAAGTCGAGGCGCTGCTCAATCCGCGCAATGTCGTGATCCTCGGTGCGAGCGACAGGCCGGGCAACTGGGCGCATCGCGTCTGGCGCAATCTGAGACGCTATGAATTTCCGGGTGCGGTTTATCCCTTCAACCCCTCGCGCGACACGGTCTGGAACACGCGCTGCTACCGCGATTTCGCGGAATTGCCGGAAGCGCCGGATCATCTGGTGGTCCTGATTCCGGCGCCTGCCGTCGCTACCGCGTTGGCGGAAGCAGCGCGATTTGGCGCCCGCAGTGCAACCGTGATGACGTCCGGCTTTGATGAGGCGGAAAGCGCTTCCGCGGCAGAAGCTGCGGCGCAGTTGCGCCGCGTTCTTGACGAAACCGGACTGGCGATTTCCGGGCCCAACTGTCTCGGCAACCTGAACGCCTCGGCGCGCCTGATGACCATGCCTGACGATCGGCCGCAGCGCCTTGCTGCAGGGCCCGTTGCCGTGGTCGGCCAATCGGGTGGTATCGCGATGGCCCTCAAGCGCAGTCTGGAAGAGCGCGGGGTCGATTGCGGCTGGGCCATCACCTCGGGGAATGAAGCGGGACTGACCACCGCGGATTACGTCGAGTATTTCGCACAAAAGCCGGGCGTCAGGGCGGTCGTCTCCTATCTGGAATCCGTGCACGATTCCGCTAGCTTCCTGTCGGCCTGCGCAAAAGCGCAGGCCGCCGGCGTTTCGGTCGTGGTTGTGAAGCTCGGTGCCTCTGATGTCGGCCGCGCGGCCGCTCTTGCGCATACCGGCCGTCTCGCCGGCGCAATGGCGGCATTCGATGCCGTCACGCGGCCGGTAGGCATTATCCGCGCCACCAATCTCGATGCCGCTGTCGAAATCCTGGAATATGTCGTCCATGCGCCTCCGCCACGGCTGTCCCAGCTCGGCGCGATCACCTTCTCCGGCGGCTTGCGCGGCATGCTGCTCGATATGGCGGCATCCCGGGGATTGGTTTTTGCGCCACTCGCCCCCCGGACCCGGGCGAAACTGGAAACGCTGATGACGACGGGCACGGTTGTCGGAAATCCGCTGGATGCCGGATTTGCCGCGCTGACCAGCCAGGACGCTTATTTGCGGGCAATCGAAGCACTGCTCGCAGACCCGGGCATCGACCTGCTTCTCCTGCAGGAGGAATTGCCGCGCGCGCCCGGCACCGAACGCAAGGAAGCCAATTTGCGTGCGGTGAATGCGATCGCCGCAAGAGCAGACAAGCCGATCGCGTTCTTCAGCATGATCTCGCACGGGCTGACGGATTACAGCCGGTCCTTGCGGGCCGAACTCCCCAACCTCGCTTTCCTGCAGGAAACCGGTAAGGCGCTTTCCGCCGCATCTGCTGTTATTGCCAATGGCCAACAGCGCAAGAACCGGCCTGAACCGGCGGAATCACCGGAACGTGCGCGGAATTATCTCTCCGCCTTTCTGGCAGGCGCCAAAGGACCGCGAAGCGAGGTCGAATCAAAGGCGCTGCTTAAAAGATATGGCATCGCGGCGCCAACCGAGTTCCTCGTTCAGAGTGAGCGCGAGGCAGTGCAGGCTGCGGCGAAAATCGGTTTTCCCGTGGTCGTCAAAGCAGTCAGTGCGGAGCTGCCGCACAAATCCGATATCGGCGCGGTCGCCCTTGGGAACGAAACAGCTCGGCAGGTACGGGAGGCGTTCCGGCAGGTTTCGCAGGCCGCAAAGAAACAGCGGGCCCAATTGGACGGGATTCTGCTGGCCAAACAGCTTAGCGACGGAATCGAGCTTGCTCTCGGCCTGCACCGGGATCCCGAAATGGGCATGGTGATCATGTGCGGCGCCGGGGGCACGGCGCTGGAGCTGGAGCGTGATGTCGCCTTCGGTGCGCTGCCGCTGGATCAGGCCGCCGCGGAAGAAATGATCTCGCGTTTGCGCATCGCGCGGATGATTGCGGGCTTTCGTGGAAGCCCGCCACTCGACCGGCCGGCTTTCGTGAAGGCGCTGTTATCCCTCTCGCAGCTCGCAATGGATGCGGCATCGCGGATCGAATCGGTCGATGTGAATCCATTTCTGCTGCGGCGGCGCGGCGGCGTGGCCCTGGACGCCCTGATCGTGACGCGAAATCCGCCACCCGCCTGATCGGCGTGTCACGGCTTTTTCCGCCTGTACTCGCCGAGGCCC
This sequence comes from uncultured Alphaproteobacteria bacterium, assembly GCA_963747255.1. Lineage (GTDB taxonomy): Bacteria > Pseudomonadota > Alphaproteobacteria > Micropepsales > Micropepsaceae > CAIYRG01. Next base: position 73,785 of record CAVVEG010000016.1, read on the forward strand.
GGCCTGAAGCTCTTCTCGTCCAGGAACTGGCGCGTCGCTTCCGCCCGGCCCTTTTCCGGGTCGCGGTAACGCAGAGCGTCGCTTTTCGCGTTCAGGTAATCGGCCGCCTGCTGCACATCCATATTGCGCACCGCCCGGATGCATTCCTTTGTGTAGCGCAGCGCTGCCGGATTCTTCTTCATCAGCGTATGGGCGAATTTTATCGTTGCTTCGCGCAATTGCTGGCGGGGCACGGAAAAATTCACCAGTTTCATCGCCGCTGCCTGCTTCCCGTCGAAGGTCTCCCCGGTGCAGGCGTAATACATTGCATCCCGGAAGCTCATCACCTGCGCGACATTCCAGCTCACAATTCCGCCGGGCAGGATGGCCCAGTTCACCTCCGACAATCCAAAGGTCGCCTCATCGGCTGCAATGGCGAAATCGCAGGCGCAGAGCGGCGTGAAAGCGCCGCCAAAACAATAGCCGTTCACCATCGCGATCGTCGGCTTGGCGTATTTCGACAGCTTCTCCCAGCGCCAGTGATGCGAATCATGGCGCGCACGCGCCCGCGCTTTGGCATCGTCTTCCGTGCTGCGGAAGTACAGCTTGATGTCCTGGCCGGCCGAGAATGCCTCTCCCGCCCCGGTAATCACCACGACTTTGGTTTCGTCTTCCGTTTCGAGGTCGTCGAGCGCGCTGCACATTTCACGATGCAGTTCGGGACTCATCGCGTTGCGCTTGTCCGGTCGGTTCAGCACCACAAACGTGATCCCGTCTTCGCGCTCCAGCCTGATGCTTTTGTATTCACCTGTTCCGTTATTCACCTTGCACTCCGCCCTTGATGGTCTGCGAATTTGGACGCCTCGCCCGCCGCGATCATTGCCACCAGCCTGTGCGGCATCAATGGCGCCTCGTTGATCCTGACCCCGAACGGCTCCAGCGCATTTTCGATCGCGGATATCACCGCCGCGGCTGCCGGAATCACGCCGGCCTCGCCGGCGCCTTTGACACCGAGAGGATTAACCGGCGAAGGCGACGACATATAGAAGCTTTCGACCGCCGGGATTTCCGTCGCGCCGGGAAGGAGATAGTCCGCGAATGTGGTTGTCACCGGCTGGCCGGCCCGATCATATCCCATCCATTCGTAGAGTGCATTGCCGATCCCATGCGCGATGCCGCCGCGAGTCTGGCCATCCACGATCATCGGATTGATCTGAATGCCGTGATCGTGCAGCGCGACATAACGCAGAATTTCGACGCCGCCTGTTTCGACATCGACCTCCACCTCCACGGAATGACAGGCATTGGCATAGGCCATGTGATCGCTGCGAAACGCAGCGAGCGCCTCAAGTCCGGGAGAAAATCCGGGCGGAAAACCATAACCCGGTCCACCGCGCAACAATCGTGCCAATTCGCTCAGCGCAATCGCGCGCGCCGGATCGGCCCGGGCGCGCACAAACCCGCCCTCCAGTTCGAGCTCTGGTGCCGCAAGCTGCATCAGCATACCGGCAAGATTCTTGGCTTTTTCAGCAACTTCACGTGCCGCCTGCAGGACGGAGCTTCCCGCCATGACGGTCTGCCGGCTGGCGAAACCACCCAGGCCCGCAGGAACCACAGAGGAATCGCCTGCAACGACCGTGATATCCTCCGGCTGAAGCCCGAGTTCGCTCGCGCAGATCTGGGCCAGAGCCGTCGCCAGCCCCTGTCCCATCGCCGATGCACCTGTGGAGACGGATACGCGCCCCGTGCCGCTGACGCGCACCAATGCCATTTCGAACGGTCCGCGCCCGGTGCCTTTCAGACCATTGGCGAAACCCATTCCGATATATCGGCCCGCCTGTCGTGCTTCCCGCTGACGCTGCCGGAACCGCTCCCAGCCGGCGCGATCCAGCAACATGGACTGGGTTTTTGCGTAGTCGCCGCTGTCGAAAATCATGGCCGTGCCGGAGCGCGCCTTCAGCGGCAGTTCGTAGGGCATTTTCTCCGCCGGAATGAGGTTGCGCCGCCGCAGCTCCGAGGCATCCAGCTTCAGTTCTCGCGCCGCCCGGTCCAGCAGGCGTTCAATCACAAAGGTGGCCTGCGGGTATCCTGCTCCGCGTACAGACGATACCGGGACCTTGTTGGTGTGTGCGATGACCACCTCCATCGCGAGCGCCGGAACGATGTAGGATCCGGTGACGGAGGAAGCCGAATTATAAGGAAGATTGATGTCCTGCAGGGCGTATGCACCCTGATCATGGATGAGCCTGCCGCGCAGGCCGAGTATCCGGCCACTGCGATCCAGCGCCATTTCCATGCTCCAGAACTGGTCCCGCTCCTGCACGGCCGATATGAAATATTCCCGCCGGTCCTCCACCCATTTCAGTGGGACCTTCAGCAGTTTCGCGGCCGCCGCGACTGCAACATCTTCCGGATACACGCAGAGTTTTGGTCCGAAGCCGCCACCGATATCGGGGGCAATGACCCGCATCGCTGTTTCGTCAATCCGAAGGAATGCACTCAGATTCTGGCAAAGATCATGCGCCTTCTGGGTCGAGGCCCAGAAAACCAGGCCATCGGTAGCGGGCACATATTCGGCGACACAGCCGCGGCCCTCCAGCGAATGAGCACTGCCGCGATGAATGAAAAATTCCTCCCGGATGATGTGGTCGGCCATGCGGATTGCCGCTTCCGCTTCGCCATAGGCCACTTTCAGCGTGTTTACGATATTGGTGGAAAGATCGCGGCGAACGAGCGGTGAGCCGGAAGTCATCGCCGCGCGTGCATCACTCACTACATCGAGCGGCTGGTACTCGACTTCGATTTTTGCTGCTGCGTCCTCCGCGACATAGCGGTTTTGGGCGATCAACAGAGCAATCGGTTGGCCGACAAACGCGACTTCGCCATCGGCCAGCGCATGCGGCCAGAGATTTTCCCGCGCTTTGCCGCCCTGTCCCGGCTCGCGAACCATGCGTCGCTTTGCAAGCACCGGCTCGATGTCGCGCAATGTCAGTACGGCAAAAACACCGGGCATCGCCGCAAGCGCCGTTGTGTCGATGCCATGGATCGCGGCGTGCGCATGCGGGCTGCGCAGGAAGGCGCAGTGAAGCAACCCGGGGATGCGGATATCATCGATATAGCGGCCATTTCCGGTCAGAAGCCGCTTGTCCTCCAGCCGCGGATACCGCACTCCAATCGCGCTGGCGGTCAATTGATGGCGTGCGTGGCCTTTTCGACCACGTCCCTCGGCAAGGCATAAAGCGAGGCTACGATCGCGTCCACTTCCGGTCCGCTCTCCGGGTTGATGTCGATCATTGTTTTCTTTGCATCCGCGAGAAAGGCCGGATCCTTCATCGTATCGTCAAATGCCTTACGCAATACGGCTTTCCGGTCGGCCGGAATCCCGGGTGGCGCGACAAATGGGCGAGCCAGCAGTTCGCTCGTCACCACGAAGTCGAGAATCTGCCGCTGTTCCGGCGTGCGCGCAAAATCGGCCGCTAGAGGAACGTCCGGCAATTCGGGATCTCTTTTCGGCGCGGCCTGCAGCAGCAGATTGATCTTCTTCTCCGCGACCCAGGTCGGGTAGCGGCTCTTGATCGTGCTCCAGGAAATCCCGCACAGCCCATCCACTTCCCCGCGCTGCATGGCGAGCGTGACATCGCTGGTGCCCGGAAAGCCGGTCGCCAGCCGGATTTTTGCGCCAAATACATTCTTGTAGAGCTTGGCGAAAATGTCCGGATCGCCCGCCGCACCTTCGCCGCCGGCCGTGAATTGCCGGCTCATGACATCGTTCCAGGTCTTGATCGGCGATGTGTTCCAGCTGATGCAGACAGTGGTGTCTTTCGTGACGCTGCCCAGCCAGGCGAATTGGCGCGCATCGAACTTCGCCTCCCCAATCAGCGCCGCGCTCGCCATGCCGCGCGCGAAAGTGCCGATCACGCTGCCGTCTTTTGGTGCAACGGAGAAGAGATACAGCGCCGCCCTGATGCTTCCCGCGCCTGGCATGTTCTGCGGTATGAGGGTGGGATTGCCGGGAATGTGCCGGCCCATGTGCTGCGCGAGCACGCGCGCATACAGATCATAACCTCCGCCGGTCGAATAGCCGATGATAACAGGAATGGTGCGTCCCTTGTAGAATTCCGCGGGCGTCGCCGCCTGCGCGTGGAGTGCGGCGACGCGACGCCAAAGTCAGCGATCGCCAATCCGGACAACAGCCTGCCATCCCGCAAATCGCCCGCAAGCGGCGCTGCCGGTGCGATCGCCGCTGCAGGAAGATGGGCGGAGTTCTTCATCACGCGACTACACAAACAGCTGCGGGAATTTCGCTTTCAACGTCCGAACGCAGCTTCGCGCTGACATCCACGACCGGTGGGAATGTACCCTTCAGCAGCTTGTCATAGGGGATGCACGCATCGACCAGGATGCGATTGTTGAAATTGCCCGGCAGATAGAGCGGATCGCGCTTCGAAGCCCAGGCCTTTTGCACCGTGTCGATATCGGTCATGCGGATCGAATCGCGTGCACATGGCCCACAGCACCTGATCGAGATCGCCTGCGTCGATATCCTCATCGACGACAACGGTCCATTTTCCGGCATAGGCTCCGCCCTGACAGGAGCAGGCGACATGCAGTGCATTGCGGGCATGGCCGGGATAGCGCTGCTTGATCTGGATGGCGGTAAAGCGTGTCGCCGGACCAGCTTCATGGTTCCACACACCGAGCACATCGGGAATGCCGCAGGCCTCCAGAGCGCGCCAGATCTGTGCGGCGCCCTGCAATGCCCTTCAACAAACCCGTCTCGTCCACGGGCTTGTGCTGCGGCGCGCAGGTGAGGATTGGATCGTTCCGGTGCAGAATGGTTTTGATGTTGAGATACGGACGGGGCAACCGTATCGTCGGAATAATACCCCATCCATTCGCCGAACGGGCCTTCTTCGCGAACCATGCCGGGAACGGCTTCGGCTTCGATCGCGATCTCCGCATCGGCGGGAATGGGAAAGCCGGTATAACGGTCCACGGATCACTTCGACCGGTTCGCCGCGCAGCCCGCCCGCAAAATCCAGTTCGCTGATGCCTTCAGGCAGCGGGCTTGCCGCCAGCATGAACAGCAGCGGGTCCTGACCGACCAGGACCACAACTTTCATCTTTTCGCCGCGTTCGAAATATTTGTCGCGATGGATGCGCCCGTGTTTTCCTTCCGTGATCTGGCAGCCGATCGTTTTCCCGTCATAAACCTGATTGCGATAGCAACCGAGATTGAACCAGCCGGCATCCGGATCCTGGGTGATCACGCAATTCGCGGTGCCGATATACCTCGCCTTGTCGAGTTCGTGATGGCGTGGAACAGGGAATTTCAAAACATCGATCGCCTCGCCTTCGATCACATTCTCCAGCACCGGGCCGCCTTTGACATAGCGCGGCGGCAGCGGCTTCATCGTCTGAATCCGCTCATGATATTGCTTGACGATGTCGACTTTGCGTTCGCGCTCCTGCGGCAATCCGAGGGTCAGCGCAACCCGCCGAACAGACGAGAAATGCCCATACAGTGTACGGTAACCGGCCGGATATGCCGGGAATATCGTCGAACAAAAGCGCGGGCGCGGTACCGTGGCTGTGTTCGGTGAGCATATGGGTGATGGCGCCCATCTCTGCGTCCCAGCTTGCTCCGCTGACGCGCTTCAGCTCGCCCATGCGCTCGACCTGGTCGATCCAGCCCCGCAAGCCGCCATAGCCGCCCTGGATCAGTTTCAAACTCGTCTCGCCGCCTGCCCGGGCCAAGCCAGTCTCCTGTTCGTGCTGAATGGAATCCGCGCATTCGGACGGCGCAATTCGCGCATCATTGTAGGTGATCGTCGGGCGTAGTACAGCGAAAATCCCGTTCCACTTCAGCGCATAGCCTGCATGACCCGATTTCCCGATGCCGAACGCCGGACTGCGGTCATCGGCCGCTCCTTGCCGCGTTTGGAAGATGAGCCGCTGTTGCGTGGCCAGCGGCCGTTTTGCCGACGACATCAATTTCCCGGGGCAGTTGCACATGCGGATTGTGCGGGCGCAGATTGCGCACGGCCGCATAACGTGGCGATTGACTGTGAGGCGGCGCGCGCGATGCAAGGCGTGTTCGCGATGTGGACCGGCAAAGATGTCGGACATTTGCCGCCGATCGATTTTCGTGATCCCGCAGCGGACGCTCTTAAGCCCTATCGTCAACCTGTGCTTGCCCAGGATTGTGTCCGCTATGTCGGCGAGCCGGTGGCGGCGATTTTTGCCTGCAGATCCCTATCTTGCCGAAGATGCCGCGGCGATGGTTGCGGTCGGATTGTCAGGCATTGCCCGTGTTGCTGTCGGCAAAAGACGAGCCGGGCGAATTCGCCGCCGGGCTCTCCACCGAAGCGATGGTCCTGCGCGACGCATATGGCGATCCGGCTGCTGCGATGCGCCGGGCAGAGCGCAATCATCGAACTGGAGCTCGGCATCGGGCGGCATTCGGGCGTCCCGTTGGAGACCCGCGGGCGCGGTCGCGTTATTCGATCGCGGTACGCGACATGCTGGAGCTTTTTGGCGCAGCCAAAGTGCCACATCGCACGCGGGACAATCTCGCCCGAATTCTCGGCGCGCTAACCGGAATCGGTGCATCTCAAGGAGGGCCATGTCGGCGGCGGGCTTTGGCATTCGCGGAGAACTCTATCCGGAAGATGTGCTGGTATCGCCGCCGCGGCGATCCGTTTCGGCGTGCCGGTCAAATGGGTGGAAGACCGGCGCGAGCATCTTCTCGCGGCCAATCATTCGCGCGAACAGTTACATCGCGTCCGCGCCGCATCGATCGCGGACGGACGCGTGCTGGCGATGGAGGATGAGTTCTTCCATTCGCAAGGCGGTTATGTGCGGACGCATGCCGCGCGGGTGGTCGAACTGACAAGCAGCATGCTGACGGTGCCATACCGCATTCCCGCATTCCGCAGCACCGGGCATTTTCGCCTGACCAACAAGACTCCTGCCGCGACCTACCGCTCGCCGGGCCGCTACGAAGGCACTTTCGTGCGCGAGCGCATGATGGATGCGATCGCGGCAAGACTGGGGATGGATCGTATCGAGATGCGCCGCCGCAATCTGATTGCAAAATCGGAAATGCCTTTCGCGCGCGGACTTGCATGCGCTTGGCACGGATATGGTGCTGGATTCTGGCGATTACGCCGGACTGCTCGACAAGGCGCTGGCCGCATTTGGATGGGAGGCGGCGGAGGCGGAGGTGCGCGTCCGGCGCGCAAATGGGCGAAGCGGCGGGCCTTGGGGCTTGCGTGTTTCGTGGAGAAGACCGGACTTGGGTCCCAAAGATGCCGTGCGGATTTCACTCACCGATGCCGGGCGAAATCGAACTCGTGACGGGCGGCGCGTCGCTGGGCCAGGGTTATGAAACCGTGATGGCGCAGATTTGTGCCGATGCGCTCGGCGTGGATTACCGCAGACGTCACGGTCGTGCACGGCCAGACCGATCGTATTGCGGATGGCGTCGGCGCACATGCTTCGCGCGCCACCGTGATGACAGGAAGTGCGGCCTATGACGGCGCGCTCAAACTGCGCGCGCTGCTGCTGGAAGCTGCCGCAGGCCTGCTGCAGACGCGGATTGCTGCGCTGGAGATCAGGGAAGGCCGGATCGGCACGGACGGGAGATGACGCGGGGCCATCGATTTCGCTCGCGGAAATCGCGCGGCAAACCGGGACGGCGGGCTCTGCGCGGAAGGCATCCACCGCAGCGAGCACATGACCTATCCCTATGGCGTTCATATCGCGCAGGTCGGGTGGATCGCGAGACCGGCGCGGTCACAGTCGAACGCTTTCTGGTTGCTTATGACATCGGCCGCGCGGTGAATCCGATGATGATCGCGGGCCAGATCGCCGGCGGTTTTGCGCAAGGCCTGGGCGGCGCGCTGATACGAGGAATTTCTCTATTCGCCCGATGGACAGCCGCTGTCGGTCACCTTTGCCGATTATCTGATGCCGACCGCCTGCGAAGTGTCGAAGGTCGAAGTGCTGCTGACGGAAGATGCGCCCAGCCCGCTTAATCCGTCTGGGACTGAAAGGCTCAGGCGAAGCAGGGGTCACGGCGGTCGGCGCAGCGCTGGCCTCGGCGATCGACGATGCAATCGGGATTCCTCTCGCGGTGACGGAACTGCCCGATCACCCCGCAGCGCCTCTTGTCTCTCATGAAAGGCGCTCGCCATTCCGGCGTTGGGCAAGGCCGCGATATAGTGACGTCCGAAGGCGATCGGGGTACCGGCACATCACATGAGGAATCGGAACAGCACTGGCGTTTTGCGCTTGGCCTGTCATTCGGCCCGGTCGCCTTGGTCTCTGCCGCTGAAACCTCTTCGCCAATTCCCGATTTTTCCGGCGTGTGGGGCCGCAACACCATCGATTACACCGCGCCGGATCACGGCAAGGGGCCGGTGCAAAATATCTCCGGAAGCCGCAACATCATGATCGGCGATTTTCACGATCCGATGCTGAAGCCGTGGGCGGCCGAAATCGTGAGGCGAAATGGCGATATTGCCCGCACCGGCGCGGCTTTCCCACCGCGCACAATCAGTGCTGGCCCGAACCGCCGCCCTATATTCTGGGAAATCAGGAACTCCAGGTGTTGCAGCAAAAGGATCAGGTGATGCTGGTGTATTCGCATGGTTCGCAGGTCCGCCATGTCCGTCTGAATGTTCCGCATCCAGCGAAACTCGAGCCATCATGGTATGGCGATTCGGTCGGCCATTACGAAAACGGTGAACTGGTGGTGGACACGATTGGAGTCAAAGTCGCGCCGCTTTCGTCTCTGGACCGCTACGGCACGCCACACACCGAAGCGCTGCACGTGATCGAGCATTATCACATGGTGGAACAGGCAAAGCGCATACCTCCGAACCCCTGGGCACGGGTGGATTTCCGCGGCGCGGATGACGCGATCGATCGCAATTACAAAGGCAAGGTGCTGCGCGTCGATTTTAGTGTGGAGGATCCCGGCGCATTCAACAGCGACTGGTCCGGCGTCGTGGTTTACAACCGCGCGAGGGGTAGCTTTCGTTGAAGACGTCTGCGCCGAGAATATCCATGATTATATCACTGGCAGGGATTCCGCAGTGCCGACAGCGGCAAATCTCGACATAACCGGCGAATAATGCCCACCGCCCCGCAGTAGATCATGAATGACCTCGGATCGCGTTCTGCCGGCGATGAGCTGCTTCGCAGTCTGGCTGGAGATGCTTCCGGCGGCGGTTTCCGCCAACGATGCCGAATTCCGTGTGCTGTGGTGCAATCGGGCCATGCTGGAATTGACCGGCGCCGAACCTGTGCCCGGCAGCGATGGATGTCTTGCGCTTGAATTTGTTCTTGCCCGACGGAACGCTTTGCCTCCGGAGGCATCGCCGATCGCGGTCGCCTTCCGGGAGCGGCGCGCCGTCCGCGGAATCGAGCTTCTGGTCGAGAAGCCGGATGGGCGGCGAACGCCTTTTCTCGCCTATGCCACGCCGGTTCACGATGCTGCCGGAAAATTTTCCGGCACCATCAACATGCTGGTTGATATTGCCGGCCGGCGTGAATCCGAGGCCAACAGCCGCGCATTGCTGGCCCAGTTCATCCACCGCGAGAAAAACGAAATCCAGACGATCCAGTCGCTGCTCTCCGGTGCTCAGCGCGAAACGGCTCAGCCCGAAGCACGGCAGGTTCTCGTGGACACCTCGCGCCGCGTGGGTGCTATTGCGGCCGCCCAGGGTGCAATAACCCGCACGGCCGGCGCCACCCTCGATGCGCTTCTGCTGCTTGAGTTCCTTTCCGGCAATTCGCCAGCCAGAGCTTCGGGCCGAAGCTGGATATCCGGGTGGAGAGTTCAGCCGGTTCGCTCACGAACCGTGCGGCCGTGCCGCTCGCGATCATCATCAATGAGCTGGTCAGCAATTCCGTCACCCACGGGAGGGGCGAGCGCACGCGCGTCGTCGTACGCCTCGGCCTGACGGTTACCGATGGCAGGGCAACCCTGATTGTTCAGGATGACGGCCCGGGCTTCGAAGCGGCTCCCGCCAAACGCCGTGCTTCGGGACTCGGCCTGGTCGAAGCGCTTGCCCGCCAATTGGGTGGCAATCTGGAAGTGACGGTGCAGGACGGCGCGCATTGCGTCATCCGCTTCGGCGAAACGCCATAACGGTCACTTCGCAGCCGCAGGGACCATTTCAACATCGCGAACCCGGCTCAGATCCGGAAGCCAGGCGGCGAGAAGCCCCAGCGCCGGAAGGAACGACGTCAGCCGATAAACAAATTCTACGCTGGTCTGGTCGGCGACCCAGCCGAACGCGGCCGCACCCACTCCCGAGAGACCGAAGGCAAAACCGAAAAACAATCCCGAAATGGTGCCCACTTTGCCGGGCACAAGTTCCTGCGCATAGACCACAATCGCCGGGAAAGGACGACGACAGAGTCAGTCCGATGAACACAGACAGCACGCCCGTCCAGAACAGATTCATATATGGCAGCATCAGCGAAAAAGGCAGCGCGCCCAGGACCGAAAACCAGATTACGTATTTTCGGCCGATGCGGTCGCCAATCAGTCCGCCGGCAAGCGTTCCGACCGCCACAGGAATCAGGAACAGCGACAGATATAAGTTGCGCGCTCCGCAGCGACACGCCGAAATGATGGATCAGATAGAAGGTGTAATAGGTCTGGATGCCCGAGAAATAGATCTGCTTCGAGAAGATCAGCGCCAGCAGAATCAGGATCGCGCCAACCACCTGATTTCGCGACAGCCCATGTGGTGACATGAGTTTCGCGCCCGCTTTCATGCGGGCAATCCCGTGGCGTTTGTACCAAAGGCCGACGTAACTCAGGATCATGATGGACAGCAGCGCCATCAGCGCAAACCAGGCGATCGATTTCTGACCGAAACTGAGCACAATCGCCGCCGCGCCCACCGGTCCGAGCGCCTGTCCGAAATTGCCGCCGACCTGGAACAGCGACTGCGCCAGCCCATAATCGTCCGCCGGAGGCCATGCGCGCCACGCGAGCGGATTCCGGGTGGAAGGTCGCGGATCCAAGTCCAACCAGCGCCGAGGCGGTCGAGCAGCAATGGATAGGTGTGGCTGACCGAAAGCAGGAGCAACCCGATCAGCGTGGAAACCATGCCCGCCGGCAATGAAAAGGGCAGCGGCCTGCCGGTCGGCATAAAGTCCGACGAGCGGCTGAAGCATCGAGGCGGTAAACTGATAGGTGGCGGTGATCAGCCCGACCTGAACGAAATTGAGCTGCAGTGCGATCTTCAGCTGCGGGTAAATCGCTGCAAGCAGCGACTGCATCATGTCGTTCAGCAGATGGCAGAAGCTGATCGCGAACAGAACGGAAAAGGTCGTGACGTGAACCGACCGCTCCGCAGACATGGACGCAGTGGTCAATTTGAATCCGGACCCGAAGTTCTCATATCCCGAAAATAACGGTCTGGGGCGGCGATACAACTGGGTTCTTTGACGCAAACCCGGTGCGCGGCGGTCAATTGCGCCGGCCGGTACGGCGGCTGTCGAGCACAAGCCAGATCTTGCGGCAGAGCTGTTCGAGATCGGACAGACCAAATTCCCGGTGGGCGATGGCGGTGTGCGGCATGATGATAATGTTCCTGTCAGCCTGACGGAGCAGCGGATCATCAGGGCTCCACGGCTCCTCGTAACCCACATCCATGCCCAACCCGCCCAGGCGCTCCGTTTCAACTGCCCATAACAGGGCATCACGATCGATCAGCGCGGCGCGTGCGGTGTTGATCAGCATCGCCCCGGGCTTCAGCGCCTCCAGCTCTTTGCGGCCTATGATCCCGCGCGTGGATTCATTCAGCGGCAATTGCACGATCGCAAAGTCCGATTGCGCCATCAACGCCAGAAGATCGGCGTAACGTGCACCGAGATCGAGTTCGTCGGCGGGCGCGAGTCTCGTGCGCTGATGGTAGAGGATGCTCATCCCGAAAGCGTTCGCACGACGGGCAATTTCGCGTCCGACTTCACCCATTCCGACCACTCCGAGCGTTGACCCGGCAAGCATCTGCAGGCCCGGAATACGCGCGTAATTCGAGCCTCCGGTATAGCGCTGGTCGAAAGCCCGGATCGGGTGGTCGCGCTCGCGCCATTGATCTGCTGTTACCACACAATTGTATTGGGCGATTTTCCTCGCCAGCGCGATCATCAGTGCAAAAGCATGTTCGGCGACGGCGGCGTTGACCTTGCGCGGAAGTGTAAGAACGGGAATCCGGCGCTGTGCGCACGCCGTGGTGTCGATATTGCCGGTCAGAGCGCCAAAATTGAGCACGATCGCATTCGGCTTCAGTTTTGCGGCCAATTCCCGGTCCAGATGCAGCGACTCGAGGACAACGATATCGGCGTCCGGCAGCAGCGACGCCAATTCCCCCTCATTCGCAGCGAAGCGAATATCGGCGGGAAACAGGCCCGGGATTTCGCGGCGGAATCTTTCGCAGCGGGCAGAGAAATCCGGGATATCATGCGCGAAGAAATCCGCAACCGCACGACGGTGTTCCTCCGGCGCCCGGGGATCAAGCATCACGGCGAGTATCCGGAGAAAGTGGTCGAATTCGACCACGATGCGCTTCTCAGAGGGAATCATGGCGCGCGTCAGCCTTATCGAAGAAGATAAACATCCCGAGCTCTCGGAACTGATGGGGCGAATTCGCGGCGCGCGGCGCGGCCGGGTCATTAATGTTTACAAACTGCTCTTGCACAATCCAGCATTAGCGGAGGCATGGTTTGCGCTCAACAACGCTGTGCGGTGGAAAACCCGGCTGGCCGGCCGATTGCGTGAGCTGGTCATCATCAGGATCGGCATACTGTGCGATGCGCCCTACATTCTGCGCCAGCACGTTCCGAAGCTGGCGGCGGCCGAAGGCATTACGCCCGGGGAATGCGATGCCCTGCGCAATTGGCGGGAGAGCCGTTTCTTCAATTCGTGCGAACGCGCGGTGCTCGATTATACCGATGCGGTTACCCGCGCAGCCAGCGCAAGTGATGAAGTCTTCAGCGCGGCAAAGCGCTTTTTTGACGAGGCGCAGATCATCGAACTCACGGTGCTGATCGGCTCCTACAACATGCATGCCAGGGTGATGAACGCGGTTCGGCTCGATCTGGAAGAGCCGGATACCCCTTAAGGCCGCCGCTCAAGCCACAGCTTCAGCCGATGTTACCGGCTACTGCGGAACGAAGCAGACCGATGCGGCGTTTGTCCGGCGATGACACAAATTTGCCCGGCCAGGACCCTGCCCCACGCGCAGATTTCTGTTTCGCCACAGACCGGCCGCCCGGGCAACGAATTCGACCCATCGTGGTAACCGACGCCGCTCTGATGGAATTGGGCGCGGGTTCCGCCGCAGACGAGGCGCTAAGCCGTTGCGCCGCGGGAGAGCTTTCCCCGGAACTCGCGCTCAGGCGCTTGCTGGCACGGGCCCAATCGGAAGAGCAGACCGAGGCTGTTCTCGGAACGGCGATCTGGAATGCCCTGGAAAATCGCGACGGTGCGCGCGCCGAACGTCTCGCCCAGGTGCAGACGCTCTGGAATCGCCTGCGGCGACCGCTGCACACGGCCCTCCATTCGTTGTAGAACTCCAGCGGCAACCCCCGCCCCGGGCAGGGCGTTTGTTAAGCGAAAAAGGCGCGCCGATCGGAGAGACGCCAATGGACAGTCCGCTCGAGATAACATTTCACAATATGCGAAGCTCTGACGCGCTCGAGGAAGATATCCGCAAACGCGTCGCGAAACTCGAGAAGCTCTATGGGCGAATGGTTTCCTGCCGGGTCTCCATCGAAGCCCGAACAAAACAGCACCGCACCGGAAACCTCTATGAGGTGCATGTCGAAATGCATCTGCCGCGTGCCCATCTTGTGGTGAGCAGGGAACCGCATCATGTGCGCGAAAAGCATGCGCGACCGGACGTGCGTGACTCAATCCATGACGCATTCAAGGCAGCCGAGGCGCAACTCCGGGCTTTCAAGAAACAGGTTGCAGAACCAAAGGCCCATGCGGCGCCTGTGCAGGGACTTGTTTCGGAACTGTTCTCGGAGCGCGATTACGGTTTCATTCTGACCTCGGAGGGCGCGCGGCTCTATTTCCACCGCAACAGTGTCATGAATGGCAGTTTCGACAAGTTGAAACGTGGAGACGCTGTGCACTTTGTCGAAGGCATGGGTGACACCGGGCCGACCGCGTCGAAAGTCTGGCCTGCCGAGACCACCGGGCGCCATTGATCTGTCGTCAGATTTCGCATCGTCAGGAGCGGCCATGAGCGCCACCGGACTTGAGGTTTTTGACAGGACGCTCCAGACCACACACATCTGGCTCGACGAAATTATCGAGGATCTCGCGACCGACCGGCACACCGCCTGGCATGTGCTGGGCGCCGTCATGCGATCATTGCGCGACCGCTTGCCCCTTGAGCTTTCAGCCCATTTGTCGGCTGAACTGCCGCTGCTGGTGCGGGGCATCTACTTTGAAGGTTGGCGGCCAAATCGCGAAAACCTCAAACTACGCTCCCTTGCGGAATTCCTCGCACAGGTCTCCGATCGGCTGGCTGGCACCAAACCGATCGGATCAGTGGATGCTGTTCGCGCCGTCTTCGCCGTTTTGAGCCGCCATCTCGATCGGGGACAGGTTCAAAAGGTCCGTCACGCTTTGCCCGAGGAAATTCGCGCATTTTGGCCAGACGGCGATTCCCGGCCGATGTAGATGAGCGCCGCCACCACTGCCGGGATCGCCCCGGTACGCATTTCGCCGGAAGGCCTCGAAGGGCTGCTCGGAATTCCGGATGATGCGATTGGCCTGGTGATTTTTTCACATGGCAGCGGCAGTGGCCGCCTGAGCCCCCGCAACAACCAGGTTGCTGCGGGCCTGCGCCAGGCGGGATTTGCAACTCTGTTGCTGGATTTGCTGCGCTCCGATGAAGAAGGCAATCGCGCGAAGGTCTTCGATATCGCATTGCTGGCCTCGCGGCTTGTCTCCGCGACGCGATGGGCGCAATCGCGACCGGACCTCGTGGGGTTCCCGATCGGTTATTTCGGCGCCAGCACGGGCGCGGCCGCGGCATTGGTGGCGGCGGCTGAACTGAAGGACCGTATTGCCGCCGTGGTCTCGCGCGGTGGGCGCCCCGATCTCGCAGGCGAGGCGCTGGATGAGGTGCAATGTCCCACGCTCCTTATTGTTGGTGGCTCCGATCATGGCGTCATCGAATTGAATGAGAGCGCACGGGACCGGCTCGCCTGTGTCCGAGAACTCGTGATCGTGCCGGGCGCCGGCCACCTGTTCGAGGAACCGGGCGCGCTTGACGCTGTGTTGCAGCAGGCAAGCGATTGGTTTCGGCGATACCTGCGCAAACCACCTCGTCCACATCTGTCCGGGGGATTTGCCGACCGCAGGGATGCAGGACGGAAGCTCGCCGCCGCGCTCCTGCATTTGAAAGATGATAATCCGATGGTTCTGGCGCTGCCTCGGGGTGGCGTGCCGGTCGGGTACGAGGTGGCACGCAGTCTTGGCGCGCCGCTCACCGTCGTTCTCGCGCGCAAGATCGGTGCGCCGGGTCAGCCGGAATTGGGCCTTGGCGCTGTCGTTGATGGAGCCAATCCGCAGGTCGTTCTGAACGAGGACGTTCTCGAAGCGGTCAATCCCGGGGACGAGTATCTGCGTGATGAAGAACAGCGTCAGCTTCTTGAGATTCAGCGCCGCCGCGCGCTCTACGGCCTTTCCGGCTCACCGGCTGCTTTGGCCGGACATACCGTTATTGTAGTCGATGATGGAATAGCGACGGGCGGAACTGTGAAAGCCGTGTTGCAGGCCGTCCGCAGGCAGCCTCACGGGCAGGTCGTGCTGGCGGTGCCGGTAGCCCCAATGGAAACTCTTAAAAGTCTGGCGCCGCTTGCCGATGAGATCGTCTGCCTCATCACGCCGGAACCGTTCTATGCCGTCGGCGCCCATTACCGGGATTTCACCCAGACGACGGACGAGGAAGTGATCGACCTGCTGTCCCGCGCCCGAAACACCGGGGCGGGCTCCTGAATAAATGTCATGCACATCTCGCACTCCCGACCGGGGACTGCTAATCTGCGATCGGGGAGGGCGATCGTCCTGAGCAGGGGATCGACCGATGTCGTTTGAGCGCGCCAATCCGGAACAGCGACGTGACCGCTTCCTGCGATTGGCCGAAAAGGCGCGGGACCGCGCTACGGAAACACCCGCCATGCAGCAGCTGTTTCTGCAGGTCGCTGAGTCCTGGGATCTGATGGCGCGCTCGGCGATGGAGGTGTCGCAACTTCGGGCTGGCGCCAATCACAATACAACTTACAGGCGCGTCCGAAACTGGCTTCGGCAAAATATCGGCCATTGCTGTTGCGATGACTGTATCAGTGTTCGCGTCGGCGCGCTGGAGTTCGAGTGTCGGGCACTCACTGCGGCGCGTTTCCACGGAGTACGGGTTCTGCCGTTACGTCGCGCTCTGTCATTACTGCGGCGAGAAACGCACCGTCACTCAGGCCATGTCGCACGCGCTCTGATCGGCGGGGTCAGGTCTTCGGTTTGATCACCAGCTTCCAGGCTCGCTCATCCAGCAGATATCTGCGCGCAACCCGTTGCACATCGGCAGCCGTGACCGCCTCGAGTTGCGGCATGGCCTCCCGCACCAGCTTCAACCGCCGCTCGTCGCCCTGGGCGCCGGACAGGGCGCCAATCCAGAAATTATTTGTCTCCACGGCCTTTTCGAGAGCGTCCAGCGCCGGCTTGCGCGCCCGTTCGAGATCCTCTTCTGTCGGGCCGTTGTCACGCAGATCGGCCGCGATCTTCTGTACCGTGTCAAAGAAGAGCTGTGACTTGCCGGGAGGGATCTCGGCAAAGGCCGCAATGTAGCCGTAGCCCGGGAATGTCCGCGAAGCGCTCGCAGTTGCACCGGGCGAATAGGTCGCGCCGTCGCGAATCCGCAGCTCATCCAGCATCCGCAGCTGTAGAATGTCCTTCAGCATGCCACGCGCGGCAGATTCATCGTCCGCATACACGTCTGTGGTCTGCCAGGCGATTGCCGCGGCGCCCTGATCGGCGCGTCCGGAATGATAGAGCACCACCGGCTCAGGCGTGGGTGCAGGAAAGCGCACTTCGCCGGCCTGTGGCGGCTGTGGCCGGGCATCGGATCGAGCCGGCAATGCTCCGAGCGTCGCGGCAACAGACTGGATTGCGCGATCGACAGAGATGTCGCCCACGATCGTTACCTCGAGCGCATTGTTCACAAGCGCCGGTCCGATCACGTTTTTGACCTGCTCCAGATTTGCCGCCTTGATATCCGATCGCGTCGGATAGGCCCAGCGCGCATCCCCCGGATGCAGAAACTCGGGGAATTTCGCGTTGAACATGGACATCGGTGATGTGTCCAGTTTCGAAAGGCTGTCGGTCAGCGAACTGAGACTTTGGCGGTAAGGCTCCTGGCGCCAGCCGGGCGACGTCACATAGGCAGCGATCAACTGCAGTTCGGTATCGAGATCGGCAGGCCGCGTACCGCCGGAAAGCGCGAAGGCGTCATCATCAATGCCGAAACCGATTCCCGCGATTTTGCCTTCCAGCGCTCGCCGCATGTCCAGATAACTCAATGCCTCCAGTCCGCCGGAGAGATAGGCGCCGGGGTTGAGTACGGTGCGGTCCTTCGGAAATGCGAGGTCGCCACCAGCGATGCTGACATTCACCAAGATCTGGTCAGCCCGAAATTTCGTCGGTTTAACGGTTAGGCGAACGCCGTTTCCAAACCGGACGAAATATGTGTCGAGATCCCCGATTTGGCGGTTTTCGGCAACCAGGCCCGGCGCCCCGAAGCTGGTATAGGGCCAGGAGGCAATCTGCGGCGGTGCGGCATCGCCAATCGGCGCGGATTCTGCGCCGTCGAATACGGACGCCAAAGCAGATTCGCCGGTTTCGACCGGCGTCGGACTCGACAAAAACACCAGTGGACCATTTCCGGCGAAGACGTCCCGCAGCGCCGCGTTGACCTCATCGGCGGTCAGTCCCTGAATATTTTGTTTCAGCAATGCCACGTCGGTCTCCGGGCTGCTGAATACCAAATCGCGATCCACCGAAGCGACGAGTCCCTGTGCGAGATTGCGCGACTGGCGTGTGGCCGATGCCGCGAGACTGGCCTGCGCGTTGGCGAGAATGGTCGTGACCTCGCGGTCCACTTCCTGCTTCGACACGCCCTGGCTGACGACCTGACGGCGGATTTTCTCGGCTTCCAGCAGCGCGCGTTGCCATTTGTCTGAGGCATAACCGATGCGCAATGAAGCTATTCTTGCAGAACGTACGCTGTTGCCGCGCGAGGCTCCG
Organism: uncultured Alphaproteobacteria bacterium; assembly: GCA_963747255.1. Lineage (GTDB taxonomy): Bacteria > Pseudomonadota > Alphaproteobacteria > Micropepsales > Micropepsaceae > CAIYRG01. The sequence continues at coordinate 92,104 of CAVVEG010000016.1, forward strand.
GCAAAAACGAAAGGCGCATCGTCGCTTTGCGCCACAATCGCCAACCGCTGATTGAGAATGGTCAACGCAATATTCTCAATCAGATTACGCTTGCGCCGCGCGGCATTATCCGGGGTTGCATCGAACGGCTGCACCCAGGAAATGGTGGCGAATTGCGGTGCGCCCGCTTCGCTGAAGACCTGGAATTCCTTCCCGCGTGCGGGTGGCGTTCCGAGATCGGGATCCTTGCCCCCGGTTCCGGACGGATTCCAGTCGGAGAATTTCGCCTCGACCTTCGCCAGCATCGCAGCCGGATCGATGTCGCCGACCACAATCAGAGTTGCGCGTTCCGGGCGGTAGAAGTCGCGGTAGAAATCCCTGACCAGTGAAACCGGCGCTCCGCGGATGATCTCGACTTTGCCGATCGGGATGCGATCCGGCGCCAGCTGTCCTTTGAGCAGAAACCTGCCTTGCGCCTCAAAGGCACGCGTGCCTGGTCCGGCGCGCAAGCGCTCTTCGGAAAGTACCGGTCCGCGCTCGGCATCGAACGCCTCCGGCTTCAGGCTGAGTTCGCTCGCGATATCGCGCGTCAGCATCAGTCCCTGATCGACGGTCGTGTCGTCCGTGCCGGGCAAGTCCAGCTGAAAGACAGTCTCGGTCTGGCTGGTTTGCGCGTTGGCATCGGCTCCGGTTCTGAGCCCGAGCTTTTGCAGCATTTCAAACACATTGCCTTCCGGAATATGCGTCGAGCCGCGGAAGGCCATATGTTCCAGGAAATGAGCGAGCCCCTGCTGCGTGTCGCTCTCCATCAGCGAGCCCGTGCCGATGCGCAGCCGGATCGAAACCTCGTCTTTCGGGCTCCCGTTCTTCAGGATCGCGTAGCGCATGCCGTTCGCCAGCGCGCCAAAATTGATCGCAGGGTCGGCGGGAATATCGCTTTTCGCCTGCGGCCAGGACGGCGACTCGGCTGCGCCGGCGCCTGCTGGTATCTGCAGCGCCGCAAAGACTGCGACAGCGAAAAACCCGTGCTTCACATGACGCATGGATTGGTCCATTTCCCGTTTCCGTGGCGCGCGAATATAAGGTCAGGTGCAGATGCGCGCTACTCACACGCTTGAGATTGCGCGCTTTCGATGCCGTTTTGGGAGTAGTTCATGGAGGATTTTCCGGCGCCCGCTTCACTGGCGGGCAAGTTTGCCGACGAGAAGGATGAGAATACGCCTTACCGGAAATGGGTTCGGGCGGAAGGGCTCGATATCATTCCGGCGCATTATGTCCCGAATTTGCGCGATCTCGAATTGAGGCCCTGGCCGCGGCGCGGGGGACGCGGCGTCTATATCAACCATGAAGCCTCACGCACATCCAACGACTGTTATGTCTGCGAAATCCCGCCGGGCAGGAGTTCTCGCACCGCAAAAACAGCTGTTCGAGGAAATGGTGTTGGTGCTGGAAGGGCGCGGTTCAACCACGGTCTGGAACGACGCGGGCGTGCGGACCGCTTTCGAATGGAAGGCGGGCGCGATGTTCGCGATACCGCTCAATTGCTGGCACGTCCATTACAATGGGTCGGGGACTGCGGCGGTGCGTTATGTCGCGGTGACCAACGGTCCGGCCGTCATGAATCTGTATGGCGATCCGGAATTCGTCTTTGGCACCCGTTATGATTTCATCAATCGCTTTTCCGGCGAACCGGACTACTTCTCGGCGCATGGCGAGCAGATCGGATTCCTGCTGCAGACGAATTTCATTCCCGACGCGGTCAATCTGCCGCTGATTGAAGCGAAAGAACGGGGTGCGGGCGGTGGGCATATCCGGTTCAACATGGCGAAAGGTTCTATTCCGAGCCACATCTCGCAATTTGCCGTTGGGACTTACAAGAAAGCCCACGCGCATGGTCCCGGCGCGCATGTGATTGTGCTTTCGGGAGAAGGATATTCGCTGATGTGGCCCGAGGGTGGCGAGCCGGCGCAGTACCCCTGGCAAGTCGGAACACTCATCGTTCCTCCGAATCGCTGGTTTCATCAGCATTTCAATTCCGGTCCGGTGCCGGCGCGCTATCTCGCGTTCAAGCATTTCTCGCCGCGTAATGCGCAGGGCGTGCCGCTTTCCTGGGTTAGCCGGCGCGCCGGCGGCAATCAGATCGATTATGCGGACGAAGATCCGAACGTGCGCGCGATGTTTGCGGCGGCGCTCGCCAAATATGGGCTCAGCTCACGAATGGATGAGGTGTACGGGAAAGAACTCACGGCGCGTGCGGCAGAGGCAGTATGAAATCACGTGTGACATAAGCGTGGCCGAATGAGGCCGGTCAGAGCCCCATTTCCGACATGTTTGATGCCGATGAATCGCGCACGAGCAGAGGCGCGCATGCCTGAGGAGAGGAGCTTCCCGTGGCCGGACGACTTAACACAAAATTTTTCGCAATCGCGTTGGTGATATCGCCACTGACGCTGGCGCTGACGGCAAAGCCCGCGGCGGCGCAGGTCGGTTTTTCCGTCAATCTTGGATCTCCCAGCGAACCCGTCAGCTTCGCATATTTCTACAATGCGCTCGCTCCCTACGGGCGCTGGTATCGCCATCCGCGCTGGGGCGATGTCTGGCATCCCATCGATGTGCCCCGGGACTTCCGGCCCTATTATCGCGGTCATTGGGATTACACCAACCAATATGGGTGGCTGTGGGCATCCGATTACCAATGGGGCGATATCCCATTTCATTATGGTCGCTGGGTTTACGACCCTTACGATGGCTGGCTGTGGATCCCGGGCTATGTCTGGGCGCCCGCCTGGGTGATCTGGCGTGAGAGCGGCAACGATATTGGCTGGTTCCCGATGCCACCCGACGATCAATTCCTTGCCGGCGGCGAGATCTATCGCACGGATTGGAATGATTGGGACCGTGGTTTCGGCTACTCCGACTGGTACGGGCCGCAATACGGCCTCGATTTCACGATCGGTTTCTGGAATTTCGTGGATCGGCGCCACTTCGCCGATCGCGACTACATCCGCTACGCAGCGCAGCCGCGCGAATACCGCTCCTTCATCAATAACTCGCGAAACATCACAAACTACGCGACGGTGAATAATTTTGTCGTCAATCGCAGCGTGGATGTGCGTCAGATCGAGCGCGAGAGCGGCCGCCGTATTGCGGAAGTCAATCCGCGCGATGTGATTCGAAATGCACCCATTACGCCCCTGCAGGCGGGCCGCCAGGTCCAACTTGATGAGCGCCAACTGCATGGCGGAAACCCGAGGGCGAGTGCGCGCGATCGGATTGCGGTGCTCCCGCCGCAAAACGTGCCCGGCCAGTTCACGCCCACATCGCCGCCTGTCAACCGGGCGCTGCGGAACCAGCGGCCGCAAGGCGAGGTTAATCAGGGTCCGCCGAATGAGCAATTGCGTGGCCGCGGACAGTTGGGTCAGCCAAATCCGCCGCCACCGCAGGGTCAGGCCAATCAGGGCCCGCCGAATGAGCAATTGCGTGGTCGTGGCCAGTTGGGTCAGCCAAATCCGCCACCACCGCAGGGTCAGGCCAATCAGGGCCCGCCGAATGAGCAATTGCGTGGTCGCGGCCAGTTGGGCCAACCGAATCCGCCACCGCCGCGGGGTCAGGTCAATCAGGGCCCGCCGAATGAGCAATTGCGTGGTCGTGGCCAGTTGGGTCAGCCAAATCCGCCGCCGCCGCAGGGTCAGGTAAATCAGGGCCCGCCGCCAAACGAACAGTTCGGCTTGCGGGGGCGGAACGGGGAACGCGGCGCCGGGAATGCGCCTGTCCCGCCGCCGCCCCAAAATCTCAATCCCTTCCAGCGGCCTCCGCAGGTCGGCGCTCCTTCCCAGGCGAACATTCAGCGCGGTCGCCCGCCCGAACTGGCGACGCCTCCCGGCCAGGCGACGCCTCCCGGCCAGGTCCGCGGTGTTCCGCCGCCGCAGGCGCAGAGCGGACCTCCTCCGCCAGATGAAAATGCCAAGCGCGGCCGCGGCCGAAATCAGGACAATCAGAACAAATAGATTTCAGACGGCGACGCGAAAGCCCGCATGCCCGAAAAAACATGCGGGCTTTTTTGTCCTCACAGCGATCGTCCTCTGGCCGCAACTCATTATCCGGAAATCTTCTTCAGGCTGCCGCTATGATGTTGCGGATCGGGGCGTGATTTTTATTTAGGGAAGACGGGGATGAAGAACAGAACCGTGCTGATTTCCGGCATCGGTATTGCCGGTCCAACGCTCGCATTCTGGCTGAAAGCCGGCGGGTTCCAGCCGACCCTGATCGAGCATGCGCCCCAGTTGCGAACTGGCGGTTATGTCATCGACTTCTGGGGGCTTGGGTACGACATCGCCGAACGCATGGCGTTGACGCCGGACATCGACAGGATTGGCTTCCACGCAAAAGAGTTACGCATTGTCGATGGCCGCGGCCGGCGCGTGGCGGGTTTTGGAATCAGTGTGTTCCGTGAACTGACGAACGGACGATACGTGACAGTCGGACGCAGCGAGCTGTCGCGTCTGCTTTTCGAGGCGGTCGGCGGCACGTCAGAAGTGATATTCGACAATGCGATTGTCGGACTGGAGGGACGGCGCGATTGTGTATGCGTACAGTTCGAACACGGACGCGATCGCGAATTCGATCTGGTGATCGGAGCCGATGGACTCCATTCCCGGGTCCGCAAACTCGTATTCGGACCGCAGCAGACTTGTGAGAAACAGCTTGGCTACGCCGTCGCGGCTTTTGAGGCGGAAGGCTACCGCCCGCGCGACGAGGACGTCTATGTCATGTACGGACAGCCGGGGCGGATGCTTGGGCGCTTTACCCTGCGTCACAACAGGACTCTGTTTCTGTTCGTCTTCGCAGTGGGAGACGAGGCGTTGCCCGATACGCTGGAAGGCCAGAAAGCGGTTCTTGGGAACCGATATGGCAATGACAGGTGGGAGTGCCCGGCCATCCTGGAAGCGCTGGACGGCTGCGGCGAACTATACTTCGATCGCGTCAGCCAGATCCGCATGCCGAACTGGTCGCGCGGACGGATCGCGCTGGTGGGCGATGCAGCCTTCTGCGTATCTTTGCTGGCTGGGCAGGGCTCCGCGCTCGCTATGACATCGGCTTATGTGCTTGCCGGCGAACTCGCCGGGGCAGATGGCCGGCATGAAGAGGCGTTTCAGCGGTACGAGGCCGTCCTGCGGACATATATCGAGACCAAGCAGGCGGGCGCCCAGCGCTTCGCCGGGGCATTCGCACCGAAGACCCGATGGGGCCTCTGGTTCCGGAATCAGGTGATCAATGCGTTTTCAATCCCCCGAACAGCGAGACTTGCCGTCGGCCGGGAGATCGTCGACACCCTCCATCTGCCGGAGTACCGGTGGAAACGCGCTGATAACTCGGCCACCGGAGTGGCGGTCGCCGGTAATCGATAACGGAAATCCACTGCCCATCTGATCTGGATCATCCCCGCGCAAGATCAGAACTGCACAATGCGGGCGTGAACCGGAGGGGTGAAATGCTGAAGCTCATGGAAGGCCTGCCGGCGAATGTGCTGGGCATCGAAGCCACCGGAAAAGTTACGCACGACGATTATAGGAAAATCCTGATTCCGGCCGCTGAGGCGATGATGGCTTCCGGGCCGATCGGCATGCTCTATGTCACATCTCCTTCCTTTACCGGCTACGAACTCGAAGCGTTGTGGGATGACGGTGCGTTCGGGATCAAACACTGGCGCCAGTTCAAACGCATCGCCGTTGTCACGGACAGCACTTGGCTCCGGGCCGCCATCACGATGTTCTGTCCCTTCTTCCCCAGCGAAATCCATTTGTTCAAAACCTCCGAACTCGCGGTCGCCAGGGATTGGATTGCGCGCAGGGAGGAAGCAGGCGCGTGATGGCGGATGCATCAGGCGCCGCGCAACTCCCGGGACATTTAACCGCAATTCACGGCTCGGTCGTCGATGTCCGGTTTGCCGAAGGTCTGTTGCCCGCCGTGAATGACGGCGTGGTCATCGAGCGCGATGAAGGCGCTGCGCTTATTGCCGAGATTCAGCAGCATCTCGATTCAAGGACGGTTCGCGCCGTCGCTCTGGATAACACCGCCGGCTTGAGCCGGGGTGCGGTGGTTCATCCCATGGGCGCGCCGATTCGCGTTCCCGTGGGCGATGCGGTCCTCGGCCGGCTGCTCAACGCCGTCGGTGTGCCTGCCGATCGGGGCCCGGATCTGCCGCCCGATACGCCGCATCGCCCGATTCATGCATCTGCCCCGGCGCTGGACCGGCTCGGCGCCAGTCAGGAGGTTTTCCAAACCGGCATCAAAGTCATCGATCTCCTCGCGCCTCTCATCAAAGGCGGCAAGGCGGCGATGTTCGGCGGTGCGGGCGTCGGCAAGACCGTGCTGATCATGGAATTGATCCGCACGACGGTCGAACGCCACTCGGGAATCTCGGTCTTTGCCGGTATCGGTGAACGCTCGCGTGAAGGTCACGAACTGCTGCTCGAATTGCAGAGAATCGGGCGTGCTGGCGCGCACCGCGCTCGTTTTCGGGCAGATGAATGAGCCGCCGGGCGCGCGCTGGCGTGCCGGTCTCACGGCATTGACCATCGCTGAGCACTTTCGCGACGAGCAGCATGAGAATGTGCTGCTTCTGATCGACAACGTTTACCGGCTGGTGCAGGCTGGCGGCGAAGTTTCGGGACTGCTCGGCCGGCTGCCATCCCGAGTCGGTTACCAGCCAACGCTCGCCAGCGAGATCGCCGAGCTGGAGGAGCGCATCGCGTCGGTCGCAGGCGCCGCAATCACCTCAATCCAGGCCGTGTACGTTCCGGCCGACGATTTTACCGACCCGGCCGTCGCCGAAATTTTCAGCCATCTCGATTCCTCCATCGTGCTGTCACGGGAGATGGCCAGCGAGGGCATGTATCCGGCAGTCGATCCGCTGGCCTCGACCTCGGCCTTGCTCGATCCGCGCCTCGTCGGCGATGACCATTACCGGGTCGCGCAGGAAGTGCGCAAAACCATCGCGCATTATCGTGATCTTCAGGAGATTATTGCGCTTCTGGGAATCGAGGAGCTCAGCGCCGCCGATCGTCAGGCCGTTAATCGGGCACGCCGCCTGATGCGGTTCCTGACGCAGCCCTTCATGGTGACTGTTGCTTTTACCGGAAAGGAAGGACGGACGGTTGAGATCGCCGATACCCTCGCAGGATGCCGCGCCATCCTCGACGGGGAGGCGGACGACTGGGCGGAAAGTTCGCTTTATATGATTGGCGGGCTGGACGAGGCGCGCGAACGCGAGCGCTCCGCCAAAGTGGCGTCATGAAGCTTATCGTCACGACACCGCTCGCGATTATCGCCAACAGCCGACAATGTTTCGCATGTGCGCGCTGAGGACGATACCGGCGCCTTCGGCATCCTGCGCGGGCATGCGGACTTTCTGACCGCGCTGGCGATCTCGGTCGTGAGCTGGCGCGACGATAGAGGCGCGGAGCACCATATCGCCGTGCGCGGCGGCATGCTGACGATGAGCGGCGGCGATACGATACGGGTTGCCACGCGCGAGGCCGTGGCCGACGACGATCTTCATCGCCTGCAGACCGAAGTGCTGGCGAGCTTTCAGCGCCGTAGCGAGGAGGAAGTGACGGCGCGCACCGATGCGCAGCGGCTTTATCTCGCCGCGATCCGGCAGATCTACCGGTTTCTGCGGCCGGATCGCTTCGGCCCGGTACCCCGTCTCGCGCGCCCGGTCTCGCAGGAGAGGTTTGAGTCATGACGCCCCGGCCGGAAAATCATGAGCGGCTGGCACAGGCGGTGAGGAAACGGCAGGAACGGCGCGAACTATGGCAGCGCCAGGGTGAGCGTTCGTTGGGCCAGAACCTCGCCATGATCGGCGCCCTGGGGTGGATGATCGTGGTCCCGACCTTGGTCGGCATCTTTGCCGGTCGCTGGCTCGACCGGACTTTCCATAGCGGAATCTTCTGGACGCTGGGCTTGCTCGTCGCGGGTCTCGCGTCCGGCTGCACATTTGCGTGGAGGAGGATGCACAGCGAATGACCCGCGCCAGCCTGATTGCTCACCCTGAACTCATCGTCGCGACGGCCCTGGCAGGCCTCATGTTCGGCTTGCTGTATTTTGCGATTCTTAAGCGAAGCGTGGCGCTGATTGTCGATGACAAGGGCTGGTTTAAGCCGTTGGCGCTGACGCTTGGGCGCATCGCCGCTGTCGTCGTCTTGCTGTTGCCGGCCGCAAAACTGGGGGCCGCCCCACTTCTCGCCGCCTTCATCGGCTTCCTGCTGGCGCGCGTCCTGGCGCTGCATGCCGAAAGGAGGGCTGGCTGATGCAAGCCTCTCCGCTCACCAGCACGCTTGTTTTTCACATCGGTCCGGTGGCGATCACGCGTCCGGTGGTGACGACATGGATCATCATGGCCGTGTTGGCAATCGTCTGCCGATTTGTCACGCGCCGGCTTTCAATGCTTCCCGGCAACCGGCAGGCCGCGCTTGAAGTCATCGTCAGCGGCATCCTTGGGCAGATCGGGGACGTACTTCGAAGGGATGGGCGGCCGTTTCTGCCGGTACTGGGCACATTGTTCATTTTTCTGGTGGTCGCCAATCTCTCGGGCGTGCTCCCGGGCGTCGAGGCGCCAACGGGCAAGATCGAGACCCCCGCGGCACTCGCGCTCATTGTGTTCTTCTCCGTGCATTATTTCGGAATTCGCTCGCGTGGTTTGGCGGGGTATCTCGCAAGTTTCGCCGAACCCAGGCTGATCATGCTGCCGCTCAATATTCTCTCGGAGATCACCCGCACCTTTTCGCTGATGGTGCGCCTGTTCGGCAATGTCATGAGCGGAGAGTTCGTCATCGGATTGGTGGTGGCGCTGGCGGGCCTCTTCGTTCCAGTCCCGCTGATGGCCCTCGAAATCCTGGTCGGCCTCGTACAGGCCTACATCTTCACCGTGCTCGCAACCGTCTTCATCGGCGCGGCCGTCGGCGGCGTCGCGACGGGTTAAGGAGGCTCAATGGATCCGAAGCTCATTTCCATTATCGGCGCGGTCATTGCCGTCTCGATCGGATCGATCGGTCCGGCGTTGGCGGAGGGCCGATCGGTTGCAGCCGCCATGGATGCGATCGCGCGCCAGCCGGAAGCGGCCGGAACGATATCGCGCACGCTCTTTGTCGGCCTCGCGATGATCGAGACCATGGCCATCTATTGCCTGGTCGTGGCTCTGTTGTTGTTGTTCGCCAATCCATACGCCGGTTGAGTGATGCATTCCGACTGGTGGACCATAGGTCTCCAGACCATCAACTTCGCCATCCTGGTCTGGCTTCTGCATCGGTTTCTCTACAAGCCGGTGCTGGCCATGATCGACGCCCGGAAGGAGGAAGTCCGCCGGCAATTCGATGCGGTCAGGGAGGTTGAAGAGAAGGCGAAGGCACAACTCGCCGCGGTCGAGGCCGAGCGCGCCGGAATGGCGGCCGAACGCGAGGGGGCGCTGAAAGCCGCTGCGGCGCAGGCTCAGGAGATGGCTCAGGCGCGGCGCGCCCAGGCCGAGCGTGAAGCGCAGGAGCTTGTCGATGCGACCCGCAAGACGCTCGCAAAGGAACGTGAGAAGGCGCTCGACGAGGCACGCCGGCTGGCTCTCGATCTCGGCGCCGGCTTCGCGCAACGACTGTTGGCGGAAGTACCAATGCAATACCGTGCGGAAGCCTGGATCGATCGCATCGAACAGCATCTCAACGCGCTCTCCCCGGCCGAACGCGCTGCCTTGATGCGCCAGCTATCCAACGGCAAGCCGCTGACCGTTGTGACCGCATGCGCGTTGCCGCCGGCGACGATCGATCAGTGGAAAGAGCGGCTCCGCCGTGTACTCGATGTCTCCGGTGGCGTGACGTTTGATGTCAATCCGGACCTGATCGCAGGGACGGAGTTGCATTTTCCGACGGCCATTCTGCGCTTTTCATGGCAGAGCGCGTTGGCCATAGCGCGAAATGAAGTGGGTGGCCATGGACAGCCTCGTTGAGGAGCTCAGGGGTTGGGCGCAGGCAGAGTCGCCAAAAATTGGCGGCCCTGCCGCTGGAGCCGCATCTCGAACATATCGGCAGGGTCTTGCAGGTTGGCGACGGCGTCGCGATGGTCGCAGGCCTGCCGCAGGCCCGCCTTGATGAATTGCTCGTCTTTGAAGACGGCGTGCGCGGCCTCGCTGTCGATCTCGGCGTTGACGCCATCGGCTGCATTCTGCTCGGAAATACCGCCGGCATTTCTGCGGGGAGCATCGTCAGGGGCACGGGCGAGGTTGCACGTGTCCCCGTCGGAGAAGGCTTGCTCGGCCGAGTCGTCGATGCGCTCGGTCAACCGCTTGACGGAAAGGGAATGATAGAAGGCACGCAGTTTGCCCCTGTGGAGCAGGCGGCGCCTGTGATCGTTGATCGCGCGCTGGTGAACAGGCCGCTTGCCACCGGAATCCTGGTCGTCGACGCGATGATCCCGCTCGGACGCGGCCAGCGTGAACTTATCATCGGCGACCGGGAGACCGGCAAGACGGCGATCGCGGTCGATACGATCATCAACCAGAAGTCCAGCAACGTGATCTGCGTCTATGCCGCGATTGGGCAGAAAGCGTCCTCCGTCGCGCGGCTCATCGATGCTGTCCGGCAGTACGGCGCACCGGAACGATGTATTTTTGTGGTCGGCGAAGCAGATGCCGCACCGGGCCTGCAATGGCTCACGCCCTATTCCGCCTGCGCCATGGCCGAATATTTCATGATGCGCGGCCGTGACGTGCTGCTTGTCCTCGATGATCTGACCAAGCACGCCGCCTCTTACCGGCAAGTCTCGCTGTTGCTGCGCCGCCCGCCGGGACGAGAGGCCTATCCAGGCGACATTTTTTATGTCCATTCCCGCCTTCTGGAACGGGCAGCGAAGCTGTCGCCCGAACTCGGCGGCGGTTCGCTCACCGCGCTACCGATTGCTGAGACGCAGGCCGGCAATATCAGCGCCTATATTCCGACCAATCTGATTTCCATCACGGACGGGCAGATCTATCTCGACCCGGGCCTGTTCTACGAAGACCAGAAGCCCGCCGTCGATGTCGGCAAGAGCGTCTCCCGCGTGGGCGGAAAGACGCAGGCGCCGGTTCTCAAGGCGCTCTCGGAAAGTCTGCGCCTCGAATATGCCCAGTTCCTGGAACTCGAAGTCTTCACCCGCTTCGGAACCATGGTCGATGAGCGCACCCGCAAGGTGATTGAGCATGGACGGCGCATTCGCGCCGTTCTCGGCCAGCGGCAATTCGCGCCGCTTTCGTTGGGCGAGCAGGTTGCTTTGCTGTGCGCTGTCGCCGACGGCGTGCTCGACGCCGTGCCGCTCGATCGCATCAACGATTTTCGCGCGGGCCTTGCATCATGGTTGGCCGAACATTCTCCCGAGATCCTGGCGCTCGATGATGAGGCCAGGCCATTGGCCGATCCTGTTCGGGCGCGGCTCAAAGCAACCATGGTCGCGCTTGCCCAATCCCTTACCCGGACAACGGTGGCGGAGGGACGGCCATGACGCGCTTTTCGGAAATTCAGGGGCACATCGCCAGCATGGATGAATTGCTGGACATTGTCGGGGCGATGCGTTCGCTTGCGGGAATGCGTGTGCAGGAAGCGCAGCATGCACTTCCCGGCATCCGCAGCTATGCGGGTTCAATTGCCGCCGCAATTGGCGGCGCACTTCTGCTCATGCCGCAGCCCGTCACAGAAGCGCAGCGGGAGCGCGGTCGACGCGCCCTCATCCTGTTTACGGGCGAGCATGGATTTGTCGGCGGCTTTAATGAAAGGACCCTTGAGGCGGCTGAGGCGACCCTCAAACCCTCCGATCTGCTGTTTGTTCTCGGCACCCGGGGTGCTGCGATCGTCAACGAGCGCGGCCGCAAAGTTGCCTGGACAAGGCCGATGGCTACCCGCCTCGCGGGGGCGCCCGATGCCATCAACCACCTGACAACGAACTTTATGCGCGCATGGCGCAGGGCGAGATAGCGCGCGTTGAAATCATGTTCAGCCGCTACCGGCAAGGCGCGACGCCGGCCATTGAGCGCCGTCTCCTCCTTCCGCTCGACACCGCCTCTCTCGCCCCGAATCCAGCCCGTCAGGTCCCGCTTCACAATCTCGCGCCCCGTCCCCTGCTTGAGAAGCTGATGGCGGAGTATGTCTTCGCGCTCCTGACGGAGGCCGCTGTCGAATCCATTGCCAGCGAAAACGCCGCCCGCTTCGCAGCAATGTCGTCAGCGCATGACAACGTCAGCAAGAAGCTGGCGGGATTGCAGGAGAACGCCCGGCAAGCCCGGCAGACAGAGATTACGGCGGAACTGCTGGATTTGCTGACTGGTGTGGAAGCGATGCAACCCGCGCGCCCGTCACAGAGTCAAGCCATGTAGCCACAAGCAGTGAGAAAATCATGCGCACTATCGCTTCAGGCTGGATCAGATCGAGGAAGTCTACGATCTTTTTTCACATCAGCGGGATGGCGTAAGCTGCGTTCACACACTCGAGAACGCAGACTGGTGGCGGTGGCTTATGGTGAGGCGTCTCTCGCCGGTTGAATCCTTATCGCTTTAATGCGAATTCCGATGAACCGGGAAGGGAGTTGCATGAGGTGACGGCAGAGGAGATTATCGCGGCGCTCGACTTGCAGCCGCATCCTGAGGGCGGCTTTTACCGCGAGACTTTTCGGGATTTTGCGGGGACGGACGGTCGAACTCATTCGACGGCGATATATTACCTGCTGCGTGCAGGCGAGGTGTCGCGCTGGCATCGCATCGACGCGGTTGAAGTCTGGCATTGGTATGGCGGCGATGCTTTGGAGCTGTCCTTCGTCGGCTCGGGAAGTATCAGCCGCGGGCTGCTGGGTCCAAAGGTGAGCGAAGGTCAACGCCCCCAGATCGTCATTCAGGCCCGCGCCTGGCAATGCGCAAAAACTCTCGGTTCATACACCCTGTGCGGCTGTACGGTTGCGCCCGGATTCGAGTTTTCGGAACTTGAAATAGCCCCTGAGGGCTGGTTTCCGCCCAGCCATTTTTAGTGCGCTGTCGAACGGCAAAATCCCGACGACTGTTCGATTGTCCAAATCAGTTGAGGGAATGGACAAATTGTGGCTCAGTCCTCTTTCAGGCGGGGAACAGCGCCAGCCTTTCAGCAAGCAGGTACAGATGATCGAGGAATTTGGACCGGCCACCGATCCCGAGGCGTTGCGCACACGGATCGCAAATGCTTGCCGGGTTGTTGGCAGAATGGGTCTGACCCGTGCGCTTCGCGGGCACATCAGCGCGCGAATCCCTGGCACCAACCGGATTTTCGTGCGTGCGCGCGGCCCCGCCGAGTCGGGCGTGCGCTACACGACCAGGGACGAAGTGGTCGAAGTGGATCTCGACGGCAAGCCTGTGGCGGGAATGCCGCAGGGATTGCGGGGCCCAAGTGAAATTTACATTCATACCGGGATTTTCCGTGCGCGCCCGGAGGTGAACGCGGTGCTGCACATGCATCCGCCAACCGTTGTGCTGTTCACGATCACCGGCAAGCCGCTGCTGCCCATCTACGGGGCTTACGATCCCCATGGACTCGGCATGGCACTCGACGATATTCCGCTGTTCGATCGCAGTGTACTGATCAATTCGCCGGAATTGGGCCGGCAGTTTGCCGGCGCGATCGGGGAAAAACGCGCTTGCCTGATGCGCGGACACGGCATTACGACTGTGGGTGACAGCATCGAAGAAGCGGCTGTTATCGCATTGGGGTTGAACGAACTCGCCACGATGAATTACCGCGCGCATCTTCTGGGTGAGCCGCGCACCATCTCCGATGAGGACAAACAGGAACTTCAGCCGGCGATCAGGCGGCTTGCCGAACCAGGGAAGGCAAGCGGCGAACCGGGACCGAGCACTGCCACCGAATGGCGCTATTACTGCCGCCTTGCCGATGAAGGCGGTTCGCCGGAGTGATGCGTGCGCAAGAGGCCGCGGCAGGACGTCACCGGATTGTGCTGAAAGGCACTTCCCGGTTTTCGCGGGCAGAACGGACAATCGCGAGACAAATCTCGAGATTGGCGCCCCCCCATTCTCCGTTCGGGAATACATCGCGTTTCTGACGCAGCGCGTCCCGCAATTCGACCAATTCGGCGGCCCGTCCGGCATCGACCGGCACCGTCTCTTCAAAACGGCCTTCGTCTGTATAGACGTAGAGCCCCTCCGGGGACTGGCGAATAACGCCGCGCTCGCAGGAGACAATTGTCAGACCGACGAAGGGCAGCGCGCCCCGCGCAGTTCGTTTGCCCGGTTCGCGTTGACGTTCGGCGAATTTCTGTTCGTCCGTCAGCGGGCCATGCCACGCCAAAGGTTTCTCCGGCGCGCTTTTTCCACCGAAGGTGCCGATGTCCCAGGTCAGCTCGCGCGATTCGAAATATCCGTAACCGCTGAGCGTGAAACTCGCGACGGCGCCGGAGGCGAAACGGATCATGGCCGTGCAGATGCCTTCCGTGTTCATCCCGGGATGCAGCGGTCCGGCAATGGCGTGCACCGAGACTGCGTGTGAACCCGCGATATGGCACGCAATATCGACCAGATGGGGCGCCTGCCGCAGAATGAATCCGCCGCCCCTGGTTTCGTCCAACTCCGACGCAAGTCGCGGACGCCGCAGCCAGTCATTGAACCAGATGGTATCGATCTTGAGCAGTCGCCCGAGGCGTCCGGAACGCGCGAGGTTCGCCATAGCCCGAACGGGAGAATCGAAAATCTTGGAATGGCCGACGAGCAGGCGAACACCAGCCGCCCGGCAGGCCGCAATCATGTGCTCACATTCGTCGATCGTCGTCGCGAGAGGCTTTGCACATATAATGTGTTTGCCGCGCTCTGCAGCGGTGAGCACATGCTCGCAGTGAAACCGGTTGGGCGTCTCGATCCACACCGCGTCAACTTCGCCGGAATCGCAGAGGGCTTCGACCGAATCAAAGGCCGGCAATTGATAATCGCGCCGGAAAACGGCCCGGGCATCTACACGACTGTCCGCCGCGGCCGTGAGGCGCACGCCTTCGACCTCGCGCATGAACGGCAGCACCAGCCCTGAGGCGGTGCCCAGACCCGCGATGCCGATGCGAAGGCCGGAGAGCTGGTTCAATAACGGACCCTGTTGGACGGCCGGAGGCTGACTGCCATAATGCCGGCCGGGCGGTAAATGGATAGACCATGCTGACGGCCGAGGAAAATCAGTTGCTGACGCGGATTGGCCCGGGCACGCCGATGGGCAATCTGCTGCGGCGGTACTGGCACCCGATCGCGGGCCTGTCCGAAATGGACAATCGCTACACCCTGGGTGTTCAGCTTCTCGGCGAAAATCTCGTCCTGTTCAGATCTCGTGCCGGCAAATTCGGCCTCATCGCCGAATCCTGCCCACACCGGGGCGCCTCGCTGAAATATGGCATCCCGACAGAAGAGGGTATCCGCTGCGCCTATCACGGATGGGCCTTCAATGCCGAAGGGCGCTGCATGGAGCAGCCCAATGAAGATCATCACGCGCTCAAAGGGAAAGTCGCGACGACCGCCTATCCGGTGGAGGAGTTGGGTGGCTTGCTGTTCGCCTATCCTGGCCCCAACCCCGCGCCGCTTCTGCCGCGCCTTGACGGCTATGTCGCGCCACGCGCCATCCGCCACATCGGAAAGCGCATGATCCCCTGCAATTGGTTGCAGATCATGGAAAATTCCGTCGATCCCGTGCACACCGAATGGCTGCACGGGGCGTTGTACGAATTCCGCAACGAAAACCGCGGCGCAAAAGTCGCGATTTCAAAACACCATGCGAAAATCGCATTCGACGAATTCCCGTTCGGCATCATCAAGCGGCGTCTTCTCGAAAACCAGTCCGAGGATTCCGACGATTGGCGCATAGGGCACCCGCTGATCTTCCCGAACGTGCTCGCCGGGGGAAGCGGTGGCGGCCTGTGGACACAGCAGATCTTTCAAATTCGCGTGCCCATGGATGATTCCCATACCATGCATTTCTGGTATCACGCCTATATTCCGCCACCCGAAGCGGAAGTACCGCAACGGCTGTTGAACATTGCGCCGGTTTACGAACCGCCGGTAACGGATGACCGGGGCGAATATCTGCTGGATTACATTCATGCGCAGGACATCATGGCCTGGGTGACACAGGGGGCGATCGCGGACCGCACGCGCGAGAAACTCGGCGCCTCGGACCGGGGTATCGTGATGTACCGCAAGATGCTGAAACGGGAACTCGAGAAGGTCGTGCGTGGCGAAGACCCGATCGGGATCGTTCGCGATCCGGCTGGCAACGACGTCATCGCGCTGCCGCGTGAACGCGGCAAGGACATGTATTCGGACGGGTTCGTCAGCCATATCAAACGACAGATGTCGTGGTTCTCGCCCATTGCCGGCGATCTGATCGAACTGTTCTCGAAGAATAATCGCGCGCCACCCGAGCCGCGCAAATCGGCGACTGCAGCGGAGTGAGACCATGCGACTGAAGCTGTTGCTTGCAAACCTGTGTCTCTGCCTCGCCGCGCCTGCCTTTGCCGACGAGGGGATGTGGACGCCCAACAGCTTTCCGTTTGACCAGGTGAACCGGAAATACGGTCTGCACATCGACCGGCAATGGCTCGATCATGTGCAGGCGGGCGCCGTACGTCTCGCAGGCGGCTGTTCGGCTTCCGTGGTGTCCTCGACGGGGCTGGTGCTCACCAATCATCATTGTGTCGCCGGCTGCGTCCGCAATCTGTCATCGCCGGAGCGGGATTACGTGAATGGCGGGTTCTTCACCGCTGCCACCAATGAAGAAAAACAATGCCCGGGCATGCAGGCGGAAATTCTGCAAAGCATCACGGACGTGACCCCCGCCATTCGCGGGGCGACCGAGGGAAAATCCGGGGCTGATTTTGGGCGGGCGCGGAATACTGCAATTGCAGGAATTGAAAAGCAGGCCTGCCAGGGCCGTGAACGGACGAACCGGTGTCAGGTCATTTCATTTTTTCGGGGCGGCGAGTACAAGCTTTACAATTACCGAAAATTCACCGATGTCCGCCTGGTCTTTGCCGTCGAGTATGACGCGGCTTTTTTCGGCGGCGATCCGGATAATTTCAATTTTCCCCGATACGACCTCGATTTCTCTTTCCTGCGTCTCTATGACGGCGGCGCTCCGGCGAAAACCCCGCAGCATCTGAAATGGAATCCGCTCGCTCCGAAGCAGGGCGATCCGGTTTTCGTCGCAGGAAATCCCGGCGGGACCGACCGTCTGCTGACCGCAGGACAACTGCAAAGCCTGCGCGACGTCGTTCAACCGTTATCGTTGATGCTTGGGGCCGAGCTGCGCGGTCGCCTCACGCGTTTTGGCGAGGAAAGCCCGGAGCACGCGCGATTGGCCAATCGGGACTTGTTCGGATTGGAAAACGGACTGAAGGCGATGCGTGGGGAGCATGAGGCTCTGCTCCAGGCCGATGTGATCGAGACGAGACGGGCTGCGGATGCGGAACTGAAGCGGCGCGTCGATGCGGACCCGGAACTCCGGCGTGAAATCGGCGATCCCTGGAAGGAAATGGAAGACGCGCAGAAGCAGCGCGCAGCTCTCTACAAGCCATACTACCTGCTGGAAGCGCGTGCGGGTTATGGCTCAACCCTTTACCGCTATGCCCGCACGCTGGTCCGGGCGGCCGAAGAAAAGGTCAAACCAAACGGTGAACGGCTGCGCGAATACACCGATGCGCGACTTCCGCTGCTCGAAAAGACGCTGCTCGATCGGCAACCCGTCGAACCCGATCTGGAACAGCTCAAGCTGGAGTTCTGGTTGACGAAGCTGCGTGAGGAGCTGACTGCGGACGCGCCGGAGACGGCACTGTTCCTCGGCTCCGATTCGCCGCAGGCCCTCGCGACCGCGCTTGCATCCGCAAAACTCGCGGATGCGCAATTACGGCGCAAATTATGGGATGGCGGACTTGCCGCAATCGAGGACAGCGATGACCCGATGATCCGCTTCGTGCTGCGCACGGACGCAAAGGTGCGGGACCTGCGCAGCACTTACGAAAAACTGGTAGAGGACACCACCGATGACGCGTCACAGCGGATCGCCCGGGCCCGAATGGCCATTTACGGCAACAGCGGCTATCCCGACGCGACATTTTCGCTGCGCTTTACCTACGGCACCATCGATGGCTGGACCGAGGGCTCGCGGACCATTTCGCCATTCACCGACTTCGCCGGTCTGTACCGCCGCGCGACAGGTCAGGAGCCGTTTCGGCTGGCCCAGAGATGGCTCGATGATCGCGACAGGCTCGATCCCAACACCGTTTTCAACATGTCATCCGACAATGACATCATCGGGGGCAATTCCGGTTCGCCTCTCCTGAATGCCAAAGGCGAGGTGATTGGCGCCATTTTCGACGGCAATATCCATTCTCTGGGTGGCACCTATTTTTTCGACCCAAAGCTCAACCGTGCGGTCTCAGTATCAACTGCGGCCATGACGGAAGCCCTGAACAAAGTGTATGGTCAGCAGAGACTTGTGGCGGAACTGATGGCCCCGTGACCGTCTGAACTGGGAGGGGAAGTGCGTAACCTTTATTGCGGGCTTGTGGCATTGGCATTGCTGGTTGCCGTGCCGGTTCAGGCGCAAAACGTCGCCAAAATTCCATATCCTCAGCGGGTCGTGACGCTGGTGACTCATTCGAGCCCGGGTGCCGGCAGCGACGTCGTCCTGCGCGAGATGATCAAATATCTCGAAAGGTATATGGCGGCGAAATTCATCGTTGAAAATGATGAGGGCGGATCGGGCGCGAAGGCGATTGCGCGTGTTGCCGACGCAAAGCCCGACGGCGGCATGCTTTACGCGACGACTCCCACCTACATCCTCACCTCGCTCCTCAGCAAGCCGAGCCGAAATTACCACGATCTCGAACCGCTGGTGAATGTGTTCACGGATTCCGAGGTGCTCTACACCCGGGCTGACAGTCCGTATAAATCGCTCCAGGATGTGATCGCCGAGGCACGGCGCTCACGTGGCCACTGGGGCGCATCGAATCCCGCCTCGCTGGAGCGCGAATCGGCCGAACATCTGAAAACCGCCGCAAAGGTGAATGCTGCAATCGTGACGCATAATGGCGGCGGCGACATGATGATCAACGTGCTGAACGGCACGCTGGACATGGGGGTGGGGGAGATCGACGAAATTCGCGCCCAGCTTGAAGGGCGAAAGGTGCGCGTGCTCGCAACCTTCAATCCGACGCGCATTCCGGGCTTTCCTGCCGTGCCGACGGTCAGCGAGCTTGGATACAACGTTGTGGTCCAGAAATTCCGCGGCCTTGCCGGACCCAAGGGCCTTCCTCCATCGATCGTGAAGACCTGGGAAGATGTCATCCGCAAAGTCCTCGCCGATCCGGAATTCAGGAAGAGCTACACCGAGGAGAATCTGGTCCCCAATTTCATGCCGCATGACCAGTACGGTCCGTTTATCGAGAAATTTGCGGCCGATTCCGCAAGCTTCCTGAAGACGACGGGCGTGATCCGCTGATGCGGAAGGATCTCGTAGGCAGCGCGATACTGCTTTGCGTTGCCATCCTCTATTACGCCGCCTCGATGCAGATTCAGTCGAGTTCGCTTGAGGACCAGGTCGGGCCGCGGGCTCTGCCTTCAATGCTTGCGCTGCTTTTGGGCATGGTGGCTCTTGGCATCGGATTGCGCGCGCTGGTTTCCTCGCCGGTGGCGGTCACCGCCGAAAAGGATTTGGAAGCGCCGTGGCTGCGCGCATTCGGTATGCTCGCGATCGGGGCACTCTATATTCCGGTTGCGAGCTTCGTCGGGTACTGGCCGGCATTGGTCCTTCTGCTCGTGGCTGTACCGCTGTACGAGGGGATGAAGCCGTCCTGGCGCGTTGCCGCGGTTGCACTTGGCGGGGCGACGTTCTTCTGGGTGCTTTTCAGTTACGTTTTGGGCGTGCAGCAACCAGAAGGCGTACTGTTCTAGAATAATGCATACTTTCCTCGATACGCTCACCATGCTGGTGACTACTCCGGTGATCCCTGCTGCAATAGGGGGATTGATCTGGGGGATTATGGGTGGCGCGTGCCCGGGTCTTTCTGCATCAATAACCATGGCGTTATTACTGCCCTTTACCTACACGCTGCCCCCCATGCCGGCGATCGTGATGCTCGCCACCTGCTACATCGGCGCCGAATATGGCGGGTCGATCCCGGCCATTCTGATCCGCACACCGGGGACCAATGCGGCGGCCGCGACTGTACTCGACGGTTACGAGATGAACCGGCAGGGCCGGGCGGGCGAGGCGCTTGGCATCTCACTGTGGTCGGGTGTGGTTGGCGGGCTGTTCGGGCTCACCATGCTGATCACGCTGACCGAGCCATTGTCCCGCCTTGCACTTTTGTTCAGGCCGACCACCTATTTCGGCCTCGGCATTCTGGGCCTGTCGGTGATCGCCTCGCTTTCAGGCAAATCGCTGCTGAAGGGTGCAGCGGCCGCGCTGATCGGCCTGATGATCTCGACCATCGGAACCGACCCGGTGTCCGGGGTTAACCGCTTCACCTTCGGCTTTCCCGATCTGCTGGACGGCATTCAGCCGCTGATGATCATGGTGGGCCTTTATGCGCTCACCGAGTTGATGATGCGCACGGGTGTTCCGCGGACCGGGATGAAGCCCAATACATCGACGCGCGTTCGGCTGCCGCGCCTGCCGATGATGCGGAAGATCGCCCGGTCGCAGGCCATTGGCTGCACGGTCGGAACGCTGGAAGGGCTGATGCCGGGTGCGGGCGGTACGATCGCATCCTTCATCGCCTATAACGAAGCGAGGCGCTGGTCGAAGGATCCCGACAAATTCGGCAAGGGCTCCGAAGAGGGTGTGGCGGCGCCTGAGGCGTCCAACAATACGGTTGCGAGCACGGCGCTGATACCACTTCTCAGCTTCGGCATTCCGGGCTCGAATTCGGCTGCAGTGTTGCTGGGCGGCCTGCTGATCCACGGTCTGCTGCCCGGACCGCGGTTGTTCGAGCAGAATGCGGACGTGATACACGGTCTTTATGCAGGTTCATTTGTTGCAGATGTGGCGCAGGTCGTCGTCGGGTCGCTGATCCTGCCGGTCTGCGTCTGGCTGGTGAACCGGCCGCGCCCCTATCTTGCAGGCTTCATTTACGCGCTGATCCTGTCGGGCGTGTACACGATTCATTCCTCGCTGTTTGATGTCGGCATCGTGCTCTCGGCGGGAGTGCTCGGCTATTTCCTGAAGTTTTTCGGCTATCCGGTACTGCCCGCCGTTCTTGGTGTGGTTCTCGGGGGGCTGATTGAATCCAATTACCGGCGTTCGCTGGTCATTTCAGGCGGCGACAATACGATCTTCTTCCAGGATCCGATCGCCGTGGTATTTCTGGTCCTGGCCGCACTCATCATCATTGCCTCGCTCGCCAAGGAATGGCGGACGGCGCGTGCCGCCAGAGCGAAGCCGAGTCCCGCGTGAGCGTTTCCGAAGAGATTGCATTTTTTGCGTCCGGGCTTCGTCCTGATGCTCTGCCCGTTGGTGTCCGGAATACCGTCCGCAATCTGCTGATCGACGTCTCGGGCCTGTGTCTTGCGGCGCGGAATACCGATTACGTGAAAGCCTGTGTCGCTTCGGCCATCCCGCAAGGGAACGCAACAGCGGTCGGGCATCCTGGCTCTTTTGGACCCTATGACGCGGCGCTGATCGACGGCACTGCCGCGCATGGCGAAGATTACGACGACACCTTCGAAGGCGGTCCGGTGCATGCCGGGGCCGTGATCGTGCCGGCGGTATTGGCTTGCGCGGAACATCGGGGGCTGGCCGGAGATTCCGTTCTGGCCGGCATCGCCGCGGGCTCGGAGGTGATGTGCAGGATGAGCCTGGTTGCCCCCCAGGCGACACACAAAGCCTGTTTTCATCCAACGGCGGTGTTCGGTGCGCCGGCAGCGGCGGTGGGAGTTGCAACAGCGCTCGGACTGTCGTCACAGAAAATCGCCCACGCAATCGGGATCGCGGGAAGTCTCGCATCCGGGATCATCGAATATCTTGCCGATGGCAGTTGGACGAAGCGGCTGCATGCGGGGCATGCAGCGCAATCGGGCATCCGCGCGGCGCTTCTCGCCGAAGCCGGGTTCATTGGTCCGGGAACCGTGCTCGAAGGCCAGCACGGCTTCTATAAGGCGTTCGCTCCGTCCAAAGCGCCCGATTTTTCTCAACTGCTCGAGGGCCTCGGACGCAATTGGGTGATGGAGACGATTGCGTTCAAACCCTATGCCTGCGGGACCATGACCCAGCCTTATATCGACTGCGCGATCGAACTGGCGCGGAGCGGTATCACCGCCGAAGACATCGAAACGATGGTTTGCGAAGTTGGCGAGGGCACCGTCCACCGGCTATGGGAGCCTCTGGGCGGGAAGCAGGCGCCGCCCAATGGTTATGCGGCGAAGTTCTCCACGCCCTACTGCATCGCAGCGGGGATGATCGATGGCAAAGCGGGATTTGAACAGTTCACGGATGCGCGGGTCAAAGACCCTCATTTGCGCGCACTGGCGCGGAAGACTTCGTATGTCATCGATCCGGGTAATCCGTATCCTGCCAATTTCACCGGTCACATCCGTGCCACTCTCAAAAGCGGAGAAGTGCGGGAGGTGCGGCTCAATCATATGCGCGGCGGGGCGCATGAGCCGCTGTCAATGGACGAAATTCTGGCGAAATACCGGGACAATGCGCGGTTTGGGGGATGGGCTGCGGAACGCACGGCCCAACTGCTGAACGCGCTGCTCGCGATCATCGATGGCGGCCACATCGACCTTGCGGTCGCGAGGGGGAACTGATGCGGGAGCTTGAGGGCGCGGTTGCGGTTGTAACGGGCGCGGCGCGAAATATCGGGCGCGCCATTGCTCTGGACCTGGCGGAAGCAGGCGCTGCTGTTTGCATCGTCACGTTGTCCGACATGACGGGCGCGCACTCCGTCGCGGAGGAAATCACAACAAAAGCGGGCCGGGCTTTTGCGCTGCAGGCGGATGTCGCGGATGAGAAGGATGCCAGGCGCATCGTCGACGAAACCGTGCAGCGCTACGGCCGGCTCGACATTCTGGTGAACAATGCCGGTGTCAGGCCAGAAAGTGCATTCGAGAAGATCACGCTCGAGGATTGGCACCGGGTGCTCGCGGTCGTTCTGGATGGTGCTTTTCTCTGCTCCCGGGCGGCGGTACCGGCGCTCGCAGCAGGAGGCCGCGGAACAATCATCAACATCGGCGGGCTGACCGCCTATACGGGCGGGGTGCACCGCGCGCATGTGATCACCGCAAAGGCCGGTCTTGACGGTTTGACCAAGGCACTGGCGGTCGAACTTGCGCCGCAGGGGATCACGGTCAATCTGGTGGCGCCCGGCCTGATCGCGACCAAACGCAAGGGCGAAGATCCCGCGCACCGCAAAACGCGCACTGTGCTGGCGGGCCGCCCGGGACAACCTGAAGATATCGCGGCCATGGTTCGCCTGTTGGCGGGTCCACGTGGCCGCTATCTCACCGGGCAGACAATTCACATCAATGGCGGTGTCTTTTTGCCGTAGTTGCGCGATGCGACGGCAAAGAAGGAAATGGCCTTCGCGTGACGGCTACGCAGCGGCGGCTTTTTTACGGTTGGCCGCCAGGCGTGAATCCACCAGCGCGACGATTTCATCGATCACCGGATGGCTGAGCCCCTTCTGCCGTGCGATCAGCTGCACCAGCTTGTCGGCACGTTCGATATTCGGAGCGCCGTTGTTAAGCGCGCGGGCCGCCGAAGCGGGGCGTGTCAGACTCTCTGCTGCTGCCGCATATTTCTCGAAGGGCACCAGATCGTCGCGCGAGGCGCCGAGCTTCACGCACAGATCGTTGACGAAATTGTAAACCGATGCCGAGGTTGCGGGATCGCTGTGTACGGCTTCCTGCGCGGTGCGCATCCCGTCGGCCGTCACGCAGCGATAATTGCCGGCCAGCAGCATGGCCCATTTCGCCAGTGGCACAAAAATCGAATTGTGCACGCGAAGCTTGACGGGAAGTTCGATGGGACCCTCCGGCGCCGGGTAGCGCGCGGCATCGACGTCTTTCTCCAATCCGCGCAGGATCGCCGTATCCTGATCGCTACCGAAGCGCGCAACCTTGAAATTGGTCGGCAGAGTCACGAGCAGCACATTGATCTTCTCGTCCGGCGGCCGAATCGCCTGTGGATCGGGACTGCAGAGGGTGAGCTTCGCGGCATCGAAATTGTCCCACACGCTCGCATCGGTGTAAGCGGGTTTCAGCGCGTCGTAATCCAGTCCCGGAATGCGCTTGAGATAGGGAAGCGGCGGCATGTTCATGATCGACATGCAGGGGACGCGTGATTTCGCGACCGCGTCCAGCAATTCGCGGACTCCGGGCGAACGGTATTGTGGCTCCTGCATGGCAAGTCCGATCAGATCGTAGCCGGCAGGATTGACCCCGCTTGCGCCCCCCGCCGTCACCTTGCCCGGCAATTTGCGCGAATCCAGTTCGACCGGTGCTGCGCGCCCGCGCACCGGCAGGCGCACCCGGAATCCTTCCGTATTGATCAGGTCGGCTTCTGCCGGCAGGCAGACGAGATGGATCGAATGCCCGCCGAAGAGCAGCTTGGATGCGAGAAGCGAGCCATAGGACGCCCCGAGAATGAGAATTTTGCAGGCCATAATACCCTCTGTGAGTGTTAGCTGATCTTGACGGCGGCTGTGATTGCGGCCGGCTTGCAGGCGATTTCCGCGGCTTTGCGGGCAATCGGATTCAATCCGGCGCCGCCATCGGCCAGATGTTCGGCCATTTTGGCGCGCATGCGCGGATCCCAAAAGCGCCGGATATGATCGGCGGTTCCCGAAACCGCTTCGCCTTCCGGCTGTATACGGAAGAAATCCGCAATCTGGTTCGCCATCCGGACCAGAGTGTCGGTGGTTGAATGACTCATTCGGCGGCAACCGTCTCGATGCGTTGGGTTCTGTGGAGGTAGTCCAGATGTTCCTGCCAGGAGGATTCGTGATTTGTCAGCCTGACTTCGACGGCGGTGACCTTGTACTCGGGACAACTCGTCGCCCAGTCCGAAAAGTCCGTGGTCACGACATTGGCGCCCGATTCGGGATGATGGAAGGTCGTATAGACGACGCCGGGCTGCACGCGATCGGTGATATGCGCGCGCATGCTGGTTTCACCCGCGCGGCTCATGAGGGCAACCCGGTCGCCTTCACGGACGCCGCGGTTTTCCGCGTCATGAGGATGGATTTCGAGGACGTCTTCGTCGTGCCAGACGACATTGGCCGTGCGCCGCGTCTGGGCGCCGACATTGTACTGCGACAGGATGCGCCCGGTGGTCAGCAGCAGCGGGAAACGCGGGCCGGTCCGTTCGTCCGTCGGCACATATTCGGTGAGGACGAACTTTCCCTTGCCACGGGCGAAACCGCCGATGTGCATGACGGGAGTTCCCTCGGGCGCCTTGTCGTTGCATGGCCACTGCACGCTGCCAAGCGTGTCGATTTTGGCGTAGTTCACCCCGGCGAAAGTCGGAGTGAGCCTTGCGATCTCATCCATGATCTCCGAGGGATGATTGTAGTGCATGGGATATCCGAGTGCAGCCGACAGCTTGCAGACGACCTCCCATTCCGCGAATTGGGCCATGGGCGAAATGGCCCTGCGCACACGTCCGATGCGCCGTTCGGCGTTGGTGAAGGTGCCGTCCTTTTCCAGAAATGAAGCACCCGGAAGGAAGACATGCGCATAGGCGGCGGTCTCATTAAGGAAGAGATCGTGCACAACAACGCATTCCATCGCTTCCATGCCGGCGGCGACATGCTGCGAGTTGGGATCCGACTGAACGATGTCCTCGCCCTGGACGTAGAGGCCCTTGAAGGTGCCGTCGATGGCTGCGTCGAACATGTTGGGAATGCGCAGTCCGGGTTCCGGATCGAGCGCGACGCCCCATGCGGTTTCGAACAGTGCGCGGGTAGCATCTTCCGACACGTGCCGGTAACCGGAAAACTCGTGCGGAAACGAACCCATGTCGCAGGAACCCTGGACGTTGTTCTGCCCACGGAGCGGATTGACGCCGACGCCGTTGCGCCCCAGATTTCCCGTCGCCATGGCGAGATTGGCCATGCCGATGACCATGGTGGAAC
The DNA here is from genome assembly GCA_963747255.1 of uncultured Alphaproteobacteria bacterium. GTDB lineage: Bacteria > Pseudomonadota > Alphaproteobacteria > Micropepsales > Micropepsaceae > CAIYRG01. The sequence continues at coordinate 118,240 of CAVVEG010000016.1, forward strand.
CCTGGCTGTGCTCGGTAACGCCGAGGCCGTAATAGATCGCGGCATTTCCGCCGGAGGCGTAAAGCCGCGCGGCTGAGCGCAGTTCTTCCGCGGGCACGCCGGAAAGTTTTTCGACATGCTCGGGTGAGTTCTCGGGCCGGCTGACGAATTGCGCCCAGGCTTCGTATTCCTTCGGGTCACAGCGTTCGGCAACGAATTTGGTGTTGACCAGTCCTTCGGTGACGATGACATGGGCAAGCGCATTGACCACGGCCACATTGGTTCCGGGCAGCAGCTGCAGATGATGGGCGGCAGCGACATGGGGCGTGCGGACGAGGTCGATTTGCCGCGGATCGATGACGATGACCCTGGCGCCCTGGCGAATGCGGCGCTTCATCCGCGATGCGAAAACGGGATGCGCATCGGTGGGATTGGCCCCGATCACCATGATGACATCCGCCTCGTCCACCGAGTCGAAGTCCTGGGTCCCGGCGGAAGTCCCGAAGGTGGTCTTCAGGCCATACCCGGTCGGCGAATGGCAGACGCGCGCACAGGTATCCACGTTGTTGTTGTGGAAAGCGGCGCGGATCATCTTCTGAACCAGATAGGTCTCTTCATTGGTGCAGCGCGAGCTGGTGATGCCGCCGACTGCGCCGCGACCATATTTCGTCTGGATGCGGGTGAATTCGGACGCGACATGGGCGATCGCTTCGTCCCAGGTGACTTCCCGCCATGCGTCCCTGATCGATGCACGGATCATCGGTTTTGTGACCCGTTCCTTATGCGTTGCATAACCCCATGCAAAACGTCCCTTGACGCAGGAATGGCCATGATTGGCCTTGCCGTCCTTGTGCGGCGTCATGCGGACGACGCGGTCGCCCTGGAGTTCGGCCTCGAAGGTGCAGCCGACGCCGCAATAGGCGCAGGTGGTTAGCACGGAACGCTGCGGCTGACCGTGCTGAATGATGGTTTTCTCCATCAGCGTCGCAGTCGGGCAGGCCTGCACACAGGCGCCGCAGGACACGCATTCCGAATCGAGGAAATCTTCGTTCATTCCGGCAGAAACGTGAGAGGCAAAACCGCGCCCGTCGATCGTGAGGGCGAAGGTACCCTGCACTTCTTCGCAGGCACGGACACAGCGCGAGCAGACGATGCATTTCGCCGGATCGAAGGTGAAATAGGGATTGGATTCATCCTTGACGGCATCGAGATGGTTTTCGCCGTCATAGCCGTAGCGGACATCGCGCAGTCCCACGGCCCCGGCCATGTCCTGCAATTCGCAGTCGCCATTGGCCGAACAGGTCAGGCAGTCCAGCGGATGATCGCTGATATAGAGTTCCATGACGCCGCGGCGCAGTCTTGCCAGCCGCTCCGTCTGGGTCGAGACGCGCATGCCGTTTTCCGCGGGCGTCGTGCAGGATGCCGGTGTGCCGTTGCGGCCGGCAATTTCGACGAGGCAAAGGCGACATGAGCCGAACGGTTCCACTGAATCCGTGGCACAGAGCTTCGGCACCTGAATGCCGGCGAGCGATGCCGCCCGCATGATCGAAGTGCCGGCGGGAACGGTAACCGGCAGGCCGTCGACTTCAAGCGTTACCAGCCGCGCGCTGTTGCGCTCCGGCGTGCCGCGGTCGATGACCTCGATGGCATTTCCTGTTGATACGGTCATTATGGGCCTCATCTGGGCGTCATTCGGCGGCGGCGCGTACCGCGCCGCGGTCGAAATCTTCGGGGAAATGTTCCATGGCGCTGACCACCGGCATGGGCGTCAATCCGCCCAGCGCACAAAGTGAACCATCGCGCATTGTTTCGCAGAGGTCGCGAACGAGTTCGCTGTTTTCCACCACGCGCTCACCGCGCATGATCTTGTCCATCGTCTCTGCGCCCCGGCGGGCGCCGATACGGCAGGGCGTGCACTTGCCGCAGGATTCGATGGCGCAGAAGTGGAAGGCAAAGCGGGCCTGTTTCGCAAGATCGACGGTATCGTCGAATACCACAACCCCGCCATGTCCCACCATGCCGCCTTTTGCGGCAAAGGACTCGTAATCCAGCGGCACGTCGAACAGGCTGGTGGGCCAGTAGGCGCCCAGAGGCCCGCCGACCTGCACGGCTCGCACGGGCCGCCCGGAGCGGGTTCCGCCGCCGAATTCTTCGATGATTTCGCGCAGTGTCAGGCCGAAAGCGCGCTCGACCAGGCCACCATGCCTGATATTGCCCGCCAGTTGCAGCGGCATGGTCCCCCGTGAGCGTCCGACGCCGAAATCCCGATAAAAGGCCGCGCCATAAGCGAGAATCACCGGAACGCTGGCGAGCGAGATGACATTGTTGACGACGGTGGGCTTGCCGAACAACCCGCTGATGGCCGGCAGCGGCGGCTTGAAGCGGATCTGACCCCGTTTCCCCTCCAGGCTTTCCAGGAGTGAGGTCTCTTCGCCACAGATATAGGCGCCGGCGCCCAGGCGCGCTTCAAGATCGAAATTCCGTTCGCTTCCGAGAATTCCCCGGCCCAGCAATTTGTCGCCGCGGGCGACCTCGATGGCGCGACTGAACTGGCGGAACGCATCGGGATATTCGGAACGGATATAGACAAAGCCTTTCTCCGCGCCGGTCGCGAGGCCCGCAATCGCCATGCCTTCGATCAGCGCGAAGGGGTCGCCTTCCATGAGCATGCGATCCGAAAAAGTGCCGCTGTCACCTTCGTCGGCGTTGCAGACGATGTATTTCCGGGGCGCCTCGGTCTGCAGAACCGTGCGCCACTTGATTCCAGTCGGGAAGCCCGCACCGCCGCGTCCGCGCAGCCCGGAATCGACGACCTGCTGCACGATGTCGGCAGGGGCCATTTCCAGCGCGCGCCGCAAGCCTTTCAGGCCGTCATGGGACTCATAATCGGCGAGCGACAGCGGATCGGTGATGCCGCAGCGGGCGAAAGTCAGCCGCTGCTGTTTGGCGAGCCATGGGAGGGAGTCGGTTTTTCCGAGTTTCAGCGGGTGGTCTGCCGCGAAACCGGCGTCGAAAATGCTTTTCACATCGGCGGCGGAAACCGGGCCATATCCGATGCGGCCCTCTGCAGTTTCGATTTCAAGGAGTGGTTCAAGCCAGAGGAGCCCGCGCGAACCGTTGCGCACGAGCGCGGCATGCATTCCGCGAATGTCGATCTGCGATTGCACCGCCGCAGCCACGGCATTGGCGCCCATCGAGAGCGCGGCAGCATCGCCGGGTACGAAAATGCGAAACGTCATGACCGCTGCCCTACCAGAGCGAGAATTTTTTCTTCCGTTGCGCGCCCGTGCAGTTCGTCATCGATCAACACGGCCGGCGACAACGCGCAGTTCCCGAGGCAATAAACCTCTTCCAGCGTGATCCGGCGATCATGTGTCGTTTCACTCAGACGGATGCCGAGCGCGCGCTCGAGCCGCGTCACCAGATCCTCGCAGCCCATGCTTTGACAGGCTTCTGCGCGGCACACCTTGATCACATGGCGGCCCGCCGGTTCGCGGCGGAAGTCATGGTAGAAGCTGACCACGCCCTGCACCTCGGCGCGGGTGAGGTTCAGCATCTCCGCGACGAGTTTCACGGCCGGTTCGCCGATGAAGCCGAATTTTTCCTGCAGCGCGTGCAAAATCGGCAGCAGTGGCCCTTCCAGATTTTTGTGCCGTTCGATGATCGATCCGGCAATCCCGGGATCCCAATCATCGTTGAAGGCAGGAGTATGTTTGTTCAGCACATTATGCTCCGAGAGAGGGCGGTTCTGACCGCAAAACAGCGGGCCTGGCGCAAGGCGCAAGGCCGGCCGGAAAAGTCCGGCAAATTATGCCGGAGTGATAGCTACTTAACAATGGAATTGAAGGGATCATTGAACACCAGAACGGAGTCTCTTCGGGCCAGCGCAATCAGGGTCAGACTGGCGGCGCGCGCGATTTCGACAGCCAGTTCGGTTGGGGCGGAAACGGTCACCAGAGCCGGTATTCGCGCAAGAACGGCTTTTTGCACCAACTCGTAGCTGCACCGGCTGGTCAGCAGGGCGAAACCGTTGTGCACATCCTGTTGCCGCCGCGCGACGTTTCCGATGACTTTGTCCAGAGCGTTGTGCCGGCCGACATCCTCTCGCGCAACTGTGATGGCGCCATCGGCACGGCAGAAGGCGGCTGCATGCACAGCCCCGGTCAGATTGTTGAGCGATTGTTGCGCCGAAAGACTGTCCAAAGCGGCGAAGATGGCATTTCCCGCCAGCCGGGGCGCGGCCGAAAGGGGCGTCAGCGCGGGCAAAGCTTCTTCGATGGTGCTGAGGCCGCAAATGCCGCAACCCGATTGGCCGGGCAGCGAGCGCTGGCGCTCCGAAAGGCGTGCGGAATTTTCCCTGTGAAGTCTGACATCGATGCCGATTCCGCGCGCGCCGTAGCGAATGTCGATGCGGGCAATGTCATCGGCGCGTCCGATGATGCGCTCCGCAAGCGCGAACCCGACGGCGAAATCTTCGAGATCCGCGGGCGACAGCATCATCACGGCGTAAGGCGAGCCATCGAACTCGACCGCAACGGGGACCTCGTTGGCAAGTTCGCGGCTCGCGGCGACGACTTCGCCTTCCCGCATCACGCGCGTGACGTCATGCGGATGCGAAACGGCGACATTTGCCTGATCTTCGACGAGCAGCGCGGCTTCAGGCATTTGTCAATGCTCCACTGCCTGCCAGGCTTTGGGCGCGGATCAGATCGTCCGGCGTGTTGATATTGTAAAAGGGGTCGATCGGAGTCATCGCAAACTCCACATCGGTATTCGGGAATGCGTTGATCAGGTCATCGACCTTGCGCAAGCCGCGGGAATGTAGAATGTCCTCTGTTTCGAGCGGCAGATCTGTGCTCCACGCAGCGAACACCGGATGACGCCGGCTGCCGCTCGAGGCGACGGCGACCTGAACGGCGGAATTCTGTGCGGCTGCCACCAGCCGGCGCACCAGATCGCGCGGCAGGAAGGGACAATCGCAGGCGAAGCTCACCAGCCAGCCCGCTTCGGGCCGGTTTTGCCTGGTCCATTCGGTTGCCGAGAGGATTCCGGCAAGCGGCCCCGGAAAATCACCGGAAGGGTCTGAAACCACTTTGAGGCCAAAGCGGTCGAACCGCGATATGTCGCCATTGGCATTGATCAGCAGTTCGTCAACCTGTGGCGCTGCACGTTCGATCGCATGCTCCATGAGCGTCTTGCCCGAGAGGATCAGCATCGGTTTGTCCGCGCCATTCATGCGCCGGGCGCGTCCGCCGGCGAGGACAACGCCGATGACGATCTCCTTTTTCAGAATAGTCCCACGATCCTGCCGTCCGCTCCGATGTCGATTGTTTCAGCGGAAGGCGTCCTGGGCAGGCCGGGCATTGTCATCACCTCGCCGCAGATGGCGACCACGAATTCGGCGCCGGCCGACAATCGGACTTCGCGGACATTGACGACGTGATCGGATGGCGCGCCCTTGGTGTCGGGGTTGGTCGAGAAGCTGTATTGGGTCTTGGCGACGCAAATCGGAAAGCGCCCATAGCCCATTGCCTCGAACGACGCGAGCTGGTCGCGCACGCTTTTGTCCGCGGAGATGTCTTTGGCGTGGTAGATCTCGCGCGCGATGGTGCGAATCTTTTCCAGCAGCGGGATGTCGTCGGGATAGAGGAATTTGACCTTGCTTTGGCCTGAATCGCAGGCGCGCACGACGGCGCGCGCGACATTGGCTGCGCCTTCGCCACCAAGCGCCCAATGATCCGCGAGGTGACACTCGACTCCGAGCTTTTCACAAGCCGAGATCACCAACCGGTTTTCCGCATCGGTATCGGACGAGAAGCGATTGATCGAGATGATCGGAACCAGACCGAATTTCCGGACATTCTCGACATGGCGCTGCAGATTGCTCATTCCTGATTCAAGCGCGGAGAGATTTTCTTTTTTCAGATCTTCCTTCTTCACGCCGCCATGCATCTTCAGGGCGCGGATGGTCGCCACCAGAACCGCGCATGAGGGTTCAAGGCCCGCTTTGCGGCATTTGATGTCGATGAATTTTTCGCCGCCGAGGTCGGCGCCGAAGCCGGCTTCGGTCACAACATAGTCCGCGAGCTTGAGGGCGGTGGTGGTCGCCAGAACCGAATTGCAACCGTGGGCGATATTGGCAAAGGGTCCCCCATGGATGAATGCGGGGGTTCCTTCGAGCGTCTGCACCAGATTGGGCGAAAGAGCGTCTTTCAGGAGTACGGTCATCGCGCCTTCCGCTTTTACATCGCGCGCGCGCACCGGCTTGCGGTCGCGGGTATAGCCGATGACGATATTGGCCAGCCGCTTCTTGAGATCTTCCAGGTCCGAAGCAAGGCAGAAGATCGCCATCACTTCCGAGGCAACGGTGATGTCGAAGCCATCCTCGCGCGGAAAGCCGTTGGCGACGCCGCCCAGCGAATTGACGATCTGGCGCAATGCGCGGTCGTTCATATCCATGACGCGCCGCCATGAGATGCGGCGCGGATCGAGGCCGAGCGTATTGCCCCAATAGATGTGATTGTCCGTCATCGCCGCGAGCAGATTGTTCGCGGAGGTGATGGCGTGGAAATCGCCGGTGAAATGGAGATTGATATCCTCCATCGGCACGACCTGCGCGTAACCGCCGCCTGCCGCCCCGCCCTTCATCCCGAATGACGGGCCGAGGGAGGGCTCGCGGAGACACAGCATCGCCTTCTTGCCGATATGGTTCAGTCCATCGGTCAAGCCGACTGTGGTGGTGGTTTTGCCTTCGCCGGCGGGGGTGGGCGTAATGGCCGAAACGAGGATCAGCTTGCCGTCCGGGCGGTCGCTCAGCGATTTGATGTAATCCATCGAGAGCTTGGCTTTGTAGTGGCCATAGGGCTGAAGGCTCTGGGGCGGGATGCCGAGGCGCTCGCGCGCGATGTCGAGGATCGGGCGCAGCGTTGCAGCCTGCGCGATTTCGATATCGGATTTTGGATTCTGGTGCTGTGAGACGGACATGAAAACTCCCTTACGCCAAGGTTCAGCCGAGGCGGATTCCGGTCTGGAGGTTGACAGTTCTGGCGAAGTCTGCGGCGGGGATTTTGCCGCCGTCGGCCGGTTTGACGCGCAGGACGCGAATGCGGCCATCGGCGCAAACGACGGAAAATCCGTCACTGCCGATTTCGACCACTTCGCCAATTTTCCCGGCGATCCCTTTCGGGTCCTTCGCGGGAAGCGGTTTGGCCTCATAGATCTGCAGCGTCTTGCCGTCGATGGTTGTCCACGCGCCGGGGGCCGGATTGCAGCCGCGGATCAGGTTGTGAATCTGCCGCCACGGTTTGCCCCAGTCGATGCGCGCGTTTTCCGGGCCGCAACGGCCTTCATAGGTGGCAAGCGACTCATCCTGTTTGATGCGCGGCGCCTTGCCGGCTTTGACCAGATCGAGCGCTTCCAACATGGCTTCGACGCCCATGGGGAACAGGCGGTCGAAATAGACCGAACCGAGTGAATCGGTGTCGCTGATCGGGGTTTTCTTCTGCAACAGAACGTCACCGGTATCGAGGCCGTCGTCAGGCCAGAAAATCGACAGCCCGGTCTCCGTTTCGCCCTGGATGATCGGCCAGTTGATCGCCGATGCGCCGCGTCCTTTCGGAAGCAGCGAAGGATGATACTGAATGGACCCATGGGTCGGGATGTTGAGGAAATCCGACGGGACGAAGAGCGTCACAAAGGCCATGACCTGAAGATCGGGTTTGAGGGCGCGAAATTCCTCCCAGACTTCCGGTTTCCGGTAGGAGGCCGGCTGATAGATCGGGAGATCGGCGGTCAAAGCCGCTTCTTTCAGGGGATCGATCTTCTGCCCCGGCTTTTCCGGCGCGACATAGACGGCGACGACGTTTTCGCCGCGTTTCAAAAGCGCTTCCAGCACGGCCTTTCCGAAAGCCTGCTGTCCGTGAACGACGATGCGCATGTGTTTCTGGTTTCCTTTCCCTCTTCGGGGGACGGGCGTTCCGCCGGATTCTCAAGCTGCCGCGGTTCGGGATTTTTCGGGGGCCGTGATTGCACCAGAGGACCGGATGTCCGCAATCTCCATTTCGGAATAGCCCAGCACCCCGGAAAGGATTTCGCCGGTGTGCTCACCAAGCAGCGGCGCACGGACAACTTCGCAGGGCGAATCCGATAACTTGATCGGATTTCCGACGGTGAGATATTTGCCGCGCTTCGGATGATCGACCTCGACGACCGTGCCGGTATCGCGCAGCGAGCGTTCCTCGGCCAGTTCTTTCATGGAGAGGATCGGTCCGCAGGGAATATCGTATTTGTTCAGGATATCCATGGCCTCGAATTTGTCTTTGGTCATGGTCCATTGCTCGATGGTGTCGAAGATGTGCTTGAGACGGGGCAGTCGCGCGGGCGGTGTTGCGTAATCGGGATCGGTTTTCCATTCGGGTTTGCCGATCACATCGCAAATCTCCGCCCAGACCGGCGCTTGGGTGATGAAATAGATATAGGCGTTGGGATCGGTCTCCCAGCCTTTGCATTTCAGGATCCAGCCCGGTTGTCCGCCGCCGGAATCATTGCCGGCGCGGGGAACGGCATCCCCGAAGGGGATACCCTGGCCATACTGGCTGTATTCGCTGAGGGGCCCGCGCGTGAGACGCTGCTGGTCGCGCAATTTCACGCGACAGAGATTGAGCACGCCGTCCTGCATGGCGGCGAGCACGCGTTGCCCACGGCCGGTGCGATTGCGTTGATAGAGTGCGGCGACAATTCCCAGAGCGAGATGGAGCCCGGTGCCGGAATCGCCGATCTGGGCGCCTGTAACGAGGGGCGGGCCCTCGAGAAATCCGGTGGTGGAGGCAGCGCCGCCGGCGCATTGCGCGACATTTTCGTAAACCTTGCATTCCTCGTATGGGCCCGGGCCGAATCCCTTGACGGAGGCCATGATCATGCGCGGATTGAGTTCGTGTACGCGTTCCCAGGTCAGGCCCATGCGGTCGAGCGCGCCCGGCGCGAAATTCTCAACCAGCACATCGCAGATCTTTACCAGCCGCTCGAGAATTTCCATGCCTTTGCGGTTCTTGGAATCGATGGTGATCGAACGCTTGTTGGCGTTCAGCATCGTGAAGTAGAGGCTGTCCGCACCCGGAACATCGCGGAGCTGCGTGCGGGTGATATCGCCGACGCCTGGCCGTTCGATCTTGATCACGTCGGCGCCCATATAGGCGAGAAGCTGCGTGCAGGTCGGCCCCGACTGGACATGGGTGAAATCGAGGATGCGTACGCCATCGAGTGCCTTGCCGGCCTTGCCCCAGGGTGCTGAGGAGGGCGGAACAGTGCCGTTATTGGTGGTTGTCATCATTTCCTCCTTTTTATTTCTTCCTGATCGCGCTTTGCGGGTTCAGTTTGCTGATGTTGCCGCTTTCGCTTCCGGCTGCGGGATCGATCGCGGCGTTGATCAAAGTGGGCCGGCCGGAATCCATGGCTTTGTTGACGGCCCTGCTGAGCTCATCGGGTGTGGTCACGTGGACGCCTACTCCGCCAAACGCTTCCATCATCCTGTCGTAGCGCGCGCCCTTGACGAAAACGGTTGTCGCCGGGTCCGCACCGCCGGTCGGATTGACGTCGGTGCCGCGATAGATGCCGTCATTATTGAACACGACAATGCAGACGGGCAGGTTGTAGCGGCAGATGGTTTCCGCCTCCATCCCGGAGAAACCAAAGGCGCTGTCGCCTTCGACTGCAAGCACGGGTTTGCCGGTTTCGATGGCCGCGGCAACGGCAAAGCCCATTCCAATGCCCATGATGCCCCAGGTGCCGACATCCAGCCGCTTGCGTGGCTGATACATGTCGATGACACCGCGCGCGAGGTCGAGCGTATTGGCGCCTTCGTTCACCAGGATCGCATCCGGACGTTCTTTGATGATCGTGCGCAACGCCCCCAATGCGCTGTGGAAATCCATCGGCGATGAATTCTTCATCAGGCGCGACGACATCTTCCCGATGTTTTCTTCCTTTTTCGCGTTGATGGCGTTGATCCAGTCGGATGGTGGCGCCGGCCAGTTGGCCTCCATTTCTTCCAGAAGCGACGAAACGCAGGAGCCGATATCGCCAACCAGCGGAGCCACGATTCCGATATTGCTGTCGATCTCTTTGGGCTCGATGTCGATCTGGATGAATTTCTTCGATCCCGGCTCACCCCAGGTCTTGCCTTTGCCGTGCGAGAGCAACCAGTTGAGGCGGGCGCCAATCAGCATCACGACATCGGCGTCTTTCAGCACGGTCGAACGCGCTGCGCCCGCGGATTGCGGATGCGTATCGGGCAACAGACCCTTCGCCATGCTCATGGGCAGGAAAGGGGCGCCGGTTTTTTCAACAAAGGCGCGAATCCGATCGTCGGCCTGGGCATATGCCGCGCCTTTGCCGAGGATGATCAGCGGACGCTTTGCGCTCTTGAGCACCGCGAGCGCGCGCCTGACAGAGGCCGGGGACGGGATCTGGGCCGGGGCCGGATCGATGACCTTGACCAGCGATCTTGCGCCCGCTTCCGCGTCCATCACCTGCGAGAAAAGTTTGGCCGGCAAATCGAGATAGACGCCGCCGGGACGCCCCGAGACCGCGGCCCGGATGGCGCGCGCCACGCCAATTCCGATATCGGCGGCGTGCAGCACGCGAAATGCCGCCTTGCAGAGCGGTCTTGCAACGGCCAACTGGTCCATCTCTTCGTAATCGCCCTGCTGCAGATCGACGATTTCGCGCTCCGAAGATCCGCTGATCAGGATCATCGGAAAGCAGTTGGTCGTGGCGTTGGCGAGGGCGGTCAGGCCGTTGAGGAAGCCCGGCGCCGACACGGTGAGGCAGACGCCCGGTCTTTTGTTCAGAAAGCCTGCGATCGCCGCGGCGTTGCCGGCGTTCTGCTCATGCCGGAAGGAGATGACGCGCAATCCTGCGGCCTGCGCCTTGCGGCCCAGATCGGTGATCGGAATGCCGGGCACCCCGTAGATGGTCTCGATGCCGTTGAGTTTCAGCGCATCGATGACGAGGTGAAATCCATCCGTCAGCTCGCGCTCTGCTTCGACTGTATTCTGCTGTGGCGTTGCGGACATTCCGCTTCCTCCCCTGAGTGGTTCGACGTTCAATCCAGATAATCGGCATATTGCGCCACGTGGCGGGCGAGCCCGAGCGCGTGTTCGCGGGTCAATTGCTCCGCGCGTTCAGGATCGCGCGCTTCCAGTGCTTCGATGATGTTCATGTGGTCATGGATCGAGCGGTTGGCGCGGTCCTTTTCGGCAATCGTCTTGCGCCGGATCATGCGCATATGCGTGAAAAGATTTTCCGCCATGCCGACGAGCACCTGGTTGTGGCTCATCCGGATGATCGTCTGGTGAAATTCGATATTCACTTCCGAATATTCGTCGAGTTTGGCCTGCCCCGCGCCGCCTTCGAAAGTCGCGAACATCTGCCGCAACGCGGCGATCTCGGAATCGGTGGCGTTCCGGGTGGCGAGCCGTGCGGCCATGCCTTCGAGCGCCGCCCAGGCGGTGATCAGTTCGATGACTTCACTGCGGGTTTTGCGCACGACGTAGACGCCACGCCGTGGAATGGAACGGACGAAGCCCTCACGCTCCAACTGGGCCAATGCCTCGCGTACGGGGGTGCGACTGACGCCGAGATCGGAGGCAAGCTGTCGCTCATCAAGGCGGATCTCCGCGCGGCTGCCATAGAGGTCCATACGGGTGATGACGTCCTTCAACGCCGCATAGGCTTTTTCCGTGAAGCTTGGTTCGCTTGCGATTGGGGCAAGCCCCAGAGTTTTCGGTGAACCAATTGACAACACTGGGAAACTTCTCGTGTGAGGGCGCAAGTCCAATTCTAGTATACAATATACCATGGGTTGGAAAGCCGCCAGTTGAGATTCCCCTGACGGCCGGAAGTTTTCAGGCCGCTCCGGGTTTCCGGAGGCCGCGGCGGATGCGCGGGCCGGCCGCTGCCGGTGACGCCAACGGCGCCGCGAACATTCTTGCAAAGACTGCTAATCCACCGGATAAAAGGCAAAACCCGTGCAAAGCGGGGAGACAAGGCGGAGGAGCAAAGATGAATCGCTGGGTTCGGTTAGGGTCCGCCTTTGTCGGCATGATCATGATCGGCAATCTTCAATACGCCTGGACCCTGTTTGCAGAGCCCATGGTGAAGGCCCACGCGGCACAGCAATGGCAGCTCTCCGAAGTGCAGTTGGGTTTTGGCCTGTTCATCGCCGCGGGCACCTGGGCGATGCCGTTCTTTGCCTCATACATCGACAAAGCCGGTCCCCGGCTCTTCATGATCGGCTCCGGGCTGGCTTGCGCCATCGGGTGGGGAGCATTGGGACACGTGCCCAGCCTGCCGTGGTTTTACGCCCTGTTCTGTCTGGCCGGGATCGGCGTCGCCTGCGTGTACGCCTGCGGGGTTTCGACGGCGGTGAAATGGTTTCCCGACCGGAGGGGGATCGCTTCGGGAATCATCACAGCCGGCTATGGCATGGGCGCCGCCCTGTTCAACCCGCTGGTTTTTCAACCACTCATTCGCGCCATCGGCTACTCCGATACCTTCCTGTGGACCGGCATCTCGCACGGCGCCCTGATCATTCTGTCGGGCCTGGTGATGGTGAATCCGCCGGCCAGTTACAAGGTCGCCGCGGCCGCCGTTAAGCCGAGCGTGCGGCGCCAGAACCTCGACTTCACGCGCTGGGAGATGCTGCGCACGCCGCAGTTCTATTTCCTGTTCGTGGCGATGCTGTCGATCGGAATCGGCGGACTGATGGTGACTGCGCAACTGAAGCCGGTGGCGACCAACTATCACGTCGGCGCGGCTGCACTGACGATCGCGCTCGTGCTCACGCCGCTCGCCAACGGGTTCAGCCGCATCCTGTGGGGCTGGGTCTCGGATTATCTGGGCCGTGAACGGACGATGTTTGTCGCGTTCCTGCTCCAGGCTCTCTTCCTGCTTGCGGCTCCCACGCTGGGGCGGAGCAGCGATGCCATGTGGGTGGCGTTGATGGTGCTCATATTCCTTACCTGGGGCGAGCTGTATGTCCTGTTCCCGGCCGTCCTCGCCGATCTGTATGGCAGCAAGAACTCTGCGGGCAACTATAGCTTCCTGTACAGCGCCAAAGGGTTCGCGGCGCTTGTCGGCGGGGGGCTCGCGGCCACTATCTTCGAGATGACGGGCACCTGGGATTACGCGTTCTTTGCCAGCGCCGCGCTCGCTCTGCTCGCGGCCGTGATGGCGCTGTACGTTCGCCGCATGCCCCTGCCACAAAAGAGCGTGCCGGGAACTCTTGCCGCTCAGCCGTCCGTGGCCAGGTAATATCGCGCAGTCCTGGACGAATATAGCAGCCGGGCGCTGGAGGGGCAGCGCATGATGCACGAAGCCGTCCCGGAAGATGTGCAGTCCGGGATCGGGCATGCGGTGCCATTCGTGCTGCTGCTTTTTTGCGCCAGCGGCTGTGCGGCGCTGATCTACGAGATCGTGTGGTATCAGTTGCTGCAGATCTCGATCGGATCGACAGCGATTTCGCTGGGTGTGTTGCTCGCAAGTTTCATGGGCGGGCTCTGTCTCGGCAGCCTCGGATTTCCCTCACTTGCGCGACGATCTGCGCGGCTGTCCGGCCATCCCCTGCTGGCGTTTGGCGGCATCGAGCTGCTGATCGGGATTTGTGGCGCGGCGGAATTGCTGGTTATTCCGCTTGCAGGCGATCTATCGCTGCATGGTCCGCAGGCCGGATTGGCCGGGATGGCACTGCGCTCTGTTCTGTGCGCGGTTTGTCTGCTGCCGCCGACCTGTCTGATGGGCGCATCGCTTCCGGCAGTTGCTGCCTGGGCGGGCGGAAGTCCGCACGGCGCGCTTTATTTGCCGTTGCCAGCACGTCGGCAACGAAGGGGCGCCAACACCATCACGGATTGCTCCGCGAGTTGGTCTCGCTGCGCGCGACTTCTCAATTGTCACTCGGCGTGGCCTTCCGCGAATCGGCCGACGGCTATGCCCAATTGCTCGGGCCCGAATGGGGCCTGGACGACACCACGATTGCCGGGTTCGAGCAGAGGCGACGAACCTTCGCGCCCGGCGCGGGTCCACAACGCTTCGCCCGAGCGCGGCGTTCCTCGCCCAGCCACCCTAGCGCCGGAGCGTGGTTGGAATGGCGGGCGGCGCAGCGGGCCCGCTTCTATCACCGCGTCTACGAGGAAATTGCCGCGATTCGGCCCGGCGCTCGCCTGTATTGGCCGGGGCCGGAATGATCAATGGCCCCGAATTCGACGCGAGCTGCGTCCGCGCTCCCCGGCGAAGCACGGTTGCCTCGGCGCTGCTTACGGGTCGGCATCGACGCCCGGCACTATCGCGACGATCAGCAGCGGATCGTCCTGCTCCGGCCCGAACGAATCGTTCCGGAGGCAACCTGGGCGTCCGCGCCGCCGACCTCGAAATCGGCCAGATGGCCGACATCGACCGCTACTTCCAGACGTCGCGGGCCGCGGGCAGTCTATTCTTCCCCCCGGCGCGCGAAATCCACATCGACTCGTTCGACCGCAAGAGCCCCTTCAAGCAGACGTACACGTGGCTGGTCTCCGAGCCGTCGCCTTCGGGCGAGCAAAATCGGCGGCGGTTCGTCCACAGCCTGGCCACACTCGACTCGCAGGTCATGGTCGAGGCGGCTGGGTGCTGCCGATGGGTCAGGAAGCGGCCATCCGCGACATGGCGGCCGCCTACCGCGCCCTGCCGGCCATCCGTTTCGAGCCGGTCGACCACGGCCAAACACCCGACGCCGCGCAGCCGGTCGTCTTCCGCTCGGGCACCTACGGCGGCCGAACCTATCTGTACGCCGTCAACGACGCCCCTTTCCCCGACGCGCGGGTACATGTCGAGGCCGGCGCCGGCTGCCGCATCGAGAAGCTCAGCGGCACGCGGAAGATCCAACCGCTAAAGCCCGACGCGAACTCGGGCTATTACTGGGAAGTCGCCCTGGAGCCTTACGATCTGGTGGCGGTTCAGTTGTCGGAGCCGAACGTGCAGTGTTCCGCACCGCAGGTGGCCTGGCCCGACACCGTCGAGTCGGCGTTGAGCCTGCAAATTCGCCGGCTTGGGCGCGAGCCGCCGTGCTCCGCAATCCGCAGCCGCTGGACGTGATGGGCAATCCCGGCTTCGAGCGCCCGCCGCCGCCAAGGCCAAATTCCCGAGTGGACGGTCATTGGCCAAGGCAAGGTGAGCGTCCAATTGGACAAGAAGCCAGAAGCACGACGGCCGCCAGTCGGTCAAGATGACCAGCAAGGGTCCGGTGGTGTGTCTCGTGAGCCAGCCGCTGGCGGTGCCGGCCACGGGCCGGCTGGCCGTGTCGGTGTGGCTGCGCGTGGCCAATGCGCGCAACAGCCGCCCTTGCGTCTGGCCCTCGAAGGCAAGCTCCACGGGCGCGACTATTACCGTTGTGGCCCGTCGGCTGTCGTCCAATGCCGGCCAGCCCGGCGATGCCATTCGATCCGAGTGGGGGCGATACGTTTTGCCGGTCGACGACTTGCCGCTGGAAGGGCTCACGTCGCTCCGCGTGGCTTCGACTTGATGGGCCCCGGCGAAGTGTGGATCGACGACGTGCAGGTCTTCGGCCTGGCGTTCAGCCCGCCGGAAATGGTCGAGCTCTCGAAACTCATCACGCTGGCCGACGTGAAACTCCAGAACGGCCAGATCGGCGATTGCCTCCGCTTGCTGGAAGGCTATTGGCCGCGGTTCTTGGAAGAGAACGTCGCATTGCCGGCCGGCACCGTTCCCTCCGAAACGGCGGCCACCAAGCCGCCGACGACGAAGAAAAGCCCCCCGACGCAGCGGCTCGCTGAGCCGCATGAGAGACATGCTCCCCGATTCGATGCGGTTTTAAGCGCGTTCAATACGAGCTGCTCCGGCCCCGTTTCGACTCCGCGACTGGAAACTGCCGGCTTGCTGAGGGAAGTCTATTGCGGTAGGTTTGGCCGCGGACTGTAGACCTATCGGGCTCGCCCGTTGAAAAACGACGGCGAATAAGAAAACCCGCGTCGAATCCGGGCGGGCTGTGTTCTTTGACAATTTGGAATCGGACTACGCTGCCTTCCGCCGCCGCCACCAACCAAGGCCAATGCCAAGGGATCCCAGCAACGACCAGACGATGAGGGCGGAGGGCTCGGGAACGGTGCCGTTGTTAATGGTGTTGCCCACGGCGGAGAGATCCTCCAGGAGACGCTCTCCAGAAAACGGGGGAGGGTTAGCCGACAGGTCAATGACCGCGATGAAAGTGCCAGTGCCAGAATACTCCAACAGCCTGTTGCTGAGGATGTCCCAAACATAATAGTTTGTGCCATCATAGGCAATTCCGGGTGGCCGTTGCCAAACCCATCAAGGGACGGTCGATGAAAGCCGAGACAAGCAAGGTGCCATCGCTCTTATAGACGTCGTAAGGACTGGTGAGGTCGCCACGATTCGAGATGAATGTCGTAGCCCCACCATCGAGATTCGGGTTGTTTTGGACTTCAAAGCCATCACGCCCAAAAATCCCTGGCCCAACAGTCACTGTACTGACCAGATTGCCAGAGGTATCGTATTTGTTAATGATCCCGCTAGAGTCTTGATAGTCGTTCGCGTAGATGAACACACCGTCGGTCGCGACGTTTGCAATCCCGACAAAACCCGTGTTCACCAGGATCCCCAGGTCGGGATGAGCTAGCGAATCATTGGTCACGTAGATGTTGCCCGAGTTGGCCGTTGTATAGTCGATTGTGTTGCCGAGAACCGCGACGCCGCGGCCGTTATCAGCTACGGCAACGGGATTAGGGACGAGGAACTGCTGACCAGGAACCAGAAGCCCCGTCTTGTGTCGAAGGCTTCCAAGGTTACGTTGCCGCTGGAGGCGTTGTTCCCCCAGACTACCGCTCCAAGTGCTGGTGTACCACTGACAATAAGGGAGCCGACGACCAGAATCGCCAGGGTGCAGATCTTGAGGTTTCGAAGTATTCTGCTCTCCTTTTCAGTATTGGTCCGCAAAGGATGGCGTGGACACGGGATCAATGGTAGCAAGCCGTTGCAGCCTGTTATCGGATCCCTTTCATACACCTATAGGCCGCCGAACCCCATTCCTGACAAAGAGAACGGGAGACTCGCCGCGATTAACGCTTCCAGGGCGTCTGTCAAATCAAATATCTAGATCCCGCCGCAGATCGTCCATCGTCCGGACTCTGGGCGCACATAGGGCGAGAATCTTTGATGGTCTTCGGCCGTTCACCTCGATCTCGACTTTGGCGGGCACTTGAAAGGCCGTCTTACGGGTAATCGCCCGGGTTTTCCGATCTCGACAATGCGGAGGAGTTTGAAGTGCTGCCAGGCCTTCTTGAGTTGTTCCGCAGGGAGCCCTCGTAGAGCGGACCGGCCTTCTGGTAGTCGCCCGCGATAAGGCCTCAAAGAACTCCTTAGCAACCTTTGTAGCGATCTCGTCATCCGTCAGATTGCCCTTCTCCAGCCCAACCTTATGCTTGATTCGATCGATCGTGAGACGTCTTTGGGCAGTGCAATGGAAGACCTTCGGATCGATCTCCTTGTTGTAGTCGAGGTACTCGCGCTGCGATTCTGCTCCCACTGGCCGTCGCGGCGGCGGTAATCAGTCACCCGCTCCACGAGCTTGGTCTTTGGGTCTACCTCGTACACCTCCTGTGATCCGCGGCGCTCTTACGCGTGACCGTCAGCGTGATCGGTTCGCCTTCCTTGGCAGGCTCTTTCGTTTCCACCTGCACTTTGCCGGCTTTCGGCCGCCTGGAGTTGCTCGAATGCCAATTTCGGGTCGAAAACGCCGCGCATCTTCGATTTGCCTGATCGTTATCGATCACGCTTTGTCGCCGAGAATGACGTGGAGATTCTTCGCCTTGAACCAGACCTCAGCTCTATCCGGCGACACGATGGATACCTTCGGGCCGTCCTCCGTGCAGGGAAAATCCATCTCGCCCGCACGAGACTTCCGTTCTGGTCAGTTGCACCCAGGCTCTCGCGGACCCTGCAGGGCGGGAGTGATCTTGACGTGGTAGCTGGTGACGTGATCGTTGGCCTGCACGGTCTGCTCCAAGGCATACGGCGGCGTTGAAGACGAAAACAGGGACACGTAGAGGATCAAGCCGGCGGCCAAAGCCGTCACCGTCTGCCGCCGCAACGCTCAGTCGTTTGTGTGCGAGAATCATGTTCTTTACCCTTTCAAGGAAATGGTTGTTGGATACGTCGACACGGACTCTCGATGGCCGCTGCTCCTTTCAAGCACCACTCGCTCGACCGGCCCGAGGCTGCGCAAGCGCCTCGAAACCCAGTCGGACCTCTTTCTCCTCTTCCACCAGAGCATCGCGAGCCGCCCGGCACCTGTCGCACAGCGCAAGGTGGTCTTGCAGTTCCCGGGCGGCGGGGGGATCCAATTCGCCCATGACGAAGGCCACGATGTCTTCGAACCGGTCTTTGCACTGTCTTGCAGCTTTCATGGTCGTTCCTCCTGCAGAAGATCGTGAAGCATGGCCCTGGCACGCACCAGGCGTTGCCTGACCGCCGGCTCCGCGGTGCCCAAGGAGGCCGCGACGCCCGAACAGTTGCGTCCGTCCAGGTAGTAGAGGACGATCGCTTCACGGTAGTTCTGAGGGAGCTTCTGAATGGCCTCATGCAGCCGTCGGCCGAGAGCGTTGTCGCCGGCATCCGGAGCCGATG
>CAVVEG010000017.1:0-1002733 GCA_963747255.1 uncultured Alphaproteobacteria bacterium
CTCCGGCCCCGAGCAGGAGCCCGAAAGCGACGATGTAGCAGGCGATCAGCACGCCGGCGAGGACCAGGAACACCTTGACGGGTGTGCTGTTGGCAACCCAGCGGGTGTAATAGCCGGCGACGGTTGGCGTGATCAGCAGGATCACGCCGCTCACTCCACCTCCCGCCAGCGCGGCATGCCAGCTGACCCTTTCGCCGCCGAGCGCACGGAACACGCTCGCGCAGATCAGGACGATCGCGGTGAGCAGGAGGAGCGGCAAGGCCAGGCGCACGAGCGTGGCGTTCACATGAAAGCGTTCCACCAGCCCGGTCCCGGCCGTCGCCAGCAACACCATCACCACCACCAACCCGGCCACCGCGAAAGCCACGCCGATGCTCCGCAGCTTGCCCAACACGGGATTCGGGCTCTTGATCGAGAGCATCCGGCGGAGACAGCGGTCGATGACTCCCACGGACCCCGAGCTCGCCCACAGCATCCCCACGATGGCGCCGGCGATCAGGAGCGGTGAGTCTCGCTGGGTCCTCAACACCAGGGCGACGATCTGGTCATGTACGTCCTCTGGGAGGATGCGGGACACGCGCGCCGCCAGCGCCTGAGCTTCCGCGTAGTCGCCAAGCACGACGGCAGCCAGCGCCGTCAGGCCCAGCGCGAGCGGGACCAGGGATGAGAGCAGGTACCAGGCAAGAGCCGGGATGTCGGCGCTGACGCCAGACTCCCAGTACAGCCCGACCAGCTCTCGCAACGCCCGGCGCACCATAGACCAGCGCGAGTCTCCACCGAATGCGACGCGAGGGCATCACTCGCTACGGGTGAGCCGCACCACCAGGGTTCGCGACCTCGCGGCGCCGGAGCCGCCGTCAATCACGCAACACGCATAACGACAGCTCACACTGTGACCCCGAGCATCGGTCGAGACAACAACGACACCTTGGAGGTCATCATGAGTCAACACGCCGCCACACCGCGGTTTGAAGTCCCCGCCCTACGTCGTTGCGCGACGGTGCCATTTGCGTGAACGTGGATGTCGATGACTCGTATACGGTTGCGAGGAGTTGGAGGACAACGCCACCTCAGCGCAGCGCGGTCGAGCGGAGCGAGCCGGCGTTCCGAGGTCGGACCACGGCCGGTGGCAGCCACCGAGCGGCCGCCCTGACCCGCTGCGGCTTCTGGAGCGACAGGCTCGGACGAGGATCCCGAGCCTCGTTCCAATCCGGTACGGACGCATGCTGGAGTCGCCGTTCGCGTTCTTCCGCGGAGCCACCGCGATCATGGCCGCGGACCTTGCGAGCACACCGCGCTCCGGGTTGAACGCTCAACTCTGCGGGGACGCCCACGTGGCGAACTTCGGCGGGTTCGCGGCGCCCGACCGCAACCTCGTGTTCGACCTGAACGACTTCGACGAAACGGCTCCGGCAGCGTGGGAGTGGGACATCAAGCGCCTCGCCGCCAGCTTCGCGGTGCTCGGACGCGACGCGGGATTCGGAGCACGAAAGCGGCGCGAAGTGGGCTTGGCCGCTGTTGGCAGCTACCGGCAGGCGATGCGACAGTTCGCGGGCATGCGCACGGTGGAGGTCTGGTATGCGCGTCTCGACCTCGAGCGGCAATACGCGGACCTGGCGGCGCTTCTGCGCCGGGCAGCCCGCGAACGGCTCGATCGAACGCTTACGAAGGGCCGGCGGAAGGACAGCTTGCGCGCGTCTCGAAGCTCACCCAAGAGGTCGACGGCGAGCCGCGCATCGTCAGTGACCCACCGTTGATCGTTCCGATCTCCGAACTGACCGTGGGCGACGACACGCGCCTACGACACGACGAGCTACTGGCGCTGTTCGAGCAGTACCGGGGCACCCTCCCGGTGGACTCGCGCCGGCTGCTCGCGGATTACGAGGCCGTCGATCTCGCGCACAAGGTCGTCGGGATCGGAAGCGTCGGAATGGAGGCGTGGATCGTGCTACTACTCGGCAACGGCCGGGACGATCCGCTGTTCCTGCAGATCAAGGAGGCGGAGCGCTCGGTGCTCGAGCGATTCGGACGCAGCGGCTCATCCAGAAGCCACGGACGGCGAGTCGTGGAGGGGCAGCGCCTGATCCAGGCCGGAAGCGATGTCTTTCTCGGCTGGCTCCGCCTCCCGAAGGGGCGCGACGGGCGCCCGCACCACTACTACGTCCGCCAACTCTGGGACGCAAAGATCTCAGTTCCGCTCCAGGAGCTCGCTGCGGACGACCTCTCGGTCTACGCCGAGATGTGCGGATGGACGCTGGCACGCGCTCACGCTCGCACCGGTGACCGCGCCGCGATCGCCGCCTATCTCGGCGGGGGTGACGCCTTCGACCGCGCCCTGGCGAAGTTCGCCGAGGCGTACGCCGACCAGAACGAGCGTGACTACAAGTGCTTCGCGGCGGCGGTACAGGCGGGCAGGCTGCCGGCCACGACCGGCGTTTGAACTGGCCTCAACCACACGAACTTGGTGATGACCGCTCACGCGCGTCGGGGAGAGGCTTGCGTCGTTCCTCGAACCCACTACGGAAAGGCGTGTCCTATGAGCATCGACTACTTCTCGCCCGACAACGTGTTGG
This sequence comes from uncultured Alphaproteobacteria bacterium, assembly GCA_963747255.1. Classification (GTDB taxonomy): domain Bacteria; phylum Pseudomonadota; class Alphaproteobacteria; order Micropepsales; family Micropepsaceae; genus CAIYRG01. The sequence goes on from CAVVEG010000017.1 coordinate 2,574, forward strand.
TGGTCACCTTCGGCGAAGAGCCGGAGAACGACAAGAACGGCTACCAGGCGCTCACCCACCTCAAGCAGCTCGATTCGCAGGGCCAGATCAAGATCGTCGGCGCTGCCCTCATCACGCGCGACCTCCACGGCCGCGTCGACGTGAAGAGCGGGTCGGGAACAACCCCGACACGGCACCGCGACCGGCGGCGTGATCGGCCTGCTCGTCGGGATCATCGGCCGGCCCGCTCGACGTGCTGCGCGGCGGCGCGACCGGCGTGATGGTCGGATCCCTTTTCGACATCGATGATGCCGCGCCCGACACCGAGTCGGTCCTCGGTGAGATCTCGAAGCAGGTTCATCCGTCGCGGACAGCGGTCCTGGGGTAGGTGACAGAGCAGAGCCCCGAGGTGATCGGCACCGCGATTGCGCGGCTGGGTGGGGAGATTCTGCGCCGGCCGGTCGTCGACGTCGAGGAGGAGATCGCCGCGGCAAAGGAGGCGCAGCCAAAAAAACCAAGCGCAAGGCCTGCAAGGAGTGCGCAAGGCCCGCACCCGAGAAGCACAAGGAAGACGCGCACGCGAACGTCGAGGAGCTGAAGTCGAAGCCCCAGCGGCCCAAGGCGGGCGCTACCGTGTAGCCACGGACGCAGGCGGCGGCGCGCTCAGTCCGGCCGCGCGGCCGTTCGCCTACTGGATCGATGCCCGGTCGCCGTCGCTCGCATGCGAAGAGGTGTTGAGGGCTCGCTCGCCCGGCGCAAGCTGGCCCTCCTGTCCCGCCAGCACGGGAGCAGGACTCGGGCACCGGGATTACGGCGGTCCTCTATTCGCCACACGCGCGCACGCTCCGCCTCGCAGACGGAACGGTCCGATCGTGGCTCGGCGTGCTAACTGGCCGCCGAGAAACTGCAAGCACCAAAGCGGTCACGACGGCGTCGACACCAGGACTGGCGCTCTAGGCGACAAAGCAGTTGCGCTCGATCAGTCGTGATGAGAACCGGAAGACGGGGTCATCCCAGACCTGCTCTACCGGCGCGACGAGCATCTGCGGCGTGATGCCGAGTTTCCTGCGTTGCGCGGGATCCGGGTGAGTCGAAACGCTAACTACTGCCGTGTCCGCCGGCTAGCACCGGGCGACAGCTGACGATCGCTCTAGTCGAGTGAGAAGGTCGAGGCCGGCTTGTGCTTTGCCACGAACGCGATCATCAGCTGGTCGTCTTGGCGGACGACTCCCTCGGCGACATTCGGTGTGGTCCTGTTAGCGCCGGGTGGGTGCCGAGGAGCAAGCACTCGGCTGAGCCGTTGCGGGTCCCTATTCGTGCGGCCGTCGGGTCGCGGGAGGATCGTGGGGTTCGTTCGTCGTCCAGAGGAGGACGTCATGGGATCTGTAGGACTGCGGGATCGGGCCGGGCGCCGTCGGTCCCCGGCCACCCTGTCTGGCTTTCACCAGGGCCGTGTGCCGCGTAACAAGGGTCTTCGGTATCCGCCGGACCCGCCGACGGTGGAGGAGATCGTCCTGGTGATGCGAGCCGCGGGGGATGGCCCCGAGGCGGTGAGGTTGCGCGGGGTGATCGCCGTGCTGTGGCGGGCCGGTCTGCGGATCAGCGAGGCGCTTGCGCTGGCTGAGACCGATCTTGACCGCCAGCGCGGCGCCGTGCTGGTCCGTGCCGGGAAGGGTGGTCGCCGGCGGGAGGTGGGGATGGACCGCTGGGGGTGGGAGCAGCTTGACCCGTGGCTCGAGCTGCGCCGGACCCTGCCGGTCGGCGCGTTGTTCTGTGTTCTTCGCGGCGCGACCCGGGGCCGGCCATGCGCCCCGGCAGCGATCCGCGCCCAGTTGCATCGCACCGCCCAAGCGGCCGGAGTCAGGCGCCGGTTCGCCCCGCACCAGCTCCGTCACGCCCACGCTGTCGAGCGGTCCTCCGACTCGTCGGCGGCGATGGTCACGCAGTCGCGCCCTTCGGCCTTCGCCTTGTAAAGAGCGCGGTCGGCGCGGGCGAACCAGCTGTCCGCTGGCTCGCCGGGGAGCGCCTCGGCGACACCGACGCTCAGCGTGAGGGTCACGGTGTCGCGAGCCCCGGGCACCTCGACCTGTCGCACCGCCGCGAGGAAGCGTTCTGCAAGCCGGCCGCCGTCGGCGGCAGTCGCATCGCGCAGGATCACGGCGAATTCGTCTCCACCGAATCTCGTCAGGACGTCCGCGCGGCGGGGGAAGCTGCGCACCAGAGCGCTCGCGGTCGCCTCAAGCGCATTATCGCCCGTCGTATGCCCGTGCACGTCGTTGATGTGCTTGAAGTGGTCGATGTCGACCAGAACGAGACACACCGGCTCGTCGACCAGGGTGCGCACGTGGACGGCGCGAGAGAGCTCGCGCTGGAACACGCCACGGTTCCAGAGCTTCGTGAGCGGGTCGATGTCCGCCTCCCGGCGAGTGTCCTCGAGCTCGACTTTGAGGATGTCGACACGCTCTCCGAGCTCGCGTGCCAGTTGGAGCTGTCGTGTGCTCTTCTCATCGATGATCTCTGAGAGCTGCTGGACAGTCTCGAGCGCGGTCGCCTTCAGCTCCGCCGCGGAGCGGCCGGCCGCTGCACGTAGCCGCTCGAGCTGGGCCACCGCGTTCGCGTCCGAGGCAGCGTCGCCCAGGACGGCCTGCGAGACACGCTCGATCACCAACCAGACCGCGTCCCGAAGATCGCCAATTGAGCGCGATACGACAGCATGGTCGTGGCGCACGTACGCGACGACGTGATTGCTGAGACCCGCCCAGTCGCGGCTGAGACAGACGGCGTCTCCTGAGCCCGGCGGCGAAGCCAGGACAAGAATGTGGCGAGCCCAGGCCTCCAGCCGGCTCGCGGCCTCCGGGTCACCGACGGCCGTCTCCCCAAGCACGCGCAGGATTGCGGCGACAGCGTCGAGAGCTGCGTCCGGGATCCTGTCCCGCACGACCGGTTCGGTGACGACGGACTCCGGCTCCGAGTCCTTCGAGCGGCGCAGACTCACATCGAGGGAATCGTCAAAATTCCCGCTGGACTCGAGCTGGCTCGACGAGCCTCGACAGCCGCATGATCGCCCGCTCGCATGGGTCGCGACCATCGACTAGGCCCGACGTCGCTCGCGACGTCGGCGCCAGCCACGCCGGGATCGCATCTGATGCCGACGCACCCTGATGCCGGGTGATCCCTATAGCGACCAAACGCAGCCCGCCCGGGGCCGCTTGCTTGCTCGCCGGCGCCTAGCATCGCGTCCTCGCACAGCTGTGGTTGGTCGCCCTTGCGATAGCGCGGCCCAAGCGGGCACGAGAACAAATGCAGTCGTGCCGAGCCCAGGCCGCGCACGCTTGGATCTGGGCGCATGCGATCATCAGCCGGAACGCCGACGGGCCTTGAGCTGGAGTGTGGATCGTCGCCATTGCGATCACGCGCCGGGTGGCGTCGAAGCGAAGAAAGGGATCGTCCGCATCTGGCTCCCGACGTAAGCTGATCCTTTGCGGCAGGTCGAGAGCCTTCCGAAACAGAGATATTTGCGCCTGAGGTGGTGGCCGAGCTTCTCAGTGGCTCGTAGGAGCCGCGTGGCGGCAGGGGCGCGCCCAAAGCGGACCCGCGGAAGAAGCCAAGCGCTAACTACTTGCCCCGGCAAAACCCCGGCGCAAAACGGCGACCGAAGCCGCTGCCGCTCGAATCACCAGTAGTTAAAGTCGCACCGGCATTCAGTGAATCGATCTTGCGCGACAGGTTCTGCGTATTTCCGGGGGAAGTAACTAATAGTGCTTTGTGAGGTTGCGAATTTTGGTCGACCACGACGTCAATCCCTGAATTCCTTCTTTGCCGTGGCTACACATCACGCTGGATTCGTGTCTATTCGATTTTCGGGTCGATCTGGACGACCTGACAAAGCACTACTAAAGGAGCGAGCAGGCCAATGGCCACGACAATCAGCAGGATGCGAGTCGCACCTCTGTCATGAGCAGTCCAGCGTTAGAAGGGTTTGCTGGTCCGGCCCTGTTGCCAGGTCTTGGGCTTCGTCGCGACGTCTCCGCCCGCAGGGTCGGCAGGCGCTGCGGGCGGAGAGCGAATGCGGGAGGTAACAGCGTGCGCGTTCGGCGTTTCAGGCTGTCGCCATCGCGTTTTGCGCGTCGGGGCTTGCGTGGTCGTCTGAGAGGAAGGCCAGTAGCCGCGCGGTGAGGTAAACGGGGTCTTCCTCCGCGACCCAGTGCCCGGTGGGAGCGATGTCACCTGTGACGTTGTTCGCGTAGTCGACGACCTGGTCGCGCGTAGGCTGACGGGGAGATGGAGTTGCGCCAGCAGCGCTATTTCGTGGCCGTCGCGGAGGAGCTGCATTTCGGGCGCGCCGCTGGCCTGAGGCAAGTCGGCGACCAGGTGTTTGGCTCTACTTGTGTGAAGTGCGCGCTCCTCAGCTGACGTTGAACAAGACGCCTGCGCTGGGCTGGGAGCCCTCGCAGGCGCTTCGCCGACGGCCTGGTTCGGACGGTCGACTGGCACCGCGCGAACGCGCGGTGGTAGGAGCCTTCGATTCCCGCGCCTATTACGAGGGTTGTCAATGGCGATCGGTCTCTCCCAACCTGGGTAGGCGTCTAGGTCCGCAGATTCTCAGCCGTCGACGGTCGGTCAGGCAGCCGCGTGGCCCACCAGTTGAGCGGGACGATCCGCAACGCGAGTTCGAACGAGGCTCGATCGAGCGACTCAGCGAGCTGGGCGATAGCGACGAGATTCTCCCGTAGCCACTCGTCCTCGACCGGCCCCGTGGCCTGAGTCGCCGGGCGGACACGGCTCAGCCTCGGCCGACTCAGACGACTGTAGAGCTCGACGTGGCGATCGAGGATCTCCGCGTACGTGCGCGAGCTGACCATCACCGCGGCCCACCGTCCGAGCACCTCCCGGCCGTGACCGAGCAGCCGCTCGATCAGGTGGTGAGGCTGTTCGCGTCGGTCAGCGTTCATTTCGTCCAGCGCCGCCGCGAGACGCGGCGTGTCACTCCGCCGCTGTGACGAGCGATCTCTTGCCGAGCCATCTTGCGCCGCATCAGGGCGGGCAGATTCGGACATGGCTGCGAGGCCGGACGGAACCCTTTGCGCAACAGCCTCGGACACACGCGGTCACGAAGCCGTGCCCGCCCGCGATCACGAGTGCGCGTCGCGACCCGCGCGTCGCGACGCACCTGCTTGTCGGCGTCGGTGTGCTGGTAGCCACGGGTTATCTCATCGCCGCTTCGACGATGGCGATGTCCTGCTCCGTCGTTCCGCCGCTGACTCCGACGCCGGCGATCACCTGGCCCTCGTTGGTGAGCGGCACGCCGCCGCCCATCGCGGAGTATCTACCGCCGGAGACGGCGAGGAGGGGATAGAGGTCCGCGCCTGGTTGCACGAGGGGGACGAGGTCAGCGGTGCGCATGCGGACGAGGGCGGACGTGTAGGCCTTTCGCTCGGCGAGCTCGAGGGAGAACGCGGGCGCTCCGGTCATGCGGTGGGTGAGAACGACGTTGCCGTGGATGTCGATGACGGTAACCGCGACGGGTACGTTTTGTTTAGACGACTCGGCCTCGACGCGGTCAGCGATTTTCTTCGCGATGGTGAGTAAGTCCATGGTCGTGTGCTTCCTTTCAGAGAGTGAGATAGGCCGTTCGGATTTCAGCGCTCGCCCTTGAGGCCCAGCTGTCCCACGTAGAATCCGAGTCGATTCTCCGAGTCTCCAGGCTTCTGGAGCCCTTGCTCCAGGAGGGCTTTGATTCTTTCCTGCGCCGCGGGTCGGTTGACGGAGGCCATGCAGGCGTCCCAGCCCGCTCTGATTTCGACGTCGGGCGGCAGGCTGGCTTCGTTCACGAGGCGCTTGGTGTTGGCGATCGCCCACTTGTCGAACGAGGCGATCCGGGTTGCGAGTGCGTCGACGAAATCGTCCAGCTCGGCATCCGGTAGCGCACGGTTCACGTAGCCGAGGAGCTCGGCATCGGCGCCTCGGATGTCGTCTGCGCTCAGGAGCACTTCGAGGGCGCGTCCCCGTCCCATGACCCGCGGCAAGTCGCGCCATCGGCCCTCCACCAGCGACGAGGCCCACGCCCACTTCAAACTGCGAGAAGAGCGCGTTCTCTCGGCTCGCGAAGCTCATGTCGCAGGCGAGCGCGAGCTCACTGCCGTTTCCGGTCGCCCGCCCCCGGATCAGCGCGATCGAAACGAACGGGGCGCGCGTCAGGCGCACCAGGACGTCGGGCCATGCCTCGAGGCCGGTCGGACCTTGCGGGATGCTGGTCAGATCCTCGAAGTTCGCGAGGAAGTCGGAGTGATTCAGAAAGAAGCCGTCGACGGCACTTTCGAAGACCACCACCTTCACTCGGTCGTCGTTCTCGAGCGCCGTGACGATCTCTCGGATCTGCAGAACGAATTCCGGACCCATGAGGTTGAGCGGCGGGTTGTCGAGTACGACTCGACAGTGTGAAGGTGTAACTCGATTGAGCCTGACTTGCGCGGCCTTCGTTGCTGAGGGCATGACGCTCCTGCTCCTGGCGTTGGGGATGACGATGTGACTCGGATGTTGCCCCCAGGGGGCGCCTGTTCGCGCCCGGCAACACCCCGGATCAGGTCCCTGGTCTGCCGTCCACCGGCGTGTCGATCCGGGAAAGAAGGAACGCGGCAAGATCATCGATGTTGGCGGTCCCGGTCGCGACGACGGTAGTCCCGGTTGGCGTTGCGATCTCGGGGATTTCAGGGCTCACCGCGATGGCGAGGGCAAGCTCCCAGACCTCGTGGTGATCGGCACGCCGTTCCCCGAGCCAGCGGAGGTCGAGGCTCGGGCGGATCGGGATCGGGAGGTCGGGATTGCTCACCAGCCGCCCCGAGACCCCAGGCTGGACGGCGTCGCAGCAGCAGGCGGGCGCCGGCGTAGTCGTAAACGACGTGGTGGCGAGGCTCAGCACACTCCCGTCGAAAGCGCCGCGCTTCAGAGCGGCCCTCGAGGAGCAGTTGTACCGAGAGGACGTCCGGAAGACTGCTGCCTGCGTTCCGTTGGCCCGGACGTCGGCGCGGCTGACGCGCGCCGCGGCAGGATCGCCTTCTCGGGCGCTCCGTCGGAGCTCGACGAGCGCGCCGTCGTCGGTTGGTACCTGGGACACGAGCAGAGCTGCGCAGGGCGCGACGTCGTCGGTTTGTGATGGCCTGACGATCCCGCTTTGGCCCGCGTATCGCGCCCGTGAGTCCCGTGGTCGCCGCGGCGGCGTGACGGGACGGGCACGCCCGCCGGGTGAACCAGCTCGTGTCCTTTACGCTTCTCGACCAATGGCCAGCCAGCGCCCACCGGCTTTCCGCAGCAGGACCAGTGAGCGCGAAGCTCTGGACCGGCTGCTCGAGCGCGTCCGCGGGGGTCAGAGCGGGGTGCTGGTCATCCGCGGCGAGGCTGGGCTCGGGAAGACGGCGCTCCTACGGCATGCGGTCGCTGAGGCCGCCGGTTTCAAGGTCATTCAGATCGCTGGGGTCGAGTCGGAGATGGAGTTGCCTTTCGCGGGGCTGCACCAGCTGTGTGCCCCGATGCTGCCGCGGTTCGACGGTCTTCCAGAGCCGCAGCGAAACGCTCTGAGCATTGCGTTTGGTCTTTCGATCGGCGATGCCCCCGATCGTTTCCTGGTCGCGCTTGCGGCGCTCACCTTGTTGGCCGAAGTTGCAGAGGATCGGCCCCTGCTGTGCGTGGTCGATGACGCGCAATGGCTGGACGGCGCCTCGGCCCAGGTTCTAGCGTTCGCCTCCCGACGGCTGCTGGCCGAGTCGGTGGCGATCGTGTTCGCGGTGCGAGAGCCGAGCGACGAGCGCGATTTGATTGGCCTGCCGGAGCTCAGGCTCGAAGGCCTCGATGAAGAGGACGCGCGGGCGCTGCTCGCGAGCGTCGTTCCCGGTCCTCTCGATGAACGAGTCCGTGACCGGATCGTCGCCGAGACGCGCGGCAACCCGCTGGCGCTGCTGGAGCTGCCGCGGGGCATGGTCGCGGCGGAGCTGGCCGGTGGCTTTGCCGTCCCCGATGCGACCGACCTCTCGCGCCAGATCGAGGATCACTACCGCCAGCGGGTAGACGCGCTGCCGGAGGCGACGCGGCGATTGATGCTGCTGGCCGCGGCGGATCCTGTGGGTGACGCAACGCTCGTTTGGCGAGCAGCTCAGACGCTCGGGGTTGCGCGCTGCAGAGGCGGAGCCGGCGGCCGCGGCGGAGTTGCTCCAGATCGAAGCGGGGGTCCGGTTTCGCCATCCGCTCGTTAGATCCGCGGTGTATGGCGCGGCGCCCACTGCGGAGCGCCGCGCCGTTCACGCCGCGCTCGCGGGCGCCACCGATCCTGAGACCGATCCGGATCGGCGGGCCTGGCACCGAGCGCACGCGGTGACCGCGCCGGACGAGGAAGTGGCCGCCGAGTTGATCGAATGCGCGGGCCGGGCCGAGCGCCGCGGGGGCATCGCCGCCGCCGCAGCGCTTCTGGAGCGTGCGGTGACGTTCACCTCCGAACCCTGTGACCGGGTCATGCGCGCGCGCTCACGGCCGCGCGCGCGAAATTCAAAGCTGCAGACTTTCCGTCCGCCCAGTCTCTGCTCGCCCTCGCCGAGGCGGGCCCGCTCGATGACCTTGGCAAGGCACAGGTGCAGCACATGCGCGCCCAGATCGCGTTCGACCTCCGACGCGGTGGTGACGCACCGTCGCTGCTGCTCGAGCGCGGCACGACGGCTTGAGCCACTCGACGCCGAGTTCGCCCGGGAGACCTATCTCGAGGCGCTGCTCGCCTCAATCTACGCTGGCGAACTATCGAGCGGACCAGATCCAGCGGGGGTGGGAAGGGCAGCCCGTTCGGCGCCGTTGGGACCGGAGCCGCTCTCGGCCCGAGAGCTGTTACTGATTGGGCTGGCCACGCGTCTAACCGAAGGTTACGCCGCTGCGGCGCCAGGGTTGACCGAGGCGCTGCGGGCCTATCGCGCCGAGGAATCGCGGCTGGACGGGCTGTGCGTCGCATTCAATATCGCGGCGATGGAACTGTGGGACGACGAAGCGTGGCTCGAGCTGGCGTCTACTCAGGCGGCGCTTGCGCGGGCAACGGGGACTCTGATCTTACTTCCGTACGCGTTGGACTACCTCGCGGGCTTTTACGTCCAAGCGGGAGATCTCGTCGAGGCTGAGCGGCTCGTGACAGACGCGGCCGAGCTTGGCCATGGAATCAGGGCCGACACCCTACCTTACATTCCGCTTCGGCTCGCGGCTTGGCGCGGACAGGCGTCCGTGGCCCTGGAGCTCGTCGACAGGATGACGCGCGGCGCGCGCGAGCGAGGCGAAGGGTGTGCGCTCGCGGCCGCGGATTATGCGGCGGCGATCCTGCACAACGGCCTTGGTCAGTACGAGCTCGCGGTGGATGCGGCCGAGAACGCCGCCGCGTCCGACGAGATGACGACATCGTCGTGGGCGCTGTACGAGCTTGTCGAGGCCGCCTCGAGAAGCGGCCAGCACGAGGTCGCGCGTGACGCCGTCGATCGCCTATCGGCACGCACCCGTGCGAGCGGCACGGTCTGGGCAGCCGGGACGGAGGCCCGCTCCCGTGCGCTGATCGAGTCGGGCGACAACGTCGATGAACTCCACCGCCAGGCGATCGAGTCGCTCGGCCAGACCCGAATGGTGGCGCACCTGGCTCGCGCTCGGCTGACCTACGGGGAGTGGCTCCGCCGCGAGGGCCGCCGGGTCGACGCGCGTGAGCAACTTCGTGCCGCGCACGAGAGCTTCATCTCGATGGGGGCAGACGGATTCGCCGACCGCGCCCAGCGGGAGCTGCTGGCCACCGGCGAGAAGGTACGCAAGCGCCGCGACAACACGCGCGACGACCTCACGCCGCAGGAGCTGAAAGATCGCGCTGCTCGCTCGACACGGACATACGAATCCGGCGATCGGCACCGAGCTGTTCCTTAGTCCACGCACCGTCGAGTGGCATCTGGGCAAGGTATTCACGAAGCTGGGGATCAGCTCGCGCAGGGGGCTCCACGACGCCCTGCCGAGCCGCGACGGAGCAGCCACGCCCGCGTAGCGCCGGGCGAGATCAACGACAGGACAGGCACAACGGCTGCGGCGGCCGCTTTGGCCTTCTCGCGCTCCATCGCATCCACTCTCTCGGGCCTGCTGGGAGTGTTGATTTCGAAGTCGATCAGGCATTCCCCGTGCTCCTCCTCCCAGGATCGCTATAGATCGAGCGCGACCTCGCCGGAAGGCTGTGAGCAGCAGATCAGCGCGATGCCCGGGCTGGGCGGTTCGAGCGGGTGCGGCCGGTAGTTGACCTCACCGCTGACGAGCCCGGTCTCGCACGTGTGACACACGCCTGTGCGGCACGACCATCTGACCGGGACGTCGCAGGCCTCCGCGAGTTCGAGAAGGCTCGAGAAGGACGGATCCCACGCGACCGACAGGTTGCTGCGGCTGAACGAGATCGATGGGCCCGCGCCCGGCACGCCCGCCGGCGGATGCGGTGATCGCAGGGGGCCGGTGACGACGCCGGGCGCGATCGCGTCCGCCGGTCCGAACAGCTCGGTGCTGATCCGCTCGGGCGCCACGCCGCGCGCGGCCAGCGCGGCGGCGATGTCGTGCATGAACGGACCGGGGCCGCACAGGTAGAAATCGGCGTCGATCGGCATGCCGGCCTCGTCGAGCACCTCGCCGGTCAGCCGGCCGGCGATTTCGAAGCCTCGGTCGTGTGGCCCGGGGTGGCTATAGCAGACGATGCGATGGGAGTCCGGGAGCCGGGTAAGCAGGCCAAGCGCTTCCTGCTCGAAAGCGTGCTCCGCACCATTGCGAGCGCCACGTAGCCACCACACCTGCCGAGTGGAACGCGCGTTGACGAGCACGTGAAGCATCGCCAGCACCGGCGTCGCACCGATCCCGGCGCTGATCAGCGCGACGGGGCGACCACCGGGACGGAGCACGAACGAGCCGCGAGGCGCGCCCGCTTCGATGATGTCGCCAATGCGCAACGCCGTGTGCAGGTACTCGCTCGCCGCACGGTGCACCTCGCGTTTCACGCTGATGCGGTAGCTATCTGAGTTCGGCACGCCGGACAGCGAGTACGTCCGCAACAGCGGCCCGGCTCCGGCGTCTGGGCGTACACGGACGGTCAGGAACTGCCCGGGTCGGGCAGGGCTCGCAGGATCGCCGTCGACCGGCACAGGCGCACCGAGATCACGGTGGTGCTCTCGCGGTCGATCGCGACGACGCGCATCGGCCGCATCCCCGCCCACGCGGGCTCCGCACGCCCGCCATCTGGAGCCCGCTCCAGCAGCTCCCGGAACGACCCTTGCCATCCCTTGCTCAGCGCCGGGATCCGGAGCGCTCGAATCAGATCGCGGCGCGGGTGGCCCGGCAGATACAGCAAGCCGTCGACCTCGGCCACCGTCAACCCCTCCGGACCGCGCTCGATGCGTTCGATCGCGTCGCCGGCTCCGACTTCGCCCTCCTCGAGCACCCGGAGGTAGAAACCGGGCCTGCGGTGTGCGACGAGCAGCGAGGGCATGCTGGGCTCGCTCATCCGGATGCCGAGGCGATAGCACGTGACCCGGGGTTGGCTGACCTCGAACAGCGCTGAGCCAATCTGGTAGCGGTCCCCAATGCAGACCTCGTCGTCCGCGAGACCGTCCACAGTGAAGTTCTCACCGAACTGCCCGTAGGTGAAATCGTCGCGGCCGAGAAACTGCTGCCAGTAGCGGTACGACTCGATTTGGTAGACGAACACCGCGCGGTTGACGCCACCGTGCCCCTCCACGTCGCCCTGGCCATCGCCGTCGACGTTAAGGCGGCGAACCATCCGGCGGCCGCCGACGGGCGCCTTCCAGATCCCGGTGTGGATTGTTCGCCCTTCCCACTCAACGTCCCGGGGCACGCCGACGTTGACCGACAAGAGCCGGTCGGCCGAGGCAAACGTCATTACATACCTGCCTTCGGTCGCACCCGGCTGGTCACCATTTCGGGGGCTTCGGGCATCGATGTGGACACGGTGAGAGCTGGATTGCGTTCTTGAGCGGGGCTTTTCCCGGCTGAGGAAGTTCCCGGAAGTTGCGCGCTGGTTGGCGACGCGCCCGCTGCCCTCACTGGCAGGCTGCTGGCTGTCCAAGGTCAACGGCTTGCAAGGAGGGACAGCGTGCGCGTCACGACGGCATTTTCCAGGCTTCTGCGCCTCGGCAAGGGGGTGGTGGTGAAGAAGGTCCGGTTCGAGCCCGACCGGGTGATCGTTGAGGTGGCGCTTCGCCGCCGCCGGCTGATCTGCCCGGAGTGTGGATACTCGACGCGGGCGCGGAAGGACACCCGGCCGGAGAACTCGGTGTGGCGGCATCTCGATCTCGGGGTCTGGCGGCTGGAGGTCCACTGCAGGCGCCGGCGGCTCTGGTGCCCGGAGCATGGGGCGCTGACCGAAGGCGTCCCGTTCGCCCGGCCGCGCTCGGAGTTCACCCGGGACTTCGAATGCCTGGTCGCGTGGCTGGCGACCAGAACCGACAAGACGACGATCACGCACGTGCTGCGGATCGACTGGGGCACGGTCGGGCGGATCATCAAGCGCGTCTGCGACGACGAGCTGGACGTTGACCGTCTCAACGACCTCTATGACATCGGGATCGACGAGGTCAGCTGGAAGCGCCAGCACAACTACCTCACGCTCGTACACCGGCGCGGCAAGATCGTGTGGGGCTGCGCGGGCAAGGGCGAGAAGGCCGCCGACGCCTTCTTCGCCGAGCTCGACCCCGAGCCCGCAGCTCCCTCCCCGCCATCCCCGCCGCCCCCGTCGCGCGGGCCGGCGAGCCAGCCGCACGAGGCTCAAGCGCCCGCGATCATGGTCCCCTTCGGCCCGTGCCCGACCGTCCCCGCCGGCCATGGCATCCCCGCCGCATGGCTCACCGACGGCTGCGAGCTTGACCCGCAACTCGTCGCACGCGCCTCCCGACTGACCGCCATCTCGATGGATATGACCGGCGGCTACGCCGCCTCCGCGCGCCACCACGCACCACAGGCCGTTCGCTGCATTGACCTCGTCTCGCCGCCGGGCGCTGTGGTCGAGCCACGATCCCACGCCTGACCGCAAGCCGCACCCGTGAACGCCCTGGTCGGCGCCCGAGAAGCTCCCGCCGTCTGTCCTCCAGCTCGCCATCGCCTCGCCGCCGGCGATGGCGGCCTACACCCCGAAGCCGGCTTCGCCGGTCAAGTCGAGGCCCGCGACCCGGACGTAGTCGACACCGCTGCGCTCAGGCCGAAGTCGGCCGTGGGTCGCACAATCCTGTCGACGACGCTCAGACGGCCCACGCGAGCCGGGCTTCGCCGACGCCCGCTTCAACGCCGCGGCGTGCGGCGAGCGAGTCCATGTACGCGACGTCGGCGGCGAAGGTCGATCGCGCCGACGCGGACAGCGACGCCCAGCACCCGCCGGCGAAGATGTCGGCGACGCTGAACCGGGAGGGACCGAGGTGAGGATGCGTCCCCGACAGCGCGCCCTCGATCACGGCCGCGGCGTCCGCGCAGCACGCGGCCGCCTTCGTCGATGCCTCCGGGTTGGCGTCGCGCTGGCGGTAGCTCTCGATCGCGGGCGCTTCGAGCTCGGTCATCGCGAAGATCGCCCAGGCTTGCACGATCGCGCGCTCATGCGAGCCGGGCGGCGGCAGGCCCGGCGTCCGGGTAGGTTGGCATACCAGTGAGTCGCCCCCTGAACACTCTCGCCGACCCCGGCCTCTCCACGCAGCACCAGCGCCCGGCTGAAGTCCGCGCGCGCTCGCGACCAGCTCATCCAACGCCGCGCACTCGCCGCACCGACCAAGCATCCGCCGCGTTGAAACCGCAGTCGATATGGCCACCCCCGGAAGGTCCGTGGGACGGCGTCGCACGCTCCTCTTGACCCCGTGACCCCCGGACCCGGCACCCCCCCGGGATACGACCCGGGCTTTGCCGGGCGCGATCGGCAGGCGAGGGGCCCACGCTTCATGTCCTCACCAATGAAGACCAACCGAGGTCTTCCTGAACCCCCTCAGGAGGTACACATGAGCACTACAGAAGAAGGCACCACGAGCCGCGACCCGAGCGTCGGGCGGGTCGACCTGAAGCTCGAGAACGACGTCATCCCTGTGTCCGACGTCGACCGATCCAAGGAGTTCTACGAGCGCTTGGGTTGGCGGCTCGACGACGATGTCGCCCCGATGGAGGGCCTTCGCATCGTCCAGTTCACACCCCCGGGCTCCGGGACCTCCATCACGTTCGGACTTGGACTCACGGCGGCCGCGCCTGGCGCAGCCCAGGCCGTGCTGGTCGTCTCCGACATCGAGGCCGCGCACGGTGAGCTCGTCAACCGCGGCATCGACGTCAGCGACATCTGGCACGGGCCACCGTTCCCCGTCGAGGCGCGGCAGCCGGGTCCCGACCCCGAGCGCGCCAGCTACGGGTCGTTCTGCTACTTCACCGATCCCGACGGCAACACGTACATCGTCCAGGAGGTAACGACTCGGCACCCCGGCCGGATGAACACCGCCGAGACGGGCTACGTGTCCACCGCGGACCTCGAGGCTGCGCTTCGGCGAGCCCAAGCCGCCCACCATGAGCACGAGAAGCACAACGGGCGCCCGCACCTTCTGCATCGGTCCGGCCAAGACGACGACTGGCCCGCCTGGTACGCCTCCTACATGGTCACCGAGCAGGCCGGAACGGACCTGCCCTCGTAAGGGATTACTGGCTCTGCCCTGGCCTCCGCGATGAGGCGGCCAGGGCTCCGCGCGGGCGCTGGCTCGATCCTCGCAGCCTGAATCTCAGCACAACACCCAACGACAAAGGAGCATCACATGCCGCGCATCACAGTTGGAACCGAGAACGACGCCCCGATCGAGATTCACTACGAGGACCACGGCAGCGGCCAGCCGGTCGTGCTGATCCACGGCTACCCGCTCAACGGCGCCCTCAACAACGAAGAACAGGCCGCCAACCACTATGCCCGGCTCATCCGCCGCGTCACCCAGCACGCCTCCGCCCGGCGTCAGAAGCGGCGCTATGAGCACCGCTGGCGGACGAAGCGATCCTGGTGGCGACGCCGCGGCGGGGTTACTCACAACATCTAGCACGAAGGAGAAACCCATGGAATTCCTGGTTGAGTTCGAGGTCAACATTCCGGACGCGGCTTCGGTGAGCGAGGTCAAGGGCCGTATGAGCGACGAGGCATCCGCGGCGGCCGAACTGGCGGACGAAGGGCATCTCGTCCGGCTGTGGAAGCCTCCCGCTGCGCCCGGCGAGATCAAGGCCATCGGCCTGTACCGCGCTGACAGCGAAGCGCAGCTCGCGGCTCTACTCCGCGCTCTGCCGCTCGATGACTGGATGCACGTCACGGTCACCACGCTCGAGCCGCATCCCAACGATCCGGTACCCCAGGCGATCCTCTCCGCAGCCGCCGAGAGCCAGACATGAGCGGCGCCCACCTTCCCGAGCCACGCCTGACACGGGTCTACCGCCTGGAGGCCACGCTCGGTCAACCGCTGGACCTCGGCGAAGGACCGCACGGCCACCGCCGCATCGTGCCCCTGACCGGCGGGGCGTTCACCGGCCCTGAGCTGCGCGGCAAGCTTGTTCCGGGCGCCAGTGCCGACTGGCAGATGGTCCTGCCCGACGGCACCGCGCTCGGCGACATCCGCTACACGCTGCAGACCGACGCCGGCGTGCTGCTCTACGTCCAATCACTAGGTGTGCGCCACGGCAGCGCCGCGGTCCTCGCGCGTCTCGGGCGGGGTGAGGACGTCGACGCCAGCGAGTACACCTTCCGTACCTCAACCAGGATCGAGGCCGCCGCCCCGCAGCTCGACTGGCTGAACAAGGGCATCTTCATCAGCGTCGGCGGCCGCCAGGCCGACGGCGTGACCTACGAAACCTACTCGGTCGCATGACGCCGCCGGCATCCGAGCCGAAGAAGGTCGCGATCATCAGCGGCGCGTCGCAGGGCATCGGCGCGGGCCTGGTGCGTCACAAACCTGCCGCAGCCGTCCTAACGCACGAGTCACACGAATCAGGCGACGACCCCTCACCCCCGCGATGAGCACGCGGCCCTGGGTTCATCGACGGGGACCATAAGCAGTTTCACCCCCGCACCGTGAGCCGACACCCCGGCACCGTCAGTCCAAACCATCAAACAAGGAGTTCTAAATGTCCGTCACCGACGTCAGCCTCAACACCAGAGGGCTCCCACTCGGCACCTGGAGCGTGGATCCAACTCACTCCTCGGCTAGCTTCGCGGTCAAGCACATGGCGGTCGCGACGTTCCGCGGCCGCTTCGACAAGTTCGACGCGACGCTGAACGTCGATCAGGACTCGGCTGAGTTGCGCGGTACCGTCGACGTCACGTCGCTCGCCGTCAAGGACGAGAACCTCCAGGCCCACCTCGGGTCGCCCGAATTCTTCGACGTCGAGCGCTATCCCGAGATCTATTTCCGCTCCACCTCGCTCCGACGCGACGGCGACGACCTGATCGTCGATGGCGAGTTGACGATCAAGGGCAATACGCGCGTGGTCGAGGGACGTGGGACGATCGACGGCCCAGCGGTGACGCTCGGTGATGCGATCAAGCTCGGCGTCGTCCTCGAGACGATCGTCGATCGGTCGCCGTCGCGCACTGGCGTGACGCCATCGCGCGGGCCGACGCGATCGTGTTCGCGACGCCCGAATATAACTCGTCGATCCCAGGGCAGCTCAAGAACGCCGTGGATTGGGCGTCGCGGCCGGTCAACGGGGCCGTCCTGCGCAACAAGCCGGTCGCAGTGATCGGTGCGAGCACGAGCGCGTTCGGGGCTGTGTGGGCACAAGCCGAGCTGCGTAAGGTCCTGGCCGCGGCCGGTGCCCGAATCATCGATCGGGACCTCGCCGTCGCTTCGGCCCACGATGCACTTGAGGCTGACGCGACGCTCAAAGACACGGACGTGGTCCTCGAGCTGGACGGGATTCTCGTCGAGTTGCTCTACAGCGTCCTGCAGAGGCGCGTCGCGTAGCGCCGAGGCAGTTCCACGACTCCGGCCGCCACGGCTCTCGCCCCGTTTCGCACGCCGGGCAAACGTCCTACGGTGCCGAACTGGCCAGGCGCCTGTTAGGCGATGCCTATTAGTGTGAGTTGAGAAGTCGTGGACAACGGTGCCGGCGAGCCGGACTATCGACCAATGAAGTCGCTTGCCGACCGCACCATCGTGCGCAGCCCGACGCTCGGGCTCACCGCGATCTCCTTGGGCTTCTTGATGATCACCCTTGACGCGTTCTTGGAGATCGACGAGCTCGAAGCGCCGGTCGTCCGCGAGATCTTCGACTGCTACGTCGAGCGGCGCGAGTCGATCCGGCAGATCGCCCGGGCGTTGAGATCGAGTTCGCGGTATTGGACGCGGTGCACCGCGGTGCGCTTCGGTCGCGACGCACCGCCGGCCAGATCCGCGTCCTGCAGGATCAGCCCGCCAGGGAGACGATCCTGCATAACGCGCTAGGGCGCGACAGTCTGGATACCGGTGCGCTACGGTCAAACCAAAGCCAACTGAAGGGATCGGGGCCATGTCATATCTGCAGACGCACTTTTGGAACGGGCGGCTGGTGATCGCGACCAACGTCAACGACATTCTGGTGCGCACGCTCTCAACCGGCGAGTATGGGATGGCGGGCTCCGTTCAGACGACACTCAGTCCGTCCATGGATATTCAGGTGGCCAGCAATTTCGAACGCGCGCTTTTTGAGGCATCCCGACGCGATTCGGAGTGGCTGAAGAATGCCATGCTGGAATTTCGCAGCAGACGGCGATTTACCATTCCGGAAAAAGTCATGAATGAACTGCGGCAACGATATGTCGCCGTACGAACAGGAGAAGAAGATACGCTTCGGGCTATTCGTTCCACCTGGCAGGCGACCGGCCATATCGTGGATCCGCATACTGCCGTCGGGCTGGGCGCCTGCGATAGGTTGGCCGGGCAGTTGACCGGACCTGTCGTTGCTCTGTCCACCGCGCATCCGGCGAAATTCCCGGAGGCAATTTCGCGGGCCATAGGCAGAACCGCCGAGGTTCCGCAAATTTTGGCCGGTCTCGGCGAATGCGAGGAGCGCTGCACGGTGCTGCCGAACGCGTTGCCCGAAGTGCGGGAATTCATACTCGAGCGGGCTGCACCCCGATGACCGTCAAAGTCACACGCCTGCCTTCCGGTCTCACCGTCGCCAGCGATCCGATGCCCCATCTGATGAGCACCGCCCTGGGTGTTTGGGTGAGTTGCGGTTCACGCCACGAGACTCCCGAAGAAAGCGGGCTGTCGCATATGCTGGAGCATATGGCCTTCAAGGGTACCGTGCGGCGCTCGGCAAGAGATATCGCCACAGAGATTGAATCGGTCGGCGGCGATCTGAATGCCTACACCGGACGCGAGCAGACGGCTTTCCATGCCCGCGTGCTCAAGGACGATGTTGATCTGGCTCTCGATATTATCGCGGACATACTGATCAATCCGGTGTTCGACGAGGCCGAACTGACGAACGAGCGCGATGTGATCATCCAGGAAATCGGGCAGACGCGCGACACGCCGGACGATCAGGTTTTCGATTTTCTGCAGGAAGCGTGCTATCCGCGGCAGGCCATGGGCCGGTCGATACTCGGCAGCGAAGTGACCGTCGCCGGTTTCTCGCGCGCGAATGTCCTCGACTATATGCGCAAACATTATCGCGCCGGCACGGTGGTCCTTGCGGGATCGGGCGCGATCGAACACGAAAAACTGGTTGAAGCTGGTCAGGTCCTGCTGGCAAAACTGGAACAGGGGTCGGAGAGGGGATTCGAGCCGGCGCGCTTCGAGGGCGGCGAGATCAGGGCCGAAGAGGATCTTGAGCAGGCACATCTTGCCTTCGCTTTCCCTGGTGTTGCGGCAAATCACCCCGACGCTTTTACCGCGCAGGTTTTCACGACGGCGCTGGGTGGGGGAATGTCGTCGCGACTTTTTCAGGAAGTCCGGGAAAAGCGCGGGCTGTGTTATTCGATCTACGCCTTTTCCCATTCATACCGCGATACCGGAGTGGTCGGCGTTTACTCCGGTACGTCGGAAACCAGGGCGGGGGAAATCGCACCTCTTGTTGCCGCGGAAATCGCAGCGATGGCGGCGCAGACATCGGACGAAGAAGTGGCGCGGGCACGCGCGCAACTGAAAGCCTCCCTGTTGATGGGCCTGGAGCTTCCCCACGCCCGCTGCGAAATGATCGCTGGTCATCTCTATGCGTATGGGCGGGTGTTAAGCACCGAGGAATTGGTGCAACGCATCGACGCCGTTGACACGCAGGCGGTCAAAAACTTTGCCTCGGGTTTGTGTGAAACGGGAAATCCCGCGATTGCCGCCGTGGGGCCGATCCTGCGTCTGGAGACCCGGGAGCGATTTGCCCAACGGTTCGGAAATCACGCCGCATAACGGTGCGCGGCCCGATGCTCATTAAAGGCCTGATCTTCCCGGGCGGACGAGAGCCGGTTTTGGAGGGCGACGGGCTTTTCTTGCGTTATCCCGAAATGACGGATTACCGGCGATGGTCGGAATTGCGGGAGGAGAGCAGGGGATTTCTCACGCCGTGGGAACCGGTTTGGGCAGCCGACGAGTTGTCCCGGGGCGCCTATAGGCGGCGGCTGCGCCGATATGCGCGGGAAATTCGCAGCGATGTCGCATATCCTTTTTTTGTCTTCCGCAGCAGTGACGAGGAATTGCTGGGTGGTTGCACGATTTCGAATGTGCGCCGTGGCGTGACGCAATCTGCGGCGCTTGGCTATTGGATCGGCCGGTCATATGCGCGACAGGGGCGGATGTTTGCGGCTTTGCGTGCGCTGCTTCCGTTCGCCTTCGGGCCATTGGCTTTGCACCGGATGGAAGCGGCCTGTATTCCGGAAAATGCGGCATCAAGGAATCTGTTGCGCAAACTGGGGTTCCGGGAAGAGGGCCGGGCTCTCCGGTATCTGCAGATCAACGGGGAATGGCGCGACCATGTATTGTTCGGCCTCCTGCAGGACGAAACTCCGTGGAAATGAGAATCAAGCCGCGAATCTGGCGCAGCGCCGCGGCTCTGTGTTTCGCCCTGGCGTTGCAAATTGGGACCGCTGCTGCGGCTCCGGCTCCGGCACGGACCGGCGCCATTAACTTTGCCGCGCCGCAGCCGGTGATCGATCTCGGACCTTCTCTGACCCGTGAACGGATTGCCGAGGCCGGCGATGCCCACGGGTCATGGTTTACCATCACAATTCAGAACGCGCAGTCCGGGCCTGTCGCACGCGTGCTTACCACCGTCAGCGCGCCGGGTGCTGTGCTTGGATTGGAACCACTGTCGTCTCGGCCGGTGATTGCGGAAGCCGTGCCATCCGATCCCGGGATACTGGTTGAGAGCGATATCGCCTTTGGCGCGAACGCATTTCGCGTATTGTTGCCGCCTCGCCGCGGAGTCACGCTGACACTGCATCTGGAGAATGCAACGCCCGGCCAACCGCTCCTTGCGTGGACCGAATCGGCCCTGATCGCCAACAACCGCCAGACCTCAATTCTGGACGGGCTGATCTGGGGATTGCTGGGCGCATCAACGGTCCTGTCGGCGGCCGCTGCGGCCCTGTCGTCGCGTGCATTTGCAGGCTGGGCTGCGCTGTTTCTGTTTTCCGTCCTGATGGCGGATCTCACGGCTTCGGGGCTGCTCGATTCAACCGGGCTTGCGGCGTTGTCCGGACCATACGCTTTGTTCGCTCTGTGGGTGGCGCTTGCCGTGGCGGCCGCGATCAGAACAATCGACTATGTGGCGCCGTTTGAAGCGTTCTGGCGCGGTGCTGCGAAGTGGCGGGATCGCGTTGCATTGGCGGTGATCGGAATTGGCGTGGTTGCGTATGCGGCGGCGCCAGTCGCGGGGCTGCTCGTCCGTGCAGTGGCGTTGTTCGGCGCGGCCGCGGCTGCGGGCTACCTGTCGCATTGCGGCAGGATCGGGGTCGCTGCCGCAAGACGCCTTGCACCGGCGGCAACAGTTTTTGCGCTGGTTACCGCTGCCGCGGCATTCAACACGCTAGGTTGGTTTGGAGTAAACCTGACCGCATCCGCTGCGCTTGGGGGCTTTTCGGCCGCGGGCGCCATGCTGGTGGCGCTCGCAAGCACGCTGACCACCGAACATTCCGTCGCCCGCCTGCGGGATTTGCGTCGGGTTCACCGTCACGATGATCTGCAAGCCACGACGACCGACGAGGTGATTGAACTCAGGTGGGAAGCCGCAGCCATGGCCGCAGCGCGGCAGGGTGTATTCGACCTTGACCTGGATAGCGGAATTTTATCTCTCTCGGCGGAAGGCGCTTTGATATTCGGTTTGCAGTCCGCGCCGGTCGAATTGAACCGGGAACTCTGGACCAGGCGCATCGCGCCTGAGCAATTTGATTTATTCCAGGAAATGATCGGCGTTCAACGCACCCGGCCGGAGACTCCCTTCCGCATCGAATTTCGCCTGCCGGGAACACGGCAACGCTGGTGTGAATTGCGCGCAACTGTAACCGGCCGAGCGGATTCGGCGGAGCGCTGCGTTGGCGTGATCACGGACATCACTGTCCAAAAAGAGGCAGAGTTGGAGCGGATCGCTTTGGGCAGTCCGATCTCGGCCTAGAGGCCTATCAGGCCCGTCCGGTGTTTGCCGACAACCCCGAAGGCCCGACGCCGAGACGCTGCAAGGCCGTGCGCCATTTCGCTTCGGGATCAACCCCAAAAACGATCGAACTGTCGGCCTCGCAGTGCAGCCATCCGTTACGCTGGAACTCGGCCTCGACCTGTCCAGGCGCCCAGCCTGCATAACCCAGCGCAAACAGCGCCTGTTTCGGCCCACGCCCTTCTGCGATTGCGCGCAGGATATCGAGTGTCGCGGTCAGCGAGATGTCTTCCGAAACGGGCAAGGTCGATTCGCTGCCATCGTAATCGCCGCTGTGCAGCACAAATCCACGTCCGGTCTCGACAGGTCCGCCATATAAGATCGGGAAATTCCCGGTCATCGGAGTCGTCTCGATCTCCAGCTGTTTCATCAGTTCCGAAAAGGAGAGCCCGGGGATCGGTTTGTTGATGACAATTCCCATCGCGCCTTTTGAAGAATGTGCGCATATATAGACAACGGTTTGCGCAAAACGCTCGTCTTCCATGCCAGGAAGCGCGATCAGGAGTTTTCCTTCGAGGAAGCTTTCGCCCTGATCCCGTCTGCTATCCCGTGATGCGCCCATTGTGCGCGTTTCCTTGCCCGCTGGGCCAGCGCTGGAGAACAATCGCCCGTCCGGCCTTTCGGGAGCGGCAACGTTAGGTTAAAAGCGCTTCGCACACCACGCAAGGGAAACATCATGATCAAAGTCGGTGATAAAATTCCGTCCGTTACTGTGAGGCAAGTGACAGAAAGCGGAGTGCAGGAAGTGAAGGCCGACGAATTCTTCAGGGGAAAAAAAGTTGCCCTGTTTGCTGTGCCGGGCGCATTCACATCCACGTGTTCCGCAAAACATCTGCCAAGCTTCGTTCAGAATGCCGATTCCTTGCGCAAAAAGGGTGTCGATGCGATCGCCTGCACGGCGGTCAATGATCCTGCCGTGATGCGCGCCTGGTCGCAGGCGCAGAAGGCCGATTCCGTGACGATGCTCTCCGACGGCAATGGAGAGTTCGCGCGCGCTTTGGGATTGGAAGCTGACATGACGAAGCACGGCATGGGCCTGAGGAGCCGCCGCTACTCCATGCTGGTCGTAGATGGCGTGGTGACGCAGCTCAATCTGGAAGAGCCCGGCGCATTCGGAGTTTCCGGTGGTGACCACATGGTGAATCACCTCTGACCGGTCACGCCAGCATCGCGCCGGGGGAGAAATGGTCCCGTTCAACGTAGGTCCGGTCTATTGCGAAACCTTGTCGGCGACGCCGGGCGTATTTCCCGTCGAGCCGATGAACACGGTCTCGAACGGCGTGATCGTGTTGTTCGGCCTGGCGGGGCTCTATTTCGTCTGGAAGCGCGATCCACGGGCGTGGGATTTGTATGTGCTCAGTCTGCTGACGGTATTCACCGGCTTCGGCAGCGGAATGTGGCACGGCCTGCGTGACGGACAGTGGCTGTTTTTCGAAGTCACTTCCGGTCTGATGTTTCTGTTCTTTTTTATTTTCTGCTGGGCGAGGCGCCTTTGGTCAATTCCGGGTGCGGTCGTTTTCCTGGCAGCCTTCTATGGGGGATTCCGCTTTTCCCAACCATACTGGGGAATGGTGCAGCGCTGGGTTGCTCTGGCGCCGTTGGTTATCATCGCTTCACTTGCACTGATCGCCGGAACATTCAGAACTTCGCGTGAAGTCGCAGCCTATGGCGGTGTGGCGTTGGCGTGTGCGCTGATCGCGCTCACCTTCCGCAGCATCGATCTTGCCATGTGCAGCTTTATTCCGTTCGGCACTCATTTTCTCTGGCACTCCTTTTTATCGGGTGCGGGATTCATCGGTATTCTCGGAATGCTGAAAATGAAACGGGGCAGCACCGTCTTTCGCAGGGGCCTGACGGAAGCGGCGTAATTTGCGCCCTATTTCCCGGGCATTGCAGCGCGCGCCAGGCGGTCGGCGCGCTCGTTCTCAAGATGGCCGGAATGCCCCGCGACCCATTTCCAGGCGACGTTGTGCCGGGTTGCCGCCGTGTCGAGCGCGACCCACAAGTCGCCATTCTTCACGGGCTTCCTGTCGGAGGTTTTCCATCCATTGGTCTTCCAGCGCGGCATCCACCGGGTGATCCCATCCATCACGTAACGTGAATCGGTATGGATGACGACTTTGCAGGGACGCGTCAGCGCCTCCAGCGCTTTAATGACCGCTGTCAATTCCATGCGGTTGTTGGTGGTGAGTCGCTCGCCTCCGAAAATTTCCTTTTCTTTGTCGCCAAACCGCAGAATGGCGGCCCAACCGCCCGGCCCCGGATTTCCGCTGCACGCGCCATCGGTAAAAATCTGCACGGGTTTGGCGGCGGATTCAGTTGCAGAGGAAGTCACAGACCGTACGCTCTGACGTCCCTGACCGCCCGATGAAAGCGCAACCGGCGGAGGAATTCGCGGGGATCTTTGGGGCGCACCAGGGCTGTGGGATTGTGATGCACCCAATCGTACAGCCTGGTCAGCAGAAAGCGAAGCGCTGCTCCCCTGCAGAGTATGGGGAGCATCTTGCGCTCTTCCGGTGACAGGGGACGGCGGCTCTCGTAACCGGCAATCAGCGCCTGCCCGTTCGTCAGGTTGAAAGCGCCATCGCTTTCGAAACACCAGGCATTCAGGGCCACCGCGAGATCATAGGCCAGCGCGTCGTTGCAGGCGAAATAGAAGTCAATGAGACCCGAAATCCTGTCATTCAAGAACAGAACATTGTCCGGGAACAGATCGGCATGGATCACACCATGAGGCAGATTGCCGGGCCAGGCTTCGCCCAGCGCTGCGACTTCCTCCCGGATCAGGTCGCGCAAACCCGGGGCGACGGAATCGGCAGAATCGGCGCAATCCGCCGCAAGACTTGTCCATCCGGCAAGCCCGAGCGCATTGGCGCGGCGTTGGGTGAAATCCGCGCCGGCAGAATGCAATTCCGCGATGGCCCTGCCGGCAAGCTGGCAGTGATTGACCTGTGGGCGGCGAAGCGAGACGCCATCCAGAAACGTCAGAACGGCGGCTGCACGTGCATTGAGCGTCCCCGTGACGCGGCCATCGCGCATGTGGACCGGAACCGGGCAACACACGCCTCGCCGCGAAAGATGCTCCATCAGGCCGAGAAAGAACGGCAGGTCCGCAGCTTCGACCCGCATTTCGTAGAGGGTCAGGATATAGGAGCCATTTGCCGTCTGCAGAAAGTAATTCGAGTTCGAGACGCCTTCAGCGATTCCCTTGAAAACATGGGGCTCGCCGAGTTCATAATCGGCGAGGAAAACTTTCAGGTCTTCAAACGAAACGTCCGTATAGACGGCCATGCAATTCCCTGTTTCGACGCACTCGCGCGCTATGCAGGCGGGAGCGGAGTTTTCGTGAAGTGTACGATCATTTGGATTAGCGCATTTTCTGCGCCTTGCTGGCAATCGCCGGTTGGGAATTTGTCTACGCTGTGCGGCTTTCCATCGTCGTGCTGCTTGGGTACAGTCCGGCCCCCAAGGATGAATGCCTGCTCCGGATATTTTCCCATGCGCCGCGTCATAGCTCCGCTTTTGTTGGTCGTCTTGCCCCTGGCGGCATGCGAAACGCTGGGTCTGTCGAGCGCGCCCCAGATCACTCTGAACCCGGGGCCGGCGTGTCCCGCTACCGCCGTCCTTTCGGATGCGACAACCGTGACCAAGCTGAAGCCGGATGCGTCGGCTGCAATGCCGAAAACCGCAGACGTTGCGTTCCAGGCGGAGATGTCGCAAGCCAAACTCGACTGCAACTACAACCGCAATGATAACAAGTTGGCAGTCAGCCTCAGCTTCGCCATACGGGCAGCACGCGGACCGGCTGCAGCCATGGCGGACCCGCAATTACCGTTCTTCGTTGCGATCATCGACTCAGACAACAATATCGTGGCGAAGAGCGTGTACACCTCACAACCCCAGATGTCCGGTCGCGCCAGTAATACTTACACCGAGGCGGTTTCCAGTTTTCCGGTTCCACTTGCGATGGATCGGCAGCCGTCGGATTATGAGATTCTCACAGGCTTTCAACTGACGCCGGACGAACTTGCCTATAATCGCACCCCGCGACCTGTCCCGGCTCCGCGTGCTGCTGCACGATGACATCGCTGTTGTCCGAACTCGGCGCGATCGCGGGCGCCGCGTTCGCTGCTGAGGGCCTGCCGGCTGAACTGGGTCAGGTTCAGATTTCCGACCGGCCGGACCTTGCGCAGTTCCAATGCAATGGAGCGCTTGCGGCCGCGCGATTGGTCAAAGGTAATCCGCGCGAGATCGCCGAGCGCATCCGGGACAGGCTGAATGTCTCGGGGATGTTCGAAGAAGTTGCCATCGCCGGTCCGGGTTTTGTCAATCTGCGGCTGAGGGACGCGGTGCTCGAAAGAAATCTCCGCCGGCTGGCCGGAGTTTGCGAAGTGGCTACCGCAGGCCGTGCTTCAAAGACCACGGTGCTTGATTTTGGTGGACCGAATATCGCCAAGCCGATGCATGTCGGCCATCTTCGGTCAGCGATCATTGGTGACTGCCTGCAGCGCCTTTTCCGGGCAAATGGCTGGACTGTCATCAGCGATGTCCATCTGGGAGACTGGGGACTGCCGATGGGCCAGCTGATTTCCGAACTGGCGATCCGGCGCCCCGATTTGCCCTATTTCGATACTTCCGACCTCTCACCCTATCCGGAGGAATCACCGGTCACGATGGAGGAGCTGGAGCGGCTTTACCCGGAGGCCGCGGCGGCTTGCAAAAACGATCCGGCGCGGCTGGAAGCGGCCAGGCAGGCCACAGTTGAATTGCAAGCCGGCCGGCCCGGATATCGTGCGCTGTGGCGGCATTTTCACAACGTATCCGCCGAGGGGCTGCAGAGGGAATTCGGCAGCCTTGGTGTCCGGTTCGATGAATGGAAGGGGGAATCCGATGCCGATCCATTGATTCCCGGCATCATCGAAGACCTGAAGGATCGTCGCCTTGCGGCAATGGACGCGGGCGCGCTGATCGTTCCGGTGGGCGAACCCTCCGACACCGTCGAGGTGCCGCCGCTCATTCTGATGAAATCCGACGGCGCCGTGAATTACGCGACCACGGACGTCGCCACGATTGTCCAGAGAGTACGGGAGCACGATCCGGAACTGATTCTTTATGTGGTCGATCAGCGCCAGCATCTCCATTTTCAGCAGGTGTTTCGCGCCACAAAAAAGGCCGGGCTTGCGGGACGCGCCGTGCTCGAACATGTCGGATACGGAACGGTGAACGGCAAGGATGGCAAACCGTTCAAGACCCGGGCTGGCGGAGTGATGAAGCTCTACGATCTCATTTCGATGGCGACGGAGGAAGCGGGTAAGCGCCTCTCGGAGGCCGGGCTTGCTGCCGATTATCCGCAGGAAGAGCGATCCCGCATCGCAAAGGCGGTCGGGATTGCCGCGATAAAATTCGCCGATCTGTCGAATAATCGCGTCTCCAGCTATGTCTTCGATCTGGAGAGGTTCACGAGATTCGAAGGAAAGACCGGTCCCTATCTCCAATATGCTGCGGTACGCATCAAATCAATTCTCCGCAGGGCGCGCGAGGAAGGCCACAATGCGGCGCAACCAGCGATCCGTTCGGAGGAGGAGCGTGCTCTGGCGCTGCAACTTCTGACCATGCCGGAAGCATTGGAAGCCGCCGAGACCAAAAGAGCGCCAAACCTGATCTGTGATTTTGTCTTCAGGCTGGCCCAGAATTTCAGCCGGTTTTATACCGAACACCATATTCTTTCGGAGCCGGATTCAGAATTGCGCAGCGCCCGCCTGGGCCTGTGTGAACGCACGCTGGGGGAAATGGAGCGGCTCCTCGGGATTCTTGGCATCGAAGTTCCCGAGCGTATGTAATTTCCGGAATTCCCGAAGCGTTCAACCCGCGGCCAAGTACGTTTTCCTCAGGCCCAAACTGTTGCACATTGACGAATGGCACCACCCCGGAAGGCCGACCGGCAGATCTGACGATGCACGAAACCGGTTCCGGCCTGCTTAGAACGCCGTTGCACGACCTGCATTTGTCGCTGGGCGCCAGGATGGTGCCTTTCGCGGGTTATGAAATGCCCGTTCATTACCGCGCCGGCATTCTCAACGAGCATTTGCACACGCGCGCTTCCGCCGGATTGTTCGATGTGTCGCATATGGGACAGGCATATCTTCGCGGCTCCGATCCCGCAGCCGCCCTGGAGCGCTTGACGCCGGCAGATCTCAGCGGTTTGCGTGAAGGACATATGCGTTATGCGCTGCTGCTCAATGATGACGGCGGGATCAAAGACGATTTCATGGCTGCTCGCATGCCCGGAAAGCCATGGCTTTACCTGGTCGTCAATGCTTCCACGAAGGCGTCGGACTTCGATTACATTTCCGGGCGTTTGGCGGGAATTGCAGCCCTGGACCCGCAACCGGCACGCGCATTGCTGGCGCTGCAGGGGCCGAAATCCGAACAGATACTGTCACGTCATGTCGAAGGACTGACTGCGCTTACCTTCATGAAGCTCGCGGAATTCACGATTGGCGGGGCCCCGGCGATTATCAGCCGGTCGGGCTATACCGGCGAAGACGGATTCGAGATTTCGCTTGCAGCGCAGGATGCGGAATTGGTCGCGGGCGCGCTTCTCGCGGAAAGGGAGGTGCTGCCCGTTGGGCTGGGCGCACGCGATACGCTGCGCCTGGAAGCGGGGCTTTGCCTGTACGGGCATGACATTGACGAGACGACAAATCCGATCGAGGCGGAGCTCGCCTGGACAATCGGCAAGCGGCGCAAGCAGGCCCGGGACTTTCCGGCGGCGGAGCGCATCATGGCTGAGCTTTTCAATGGATCGCAACGCCGGCGGGTAGGCTTGCGTTTGCTCGACAGGACGCCCGCGCGCGAGGGCGCCGAACTGATTGACAAAACCGGGGCCAGACTGGGTCGTGTTACAAGTGGCGGATATGGTCCGAGTGTGGGAGGAGCAATCGCCATGGGTTATGTCCCATCCTCTGCTGCCGCGGACGGCACCGCACTGGCCGCCGTTGTGCGGGGCACCGCGCGTGCCGCGGTGGTTGCGCCGCTTCCGTTCGTTCCACACCGGTACCGCAGAAAAAACGAGGTGTAATATGGAAGATCTGCGTTTCACCGAAAGCCATGAGTGGGTGAAAGCCGAAAACGGCGTGGCGAGCATCGGTATAACGCGATACGCCGCCGATCAGCTGGGCGATGTCGTTCACGTGGAATTGCCGGAGCCGGGCCGCACACTGGCACTCGGCGCCGAAGCAGCGGTCGTCGAAAGCGTCAAGGCGGCGAGCGAGATATACGCGCCAATCGCGGGTGAGGTCATTGAGGCGAATCGCGGTCTCGAAAGTGATCCCGGAAAGATCAATTCCGAACCGGAACAGGCCTGGTTCTTCCGGCTGCGGATTGCCGATCCGGCGGATCTGAATCGTCTGATGAGCCGCACGCAATATGACGCTTACCTGAAAGGTCGGTGATGCGGTATCTTCCGCTTACGGACGAAGACAGGCGCCTCATGCTGGACAAGGTCGGTGTATCGGCGATCGATGCGCTGTTCGTGGATGTGCCGGCTTCGGCGCGCGGCCCGGATTTCGACCTGCCGCTGCATGCGGGAGAAGCGGATGTGGAAAGGACTTTGTCGCGTTTTGCCGCGCAGAACACGAGCGCGGCCGAGTGCGCATTCTTCTGCGGCGCCGGAGCTTATCGCCACCACATTCCGGCTTCGGTGGATCACCTGATCCAGCGGTCGGAGTTTCTCACCTCCTATACGCCCTATCAGCCCGAAATCTCGCAGGGAACACTGCAGACCCTGTTTGAATTCCAGACCCAGGTTGCCGCAATCACCGGCATGCAGATCGCGAATGCCTCGATGTATGACGGATCGACCGGGGCGGCGGAGGCCGTGCTGATGGCGCACCGCATCACGGGCCGGGATCGCGCAATCCTCTCGGGCAATCTGCACCCGCACTATGCCGATACGATCCGCACAATGTCAGGATTGGCGGGCGAGATTGTCGCAACAGCGCCCGTACCGGGCGCGCAAGGGGATATCGTCTCCGCGGTCGATGGCAATACCTCATGTGTGGTTGTGCAGAATCCGGATGTGTTTGGATACTTGTGCGATCTCACACCGGTGGCCGAAGCAGCCCATTCGAAAGGCGCGCTACTGATCGCGATCTTCACGGAAGCGGTATCACTTGGGCTCGTGCGGCCGCCCGGTTCCATGGGGGCGGACATTGTGGCAGGCGAGGGGCAGTCGCTGGGCAATGCGCTCAGCTTTGGCGGCCCCTATGTCGGCCTGTTCGCGTCCCGCGAGCGATTTTTGCGTCAGATGCCTGGCCGATTGGCCGGACAGACGGTGGATCTGGAAGGAAGGCGCAGCTTCGTGCTGACGCTGTCCGCGCGGGAACAGCATATTCGGCGGGAAAAAGCGACGAGCAATATCTGCACCAATTCGGGTCTCTGTGCGCTTGCATTCTCGATACATTTTTCGCTGCTGGGGGAAACCGGAATTCGCCGTCTCGCCAAACTCAATCACGCGCGCGCGCTGGAGTTGGCTGCGAGATTGTCGGCCGTGCCGGGCGTCGAACTTGCGACGCAGGCATTTTTCAATGAATTCACACTGCGGCTGCCACAGCCCGCAGCCGCTGTCGTCGATTCCCTGATCGACAGGAATATCATGGGAGGTGTGCCGGCATCGCGACTTTATCCAGGCGTTCCGCAACTCGATCGTCATCTCATCGTTGCCGCAACCGAAACGAACACCGAAGCCGAACTCGACCTCTATGGGAGCGAACTCCGAAAGGTCCTCGCATGATGAATCGGCAGGGCATGGCATCCGGTGGCGACGCCGCGAAAGGGGCACGCGAAACCTATTCCGGGGACCGTGCGCTTCGGCACGAGGAGCCTTTGGTTTTCGAGCGGGGAAGGCCGGAGGTATCGGGGGTTGATCTTCCGGAGGTGGATTTGTCCTCCGATCGGCTGGGCGGCCTCATGCGAACCGAGCCGATCGGAATTCCGGGTGTGTCGGAGCCCGAGGCCGTGCGGCATTATGTGCGCCTGTCGCAACTGAATGCGGCCATCGACACCAGTTTTTATCCGCTGGGTTCATGCACGATGAAGCATAATCCGCGGTTGGGTGAGAAACTCGCCCGTCTTACCGGGTTTGCGGATATTCATCCGCTTCAGCCGCAAAGAACCGTGCAGGGCGCGATCGCGCTGATCGCAGAACTCGCGTGCTGGCTCATGGAATTGACAGGCATGCCCGCGGTGACGATGGCACCCAAAGCCGGCGCACATGGAGAGTTGTGCGGCATTATCGCGATTCGCACGGCACTGGAGGCGCGCGGCGAGAAGCGCCACATAATTCTGGTCGCCGAATCCGCGCACGGCACCAACCCTGCAACGGCGGCGCTGTGCGGCTATTCGGTGCGGAGCGTTAAATCGACACCGGACGGGCGGGTCGATCTTGCAAATCTGATGCAGGCATTATCAACCGATGTCGCGGCCCTGATGCTGACCAATCCAAATACCAGCGGATTGTTCGAGCGCGACATCGTCGCAATCGCAGAACTGGTGCACTCCGCCGGGGCCTATTTCTACTGCGATGGCGCCAATTTCAACGCCATCATGGGCCGGGTAAAGCCGGGCGATCTCGGCATTGATGCGATGCATATCAATCTGCACAAAACCTTTTCGACGCCCCATGGCGGAGGGGGACCCGGCGCCGGTCCCGTTGTTTTTTCCGGCAGACTTGCGGCATTTGCGCCATTGCCGCTCGTCATCCATGACAAGAATGGATTTTGCCTGCTGGAGCATGCGGAAGAGGCACCGCAAGCATCACCGCTTGGCCGCATGTCTGCGTTTCACGGCCAGATGGGCATGTTTGTGCGGGCGTTGGCCTACATGCTGTCGCATGGCAGAGATGGACTCCGGCAGGCGTCCGGCGATGCTGTGTTATCCGCAAACTACATTCTGGCGTCCCTCAGGGATGTCATCACGGCGCCGTTCGACGGATTGTGCATGCACGAGGCCCTGTTTGACGATCGGTTTCTCAAAGATACCGGGGTCACAACCCTGGACATTGCGAAGCGGCTGATCGACGAGGGCTTCCACCCGATGACGGTCTATTTTCCGTTGATTGTGCATGGGGCGATGTTGGTTGAGCCGACGGAAAGCGAATCAAAAAGGACGCTCGACCGCTTTATCTCGGTGATGCGCGGCCTTGCCGCCGAAGCAATGGCCGGCAATGCCGAAGCGTTCAAACAGGCGCCGCTGTTCGCGCCCCGCCGGAGACTCGACGAAACCGCAGCTGCGCGGCATCCGGTGCTGCGCTGGGCTCCATCCCGAGGCGCATAACGCATTATTCAGAGCGCCAGGCGCGCCCCCGCGACCAGCAGAGTTCCTGCAAGCACAAAGCGCAATATCGGATCGGGGACCCGCGGTGCGGCGTAGCTTCCGAGGATGATCCCCGGAATTGATCCCGTCAGCAGAAAACCGAGAATTGAGAAATTCGTCAGTCCAAGGAATATGTGCCCGAAGGCTGCCACAAGCGTCAGTGGAACGGCATGCGCGATGTCCGACCCGACAATTCGGGCCATGGGCAGGTTGGGATAAAGCAGTATCAGGGCCGTGGCGCCCAGCGCGCCGGCGCCGACGGATGACAGAGGCACCAGGATTCCGAGCATCATCCCGACGAGGACGGTCAATTGGCGCGTTTTCGCAGGGTCGATTGTCGTGAATCGCCGGTGAAAGCGGTTGACGATATGGCGGCGAAATATGAGAGCGAAAGCCGTCAGAAACAGCATCACCGAAAGAATATCGGTGATCAGCCTGTTGGCCACTTCGCTGTTCGGACCGGACCAGGAGAAGATCAGAAGTGTAAACACCGCCATGGGAACGCTGCCCGCCGCGAGCTGTGTCACGATTTGCCAATCAACGGTCCGCCCAAGGCCATGGACCGCGGTTCCGGCGGTTTTTGTCACGGAAGCGTAGAACAGGTCCGTGCCGACCGCTACCGAGGGCTCGATCCCGAACAGCAGGACAAGCAACGGGGTCATCAGTGCGCCTCCGCCAACCCCCGTCATTCCCACGAGGGCTCCCGTAACAAATCCGCAAAAAACAAATCCAATGCCGGGAAGGGCAGACATCCTGTGCGCACACGGTCGACGGCCGAAGATAGGTGAAGCCGTGTTGCATGTCACTTACACGCGGAAGCGGTTCCTTCCGTATGCCAGGGCGGGAGCCGTTCTACGACTCCCGCTCGCTTTTCCGATCAGCTGCAGCCCGTCGTGCCGCCACAGGTGTCACACTTCAAACAGGTTCCGTTCCGGACCAGAGTGAAGTTACCACAGGAACCACACGCATCGCCTTCATATCCCTTCAACCTGGCTTCGGCTGCGCGCCGCGCGCGTGACTTCCGGTCATCAACTGCCGCCATTGCCGGTGTTGCCGTCATGTTGGCCGCCTGTGCAACCAGCATTCCGATTTCCGCGACATTGGCTTCGATGTCGATTTGAGTTCCGCGCGCGGTTTCGGTCTCCGCCTCCATTTTCCGGATGGAACTTCCGCCTTTCACCACGACGAACTGATTCAATTGTCCCCGCACGAAGCCGGTGGATGCGACTTTGGAAATTTGCGCGAGTTCATTCGCGGCGGGACGGCGGCTTTCCTCCGCAACGCCACGGCCGAGATCGTCATCAACGGCGGGAGGGACATGGGCAAGGTCATGACGCCCGAGATAGGAGACCGCGAGCTCGCGGAAGATGTAGTCGAGCACGCTGGTGGCGTTCTTGATCGAGTCATTGCCAATCACAAGGCCTGCCGGCTCAAAACGGGTGAAGGTGAAGGCATCGACAAATTCCTCGAGCGGAACGCCGTATTGCAGGCCTATCGAGATCGCGATCGCGAAATTGTTCATCAGTGAACGGAAGGCTGCGCCTTCCTTGTGCATGTCGATGAAGATTTCGCCGGCACGTCCATCCTCGTACTCGCCGGTGCGAAGATAGACCTTGTGCCCACCGACGATGGCCTTTTGCGTGTAACCCTTGCGGCGATGGGGCAGGCGCTCGCGTTCCCGTATGCGCTCGATGGTCTTCTCGATAATCCGTTCGGTAACGACGGTCGTCCGGGTCACCTGGGGCTGTGACATCAGCTCTTCCATGGCCTCATCTGCATCGTCAAACTGCAACACCGAGGACGCGAGCGGCTGCGACAGCTTCGACCCATCGCGATACAGCGCATTGGCCTTCAGCCCGAGTTTCCACGAAAGCAGATAGGCCTCGCCGCAATCTCTGACGGTGGCGGCGTTCGGCATGTTGATAGTCTTGGAGATCGCGCCGGAGATGAATGGCTGGCAGGCAGCGAGCATGCGGATGTGGCTTTCCACCGAAAGTGCGCGCTTGCCGGTGCGGCCGCAGGGGTTGGCGCAATCGAACACCGGGAGATGCTCCGGTTTCAGATGTGGGGCGCCTTCCAGCGTCATGGCGCCGCAGACATGCAGATTGGCCAGGTCGATTTCGGCTTTTGAAAAGCCAAGCGCCCTCAGCATGTCGAAATCCGGCGCGTCCATCAGTGCATCCGCGAAATTCAGAACGTCCCTGCAGAACGCTTCGCCCAACGTCCATCTGTTGAACACGAAACGAATGTCGAATGCCTGTTCTAGGGCGCCTTCGATGGCGCCGATCTCGGCATCGCGAAATCCTTTGCCGCGCAGAGCCGCATGCGAAATGGCGGCGCTGTCCTTAAGCGTGCCATGGCCCACAGCGTAGCGAATGATTTCGGCGACCTGCTCCGGTGGGTAGCCAAGCACTCTCAGTGCCTCGGGAACGCAACGGTTGATGATCTTGAAGTATCCGCCGCCGGCCAACTTCTTGAATTTGACCAGGGCAAAATCCGGCTCGATTCCGGTGGTATCGCAATCCATCAGCAGACCGATGGTCCCGGTGGGGGCGATAACACTGGCCTGGGCGTTGCGGAAACCATGTTCGGTGCCCAGCCTCAGCGCATCATCCCAGGCCCGCTTTGCGGCTGCGGAAAGATCGGCATCGGAGATCGCTTCATGGTCCAATACGACGGGCAGGGTGGTCAGGCCTTCATAATTTTCGCGCTCTCCATGAGCTGCCCGGCGGTGATTTCGGATGACGCGGAGCATGGATTCGCAATTTTCCGGGAAGCAGCGGAAAGTCCCCAATTCGGCGGCCATTTCCGCCGAGGTCGCATAGGATCTGCCGGTCAGGACTGCGGTGATCGCCCCGGCGATTGCACGGGCCTCACGAGAATCATAGGGAATGCCCGCCGACATGAGCAGACCGCCGACATTGGCGTAACCGAGACCGAGCGTGCGGTAATCGTAGGACAGCCGCGCGATTTCCCTCGACGGGAATTGCGCCATCAGCACCGAAATCTCTAGCACGATCGTCCACAGCTTCACGGCGTGTTCGAAGGCTTCGACATTGAAACTTCCCGGCTCCTCACCGCGGAAGGCCATCAGATTCAAAGAGGCGAGATTGCATGCCGTGTCGTCGAGGAACATGTATTCCGAACAGGGATTCGAGGCGCGAATCTCGCCACCCTTCGGGCAGGTATGCCAATCATTGATCGTGGTATGGAACTGGATTCCGGGGTCGGCGCAGGACCAGGCTGCGTATGAGACTTTGTCCCAGAGGTGGCGCGCTTTGAGTTTCTTGTGAGTGCGTCCATCCTTTCGCCGCCGCAATTCCCATTCGCCGTCGGACCCGACCGCTCGCAGGAATGCGTCGCTCACGCGAACAGTATTGTTCGAGTTCTGGCCCGCAACCGACATATAGGCTTCGGAGTCCCAGTCGGTATCGTAAACCCGGAATTCGATGCGATCATGGCCCTGCTTCGCAAATGCAATCGCGCGTTCAATGTAGCTTTCGGGAATAAAGCATTTGCGCGCCGCCCTGATTTCCCGTTTCAGCGCCGGGTTGAATTTGGGATCGAAGCAGTCCTCGCCTGATCCTTCGCAATTCCGGCAAGCCGCAATGATCGCATTCAGATGCATTTCGGTAAGCTTCGAGCCTGCGACCAGGGCAGCAACTTTCTGCTCTTCGATGACCTTCCAGTCGATGAAATCCTCGATATCGGGATGATCGGCATCGACGATGACCATTTTCGCGGCTCGCCGCGTTGTTCCTCCAGATTTTATCGCGCCCGCCGCCCGGTCACCGATCTTGAGGAAACTCATCAGCCCGGAGGACTTGCCACCGCCGGAAAGCGGTTCGTTTTCACCGCGCAGATTGGAGAAATTTGTTCCTGTGCCGGAGCCATATTTGAACAGCCGCGCCTCGCGTGTCCACAGATCCATGATGCCGCCTTCGTTGACCAGATCGTCCGCGACGCTCTGGATGAAGCAGGCATGTGGCTGTGGATGGTCATAGGCCGAGGTGGAACGAACCAGTTCGCCGGTTTTATGGTCGACATAGTAGTGGCCCTGGCTTGGGCCATCGATGCCGTAAGCCCAGTACAGTCCGGTGTTGAACCATTGGGGGGAATTCGGCGCCGCGCGTTGCGTTGCCAGCATGTGGCAGATTTCGTCGTAAAAGACGCGGGCATCGTCGGCCGAATCAAAATAGCCGCCCTTCCAGCCCCAATAGGTCCACGTACCGGCCAGACGGTGGAAGACCTGCCTGGCGCCGGATTCGCTGGTCGTGCGCGGCTGACCCGCCGGGATCCCCGCGAGCTGTTTTTCATCCGCGACCTGGCGCCAGAGGAAAGATGGGACGTCTTTTTCTTCGACCGGTTTCAGGCACGCCGGAATGCCTGCGCGGCGAAAATATTTCTGCGCGAGCACGTCGCAGGCCACCTGACTCCAGTTTTCGGGGACGTCGATTCCCTCCTGCCGGAACACAACCGAGCCGTCGGGGTTACGGATTTCGCTGGTGGCGGCGCGGAACGCGATGCCGTGGTAAGGCGACCGTCCCTCAGTGGTGAAATGACGAGCTATCCGCATGATTCTCCCCCATTCGCTGTTCGACCATCAGACAAACCTCGCCCGTTGCCGGAATCCCCTTTTGGGTTCCGGGCGAGAAAATTCGTCCTTTTCCTCTTTGATCTTCGCCGCCAGAGGTCAGCGAAGAGTTGAAACCCTATGCCTGCAGAAATCTGAATTCAAGAACATTTTGTATTCTGGTCTGTGGATTTCTCAACATGTAGGGTGCAACACCAAATTTGGTGTCAATGGGCCCCGCGGCGGTTGCAATCGGCCCGGCAGGGAGGATCGGATGAACTGGAATATGGTTGCGCCGATTGTTCTCCTTTGCATATCCAACACGTTCATGACTTTCGCCTGGTACGGGCAGTTGAAATATCCGAACGCGCCTCTTTGGCTGCTGATTCCCGTGTCCTGGGGCATCGCCTTTTTTGAATATTGCTTCGCAGCACCGGCAAACCATATCGGGCAACGGGTCTATTCGGCGGCTCAGCTCAAAACGATGCAGGAGGTCATAACTCTTGTCGTTTTCGCGGTTTTCGCGCCCCTGTATCTGGGGCAATCATTGCAGTGGAACCATGCGGTCGCGTTCGGATTCCTGGTCCTTGCCGCCTGGTTCGGATTTGCGGAATTCTGATTGGTTCAATTTGCGCAGAGCGGTCTTGCGACTATAGTCCGGCGCCCGAATCGGAGCCCATGATGTTTGCCTTTCGACAGCTCTTTGTCTGGTGGCTGAACGCCACCCCCGGGACATTGGTGACCACGTGGTTTTCGGGACGGCTGGTAGGGCAGGATCAATTTGGGAATCGTTACTATCATTCGAAGGACGGCAAACGGCGCTGGGTGATCTATGCCGGCACGGTGGAAGGTTCCCGCGTACCTCCGGAGTGGCATGGCTGGCTGCACCATACTTTCGCCAAACCCCCGACGGAAGATCCACCAAAGAGAATGGCTTGGGAAAGGGAATATGTTCCAAATCTGAGCGGCACACCGGCTGCCTATCACCCGGAAGGCAGTTTGTGGGCCGACGGAAAACGCGCCCCTGCAACGGGCGATTACGAAGCATGGCGCCCGGATTGAACAATGCAAAACTCGACTGTTGAAACGCTGATTGGCGCCGTGGTTATCGCGGTCGCAGGACTGTTTCTGTTTTTCGCCTACACGGGATCGGGAGTTGGTTCGATCTCCGGCGGCTATGACGTCTCGGCAAGATTTAATCGGGCAGATGGGGTGAATGTCGGCACCGATGTGCGGCTGTCCGGCATAAAGGTGGGAACCGTCGAAAAGCTGTCGCTTGACCCGAAAAGCTACAATGCGGTGGTGACCATCGCGATGGAGAACACGGTCAGGCTGCCCGACGATTCTTCCGTCCGGATCACGTCCGACGGATTGCTTGGGAATCAATATCTGTCGATCGAACCCGGCGGTTCGATGCAAATGATCAAGCCCGGTGGTGAGATCGAAAACACGCAGGGTTCGATCGACCTGATCGGGCTGCTGGGGAAGTTCGCGTTCAGCCCGGGCAGTGGCGGCGGCGCCGCCGGAGGCGCAGCCGCGCCGGGCGGCGCTGGCGTGGGCAAGTGACCGCCAGGGCAGTTCTCATTGTTCTGGCGCTCGCCGCCTCGACAGGCGGCGTGAATGCGGTGCAATTTTTTCAGCGCAATCCGGCGCCGGCGCCTGTGGCGCCATCGCCCCCGGCGCCGCCAGTTTCGCTCGCGGATGCTCATCCGGACGCACATGGCATAAAGCGAATGGCAGTGCTGCGGGCGCTGGACAAGATCACCGGTCGCACGACCGATATAGATGCGCCGGCCGGAGTACCCGTCCGCTACGGTTCGCTGATCATCACGGCGCAATATTGCTATACGGTGCCTCCCGAAGAGCCGCCGGAAACAACGGCTTTTGTTCAGATCGACGAGGGAAAGCCGGGCCAGCCGGCGGCGCGTATTTTCTCCGGCTGGATGTTTGCATCCTCGCCGGCGCTCAACGCGCTGGAGCACCCGACCTATGATGTCTGGGTAATTAACTGCAAGACCGAAGAACCGGCCAAAGCTGTGGCGCCTGATTCGCCCGATGCCAATGGGGCGCCGCCTCCCGCGAATTCCGGGGCGCCCGCAGCCGTCCCGGCACCCGCAGCCGTCCCGGCACCCGCCGCAAGAGAATGAAAATCCGCATTTGAGGACAAGGCCTGCGTCAGCAATTGCTGGAATCTTTCTTCGGTCACGACAATCGCGCCGAACTGATCCAGATGAGGATTGGGAAATTGCGCATCCAGCAGCCTGAAGCCGCCCGCCTTCAGACGGGCGGCGAGGTGCACGAGCGCCACCTTGCTGGCGTCTTTCTCGCGGGAGAACTTGCTCTCTGCAAAGAAGGCAGCTCCGATTGCGAGGCCATATAATCCGCCGACGAGCCGGTCAGCGCTCCACACCTCGATGCTGTGGGCCAGACCACGCCGGTACAAAGCCTCAAAGACTTCGATAATCGCCTCATTGATCCAGGTGTCGCGGCGGTCCGGGCGGGATTCCGCGCAGCCGCGAATTGCCTCGGAAAACGCCTGATCGGCCGTCACGCGGAAACGGTCTGAGCGCACCACTCGGGCGAGGCGCCGCGGCACATGGAAGGTCTCGAGGGGGATGATGCCGCGCTCGTGGGGACGAATCCACAAGACGTCTTCGGAATTGCGGCTCTCCGCCATGGGGAAAATGCCCAGCCGGTATGCGAGCAGCAATTCCTCCGGATTGATTCTGCTCACGCCGGAATCATGCGGCTGTAACGCGGCGGTCGATGCTCCATTTTCCTGAACCGGCTGCAGCGAAATACAGGAAAACGAAACAATAAAGCACCATGACTTCGCCGCCATTGGCGATCGGATAGAAGCTGTTCGGGACATGCATCCACCAGTAGCCGACCGCCATTTCACCGGAGAGCAAAAACGCGACCACCCGGGTGAAGACACCCAACGTAATCAACAGCGAGCCGACGGTCTCGAGCGTTCCGGTGAACAGCAATAACGGAAAAGCCAGTCGCCCCGGCGGAGCCACCGGAAATCCAAGGAGTTTCTGCGTGCCGTGTTCCAGAAATGTGAGCCCTACGGCAATCCGCATCAAGCCGAGTAACTCCGGCTTCCAGCGCTGCAGGCGTTCGAACATGGGATTCCTCACTGTTCCTTGCGACGGGTGAGAAAATTTTCGAGCCAATGAATATTGTACGTGCCGTTCAGCACATCGGGTTGTTTGATCAATTCCTGGAACAGCGGAATCGTCGTTTCGATTCCACCGACCACAAGTTCATCCAGTGCGCGTCTCAACCGCATCAGGCATTCGTTCCGGTTTCTACCGTGTACGATCAGCTTGCCGACGAGGCTGTCATAGTAAGGCGGCATCCGGTAGCCGGAATAGGCTGCGGAATCCATTCTGACGCCAAGGCCCCCGGGCGCGTGAAACTCGGTGATCCGGCCGGGAGAAGGAAGAAAGCTGAATGGATTTTCCGCGTTGATGCGGCATTCTATCGCGTGCCCCGCGACAGTTACATCGTCCTGCTGAAAGTCGAGCGTCCCGCCATCGGCAATACGGATCTGCTCGCGGACGAGATCCATACCGGTGACAAGTTCCGTCACGGGGTGTTCGACCTGAAGTCTGGTGTTCATCTCGATAAAGTAGAATTCACCGTTTTCATAAAGAAACTCCACGGTCCCGACACCGAGATAGCCGAGTTGCGTTAGCCCCCGCGTGACAACACTGCCGATCTCGTTTCGTGCACTCGCGTTCAGCGCCGGTGAAGGCGCCTCTTCCCATATTTTCTGGTGACGCCGCTGCAGCGAGCAGTCGCGCTCGCCCAGGTGAAGGACCTTGCCGCGCAAATCAGCGATCACCTGAATTTCGATATGGCGCGGTCTGTCGAGATACTTTTCAAGGTAAACCGCGTCCTCCCCGAAAGCAGATTTCGCTTCTGCGCGCGCGGTGGAATAGGCCAGCGGAAGCTCAGAAGCCGAGCGGGCGACTTTCATTCCACGGCCACCACCGCCGGCGGTGGCCTTGATCAGTACGGGATAGCCAAGTTCCTTTGCGATTGCCGCGGCATCGCTATCCGACGCCACTGCACCATCGGATCCCGGCACGGTTGGAATGCCGAGCGCACTGACCGCACGCTTTGCGGCGATCTTGTCGCCCATCAGCCGGATATGCTCCGGCTGCGGGCCGATAAAGATGAGCTGATGTGCGGTGACGATGTCCGCGAAATTGGCGTTCTCGGAAAGAAATCCGTAACCGGGGTGGACGGCATCCGCGCGTGTGATCTCGCAGGCCGAAATGATCGCCGGAATATTCAGATAGGATTGCGCAGCCGGTGGCGGTCCGACGCAGACTGACTCGTCGGCAAGCCGCACATGCATCGAATCGGCATCGGCGGTCGAATGAATTGCGACCGTGGCGATGCCCATCTCCTTGCAGGCACGATTGATGCGGAGGGCGATTTCTCCGCGATTCGCGATGAGAACCTTTTCAATCACCTGATCGTCACTCGATACGCATCAGCGGCTCTCCGAATTCGACCGGCTGCCCATCACGGACGAAGATCTCTGCAACCCGCCCGGCGGCCGGCGAGGGTACCGGGTTCATCGTCTTCATCGCCTCTATGATGCACAGCGTTCCGTCCGTGACGGCATCGCCAATATTGACGAAAGGCGGCGCGCCCGGTTGCGGTGAAAGATAAATGGTGCCGACCATGGGGGAAGTGACGATCGTGCCTTTCCGGACCGCGGGTTCGGATGCTGCAGTCTGGAGCGGGCCCGGAGCGGGTTGGGATGTCCCTGCGGGTGCGTCGTTTGCGGCTGCCGGGAGGGCAGTTCCCTTCGCCACCCGAACGCGTGTGCCTGCGCGTTCGATCTCGATTTCCGTAAGGCCCGTCTCATCGAGCAGCGCCGCCAGTTGGCGCACGATTTCCGGATCGACACGCAGAGTGCCGTCGCCGGTGATCGCCCTCGCTATGCGGTCGCGTAGCGGCTTCGATTTCTTTGTGGCCATTTGGTTAGGATCTCAGCGCTGCGCGACGATCAGCGAGGCGATAGCATCGATAGCCAGCAGATAACCGGTTGCGCCGAGGCCGCAAATCACCCCGGTCGCTGCTTCGCTGACATAGGAATGCCGGCGAAACTCCTCGCGCCGGTAGGGATTGCTCAAATGCACTTCGATCACCGGGAATTCGACGGTCCGCACAGCATCGAGAATTCCGACTGAAGTATGCGAGTACGCCCCGGGATTGATTATGATGGCAGCGGCCTTCGCGCGGGCCTCCTGTATCCAGTCGATCAAGACGCCTTCGTGATTGGATTGCCGGAAAACGACGGTCAATCCGTGCTGCGCGGCACGTTCTCCAATCGCCTGCTCGATCCCGGCAAGTGTGGATCGACCGTAAATCTCCGGCTCCCGGGTTCCGAGAAGATTGAGATTGGGGCCATTAAGGACATATACCGGAAGGGACATGGAGCTGGACCCGGGGAGGGGAACGTTGATGCGGAAGCGGTTTATACGTTTCTGTCAGGGAAACGGAAACAGGAGAGAGTGCCTTCAATGGCGGTGCAGCTGAGTGTTAACGGAGAAAACCGGGAATTTCCAAATCCTTTGACGGTGGAAAGCCTGCTCGGGATCCTGGCGCTCGATCCGCGGAAAGTTGCGGTGGAGCGGAATCTCGCCATTGTGCCGCGTTCGACCTACGCCGAAGTGGCTCTCGCCGAGGGGGACCGGCTTGAGATCGTCCATTTCATTGGTGGCGGCAATGATGCGACTCCGCCCGTGGCGACGATTGAAGATCGGCCCTTCATTCTGGCCGGCCGCCGGTTTCATTCGCGTCTCATCATTGGAACCGGCAAATACCGCAGCTATGCGGAAAATGCCGCTGCGCTGGAAGCCTCCGGCGCGGAAATCGTCACCGTCGCTTTGCGCCGTGTGAACGTGATGGAGCCCGGAGCTCCGCGGTTGGTCGATTTTATTAACCCCGCCAGATATGTGTTCCTGCCCAACACGGCCGGCTGTTTCACCGCCGAGGAGGCCCTGCGCACATTGCGTCTGGCTCGGGAAGCGGGCGGGTGGACGCTGGTGAAGC
This sequence comes from uncultured Alphaproteobacteria bacterium, assembly GCA_963747255.1. Taxonomy (GTDB): domain Bacteria; phylum Pseudomonadota; class Alphaproteobacteria; order Micropepsales; family Micropepsaceae; genus CAIYRG01. Next base: position 45,241 of record CAVVEG010000017.1, read on the forward strand.
TGGAAGTGCTCGGCGACCGCAAGACTTTGTACCCGGACATGCTGGAAACCTTGCGGGCGACTGAAGTCCTCGTGCGCGAGGGTTTTCAGGTGATGGTTTATTGCAATGACGATCCCCTGATGGCCAGGCGCCTCGAAGAGATGGGCGCATGCGCAATCATGCCGCTGGCCGCGCCGATCGGGTCCGGGCTTGGACTGCAGAGCAAGGTCAATATCCGCCTGATCATCGAGGAGGCAAAAGTCCCGGTGATTGTAGATGCCGGGATCGGCACGGCATCCGATGCCGCAGTGGCCATGGAGTTGGGCTGTGACGGCGTCATTTCCAATACCGCGATCGCCGAGGCCAAAAATCCCGTGATGATGGCGCACGCGATGAAGCTGGCGGTTGAAGCGGGACGGCTCGCCTATCTGGCCGGACGCATGCCGAAAAAGCGCTATGCCGATCCGTCTTCGCCGCTCGCCGGCCTGATCTGATCGTCCGGCGAACCGTGAAGCAGTGAGCCTCAGAAATCGGACCTGCCGGCCATTGGCATCGCATAAAGCTTGCCGGTGGCGGCATCGACATTGTTCTCGGCGCAGGCGACTTCGAGCCAGGGATCGTCGTCCTTGTGGTAATTGACCTGGGCCGACCACGGTGTGGTGAAGGCGTCGGGATCGTCCATCTGCACCGTGACATCGAGATTATTCGCGTCGCGCCTGTGATAGCGCTCCACGACGTGCAGTTTATCGGTGTGCGGTGTCGCGAAATTGTCCACCCAGGTCCTGGGGTCGAGCCCGACCGTATCGACGACAAGCGTGTCGCCCTCCCAATGCGCCACCGAATCGCCAAACCAGCTCGGCTTTAGGTTCGCGGGATGGCTGGCATTCAGACGCGCGATGCGCGGCTGACCGTGGCGCTCATAGAGAAAGACGATCTGTTTGCCGTCATCGACGATCTGGGTGTGGAAGTTCAGTTCCAGGATATAGGGGACGCCCATCGGCCAGCAGGTTTCCTGGGGGGCATTCACCGTTTTTCCGGCGCGCACGGCATCGGACTGGCGGCGGACAACCGCCGCGGCCCAGGGTTGCAGGATCGGCGCGTTATAGTCGCCGGCGAGACGGGGGACGCGTTGGCCCGGAAGCCGCAGAGTCGTCACCGGTCCGGGCCCCGACGGAGGCGGACGAAACGGTGTTTCGGCTGCGCCACCGCGCGTCCACAGTCCGGAAATATCGGGGTGCTGCTGTGCGGAGGTAGGCGCGGAAAGAGACGCAACAGCCGCAAAAGTGACGGCGCACAGGGGATATTTCATGGGATTCGCTCTGCAAAGACGCGTCATGTTAGCAGAGCACGGAGGTGGATGCGATCCGCGGTGTGCTGGCGGCTCCGCTCAAAAATCCGGCTTTTCCGAAACGGGCATATGGTAATCGAACAGGTTCAAATTGTTCTCGGCGCAGACATCCTCGTAAAACGGATCTCGCCCTCGTTGATGGCGCACATAGGTTGACCATGGCCGGTTGAAGGTGTCCGGATCGTCCACGGTGATGTTCACTTCCAGCACCCTGCCGCTGTCGATGAGATGCCAGCGCTCGACAACGTGAAGTTTTTCGGTGTGCGGCGTGCGGAATGCGTCAACGACGGTTTTGGTGTTCTGGCCGATGGTATCGACCACGAGCGTGTCACCCTCGTAATGGCCGACCGATTCTCCGTACCAGGACGGTTTAACCGTGCTGGAATGTGGAACGCCGAGATACACGTGCCGGATTTCCACGCCTCCTTCCTTGATCATCAGGACTTCCTTCGGAGTCTGCAGGATCATGAGCGGGTTGCCCGGCAGGAACATATTGGGAATGCCGCTCGGCAAACATGATGAGCGTGCCTGGAACGCGATTTTTCCATGGTCGATCTCATCATTGTCCTTCTTCATTGCCTCCCTGACCCAGGGTTTCAGATTGGGATTGGCGAGATCGCCGATGCGCCAGCTCGCGCCGACGAAGGGGTGTCCGGGATCCTGCACGACCGGTGACGGAGAGCCCTGAACGGGCGGAAAAGTGGCGTTGAGAACATGAACCCAGCCCGCATCGCCGGCCCGGAAATCGGGCACGCCGGCCGGTTGTGCCGTGGCGCCCGGAATGCAGGCGAGTGAAACGCAGATGCCTCCCAGCAAACAATACTTCGGTAGATCTGACGCCATGGCAGGATCTCCTGTCGGAAGGTGCATCCTGACGCGGACAATAACACTCTGCCGCGGCGCCGGTAAGGCTCCGAACCGCTTGCAATGGGACGCAACCAGTCTTGAAGGTCTCTACGAACTCTTCGCTGCCGCGTCCGCCAATTGCTGCAGCTGCGCGTCCGTGAGTTCGCCGACGATGATCCTGTTGTTGATCACGAAAGTCGGCGTGCCGTCGAAATGCAGTTTATCCGCAAGCCCGTTCGACTGTTTGATCGAATCGAGAACCGCAGGATCGGCCATATCCTTTTCCAGGCGCGCCGAATCAAGGCCGACATTTTTGGCGATTTCCAGAATCCGGTCCCTGGTCAGTTCGCCCGTGGTGGCCATCAGCGCAAAATGAAACGGGACATATTTTTCGCCCTGGCGGCGCGCGGCGACTGCGGCCTGCGCCGCCCACAATAAATCCGGTGTCAGGATCGGCCGTTCAATGAAAGCAATCCGGACATTCTTTCCGGCGGAAGCCAGGTGCTCCATCGCCGCGAGAGAGGCTTTGCAGTGCGGGCAGCGGTAATCGAAGAATTCGGCGACCGTCACTTTCGCATTCGCCGGACCCGATACATATGCGACTTTCGGATCGAGCAGTGCCGCAGCGCCGATAGTGGTGAGGGCCGATTGACGTGCCTTGTCGGCGGCTTCCTCCTGCTGAACGTCGAGTCTGTTCGACATTTCCGCCAGGATCTCGGGATGCGCAAGCAGATAGTCATGCACCACCTGCTCAATGCGGCCATTTTCCGGGACGGTGGGCAATCCCGGCAGATTTCGGCCGGTCACCCATGCAGTCGAGAAAGCGCCAAGCGAGAACAGCGCTACGGCGGCCGCAGCCATCTTCAATTTGGGCGCAATGTTCACTACCGGCCTCCCCGTTGCTGAATGGCCTTCTGCTGTGTCTGCGAAATCGCGGCGATATCCACCGCTCTCTGCCAGTCGGTCGAAGCCGGGGACAATCCACGCTGCGCCCGGGTGGCGAATTAAATCGCGTCCCGATAATCATCCATAATAAAGAAGCGCTCTGCGGTGGCCAGATCCGCTTTGCCGGGTTGTCCGGTCCGCGAATAAGCCTGCGCCAGTTCGTACCAGCCGTAAGGATCGTCCGTGTCCTGAGCGAGCCCCATCTGGAGCTGTGTTACCGCTTCTCGCGCATACTGCGCGTTTTCGGTGCCGAGCAATGCGGCGCCCAGAGCCACGCGGATCAACGGCGCATCCGGGAGAATCTCGACAGCCTTCCGGTAAGGAACGATACCCTCCTCGACTTTGCCCATCTCGACTTTGATCTGACCGTACATCTCAAGAAAATACGGATTTTCCGGTTCGTCCCGGAGAAGGCCCTGGATCTCGGCCAATGCGTTCTGCATGTCCGGAGTCTTGAAGTAGGCCATCGCGCGGGCGTATCGCGCGGGCTTGCTGGTGTCGGAAACCGGATATTGCCGCAGCGTCACGTCGGATGGCTGGATATAGCCACGCAGCTTCGCGCGCATCATGTCGAAGGCGTAAATCGTTTCGGGGCTGTCCTTCACGTCCCGATAGGGTGAGGCCTCAACCAGGTCCTGCAGCGCCGCAATTCTGTCGGCCGGTGCGGGATGGGTCTGGGCGAACGGGTCTATCCGATGGGAGCTCAGGATTTCCTGATCCTCGAATTTCTTGAATACCTGCAACATGCCTTCGCCGGATTGATGCGTGGCGGTCAGGAATCGCATTCCTGCCTGGTCGGCATTTGCCTCCACGGTCCGCGAATAGGCGAGGAATGTGCGCTCGGCGATCTGCTGCCCTGCCATCATGATCGCTGTTCCGGCCTCTCCCGCTCCGGCGATGATTGCCGCCAGACCGGCCGCCATGGACAGCAGCATTGGAATGGTGGCCGCTTTGATGGCCGCTCCGGAACGGACAAGATCGCCATGCGCCATGTGGCCCGTCTCATGGGCCATCACACCGGTGATCTGATTGGGCGACTCCAGCGTCATCAGAAGACCGGTGTTCAGGAACATGTTTTGGCCTTCGGCGACGAAGGCGTTGATGGACGGATCGTTGACGAGATAGAGGTGCACGTCCTGGGGAACGAGGCCGGCCGTCAGCAGGATCGGATCGAGTTTCGATCGCAGAACGCGTTCGGCTTCCGTATCGCGGATGAAGGACAGACCTTCGCCCTGCGCACGCGCCTGAAGAGCCGGAAAAAAGACAAACCCGGCGATCAGGAGCGCCGCGACGGTCAGGCCGAAAATGGGGCGCAGAGCCGCGAATCGAAGACGCAAGGCCCACTCCTTCAGATTGCAGGCGCCGGCGACCGTAGGATTCCCACAGAAATCCGTCAATCTCCTGCCGGTCGGCTTAACAATACATCATGCTTTGAACCGGCGCTGCCACCAGCCTCTCCGGGTTTCCCGCGGAGTGTGATCGGCAGCACCTTCTCCGTGAGAGCCCGCTTCTTCCGGCGACCCAATTTCTCCAGGGGAACCGGCTTCGTCAGGGGAAACAGGCTGTTCCCGCGGCGCAGCGGCAAGGGAGACGGATCCCAAAGAACCCCGCTCGCCGGTCGTCATTGGAACGGCAACCACCGTTTCAGGCGTGTCCACCGGCCGGCGCGTAGGCGCGTTTTCCACTTGCTGGTCCAGCAGAGACCAAACGGGTGACGAGGGCGTATTTGGCATTACGCCGGCAGGGGTTCCCGTCGCCTCCGGAGGCCGGAACAGAGGAACCTGGGCAAAAACAGCGTCGGTTGATGGTAAGGCTGCAGAGTTCCCCGCCTCGGCCAAACCCGGTTCAGCCTGCAAGCTGACTTCGTGGGGCGAGTTTGGTGTTGCGTTCATCACATCAGGTTCGTAGCGGCGGCCGCGTCGCCCACGGCGGCGGCGCCGGCGGCGTTTGTCGTTGGATTCCGCAGCGGCGCTCTGCGATTGCAGATCCGCAGCATGTCCCGCCCCGTTTTCCTGTTCGGAAGTTTCGGGCCCAACTGCGGATGGCAGCGGTTCGGCATCGTTTTCATCGGCGGCCAGAACCGGCTGTTGCGCGAGGTTTTCCGCCGGCCGATCGGGCAGCGGGGTCTCAGCTTCGCCCGTCGCGGGTCCCTGCTGCCCGGGGCGGCCACGTCCTCCGCGCCGGCGGCGCCTGCGCTTGCGGCCTCTGGCATCCGTTCCTGCCGAATCCGGGTCGGGTGCGGCTTCGACTGCCGCAACGGGAGCTTCGGGCGGCTCGACAATGGTAATGTCGGTTTCCGGTTCAACCGTTTCTGCTTCGTGAAACCCGCCTTCGACGGAAACGGCCGCAGGCTTTGGACGGGAAGCGGGAACGCGAATTCCGGTTCGCTGAATTTCGAAGCCGCCGCTGACCATGTTCTGTTGCGGTTCGAACAGGATCGCCACGTCATAGGCTTCTTCTATGCGGGCAACTTCGCGACGCTTCTGGTTGAGGGCGTAAATGGCCACTTCCAGCGGCGTTTTGACCGACAGATTGACCGAGGGCTGGCGTTGGCCTTCTTCATCGAGCGCCCGCAGCAAACGCAGGGCCGCTGATTCAGTCGAGCGGATAATCCCCTGTCCATTGCAGTGAGGGCAGGTGATCGTCGAACCTGCGACAACACCGGCGCGCAGTCTCTGGCGTGACAATTCAAGCAGTCCGAATTGGCTGATGCGGCCGATCTGGATTCGGGCGCGATCGTTGCGAACCGCATTGTGCAGTCGCTTCTCGACATTGCGGTCGTTCTTGCTGTCCTCCATGTCGATAAAATCGATGACAATCAGTCCGGCCAGATCACGCAACCTCAACTGCCGTGCGATTTCGTCGGCCGCTTCGAGATTGGTTTTGGCGGCTGTCTCTTCGATGGAGTGCTCGCGGGTGGCCCGGCCCGAATTCACGTCGATGGCAACCAGCGCTTCCGTCTGGTTGATGACGATATAGCCGCCCGATTTCAGATGGACGACCGGGCTGAACATGGCATCGAGTTGCGACTCGACCTGCAGGCGCTGAAAGAGCGGAAGAGGTTCGCGATACAGCTTCACGTTCTTTGCATGGCTCGGCATGAGCATGCGCATGAACTCTTTTGCTTCCCGGTAGCCGGTCTCGCCGTCGACGATGATTTCCGAGATCTCTTTGCTGTAAAGGTCGCGGATGGCGCGCTTGATAAGACTGCCTTCCTCATAAACCAGCGCGGGCGCATTGGATTTCAGCGTCAATTCGCGAACCGTGTCCCACAGGCGCAGCAGATATTCGTAATCCCGCTTGATCTCGGTCTTGGTCCGGTTTGCGCCCGCAGTCCGAATGATCAGGCCCATACCTTCGGGCAAATCCAGCGATTGCGCCGCGGATTTGAGGCGTTTGCGATCGGCCGCGTTGGTGATTTTCCGGGAAATTCCACCGCCCCGGGGGGTGTTTGGCATCAGAACGCAATAGCGTCCGGCAAGTGACAGGAATGTGGTGAGGGACGCGCCTTTGTTGCCGCGTTCTTCCTTCACCACCTGGATCAGCATGACCTGCCGGCGCTTGATGACTTCCTGGATCTTGTACTGGCGGCGACGCGGCCGCGGACGATCGTGCTGCCGCGACGGTTCGCGTCTCTGGTAAGCAACGGGTGCCCCGGTGGTCTCGGCCTGCACGTTCATGGGTGGAACTGAAAACGCACCGGTCAACGCTGCACCCTGAGCGTCTCCGGCCGCACCGGCATCCACCGTCTCAACCGTTATCGCGGTTTCCGGGTTTTCCGTATCGGGGGAACCGATGTCGTGGCGCCCAGCCGCGCGCTGGTCGTCGCGCTCCGATGGTTCGTCACCGGAAACCTGTTCTGTTTCACGCGTGAAAGGCGTTTCAGGGTTGTCGTAGCCGCCGGAGGACGGGCCCGCATCGAATTGCTCATTGGCTGATGAGACTTCGTGAAAACCCGGGCTCTCGTCCGCTTCGTCCGGTTGTGCACCGGAATTTTCGTCGGATTCCCCTTCGTCGTCGCCGCCCGATGCAGAATCCGCATGGTTTGCGTCGATCGCCTCGACATCTTCCTCGGCCATCAGGCGCTCCGTTTGCGCCTGCAGGATGGCCATCCGGTCAGCGACCGGGATCTGATAGTAATCGGGATGGATTTCGGAGAAGGCGAGAAATCCCTGTCGGTTTCCGCCATATTCCACGAAGGCCGCCTGCAGGGACGGCTCCACGCGGGTTACCTTCGCCAGATAGATATTGCCTTTGAGGGGCCGCTTTGCCGCGGCTTCAAAATCGAATTCTTCGACCCGATTACCGTCGATTACAACGACCCGGGTTTCCTCCGGGTGGCTCGCGTCGATGAGCATACGTTTGGACATTGCTGACTCCGTGGGCGCAAGCCTGCCGCGACGCACAAGTGCAGCCTCGGAAGGCGTGCACCGGATCCGCCGGCAATCGGCGCCAATTCATGCTTGAGATTTGGAAGGTGGGACGACACAGAACCGGCTGCGCGAATTGGCTCCCATTGCGGGGAGTTATCGGCGCATGCGGGAAATTCATATTTGTCGTCCCGTTCAGGCCAGCTTGGGGAATCGAATCCGTCACCGGCGATATTCTGTAGCCGCTACTGCATTACCGCAATGGCGGGAAAGTGCTGCTTCCCGGTTTAATCGTTGCGACCTTGCAACCCGGAAGCCGGCAAAATCGCCCGCTTTTGAAAAGCCAGCCGGAATTGGCGGTGTTTCAGCGCGAACGCTTCTTTTTGTATTGGCGTGTGGCGTTGTCTGCAAGGGGGAAAGCCACAACCGGCGGTCGAGGCTTCGCCTCACTTTTCCGTGTGGACAGAGCGACGCTGGTCAGAAAAGGCAAGCAATTGTAAATTATTGTCGAGCAAATTTGCGAATCACCGCCGGGGCGGCGGTGAATGGAAGGGGCAATGAGCCGATCTAGCGCCTGGCCACCGGCCTTTTTGGCCTGTTGCCTCGTCTGGCTGATAAGCCCGGCGGTGGGGGCTGAAAAACTGCCCGCCCATCCTCCGGCCCAACCCGGAGCGTCGCAAACGGCTGTCCCCATCGTCATGGGGCTCGAACTGCAGGAGCGGCCTGCCCAGACACATCTGGTACTCGAAGTCAGCGATCCGATCTCGTTTCGCGCTTTTCTCCTGATAAATCCCAACCGTGTTGTCATCGAAATGCCGGAGGTTCTCTGGCGACCGGCCAGCACACCTGCGCCTTCCGGCCAGGGGACAATCAGGAATTACCGTTTCGGGCTGTTTCGCAAAGATAATTCCAGACTGGTGCTGGAACTGAACCGGCCGGTTAAGGTCGAAAACTCCGAGTTGCTGCCGCCCCGGGATGGAGCGGGGTTCAGACTCGTACTCGATCTGTCACCAGTCACCATGGCGGAGTTTTCGGCCCAATCCGGTTGGCCTCAACCTGCGGATTTCAAAACGGCGGGCGTCCGGATCGAAAAAGCCGGCGCCGTGCGGGATGCACATCCGCTGATCGTGCTCGATCCGGGACACGGCGGCATGGACCCCGGGACCCATAGCGAAAGCGGGCTCGTCGAAAAGGACATTGCACTTTCGGTGGCTCGGCGCCTCAGAGACCGGCTTTTGCTGTTGGGGCGTTATCGCGTGAAACTGACACGGGATGCCGACGTTTTCATCCCATTGCGCGATCGTGTCGGGATTGCGCGTGCCGCCCATGGCGACCTGTTCGTTTCCCTGCATGTGGATTCGAACGAGCATCGGGAAATTCGGGGTGCATCGGTGTACACTCTCTCGCCAGGAGCATCGGACCGCGAAACCGCCAATCTTGCCGAAAAGGAAAATCTCGCCGGCGCCGTGCTGGGTCTTGAGACTCCCGAGGCAAGTCAGTTGGCGGATTCAATTCTGCTCGACCTGGGTCAGCGCGAGATCATGAATTTGTCTGCGCGCTTCGCCGAGACGATCATTTCATCGCTTCCCCTTGCAACCTCCGTTCATACGCCGTTGCCACACCGCTCGGCAGATTTTGCCGTTCTGAAGGCGCCCGAGATTCCCTCCGTTCTGATCGAGCTTGGCTATGTGACCAACCGCGACGATGAAAGCGCGATGATGACGGAGACCTGGCGGTCACGCGTCGCGGCGACGATTGCGCTTGCAATTGAAAGACATTTTATGGAGGCGCCCGCGCTTGAACCGGGAAGGGTAGAAGTCGTCAATGCGCCTTTGTCTGGACACAATAGGGGTGTTAGGACACGGACCAGTCAGCTGCCCTAACTGCAAGAACTCACCCATGAGAACCGTCAGGAAAATCGTTCTTTCGGGTTTCGCCGGCATCTTCCTGATCGGTCTCCTTCTGGCCGCGACTTACGTCTATTGGGTTACCCGGGATCTGCCGAGTTATGATGCGCTGGCGCATTACGAGCCGCCGGTCACGACGCGCGTCTATGCAGGCAGCGGAATGCTGATTGGAGAATATGCGCGTGAGCGCCGGTTGTTTGTCCCCATCAATCAGATCCCGGATCGCGTGAAGCAGGCTTTCCTTTCGGCCGAGGACAAGAATTTCTACAGCCATCCCGGCGTCGATATCTTCGGAATCATGCGCGCAGCGCTGAATGATTTGAGGAACACCGACCGGCGACCGCAAGGCGCATCGACCATAACGCAGCAGGTAGCGCGGAATTTTCTGCTTTCAAGCGAGGTGAGATTTTCGCGCAAGATCCGCGAAATGGTTCTCGCGATGCGAATTGACAATGCCTTCTCCAAGGACCGCATTCTCGAGCTTTACCTGAACGAAATATTCCTCGGAGAAAATTCCTACGGCGTCGCTGCAGCGGCGACGAATTACTTCGGCAAGCCGCTGGACGAGCTTTCGATAGCGCAGGTCGCTTTCCTCGCCGGATTGCCCAAGGCCCCGGCCAATTACAGCCCGACGAGACACAAGGAAGCCGCCATTGGCCGGCGGAATTACGTGCTCGATCAGATGTGGGACAATGGCTACATCACGCGCCAGCAGCGTGATGGCGCCGAGGCTGAAGATCTCATCACCTATAATCGGCCGTTTGGCGCAGTGGTGGCGGATGTCGATTACTTCGTTGAGGAAGTTCGCCGCACGTTGCAGCAGAAATACGGTGATCAGGCGCTCTATGACGGCGGACTGCAGGTTCGCTCAACACTTGTTCCGCGTCTGCAGGATATCGCCGTGCGTTCTCTGCGTTCCGGGCTCATTGCCTATGACCGTCGTCACGGATGGCGCGCTCCGGTTGCGCATGCCGATCTGAATGCGGATTGGAAAACTGCGCTGAGCCGGACTCCAAACCGGTCGGGTGTCCCGACCTGGAAAGTCGCCATTGTCCGCGGCCTGGGGCAGGACGCAAAGATCGAATTGCAGGATGGAACGGAAGGCCAGATTCCTGCCGCCGAACTTGTCTGGGCGCATCAACGGATGAAGGCCGGCGACATTATTTATGTCGAACCGATGGGCGACGAGCACGAGGCCTCGCAATATTGGTTGCGTGAAGTTCCCGTGGCGAATGGCGCCATCGTGGCGCTCGATCCGTTCACCGGCCACGTGCTCGCTCTCTCTGGCGGCTTTTCCTATGGCTCGTCGCAATTCGATCGCGCCATGCAGGCAGAACGTCAGCCAGGTTCGACGTTCAAGCCTTTTGTCTATGCGACCGCGCTCGATCAGGGATACACGCCCGTTACCAAAGTCCTCGATGCGCCGTTTGCCGCCTATCAGGGACCCGGACTTCCGCTCTGGACCCCGGAAAACTATGAGGCGGGTGAGTATCTCGGCCCAACCACGCTGCGACGCGGCATAGAGCAATCACGCAATCTGATGACGGCGCGTCTTGCCAGCACAATTGGAATGGAGCCGATTGCCGGTACCGCCGAACGCATGGGCGTTTATGACAAGCTGCCACTGTTCCTCGCCAATTCGCTGGGCGCACAGGTGACGACGTTGCTGCACCTGACGACTGCATATGCGGAATTCGTGAATGGCGGCCGGAAACTGCAATCCACGCTGATCGACAGGGTGCAGGACCGGCATGGCAAAACCATCTACCGCTTTGACAACCGTTCCTGTCCCGATTGCAACCAGCCGCAGTGGACCGGTCAGGAGGAACCGCTGCTGCCGGAAAATCAGCAACAGGTGCTGGACCCCAGGACGGCTTATCAGATCGTCTCGATGCTCGAAGGCGTGATTCAGCGCGGCACCGGGGTGGCGATCCGTGTGTTGAACCGTCCACTCGCAGGAAAAACCGGAACATCGAGCGATTTCCGCGATGCGTGGTTTGTCGGATTCTCACCGGATCTTGCGGTGGGCGTGTTTGTGGGCAAGGACAATTTCCAGACCCTGGGACAGGGTGAGCAGGGCGCGCTCGCGGCGGCGCCGATTTTTCGCGATTTCATGAAAGAAGCGCTGGCGGACGAACCGCCGACGCCGTTCCGGGTGCCGCAAGGGATTGTGGAGGTGCCGATCAATCCCATTTCCGGCGCAGTCGTGCCGGATGGAACGCCCGGATCAATTCTCGAAGCGTTCAAATCCGGGACCGAGCCCGGTGCCGGCTACGCGGTTTCTGATATCAACGATGTGCCAGGCGCCGCGCCAGCGTCTGCTGCCGCGGATGAAATACCGCAGACGGGCCCAACGCCGGCAGCGGTGCCGAATTCCGGACGTGCCAATACGATCGGCACGGGTACCGGCGGCCTTTATTAGAGCATTGTTCGCCGAAGTGGCTGCCACTCCGGCGAACAATATGCGGCAATCCAGATGAGTTGGAGAGCGCCTTTCCGATTTCTTCCAATCGGAAGATGCTTGCTTCGGCGCTGAACTGCGCTACGGCGCTTCCGCCAGAGAATAGCTCGTGCTGCGCCCGCCCGCCGCATCCTTGATCAGTATGCCGCGCTTCACGAGATCGTCGATGTCGCGCGATGCAGTGTCCTGCGAGGATTTGCCAAGCACGGCCCATTTTGAGGAAGTCAGCTTGCCCTCGAATCCGTCCAGGAGGCGATTGAGAACCTTTCTCTGCCGCTCGTTGAATTGTTCGCCGGCGTGCGTCTCCCAGAAACGGGCTTTCTTGAGAACAGCAGCCAATATTGTCCTGGCACCGTCAATGGCACGTCCAAGGCAACCCAGGAACCATTCGAGCCACTCCGTAATGTCAAGATCGTCTTTCTGAGTTGCTTCCAGAACATCGTAATAGGCTTTCCGCTCGACGCGAATTTGCGCGGACATGCTGTAGAAGCGCTGCGGGCTGTCTTCCGAGCGCGCGAGCGCCATGTCGGCGATGGCGCGCGCAATACGGCCATTGCCATCGTCGAAAGGGTGGATGGTCACGAACCAGAGGTGCGCGATACCAGCTTTCAGCACGGCGTCAGTGGATTCCTTGCCGTTGAACCACGCGAGAAATTCGCGCATCTCCCGATTGACGCGCCTGGCGGCGGGAGCTTCGTAATGAATCCGTTCGTTGCCCATAGGCCCGGAAACAACCTGCATTGGGCCAGACTTGTCGTCACGCCATGCGCCGGTACGGATACGGGTCATGCCGCTACGTCCCGTGGGAAACAGCGAGGCGTGCCAGTCAAACAGCCTCCTGGTCGTGAGTGGCGCGCTGAATTTCTGCGTCGCGTCGAGCATCATCTCGACCACGCCCTCGACATTGCGGTCGGCAGGTGTCAGCGCACCCACATCCATGCCGAGTCGACGGGCAATCGACGAGCGGACTTGCTCCCTGTCGAGCTTCTCGCCCTCGATTTCACTCGACTTGGTTACGTCTTCAGTCAAGGTCTGAAGCATAGCTTCCGCGCGGAGCCCGAACCCGAGCGATTCCATCCGCCCGATCAGACGCCCCTGACGGTGGCGCACAGCCGCAAGCTGTTCCGCCAGGCGGTCCTGACCCCAGCGGAATTTCGGCCAGCCCTTCAGTTCATGAATGTACCCGGTCGTCATAATCTCTGCACCTTATGCGGAGATTATGACCGGTATTCTCCGCAAAGTGCAAGGATAATCTACGCATAACATGCGGAGATTATGACCTATAATCTCCGCATGTCGCGGTAAAAAATCGGAGGGAGAGAGCCTGCCGTCAGCGTAAGCTTATTTTCTGAACGCGGAGGTTGCCGACCTCTCCCACGTAAAGCGTATTTTCGTTGCGGCAGTCGATTGCGTTCACCGTGCCGAATTCCTTGAGCATTTTGCCGGCGCGACCAAATTTGCCAAGTACGGTCCCGTCCAGCTTCATTTTGTAAATCTCGCCCGCGATATCGATGTTGTTGGGCGGATTGGAATTCGAGACATAAAGCACCGGGTTTGGACCGGCGGTCAGACAAAGCGCCTGAGGATTGCCGAGATTGCGGAATTCCGTCTTGTACGTGCCGTTGTCGTCGAACACCTGCACGCGCTTGTTGCCGCCATCCGCCACATAAACATTGCCCTGCGCGTCCACCGCAATGCTGCGGACATTGGCAAACTGCCCGGGTCCGGTACCTTTCTGACCCCAGGACTTGATGAATTTGCCATCCCGATCGAATTTCGCCACGCGAGCGTTCCCGAGACCGTCGGCGACAAAGATGTTTCCGGCATTGTCCCAAGCCACGTCCGTCGGCCGATCGAAGACATCCTGCTGACGTCCCGCCCCAGGTGCTCCGCCACCCACGCCGCCTTCACCTCCGGCCCGTGCCGGAATGGGGATGGCCTCCGGCTTTCTGCCGAGCAGCAAGGCCACGCGTCCCTGAGGGTCGAACTTGATGACCATTCCGCTCATCTGATCCACAACCCAAAAATTGTCCTGCGGATCGACGCGAACCTGGGCAGCAAACATGAACCCGTAGATTCCCTGTCCGATTTCCCGGACGAAGCGTCCGGTCCGGTCGAACTCGAACAGCCTCGACCCGCCATGCGCAAAGGAACGCGAACCGCCCAACGAGACCGTCGGATGCCCCGTTCTGGTGTAAACATACAGATCGCCACGCGAATTGGTTGCGACGCCGCCAACCTCGCCCAGGTAAATGTCGTCGGGCATGGTGAGCGGGTTCGCGGCCGAGTCGTAGGGAATCTCGGGAGCGGCGTTCTGAGCTGCCGCCGGAAATACGGCGAGCGCTACAGTCGAAAACAGTAACGGCAACAGGCGATTCATTGTTTCCTCCCCAATTCCCTATTGCGCGCTCGCGGCTCTGGCCGTCTGCTGTCTCAGGATGAATTTCTGGACGCGCCAGGACTCGATCTCGCCGACGATGATCTGGTTCGGATCGCGACAGTCCATCATGTGCACGACCTGAACGCCGGGCGGCTGTTTACCCGCATGACCGAACTTGCCGACGATCGTGCCGTCGAGTTCCATCTTGTAAATCTCGCCTGTGATATCCCATGAACCGGGCGGATTGCCGTTGGGATTGGAATTCGAGGCAAAGAAATACTGGTGTGGGCCCTGCGAAATGCAGTCCGTCCAGCCGACCCCGACATTGGCGAAAATCGCCTTTGGCTTCAGGTTGTTGTCCAGAACCTGATAGCGAAAATTGGAGCGATCCGCGACATACACATTGCCCTGGGCATCAACCTGCAAGCCATGCGGCAGGTTGAATTCACCGGGCCCGTTGCCAGGCTTCTCGCTGCCGGCCTGTGCAAGGAAATGCCCGGCCCTGTCGTATTTGACGACGCGGTTGTTGCAGTATCCGTCAGAGATGAAGATATCGCCCTGCGGATCCCAACCCACATCCGTGGGCCGGCAGAAGATGTATTTCTGGGCTGGCGGATTTGGTCCGGTGCGCGTCGCAACGGCGCCTGCAACTGCAGGGGGCCTGCGGCCAAGCACCATCAGGACGCGTCCCTCCGGGCTGAATTTGGTGATCATGTTGGTGCCTTCGTCCACCGTCCAGATATTGTCCTGCGGATCGACTCGAACGGAGTGCGCGAATTCGAAGCCGTAATAGCCTTTGCCGATTTCCTTGATAAAATTGCCGTTCTGATCGAATTCCCACAGCCGGGTGTTGGCGCTGCGGTGATAGACGAAGACATGCCCTTTGGAATTCGTCGCCACAGCAACCGATTCCCCGAGATACTCGCCGGGCGGCGGTTTCAGGAAATTCGGCACCGAAGTAACCGGAATTTCCGGTACATTTTGAGCTGTAGCCTTTAACTGTGCGGCTGCTCCGCCGGCACAAAGAACCAATGCCAAAGCGCTTGCTGTTGTGAGATGCCGCTTCATGAGACCCTCCCGAGGACTGACGGCTGCCTGCAGGCTTCGCGAGAATTGCGAACCTGCGCCAAGGCTATACCAATCCGGGAGCCGCTTCAATTGCGATAGCGAGACCATCAGGCCGTCGATGATAATCCGTGTCCTGATGATTTTGCGCCGGGACAGCGCCATGCAGCACCGGTGGGGGGTCAGAAGTCCGGACGCCAGCGCACCGCATCTTCAACGGTCAGCAATGCGCGGCGCCGGAGCGGAATGCGCGGGCGCGGATGATCCGGTGCGAACAGGCGCCAACCGAGCACCAGCAGCCCCCCTCCGAAAAGAAGCGTCAGAACAACCCGCGTAAAAACCGTCACAAGGTCATACCCACCGTCCGGTGCGGAGGGATTTCGGTAGAAATTTCTCATCATCTGTCTGAATAGCGCGCCAAGTTTTGCTTTCCGCGAAGTTTACGGCAACACGATGGCGCAAGCTACCCTGGTGAGCAATCTCGTTGCGGCGTGTGAGACGTGCACCTATATCGGTGGCGAACAAGGGTGGTGTCATGCGCGCGGAAGCCGAACGGGCAGTCGATGAGATCAAGCAGGCTTTGGCTCTGCTGAGGAGGCATCTTTGACTGGGAAAGCTCCGTCCGTCGCCTGGATGAACTGAACGCCAAAGCCGAGGCTCCCGATTTCTGGGCGGATGCCCAGAAGGCCCAGGAACTGATGCGGGAACGCAATCGGCTGGATCGCGCCATTTCCGCCTATCGCAGCCTTGAGAACCAGCTCTCCGACTCTCTGGGGCTCATCGAATTGGCGGAAGCCGAAGGCGACAGGGAAATGGTAGCGGACGCCGAAGCATCGTTGCTTGCCCTCCGGCCGACCGCCGAAGCCATGAAGCTTGAATCCATGTTGTCGGGCGAAGCCGACGCGAACGACGCCTATCTCGAGGTTCATGCCGGCGCCGGAGGAACGGAATCGCAGGATTGGGCGGAGATGCTTTTGCGCATGTATGTGCGCTGGGCGGAGCGCCACGGATACAAAACCGAATTTATGGAAGAGAGCGAAGGTGAAGAGGCCGGAATCAAATCGGCGACCGTCCAGATCAAGGGCGAAAATGCCTATGGCTGGCTGAAGACGGAAACCGGCGTGCACCGTCTCGTGCGCATTTCACCATTCGATTCCAATGCGCGCCGGCATACGAGTTTTGCTTCGGTCGGAGTATTTCCGGTGGTCGATGACCGCATCGAGATCGATATTCCGGAAAAGGAAGTTCGGATTGACGTTTATCGTGCCAGTGGCGCCGGCGGACAGCATGTCAACAAGACGGAATCGGCGGTCCGCATAACGCATTTGCCGACCGGCATTGTTGTGCAGTGCCAGAACGACCGCTCCCAGCACAAGAATCGTTCGCAAGCCTGGGCGATGCTGCGCGCGCGCCTGTATGAAGCCGAAATGCGCAAACGCGAAGAACAGGCCGCCGCGGCCAACGCGGCGAAATCCGATATCGGCTGGGGCCATCAGATCCGTTCTTATGTCCTGCAGCCCTATCAGCTTGTGAAAGATTTGCGTACCGGTATGGAATCTCATTCGCCGCAGGATGTGCTGGACGGCAACCTCGATCCGTTCATGGCGGCATCGCTGGCGCAGCGCGTTGGTGAAAAGCCGGCATCGGAAGTCAGCGACCTGGAATAAAAAATTCTTCTATTCGGCGGCTTCCGGCAAGGGATCGACCAATGACGCGTCGGTGTTCCTGACATTGCCGACGCGAGGCGTTACAGCCCACGAGGTCATCCGGGCGGAAGCAAAGGGCCGGCAAAGGTCCGTCAGCCGTTCGGCGCTGGTTTCAGCCTCACCCAACCAGAATGTCCAGGCATCCGGCGACAGTATGACAGGCATTCGGTCATGGATCGCGGCCATGAATTCGTTGGCTCTGGTGGTGAGGATGGTGAACGTCTCCAGCCGCTTCCTGTCCCCGGTTTTTTCCCGCCACGACTCCCATAGTCCTGCGAATGCAAAAGGTTGGTTGTCCTTCAGCGTAATAAGGCGTGGCGTATCCCGTGTCGGCCACTCGTAAAATCCGTCCGTAACCACCAGACAACGGCGTGCTTTGAAGGCGTCGCGGAATGCCGGCTTTATGGCGCACGTCTCGGATTGGGCATTGATCATGCGGGAGCCGATTTTCGCTTCCTTCGCCCAGAAAGGGATCAATCCCCAACGCATCTCCACCAGATCGCGGTGGCCGCCATTCAGCCGGACGACAAACGCGTTCTGCGTGGGGGCGATATTATACTGCGGCGGGAAATTGGATGCCGGTGGCGTGCCGGTCAGCCGGTAAAGCCGCACGAGTTCCGCCCAGGCATATCGATTGGTAAAGCGACCGCACATTGGGGGAATTTACCGCCTGGCATCAGGTGCGGACAGAAAGTTCGATACCATCGCCGATCTGAAGTTCAACGGATTGATAACCGTTCCCCGGGTCCCGCACATACGCAAGGTAAGCGGCCAGGCGTTCCGGAAACAGGGTGATGTCATCGGCGATGACAAGCGCACCCGGTGCAAGTGATGATTGCAGCATGTTCAGCAGCGGCAAATAGAAGTCTTTCCAGCCGTCGAGAAACAGCAGGTCTATCGGATGCCCGAGTTCGTTTAATGTCTCGAAGGCGTCTCCGCAGCGAATTTCGACCAGATGGTCGAGCCCCAGAACGGCAAGGTTTTCCCCGGCCGCTTTCGCTTTGGCGCGGGACAATTCTGCCGAAATGAGATTCCCCTCGCCGTTATCTTTGATGGCGCAGGCAAAATGAATGGCGGACGCACCGAAGGACGTGCCCACCTCCACGATCTGTCTTGGCCGCCTGGCACGCGTGAGCACGTAAAGGAACCGCCCGACCTCCGGCGGCACCGGCAAATAGGCCTGGTCGAATAACGGCGCGAGTTCCGGGGCATAACGCTGGCCCTGAAACCGCCGATCGGCTTCCGTTTGAATGCGCGCAAGCAGTTCCGGATCGCCGTCATCCGCAGCTTTGAACAGGCGCGCGAGCATGCTGGCCACTTTCGGCGATGCGAGAGAATCCGTCATTGCGTATTACTGGACTGGCCGGCCATGCTCCCCCTGCAACTATGACGCTGCGGGCTTCGGAACAGCAGAAACTGGTCCTGTAGCTGTGCCTGTCACTGGAGCGGACTGCGGTTGTGCAGCGCGCGTCGGCGATGGGTTTGTCCGGCCGGATTTCGGCTGTGGCGGTTCAGCTTGAGGCGCATCGGCGAGTGGATTATCGGTGTGACGGCAGTTTCCTTCGAAGAAAGCGCCCAATTCCACGGAAAGCGCTTCATGCAGGATATTGCCCTCCACGTGGCAGGTGGCGCAAAGCTGAACCCTGCGAGCACGGATGCTGCCTTCAACGCGTCCGCGGACCACCGCTTCTTCGGCGTACACATCGCCGACGATGATCGCTTTCTCGCCGATTACAAGTTCCGCCGCACGAATATCGCCGTCGATTTTGCCCTCGACCTGAACGTCTCCGGCCGAGATCAGCGTTCCCTTCACGATGAGTTCGGCGCTGATCACGGATGGCGTGTCGTTTACCTTGCTGCGTTTCGGTTGAGCCACCGGTGGCGGCGGCGGAGCGACTTCGGGTTCCTTGCCTTTTGAGAACATGCGGTTTGCCTTCTATTTCCCTTCTTCAATGATCGAGACGGAAGCCTTTATCACATTATCGGTTAGGATTCTGCGTCACTGACGCCACGCTATGCATACCGGAGTACAAACAACTCCCGGAGAGTGTGAATCAAGAGCGCGTCTTGTACGCTTAACCGCCCAACGCAGTTCCCTGTTTCAGGGCTTTTGCGGCCTGAAGAACCTCAGCGGAATGGCCCGGCACCTTCACTTTGCGCCAGACCTGCCGGATTTTTCCCCGGCCATCGATCAGGAACGTCGCACGCTCCATGCCCATATACCGCCGGCCATACATGCTTTTTTCCACCCACACGCCATAGGCCTCGGCCGTTCGGGTGTCCTCGTCGGCTGCGAGATCAAGCGACAGATCGTATTTCGCTTTGAACTTGTCATGGGACGACGGGCTGTCTTTCGAAATCCCGATCACGACCGCGCCCGCATCGGCAAAGGCTTTCGCGTCTTTGGTGAAAGCCAGAGCTTCAGCCGTGCAGCCCGACGTATCGTCTTTGGGATAGAAGTACAGCACCACGGATTTGCCCTTGAGGCCCGAAAGGGTGATCCGGCGCCCGCCATCTGCTGGCAAATCGAAATCGGGAGCACGGTCTCCCGCTTTGAGTTCTCGCGCGGTCATGAATTTGTGCTCGTCATTGGGAGATTCCCGTATTAGGCGATCCGGCCAGGACGCGCTACTAAACGACTGCCGATTTGACGAATCGGACCGTGTGCATGGTCCGGACCTGGAGTACGCATAGCATGCTGATTCGGCATGTCCAGCGCGCGATCCTGATCGTCGCTGCAATTGTTGCGGCGCTATTGTTTTTTGCCGGCGGCGCAGCCCTTCGGCTGGCGATGGGCCCGGTCTCGCTGGGCGCATTCGCACAGCCTATCGGGGATGCGTTAAACCGTTCGCTGTCCGGGGCTGTTATCCGGTTCGACGAGGTCGTGCTGGAGTGGTCGCGCGCCGACGAGCGGATCAATCTTATTGTTCTCGGCACCAAAATCTTCGACCTGAACGGTCACATCGTGGCCCAGGCCCCGAAGGCCAATCTGGACTTTGATGCTGCCGCATTGCTCTCCGGACGCCTCCGGCTCAGGAACTTCGGACTGATCGGATTGCAGTTGACCGGAATGCGTGGGCAGGACGGCACGATTCGTCTGGGCTTTGGACGCGATCAGAGCGAACCCAATTTTCTCGACGCCTTGCGACAGATTCTCCGAACCAGTTCATCTCAGGGGAGCGGTCTGGAGTCCCTTTCGCTTCAGCACGCGCGTGTTGCCTTTCTTGACCAGCCAACGGGCCTGTTCATTGTGCTGCCGGACGCCGGCCTTGAATTGAAGACAATTCGGGATGGATTTGATGCGTCCCTGACAGCGTCGGCCGAAATCTCCGGCTCTCCGTTCCGAATCAATCTGCGTGCCGCTTTGCAGAATGACGGCATGCCAAAATCTGCGACTTTGAATATCACGGGCTTTTCAATCCGGTCTCTGGCCGAGAGCAGTCCGAAATTCGCAAAATTGAAACCCTACGCGCTGACGACAGACCTGTCGGCCAATATTGCATTCGAAGGCGGGGCACCTGGCAGAATCGATTTTCATGCCAATGGGTTGGGAAGCGCCGATATTCCGCTGATCGGAGATCTGCGCCTCTCCCGCTTTGAATTGGCTGGCGATCTCGACCCGCAAAAGCGTCATCTTGAGGCGCAATCGGTCGGGTTCGAGACGAACAGGAACGCCTCACGCGGGAAGGGCGCGTTCGTTCTGGATTGGGACGATCGGGGGATCACGCAGGTATCCGTTGATGCAGATACAGGCGGTTTGCAGTTCAATTTCCCAAAGCTTTTTCGGCAGCCGGTTACGTTCTCCCGTCTTACTTTTCACCTGAATTATTCGGCGGCGGAAGGTCAAATCAGCTGGCGGCAGGCCGTCATTGAGTCCGGTCCGTTATCGGCTGATCTGAGCGGCACTGTCCATGTGAACGATTTCGAAATTGCAGGATCTGAACTTCTCCGGAACGGTTTCGCCGCTTGCCCTCGCCGACCTGCTGACCTTCTGGCCGGAGGGGGTCGCCGTTGGCGCCCGCGACTGGGTGACTGCCAATGTCGCCGATGGACGTCTCGGTCCTCTGCGTGTGGACGCTGCGCTTCCGCCAGGTGCGCTCGATGCGGAATTGCTTCCCGATTCTGCTTTGAACGTCACGTTCCCGTTTCAGGGCCTCACCACGCGTTATGTCCAGGGCATGACTCCGATCACGGGCGCAAGCGGCACGGGCACTTTGCGGGGCGACAGTTTTCAGTTGATGGTGGACAACGGCTTCGTTGGCCCACTTCTGCTGTCCAATGGCGAAATCGATATCCCCGAACTGCATCTTGCCGGAACGATGGCGCATATCACCGCCCAGGCAAACGGCACGACCGCGGACATATTGCGACTGATTGACGAACCGCCTCTTGGATATTCGAAGCGGTTTGGAATTGTTCCGGCAACTGTCGAAGGACGCTCTGCTGTCGATCTCGATTTCAAGTTGCCTCTGTTGAAGGACCTTGTGTGGGAGCAGGTGCAGTTCCTGATCAGGGCCAACGCATCCCAACTTGGATTACCGATTGCCCAACGCAAACTCGAGGGGGCCAACGTCCAGTTCACGGTTGCCCCTTCATCCTTGACCGCCAGGGGGCGTGGACGTTTCGCCGCTGTGCCGGTTGAATTTCAGTGGACAGAGGATTTTCAGGCCATAGCATCTTCAACGCGGCTCGACGTGTCCGGACGCGCGGATGACGCCGAGCGGGTCAGACTGGGCATCGCCCTGCCATCATGGATTACCGGCCCGATTCCCTTCTCCGTGAAGTTGGCCGGGGAGCATTTCCGTTTTTCCGAGGGCCAACTGAGCGCCGATCTGACGAATGTGGCGGCAGATGTTCCCGGGCTTGCCGTGAAGAAGCCGGCGGGCCAGCCTGCGACAGGGAGCGCGCATCTCGCCATTGATTCAACGGGAGTCGTTTCAGTCCCGGATTTTTCTGTGGCCAGCGACAGCCTGAACGTCCACGGCGCCATCGTCATGGGTGAGAGCGGCAAGCTGCGCAGCCTGTCACTTTCCGAATTCAAATCCGGAGCCGATGATTTCGCCCTGACATTGATCCCGTCCACGAAAGGGCTGAGCGTCACAATAGAAGGCCAGGCGCTTGATGTCCGTCATTTGACCGGACTTGACCGCACAGGGGCGGCGGCGGCTGAAATTCAGAATCCAGCCCCGCAGGATCCGATATCCGTAAACGCCCAGGTTCAGCGGCTCATTTTGAGCCAGCGCGCGACGATCCGGAATGTCGCTATGTCGATCGCCTTCGAGCGCAACAACCGTTTGAGCGCATTCGAGCTGCAGAGCGACACTCCCGGCATGGGCAAATTGACCGGGCACATGAGTGTTGTGAAAGGAACCCGCAATCTGGAGCTGGAAGCGGGTAACGCCGGAGCGCTGATAGACAACCTGCTGGACTTTTCCAGTATCAGGGGCGGGACTCTTTCCGCCCGAGTTGATTTTCCCGAGCCAGGTTTTGCGCTGATCCGGAGAACATCCATCCCGGATTATGAAGGCACCGTGACTCTCTCCAATATTGTTCTCACCAATCAGCCATTTCTGGCGCGGCTGTTCGCTGCCGGCAGTCTCGATGGTCCTCTGCGCCTGCTGCAGGGCGATGGCATTTCACTGACGAATGCCGTGATTCCGTTCAACGCCCGCGGCCGTGTCATCACCATCGGCGATGGGCGCGCTGCAGGCAATGCGATTGGAGGATCGTTTACCGGCATTTATGACCGCAACACGCGCAAGATCGCGGTTTCCGGGACTTTGGTGCCTATCTTTGGACTCAACAGCGTATTGGGCGCCATTCCCCTGTTGGGCGATGTTTTGGTTTCAAAGAAAGGTGAAGGAATTCTGGGACTCACTTACGAGTTGAAGGGCGATATTGCCGAGCCCGCAATCAACGTAAATCCTCTGTCCATTCTGACGCCGGGGATATTGCGGCGCATATTCGAGTTCGGGCCATCCCGGGGGCAAGCCGCCACTACGACAGCGCCCGGGGAAAAATAAGATCAGACCGGCTTCACCAGAATGTGCTGCTTTTTTCCAAGCGACAGCTTGATGACGCCGTCGCGAAGATCGTTCAGCGTCGCCATGGCCCGTATATCGGAAACGGGATTGTCGTTGATGCGGATGCCGCCACCCTGAATGGACCTGCGCGCGTCACTGGAAGAACGGACCAGACCGGCAAGATGGGCCAGTGATGCAACGGGAATGCCTGCGGCAAGCCGGTTGCTCTCCAGTTCATAAGTCGGCAACCCGGCAGCAGCGATTCCCTCTTCGAAGGTGCGGCGCGCAGTTACGAATGCTTGCTCTGCAGCGGCGCGTCCATGACACAGGGCCGTTGCCTCGGTCGCCAGAATCTTCTTGGCTTCGTTCAGTTCGGAACCCTGCAGGGTTTCGAGACGGACTATCTCCGGTTCAGGCAAATCGGTGAACAGCCGCAAAAAGCGCCCGACATCCCCGTCTTCCGTATTGCGCCAAAACTGCCAATAGTCATACGGCGAACGAAGATCCGGATTGAGCCAAACCGCGCCCTCGGCGGTTTTCCCCATTTTTGCGCCCGAGGCGGTTGTTATCAGAGGCGAGGTGACGCCGAACAGTTCGGCTTCGGCAACGCGCCGGCCAAGATCGATCCCGGCCACGATGTTGCCCCACTGGTCCGAGCCACCGCATTGCAACCGGCAGCCATGGCGTTTGTACAATTCAAGGAAATCATAGGCTTGCAGGATCATGTAATTGAATTCGAGGAAGGATAGCGGCGCATCGCGATCCAGGCGCAGCTTGACGCTGTCCATCGTCAGCATCCGGTTGATGGAAAAATGGCGGCCGATCTCGCGAAGAAAGGGAATGTAGGCAAGCCGGTCGAGCCAATCCGCATTGTCGACCATGATTGCATTGCCGGGCCGATCGCCGAATGTCAGAAAACGCGCAAAAGTTCCCAGGATTTTTTGTTTGTTGCTTTCGATGGTTTCGGCGCTCAGCACCTGGCGCATTTCATCCTTGCCTGACGGGTCGCCGATCTTGGTGGTGCCGCCTCCCATGACGACAATCGGCTTGTGCCCGGTCTGCTGAAGACGGCGCAGGGTCATGATCTGCAGCATATGGCCAACGTGCAGACTGGGGCCCGTGCAGTCGAAACCGATATAGCCCGGGACACAGGCCGTCTGCAGAAGCGAGTCGAGCCCCGGGACATCGGTGGTCTGATGAAGCTGTCCGCGCGACTGGAGCAGGCGCAGGAAATCGGAGCGGAATTCGGTCATGGATGTTATCAGATGGCGCGCAGCAGGTGCATGCTCTGGGTACCACGATGCCGGATGTTCTCAAAGCAATCGGACTGATGAGCGGAACGTCGCTCGACGGCATCGATGCAGCCATCCTCGATACGGACGGCCAGGCCATCGCCGTTCAGGGGCCAACACTGGCTGTTCCATATCATCCCTGGGCCCGCGCCATGCTTCACGAAGCACTTGCAGTGGCAGGACAGGCAACCCCGGGAATGCCGCTGCCGGGTGCGATCATCAAGGCCGAACGGCTGATCACCGACGCCCATGCCGATACCGTGGTTCAACTGTTGTCAGCGGCAAAACTGCAGCCGGCCGAAATCGCCTGCGTGGGATTCCATGGACAGACCATTCTGCACCGCCCGGCCGAGCGCCGAACATGGCAGATCGGCGATGGTCAGGCGCTCGCCGATGCAGTTGGAATTCCCGTGGTGAATGAATTCCGGCTTGCCGATATCGCTTCGGGGGGACAGGGGGCGCCCCTCGTTCCCCTTTATCATCAGGTGCTGACTCAGGGGATGGCGCTGCCGGTCGCGGTCGTGAATATCGGCGGGGTTGCCAATGTGACCTATGTCGGTACGGGAGGGGAATTGATTGCCTTCGACACCGGGCCGGGAAACGCGGCTTTGGACGATTGGGCGTTGAAGCACACCGGCGAAGCAATCGACCGTGACGGAAGCCTGGCAGCCGCAGGGCATGTGGATGCGGGCGTTCTCGAATTCATGCTGGACCATCCGATGTTCCGGCAACCGCCGCCAAAATCACTCGACCGGTTTGATTTTCCGATGGCTGCGGTCGCCGGACTGTCGCCCGAGGACGGCGCAGCGACCCTGACCGCATTTACCGCTGCAGCGATTGCACGAGCGCAGGAACATCTTCCAGGTGTTCCGAATGTCTGGATCATCTGCGGTGGCGGCAGACGCAACCCCGTCCTGATGTCGGAACTGCGTGCGAGGTTGGAGCAGAAGGTTGTCACCGCGGAGGATGCAGGCTGGCGTGGCGATTTTCTGGAAGCGGAGGCATTTGCCTATCTCGCGGTTCGCAGCGTCAAGCGGCTGCCGCTGAGCCTGCCTTCAACGACCGGCGTGCCATACCCGATGCCCGGGGGAAAACTTTATCAGCCGGCGGGCGCAAGGCCGCCGGCCTGACGGATCTCACTGTTGCTGCTGTTGGTCCTGGCGGTCTGCCGGCGATCCGCGTTTCCCTGCAAGCGGAGCGACAGTACGCGCCACGCGCAGCACTTCTTCATGGCGCAGCGGCGCGGATGTCGGTTCGACGGTGACGGCTACGGCGAGTTCATTTCCTGCATCGCCTTTGAAAGTACCGCGCGTCGGTGGAACATCGGCGTAGTCGCGACCGACGGCGACCCGGATATGGCGCTCGCCGGGCATCATGTTGTTGGTCGGATCGAAGCCGATCCAACCAAAGCTTGGCAGATATGCTTCCACCCAGGCGTGGCTCGCGTCGCTGGCAGACCGGTCCCTGTCGTGCCGGCGATGGTAGAGATAACCGGAAACATAGCGCGTGGGGATCCTCCAGCTCCGGGCGATCGCGATCATGATATGCGCAAAATCCTGGCAGACGCCGCGACCCTCGCTCAGCGCGTGTTCAATGGGCGAATGGACCTCGGTTACTCCGGGCTCGTACTCGAAATTCCGGTAAATGACGGTGTTCAGATTCCTCAGTGCCGTCAGCGTGTCGCCCGTGGGCGTGCAAAGGCCGCGGTCCTGCGTAAACGCGCGCAATTGCGCGCCGTCGCGCGCAAAAGTGGAATCCGCAAGAAAGTCGTAATGCTCCGCTTTCAGATTGAGTTCGTTGTATCGGTCCCATTCGAGAGAGTCGGCCTCTGCGGGGAGCGTTTCCCTCTGGGCCATTTCAACCACGGACTGCACATCGATCCGAAGCTCCCTGTGTTCCCGCAACAGGTTGAAATGGTACACGGCATTTCCGAAATGGTCCGTATACGCAAACAACTGCACGCGCGGCGAGGTGGAGATCTGAAAATTGCGAACCGCCTGGGTGCTTTCCGAACGCGGCTGCATCCGGAGTTCCATGACGCTCTCGCGCACCGGTCCGGTGTAGCGAAACCGCGTGACATGACGGATCGAGTAGAACATGGCGTCCTCCGCTATGCGGCCGCTTCGGCGTCGTAGGCGATATAGGCGGCGTAAACCGCGTCATGGATCTGCTCGCATTGCGAGCGGATATTCGCGAGAAAACCGCCGAGAGACCCGCCAATGAGTTCGTCGATCTGACCGAAATCGAGGCTCGCTTTGAGCTTGCCGGCAAGCCGGTCGCAAGCGGCGCGGCGGCCGGGCGGCGCGCCACCGCCGACCCGCGCCAGCGATTCCGAAACCCGCTCGACCGCAAAGCGGACGGAATGGGGGAATTGCTGATCGAACAGCAGAAACTCGGCGATGCGATCGTCCCGGATCGCGGCGGTGTAAACCTTGCAATATGCCTCGAACCCCGTGCAGGACCGCAACAGTACGATCCAATCGAGTATGTTGCGGTTGGTCGGTGTCCGCGAACCCGGGCCAAAGTGAATGTCCAGCAGTCGCGCGACA
The DNA here is from genome assembly GCA_963747255.1 of uncultured Alphaproteobacteria bacterium. Lineage (GTDB taxonomy): Bacteria > Pseudomonadota > Alphaproteobacteria > Micropepsales > Micropepsaceae > CAIYRG01. Next base: position 72,112 of record CAVVEG010000017.1, read on the forward strand.
AGCTGCGCGCGCTCGATATGGCGGCCCAACTGCAGAAAATCCCAGCCTTCCGCGTGCCGCGTCGTGGAATGGGTGATGCCTTCGAGCATATAGAGTTCATCCACGATATCGCGGAAGACATGCGCCGGCTGTTCACTCCACGTCGCCGCCAAATCAATTGGTGAGATCTTCAGATAAAGGCGATTCAGACGGTTCCAGATCTCCGTCGAGATTTGTTCGCGCACCTGGCGCCCATTGTCCCGGGCGAGCGCCAGCGATGCCACCAGCGATGACGGATTAATCCGGTTGAAGGCGAGCGCATTGGTTACGGCGAAAGGATCCAGCGGCCCCGCCGGAACAAAAGCTTCGCCTGAAAGCGCCGCCACGACGCGGCGCCACGACATCTCCGAGTCGTGTTGGGACTGCTCGAGCATGGATTCGAGCTTCACGGCGATCAGCCGGCTGATATGCTCGGCGCGTTCGAGATACCGGCTCATCCAGTAAAGGTTGTCCGCCACGCGGCTCAGCATGTCTGCCCGGCTTCCTGCATCAGACGCTCAAAACCCAGGTATCCTTCGACCCGCCACCCTGACTGGAATTGACCACGAGGCTGCCGCGCTTCAAAGCAACCCGCGTGAGCGCGCCAGGCACGACCGTCGTTTCGGCGCCGTGCAACACGAAAGGCCGGAGATCCACATGGCGCGGCTCGATTCTGCCATCCACGAAGCAGGGTGCTGTTGAAAGCTGTATGGTTGGTTGGGCAATGTAATTTGCCGGGTCGGCCTTCAGCTTTTCGGCGAATGCTTCGCGTTCGGCTGCGGATGCATGCGGCCCGATAAGCATTCCGTATCCGCCCGATTCTCCCACCGCTTTGACGACAAGCTGATCGAGGTTTGAAAGCACATGCGAAAGGTCTGCCGGTTCACGGCAGAGATATGTCTGGACGCTGTGGAGCACGGGCTCTTCCGCCAGGTAGTACCGGATCAGCCGGGGAACATAGGCATACACCGCTTTGTCGTCCGCAACGCCCGTGCCCGGCGCATTCGCAATCACGACGTTTCCGGCACGGTAGGAATTGAACACCCCCGGAATTCCGAGCGTCGAGTCGGCACGGAAGGCCAGCGGATCGAGAAAGTCGTCGTCGATACGCCGGTAAATGACGTCCACCCGTTTGAGACCGGATGTGGTACGGGCGTGCACGACATTGTCGTGGACGACAAGGTCGCGTCCTTCAACCAGTTCGACGCCCATTTGACGGGCAAGAAATGCATGTTCGAAATAAGCCGAATTGAACACCCCCGGAGACAGAACGACGATGGATGCTTCGTCCTGCGCAGGAGCAAGCGATTTCAGCATCGCCAGCAATTCCTGCGGGTAATGCTCGATTGCGCTGACCCTCATGTTGCGGAAAATTGCGGGGAAGGCGCGCCGCACGACATCCCGGTTGGCCAGCATGTATGACACGCCGGAGGGCACGCGAAGATTGTCTTCCAGAACGACAAAGGTTCCGTCTTCGCGCCGCACGAGATCGGTTCCGCAGACATTCACATATGCGCCATGCGGAACGGGTGTCCCCCTCATCTCCCTGCGGTAATGCTTCGACCCGTAAATCAGGTCGCGCGGTACAATGCCGTCTCTCAGGACACGACCATCCGAATAGATGTCATGCAAAAAATGGTTGAGCGCTTCGATCCGCTGCTTCAGTCCGGCTTCAAGCCGCTTCCACTCTGCTGCCGGTATGATCCGTGGGAGCAGATCGGTAGGGATGATCCGCTCAGTCGTCTGAGTGTCGCCATAAACCGTGAAAGTGATCCCCTGGTGCAGGAAGGACTGCTCGCAGGCCTGTTGGCGGCGCCTCAGTTCATCCACTGGTGTTTCGGCCAGGCTTTCGAGCAACCGGGCAAAATGCGGCCGCACGCCTTTGCGCGGATCGAAGATCTCGTCATAGGCATCGCCCAATGCGTAATGCTGGAATAGTCCGAAAGCGCCAGGGTCTTGAACCTGCCGCGCGGCGAGCTTTTCTCCTGCGCCGTTATGTTGCATTGCACAATCTGGCTGCCAAGTTGCGGCGGTCGTCAAGAGGCGAACTGGCGCAGCGGCCACCAATTCGGCGGAAATCTGCAGGAATAATTAGGGGGTCACGCCGTAACGCGCGAAGCGGACCGTTATTCCGGGCTCCGCTCTTTCCGCAGCAGCGAAATCATCCTGCGCCTGCCCTGTGTCGCCGGTCCGCAGTTCCGCAATAGCCCGCCCGAACAGGGCGCTAGCCCGCTGCGGGCTTTTCTGCAGCGCCAACCGATAATCTGAAAGCGCGTCCGTGTAGTTTCCGGTTTTCAGCTCCAGAAACCCACGCGCATCAAACGCTTCCGTCACGGAATCACCGGCAGCGATTGCCTGCCGGCAATCTTCCATCGCAGCGTCCAGATCCTGGCCTACGACCGCCCGGGTCCAGCACCGGTTCACATGCGCATCGTAATTGCCCGGGTCTATCTTCAGCACCTGATCGAAATCGCGGATGGCGCGTTGATATTCACCGTCGCTTGCATAGGAGCTGCCGCGCGCCAGATAGGCTTCGGTATAATTCGGGTTCAGTTCGATTGCCTTTCCGAAATCTGCAATGGCCCCCGAATAGTCGCCTTTGGTTGCCGACGCGGTGCCGCGGTTGAAATAGGCTTCGGGATAATCCGGCTTCAGCGCGATTGCGCGCGTAAAATCGGCCCGCGCCAGATCGAAGTCTCCGCGCCTCAGATACGCACTTCCGCGGTTAAGCAGGGCGCGTGGCTCCGGATTCTGCCGAATCACCTGATCGTAATCGGCGATCGCCTGATCAAATTTGCCGCTGCGGTAAAAATCGAAACCACGCCCGAACAGCGCATTGGAATTGCCCGGAGCGAGTTTGATCGCCTCGTTATAATCGGCGATCGCGGCCTCGTCCTTCTCGGTTTTCAAATAGGCATAACCCCGGTAGTGGAACGCCTCCGCAAGATCGGGCTGAAGCTGGATCGCGCGTGTGAGGTCTTCGAGAGCGAGTTCATAATCGCCCCGCTTCAGATATTCATAGCCGCGGTTATCAAAGGCGCCTCCGTAATCCGGCTTCAACCGGATCGCCTGTCCATAATCGGCGAGCGCCTCGTCGCTTTTTCCCTGGCGGTCCAGGACAAAGCCACGATATCGAAATGCTTCGGCGTAATCGGGCCTGAGGCGGATCGCCTGATCGAGATCGGAAATCGCGGAGTCGTATTGATCGAGCCCGATTCTTGCCAGCGCGCGCCCATAAAATGCTTCCGGATTCTCAGGAACCAGACGGATCGCGGAATTGAAATCGCTGATTGCATTATCCAGCTCACCGAAGGCATCTCGAGCGAGCCCGCGTGCCTTATAACCTTCCTCTTCCTGCGGTTTCAGACGAATGAACTGGTCGAAGTCGGCTATCGCGCGGCCGAACGCGTGACGCGCATAAAAAATTCCGCCGCGATTGAAGATCGCCTCCGCGAAATCCCGTTTCAGCGCAATCGCATGGTCCATGTCGGAAACCGCATCGTCCCAATGGTTCACTGCGGCGTTGGCCGTGCCGCGCTGATAATAAATATCGGCATTGCGTGGCTGGAGATCGATCGCGTGACTGAAATCGGCGATTGAATCGGGGTAGCGGCCGAGGTGGAACTCGGCGAGACCGCGGCCGGCCCAGGCCTCTGCATCGCCGGATTTGACCCGCAACGCGGCGGCGTAATCATCGGCGGCGGCCGCGTACTGGTCGAGACGATATTTCGCCAGGGCGCGATTATAATAAGCGACGAACAGCTCGTTCACGCTCTCCTGTCCGGACTGGATTCGCGCCGTGCACGCGGCGATCTGGTCTGCCGGCAGTGTTCCACCCGAACCATTGCACTGTTTCCACTCCGTTGCGCGATCGGAAACGGGCGTGTCAGGCGCAGCCATGGCCCGGCTACCCGTGACCAGCCCGGCGCAGGACAGAAAAAGGACGGTCAGAACTTTGGCCCTGTGGCGCATCATGGGCGGCAAGTTAAATTGGAGACTTCTTCCTGACAATCGCTCGGATGCGCCGCGGCTAGCGACCCCCATAGGGGGATTCCATCCGATTCTTCACATATTCCGCAACGATTTCGACCACCTCATTCATGTGATTGTCGAAAAAATGATTGGCGCCTTCGAGTTTCCGGTAACTGATCCGGATACCGCGTTGGGCCGTAAGCCGGTCCACGAGTTTCTGCACATCAGCTTCCGGCACGACCTGATCCCTGGTTCCGTGAACAAACAGGCCGGATGCCGGGCAAGGCGCCAGGAAGGCGAAATCATAGAGATTCGCCTGTGGCGCGATTGAGATGAACCCGGTGATCTCCGGACGCCGCATCAGCAATTGCATGCCGATCCACGCTCCAAAGGAAATCCCTGCCACCCAGCAAAAGGATGGATTCGGGTAAAGCGTGCTCATCCAGTCGAGGACTGCCGCTGCATCGGAAAGTTCGCCGGCCCCATTGTCGAACGAGCCCTGACTGCGTCCTACGCCGCGGAAATTGAAGCGCACCACCGTACAGCCAAGCTTGTGGAACCGATGATAAAGCTCATAAACCAGTGGATTATTCATCGTCCCGCCATATTGCGGATGCGAGTGCAGGATCAGAGCCATTGGCGCATTCGGCGCCTTTTGCCGCTGAAAGCGCGCCTCAATTCGGCCGGCAGGTCCCGGGAGGATAATGTCAGGCATGCAGGGACTCCGTCCGAAACTCGATTGTCACAATCAACATTTGCTCTCGGCGCCAGATAAAGATCAGCCCAAGTCCTGCAAAACACGCCTCTACAACCCATGAATTCTTGACGATGGTAGTCAGGAATTCTATATGACGTTGATCTTGCACCGCCCGGCCGGCGCCTTCTTACAACATCACAGCCGCGGGGTGGCAATTCTTTGATGTTCCGGAGGACCGGATCATTACAGGGCCGGAGGGATCATGAACTCGGCACGCGCGCCCGATATGCTGTTATGGCTATGGCCGATCTGGCCCGCCGCAGCGGCGACCTGCCGGATGGCGAGCCCGTTACCCTTTGCGAGATTGCGGAACGGCAGGAAATTTCCCTTTCCTATCTGGAGCAGTTGTTCGCGAAGCTTCGCCGCGGCGGCCTCGTGATTGCGGCTCGCGGTCCCGGGGGCGGTTACCGGCTGGCGCATCCCGCCTCGGAGACGCGGATTTCCGACATTGTCTGCGCCGTGGAGGAGCCGCTGAAGGTAACCCGCTGTCGCAGTGGAAGCCCCAAAGGCTGTCTGTCCCACGCCGGGCGGTGTCTGACCCATGACCTGTGGGAGGAACTCGGACGTCAGATCGAGGTGTTTCTGGAATCCATCACGCTTGCCGATGTCGTCCAACACCGGGTGCTTGGACGCGCGCATCGGGCTGAAGCAGTGCGAATGGCGACACAACTATCTGTATCCCCATGATCAATCTGGACCACAACGCGACATCTCCGCTGCGGCCCTGTGCGCATGCGGCAATAACCGAAGCCCTTGCGTTGGCCGGAAATGCTTCCTCTGTGCATCGTGCGGGACGTGAAGCGCGGGCGCGCGTCGAGAGTGCCCGTGAGGCAGTCGCAGGTCTGGCCGGCTGCGATGCTTCCGAGGTGGTGTTCACCAGCGGTGGAAGCGAGGCAAATGCCCTTGCGTTGAAAGGCGCCGTTCAGGGGGCGGCAGATGCAGGCAATCGAATTACCAGGCTGATGTTTTCGGCAATCGAGCATGACAGCGTTCGGGCCAACGCCCGGGCGCTTGCCGAAACCGCACCCGGTCTGAAAGTGCAGGAAATCCCGGTATCCGCCGACGGAAAGATCGATATTGCCGCGCTTCGCGAAATGCTCATCCACGGCAAGGGTCGCGTGCTGCTTTCTGTCATGGCGGCCAATAACGAAACCGGGGTGGTGCAGGACGTGGAGCAAATCGGCAAACTGCTGAAGACGGAATGCGGCGCCGATGCGCTCTTTCATGTGGACGCGGTTCAGACGATCGGCCGGAAGGACTTTTCGACGGTAACCGCAGGCGTTAGCTACGTTACCATATCGGCCCATAAAGCCGGCGGCCCCCAGGGGGCCGGTGCGCTGATTGTCCGGCAAGCCTCTCGATTATCAGCACAGATTGCAGGCGGCGGCCAGGAATCCGGCAGGCGCGCCGGAACGGAAAACGTCGCGGCCATCGCCGGTTTCGGCGCAGTCGCCCGCTCGCTCGCCATGACCGATGACATCGCGCACGAAAGCGAACGGCTCCGCGACAGTTTTGAAACGGAACTGAAGAAACTCGCGCCGGAGGCGGTCATATTCGGAGAAGCCGTGGAACGGCTACCGAACACATCCAATTTTGCCATTCCGGGTCTTGCATCGGAAACGGCGGTCATCGCGCTCGATCTCGATCATGTTGCGGTGTCCTCTGGCGCTGCCTGCTCTTCGGGCAAGGTGAAACCGTCTCACGTACTGGCTGCCATGGGCGTTCCGGAAGCCCTGGCCCGCTGCGGCATTCGGGTCAGCTTCGGATGGTCAAGCCGGGAAAGCGACGTCGATGCGATCATCGGAAGTTTGCGCCGTCTGCTCGCGCGCCGCACGGCACGGGCAGCCTAGGAGAGCGCCATGACAGCAGCCTATGAGACCACCGAGCGCGTGGCCGATCGTTCCGGCGACAAATACAAATACGGTTTTGTCACCGATATCGAGATGGAGCGGGCCGAGAAGGGCCTCAATGAAGACGTGGTCCGATTTATCTCGGCGCGGAAGCAGGAACCGGAATGGATGCTGGAATGGCGCCTTTCCGCCTTTCAGCGATGGCGCGAAATGAGCGAGCCCAAATGGGCGCGCATCCATTATCCGCCGATCGACTATCAGAACGCCTATTACTACGCCGCGCCGAAATCGCAGGAATCGCGCCCAAAGAACCTCGACGATGTGGATCCGAAGCTGCTGGAAACCTACCGGAAGCTCGGTATTCCGCTTTCGGAGCAGAAATTGCTCGCCGGCGTGGCGGTCGATGCGGTCTTCGATTCGGTTTCGGTTGCAACGACATTCAAGGCGAAGCTGAATGAAGCCGGCGTCATCTTCTGCCCCATGTCGGAGGCAGTCCGCGATTACCCGGAACTCGTGAGGAAATATCTCGGCAGCGTTGTGCCGGTTACGGATAATTTCTTCGCCACGCTCAATTCCGCGGTCTTTTCCGACGGCACTTTCGTCTATGTCCCCAAAGGCGTGCGCTGCCCGATGGAGCTGTCCACCTATTTCCGTATCAACGCATCGGAAACCGGGCAGTTCGAACGTACACTGATCATCGCGGACGAAAATTCCTTTGTCAGCTATCTGGAGGGCTGCACGGCGCCAAAACGCGACGAGAATCAGTTGCATGCAGCCGTTGTGGAACTGATCGCGCTGGACGGCGCCGAGATCAAATATTCCACCGTTCAGAACTGGTATCCGGGCGATGAGCAGGGCAGGGGCGGCATCTACAATTTCGTCACCAAGCGCGGAGACTGCCGGGGCAGGGGTTCGAAAATCTCCTGGACCCAGGTCGAAACGGGATCGGCGATCACCTGGAAATATCCGAGTTGCATCCTGCGGGGCGATGATTCGGTCGGCGAATTCTATTCCATCGCAATCACCAATAATTTCCAGCAGGCCGATACGGGCACGAAGATGCTGCATCTGGGGCGCAACACACGTTCGCGAATTGTCTCCAAGGGCATTTCCGCGGGCCGGGCCCAGAACACCTATCGCGGTCTCGTCAGTGTGCATGCCAGGGCGGAAAATGCCCGCAATCACACGCAATGCGATTCGCTGTTGATCGGGGCCCATTGCGGCGCGCACACCGTGCCCTACATCGAAAGCCGGAACCCATCGGCGAAGCTGGAACACGAAGCGACAACATCGAAGATTTCCGACGATCAGCTTTTTTACGCATTGGCCCGCGGTATTCCGCAGGAGGAAGCGGTGGCGCTGATCGTCAATGGCTTCTGCCGCGAAGTGCTGCAGCAGTTGCCCATGGAATTTGCCGTTGAAGCGCAGAAACTGGTTGGCATCAGTTTGGAAGGCAGCGTTGGATGAATTTGCTTGAGATTGACGATCTGCACGTTTCCGTTCAGGGCAAGGAAATCCTGAAAGGCATTACGCTTTCGATTCCGGAGGGCGAAGTTCACGCCGTCATGGGCCCGAACGGATCGGGCAAATCGACCCTGTCCTATGCGCTTGCCGGACGCGAGGGTTACGAGGTCACGCGCGGACGCATGCTGTATCGCGGAGAGGACCTGACCGGGTTGACGCCCGACAGGCGCGCGGCCCTCGGGGTGTTTCTGGCATTGCAATATCCCGTCGAAATCCCGGGCGTCGCAACGCTGATCTTTCTGAAGACTGCGCTGAACGCCCAGCGCCGGGCGCGAAGCGAGCCGGAAATTGATGCCCTCCAGATGCTGAAGCTGGTCCGCGAAAAAGCGGCGGCGCTGAAAATTCCGGAAGAGATGCTCAAGCGGCCGCTCAATGCAGGATTCTCGGGCGGCGAGAAGAAGCGGATGGAAATCCTGCAGATGGCATTGTTTCAGCCCAGACTTGCCATTCTGGACGAGACGGATTCGGGCCTTGATATCGACGCGCTCAAACTCGTCGCCTCGGGTGTGAATGCGCAGCGTGCCACCGGCCGCGCAATTCTGATCATCACACATTATCAGCGCCTGCTCGACTACATTGTTCCAGACAGGGTGCACGTGCTTGTCGCCGGTCGAATCGTCATGTCGGGCGGCGCGGACCTGGCGGTGGAACTGGAGAAGACCGGTTACGGAGCTGTCGTGGAGGCAGCATGACGGCTTTGGCGCGCAGAATTCACCAGCCCTCCGATCTTTTTCAGGACGACTTCGCGCAACACGCGATGCAATTTCCGGGCGCGTCGCTTGAATGGCTGAATGTCAGGCGGCGGGCGGCGTTGGCGGCATTCGCAGCAAATGGAATTCCAAACCGCAGGTTTGAAGCCTGGAAATACACCGATCTCGCCAGTGCGCTCGATGGGAGTTTGCCGCCCCTGACGATTGCACCGGCAGCAGCGGAGCCGTCCGCAATTTTCCCGCGTCAGGAAAGCGAGTTGGTCTTTGGCGGGGGGTTCCTGAAACATGCGCACGCCGGCGGCAAGATCGAAATCGTTGATCTTTCGAAGCTCGATACGTCAACTCCGGCCTGGGTGAAGCAGAACCTTGGCGTGCTTGCCAGCGGGTCGGGCCAACCGATGGGCGCGGTTTCCCTTGCGCTGATGCGCGGCGGCGCGGCGATCAGAGTCCGCGGCGATTCAAGTCTGCAGCTGCATTTCACAAATTCACCGGCCGAACAGCCGGCGGCGAGCCATTGCCGCATTTTGCTGGTTGTCGAAAGCGGAGTTTCGCTCCGGTTGCTCGAGAGCCATTCGGGCGTTCCGGTCCCGGGCAGCGTCACGAATATTGGGGTCGAATTGCGTCTGAATCCGAATGCGCGGATCGAGCATATTCGGGTGCAGGGCGATTCCCGTGATGCCATCCACGTGACGAGCCTTGAAGCAATGCTGGACAGCCACGCGCAGTATCGCGGGCTTTACGCCGCGCTGGGCGGACAGTTGTCGCGGCTCGACATCAATATGCGCCTCACCGGCCAAAATTCCGAAGCCGAGATCCACAATGTCGCGGCCATCGCTGCCGGGACCGCGGACATCACATCGGTGATGGACCACGCAAGCCCGCACAGCCGCAGCCGACAGCTTTTCAAGAATGTGGTGGGCGGACGCGGCAGAGTGGTCAATCAGGGGCGGGTGATTGTCAGGGAGGGATCCGTGAAATCCGACTCCCATCAGGTTTTCAGGGCGCTGCTGCTTTCGCCTCACGCCGAAGCCGATGCGAAACCCGAACTCGAAATCTTCGCCGATGATGTTCTTTGCGGTCACGGTACGGCGATCGGCGCGCTGGATCCCGATGCGCTGTTTTATTTGCGCTCGCGCGGAATTCCGGAGGAGGAAGCAAAACTGGTTCTGATCCGCGCCTTCCTGGCGGAGGCGATAGGAGATATTGCGGATGAGGCAATTCGCAATTCAGTGTGGCGCGAGTTGGAGGCGGCGCTTGCGGTTGCCGGAGCGGCTTCGCAATGAGCGCGCAGCCTCTTTCAAAAGCTTTAACTTACGATGTCGCCGCATTGCGGGCCGATTTTCCGATCCTCGCGACGAAGGTGCACGGAAAACCGCTGGTTTATCTGGATAACGCCGCGTCGGCGCAAAAACCGAAGCAGGTGATCGAGGCGCTGAACAGTTTCGTCACGCGCGAATACGCGAATGTTCACCGCGGAGTACATTTTCTTTCGAGCGCGGCCACGGAACAATACGAAAAGGCGCGTACGCGTGTCCGGCGTTTTCTCAACGCCTCGCGGGACGATGAGATCGTTTTCACACGTGGTGGAACCGAGGCCATCAATCTTGTCGCCTCTTCCTATCTCTCACCCCGCATCCAGCCGGGCGATGAAATCGTGCTCAGCATCATGGAGCACCATTCCAATATTGTGCCCTGGCATTTTTTGCGGGAACGCCAGGGGGCCGTCCTGAAATGGATCGACGTTTCGGATTATGGCGAACTCGATCCCGGCGACATGGCGCGCGCCCTGTCACCGCGCACCAGGCTGGTCGCAGTCACGCATATGTCCAATGTGCTGGGCACCGCGACGGACCTGGCCGAAATCGTGCGAATCGCCCATTCGAAGGGTATTCCCGTGCTTGCCGATGGCTGCCAGGCGGCAGTGCATGCCGATGTCGATGTGCAGGCGCTGGACGTGGATTTTTATGCGATTACCGGACACAAGCTTTACGGCCCTACCGGAATTGGCGCTCTCTATGCAAAGCGCTCGCATCTGGCGGGTATGCGTCCATGGATGGGCGGCGGCGAAATGATCCGCGAGGTGACGAAAGATAATGTCACCTATGCCGATCCGCCGATGCGGTTTGAGGCGGGAACGCCGCCAATCATCCAGGCCGTCGGCCTCGCCGCCGCGCTCGATTACATCGACAATATCGGCCGGGACCGTATCGCGCGGCACGAAAGCGCGCTTGCAGCGGCGGCCACGCGCCAACTCAAGGAGTTGAATGGAATCCGGATCCTCGGTGAAGCGGTTCACAAGGGGCCAATCGTTTCGTTTGAAGCTGCGGGTATCCATCCGCACGATCTTTCGACGATCCTGGATCGCGAAGGCGTCGCCGTGCGCGGCGGGCATCATTGTGCCCAGCCTTTGATGCAGCGATTCGATGTCGGGGGAACTGCGCGCGCCTCGTTTGCGCTCTACAACACGTTTGAGGAAGTGAACGCGCTGACTTATGCCGTAACGCAGGCGCGCAGGGTTTTCGGAAATGGATGATTCATTGCGCGAGCTCTACCAGGAGGTGATCCTGGATCATTCCCGCCATCCGCGGCATTTCGGGGTTTTGCCGTCCGCCAGTCATATGGCGGAGGGCCATAATCCGCTTTGCGGCGATCGCGTTAAAATCTTCCTGCAGGTCGATGCGGACGAGCGCATTCAGGACGTCAGTTTCGAAGGGCGAGGCTGCGCCATTTCCGTCGCCTCCGCTTCCCTGATGACGGAGTTGCTGAAGGGGCGCACCGTGGCTGAGGCGGAACACCTGATGGGTGGCTTTCTGGCCCTTGTAAAAGGCGAGAATACCGGGAGTCTGGATGAAGACGATCGCGACAGGCTTCAGGTGATGGCGGGTGTCTCCGGATTCCCGATGCGTGTCAAATGCGCAACGCTTGCATGGCACGCGATGAAAGCAGCGTTGGAGCATGATGGCAGGGCGAAAACGGAATGAACGAAGGAACTGTGCACGCACCCGAACTCCAGACCGATGTGAAGACAGCATCCGGGAGCACTCTGCCGCCCGAAAAGCTGGAGTCCTTCGGAAACGAACTTATTGCTGCCCTGAAGACCGTGTATGACCCCGAAATTCCCGTCGACATCTACGAACTTGGTTTGATCTACAAATTGGATGTTGCGGACAATCTGGACGTCATCGTTGATATGACACTGACAGCACCCGGATGTCCGGTTGCCGGCGAGATGCCCAACATGGTTCGCAATGCCCTGCTGGGCGTTCCAGGAGTTGGAGAGGTGACGGTGAATATGACCTTTGATCCCCCCTGGACTCCTGATCGCATGTCGGAAGAAGCCAAGCTCGAACTGAACATGTTCTGAAAGCACCATGACAAATCTACAGACAACGACCACTCGACCCCGCCGCGAAAGGCCGAAAGTGCTGCGCCTGACCGATGGTGCAGCGGCACGAATTCGCGAGATTCTCGACAAGTCCGGCGGCCGGTATATCGGTGTGAGGGTCGGCGTGAAGAACGGCGGCTGTGCCGGAATGAGCTACACCATGGATTACGCCGAGTCCCAAAGCCCACTCGACGAGCTGATCGAAGACAAGGGCGTAAAGCTGCTCATCGATCCAAAGGCGGTGATGTTCCTCATCGGAACCGAAATGGACTACGCGCGCGACCGGCTCGCATCACGCTTCGTATTCAGGAATCCCAACCAGACGGAGGCCTGCGGATGCGGTGAGTCTGTCGTCATCCGGCCGGCTGCTTCGGAGCCTGAGACGGGCTCGTAGAGACGAAAGCGCAAGTCGCGTTTCTCCGCTTCCAAGTAATTGGCAAAATCCTCGTTAAGTATTTGCCACAGGGGGCATCAATTCCTCCATTCCCTTGACTTTGCACGGTTAACGTGAATATTTTTAACACTTCGTTAACCAAGGTGCGTCACCGGCAGGCGGATCATGGATTCTGCCGAGGGTTTTTTGCGTAAGTAGCGCCGCTTATCGAACCAGCCGGCGTATTGGGGGCGAGTATGCTTGCGTATGAAGAGCTGAAGGGCTCGCGTGGCCGGGAAGTCTGGGTGCGGGCGACGCGTTACGATGCACGCAAGCTCTTTCCACAGGTGCCACCGCGGGTCTGCGTACGGTCATCCTATTACAAGCTTCATAATATCAGCCTCGGCGGGTTGGCTGTCCTTTGCGGCCACACCGCAGAAGATATCCCCGACATCGGTGAAGTTGTTCCCCTCTCGATCCAGCAAAGCGGCTATCCGATATTCGAGGGAAACGCGCGGGTTGCCCGCCGCGAGAATACGGTTTTCGGGTCCAAAGTCGCATTCAGCCTGGTCAATGGCTTCATCGAATTCGACAAACTGCTGTCGCGCAACGTGCAGGCCAGGATCGCTGCGCAATCGCCATTTACGCTCGCTGAAACAGGCCGCCTGGTGCCCCAGGAATATCGCGCCTTTTGCGCCGATCTACTGAAGGTGCTCGGTTCCTACCGCGATCTTCTTCAGGAAAATCAGGCGCTGGCGCAGTCCTTCAAGCGCGAATTCGATGCTGATGCAGCCTATTATGCCTGCGAGGCGCGGTTGCTGCAGAACTGGCGCTCGATCTGGCGCACGGGAAATGATCTGGTGCGCGGATTGATGGCCGACCGCGAGGCGCTGGAAGCGGCCAAAAGTTTCACCGAAATTGTCATCACGCCGGAAATGCGCCTGGGCGAAATCTGGGACCGCAGTTATGCGAAACCGCTCGGTTATCCGGGCGATTACGAGGTGATGAATCAGGTTTACGACTGGGAACGCAGCGGATCGAACGTTTATCGGATGCTGGTGCACCGCGTGGGGTTGGACGTCGCGGAATGCATCAGGACCCGTATGGAAATGGTCCTCAAGTCGATCGAGACGGTGGTCAACGAAAAGGGCACAACCCGGGCGGCCCGTGTGATGAGCCTTGGCAGCGGGCCGGCAAGGGAAGTCGAACTCTATTTGTCGAAATCCGGACTGCAAACCCGGCGGGCCGAGTTTACGCTGATCGATCAGGAACAGGCGGCGTTGAATTACGCCCTGGAAAAAACCTATCCGCATGTTCTGAATTGCGCCGGGCGTGCAAGTGTTCAATGTCTGAATTTGTCGTTTCTCGATATATTGCGCAGCATTGGAACCTTGGGGAATTTGCCGCCGCAGGACCTGATCTATTCGGTTGGGCTGCTCGATTATCTGATCGACAGGCGAGTCAGAAGTCTCGTTCAGCGGCTTTACAGCCTGCTTGCTCCGGGCGGTCTGCTGATCCTCGGAAACATGAACGAAACGGCTTTAAGCAATCTTTGGCCGATGGAGTTCATCACCGACTGGTCTCTGTACTATCGGACCGAGGCCGACATGCTCGGCTGGACCGAAGGGCTTGACTGCGCCAAAGCATGGACAGAGACCGACCCCACGGATCGGGTGCGTCTCATCTATATCCAGAAACCCTGAGAACTCGGCAACTACGCTGCGTTGACCGTTTCCCGGACTGAGGCGGTGGCCAGGCGCCACGCCGGCAACGTGACGGTCACGACGGTGCCTTTTCCGACTTCGCTCTCGATCTCCAACGAGCCGCCGTGAAGTTCGGTCAGCCGTTTTGCATAGGGCAGGCCCAGCCCGACGCCGCCGTGCCGGCGCGAGTAACTGGTTTCCACCTGTTCGAACGGGCGCAAGACCCGGTCCACATTTTCCGGCGCGATTCCGATTCCGGTGTCCGAGATCCGGAACGAGAACTCCTCTCGCAGGATGGGCCTGAATCTGCACGCGCACGGTGCCGCCTTCGGGTGTGAACTTGATGGCGTTGGTGATGAGGTTGGAAAAGACCTGCAGAAGCAGTCTTTCATCGGCAAAGATCGGGATATCGGCGGGTTCGGTTGAGAAGATCACGCGCACGACAGCTGCCTCCGAGCGCATCTGACACATACGGATGCAGGTGCGGAGCGTCTCGGCGGCGTCGAACTCATGTTCGCTCAACTCCAGTTTCCCGGATTCCGCTTTGGCGAGGTCGAGAATGTCATTGATGATTGCGAGCAGGTGCGATCCGCTGTCGTGAATGTCGCGCGCGTATTCGGTGTATTTTTCGTTCCGGATCGGACCAAACAGCTCGCGGCGTATGATGTCGGAGAATCCGATAATGGCGTTCAACGGCGTGCGCAGCTCGTAACTCATGGTGGCCAGGAATTCGCCCTTCGACCTGTTGGCGCGCATCGCTTCGGAGAGTGACTCCGACACCAGCCGGTTTTTCTCTTCGACGATCTTTTGCGCCACATAGGCTTTACGCAGATAAAGTTCCTGGATGTATGCGGCGAAGAGACCCACGCCGCTGGCCATGCCAAGGAAGAAGTCGTTGGCGATAAAAATAGGCACGGGTATGGGATTGATCCAGAGCCCGACCGCCTGATAACAGACGAACAGCCAGATCGAGATCAGCGCCGAATGGCGAAAGTTCAGCCGGATCAGGCTGCCGCAATAGCTCACGACCATGATCAGCCCGGCGTAGTACAGGCTGTTGAATGGCGGGCCCATCAAGGCAGTCATGCCAATGATGCCCATCCCCGAGGACAGCATGGCAAGCGCGAGTGATGCCTGCATGATGCGCTGAAAGCCGCGATGGTAGGTGAGCAGTAATATCCCGAGCAATGTCGGTGTCACCAGACCAAAACGGATGGTCAGGATGGAAACCATCGCCGGACCGCCCAGGATCAAATCCAGAACGCCAAAGGCAACGTAAAGCAGTGTTCCGGCGATGAGATAGACGCGGATGAGGTTTATGGATTGCGCCAGAGTATCGACCTGGAAGGTGCTTTCCGCGCGGGCATCACGAAATTCAAGCCGGAGACGATCCAGCTCGAACAAAGGCGTGGCGGCTTCCGCCGGAATGGTCACCGATTGCATCGGGGCCCGCAGCTCTCCAGCATTCGCCGCGCAAATGACCGGCACTGGCGTGGAAAATGCCTCAACGTTATGGCGCATGCGATTCCGTGGAAAGGCAGACGCCCACTCCTGCAACGAATTAACCGAATTCCGGTTAAAATTTCGCTAAGGAATTGAACCGACCTAAAGGTCAATTTTCAGGGCGCGGACAATTCGCTTCAGGGCGGGTGCGATATCCGGCCGCTCAAGTCCGACGGCAAGATTGGCGTGAAGAAATCCGACTTTGTCGCCGCAGTCATAGCGCACGCAGGTTGTCGTGACGGCGTGGAAGGGAACACGGCCGAGAAGACGCGCCAAAGCATCCGTGAGCTGAATTTCGTTTCCCGCGCCGCGTTCGCGGCGCTCAAGTTCCGTGAAAATCTCCGGGGGAAGAATATAGCGTCCGATGACGCAGAGATTTGACGGTGCTTCGGACGGCTTCGGTTTTTCGACGATGCCGTGCACTTCGGTGATGGGGCCTTTGATCGGACCGGGCGCAATGACGCCGTAGCGCTGCGTTTCTTCGCGCGGTTTTTCCTCGGCCGCGACGATGACGCCTCCTCCGATCTCGCAATAGGCATCGACCATCTGTTTGAGTGCGCCCGGTTGACCGACCATGAGATCGTCGGGCAGCACGACGGCGAAGGGTTCGTTGCCGACAAGATGCTGGGCGCAAAGCACGGCATGTCCCAGTCCCAGCGGCTTTTGCTGGCGTGTGAACGAGACGGCGCCCGTATTCGGCAGACTTTCCAGAAGGCTTTGCAGCTCCTTTGTTTTTTCGCGCGCCGAGAGAAGCGATTCCAGCTCGTATGCATGGTCGAAATGATCTTCGATGACGTGCTTTCCGCGGCCGGTAACAAAGATGAACTGCTCGATTCCGGCTTCGCGCGCTTCTTCGACGCCGTACTGGATGACCGGCTTGTCCACCACCGGAAGCATTTCTTTGGGAATGGCTTTGGTTGCGGGAAGGAAACGTGTTCCCATTCCGGCGACGGGAAATACGGCTTTACGAATGCGCGGTGCGGGCATAGGAAATCCGGATCATCGTGGGCAGCACGCCAACGGCTTCAATAGGTTACTCAGTTGCGATCGATAGGCCGAGCATTACACGGGGGCGGCGCGGTGGTCCATATGCGAACACGGAAATGGCCGTGAGATGAAAATTTTTCTCACCGGCGCTGCCGGGTTTATCGGGTTCCACACCAGCCTCGCTCTGCTGGACAGGGGCCACAGCGTCCGTGCCGTTGACTCGCTGAACAGCTATTACGACCCGACACTGAAACTCTCCCGGCTCGATCGGCTCGGCGCGCATCCACGCTTCAGCTTTGCGAAGGTGGACATCGCCGATGCTGCAGCGCTGGCGCGCGCGGCAGCAGATGCAAACCATGACATCATCGTGCACCTTGCCGCGCAGGCGGGCGTGCGGCATGCGCTTGCTGACCCCGCCGCCTACACGATGTCAAACCTTGTCGGACAGGCCAATATTCTGGAATTGGCGCGCCACGCAAACGGTCTCACCCATCTGATTTATGCCTCATCGAGTTCCGTCTATGGAAACGACACCGTCCCGCCATTTTCGGAAGAGGCAAACGCCAGCCATCCGGTTTCGTATTACGGCGCCACGAAACGGGCCGGGGAGTTGATGGCGCATTCCTATGCCGAACTGTTCGGACTACCCATTACCGGCCTGAGATTCTTTACGGTTTACGGGCCATGGGGCCGACCCGACATGGCTTACTGGATGTTTACGGATTCGGTGCTCAGGGGAAAACCTCTGGCTCTCTTTGGCCAGGGCGCGTTGCGCCGGGATTTCACCTGGATCGGGGATATCGTACCGGCGATTGTCCGGCTGGCGGAGCAACCGTTTCTGCCGAAAGAGGGCGCACCCCATCGTCTTTATAATCTTGGAAACAGCCAACCCGCGGATGTCCTGACGCTGATCCGGCTGGTGGAAGAGGCGACCGGTAAAAAAGCAATCATCGAGCACAAAAAGGCGCCGGCAGGCGATGTCCGGGAGACTTATGCGGATATCAGCCGCGCCGCCCGTGATCTCGATTTTTGTCCCTCCACCCCGCTCGGGGAAGGCATCCCGCGCTTCGTCCGCTGGTTCAGGGAATATACCGGCGACGTTTAGATTTACGGTTGTAGGACCGCAGGACGGCCTACGCTGATGTAATTGAATCCGGCTTTCTGCATCTCATCAGGCCGGTAGATGTTGCGTAAATCGACCATCAGCGGGCGGGTGAGCAATTCCTTGACCGTTCTGAGATCCAGTGCGCGGAATTCATTCCATTCCGTCAGGATCACGACACCGTCGGCGCCTTTGATCGCGGCATAAGCGTCGGGGAAAACTTTGATGTCGAGCAGCTTTTTTGCTTCCCGCATGCCCTCCGGATCATAGGCGTGAATGATCGCGCCCGCTTTGACCAGCTCCGGAACGATCACCAGGCTGGGCGCATCCCGTATGTCGTCGGTGTTCGGTTTGAATGTCAGCCCGAGAACGGCAATTGTCTTGCCCTCCACGCCATCGAACGCGGCGCTGATCTTCTCGGCCATCCGTTTCTTGCGTTGCTCGTTGACCGCCGTGACGGCCTCGACAAGTCGCGACGGCGAGCCTGCTTCTTCTGCGGTGCGCAGCAGTGCTACCGTATCCTTCGGAAAGCATGAGCCGCCGTAACCGGGTCCCGCATGCAGAAATTTGGAGCCGATGCGGCCGTCGAGTCCGATGCCACGGGCGACATCCTGGACATTGGCGCCGACGCGTTCGCACAGGTCGGCCATCTCGTTGATGAAGGTGATTTTGGTGGCGAGGAATGCATTCGCGGCATATTTGATCAGCTCGGCTGTTTCGCGTGACGTGAACAGCAACGGTGTCTCATTGAGATAGAGTGGCCGGTACAGTTCCCGCATCACCGCGCGTGGCCGGTCGATTGCCGTGCCGCAAACAACGCGGTCCGGGCGCCGGAAATCTTCGATCGCCGAACCCTCGCGCAGAAATTCGGGATTGGAACACACATCGAAATCGGCGTCGGGCCGGATCGCGCGGATCTTTTCCTCGATCTTGCGGCCGGTGCCAACCGGAACCGTCGATTTGGTGATCACGACGGTATAGCCATTGAGCGCCGCCGCGATCTCTTCGGCGGCCGTGAACACGTAGGACAGGTCTGCATGGCCATCGCCCCGGCGCGATGGCGTTCCCACGGCGATGAATACCGCCTCGGCCCCGTTTACGCTTCCTGGAACATCGCAGGTAAAGGCCAGCCGCCCCGCCCGCACATTATCGGCCACCAGTTCGGCCAGGCCGGGTTCGTAAATCGGCATTCGGCCTGCCTTCAGCGCTTCGATCTTTTCCCGGTCCTTGTCGATGCAGACCACCTGGTGACCGAATTCCGAAAAACAGGCGCCGGAAACGAGTCCCACGTAACCCGTTCCCATCATTGCGATTCGCATTCCCAGACCCCGGGATTATCCGCTTTTCTGTTTCGCCCGCCGGCGAACTTCTTTCAAGAGGAACCTGCCGGCCCGGTCTCAGCCGGTGCGCAAATAACGCACCGCCTTGTCGCGTCCAAAAAGGTAAAGCAGCGTCCGCAAGGCCGTCCCCCGCGGCGACTTCAGTTCCGGATCGCGCTGAAGCGCGAGCCGGACGTCATCATGGGCCGTTGTGAGCAAATCATGATGCGCCGCAAGGTCGACGAAATGGAATTCGGGAAGACCGCTCTGTCGCGTCCCAAGCACTTCGCCGGCGCCGCGGAGCCGCAGATCTTCCTCCGCGATCACAAATCCATCTTCGGTGCGGCGCATGATCGCAAGCCGCTGCTTCGCGATTGCGCCCAGCGGCTCCTGATAAACCAGAAGGCAGGTCGCAGGCACAGTTCCCCGGCCCACGCGACCGCGCAACTGGTGCAGCTGCGCCAGCCCGAAACGCTCCGCGTGTTCCACAACCATGATTGCAGCTTCCGGAACATCGACGCCGACCTCGATCACGGTTGTTGCCACCAGCACTTTCGTTTCGCCGCGCTGGAAAGCGCGCATGGCGCCATCCCGGTCGGGTGCCTTGAGCCGGCCGTGCACAAGCCCAACCTGATTGCCGAATACCCGCCGCAGCATGGCCGCGCGCTCTTCGGCTGCCGCGACGTCGAGAATTTCGGATTCCTCGACCAGCGGGCAAACCCAGAAGCAGCGCTGGCCTTTTGCCACGGCACGGCGCAGCCCCGCTGTGACTTCATCCAGACGTGACAAAGGGATCACCCGTGTCGCCACCGGCTTTCGGCCTTGTGGTTTTGATGTCAGCCTTGTCACCTGCATGTCGCCATAGGCGGTGAGTTGCAGCGTTCTCGGAATCGGAGTTGCAGTCATCACCAGAACATCGGCGGGCATTTCGCCCTTGCCCTGCAACTGCATCCTTTGATGCACGCCAAATCGATGCTGTTCGTCGATCACGGCAAGCCCGAGATCGCGAAACCGGACGTCTTCGGAAAAAATTGCATGCGTGCCGATCAGGATATCGATTTCACCTTCGGCGAGAGCGGACAATGTCGCCGCGCGGGGCTGACCGCGTTCACGTCCGGTGAGCAGAGCGATACGAGTGCCTGCTGCCTGCGCCATACCGGCGAGTGAGGCCAGATGTTGCCTCGCCAGTATTTCTGTCGGGGCCATCAGGGCGCCCTGACAGCCGGCTTCGACGGCATTCAGCAGCGCCGCCATTGCCACAACCGTCTTGCCCGAACCGACATCGCCCTGCAGCAGCCGCAGCATGCGGGTCTCTTCGCCCATCGCAGCCGTGATTTCGGCGATTGCTGCGGTTTGCGAATCGGTGAGCCGAAAGGGCAGCGTTACGATTGCCTTGCGGCGCAACTCTCCTGCAGATTTCAGCGCCCGCCCGGGTTTGCCGCGCATGTTCCTGCGGATCAGCGCGAGCGCGAGCTGGTTCGCCAGCAATTCGTCGTAAGCCAGTCTCCTTCTGGCAGGCGAAGCGGGCGAGAGATCCGCGTCCGAATGCGGCGCGTGGGCAGCGAGCAAAGCGGTTTTGAAAGCGCTCCAATCGTTTCGTTCGAGCCAGGCTTTGTCCTGCCACTCGGCGAGATCGGGCAAGCGCTCCAACGCTCTCCGGATCAGTTTTTGCAGGCTTCGCGCCGGCAGTCCTTCGGTGGTCCGGTACACCACATCGAATTCCGGAACGCCCAATTCATCCTCGGGCGCGCTGACATAATCCGGATGAACCATTTGCAGCCTGTCGCCAAAGCGATCGATTCGGCCCGACAGAATGCGGCGGGACTTCAGCGGCAGCCTGGCCTGGATCCGGTCTTCCTGGCCGGTGAAGAAAACGACTTCCAGTGCTGCCGATTCATCTCCCACCAGCACGCGAAAAGGCTGACGCCGTGAACGGCGCGGCAGATATTCGAGGACGTTCACGGTCACCGTTGCGATGCGGCCGGTCTCGACGGTACGCAAATTCGGGCGATAGCTGCGGTCGATGATGTTGGAGGGCAGGTGAAAAACCAGGTCCGCGATCCTCGGCGCCGCCGGCGCCGTGCCGAGCGCCGTCCCAAGCAGTTTCGCAACCTTCGGCCCCACTCCGGACAGACTGGTCGTATCTGCAAAGAGCGGGTTGAGAATCGCGGGCCTCATGCCCGCAAGACTAACCTGCCCTGCCAGGTTCCGCTTGGGCGGCCATGACCCGGCCCCACAGGCATCAGACAAAATGCCCGTGGCATGTGCCGGGCCCGGCACTATATAGATGCCGAATGACCCAGCCCGACCAGCTTGAAACCCGCCGGAAGAAAGCGCTTTTCCGCGCACAAAGGCGTGGGTTCAGGGAACTCGACCTGATCTTCGCCGCTTTTGCCGATGC
Source organism: uncultured Alphaproteobacteria bacterium (assembly GCA_963747255.1). GTDB lineage: Bacteria > Pseudomonadota > Alphaproteobacteria > Micropepsales > Micropepsaceae > CAIYRG01. Next base: position 93,716 of record CAVVEG010000017.1, read on the forward strand.
ACATCTGCAGAATTTGGACAACGCCGAACTCGAACGCTTCGAAGCGCTGCTCTCGGTCGCCGATTGGCAGATTTTTGGCTGGATCATGGGACACGACGAGGTCCCTTCCACGTATGATGACGAGGTTTTCGCCCGGCTCTGTTCCTATCGGGCCAATCTGAAATTCTGATCCTGCACCAGTGGAAAGACTGACCGCCATAGCCCGCGCCCGGGGACGCATCTCCGTCAGCGGCGCACCACAGGGTTACGATGCCTATGTCGCTGCCGAGGCTGCGCAGCGCGCGAAGGCTTCGGTCCTTTTCGTTGCGGCTGACGATTCCCGTGCCGCAACTGCGCTCGAAGTCGGCGCGCTTTTTCGCCCCCGATCTGACGCTGCTTCATTTCCCGGCATGGGATTGCCTTCCCTATGATCGCGTTTCGCCGCGTTCGGATATCGAGAGTCGCAGACTGGCCACTTTGGCCGCACTTGCCGCACGCGAGGATCGTACCGGCGCCGCCCTTGTGATCACCACTGTGAATGCCCTGCTGCAGCGTGTCCCGCCCCGTCAGGTAATCGTCGAAGTCGAGTTTTCTGGCGCGGACGGGCAGGGAGGTGGACCGCGATCAACTGATGAAGTTTCTCGTCCGCAACGCCTATTCGAATACCGGGACGGTGCGCGAACCCGGTGAATTCGCCGTCCGGGGAGGAATCATCGATCTGTGGCCGCCCGGACAGGATGATCCCCTGCGGTTGGATTTTTTCGGTCCGGAACTCGAAACCATCCGCCGCTTCGACGCAGAGTCGCAACTCTCCACCGGCACCGAAGACAGCATCGTGCTGTTGCCGGCGAGCGAAGCGCCGCTCGACCCGGATTCCATCAGCCGGTTTCGCAGCAATTATGTCGCGCGGTTTGGCGCCGTGACCGACAACGATCCGCTTTATGAGGCGGTCAGCGCCGGACGCAAGCATCCCGGCATGGAGCATTGGCTGCCGCTGTTCTATCCCCATCTCGATACGCTGTTCGGCTATGCCGGGGGGGCACAGGTTTTTCTTTCGCACAATGTCGAGGAAGCGAAAGACGCCCGCCTGGAACTGATCGCCGACTATTACGCCACACGCGAGTCGATGCGGTCCGGCAGCAGCGGCGGGGAGACGCTTGCGGCGCCCTACAAACCGTTGAAACCGGAGGCGCTGTATCTGAGCGCGCGCGAGTGGGACGCGGCGCTTTCGCAGCGGCCGCTGCGCGTGCTGTCGCCGTTCAAGGCTCCCGATTCACTCAATGCGATTGACGCCGGCGGCACTCCGGGGCGCGATTTCGCACCGGAACGGGCGCAGGAGAACCGGGCGCCCGAGACCGGACGGATCAACGTCTTCAACGCCGCCGCTGCTCACATCGAACAATTGCAGGCGCTTGGACGCCGCGTGCTGGTGGCTTGCTGGAGCGAGGGATCGGCCGAACGCATGGGCGGCGTTCTTGCCGATCACGGGGTTTCTGTCCTCAAGCGCGTTGCCGACTGGCGTGAAACCTCGGAGCTGCATGCGCGTGCTGCCGGAATCGCCGTGCTGCAGATCGATCATGGCTTCGACGGGCCGGAATTCGCAGTCATCACCGAGGAGGACATTCTCGGCGATCGCATGGTTCGCCCGCGCGGACGTGCGCGACGGTCCCAGCATTTCCTTCAGGAGGCATCGGCGCTCGCGGCCGGCGATCTCGTCACCCACATCGAACATGGCGTGGGGCGATATCTTGGCTTGCGGACGATCGAAGTGCAGGGCGCGCCGCATGATTGCCTTGAGCTGCAATATGACGGCGGCAAGCTGTTTCTGCCGGTCGAGAATATCGAGCTGCTGACCCGCTTCGGATCCGAAGAAAGCGGCGTGCAACTCGACAAGCTTGGTGGAGTGGGCTGGCAGCATCGCAAGGCGCGGATGAAGGCGCGCATTCGCGAAATGGCGGCGGAACTGATTCGAATTGCTGCGGCACGCACGATGAAGGAGATGCCCGCGATGGAAACGCCGCGCGGGTTGTATGACGAATTCTGCGCGCGCTTTCCTTATGCCGAAACCGAAGATCAGGAACGCGCGATCGCCGATGTCATCGAGGATCTCGGCAAGGGACGCCCGATGGACCGGCTGGTTTGCGGTGACGTCGGTTTCGGCAAGACCGAAGTCGCGCTGCGTGCGGCATTCCTGGCCGCGATGTCGGGAAACCAGGTGGCCGTGGTTGTGCCGACGACGCTGCTGGCCCGCCAGCATTACCGCACCTTCTGCGAACGTTTTGCGGGACTTCCGGTGCGGATTGCGCAACTCTCGCGTTTCGTTGCCGCGAAAGACGCAAAGGAGGTCAAATCCGCCTTGGCGGAAGGCAAGGTCGATATCGTCATCGGCACGCATGCACTGCTCGCCAAATCCATTTCCTTCCGCAATCTTGGGCTTTTGATTGTCGATGAGGAGCAGCATTTCGGGGTCGGGCACAAAGAGAGGCTCAAAAGCCTGCGGGCAGACGTCCACGTGCTGACGCTGACCGCCACGCCGATTCCACGCACCTTGCAGCTGGCATTAAGCGGCGTGCGGGATCTGTCGCTGATCACCACCCCGCCGGTGGACCGGCTTGCGGTGCGCACCTACATCACGCCTTTTGATCCGCTGATCCTGCGGGAGGCATTGCTGCGCGAACATTATCGCGGCGGCCAGAGCTTTTATGTCGTACCGCGCATTGCCGATCTGGGCCAGGCCATGGAGTTCATCCGGGATACGGTACCGGAGGTCAAACCTGCTGCTGCCCATGGCCAGATCGGCGCCACGCAGCTCGAGGACACCATGACCGCATTTTACGACGGCAAGATCGACGTGCTGGTCTCGACCAATATTGTGGAATCCGGTCTCGACATTCCCGCGGCCAATACCCTGGTTGTGCATCGCGCGGATATGTTCGGACTGGCCCAGCTTTATCAGCTGCGCGGCCGTATCGGGCGCTCGAAGCAGCGCGCCTATGCCTATCTCACGACGCCATCCGACAGGAAGCTGACCGAAGGCGCACAACGCCGGCTGCAGGTCTTGCAATCGCTCGATACGCTCGGGGCCGGATTTTCCGTCGCCAGTCACGATCTGGACATCCGCGGCGCCGGCAATCTGCTCGGCGAAGAACAATCGGGTCATGTCCGCGAGGTCGGGATCGAGCTCTATCAGGACATGCTGGAAGAGGCCGTCGCATCCTTAAGAAGCGGCCAGGAGACGGACGACATTTCCGATGCGTGGTCGCCCCAGATCAGTCTCGGCGCGTCGGTGCTGATTCCGGAAAGCTATGTGCCCGACCTTAATGTCCGGATGTCGCTTTACCGGCGGTTGTCCGAAATTGGGGAACAGGAAATCGACAGTTTCGCCGCGGAGATGATCGACCGTTTTGGAAGTTTACCCGAGGAAGTGGGGCATCTGCTCAAAATTGCGGCAATCAAACAATTGTGCCGTACGGCGATGGTGGAAAAGATCGAAGCCGGTCCCAAGGGCGCAACCCTGGGCTTCCGGCACAATGCCTTTCCGAATGCAGCAGGCCTCGTGAAACTGATTTCCCAACATGCGGCCAACATGAAGGTGCGCCCGGATCAGAGGGTGGTCGTGATGCGCGAATGGCCGACGCCGGAAGCGCGCCTCAAGGGCGCCGAATCCCTGTTGCGCCAGCTCGCCCATCTCGCGCTTGCGGCCCCGCAGAATTGATGCGCATCGTTGGCACTGCCTCGGGGCATCAAGGGGGCGCTGATCGCAGAAGCGGATTTTATAAAGAATTGAGCGGGCAGAAATTGATCGAAAGGCTCGCCCGTTTAATTCTGTTGGGTGCCTGTTTCGCCATCCTTGTCGGCTGCGCAATGACGCGTGCCGCAGACAGTTCCGAAGGCGTGGACGATCCGTTCGAATCAACCAATCGCAGCGTATTCGACACTTACCTCGTTCTCGACAGGAACCTGCTTCGTCCCGCGGCGGAAGGATATCGCGCGATTGTTCCACAGCCGGTTCGCGTGTCTTTGCGAAATCTGCTCCAGAATCTGGACGCGCCATCGACTTTCGCGAATGACGTTCTTCGCGGAAGGGTCGGACCGGCAGGAAACACGCTCGGCCGTTTCGTGATCAATTCGACCATCGGGATCGGCGGGCTGTTCGAAGTGGCGGAGGGTTTCGGCCTGGAACGCCACAGCGACGATTTTGGCAAGACACTCGCGACATATGGCGTTGGAGAAGGCCCCTATCTTTTCTTCCTGATCTTCGGTCCCACCAATCTGCGCGATGTTACGGGCTCGCTGGCCGACTTCTTCTTCAACCCGTTCATCGTCGCCGGCTGGACGGATTGGTCCATAGCCGTCTCGGGAGATTTCGCGCTCACGATACTCGATACGCGCGCAAACAATCTTCAGCTGTTCGATGAGGCACAACAGACTTCGGTCGATCTCTATTCGACAATACGGAATGCCTATGAGCAGTCTCGCCGCCACGAAATCCGCGAGGAAGAAGGTCAGCCGGACCTGCTACCGGAATTCTGAAGCTGTCCCACGTGATCCCTCTCACGTCGGGTCACGAATCTTCCCGGTCGGTAAGATTGACCTTGAATTGCCGCTGATTATGGCCGATCTTACCGATCGGGAAGATTGGTCATGATCAGCAACTCTGTAGAATTCGGAAACCAGTTGGCGCGGGCGCGCAAGGCGCTCGGCATCACTCAGCGCGAATTGGCTCTGGCCATTGGCGTTGGAGAACGTTTCATCGTCGAGCTTGAGGCCGGAAAACCGACGGCCCAGCTCGGGAAGGCCCTCGCCGCGGCCAAGGCTGCGGGGATGCGGCTCGTGGACGCCGCCGAAACCTCGAACGGGCGGGCGCGGTGAGTCTGCCGTTGTTCGCGGGACAGAAGTTGGTCGCGGCCATCGCGACGGACGGTTCATCCGTGCTCACATACGAGCCTGCATGGCAGGACGATCGCGGTAGTTTTCCGATCTCCCTGAGTATGCCGCTGAAAACCAGCGAGCATCCGCCGAAACTCGTTGCTCCCTGGCTGATGAACGTGCTGCCGGAGGGCGAACCGCTCCGGGCTATGACGCGGGTTCTTGGTATCGCCAGTGACGACCTCCTGGGCCTTGTCGGAAAAATCGGTGGAGACGTTGCGGGCGCCATTTCGATTGGCAGCCAGCGGCCGGCAGAATCGCCCCGCTACACTCCAATCCCCGGTCCGAACCAACTCGAGCGGATCATCAACGAGCTGCCGGCTCGCCCCTTCCTTGCAGGAGAGGAAGGAATCTCAATGAGCCTGGCTGGAGCTCAGGACAAGCTGCCCCTCGGCCTCGTCAACGGCCAATTGGCGATTCCCACCGCAGGCGCGTCCTCAACTCATATCCTCAAGCCGGACAATCCGCGGCTGCCGGGCAGCGTCCAGAATGAGGCGCTCTGCATGGTGCTGGCGCGACTCTGCGGGTTGCGGACCGCCGAGGTGATTACGGGTTCGGCCGGCGAAAGGTCTTATCTGCTCGTCGCTCGCTATGATCGCGCTGCGGTGGCCGGACGGACGGTGCGAATCCATCAGGAGGATTTTTGCCAGGCGTTGGGGCGCCCGCCCTCTGCCAAGTACCAGCACAATCAATCGGGCGTGCAAGGGCCATCATTGGCCGAAATGTTCGCGCTTGTACGCGAGCACATGACAGCACGTGACATCACCCGCCTGCTGGACGCGATCATCTTCAACGTCGCCATCGGTAATGTGGACAGCCACGCGAAGAACTACGCGATCGTTCTGCAACCGGATCGCGCCGAACTCGCGCCGCTGTATGACCTGATGAGCGGGCTCGATTGGACGAACATCACACAGAACCACGCCCAGGACGTGGGGAAGCAGCGACGTGGACGCCATATCTACGGCCGTCACTGGCGGCGTATGGCGGAGGAGAGCGGCCTCTCCGGCCCGGCGACTGTCCGCCGGGTGGCCGCAGTGACACAGCGCATTGTGGCAGAGTTGCCGCGCGCGACAGGCGAAGTGGCCGCCATGCCGGCCGGCTTGGCGCGCGTGAACACAGTCGCTGCCGCTATTGCCGGCCGAGCCCAACTGGTTCACGACCACGCATTGCTTGAAGGACCGGATGAACCGGATGATCCTGCGGAGCCCACCGCAGCTGTCTCGCACTACGACGGCTGAGGGCGACCGGAATTTTGACGTTTCAGAAGCTGATGTAAGTCGTTTTCAGCTGCGTGTATTTTTCGATCGCGTGCAATGATTTGTCGCGGCCAAACCCGGACTGCTTATAGCCACCGAACGGCACTTCGATTCCCCCGCCGTCGCGGGTGTTGATGGTCACCGTTCCGGCGCGGAGCGCGCGTGCGATGCGATGCGCCTTCGTCAGATCATTCGTCCACAGATTGGCTTCGAGGCCATATTTGGAATCATTGGCAATCGCCACCGCTTCTTCGGGTGTCCGGAAGGTCAGCGTCGAAAGCACGGGCCCGAAGATTTCCTCACGCGCAATGGTCATGCGGTTCTCGACCCGGTCGAATATGGTCGGCTCGATGTAGCAGCCGCCGGTTTCCTGGCGTACCTGTTTGCCGCCCGCAACCAGGGCTGCGCCTTCCTCACGTCCGCGTTCGATGAAATTCAGTACACGCTTTGTCTGGGTCAGATCGACCATGGCGCCCATTCTGGTCTTTTCATCCAGCGGATCGCCAGGCCGGTATTGCTGCGCGAGGTCGGCGACTTTGGAGAGGAAACGATCGTGGATCCTGTCTTCAACCAGAAGTCGGGAAGCCGCATCGCAGACCTGGCCCGAATTGTAGAAAATGCCGTCGGCCGCGCCCTGTGCCGCGGCATCCAGGTCCGGTGTGTCGGCAAACACGATGTTCGGTGTCTTCCCGCCGCATTCCAGGCTGACGGTCTTCATGTTGGATTCGGCGGAATAGCTGAGGAAGAACTTTCCCACTTCCGTCGACCCGGTGAAGGCAAGCGCATCCACGTCCATATGCCGCCCAAGCGCCTGCCCGGCGGTTTCGCCAAAGCCGGGCACGACATTGAACACGCCCGGTGGTAGCCCCGCCGCGGCTGCAAGCTCTGCGACCCGCAGAGCGGATAACGGCGATTGCTCGGCCGGTTTCAGAACCATGCTGTTGCCGGCGGCCAGCGCGGGGGCAAATTTCCACGCCGCCATCAGCAAGGGAAAATTCCACGGCACGACAGCTCCAACGACGCCAATCGGTTCGCGCTCGATCAGCGCCAGCGCCGTGCGCGGCGAAGGCGCGATCTCGTCATAGAGCTTGTCGATCGCCTCGCCATACCAGCGGACGCATTCGGCGACCGCGCGGAGGTCGCCGTTCCGCGCATTGCTGATCGGCTTTCCCATGTCCAGAGTTTCGAGCAGCGCGAGCTCATTCGCATTCTGCTGGATCAGTTCGGCAAATTTCAGCAGCACGCGTTTGCGCGATTTCGGGGACTGATTGGACCACGCGCCGGCTTCGAACGCCTTGCGCGCCGCCCGGACGGCACGATCGATATCTTCCGCGTCGCATTCGGCGACCTGGACCAGTACGGCGCCATCGATCGGAGACGTGCAGGCGAATCTCCTGCCGCTCGCGGCCGGCATGAATTCGCCGGCGATGAAAGCGTTGTTGCGGAAATTGAGGCGGCCGGCTTCGGCGCGCCAGTCGACTGCGACGTTCATGATCGCCTCCTCGGGGGAACAGTCATTCCGTGCCGGCAATCATAACGATTGGCGGGCCAAAGAGTACGCAGCGCTGCCGGCAAAAGGCCCGGGGCAGATCTACTTGATCTTGCCTTCTTTGAATTCGACGTGCTTGCGCACCTTCGGATCGTATTTTCGGACCGTCATTTTTTCGGTCATGGTCCGCGTGTTCTTTTTCGTGACGTAGAAGAACCCGGTATTGGCCTCGCTGTTGAGACGGATCTTGATCGTCGTTGGCTTGGCCATGGAGAATTCCTTTATATCCGAAGAAGGCGGCTAAACTAGTCAGCCGCCCTCTGCTGTCAAGATACCGGCGATGCAACCGGGCCGCCGCTTCAGGTACCCGAGGGCGTTAAAAAAATCGCCGACGGCGATTTTAGCCCGAGGGATGCGGCCGGTGAGATTGGACTCTATCCGCCGTTGGCCGCGGCCTGACGCCGGGGAAGATTCTGCACCAGTGGTGGCTGTGGGCCGATCACGGCTTCCAGTCCGGCCTGCGCGCATTCCTCATCCACATTCGATCCGCCGACACCGATTGCGCCCAGGAACTGGTCTTCGGCCACGATGGGCAAACCACCCTTGTTGGCGAATTCGCCGTTCCAGTATCCGGCGCGAAAATCGCTGACATTGCCCTGCAGGACGTTGTTCATGACCAGATGCGTCGAGTTGCGTGTGATGAGCGCGGTCTTGGCCTTCAGAATGGCGGTCGAAGTGTTCAGCCTGCCCTGACCATCCATGCGCTCAAAATAGATCATCTCGCCAAAGGGATCCATGATCGCAACCGACACCGCGACATTGTGCTGTTGCGCATAGGCCACGCAGGCTGCCGAGATCTTCTTCGCCGTATCGATCGAGAGCGCGTATTTCTCCAGGATTTTCTTTGCCGGCGCACCGTGAATCACAAGACTGTCCAGCGAAGCGGCGAATGCGCCGGTCGCGATCAGCGCAGCGGCAGCCGCTGCCGCAATCAAAGCCGTACGGAATTTTTGCATTTTCATGCCTCCCGAGGTGAGTGGAAGGAGGCATATTGCGCCGGGGGCGCTACGGCTTCAATTGCGTGTGAGCCGAAAAATCCTGCCGCCGGCCTGTAATCAGGGCCGGCGGCAGATTGGATGGCGCGATTATTTCAGCGTGGTGAGATAGGCGATCGCGTCGGCTTCGTCTTTCGGATCGGAGAAGCCGGGGAAGCCCATCTTCGTGCCGGGCACTTTCTTTTGCGGTCCCATCAGATAGATCTGCAGGGTCGGCACGTCCCAGGTGAGATTCGCCTTCATCATCGCCGGCGAATACATGTATCCGGCGAAGGTCGCCGATTTGCGTCCGACAACGCCGAACAGATTGGGACCGATCTTCGACGGTGCGCCTTTTTCCGCCGAATGGCAGACCGCGCAATTGTCCATGAACACGTTCTTGCCTTCTCCGGCGTTTCCGGCTTGCGCCGCCTGGGCTGCGCCGGCCGACAGCATCAAACCGGCTGCTGCGATGCATGCGAAAATCCGAGCCACGGGAACTCCCTCGTAATGTTGTTGCGTCATGACCGGGCGGTCACGGTCAAGCAATAACATGAATTAGGGGGGAAATGGCAATCGGCAGACCGGGGTCATGGGGACGGCAAAAGTGCCGCAGCACCGTGGCCGGGCAGGGCGGGGAAATGGTTACCGGCGGCGGCGTGCCCCCGCTTTCCGGGTCCCCTGCTGTTGCGGTTTTGCGCTCCTGCCCTCTTCTTCGGCCAGCTCGAATCGCAGACCGCCGGTGAGAGGCGCCGCCTCTGCCAATCTGACGTTGATGATCTCACCCAGATTGTAGGTTGTGCCGGTCCGGTCTCCGACCAGGGCATGGCGCTTTTCGTCATGTTTGAAAAATTCCATCCCGAGCGCGCAAATCGGCAACAGGCCGTCCGCCCCGGTTTCGGTCAGCCGGACAAAAAGTCCAAAGCGCGTCACACCCGAGATGCGACCGGCGAAAACCGCTCCGACGCGATCCTGCATGAAGGCCGCGAGATAACGGTCGGTGGAATCCCGTTCCGCCGCCATGGCGCGCCTCTCGGTCATTGAAACATGGTCGGCGATTTCTCCGAGCCTCGCGCTTTCGGAATCCGGAATGCCGCCTTCGCCAAACTTGAGTGCCCGGATCAAACCGCGATGCACGACAAGATCCGCATAACGCCGGATAGGCGAAGTGAAATGCGCGTATCGCGCGAGGTTCAATCCGAAATGGCCGGCATTTTCTGCGGCATACACAGCCTGGGCCTGTGTCCGAAGCACCACTTCATTGATGACTTCCTCATGCGGCGTGGCTTTGGCCCGCTGAAGAATGCGATTGAAAACCGCCGGTTTGATCACCTGGCCTTTGGCGAAGGAAAAGCCGATGGTTCGCAGATAATCGCCAAAAGCGGCCAGCTTCTCCTGGCTCGGTTGTTCATGGATCCGGTAAATCAGGGCCTGCCGCGCTTTTTCCAGCGATTCGGCCGCCGCGACATTGGCCATGATCATGAATTCCTCGATCAGGCGCATCGATTCCAGGCGTTCGCGGAACGCGACAGATGCAATCTGCCCGTCATCGCCGAACAGGATTCGCCGCTCGGGCAAATCGAGATCGAGCGGCGAGCGCCGGGTACGTTCTTTCACCAGGCTTTGATAGGCGCCCCACAGCGGGAGCATGACCTTGTCCTGGATTTTGCCGCACTTCGCATCGGGCTTGCCATCGAAACTGCGCTGCGCCTCACCATAAGTCAGCCTCGCAGCCGAGCGCATCATGGCGCGCAGGAATTCATGCCGGCGCTTCACACCCTGTCCGTCGAACACCATCCGTACCGCAAGGCAGGGGCGATCCTCAGCTTCGCGGAGAGAACACAGATCCGCTGACAGAGCTTCCGGAAGCATCGGCACCACGCGGTCCGGGAAATAGACGGAATTGCCGCGTTTCAGCGCCTCCCTGTCCAGCACCGAGCCACTGCGCACATATTCCGCGACATCGGCGATGGCTACGATGACGATATGTCCGCCTTTGTTGGCGGGATCCACATCCGGGCCGGCCCAGACGGCATCGTCATGGTCGCGGGCATCCTCCGGATCGATCGTCACCAGCGGGATTTTGCGCAAATCCGTTCGCCCGGCCGGTGAAACCGGGCCGCTGCGTTCGGCTTCCAGAATCGCTTCGCGGGGAAAATCTGTCGGAATCCCGTGCGCATGGATGGCGATCAGGCTGATGGATTTTGGTTCGCTGATCGAGCCAAAGCGTTCGATGACCTGCGCCCGCGGCCCGCCAAATCCGCGACCCGCCTTCGGCTCGACGGTGACGAGGTCGCCGTCTGAGCAGTCCGCCAAGGCTGCCCTGATCGAGCGTGAAATGCATAACGCGATTTGCGATCGACCGGTTCGACGCGGGGCAGTTCGCCCGGCCGGATTTTGACGACGCCGAGCGCGCGATGTGCGCTTGCCCCGAGCCGTTTGACGATTTGCGCTTCATACGCGCCGATCCGTCCGGCTGCGGCTAATGCGGGCGAGGATGCGCTCGCCCCGGCCAGGTGCGGAGACTTCGTCGCGCCCGGCAGCACAAGAACCGAAGGCGGGGGCTTGCTCCTTCCCAATCCAACGGGCGGGCAAGCGGTTCGCCGTCGGGATCTTTCGCCAAATATCTCCAGGACGGCCAGATCGGGCAATTCGCCGGGCCGGACATAAGCCTTCCTTGCGCCCGCGTTCCAGCGCGCCTTCCTCCCTCAGAGCAGCAAGGATCTGTTTCAGCGATCTGCCGTTCGGGGCCCTTCACGCCGAAGGCCCGCACCAGATCGCGCTTGGTATCGCCCGGATGGGCCGCCAGATGCTCCAGTACCGCTTCGCGCGTCAGGGGCGGCCGGGACTCGCGCTTGGATTGCTTCGCCAATGATGCCTCATCCTCTGCAGGCCCAGACGACTATTTGCCGGGGAGCCGAATGCCTATAGACTACCGCACGGTATATCTGCAAATCGGCGAATTCCGGAACAATGCATCGGAGGAAGGAACGAGGCATGAGCACGGCGCATAAGTCGTCTTTACACCTTTTGGCGGCGAGCCTGTTGGGCACCGCAATGTTTTTTGCGGCGCCGATAAGCGTCAGCGCTCAGCCTGCGGCCACTGCGGCCGTGCAGGTCAAAGCGGATGAAATCGGTGGTGTCGTCACCGGCGCGAAAGGCCCCGAGGCCGGCGTCTGGGTGATCGCGGAAACCCGGGACCTGCCGACGAAGTTTGTGAAGATCGTCGTTACCGACGATCAGGGCCGTTATCTCATCCCCGGTCTGCCCAAGGCGAGCTACGATGTGTTCGTGCGCGGCTACGGGCTGATCGATTCTGCCGCGCAGCAAGACCACTGCTCGGCAAAACGGTCAATCTGAAATCCGTTCCGCGCCGAATGAAGCGGCCGCCGCGCAATATTATCCGGCGATCTACTGGTACTCGATGGTGAAGGTCCCCGAAGCGAACCTGTTCCCCGGCACCGGCCAAGCCGGCAACGGCATGCCCGCGTCAGCCTGAAGGACCAGGGCATGTGGCTCCGTTACATGAAAACGGACAGCTGCAATTCCTGCCATCAGATCGGCGACAAGGCGACGCGCGAACTGGAGCCGCAGCTCGGCCATTTCGAAACCTCGGTCGCCGCATGGGAGCGTCGTCTCCAGTCCGGTCAGGCCAGCGCGCTGATGATGAACGGCATCGGCAATTTCGATACCGCTCGCGCGCTTTCCAATCTCGCCGATTGGACCGACCGCGTGAAGAAGGGCGAACTTCCCTTCGCAAAGCCGTCGCGGCCCACGGGAATGGAACGCAATGTCGTCGTGACGGAATGGGACTGGGCCACTCCGACCAGCCTATCTGCATGACGAAATCTCGACCGACCGGCGCAATCCAACCGTCAATGCGCACGGCCTGATCTATGGCTCGCCCGAGGAAAGCTCGGACTTCATTCCCTGGCTCGATCCGGTCGACAACAAGTCGGGCCTGATCAAGTCCGAATGGCGCGATCCGAAGACGCCGACCACAAAGACCTCGCCGCAATATGCCGAGTCGCCCTATTGGGGCTCCGATGCCGTCTGGGACAGCCACACCGTCATCCATAATCCGTGGATGGACGAGAAGGGCCGTCTATGGGTGACGGCGCGCATTCGTCCGGCGAACGAAGAGCCTGCTTTCTGCAAGGCGGGTTCGAATCATCCCTCCGCAAAAGCCTTCCCGCTGAACCGTTCGGGCCGCCAGCTTGAGGTCTATGATCCGCAAACCAAGAAGGCGACCCCGATCGATCTGTGCTTCTCGACGCACCATCTGCAACTCGACAAGAACGGCGTGCTGTGGTTCTCGAGCGGCAACACGAATGACGAGGTTGTCGGCTGGTTCGATACCAAGAAATGGGATGCGACCCATGACGAAGCGGCCAGCCAGGGCTGGGCGCCGTTTGTTGTCGACACCAACGGCAACGGCAAGCTCGACGATTATGCGGGCCTGAAGGATCCGGTCGATCCGAAAAAGGACAAGCACGTTCAGGTTGGCTTCTATGGCGCGTCGCCGAGCCCGGCGGACGGCACCGTGTGGGCGTCCTATCTCGGTTTTCCGGGTGGCGTCGCGCGCTTTGATCCGAAGACAAAGCTGACCGAGTTCTACGAGGTCCCGTACAAGGACCCGAAGAACCCGCATTCGGGCTTTTCTCCCCGCGGAATGGACATCGACAGCCAATGGCGTGGTGTGGGCGGCACTTGCCAGCGGACACCTCGCAAGCTTCGACCGTAAGCCTTTGCAAAGGTCCTTTGAATGGACCGGTTGCCGCGACCGGAAGAGCGTGCCCGGAAGGCTGGACGCTGCATTCCATCCCCGGCCCGCAGTTCAAGGGAGTCGCGGTTTCGGACGGCAGCGCCGAAGCGCCCTATTACGATTGGGTTGACCAGTTCGATACCCTCGGGCTCGGCAAGAATACGCCGATCGCGACGGGCAACGAATCGGACGCGCTGTTCGCTCTTGTGGACGCGAAATGGGTGACGATGCGCGTTCCTTACCCGATGGGTTATTTTGCCAAGGGAATGGACGGCCGCATCGATGACGCCAGCGCCGGCTGGAAGGGCAAGGGAGTTTTCTCGACCTATTCGGGACGCTCCGCGCCGCATATTGAAGGCGGCAAGGGGCAGCAGAGCAAGGTCGTGCATTTCCAGATCGGCCCAATCCGTTGGCCGATTAAGTCTCTGGAGTGCTTTGATTAAACGAAGGGCGGGTCGCAAAACCCGCCCTTCGTCTTTATTTTGGCAGGTTTTCTGCAATTCCATTGAACAGGGCCAAAATCCCCCGCCAGCAGTCTCGTTATCGGACTGCAAATCGGCTATAGAATGTTCTTGACGGTGCGCTATTTGGGCACTTGACAGGTGAGGGAGACGAAATGAGGACCAGAACAGCCATTACAGGGATGCTGGGTGCGAGCTTTGCGGCTCTGCTTTGTGTGGCGCCAATCACTTCGGCATCCGCGCAACCTGCTGCCGGCGCACAGGTGCGGGTGCAAGCGAGTGACATCGGCGGCGTGGTGACCGGCGCGAAAGGGCCGGAAGCCGGCGTCTGGGTCATTGCCGAAACCAGGGATTTGCCGACCAGATATGTAAAGATTGTCGTCACCGACGATCAGGGCCGTTTCCTCATGCCCGACCTTCCGAAGGGCACCTACGACATGTGGGTCCGCGGCTATGGCCTGGTCGATTCGCCGAAAATGAAGGTTCAACCTGGCAAGACGCTCGACCTCAAAGCGGTTGCGGCGCCGAGCCGTGCGGCCGCTGCCCAATATTATCCGGCGCAATACTGGTACTCGATGCTGAAGGTTCCTGCGGCAAATCTGTTCCCTGGCACAGGTCCTGGCGGCAATGGGATGTCGCAGCAGATGCAGGATCAGGGCATGTGGCTGCGCGAATTGAAGACCGATGGCTGTGTTGCCTGTCACCAGCTGGGCGACAAGGCCACCCGCACCATTCCGGCCGCTTTGGGCCATTTCGACACCTCGGCCGCGGCGTGGGAGCGCCGGTTGCAATCCGGACAGGCCAGTGGCCCGATGATGGGCGCAATCGGCCGCTTCGACACGCAGCGCGCATTGGCAATGTTCGGCGACTGGACGGATCGTGTTGCGAAAGGCGAACTGCCCCGGCATGGATCCGCCGCGTCCAACCGGGATCGAACGCAACGTCGTCGTGACGGAGTGGGACTGGAATACGCCCCAGGCATATCTGCATGACGAGATCGCAACCGACCGGCGCAATCCGACGGTGAACGCGCATGGCATCATCTATGGCGCCACGGAAGCGAGTTCCGACTTCATTCCCTGGCTTGATCCGGTCGACAACAAATCCGGTTTGCTGAAGACCGAATGGCGTGATCCGAAAACGCCGACCACGAAGACCGACCCGATCTATGGCGCGTCGGCCTATTGGGGCGAGGAGCCGATCTGGGACAGCCACACGGTCACGCATAACCCGATGTATGACAGCAAGGGCCGCCTCTGGCTGACCGCCCGCATACGTCCGCAGGGGGATCCGGCATTCTGCAAGGCCGGCTCGAATAATCCGTCTGCGAAGGTTTTCCCGCTGGCCCGCTCGGGCCGGCAGACGGAAGTCTATGATCCGAAGACGCACAAGATCGATATGATCGATCTGTGCTTCAGCACGCACCATCTGCAGTTCGACAAGAACGACATCCTGTGGTTCAGCTCGGGCGGCGGCAACAACGAAGTCATCGGCTGGCTCGATGTGAAGAAATGGGATGCCAGCCATGACGACTCCGCGAGCCAGGGATGGTCGCCGTTCATTCTGGATATCAACGGCAACGGCAAGCGCGACGATGGTTGGGTCGAGCCGAAGGGCAAGATGGATCCGGCCAAGGACATGCGCGTCATCACCGGCCTCTACAGCGTCAGCCCAAATCCGGCCGACGGTTCCGTGTGGGGCACCGTGCTGGGCTTCCCCGGCGGTCTCGTGCGCTTCGATCCGAAGACGCAGTTGAGCGAATATTTCGAAGTGCCATGGAGAAACGCGAAGACCAAAGACGCGGGTTTCAGCCCGCGCGGCGCAGACATCACCAGTGATGGAGTCGTCTGGACCGTGCTGGCAAGCGGCGATCTGGCGAGCTTCGATCGCCGGACTTGCAAGGGTCCTTTGAAGGGCCCGGCTCTGGCCGATCCGCAAAATCTCTGTCCGGAAGGCTGGAAGATCTAT
Organism: uncultured Alphaproteobacteria bacterium; assembly: GCA_963747255.1. Lineage (GTDB taxonomy): Bacteria > Pseudomonadota > Alphaproteobacteria > Micropepsales > Micropepsaceae > CAIYRG01. Next base: position 109,600 of record CAVVEG010000017.1, read on the forward strand.
CACATGCCCGGCCCGGCATTTGAGGGTCTGCAGCAGGGTTCACCGGGCGCGGTGGCCGAAGCACCCTATTACGACTGGGTCGATCAATACGACACGTCGGGATTGGGCAAGAACACCCCGATCGCGACCGGAAATAAGTCCAACTCGCTGTCGGCGCTCGTCAACGGAAAATGGGTTGTGATGCGCGTGCCTTATCCTCTGGGCTATTTCGCCAAGGGAATGGACGGACGCATCGACGATCCTGCCACGGGCTGGAAGGGCAAGGGACTATGGTCAACCTTCTCCGACCGTGCCGCCACCCATATCGAGGGCGGCAAGGGACAGCAGAGCAAGGTGGTCCATTTCCAGATCCGGCCCAATCCGCTGGCAAGCTGAAGAACCGCGCGTTGACGAAGGCGGAATTCCGCAAATGTGGAATCCGCCTTTGTTTCTGGCTAACCTGCCCGCCGGCATTTTCCGCGTCGAGAATTTCATCACGATTTCGAGGAACCGAACATGAAGACGAAAAGCACGCTGTGTGCAGCCATGATGACTGCCAGTTTTGCGGCCCTGTTGAGCGCCGTTTCCATAACCGGCGCTGCGGCCCAGGGCGCTGCCGCGGGCCAGGAGAAAATCGATGCCGATGACATCGGCGGTGTCGTCACGGGCGTGAAGGGACCGGAAGCCGGCGTCTGGGTGATTGCCGAAACACGCGACCTTCCGACCAAATATGTGAAGATCGTCGCAACCGACGACCAGGGCCGTTTCGTTCTTCCCGATCTCCCGAAGGCCACCTATGACGTCTGGGTGCGGGGTTATGGCCTGGTCAATTCGCCGAGGATCAAGGCGCAACCCGGCAAGACCATCGAGCTGAAATCCGTTCAGGCGCCAAACCGCGCCGCGGCCGCCGCCTATTATCCCGGCATCTACTGGTATTCGATGCTGAACATCCCCGACAAAAACCTGTTCCCCGGCACCGGGACCCAGGGCAACAACATGTCAACGCTGCTCAAGGATCAGGGGCAATGGCTGCGCGTCGTGAAGACCGACGGCTGCGGGCATTGCCATCAGCTGGGCGACCTCGCCACCCGCACCATCCCGCAGCAGATCGGCCATTTCAACACCAGCGCGGAAGCCTGGGAGCGGAGGCTCCAGTCGGGGCAGGCCGGCGCCAACATGATGGACGAAATCGGCAAGTTCGACGTCCCGCGCCAGTTGGCCCTGCTCGGCGACTGGACCGACCGCGTCGCCAAAGGGCGAACTGCCGAAAACCGATCCGCAGCGCCCCACCGGCATGGAACGCAATGTCGTGCTGACGGAGTGGGATTGGGCGACGCCCACAATGTATCTCCATGACACGATCTCGACCGACAAGCGCAATCCGACCGTGAATGCACACGGGCTGATTTATGGTGCGCCCGAAGTCAGCTCCGACGACGTGCCCTGGCTTGATCCGGTGGACAACAAGAGTGGATTCATCAAGTCGGAATTTCGCGATCCCAAAACGCCGACCAGCAAAACCGCGACCATCCTTGCGCCGTCGCCCTATTGGGGCAATGAGCCGATCTGGGATTCCCACACCATCATCCACAATCCGATGTTCGACGAGAGAGGCCGCGTCTGGATGACGGCGCGCATCCGGCCCACCAATGCCGAGCCGGCGTTCTGCAAGGCGGGATCCGATCAACCCTCCGCCAAAGTCTATCCGAAGAACACATCGAACCGGCAGGTCGAAGTGTACGATCCCAAGACCCGCAAGATCGACATGATCGATCTATGCTTCAACACCCATCATCTGCAGTTCGACAAGAACGAGGTGCTCTGGTTCAGCGCGGGCGGCACTTACGACGTGGTCGGATGGATCGACATCAAAAAATGGGATGCGACCCATGACGACGCGGCGAGCCAGGGCTGGTCGCCATTCGTGCTGGACACCAACGGAAACGGCAAGCGCGACGAAGGATGGACCGAGCCTGGGCAGCCGAAAGACGCCGGCAAGGACATGCGGATCGTCGCCGGCTTCTATGGCGTCAGTCCAAATCCGGCCGACGGCACGATCTGGGGCGGCGTCACCGGATTCCCGGGCGGCGTTGCTGCGCTATGATCCGAAGACGCAGCTCACGCGAGTTTTATGAGTTCCCGTACAAGAATGCGCAAGGCGCCGGATTCGGGCTTCAGCCCGCGCGGTTCCGATATCGACAGCAACGGCGTTTTCTGGGCCGTGCTGGCGAGCGGTGATCTGGCGAGCTTCGACCGCCGCCTCTGCAAGGGCCCACTGAAAGGGCCTGCGCTGGCGGATCCGCAGAATCTCTGCCCGGAAGGTTTCAAGCTGTACGAAATGCCGGGGCCGGAGTTTGAGAACCTGCCGAAGGGCACACCCGGCGCATCCGCCGAAGCGCCCTATTATGTCTGGGTCGATCAGCACAACGTCTTCGGTCTGGGCGAGAACGTTCCCATCGCAACCGGCAACAATTCGGACTCGCTGAATGCGCTCGTCAACGGCAAATGGGTCGTCATGCGCATTCCCTACCCGATGAGCTTCTTCGCCAAGAATCTCGACGGTCGCATCGACGACATGGCGGCCGGCTGGAAGGGCAGGGGATTGTGGACGCAATATTCTGGCCGTTCGCAGCCGCATCTTGAAGGCGGCAAGGGCCAGACCAGCAAGGTGATCCACGTTCAGTATCGCCCGGATCCGCTCGCGCATTAGGATCGCGGGCCAGGCGGAGCCGGGCTTGCACCATGGGCGGAGAGTGAACCCACTCTCCGCCTGTTCCTGCTATAATGCGTCAGATGCCTCGCCAGGAGCGGACCATGCGTGCATTCACCGCTGCCCTTCTCGTCACCGTCTTTTCAGCGACTGCGGCCAACGCCGTTCCGGATTTCGCGCCTACTGCAAGTTCGGGCTGGTTCGCCTATACGCCGCGATTTCATGCGCCCTCCCGCCGGCCCGGGTCCCGTGATGCAGGATCCCAAATATCCGCGCGTGACCAATGACGATTTCCGCGCCACCGGAAAACAGCCGACCTATCCGATCGCCGATCTGACCAATCCTGTCCTTCAGCCCTGGGTGGCGGACTTGATCCGGAAATTCAACGCCGAGGCGCTCGCCGGCAAGCCCGTGATCTCGCAGCACGCGCAATGCCGTGCCGTCGGGGTGACGAATTTCATCCTCGAGCCGATGACGCGTCCGATGTTCATCCTGCAGGGGAAGAACGAGGTCACCCTGATTCTCGAAAGCTTCGGCGAAGTCCGGCACATATTCCTGACCGGCAACCACAGCCCGAACCTGAGACCATCCTGGTACGGAGAATTGATCGGCCATTACGAAGGCGACACGCTGGTCGTGGACACCATCGGCTTTAACGACCAGACCTATATCGACGGATTCCACACGCCGCATACGACGCAGCTTCATACCATCGAACGCTTCCATCTGGTCGATGGCGGCAGGGAGTTGCAGGTGGATGTGCATGTGGAAGATCCGGGCGCTTTCACGACGCCCTGGAACGCGGTGCAGCGTTACCGGCAATATGAGCTGGTGGCGCGCAACGCGAAACAGTCCGGCGTGCAATTGGCGGCGCTCGCCACGCCCGATGAGGGCCCGCTCAGCGAAGCGGTCTGTCCCGACAGCCCGATCTCGCTGCAATTCATCCCCGGCGCTTCGATCCCGACGGCCAAAACCCCGGACTTCTGAACCGGCCCATGCGCATCATTTCCGCGACGCTGTTCGTCTCTCTGTTGTCCACGACCGTTCTGGCGTCGCCGCCCGATTTTTCGCCGACTCCAGACACCTCCTGGTACGCCTATTCCGAAGTCCTGCTGCCGCCGCCGGGCGGCCCCGGTCCGGTGCAACAGGATCCGGCGCACCCACTGATCACGAATGATGATTTTCGCGCCACCGGAAAACAGCCGACCTACCCAATGGGTGACGCAAACAGCCCGATCCTGAAGCCCTGGGCGGCCGATGTGCTCCGCAAGGTCAATGCCGCAACTCTCGCGGGAACGCCGATCATCACCCAACACGCCCAGTGCCTTCCGGGTGGCGTGACGCAGTTTCTGGTGCAGCCCTTTACGCGTCCGATGTACATCGTGCAGGGCAGGAATGAGGTCGTATTCATCGCCGAAAGCTTCGCCGAAATCCGGCATGTCTATCTCGGCGGCAGCCATCGCCCCGGCCTGAAGCCCTCCTGGTACGGAGATTCCATCGGCCACTATGAAGGCGACACGCTGGTCGTGGACACCATCGGCTTCAACGACAAAACCCATATCGATCGTTTTCACACGCCCCACACGACTCAGCTTCACACGGTCGAACGTTTCAGGCTGGTGGATGGCGGGCGGGAGATGCAGGTCGATCTGCATGTCGAGGATCCGGGCGCCTTCACCACGCCATGGAACGCGACGATGCGCTACCGGCAATATGAGCTGGTGGCGCAAAACGCGAAAGCGGCCGGCAGGCAGATTTCGGTGCTCGCCACGCCCGACGAAGGCCCGTTGATCGAAGCCGTCTGCGATGGCCGCAATGCGCTGCAATTTGTCCCCGGCGCGACCCTCGACGAGGCGAAAAAAGCAGACTTTTGATTTGTTTCTTCTTCCCCCCGCGAGCGGTAGCGAGTGAGGGGGAAGGTGTCGGCAGCGGCGCGAAGCGCGGCGAATAGCCGACGGAAGGGGGGCGATGACAGAGTCGCGCGCGAGACAACTGCGTTCGCAAATGACAGATGCAGAGCGCGTGCTGTGGAGCATTCTGCGCCGAAAACAGCTTGCTGGATTTCGGTTTCGGCGTCAGGCCCCGATAGGGCCCTACTTCGCGGATTTCTTCTGCCCGGGCGCCCGATTGATCGTCGAAGTCGATGGGGCGCAGCACTTCGAAGAGGAAAATTCATGGCGCGATTACCGGCGATCGAAATGGCTCGAGGAGAAGGGATTTCGAGTGATCCGGTTCACGAATGATGCAGTGTTTCGGCAATCGGGAGACGTGGCACTGGAGATTCAGCGGGTCTTGCTTGAATGCGCCGCCCCCCATCCGCCCGCCATTCGCGTGCCGTCGCCACGCGGCGGGCACCTTCACCCGCCAAGGGGGGAAGGTGAGGAGGAGCACGCGCTCGCCCCCAGCGTTTCTGCTTCCCCCCGCGGCTACATGCCGGGGATGGATCTGATCTCGCTGATTTCGATCCACGCACCCGGAAGCTGCAAATGCGGATGATCGCTGCCGAACAACCCGGCGGCATCTTCATGCGAATTCGCCTGCACGACGGAATAGCCCCCGACGCCGTTTTTCACATCGGACGCACCACGGACATCGACCCGTTTGGTCTTGCCGATTGGTGCTCCGCCTTCGACGATTGCGTGTTTGTTCTTGTTCATCCACGCCATCCACGCTTCCATCCCCTTCTGCTGTTGCTCGGGCGTGGATTCCATCATTTTCCCGAAAGCTTCGGGCGAGGCCATGTAGAGCACCATGAATTTTTTCATGTGGTCACCGGATTGTATGAGCAGCGAACCGGGAATGTACGTCCCGACTGTGTCGTTATCACGAAAAATCTGACCGCTTGGCCAGCCAGATCGTGTGACCGCGCCCTCCCACCATGGGCGGCCTCCGAGCCGCCCATCCAGTAGCGCGGCGTCTGCCGCGCGAAAGGCTATCTCTGCCCCCTCATCCCGCCGGATGGCCGGGTCGGAATCCGGCCACGGTGACGGCCCATGCGGGTTGCGTTCTCGCAGGCGCCCGTGTCGTTGCGGCGCTCGTCCGATGTCCCCGCACCGACCTTCGCGCCGCGCCTTGCGAATCGCCGCGCGAGAACCGCAACGCAGATTGATTCCATCTGATGGCAACCTGCTCTAAGTTGCGGGTTCGATATCAGAAGGCTGTCCCGATGACACGATCTGCTTCCTTGCTCGCGCTGTCCGCCAGCTTCGCCACATTGCTCTCTGCCTCCACCGCGATGGCGGCGCCGGCGAACGACATTTCCGGAACCGTGACCGGCGCGCGCGGACCCGAAGCAGGCGTTTGGGTGATTGCGGAAACGCGCGATCTGCCGACCAGATATGTGAGGATTGTGGTCACGGACGATCGGGGGCGTTACCTGATCCCCGATCTGCCGAAGGCCAATTACGACATCTGGGTGCGCGGCTACGGGCTTGTGGACTCGCCAAGGATAAAATCAGCGCCGGGCAGGATGCAGGATCTCAAGTCCGTCGCTGCTCCCAACGAAGCTGCCGCCGCGCAGTATTATCCCGCCGTTTATTGGTGGTCGATGCTGAAGATCCCCGATGCGAAGCTCTTCCCCGGCACTGGTCCTTCCGGCAATGGCATGCCCGGGAAGCTGCGCGATCAGGGACAGTGGCTGCGCTTCATCAAGACCGATGGCTGCAATTCCTGCCATCAGTTGGGCGACAGGGCGACGCGCGAACTGGAACCCCAGCTGGGTCATTTCGACTCATCCGCCGCGGCATGGGAACGGCGCATCCAGTCCGGGCAACCGGGCGCCCTGATGGTTCAGGCCATCGGCGATCTCGATCCTTCGCGCGCGCTTTCGCTCTTCGGCGACTGGACCGATCGCATCGCAAAGGGCGAATTGCCATTCGCAAAACCCGCGCGCCCCTCCGGCATCGAGCGCAATCTCGTGCTGACGCTCTGGGACTGGTCCACGCCCACTTCATACATGCACGACCTGACATCCACGGACAAACGCAATCCGGTTTTGAACGTCAATGGCATCATCTACGGCTCGCCCGAACTGAGTTCCGATTACGTCGCCTGGCTCGATCCGGTGAAGAACAGGACGGGCCTGATCCGCACCGAATGGCGCAACCCGAAAACGCCGACCACAAAAACCGCGCCGATCTACGCGCCGTCGCCCTATTGGGCCAATGATCCTGTCTGGGACAGCCACAGCATCAACCACAACCCGATGATGGACGATAAGGGCCGCATCTGGCTGACTTCGCGCATCCGTCCCGACGCCAATCCGGCTTTCTGCCGCAAGGGCTCCCATCATCCGTCGGCGGAGAATTTCCCGCTCGATGAATCGCGCCGGCAGTTGCAGATGTACGATCCGGCGACGAAGAAGATCACCACATTCGATCTCTGCTTCACGACCCATCACCTGAATTTCGACAAAAACGGCGTCATCTGGTTTTCCAGCGGCAGCAGCACCGATCCGGTGATCGGCTGGTTCGATACGAAGAAGTGGGACGCCACCCATGACGAACAGGCGAGCCAGGGCTGGGCGCCCTTCATCGTGGATGTGAATGGCAACGGCAGGGTGGATGAATATGTCGAGCCCGATCAGTCCCTCGATCCGAAAAAGGACAAGCGCGTGCTGCAGGGCCTGTATTCGGTGTCGGCCAATCCCGTCGATGGTACGGTCTGGGCCGTCGTCCTGGGATTCCCGGGGACCGCGCTGCGCTTTGATCCGAAGACGAAGCTCAGCGAGTTCTACGAAGTGCCGTGGAACGATCCCAAAAACCCGGACTCGGGATTCAGTCCGCGCGGCGCCGATGTCACCAGCGATGGCGTGTTATGGACGGTCCTGGCCAGCGGCCATCTCGCGAGTTTTGACCGCCGTCTCTGCAAAGGCCCGCTGACCGGACCTGTTGCCGCAACCGGAAAAGCCTGTCCCGAAGGCTGGACATTGCACACGATTCCATCCCCGCAGTTCAGGGGCGTGGCAATGAAAACCGGCAGCGCCGAAGCGCCCTATTACGACTGGGTCGATCAGTTCGACACTCTGGGGCTCGGCCGGAATGTCCCCATCGCGACGGGCAATCTGTCGGATGCGATGTTTGCTTTCGCCGATGGCAAATGGGTCACCATGCGCGTGCCCTATCCTATGGGCTTTTTCGCGAAAGGAATGGACGGGCGCATCGACGATGCGAAGGCCGGGTGGAATGGGAAGGGCATCTGGGCCACTTATTCCGGGAGCGCCAGCACCCATATCGAAGGCGGCAAGGGCCAGACTCCAAAGGTCATTCACTTTCAGCTCCGTCCCAATCCGCTGGCGGATTGAATTTCATGGCGGGGAGCGCCGGCGCGCTGCCGTTCCGGGGTGTATTCGAGTTCCATTGAAGAGGGGGCCTTCGGTCTGGGGGAGAACGAAGGCCCCGGGCAAGGTGAGCTGAGGACACGGGAGGGGCAATCAGCTCACGCACAACACCCTGGAACCTGACAGATCGCACTTACGGTCCGCTTACCCTGCGCATTAAATTCTTTGCATGCGTCGTACCAAACTGTCCCGGCGTGAAACACCGCAATCGGGTTTTTGCTGGTCACGCGAAACTTTCCATCCCTGAATGAAAATGCCTTTACGCTGCGGGCACAACTCGGCAAGAAGCTGCGACAATGAGAAATAGCAGCGACACAGGCTTACAATCACCTTGCAGGCGCGGATCTTCAGCGCTGCGATTTTCTTTTGACCGTTTTCACCAGGCTCGACCCTCCGGAATTCCTCTTGTTATGTATCCGCGTGCCCAAGACCGGGTCGTGCAGCCTCGGAACGGCGCTCGGCTCTGCGTGCATCGGACGCCAGAAGTTTTATCTGCCGAACACGTTGGACCTCGATGGTTGTGTGGCGCGGTTTCAGCATCTCCGTTTCCGCCGTTCGCAGATTCGCAATCTCATTGCCCATTATGGCACGCCAAGCCTTGGGCATGCGTTCCGGCTCATTGAACGAAACGCCGTAAACGGGGACCTTTTGTCCGGCGGCCACATCGACTTCCGGACGGTCTGCCTTCATCTGTCCATCGACGTCAAAATTATCACGATGCTGCGCAATCCATACGACCGCTGCCGATCGGAATATTACTACGCGCGCCGGAACCACTTGCGAAAGCCGCTTCTGGCGCGCCTTGATTCCAGCACGCTCCCGCAAATTGCGGCACAGCGCGATTTTGAAAGTTATGTCGATTTTCTGCTGGACCACCGGCATGCCTATGGCGATATCGCGGCGGCCTATCTTGGCATCGCTCCATGGACGGACATTGACGCTTTTTGCCGGCGGCACGTTTTCCATGCCGGCGTCCTGGAACACAGCGATGCGTTTGCGCGAACGCTTGGAGACAAACTTGGCGTGCGCATTCAGTTTCCGCATCTGAACGGCACAGAGAGCGCGCTGCATGTACCGCTCACGGCCGCCACCAAACGCAAGCTCGACCTGCTTTATGCGCGGGATTTCGCGCTCTTCGAATATCTGCTGCACGATGCGCGCCGGCAGGGCGCGGGGACAGTCCGCAATCGTGCCCGGATACATGCGAATTCCGGGCTGCGGTGAAAGAACCGCAAATCCGGAGCGAGACCAGCCCGGTAAACGGCCGGTTACCTGTGGAACTCCGCCAGCGGAACGACCGAAGCCTGTGAAACAGCAGGCGCCCTGTCGCCGGATGCCTCGTTGCCTGCGATGATTGCCGTGCCGAGTTGCTGGGCGACATCCGTCAAGCCACCAGGTCCATGCGGCATGAGGATCACCTTGCTCTGGGCAGAGACGCCGACTTCCCTCAGCGTGTCGAAATATTGGGTGAGCAAAACGAGATTCAGGACCTCGCGTTCGCTCACGCTGCCGACCTTGTCGGTGAAAGCGGCAATCAATTCCCGCAATCCATCGACGATTGCGCGCCGCTGCTTGGCGACGCCCTCGCCCTGAAGATGCTTTGATTCCGCTTCGGCTTCGGCATTCTTCACCACGAGGATTTTGTTCGCTTCTCCCTTGGCGGCCGCGGCCACCTGCAGGCGCTGTTGCGTCTGGATTTCATTCATCGCCGCTTTGACATTGTCCGCCGGGTTGACATCCGTCACCAGCGCATTGGGAATTTCAAAGCCGTAGATTTTCATCGAAACATCGAGTTCGCTTTTGACCGCCGCGCCGACATCGTCCTTTTTCTCGAACACTTCATCGAGGTTCATTCGCGGAACCTTGGCGCGAACCACGTCGAGCACGTAGGATTTGATCTGCTCCACGTGATCCTGGAGCTTGTAATAGGAATCGGCTTCGCTGCCCTCCACCACGCGATACTGCACGGCCACGAACAGCTTCACGAAGACATTGTCCAGCGTCTTGGTCTCGACCTCGACGATCAGCTGCTGCACGCGCAGCGAAACCTCATGGACGACGTTCTCGATGAAGGGCAGCTTGAAATTAAGACCTGGACCCGCGGTGCGGACATATTTGCCGAAGCGCTCGACAATTGCCCGGCTCTGCTGCCGGACGGTGAAAAAGCTGCCCAGCACCATGCCCAGCACCAGAAATGCCAGCACTCCGAACAGAATGAGAATCGAAACGGCCGTGTCTGTCATATGTGCCCCTTCTGAAATCGGACAGAGTGTCGATCTTTGACCCGTTCAGGTTAACAAACGGGGTTGTGCGGGAATTTGAAACTAAAGGCAGTCCCTGACCGCTCGCAGATACGCCGAGGGGCCCTTGCCGATGAGGAAATGGGTGTACATGCGGACCCGCGTCTGGTCCGCGAGTTTGACGACATCGATCAGCAGGATCGTGTCGTCCCCCGCTTTCAGGCCTTGTGTGCCCGTGATGCTGTAACCGTCGAAAGTCGGATTGACGGAAAAGCGGGTTTGATAAAGTTCCGGGTTTTGCGCTTCGAGCCTGTCGCCGATGCAGTTGGCCACGCGGTCGGCAGTTTTGCCGGTCGTTTCGTCAAGCACTGGCATGCCCGCTTCCCCCTTCACTCCCATCGCGCCGGCGCACGCCCCGATGAGCAGCAGCGCGGCGCCCGCAAAGGAAATCTTGAGCAAAGGAAAACCCCTGACCGGAACGACGATCCCCAGACGCAGGACGTCCCGGAAGATAGCATGATGCGCGGGCACCGGACACCGCCCGCGAAAACCGGCGCGCCTTCATTTGCTTTCGGGCGCCTACTGAAAGCTCCGCTCGCGGAACGCCGCCACGTCTTCCGCCGAAAGCCTGAACCACTCTCCGCGTTTGCGTTTCCGCGCGAACCGCCGGTGCCAATACGCCTCGATCCCAAAGGGGTCGTCCGTCTCGATGACGTGCACCACCCTTGCAGGGACGGGCAATCCAACGGCAATCGACCGCATCCGTTTCACCGGCTTTTTGCTGCAGCCGATCTTGTATGATGGTCCTGAGCGCAGCAGATACACCGCTCCGGTGACGCGTGGCTTCTTCGGCCCGGTGTCGGAATTCTCCAGCATCGCCGCGATATCTGCACGGCCGGCGTTTTCCCCGCACCATTCCCGCAAGCGGCGGAGCGGTTCCCCCTTGCTGTCGAAATGCGAGCGATAGGTGGCGTGCCTCGGAAGTGCCGAACCCGATTTGCGGTAAAGCAGCAGCTCGGCATCCGTCGGTATCCGGCCGTGCTTTCGCATCGCTTCCGCATAACCGGCCAGCAATTGTTCGTCCGTCAGTTTGCCTCTTTTTATGTTTGGCACCAGTCCTGCCTCTCGCACCGCATCGCTCCAGCGGGCCCAGATCAGACCGTGCCACAATGCGGCCGAGAGTCCCGTCTCCTTGCGGAAGCTGACGCAGCCCGGCGTTCTGCCCTTTTCCGCCGCGACTCGCGCGATCTCCTGCAGGACCCGCAGCCGCAGCGCCGATCCCGCGTCTTCCTGCGCCTCTTCCGCCACACCGGCTTCGGGCGATTCCTCTGCGTTCATGACCGGCTCAATAGGTTTAATCCGACGTGTAGGACTATTTCATAGGCTGGTCAAGCCCCGCTTTCCGGCCGCCATGCTCCGGCGCTGGCGGTTCCATCGGCTGCCGCTCCTATGTATTCTGTCACCGGTGACAGGAGGCAGGAATGTCCAGGCTTGGTTCCATCAGCACGATTGCATGCGCCATCCTTGCCGCCGGGACGGCGCTCGCCGCCGACGGCGCCCGGAAATTCCCGGTATTCGCTTTCACCGACAAGACGTCCTGGCAGCTTGATCGCAATCTCGGGCCGGACGATCTGCTTTTACCACCCGGCGGCGGCCCGGGTCCCGTCACTTATGACCGGCGCTATCCCTATTTCCCAAACCGTCCCGGCCGCCAATCGACCTATCGGGTGGCCGACCTCACCAATCCCATCCTGCAGGACTGGCTGAAGCCGTCCATGAAAAAGGCGAATGACGAAGTGATTGCCGGAAAGGTGCCGTACCGCGCGCGTGAACGCTGCTGGCCGGTCGGAGTGCCGGGATTCGACGCCTATTCCCCGGCCGAGCCCTTTTATTTCCTGCAACGGGCGAACGAGATCGTCGTGATCAATCCGGGCGGGCCGGAAATCCGTCACATCTATCTCGATGTGCCTCACTCGAAGGAAATCAAAAAGTCCTGGTACGGAGAATTGGTGGGTCACTATGAAGGCGGCGACACATTGGTGATCGACACTGTTGGTTTGAACGATAGGACCTTTCTCGACAATTACCGCACGCCGCACACCACGCAGTTGCATGTCATCGAGCGCTGGAAGATGGCGCCCGACGCCAAATCCATGGACATCTCGGTTTATGTGGAAGATCCGGGCGCTTTCACGACTCCATTCCATGCCAGGCAGCGCTGGCTGCGCGTCGAAAACACGCCTCTGCCCACGACGCCCTGCAACGAAAACAATGACGACCATTTCAATCAGGGGCTGGTGCCCCTGGCGGAGGCCAAAACCGCGGATTTTTAGAGCATTTTCCGCCGAAGTGGCTGCCGCTTCGGCGAAGAAAATGCGGCAATCCAAATGAGCTGGAGCGGCTTTCCGATTCCTTCCAATCGGAGAGCGCTCTGGCTTCGTTCAGCCCGGATTGACTTTTGCTTTGCGTTTGCCGGGTTTGCGCGCGGGAGGCTTCTTCTTCTGCTCCGGCTGTGCCGGTTTTTTCGCGGCCCGCGATTTCTTCGCTGCCGGCTTCGTTCCGGCTTTTCCGGCGCGGGCGGCAAGAAGGGCCACCGCTTCATCCATGGTCACGGCTTCGGGTTCCAGGCCCCTCGGCAGCGTGGCGTTCAACTTGCCGTCCGAGACATAGGGACCATAGCGGCCCTTCATCACCTTCACGGGCGCTCCGGAATCCGGGTGCGCGCCCAGTTCCTTCAGCGCCTGTCCGCCGCGGCGCATGCGCGGACCGCGTTCCTTTCGCTCGGCCAGCAGAGTGACCGCGCGGTTTATCCCGACCGTAAAAACATCCTCAGGCGATTCCAGTGACGCATATGCGCCATCATGCGCGATATAGGGCCCGAACCGCCCGAAGCCTGCCGCGATCATTTTGCCGCTTTCCGGATGCAGCCCGATTTCCCGCGGCAGCGCCAGAAGCTTCAGCGCGGTTTCGAGGTCGATGGTCTCGGCCGAAAAGCCTTTCGGAATTCCCGCCCGCGCCGGTTTCTCGCCATTGCCCCGCTGCACATAGGGACCGAAGCGTCCGGATTTCAGACTCACGTCTTCGCCGGTTCCGGGATCGACGCCGAGTGCGCGCGGTTCGGCGCCCGCGCTTTCGTCACCCCGGCCCAGTTGCCGGGTGTAACGGCACTCCGGATAATTCGAGCAGCCGATGAACGCCCCGAATTTTCCCAGTTTCAGGCTCAGCGTGCCATTGCCGCAGGAAGGACAACCCCGCGGATCGCCGCCGTCCGCGCGGTCCGGGAAAATATGGGGCCCCAGAATTTCGTTCAGCGAATCGATCACCTCGGCGAATTTCAGGCCTTTGGTTTCCTCCGTGGCCGCATGGAAACTGGTCCAGAAATCGCGCAGCAACTGTTTCCAGGAGAGCGTGCCGGCCGAAACCTCGTCGAGCTGTTCCTCCAGATCGGCCGTGAAATCATATTCGACGTAGCGGCGGAAAAAGCTGGTGAGAAAGGCGGTGACGATGCGTCCCTTGTCCTCCGGCACGAAGCGGTTTCGCTCCATTCGCACATAGGCGCGGTCGCGCAATGTCGAGAGGATGCTGGCATAGGTGGAAGGACGGCCGATGCCGAGTTCTTCCAGCCTTTTCACCAGGCTCGCCTCCGAATAGCGCGGCGGAGGTTCGGTGAAATGCTGTTCGTCCTTCACATCGACCAGCGAGAGACCATCTCCCCGGGCGAGTTTGGGCAGACGGCCGTCTTCGCCGTCCGCATCATCGTCGCGGCTCTCCTGGTACAGTTTCAGAAACCCGTCGAAGATCGTGACCGTGCCGGTCGCACGCATTCCCACGCGCCGGTCGGAGGACGCAATCAATACCGTCGTCCGCTCCTGCTCGGCCGATTCCATCTGGCTGGCGAGAGCGCGTTTCCAGATCAGCTCGTAAAGCCGTGCTTCATCGCTTTCGAGATAGCGGGCGACGCGTTCAGGAGTGCGCGCAAAGCTGGTCGGTCGGATGGCCTCATGCGCTTCCTGGGCGTTCTTCACTTTCGACGTATATACGCGCGGCCGGTCCGGCACATAGCGATCGCCATGCAGTTCCCCGATGACCCGGCGGCTTTCCGCGATGGCCTCGCCGGCCATGCTGGTGCCGTCCGTCCGCATATAGGTGATCAGGCCCGTCGTCTCGCCGCCGAGATTGACGCCCTCATACAGCGATTGGGCGATTTTCATTGTGCGCGCCGCCGCAAAGCCAAGTTTGCGCGCCGCTTCCTGCTGCAGAGTGGACGTGATGAAGGGCGGCCAGGGGTGCCGCTTCACCGGTTTCTTTTCGACCTCGGCGACCGAAAATCGTCCCGCCCGGATAGCCGCCACCGCGCGCTGCGCGTCATCCGCGTTTGCCAGCGACAGCTTGTCGATTTTTTTGCCGTTCAGCTCCACAAGCCGCGCCGTGAAATTTCCCTCCGGCGTCGAGAACACAGCCTCGACCGTCCAATATTCCTGCGGCTTGAAACCTTCGATCTCGATTTCGCGCTCGCAGATCAGCCGCAGCGCAACCGACTGCACCCGGCCGGCCGAGCGCGCGCCCGGCAGCTTCCGCCACAACACCGGCGACAGCGTGAAGCCCACCAGATAATCCAGCGCCCGGCGTGCCAGATACGCGTCCACCAATTCCTCGTTGATGGCCCGCGGATGGGCGATCGCATCCAGCACCGCCGAACGCGTGACCGCATTGAATACCACCCGCTCGACTTTGGTGTCCCCGAGCGCCCGTCGCTGCTTCAGCGATTCCAGCACATGCCAGGAAATCGCCTCGCCCTCCCGGTCGGGGTCCGTGGCGAGGATCAGTCGGTCGGCGGTCTTGACCGCATCTGCGATCTCCTTCAGCCGCTTCTGGGCCTTCGGATCCACTTCCCAGACCATGGCGAAGTCATGGTCCGGATCCACAGAGCCGTTTTTTGCCGGAAGGTCGCGCACATGTCCGTAGCTCGCCAGCACGCGATAATCGCCACCAAGATATTTGTTGATGGTCTTGGCTTTGGCTGGCGACTCGACGACGACGACGCTTGAAGGTTCTGGCATGGATCCCGGAGATCAAGACTACGCAGGTAAGGGGCTGGTCCGGGTTGCTAACGGTTCCGGCGCGGGGGCGGACACTGAGCGAATGTGGCGATAAGTGTCAATCTGTTCATCTTGCAACTTATGATAATTACACTGAAATAGCATGTCCATGTGGTTGAAAATTCGGCCAAAAACCGCCCATCAGCGCCAGGAAACCCGGTGGCCGGGATGGCGCTGCACCTGTCCGGCGAGCTCCAGTTCCAGAAGCACGGTGGCCAGCATTTCCGCGGGCGCGCCGGTTTGCCGGACCAGTTCATCGACCTCGACGGGCGCCGGCCCCAGTCTTTCCTGAACCGCCGAACGCACGGTGTCGGCTTCGGCTTCGATCAGATGATCGAGCGGCGGAATGGGGCTTTCGTCGCGCATACCGTCGCGGAATCCCTGTTTCAGGATGGGCGACAGCGCGTTGAGGACGTCCTCGGCCAATTCGGTCAGGATTGCGCCCTCGCGAATCAGGCGGTTGGCGCCTTTCGCGCGCGGATCGAGTGGCGAACCCGGCACGGCGAACACTTCGCGGCCCTGCTCGGCGGCATAATTCGCCGTGATGAGTGAACCGGAGCGCTCTGCCGCCTCGATCACGACGACACCGCGCGAGAGGCCGGAAATCAGGCGATTGCGCCGGGGAAAATGGCGGGGGAGCGGTGCCATGCCGATCGGCATCTCCGAAATGACCGCGCCGTGCCGTGAAATCCGGTCGTAAAGCTCCCGGTGTTCCGGCGGATAGACAATATCGATTCCGCCGGCAAGAACCGCCACTGTGCCGGTTTCCAGCGACGCGACATGGGCGGCGTGGTCGATGCCGCGCGCCATGCCCGAGACAACGGCAAGCCCGGCGCGGCCAAGATCGCCCGCAATCATCCCGGCAAGCTTGATGCCCAGTCCCGACGCATTCCGTGCGCCCACAAGCGCAATCATTTCGCGTTTCAGCAGCGCCGTATCGCCGATGACCGAAATCACCGGCGGCGGGGGATCGAGTGCGCCGAGTCCCGGCGGAAAATCCGGTTCGACAGACGCCAGTATTCTTCCGCCCAGTTTTGACAGCCGATCCAGTTCGGCGTTGGCGGCGCTTTCGTCCGGAATTCGCAGTTCCCGGGCGCCTCCGCGGCGCGCCATCCGTGGCGCGGCATCGCATGCCTCGCGCGCATCGGAGAAGTGCGCGAGCAGGTTTGCGAAAGTCGCGGGACCAATGGTTTCGGTGCGGGCAAGGCGCAGCCACGCAATCTGCTCGGACGGGCCAAGCGTTCTTTTCGTGCTCATCGGCGTCCGATTGGTGGTTCCTCGCCGCGCAGGAGGCGCCCGAGATTTGCCCTGTGCGAGATGAAGATCAACAGCGCGAGCACCAGCGCCAATGCCGCGAAGAGATCTTCATCCGCGACCGCAAAATAAACCGGCGTCATGGCCGCGGCGATCAGTGCAGCCAGTGAGGAAATGCGGAATGCGCGCGCCATCACCAGCCAGCTCGCACAGGTCAGAAGACCGATGCGCCAGTCGAGCGCCAATGTGACGCCGATGAAACTCGCCACCCCTTTCCCGCCTCTGAAGCGCAGCCACACCGGGAAGATATGACCGAGAAAGGCCCCAAATCCCGCGACAACCGGAAACGGCGCGAGCCCGAACCAGACGCTTGCAAGCCGCACGGCCACAATCGCCTTTCCGGCATCGCCGATCAGGGTTGCAGCGGCAGCCCAGCGCTTTCCGGAGCGCAGCACATTGGTCGCCCCGATATTGCCGGATCCGATTTTCCGGATATCGCCCGCGCCCGCGAGCCAGCCAAAAATCAGTCCGAACGGAATCGAGCCCAGAAGATAGGACAGAAAGAACGTCGCGAGCAGCAGGGGCCAATCGCTGTCCCACTGAACCAGCGCGAGCGTTTCCAGCATGATGTCAGACGGTGGCCGTCTTGCGCCGGCGCTTGGCCGGGGAGTATCCGGCGGCCGAGGCAGTTGCCGCCGAGGCGAACAGCACGAGGTCGCGATTGTTCCGGACGAACTCCCGCGGAATGGCGATATCCGTCGAGAAATGCCGCGTCCTGCGGTTGCCGACGACGAATTCGTCGATGTCGGTTTCGCAGTAGAAACAGCGCAACCTGTTCGGCGCGGCGAGTTCAAACCGCTGACGGGAGTATTTGCCCTCCATGGGATCGTGAACGATGCAGTTCGCATTCGCGCAGGAGAGCCCGCCGGGGTCCTCCTGATCGTAAAGGTCGTGCTCTTCGGCCATGAATCCGTGCGGGTACCGTTTGAAGGTCTTCTCGCCCGCAAAGCCGAGCAGCAGCGAGATCAGCGCCATCCGGATCGGTACGCCGAAGGCGGCCTGCCGGAAATAGGCGGCCCGCCGGTCGCTGTCGAGCGCAATGTCCAGTTCGCCCACCCTGGGAAGAGGATGCAGCAGGCTCGTTTTCGAGAACTTCTTGTCCCTGAGAAAACGCCGGTCGATGGTCGGATATTCCTCCGGCTTTCCCGTCCAGCGTTCCTTCTGGAAACGCGTGACATACATCGCGTCGATGTTCTTGCGGGGTTTGATCTCCGCGTCGGAAATGAGAGAGAGCTGATGCGGCTTGTCGGCCGTCATGTACAGAACGTCGATCGACGCATTGTCCTTTTCATAATTGGCGCGGGGAACGGCAAAACAGTGCAGCTCATTGCACAGCCGCCAATGCACATGTTCCGGCAGTTCCATACCCTTGGCGGGCATCAGCATGATGTTCGCGCCGAACCGCGCCAGCGCATAGACAAAGGAATGAATGGTGCGGCTGCCCTTCAGATCGCCCGAAATCGCGACATTCAGATGCTTCAGGTTCTTGCCCTCCTGCAGCAGCGTGAACAGGTCGCACAGCGTCTGGGTCGGGTGCTCATGCGCGCCGTCTCCGGCATTCACCACCGGCACATTGGCGTAACAGGCCGCGAGTTTGGCCGCGCCATCGCGCGGATGACGGATCACCAGCAGGTCCGCATAATTGGATGCAACCCTGACCGTATCGGCCAGACTCTCGCCTTTGGCCGCCGAACTTGTCGCAGGGTCGGCGCTGCTGATCGATTTTCCGCCGAGCCGCAGCATGGCCGTCTCGAAAGACAGACGTGTTCGCGTGCTTGGCTCGTAAAACAGCGTCGCAAGAATGGCGCCCGCGCCTTCGGTGATGCTCCGGCCGATGCGATGGGGAAGATTGGGATCGCGCAGGTTGCGCAGGTAATCGGAGGCCACCGAAAAAATCGTCTCGATCTCATCAATCGTGAGATCGTTGATCGAGGTGACGTGCCGGAGTTCCTGCATCAAAGCTGCCTTATAGGGGCAGCACGCCGCCTGCGCAAAGCATTCCCGGCCCGCACACCAGAAAATCTGATTTACTACAATCTCAAGGACGGTCGGCCTCCCCCTGGCGGGGAGGCCGAAAAATGCAGCGCAATTTTCGGGTGGGGGAAGATCTTGCCGCGCAGCAAATCATGCAAATTCTGCGCGATCGTTGCAGGCGCGGAAAAAGCGTTTGCCGTCTTCCGGGATGAGCTTTGTATTGGTTTTCTCGATTACCGCCCGCTCGCGCTCGGCCACGTGCTCCTCGTGCCCGTGGATCACTTTCCGGTTCTGGAGGATGTCCCTGACGCGGTGATTGCGGGAATCGGCATCAGGATCAAACGCATTTCCGCCGGCGTGATCGCGGCCATGTCAGCCGGAGGCAGTTTCATTGCGCTGAACAACCGGATCAGCCAGAGCGTGCCGCATGTGCATTTTCATATCGTGCCGCGCAACAGGGGCGATGGTCTGTTCGCACAACGCATGATCTGGAAGCGGGTCTCCTACCGCGACGATGCGCAGCGCCACGAGATCGCCGGCAAAATCCGCGCCGCCATCCCACGCACCCATTGAGGGCGGGTAAAGGCGAGCAGGCCAAACCGGACACTTTGGGGCAGCACATCCCTCAATAAAAAAATCTGCCTGAAAATTGTGGGAAAAGAATTTTCACTCCGCCTCGTCTAGCCTTTACCCGTATTTGCCACCTGGCCTGTAGCCTTTGACCTGCTCCCCGATTTGCCCTCGGTCATAAGTAGAATCCGTTCTGGTTATGCCCCTGATGGGAGCGTGCAGCAAACTCGGTTGGTGTGAGCCCGTTGAGGCTCGTGTGCGGCCGTCTGGTGTTGTAGTCGATCCTCCATTCTTCGATGATCCTGCGTGCCTCCGGCAGACTGGTGAACAGGTGCTCGTTCAGACATTCGTCGCGGAAGCGCCCGTTGAAGCTCTCGATGAAGCCGTTCTGCGTCGGCTTTCCGGGAGCGATGTAATGCCACTCCACGGTCCGTTTGCCGCCGCCACGCTTGCCGGGCGGAATGAGCGGTTCGACAAGTGCCCATTCCTCGTCGGTCAGATCGCTTGGATAACGCAGCTTGTCACGGTTGTAGCGGGAACGATTTTCGGCCAACCACATCGGCACCTCCAAAACGAATCGGTGCCACATAAGGAATCACAACAGATTCCTGCCTTGCAAGCCGCTGCTCCCGATAATCAATTCTTGCGACTCGCAAAGTCGCCGGACGGACACTTAGTCTCTCCACGCGCCCTTGGCCCCGAAAAGCGGTTTGTCCTAAAGGCAATAGCTTCAGGACGCAACGGTGCAACAAAGTGGAAAACGATGCTCCCATTTATTAGAGAACTGTATACATCTGATGCACACATTGAGTGGCCCACGTCACCACAGCAAGTTGAGATTCCCGTTGACGTCGCAAAACTGATTTCCGAGGAGCCGGAAGCCTACCCCCTCCGGTTAGTGGGATTTGCGGATACCAGCTTGAGGTCCCTGATGGGTGCGAGAGCGGAAAAACTTCTGGAGGTTGCTCAACAAGAGAAGTGGTTTAACGTAAGCTGAGCGAGGCCTACTCCAGAAAGCTTCTTGTTCAGGCCTCCCCATGAAGGCAAAGAGCAGCTCCTATCGCCGTCGTAGATTCGCAATCCGATCGAGCGCGCCCTGCAGTACATAGGCAGCCGCCATTTTGTCCACCACAGCCTGACGCCGCCGCCGCGAAGCATCGGCATCCAGAAGAGTTCTCGTCACTGCGGCGGTGGAAAGCCGTTCATCCACCAGAACGACCGGGCAGGCACTGACCGAGGCAAAATTGCGCGCGAAGGCCTGCGCCGATTGTGCCGACGGTCCGGTCGAGCCGTCCATGTTGAGCGGCAAGCCCACCACCATCGCACCGACATTGTGCTCCGCGATCAGCGCGCCGAGCTTTTCCGCATCCGCTTTGAATTTGCCCCGCTTCAGGGTCGCAAGCGGCGTCGCCACCGTCAGCATCGTGTCCGAGAGAGCGAGCCCGATGGTTTTTTCTCCCAAATCCAGCCCGAGCAGTCTCCGGCCCGGTGCAAGAACAACCGCAAGCTCCTCGAGTGCCATCACGCTCATGCTGGCTTGCTGTTTCCCGACCCGATTGATAGCAACACGGCTGCTGAAACCTGCTGTAGCGCGAGGTCCCCATGTCCGTCGATAGCGATACCGTTAGACGCATTGCGCGGCTGGCGCGGATCGCCGTCGATGATGAGCAGGTCGCCGCCATGGAAAAGGAACTGAATGCGCTCCTCGCCTGGATCGAGCAGCTTTCCGGGGTCGATGTCGAGGGCGTGCCTCCCATGACGAGCGTGGTCGCGCAGAAGCTGAAGATGCGCGAAGACGTGGTCACCGATGGCGGGCGCGCCGCCGATGTGTTGAAGAATGCCCCGATGTCGGAAGAAGGATTTTTATCGTTCCCAAAGTGGTCGAGTGATGGTGCTCTCCTCCGATCCGACGCAGTTTACCCTCGCCGACGCGCGCGACGCGCTGCTCGCAAAGCGCATCTCCGCGCGTGAACTGGCAGAAGCCCACAGCCGCGCGGTCGCGCAGGCGGGAAAGCTCAACGCCTTCATCACCGAAACGCCGGAACTCGCCTCGCAGAGGGCGGCAGAATCGGACGCAAGGATTCAGAGCGGCGAGGCGCGGGCCCTCGAAGGTCTGCCGATCGCGATCAAGGACCTGTTCTGTACCGGGAATATCCGCACGACCGCCGGAAGCCGCATTCTGGAGAATTTCGTACCGCCATACGAATCCACCGTGACCCGCAACCTGTGGAATGCGGGCGCCGTTCTGCTGGGCAAGACCAATCTCGATGAATTCGCCATGGGATCGTCCAACGAGACCTCCTGGTTCGGCCCGGTGACGAATCCCTGGCGCGCCCGCGGGCGCAATGATGATCTGGTGCCGGGCGGCTCTTCCGGTGGCTCCGCCGCCGCCGTCGCCGCGCGGCTCGCACTCGCGGCAACCGGCACCGACACCGGTGGTTCAATCCGCCAGCCCGCAGCCGTCACCGGGATCGTCGGGCTCAAACCGACTTATGGCCGTTGCTCGCGTTGGGGCATTGTGGCCTTTGCATCCTCGCTCGACCAGGCCGGTCCGATGACGCGAACCGTGCGCGATGCCGCGATCATGCTGCGCGCAATGGCAAGCGTAGATCCGCTGGATTCCACCAGCGTTGACGAGCCGGTACCCGATTACGAACGCGGTCTGGAATCGGGTGTTGCCGGTTTGCGTATCGGCATTCCGAAAGAATATCGCGTCGAAGGCGCCGCGCCGGAAATCGACGCCTTGTGGGAACGTGGCGCGGCATGGTTGAAAGCGGAAGGCGCAGAACTCCGCGAAGTCAGCCTTCCGCATACCAGATATGCATTGCCCGCCTATTACATCGTGGCGCCGGCCGAAGCCTCCTCCAATCTCGCGCGCTACGACGGCATGCGTTTCGGTTACCGCGCGGAGGGAGCCGGCGATCTCACCGGGACCTACGAAAGAACCCGCGCCGAAGGATTTGGACGCGAAGTCAAACGGCGCATCATGATCGGGACCTATGTCCTCTCGGCCGGGTACTACGACGCCTATTACCTGAGGGCGCAAAAAGTGCGAACCCTGATCGCCCGCGATTTCAGCGAGGCATTCGCCCAATGCGATGTGCTTCTCACGCCCGCCACTCCCACTGCCGCGTTCGGCCATGGAGAAAAAACCGCCGATCCTGTTTCGATGTATCTGAACGACGTATTCACCGTGACCGTGAATCTCGCCGGTCTGCCGGCGATCTCCGTTCCCGCGGGATTGTCGCCTGACGGACTGCCGCTCGGGCTTCAGGTCATCGGCCGCGCATTCGATGAAGCCACCGTCCTGCGCACCGCGCGCGCCATCGAACGCTGCGCCAATTTCACTGCAGCGCCGGGTGCGTGGTGGAGAGGCGCATCATGAGCGCGCGTTCGAAGCTGATCGAGGGCAGCACCGGCTCGTGGGAAGTTGTGATCGGCTTGGAGGTCCATGCCCAGGTCGCGTCGCGCGCAAAGCTTTTCTCGGGGGCTTCGACCGAATTCGGGGCCGCGCCAAATGCCCAGGTCAGTTTTGTCGATGCGGCCTTTCCCGGCATGCTGCCGGTCATCAATCGTTTTTGCGTCGAACAGGCCGTGAAGACCGGATTGGGACTGAAGGCGAAAATCAATCTGTCTTCGGTGTTCGACCGCAAAAACTATTTTTATCCCGATCTGCCGGCCGGCTATCAGATCTCGCAATACAAGCAGCCGGTGGTGGGCGAGGGCGGTGTCGATCTCGACATGCCCGACGGCGAAGTGGTTCACGTCGGTATCGAGCGGCTGCATCTCGAGCAGGATGCCGGAAAGAGTTTGCATGACCAGCATCCCGATTACACCTATGTCGATTTGAACCGCGCCGGAGTGGCGCTGATGGAAATCGTCAGCCGTCCCGATATGCGTTCATCCTCCGAAGCCTCCGCATTCCTCGCCAAATTGCGCTCGATCCTGCGCTATCTCGGCACCTGCGACGGCAATATGGAAGAGGGATCGATGCGCGCCGACGTGAATGTATCGGTGCGCCGCCCGGGGGCTGCTCTCGGCACCCGCTGCGAGATCAAGAACGTGAACTCGATGCGTTTTGTGGCGCAGGCAGTCGAATATGAGGCGCGCCGTCAGATCGATCTGATCGAGGGCGGCGGCAGCGTCCGGCAGGAAACGCGCCTGTTCGATTCCAAAATGGGCGAGACGCGTCCTATGCGCTCCAAGGAGGAATCGCCGGATTATCGCTATTTTCCCGATCCGGATCTGCTGCCTCTTGTCCTCGATCCTGCATGGGTGGAAGCCATTGCGCAGCAATTGCCGGAACTGCCCGACCAGAAAAAAGCGCGTTATATCGCGGCCGGATTGACGCCTTACGATGCCGCGGTCCTCGTCGCCGAACGCGAAGCTTCGGAATATTTCGAGGCGATGCTCGCGCATGGCGCGGAAGCAAAGGCCGCCGCCAACTGGCTCAACAACGAATATTTCGGCCGTCTGAACAAAATGGGTCTGAACATCGCAGCCGGTCCGGTGTCCGCCAAAGCCAATGCGGAAATCGTCCGGATGGTCTCGGCGGGTGACATTTCCAGCAAGATTGCGAAGGACGTTCTCGATATCGAATGGTCCGAACGCACCGGTTCACCGCGCGGGATCGTCGAATCGCGCGGCATGAAACAGGTGACGGACGACAGCGCTCTGGAAGCGGCGGTTGATTCCGTGATCGGAGCGAATCCCGCACGCGTCGGAGAAGTCCGCTCGAAACCGAAAGCGGCGGCGTGGTTTGTCGGTCAGGTGATGAAAGCAACCGGCGGAAAAGCGAATCCGCAGAAGGTCAATGCGATCTTGCGGCGGCGACTCGGTCTGCCCGATGAGGGGTGATTCGCGGCTTTCTGTCCAAAAATGCACGAGCCGGGTTTTGTCAAGTCCGTTGGCGGAATTTTGGTCTGTTTACGGATCAACGCAAAAAGATCAATAAAACCCGATGTTTTTTCATATTTGCTCTTGACTCACGATTTGGGGCAAAACCGGCAGTATTGCTTCGTTAACGCAACACCCCCATATTTGACGCGTTTTTGGGAGGTGCATGTCGCGCCGACCGAACGCTAGAGGGAGTCGTTTCAATGCCGATGACTGCAAAGAAGAAGCCCGCCGGCAAGAAAGCGGCCGCCAAGCGGATGACGGTCCGCAAAGCCGCCGCGAAGAAGCCGGCGCGCAAGGCTGCTGCAAAAAAGCCGGCGCGCAAACCCGCTGCCCGGAAAGTCGCAAAGAAGGCGACACGCAAGCCGGCGGCCCGCAAGGCTGCGAAAAAACCTGCGAAGCGCCGTACTGCGAAAAAGGCAGCGATGCCCGCAGCACCCGCAAGCTAGGCGTCCCGTACTTTCATCAAGCCGCGGTTTCCCCCTCCGGGAGGCCGCGGCTTCTTATTTCTGCAGAGTAGTATTCAGCGCCGTTCAGCCGCAGGTATCGCGACTTGCGTGTCCGTTGCCGGCGCTTGCGGAACGGGGATTGGCCTGGTGCTGTCGGCTTCCACGGTCCCCGGCCTGTACAGATCGGCGATGATCGAAAGCTGGCGGTCCCGGCCCGACAGCCGGTTGCGGTACACTTCGATATTCTCGATCACCCGCTGCACATAATTGCGCGTCTCGGGGAACGGGATTGATTCGATCCAGTCCACCGGATCGACGCCGGGGTTGCGCGGGTCGCCATAGGTATCCACCCAGTTCCGCACATTCACGGGTCCGGCGTTATAGGTCGCGATACCAAGAATGTAGGATCCGTCCCAACGCTCGATATATTCGCCCAGAGTCTGTCATTCCGAGCTGGATGTTGTAAACCGGATTGGCCGTCAGATCGGCCAGCCGATAGCCGACGCCGATCATGTCCGCAGCGCGTTTGGCCGAGGCCGGCATCAGCTGCATCAGACCCCGCGCGCCTGCCGTACTCACAACTCCCGGATCGAACTCGCTCTCCTGCCGGGTGATTGCAAGCACCAATGCGGGCTCCGGACCATCGGACCTGCCGGGCAGAGCAACCACCGGATGCAGGAATCCGGGAAGATTATATCCGCTGTAGCTTGCCGTTTTGGCCACCCGAACGCTCATCGCCACATCGCCGGTCTGCGCAATCAGCTGTGCGAGCATCTGCAGTTGATCGGGCAGGGGTGGGTCATTCGCCAGAGCGTTTGCGAATTGACGGATATCGGCGCGGTCGCCGGTCTCGGCGAGGAGACGGATCGCCCTGACGCGATCGTCGGCATCGAAAGCCGCGCGCGCGGCAGGCGACGGCTCGTTGGTGGCGTCGCTGACCCGCAACACCGGATTGGCGGCTGTCTTCGCCAGCGCAAGCTGACCGTAGAATGTCGTCGATTGCTCGGCCGCCTTCGAATATTCCAGTGCGGCGCTCGCCATGTCGCCGGCCGCTTCGGCTGTGCGGCCCAGCCAGTAATGCGCCCGGGCGACGCTGATGGGATAGGTGACGCCGTTCGCCAGCCTGCCGAAATGATCATGGGCAAGCTCCGGATTGTGCAGATAGCGAAGCGCGATCCAGCCGGCCAGGAACTCGGCGTCCATGAACGTCGTCCCTGAACTGGAATCCAGCACCGGCGCAGAAGCAAAGTGATAGGCCAGATCGACATCGCCGGCCTTCAACGCATCGCGCGCCATGATCTGACGCTCGGCCGACCAGCGTTCCGGATATGCCAGGGCCTGTTTAGCGGTGGGCGCCTTCTCCATCACCACCCAGGCATCGTCATCTTCCCCATGCCGCCGCAAAGCGCGCGCGACATCGAACATGAATTCCGGGTCTGCCTGTTGCGATGCCGGCAGGCCGGCGAGAACCGTTTTCACACTGGCGGGACTGGCTTTGATCTGAATCCGCGCATTCCCCAACCGGCGATCCGCGGCGGTCACCCGGGCAAGCTGCCGCTTCGCCCCGCCGATATCGTCATGGGCCAGCAGATGATCGAGGCGCGCCTTCTGCACATCCGGGGAAAGGACATCGCCGTGAGCCGCCAGAATATTGTTTTCATCCGATGGCGAGTAGGCGAACGCGATCCAGGCTTTCTGGATCATCGCCACCCCTTCGGCGCGCCGGCCAAGCGCCGTCAGCGCCTCGCCGAGATGGAGCATTCCCAGGCCCGACAGCGGTACCCGATTGCCGTACCACGCGACCACCTGACCGGAATCGAGATCGGGCATCGTCTTTTCGGCTCTGATCACCAGCGCGTCGTGACGCGGCCAGCCTGGATGCGCCGCGAGAAAGGCGTTGATTTCGTCAAAACCGGCGCCGCTCGAATCGTCGAGCAGATAGCGCCACTGAATGACCTCGCGCACCACCGGGTTGGTGGTTTGCGCCGAAAGAGACAGCGTGCGATCCCAGTCTCCCTGGCCGGCAGCGGTCAATGCCTGCTGCAGCAACAATCCGTCGGGGGACGGATCGGGCGTCACGGCGGAAGGAAAATTGCCCTGCGCCGGTGGCGGATCGGGACTGGGCGTCACCATGCGCAAAGTGCTCGTGCCGGTTGCGGCGCCGGAGGACACGACAGCCCGCCCGGGGGCAGGAACGGGTGCGGGGGCTTCGGCAGGACTGTTGGCATCGAGTTGCGCCAGCTTGCGTGAATCGGCGCCCGGGCCTGAATCGAAAACGCCGGTCGAACTTGCCAGCACGATGGGTATGGATGGAACGGCGGTCAGCGCCAGCACCAGCAGGGCAGGGCCAATCCGCCTGGCTTCTTCGGGGAGTTTGCGATGAAATCTCATCCCGCTGCGCGAATCTGTTTCGAAAACCGGGCGAAGCTTACCACGCTCCGCCGGGACAAAAACCACGTTCCCGATTTTTTGAATCACAATCGGCCAAATCTTTGCGCGGCGCGTTGCACTTCATTAAGTTGCGCGGCCATAAACAGGGAACCTGACAGACATGACCGCCGTCCAGGACAGAATTCGCGGTTCAATCACCGCGCTGATCACGCCCTTCAGGGACGGCGAACTCGATGAAGCGGCTTTTCGCCGCATTATCGACTGGCAGATCGAGGAAGGGACGAACGGTCTGGTCCCGGTTGGAACCACCGGCGAATCCCCGACACTGGACCACCGGGAACATCAGCGCGTCGTCGAAATCTGTATTGAAGCGGCAGGCCGCCGTGTGCCGGTAATCGCCGGAGCGGGCTCGAATTCCACCCGCGAAGCGATCGAATTTTACCCGGCACGCCAAAAAAGCCGGCGCGGACGCCGTCCTGTCCGTCGCCCCTTATTATAACAAGCCGACGCAGGAGGGGCTGTTCCGTCATTTTGCAGCCATCGCAGAGGCGGTCGATATCCCGATCATCCTCTATAATATTCCGGGCCGCAGCGTGGTTGAGATCTCGGTAGAGACGCTGACGCGTCTGGCGGCGATCCCGAACATCATCGGCGTCAAGGATGCGACGGGAAATGTTGCACGGGCGAGCCGCGACCGGGCCGCGCTGCCGAAAAGTTTCATCCGGCTCTCGGGCGACGATGCCTCCGCATTGGGTTTCATGGCCCATGGTGGGAACGGCTGTATTTCCGTGACATCCAATGTCGCGCCCAGGCTTTGCGCGAGTTTCCAGGCGTCCTGTCAGAAGCAGGATTTCGCCGCCGCACTCGCAGTTCAGGACCGGCTGATGGGACTCCACGATGCGCTGTTCTGTGAAGCAAGTCCCGCCCCAACCAAATATGCGGCGTCGCTCCTGGGCCTCTGCCGCCCGGATGTCCGGTTGCCGATCGTGCCTTTGGGCAACAAAGCTCGCGAGACTGTCCGCGCCGCGATGCTTTCCGCCGGACTGTTGAAGTAGGCCGGCGGTTCCGGCGCGCCATGGCCAGAAAAACCGATACCGGCGAGCGCGTGGTCGCGGATAATCGCAAAGCGCGCCATCTCTATTTCATCGAGTCGAGCTTCGAAGCCGGCCTTGTGCTCACCGGCAGCGAGGTCAAGAGCCTGCGCACCGGAAAAGCCAATATCGGCAAATCCTACGCCCATGCCCGTGACGGAGAAATTCTGCTCGTCAATTCCTATATCCCCGAATACACGATGGCCAACCGCTTCAATCACGAGCCGCGCCGCGTGCGCAAATTGCTGGTGCACAAAGCCGAAGCGCGCAAGCTGGCGGTGGCGATCCAGCGCGAAGGCATGACGCTGGTGCCGCTGAAAATCTATTTCAATCCGAAAGGCGTCGCGAAAATCGAGCTCGGAGTTGCCAGGGGCAAGAAGCTGCACGACAAACGTGAAACCGAAAAAGCGCGCGACTGGGCCCGTGATAAAGCGCGACTGATGCGCGCCAAAGGATGACCGGCTGATGGCGGATGATGCGGACAAGCCCGGCCTTGCGGGCCGGATCAAAGACAAGTTGATCCGGTCGAAGGAAGAATGGGCGAAGGAGGGCCGGCTGCTGACCGGGCGCCCCGATCAGGGGCACGTGAATCGACTGCCGCCCGGGCAGAAGGAGGTCAAAAACTGGCCCGTGCTTGATCTCGGGATCCAGCCAATCATACGCCCGCAGGACTGGCGATTGCAGATCGGAGGTCTGGTTGAAAATCCGCTCACCTGGACACTCGATGAGTTCATGGCGCAACCCCAGGAGGATTTCCTTTCCGACATCCATTGTGTCACCCAGTGGAGCCGCTACGACAACCACTGGCGCGGCGTGTCGGCGCGCCACTTCCTTGCGCTGGTGCGGGTTTTGCCGGAGGCGCGGTATGTCCTTTTCCATGCGCGTGATGGTTACACGACCAATGTGAAGCGCGAGGTTTTCGAAGAGCCGGACGCGCTCCTCGCCCACTCATGGGAAGGCAAGCCCATTCCCCGCGAACATGGCGGGCCGGTTCGCGTGGTCATCCCGGACTGGTATTTCTGGAAAAGTCCCAAATGGGTTACCCGGATCGATTTTGCCGCCGAAGACCAACCCGGATTCTGGGAGGTCCGCGGCTACCACAACGAAGGCGATCCGTGGAAAGAAGAACGCTACAGTTGATCACCAAGGCAAAGGCAGGCTGATGTCCGAACCGATCTGGAACAGGTTTTTAACCGACCGCGACAAACTGGTTTTCGAAGCGGCGGGCTACGGCGCGCGTGCGGGATTCGGAAAGCGTCCGGCGCTTCTCGTCATTGACGTGAGTTACGGTTTCTGCGGCGACAAGCCCGAACCGATCCTGGAGTCGATAAAGCGCTGGCGCAATTCCTGCGGCGCCGAAAGCTGGGCGGCCATTGCGCAGATCAGGAAGCTGATCGACGCCGCCCATCGCAAGGGACTGCCGGTGATCTACACGACGGGCGTGCGGCGGCCCGACAATTGGGACGCAGGCGGATGGTCGCGAAAGAATTCGCGCACGGGCGAGGCGCCAAAGACATCCAGCAACCGGCACGGTTATGACATCGTGGACGAAATCGCGCCCGAACCGCGCGACCTGGTCATCCATAAACTGAAACCCTCGGGATTTTTTGCGACGCCGATGACCGGTTATCTGACCCAGCTCAATTGCGACAGCGTGGTTGTCACCGGGACCACGACTTCGGGCTGCGTTCGCGCAACCGTCCTGGATGCTTTCAGTTACAATTATCGCGTCGCGCTGGTTGAGGACGGTTGTTTCGATCGCAGCGAAGCGAGCCATGCGATCACGCTCTGCGACATGCATGCCAAATATGCCGACGTCGTCAAGACGCCGGAAGTTCTCGCCTGGTTCGAACTCGCTGAAAGACGGAATGTTCGAACTGCCGTCAGGCGTTCCGGTGTCATAGACCGGCGGCATTCTTTGCCGCCGCCAGCGCCTCGTCGAACATCGCCTCGCTCAACACGCCGGTATTCGTGTTGTAGCGGGAGCAGTGGTAGCTCGCGATGATTTCGAGCGGTTGAACGCCGCGAGCAATGCGGAATTGCGCGCCATGTGTGAACGCGTGTTTCGCGCGTTTCAATTCGAGTGCCGCAATGACGCTCCAATGTGCAATCTGTCCAAGCGTGAGGATCGACCTCAGATTAGGCATCGCTGAAATTTCGGCCGCAAGAAACGAGCGGCAGTTCCTGATTTCATCCGGCAAAGGCTTGTTTTCCGGCGGGACACAGCGGACGGCATTGCTGATACGCACCCCGTGCAGCTCCAGACCGTCGTCCGGATGCGCGCGATATTCCCCGCTGGCCAATCCCAGCCGCTTCAGCGCTCCATAGAGAAGATCCCCGGCGTAATCGCCCGTAAAGGGACGCCCGGTCCGGTTTGCGCCTTTCAGCCCGGGGGCAAGACCAACGATCAGAAGCGGCGCCGCGAGCTTTCCGAAACTTGGCACCGGGTCGTTGAAAAATTCCGGAAACCTGGCCCGGTTTTGCCAGCGGAATTCGGCCAGTCTGGCGCAGCGCTGGCAATCCGGCGGAGGAACTTCAGCGGGACACATGCCGCACGGAACTAGCACGCGCCACCAGGCCGGACGAAGAGCGTAGAACGCCCGGCTTCAGGCGTTCTCGAAATGATTCTGGACGTGCGGCAGGTTTTGCCGTCCCCCTTCGCGCATGATCATCGGCTTCAGCTCTTCCAGCTCGATGAAGTTGTCGGCCTGGCGGCGCAACTCATCCGCCACCATGGGAGGTTGGGTGCGGATGGTCGAGCACACCGAAACCCGCTTGCCCCTGCGCTGCACCGACTCCACCAGCTTCCGGAAATCGCCATCGCCCGAGAAAATCACCACATGGTCGACCCGCTCCGACATTTCCATCACGTCGATCGCGAGTTCGATATCCATGTTGCCTTTGACCCGCCGGCGTCCCTGCGCATCGGTGTATTCTTTCAACGGCTTGGTAACCACGGTGAAGCCGTTGTAATCGAGCCAGTCGATCAGCGGACGAAGCGGCGAAAACTCCTGCTCTTCAGCCAGGGCGGTGTAATAAAAGGCCCGGACCAGCAAGCCCTTGCGCGCGAAGAGTTCCAGTAATCGTTTGTAGTCAATATCGAATTGCAGTCCCTTCGCCGCCCCGTAAAGATTGGCGCCATCGACGAAAAGAGCAATTTTTTCCTGCGGATAGAAAAGCATCCCATGCTCTCCCTGGAAATCCCCGAACACGATCAGCCGGCCGTAATTGGCCGGCTGTGCCAACAGCGCGGAAGTCTGGCGACATGATCCTGATCGCGCTTGGGGCCAATCTCCCTTCCCCCGCCGGGACACCGGCACAAACGCTCACTGCGGCTCTTTTGCTGCTGGCCCAACGAAGCATAACGATTGAAAGGCGATCTGGTTTCTACAGAACTGCCGCCTGGCCCGATCCCAACGATCCTCCATTCATAAACGCCGTAGCGGCCGTCCGGACCGGACTTGCTCCTGCGGCGCTGCTCGGGGAACTTCAGCAGGTGGAATCCCGTTTCGGCCGTAAGCGCGGCACTCCGAACGCGCCCCGCACCCTCGATCTCGACCTTATTGATTACGACGGCCGGGTTGAGACCGGGCCGCCCGAACTGCCTCACCCCAGGATGCAGTCCCGCCTCTTTGTGCTTTGCCCGTTGCGCGAAATCGCGCCCGGATTGGCGGCACCCGGTCAGTGGGCTTTCGGTCGCGGAACTCATTGCCGCATTGCCGGGGTCGGAAATCGAACGCATTTCCCCATGACGGGGTCTGCCAACGCTGTTATTTTCGCCTGACGCCAAGGGAGGGTGTGCCAATGATACGAATACCGCCGGTTGTGGCGGCGATGATCGGCTGCTTGCTGTTTTCGCCGGCCCCGTTCGCTGCAGAAAACAATTATGTTCCGACGCGGACCATCGTCCAGCAGACCGACGTTCCCGGAAGCAACTACACCGTGATCCTTGCGGTCACCGAGATCGCCCCCAATATGGTTGCCGCGCGCCATACACACCCGGGCGTCGAAATCTCCTATGTGCTCCAGGGCGAGGGCGACTTCATCATTGATGGCAAAGGTACCATGCACGTTAAGGCTGGCCAGAGTTTCCGGTTGGAGTCCGGCATCAAACACAGCGTCAAGAACGGGGCGGGCACGATGAAAATTCTTGCCGTCTATACCATCCCCAAAGGGGCCCAGCTGGCCACGCCCGCTCCGGAGTGACGGAGGCGGGACCTCGTTCATAATTCCGGCCACCGATCGACGTTTCCCACACCGCGGGTCGCGCATGCGCGCCCGCTGAAATCGAGACCTCATGCGCACGCTGTTGGCGGGCAACTGGAAGATGAACGGCTTGCGGGCATCGCTCGCGGAGATCCGCGCGCTGAAGCGCAGCATAGGCACGCGCCCGGAGGCGGACATCGTGATCTGCCCGCCCGCCACGCTGGTCGCCGAAGCCGCCAAAGCGGTCGAGGACTCACCGATCGATATCGGCGCCCAGGACTGCCACACGGAAATTTCCGGGGCCTTCACGGGCGACATCTCCGCCGACATGTTGCGGGATGCGGGCGCGATGGCGGTCATTGTCGGCCACTCGGAGCGCCGCCAGTACCACCACGAGACCGACGAGCTTGTCGCGGCCAAGGTTACCGCTGCATGCCGAGCCGGGCTGACCGCGATTCTGTGCATCGGCGAAACTGAAGCCCAACGCGACCGCGGTCGCGCAGTCGCCGTCGTGAAGCGGCAATTCGCCGGCAGCACGCAGTCGGACGTGAATCCCGCGCAACTGGTTGTTGCCTATGAGCCTGTCTGGGCGATCGGAACAGGCCGCGTCCCCAAACCGGAAGAAATCATGGAGATGCACGCAAGCATCCGCGCATTGCTCAACGAACGCTTTGGCGGTGCGGGTGCAGGCATCCGCATCCTCTATGGCGGATCGGTGAAGCCGGACAACTCGGCCGAAATCTTATCGCTGCCCGGCGTCAACGGAGCATTGATCGGAGGAGCGAGTCTGAAAGCGGCAGATTTTCTCTCTATCCTCGGCACCGTTCCTTCGCGTTGACTGGCGCTGTTCTCCTTTTTGTTTTCTGGCCATTCGATCTCCGCTATTGACGCCGGGTTCCTGCAAAGCCTATCCCCCTTGTTCTCATGCAGGCCGTTCTCATCATTGTTCATCTATTCGTCGCGATGGCGCTGATCTTCGTCGTGCTGTTGCAGCGCTCCGAAGGAGGGGCGCTGGGCATGGGCGGTGGCGGCTCGGGGCTTGGCGGGCTTTTTTCGCCACGTGGCGCGGCGAGCACTCTGACGCGAACCACGGCGATCCTGGGGATTGCGTTTTTTGCCACCAGTCTCACTCTGACGATGCTTGCGCTCGGCTCCAGGCGCCCGACATCGATTCTCAATCAGGCGGTGCCTGGAACCACTGTTCCGGGGGCTCCCGGCACGCCGCCGACATTGCCTTCCAGGCAGTCGCCGACACTGCCGAGCGTCAATCCAGCGGCCCGCCAGCCCGCAGCGCCCGCAACCCCACCCGCTGCTCCCGCGCTTCCCGGCGTTCCGCCGGCGCGCTGAGTTGCAGAAGATCAAGATTTCTTTGAATGGTACGTGCCGGAAAAGCGCTTGAGCCGTCCCGTGCCTTACGCCATGGTGCAATTCCATGGCGCGGTTGATCTTCATAACCGGCGGTGTGGTCTCTTCTCTCGGAAAAGGCTTGGCTTCCGCAGCATTGGGTGCGCTTCTGCAGGCGCGCGGCTATTCCGTGCGTCTGCGGAAACTGGATCCCTATCTCAATGTCGATCCAGGCACGATGAGCCCCTATCAGCACGGCGAGGTCTATGTCACGGACGACGGTGCAGAGACGGATCTCGACCTTGGACATTACGAGCGGTTTACCGGCGTCGCTTCATCGAAATCCGACAATGTCACCGCAGGACGCATTTATCAGGGAATCATCGCGAAGGAGCGGCAGGGGCTCTATCTCGGAAGCACCGTTCAGGTGATTCCCCATGTCACCGACGCGATCAAGGAATTTGTCATGGCGGGGCAGGAGAAGGTCGATTTCCTGCTCTGTGAAATCGGCGGGACGGTCGGCGATATTGAAGGGCTGCCGTTCTTCGAGGCCATTCGCCAGCTTGGCAATGAACTCGGCCCGGAGCGTTCCGCCTATGTCCACCTTACGCTGGTTCCCTATATCGCCTCAGCGGGGGAACTGAAAACGAAGCCGACCCAGCATTCCGTCAAGGAATTGCGCGGTATCGGTATCCAGCCGGACATCCTTCTCTGCCGGTCCGACCGGGAGATTTCGCAGGACGATCGCCGCAAGATCGCGCTGTTCTGCAATGTCCAGCCGGAGCGCGTGATTCCGGCCGCAAATCTCGACACGATCTATGACGCGCCTGTCCGCTATCACATGGAAGGTTTCGATACCCAGGTTCTGAATGTCTTCGGCATATCCGATGCGCCGCCTCCCGATCTGTCGCGTTGGAGTGCAGTGGTCGATCGCGTGCTGAAGCCCGAGGGCCAGGTCAAGATCGCCGTGGTCGGCAAATACATGCAGGTGAAGGATTCATACAAATCGCTGATTGAAGCCCTCACGCATGGCGGATTGGCCAATAATGTCCGTGTCGAGGTGGACTGGATCGAATCGGAAATTTTCGAAAAGACCGATGCGGCCATTCACCTCGAGGACCGCAACGGCATTCTGGTCCCGGGCGGCTTTGGCGAGCGCGGCACGGAAGGCAAGATACAAGCGGTGAAATTTGCCCGCGAACGCCAGGTGCCGTTTTTCGGCATCTGTTTCGGAATGCAAATGGCGGTGATCGAAGCCGCGCGCAATCTCGCCGGTCTTCCGGGCGCAGGAACAACCGAATTTGGAAATCCGCGCCATCCGGTGATTGCGCTGCTGACCGAATGGGTCAAAGGCAATGAAGTCGAACGCCGCAACGAGCGCGCGGAACTTGGCGGCACGATGCGATTGGGCGCCTATGATGCGGAGTTGCGGCCGGGTAGCCGGGCTTCCCGGATTTACGGCTCGAACCATATTTCAGAACGCCACCGCCATCGTTACGAGGTCAATATCGGATACCGCCGTCAGTTGGAGGAACATGGGCTCGTGTTCTCCGGTTTATCGCCGGACGGCATCCTGCCGGAAATCATCGAAATACCCGATCATCCCTGGTTCATTGGCGTTCAGTTCCATCCGGAATTAAAATCCAAACCGCTCGATCCCCATCCGCTGTTTGCGTCATTCATTGATGCGGCCATCCGCAAGAGCCGCCTCGTATGAGCGGTTCGGATGATGCTGCGCTGTTCGACGGCTTGAGCCGGATCGCCACCGCTTCTCTGGCAGGCGTAATGCTCAAACTGGGGCTGTCCAACCAGTGGGTGCGCGGGCCCATGCCGATGAGGCCGGAATTCCCGCGCGTCGCAGGTCGCGCCTTCACCATGCGGTTCATTCCGGTGCGGGAGGATGTACCCAGCGCGTTTGGAAAAAAGCTGCCCGTCAATCGCGATGCCGTCGAACAGATGCCTGCGGGCTGCGTCGCCGTCGCCGATGCGCGTGGCACCATGGATGCTGCGACCTTTGGTGACATCGTGGTCGCCCGTATGGTGAGACGCGGCGTAGCGGGTATCGTGACCGATGGAGCCGTGCGGGACCGGAATGGCTTGCTCGCAACGGGAATGCCGATCTGGACTGCCGGCATAACCGCGCCGCCACCCGGAACGAGAATGCTTCTTGCCGGATGGCAGCAGCCAATCGGCTGTGGAGGCGTTGCGGTGTTTCCGAACGATATCGTGGTTGCCGATGCCGATGGTGCAGTGATCATTCCCGCAGGTCTCGCCGGGCAGGTGGCGGCGAGCGGAGGCGAGCAGGAACGGCTTGACGCGTGGCAGATGGAGCAGATCTTGCGCGGTGTCCCTCTGCCGGAACTTTCTCCCTTTCCGAAATCGGGCGGCAAATCATGACGTCACCCAATCCGGTCGTTCGCGTGGGTGCGGTGGAAATCGGCAACGCAAAGCCGCTCGCGGTGATTGCCGGCCCCTGTGCACTGGAATCGCGGGCCCACGCCCTTGAGATGGCCTCGGCATTGAAAGAAATCTGCGTCGCCGCCGGAGTCGGGCTGATCTACAAGACCAGTTTCGACAAGGCCAATCGCACCAGCGCGGATTCCGAACGCGGCATGGGCCTGCAATCCGCACTGCCCATCCTTGCGGAAGTTCGTGAAGCGATAGGTGTTCCGGTACTCACGGATGTACATGAACGGGATCAGTGTGCGGTGGTCGCAGAAGCGGTGGACGTACTGCAAATCCCCGCTTTTCTCTGCCGTCAGACCGATCTGCTGATTGCCGCAGCCCACACCGGGCGCGCCATCAATGTCAAAAAAGGACAGTTTCTCGCACCCTGGGATATGCGCAACGTGATTGCCAAAATCACGAGCGCCGGCAATCCCAACGTCCTGTCTACCGAACGTGGGGCATCTTTCGGCTACAACACGCTGGTCTCGGACATGCGGGCGCTTCCCATTCTTGCCTCGTTTGGCGCTCCGGTCGTTTTCGACGCAACCCATTCGGTGCAGCAGCCGGGCGGACAGGGCACGCGGTCCGGCGGCGAGCGTGAAATGGTACCCGTGCTGGCGCGCGCCGCCGTTGCTGTTGGCGTCGCGGCGGTGTTCCTGGAGACCCATCAGGATCCCGACCGCGCGCCGTCCGACGGTCCCAATATGCTCAGGCTGCACGATCTTCCGGCACTGCTCGCCGAACTCGTCGAAATCGACAGAATCGCCAAACGCAGGTCAGTGCGAAGCGGCCGCTAAACCGATCGCCGACAACACGAGCAGGCCAATCAGCGACAGGAATCCCAGTCCCATACCCGGTCCGCGCATTTGGGTGTTCTGCAGGGAATAGCCCCAGGCATAGATCAGGCGGCTCACAACCCAAAGGATTCCCAACCAGAATGGAATAACGCCGCCGTAAAAAACGCTCGCGACCCAAAGCAACGGCAGGAACAGGATGAGGTTTTCAACCGTATTTGCGTGCGTGCGGAAGGCGCGCTCAAACTCGGGATGGCCGACCGTGGCGGGCGCCTCGATCTTGTGGCGGGCGCGCATATAGCCGACCCGCGCACCGAGCATGAAGGTGACGATCACCGCGAGCAATGTATCGATCGCGGCAAGATAGTTTGCCATAAGCAATTCTCCCCCCTTGCGGAATACACGCAGAGATCAGCCGGTTCGTATCGAAGTTGCGTACGTGGCGAAAAAACTGCACATCTTCGCTTCTCCAAGTCAAACCTTTTACGGTGTTTTCATGACAGCGATTACCGAGATCGTGGCACGCGAAATCCTGGACAGCCGCGGCAATCCTACGGTCGAAGTGGATGTGCGGCTCGAAAGCGGAGCTTTTGGCAGGGCGGCCGTTCCGTCGGGAGCATCGACGGGTGTTCATGAAGCGCATGAATTGCGTGACGGCGGGACGCGATTTGGCGGAAAGGGAGTGTCCAAAGCGGTCGATTCGGTCTGGGGCGAAATCTTCGATGCGATCGGCGGAATGCAGGCGGAGGATCAACCACGCGTTGACGCCGCAATGTGTTCGCTCGACGGCACGCCGAACAAGAGCCGCCTCGGTGCGAATGCCATCCTTGGGGTTTCGCTCGCGGTGGCGAAGGCCGCCGCGGCCGCATCCGGACTGCCTTTGTACCGTTATGTGGGCGGTCTCAGCGCGCGGGTGCTGCCGGTGCCGCTGATGAACGTGATGAACGGCGGCGTACATGCGGACAACCCGATTGATTTTCAGGAGTTCATGATTGTCCCGGCGGGCTTTTCGGCATTTTCAGAAGCGCTGCGTGCGGGCGCGGAAATTTTCCATGCGCTGAAGAAGCAACTCTCCGATGCCGGGCTTAATACCAATGTCGGCGACGAGGGCGGCTTCGCGCCGGCCCTGAAATCCGCCGACGAAGCACTGTCTCACATCATGCGGGCAATTGAAAAAGCCGGTTACAAGCCCGGCGACGATGTCCTTCTTGCTCTCGATCCTGCTTCGACCGAGTTTTTCGACCGGGGCCGCTATGTGCTGGAGGGTGAGGGCAAAGTGCTCGATCCTGCCGCGATGGTGGAATTTTACCGCGAGCTCTGCGCGCGTTTTCCGATCGTCTCGATTGAAGATGGCATGGCCGAGGACGACTGGGAAGGCTGGGCCGCACTGACCCGGGTTTTGGGGGCGGACATCCAGCTTGTCGGTGACGACCTGTTCGTCACCAGCACGGCACGCCTGAAGGAGGGGATCACGAAGGGCGTGGCCAATGCGATTCTCGTCAAGCCCAATCAGATCGGAACGCTGTCGGAGACAATCGACGCGGTCGAAACCGCCCATCGCGCCGGCTATCGCTCAATCCTGTCGCATCGTTCAGGTGAAACCGAGGACACAACCATCGCGGACCTCGCCGTCGCGGTGGGAAGCGGACAGATCAAAACGGGCTCTTTGTCGCGTTCGGACCGGCTTGCCAAATACAATCAGTTGCTGCGAATTGAGGAACAGCTCGGAGATCAGGCGGTCTATCCGGGCCATGCGGTGTTCCGGCGCTGAATTGTCATTCTTCTTGCCGGGTCTTATTGTCTGCCCGGAATCCGCGAGAATGCGGAAAGGGAGCTCAGGGAGGGATCGATGAAATATGGTCTGGTTGGAATGCTGATGCTTGCGGCTGCGCCCGCGGCCGTGGCAGCGGAGAATCCGCCGCAGATTCCTTATGATTTCGAGAATGCGCTGAAATTGCCGCCCGATATGTATCTGGGCGAGGGCGCCGGCGTTGCAGTCAACTCACAGGGCCATATTTTCGTCTTTCACCGCGGCAATGTCGAAGGTCCTGCCTATGGTGCGCGGGCCGCGCAACTGCTCGAGTTCGACCAAAACGGCAACTACCTGCGCGAGATCGGCAAGAGTCTCTACGCGTTCTCATTTGCTCATACGGTTCGGATCGATCCGCAGGACAATATCTGGGTCGCCGACAAGGGTTCCGACATGGTCATCAAGTTCAACCCGCAGGGACGGGTGCTGATGACACTGGGACGCAAGGCGGAGGCCTCCGACGAAAACGCGCATCCGCTCGAACATCCTAATCCGCCATTGCCGGCGATTGACGGAATGTTCCGTCAGGTCACGGATGTTACCTGGGATGCCGCCGGAAATATCTACATCAGCGATGGTTACATCAATTCGCGCGTCGCAAAATACGACAAAGACGGCAATTGGCTGATGCAATGGGGGGACCGTGGTTCCGAACCCGGCAAGATGAACACACCCCACACCATCGCGTCGGATGCCCAGGGGAACATCTATGTCGGCGATCGTGGCAATGGCCGGATTCAGGTGTTCGACGTCAACGGCAGGTTTGAACGCATCATCAAAATCGATGTTGCGGCTCCTCCCGGCGCGAAATCCGTGATCGGCAATACGCCAACGGCGACCAACGCTGGTGGTTATGGCACGGTTTTGACGCAGGCGCCGGGGTCGCCCTGGGCGATTTGCATCACCAAGGGGCCGAACCAGGTGCTCTACAGCGCCGACGCTTTTCCGGGCCGGATCTACAAGCTGTCGCTCGATGGCAAGCTGCTCGGCATGATCGGCGGCGGTGGCCGCGCGCCTGGCAAGTTCGGCTGGATTCATGAAATTGCCTGCCCGTCTGAAAACACCCTCTATGTCGGGGAAATCCTGAACTGGCGGGTCCAGAAGCTGACGCTCCATCCGGAACGGGTATCGCAGCAGGCCCTGGCGAAATAGCCAGACTCAATCCCGGTGAATGGGCGCCATGTTGGCGCCCATTTCCGTTTCAGGAGTACGGCATGGCAGACCAGACAGCCCCCTTGTTCGCCGAAGCAGTTCCGCCTCGTAAAACAAGGAGCACGTACCCTGAAGAGTTCGCGCGCCGGCTGGGTCAGCGGGTCAAACGTCCTTTGGGTGATGCGTTTGGATTGACGCGTTATGGCGTCAATCTGACGCGCCTTGGCCCCGGTGCAATTTCGGCTCTGCGGCATGCCCATTCCAGTCAGGATGAGTTTGTTTACGTCCTGCAAGGTACGCCCACTCTCGTCACCGGCGCCGGTCGCACATTGCTCAAGCCCGGTATGTGCGCGGGATTCAGGTTCGGAACCGGCGACGCGCATCATCTGCAGAATGAAAGCGATTCCGATGTTCTCTATATCGAGATCGGAGACAGGACTTCGCCCGACGAAGTGACCTATCCCGACGATGACCTGAAGGTCGTGAAATCTTCCGATGGCGTTCGCAAGTTTACGCGGAAGGATGGAACTTCGTGGTGAACTGCGGCGGTTTGACTCGGTTTTTCACGAAAGCCTTGACCACTCGAATTGAGTTGTGATTCGCTTGCACTCATGAAGCTGCGTCGCCGCATTTCACGTTGCGCAAACCTGCTTTTGCTGCCGGCGATCTGCTGTGCGATCAGCGGCTATTTTGGTTACAGCTTTCTGTTTGGCGACCGTGGTTTGATCGCGTGGCGTGCCACCCAGGACCAGTTGATTGCCGCGCGGCACGATCTCGCTATCGCGAACGAGCAGCGCGAAAGATTACAGCGCCGGATTTCGCTGCTCGATGATGATGCAATCGATCCCGATCTGCTGGACGAGGAGGCCCACAAGGTGCTGCTCGAAAACCGGCCGGGAGAGGTCGCTGTACCGCGCGAAAAGCGCTAAAATCATCATATCTAAGTTACACCTTGCCAAGTACAATTCAGTCTTGCCATAAGCGGGGCAAGCCGGAGGCGGCACGACACTGCAGGAAAAGCCACAGGGTGAAATATGGCGCGTGCGGAAGCGACGGCTGCCGCCAATCATAAGACCGATCTCCCGGTAAGCGGACGGCCGGTGATTGTCACCACGGCCGAACGCCTGAAGAATTTTTATCGGGACATGCTTCTGATCCGGCGCTTTGAGGAAAAAGCCGGACAGCTTTACGGCATGGGACTGATCGGCGGGTTCTGTCATCTCTATATCGGCCAGGAGGCCGTGGTTGTCGGCATGCAGGCCGCGCTCCAGCCGCGCGATCAGGTGATTACGACCTATCGCGACCATGGCCATATGCTCGCATCCGGGATGGATCCCTCGGGCGTAATGGCTGAACTGACCGGGCGGATTACCGGTTACTCAAAAGGCAAA
Source organism: uncultured Alphaproteobacteria bacterium (assembly GCA_963747255.1). GTDB lineage: Bacteria > Pseudomonadota > Alphaproteobacteria > Micropepsales > Micropepsaceae > CAIYRG01. Next base: position 150,796 of record CAVVEG010000017.1, read on the forward strand.
GGCGGCTCGATGCACATGTTCAGCCGCGAGAAAAACTTCTTCGGCGGACACGGGATCGTTGGCGCCAATGTGCCCATCGGCACCGGGCTCGCTTTTGCGGACCGGTACCGCCAGAACGGCGCGGTTTGCGTGACCTATTTCGGCGATGGTGCGGCGAACCAGGGACAGGTATTTGAATCCTTCAATATGGCGGCTTTATGGAAGCTGCCCGTCGTCTATGTGATCGAGAACAATCAGTATGCGATGGGCACGGCCGTGCGCCGTTCGACCGCAGAGGTTGAACTCTACAAGCGCGGCTCGGCTGACGATATTCCCGGCGAGTCGGTTGACGGGATGGATGTCGAGCAGGTTTACGAGGCAGGCTGCAAAGCGGTGCAGTGGGCACGTGACGGCAAAGGTCCCTACATCCTGGAGATGAAAACCTATCGTTATCGCGGTCATTCGATGTCCGATCCCGCCAAGTACCGGACCCGCGAAGAAGTTCAGGAGATGCGCGAAAAGCACGACCCAATCGACACGTTCGGCGCGCGTCTTGTGCGCAACGGGGTGCTCAGGGAAGAAGATTTGAAGAATTTCGACCGTGACGTGCGCCAGACAATCAACCGCGCGGCGGAATTCGCCACCAACTCTCCGGAACCTCCACCGGACGAACTCTTTACTGACGTTCTGAAATAGGCGGGCAATGACGCAAATCCTCATGCCGGCGCTCTCTCCGACCATGGAGGAAGGCAAGCTCGCCAAATGGCATGTCAAGGAAGGCGATACCGTAAAGCCCGGAGATATCCTGGCCGAAATCGAGACCGATAAGGCGACCATGGAGTTCGAGGCGATCGATGCCGGGCGCATCTCCAGAATTCTGATTCCGGAAGGAACGGAAGCCGTCAAAGTGAACACCGCGATTGCCGAACTGCGTCAGGAGGGCGAAGAAACCGACGCACCGCCAACGCGCGCTCTGGCGACAGAAGCAAAAACCGAAAAGAAATCGCCTGCACGGCGCCCGGTCGAAGTGCGTCAGGCGCCGCCCCCGGGAATTTCCGCCAGGCCGGTCAACGGGGCTGGTCCAATCGCCCCGGAAATTCCCGAAGGTGTCGAACTCGCCACCATGACGGTTCGCGATGCACTCCGCGATGCAATGGCAGAAGAGATGCGCCGCGACGAAACGGTTTTCCTGATGGGAGAGGAGGTCGGGCAATATCAGGGCGCTTATAAAGTGAGCCAGGGATTGCTCGAGGAATTCGGCGAGCGCCGGGTCATCGATACTCCGATTACGGAACAGGGCTTTGCAGGCCTCGGGGTTGGCGCGGCTTTCGGCGGGTTGAGACCGATCATCGAATTCATGACGTTCAATTTCGCCATGCAGGCGATCGATCAATTGGTGAATTCGGCAGCCAAAACCCTCTATATGTCGGGTGGACAGATGGGCTGCCCGATTGTGTTTCGCGGACCGAATGGTCCCGCGGCGCGTGTCGCTGCCCAGCATAGCCAGGATTATGCCTCCTGGTATGCCCATGTGCCCGGCTTGAAAGTCATTTCTCCCTATTTTGCCGCCGATGCGAAGGGGCTGCTGAAAGCTGCAATACGCGATCCGAATCCGGTGATTTTTCTTGAGAATGAAATTGTCTATGGGCGCTCGTTCCCGGTCCCCAAAGTCGATGATTTCGTTTTGCCGATCGGAAAGGCGCGGGTCATTCGCCAGGGCGGCGCGGTGACCCTGGTTGCTCACTCGATATCCGTCGGCCTAATCATGGAAGCGGCGGATGCGCTCGCAAAGGAAGGAATTGAGGCGGAACTGATCGATCTCAGGACCTTGCGCCCGCTGGATATCGGGACGGTGATCGAATCGGTGAAAAAAACCAACCGCATCGTCACGGTCGAGCAGGGTTGGCCGATTTGTTCGATCGGCTCGGAGATCGCCGCAGCGGTGGTTGATCAGGCTTTCGATTATCTTGACGCGCCGCCGTTGCGCATCACGGGCAAGGACGTACCCATGCCCTATGCGGCCAATCTGGAAAGACTGGCGCTTCCGGCCCTGGATGATGTGGTTTCCGCGGCCCGTCGCGTCTGCTATCGCTAACAATCCCGCAAACGCGGGAAGGTCGAAATTCGCGCCGCGAATTTCCGGGTGGGGGTAAATGATTCAACGGAAATTCACACGATGCCGCCCGATATTCTGATGCCGGCGCTCTCTCCCACGATGGAGGAGGGCAAACTCGCCAAGTGGCACGTCAAGGAAGGCGATACCGTCAGACCGGGAGACATTCTGGCGGAAATCGAGACCGACAAGGCCACCATGGAATTCGAAGCGATCGATGAGGGGAAAATCGATAAATTGCTGGTTCCGGAAGGCGCAGAAGGCGTGAAGATCAATGCGCCGATCGCGCGACTGATCAGCGATGATGCTTCCGCGGCTGGACCGCCGGCGCCGAAACCTGTTTCGGCATCCCCCGCTCCTGTGCCGCCCGCGCAATCCATCCCGCGGAGCGCACCACCCGCTGAAACCGGGAAACCTCCGATGAAATCCGGCAATGGGCATGCTGCTCCGGATACGGAGCATCGCATTTTTGCTTCTCCGCTTGCCAGGCGGATCGCGCAGGATAAGGGGGTCGATCTCAGCAGCCTGCAAGGGTCTGGACCACGTGGACGCATCGTCAAGGCCGATGTCGAGGCGGCAATGCAAGGAACGGCCCGGGCGCCTGCAACACCGGCGCAACGCGCTGCTTCCGCACCTGTGCAGCAGGCGCGAGCTGCCGAACCCGGCCTGGTTTCCCCCGGGTTGGCGCCCTTGCCCGACGCCCGACTCTTCTTCAAAGGATCGGATTACGAGGCCGTCCCCAACGATTCCATGCGCAAGGCGATTGCGCGGCGGCTGACTTCGGCGAAGGCGCTGATACCGCATTTTTATCTGACGATTGACTGCGATATCGGTGCGCTGCTGCAGGCGCGCTCGCGGCTCAATGAACGCGCCCCAAAGGATGCAAACGCCTACAAGCTGTCGGTGAATGATTTTGTCATCAAGGCGGCGGCCCATGCGCTGATCCGGCACCCGGACGTCAATGCAAGCTGGACGGAAACCGCCATTCTCCGGCACAGGAACGCCGATATCGGCATCGCCGTGGACCTGAATCCGGGCCTCATCACGCCGATTGTCTTCAAGGCGGAAACAAAGGGTCTGGCCGCGATTTCCAATGAAGTGAAATCCCTGGCCGAGCGCGCAAAAGCGAAGAAGTTGAAGCCGCAGGATTATGAAGGCGGTTCATTCGCGGTTTCCAATCTGGGCATGTTCGGAATCAGGGAATTCACCGCCATCATCAATCCGCCGCACAGCTCGATTCTCGCGGTTGGAGCAGCGGAAGAGCGCGTCGTCGCGCGCGACGGCAAGATGCTGATCGCCAATATGATGACGCTTACGATGTCCTGCGATCACCGCGTCGTCGATGGCGCGACGGGGGCGCGATTCCTGCAGACGCTGAAGGCGTTCCTGGAAGAGCCATCGTCGATGCTGTTATGAGTGACCGATTCGATCTGATCGTCATTGGTGGCGGTCCCGGGGGATATGTCTGCGCAATTCGCTGCGCTCAGCTTGGAATGAAAACCGCCGTCGTCGAACGCGAAAATCTCGGCGGTATCTGTCTCAACTGGGGCTGCATCCCGACGAAGGCGTTGTTGCGTTCATCCGAGATCTGGCACCTCTTGCATCGCCTCAATGAGTTTGGTTTCTCCGCCGACAACCTCAAATTCGACCTGCCGAAAATCGTGGAGCGTTCGCGCAAAGTTGCGGCCCAACTGAGCAATGGCGTCCGCGGATTGATGCGCAAACACAAGATCACTGTCATCGAAGGCGAAGCGAAACTCGATGGCCGGGACGGCATCTCTGTCGTGAAGGAGGGCAAGACGGTTTCTTACGGCGCGAAGAACATCGTTCTCGCCACCGGTGCCCGCGCGCGCGAATTTCCGGGAATGGAAGCCGACGGCAAGCTGGTCTGGACCTATCGCCATGCGATGGTGCCACGTGAGTTTCCAGCTTCGCTGCTGGTGGTGGGCTCCGGCGCCATCGGGATCGAATTCGCGAGTTTCTATCGCACGCTGGGCTCGGAAGTGACGGTAATCGAAGTGCTCGACCGGATTCTTCCGGTGGAAGACGAAGAGGTCTCCGCCTTCGCCGAAAAGGCCTTTCGCAAGCAGGGCATGACGATCAAAACCGCGACCACGGTCGAAAAACTGACGAGGGGCGCCAACAGCGTTGCGGCCACTCTGAAATCGAGGGACGGAAAACCGGAAACCATTACCGTGGACCGGGTAATCATGGCCGTAGGCATTGTCGGCAATGTCGAGAACATCGGTCTCGAGCAAGCCGGGATCCGGATCGAAAAGACGCATGTCGTGGTAAATCAATGGGGCGAAACGGGCGTTCCTGGCACATTTGCCATCGGTGATCTGGTCGGCCCGCCATGGCTGGCGCACAAGGCCATGCATGAAGGTGTAATCGTTGCCGAACGCATCGCCGGCGTGAAGGGCGTGCATCCGCTCGATACATCGAAAATTCCCGGTTGCACCTATTGCTGGCCACAGGTGGCAAGCATCGGCTTTACCGAAACACGCGCCAAAGAGGGCGGCCGCAAGATCAAGGTCGGGAAATTTCCGTATATCGGTAATGGCAAGGCCATCGCGCTGGGTGAGACCGAGGGGTTCATCAAGACTGTCTTTGACGCCGAAACCGGTGAGTTGCTCGGCGCGCATATGATTGGCGCCGAAGTCACCGAACTCATTCAGGGTTTTTCGATCGCGCGCTCACTGGAGGCGACCGAAGCCGACCTGCAGGCGGCCGTGTTTCCCCATCCGACACTGTCGGAGATGATGCACGAAGCGGTGCTTGCCGCGGACGCGCGACCGCTGCACATCTGAACCGGGCAGAGATCCAATACCCGCCGGACGGTAAGCAATAGATGGCTTTATTGGTACGATCGTTGAGAAAATCATTGGCGCGGTGACCCGCGCCCGCTGGATGGGCGGCTCGGGGGCCGCCCACGGTGAGGAGGATGGTGACCCGCGCCTGCTGCACATCTGATGATCAAGTCGAATCTGCTGTGGAATGAATCGTTTTTTTTGACGATAATCGCGCAACCACGCGGAAGGGAATCCACGATGCGCAAACTGACAATAGGGCTGCTCACCGGTGCGGCTTGGGCAATGCTCGCGACGGATGCTTCGGCGGCCACCGCCCAGCAGCAGCGCCAGCAAAAGCAGATGGAAATCCCCCGCTGTTCTCAGCCCATTGGTGTTCTCGCGGTGGAAGAACCGCAGCGAAACTGGTGGGGTCAGCTTAATCTCGGGTCGCCCGAAGCCTTGATAAAGGTATTCGTGCAGCAATCCGGGTGTTTCTCGCTCGTTGATCGCGGAGCAGGTCTGGCGGCGGCTCAGCGTGAGCGGGCGCTCGCCTCGGGCGGAAACCTGCAGCAGGGCTCCAATGTCGGCGGCGGGCAGATCGTTGCTGCGGATTTTGTGCTGGTTCCCGATATCGTTTCCCAGAACGCCAATGCAAGCGGCAACAATTTCGGTGCAGCACTGGGTGGTTTTCTCGGCAGAGCCGCTCCTCTGGGTGCATTGGTGGGCTCGCTCAGCATCAATTCGTCGACCGCCGATGTGACGCTCGCTCTCACAAACGTGCGGACCACCCAGGTCGTGGCGACGATCGACGGGCACGGTTCCAAGACGGATATTGGTTTTGGCGTCGGTTCCGGCCTTTTCGGCGGTGGGGGATTCGGCGCCGCCGGAGCGACCGGATACAACAATACCGAGATCGGCCAGGTGATCACGCTGGCCTATCTTGATGCCTATTCGAAACTGGTTGATCAGATGGGCGGTTTGCCGCCTCCCGGTGCGGCGCCAGTCGCGGCCGCCCAAATGGTCGTTGCGACGCGCCCAACTGCGATGTTTTCGCAGCCTTCGACCCAAAGTCAGGTCGTACGTCCGATCGATCAGGGCATGAGGCTCTATCCGACCGGGAACAAGAACGGCCTGATGTGGGAGGTGAAAGACGAACTCGGCAATCAGGGCTGGGTGTCGTCGATCATGTTCGAACTGGCGAAGTAGACGTCTGCGCGACCGCGGATTGAGGAGCGGTCGAAATCAGGGCGACCGATGGGCCCTTGCCGGTCCAATCGTTGAGAGAGTCATTGGCGCGGTGACCAGCGCCTGCTGGATGGGCGGCTCGGGGGGCGCCCATGGTGAACTGTGAGGTGACCCTGCTGGATGGGCGGCTCGGGGGCCGCCCATGGAGGATCAGAAGTCGGCTTTGGCGGCGACGGGGATCGGGTTGAGCCCGCCATTCACCGGATCCTGTGCCGATTCGGCGCAAGCCTCTTCCGTCGGCAGGACATTGCCCTTGCGATACCGGATCACCGCATTCCAGGACTGTTTGTAGGCCTTTGGATCGTCATACGTGACATCGACCTGCATGGTCCGGCCATCGGCACTCGGCTTGTAGCGCTCGATCAAGTGCAGCTGCTCGCTGTAAGGCGCGCCGTAACGGTCGAGAAATGCCTTCCCGTTGAATCCGATCGTGTCCACCACGAGTACATCTCCTTCGTAGTGGCCGACCAATTCGCCATACCAGGACGGTTTGGGATTCTTCGAATGCTCCACGTTGAGATAGACGTGCCGAACCTGATGATCGCGCTCGTAATCGATCACGATCTTGTCGGGCTCCTGAAGGAATATAACCGGCTGTGGCTGCAACAATGCGGTCGGGCCAAACGGAAAGCAGAAGGTCGCCGGCCAGAAGGGATCCTTTTCCTTCATCGCTTCTTCGGCGTTGTGTTTCATGACTTCCGCACCCCAGGGCGCGAACAACGGATTCGTGTAGTCGCCGACCCAGAAGTTTCCGCTGAAATCCTGCCCGGTCTTGTCCACGCCGCGGTCCAGATGGACATAGCCGGGGAGGTCACCGGTCGGCAGCTTCGGACTGCCCGGCGGTTGCGCGAGCCTGAAGCGGTTCAGGTTCTGCCAGGGACCAAGAAGATTGGGGACTTTTCCGGCTTCGGAATCGGCGGCCATTGCGAAGGGCGATGCCGACAGCAGGAGCAATGTTGCCACCGCCCCGGTGAGCCCCACTGGGAAGTTACGATTGCGCATCGGATTTCTCCCTGGTCTCGTTCGAGGGCCGGAAATTAGCCAACGATCCGGCCATTGTCATCCTCAGTCCGCCGGGCTCAGTCCACCGGGGCTTTTTGTAGCAGGGATTGCTTCAGGGGGAGCGCTGGAGCAGCGGTTGTACTGAAATGTGCCGGTGCAACCGTGCCGCCCGAAACGATCATGGTCATGGCCTGTTCCATGGTCAGCGATGTTGGAACCAGGCGCCGGACCGGCACGAGAAGGAGATATCCGCCGGTCGGATTCGGCGTGGTTGGCACGAAAACGGAGGCCATTTCTTCTCCGGTCGTGCTGTCCTCGAATGTTCGCATCACAAGGCCAATGGCCTTGGCGCCGGGATTCGGGAAATCGATCAACACTACGCGAGCGCCGCCACCGGGCGTCTGCTGCAAGACATTGATCAGCTTTTTCGAAGCGGAATAGACAGTTTCAACCACCGGGATTCGCCCAAGCAGCCCTTCGAAGGCCGCGATCAGTTTTTTGCCCGCCATCTGCGAAGCGATTTTCCCGACCGCATAGAGCAGGATCAGGGACATCGTCACCGCAATGAACCAGCGGAATAGATGATGATCCAGCAGCGGCTGTGCCGCCGGTATCCGGTCTTCGATGAACATCGATAATCCGGAGGCCACGGGCGAACCGACATTCGAGAGGAAGGTGAAGATGAAATCCAGAACGAACCAGACGACGATGAGCGGAATGATCGTCAGAACGCCTGCAATCAGGTTCGACTGAATTGCCTTTGCCATCGGCTTACGTTCGCCCAATTGAAGCGGTCTCCAGCGGTTTCGGGTGCACCGGCGCGCAACACCAATTTAAGCGGCAAACATTGCGAACAGTTGAACCGTCGATTTTGCAACTCGTGCAGTGTGCAAAATGTTCTAATCTGCCGAACGAGGTTCACAATGCAAGCGGCTGAGTCGATGCCCGCAGGTTACCGCGATTTTCGCGTTCTGATTACCAGTGCGCTTCCATATATTAATGGAATCAAGCACCTGGGGAATGTTGCGGGGTCGCTGCTTCCCGCAGATGTGTTCGGCCGGTTTCAGCGTGCTCTCGGGCGCAAAACCCTTTTGATCTGTGCCACGGATGAGCACGGCTCGGTTGCCGAACTCGCTGCAGCGGAAGCGGGGCAGGATGTCCGGACTTTCTGCGATGAGCAGTTCGTGGTCCAGAAAAGGGCGGGCGAGGGGTTTCTGCTGTCCTGGGATTATTTCGGCCGCTCTTCCAGTCCGCAAAATCACGAAATGACGCAGCACCTCGCGCGCGCATTATGGCGTCGCGGTTTTCTCGATCTGCGCACCACGAAGCAGGTGTTTTCGGTGGCAGACAACCGTTTCCTGCCCGATCGCTATGTCATAGGCACCTGTCCCCATTGCGGATATGAGCGGGCGCGCGGCGATCAGTGCGAGCACTGCACCCGGGTTCTCGATCCGGTGGACCTGATCGATCCGCGATCTGCGCTTTCCGGATCGAGCCGGATCGAAATCCGTGATTCATTGCATCTGTTTCTCAAGCAGTCGCAATTCGTGCCGAAGCTGCGCGAATGGATCGGGAGCCACCGCGGCGATTGGCCGCCGCTGGTGACGTCGATCGCAAACAAATGGCTGGATGAGGGGCTGCATGACCGCGGCATTACCCGCGATGTGTCGTGGGGGGTTCCGGTTCCGGACGACATCGCCGAGGGCCGGCTGAAGGGGAAAGTCTTCTATGTCTGGTTCGATGCTCCGATCGAATATATCGGCGCAACCAGGGAATGGTCGGACACCAACGGGAAAGGCGATGCCTGGCGCGACTGGTGGTACGGCGAGAAGGCGTCGGACGTCCGCTATTACCAGTTCATGGGGAAAGACAACGTACCTTTTCACACCGTCAATTTCCCTGTGACGATCATGGGTTCGGGCGAGCCGTGGAAGCTGGTGGATCGCCTGAAGGGATTCAATTGGCTGAATTATTACGGGGGCAAATTCTCGACCTCGCAAAAGCGCGGCGTTTTCATGGAAAACGCGCTGGAGATCCTGCCGGCGGATTACTGGCGCTATTACCTGATGGCGAATTCACCTGAAGGTTCGGATGCCAATTTTACCTGGCCGCTGTTTGCTTCGGTTGTGAACAAGGATCTTGCCGATGTGCTCGGCAATTTCGTTAACCGTGTGACGAGATTCTGCGCCGCGCGCTTCGACGGGGTTGTGCCCGACGGCGGCGCTTACGGACCTGCAGAGACCGCGCTTGCCGGCGAACTCGACCGGCGTATCGAGCGACTGACGGAGTCGCTGGAAGCGATGGAATTTCGCAAATCGGTGGCCGAATTGCGCGGAATCTGGGTTCTGGGGAACGAATATCTCAGCGAAGCTGCCCCGTGGACCAGGATCAAAACCGATCGGGACGCCGCCGCCGTGAGCGTGCGCATGGGTTTGAATCTGGTGCATCTTTTCGGTCACGTCTCGTGGCCCCTCATCCCGGAATCGGCGAAAAAGATTCACCGCGCCGTCATGGAGGCGCCGGAGATCATTCCGTGGCCTGATGAAAAGATGGTGGAATTTCTCGACGGCCTCGAACCCGGTCAAAAAATCAATCCACCCGACGTGCTGTTCGCGAAAATCACGCCCGAACAGGTCGCAGAATGGGAAGCTCGCTTCGGCGGCCCGGAATAGTACGCCTGGCGCGTCAGTCTCCGGCTGAATTGTCATTCCGGGGCGGCCGCGGCCTGCAATGCCCACCTGAAAACCGGTATAAAGCGGGCCCAATGCACATCATTGGTCACCGCAAGCTCCCTTTCCAACCCGGTTTGCTCGTGCGACCATGGTGAGGCATTTGGAAACACGTCGGGGAGAACGGGAAATGAACAAATGGATTTCGTCTGCGATGCTCGCATCAACAGCGATAGTGGCGGCCGGCGCGATCCATGCGGCCGAATCGGACCGGCCGGATTGGGCTTATGCCATTCCCGTTGGTGCTGCGCCTGCGCGTGGAGCGGAAGACGGAAAACTGTTCAGTCTCCCCGGCCTCGACCGGAAATTCACCCTGAGCGAAATCCGCGGGGTCAGTGACCGGGATTCAAACATTCTGACCCAACCTGCCGACTGGTATCCGGGCGATCATCCGGCCATGCCGAAGATTGTCGCCGAGGGCGACAATGCGCGCAAGATCGCCGCCTGCTCGCTCTGTCATTACCCCAATGGCAAGGGGCGAACCGAGAATGCACCGCCGGCAGGTCAGCCGAAGGAATATCTCATGCGCCAATTGCGTGATTTCCGCGACGGGCTGCGCAAGAGCGCCGATCCGCGCAAGGCAAATACGAACCGAATGGTCGAGTTCGCCAAGGCCATGACCGAGGACGAGATTGCGGCCGCGTCGGATTATTTCTCGTCCATGAAATGGACGCCGTGGATTCGGGTTGTTGAAACCAGCACGATTCCAAAGAGCCGCAGCGTGTTTGGAATGTGGATGCCCTATGAGGGCGCGGAAGCGGGCACCGAGGCGCTCGGCAATCGCGTCATCGAATCGCCGGAAAATCCAATGCGTACGGACGATCTGCGGGACCCGCATTCGGGTTTTGTGGCGTATGTTCCGGTCGGCTCAGTCGCGAGAGGGCGGCAGCTTGCAACCACGGGCGGTAACGGAAAAACCCTGCAATGCGCGATCTGCCACGGTCCCGATCTGCACGGATTGGGCTCGGTTCCGGATATTGCAGCGCGCTCACCGGCCTATACGGGCCGGCAACTCTACGACATCAAGGCAGGGACCAGGCATGGCGGCATGACCGCGTTGATGCAGCCTGTCGTCGCCAAACTTACCGGAGACGACATCATCGATCTGACCGCCTATCTGGCGTCCTTGCCGGCGCAATCCCAGGGCCCGTCCAACAGCACTGCACAGCGATAGTGAGTCGGCATGAAAACTCATGATTGCAGAAGCGGCCTGATGCGCGCCGGCATTCCTGTCGCGGCGTTTGCAGCCATGCTGGCGCTTTCAACAGGTTCTGCCAAAGCCGACTGGCAAGGCTATTTCTGCAAGGACGGGGCCGGATTTTCGTTCGCAGTGCCGGGCGAGTTGAAGCGGGAAAAAGCCGCTTACACCAGCACCATGGCGGGACAGCGCAACTCAACCGTTTTCACATCGGTTGAGGACAATGTTGAATTCAAAATCATTGTTGTCGATTTCTCCGGACGCGCCCGCGATGAAAATGCTCTGATTACCGAAGCCTCGGCATCCTATCGGGACAGGGCCAATGTGCTGCTGGATATCGAAGCGCGCGTCGAATCCAGCTATGGCCGGAAACTCACGATCGATCTGCCGGACAATGGCGGCCGTTCGATGAGCGCCATATTTTTCAAGGACAACCATTTGATCCAGCTCCGGGCCACGGTGCTGCCGGGTGGCGATCTTCAGTCCTCCTATATGGGGCGATTTGTCGACTCGCTCGCCTTTTACAATTCATACCGCGAGGATGGCGCAAAGGAGCTGAAGCTTTCGGATTAAAATTGGATTCAATGCGTTGCGGTGTTTGAAGCGTTGCCGCTTTTGATATTGAACCGCGTATCGAAGCAGGTCGGCTCCCGGAACTCTTTCGAGATCGTCAATGTGTCCGGATATTTGTTCTTGATATTCTGGAACATCGGCTCTGTCGCCCGATCGATGTTCCCGCCAACTTCCTCCTCGTGGTGCGCCGGGAAATACACCGCCGGCCTGTAGGTATCGATCATCGGCATAAGGACCGCGGCATTCGCCTCGGCGACGACGTTGGCCGCAATGGCTCCGATGAGCATATCAACCCGGCCGATTTGCGCCATCGCAGCCTTTTCAAAACCGGTTATGGCGCCGCCGGAATCCCGCCACGCAACACGAAAGCCATCGTCGAAGGTGATGATGAAGGAAAGCGTCCCTTCATCGAGAATATGCGGATCGCGCGATCCTTTTGCTGCAATTGCAGCCTCGGCCGCTTTCTCGTCGGGCGTGGCCGGGTAGGCCTCGGCATAGGCTTTGCGGAACTCACCGGTCCCCGGAGCAAGACTGGGTTCACCATGACGGCCGAGTATCGGCTGTACGGTAAATCCCTTGAACTGCAAAATCTGGCCGTCGCGGCCCATGGCCGAAACGATCTTTTTGGGATCGACCCCTTCGCTCAGGAGCCTGGTCGCAGTTATGGGAGCGGTGATTACATCGGCGCCAGTCTGGGCAATCGTCCGGGCCGTGTCGGACATGTGGTCGGAATGGCCGTGACCGACGAGGATCAGATTTGCCCGCTTCACATCTGCCGCCTTGAATCCCAGATAACGATAGCGCGGACCCCGGTCGTAGTAATTGTCGAGGAGAATTATCTGGCCGCCATAAACCAGTTCGTAAGTGGAAAAACCCAACCACCGCACCGCGAGGATTTTCGGATCCTTCAATGTGGGGCCGCCGGTGGATGCCAAAGTGAGGGAGCGGCACGCTTCTTCCTGCGGTTGAGGAGCAAATCGGGGATCCATTGATTCCTGTTCGGCGGCAATGCAGGGCAACGCGATGCAGATTGAACAAAACACCGCAATCGTTCCCGGGCGCATTGTGGGCTCCTTTATCTTCTTTGCGCAGAATAGGGCTGTGTTCCCGGCTGATCTATATCAAGCGCGGTGTTGAGGATTGCATTATCATGTCGTGCAGTCCGCACCAGGCGTGACTGAAACAGATTTTTGGTAGAGGCGATCAGATGAAGTACGCTTTGACGACGGCTTTTGCTTTCTCGTTCATTTCGGTCCTGTCGGCGTTCGCAGCTGACAACCGTGATAACCGCGATCGTGAGAATCGCGTTCAAGAGCGTCGCGACAACGGCCCTGTCCAGCGCCACCAATGGGCGCGCGGTGAACGGCTGCCGGGGGAGTTCTGGCGTGGGCATGAAGTGACTGACTGGCGGGCGCGTCATTTTCGGGAGCCGCCACGCGGCTATGGTTGGGTCGAGGTCAACGGCGATTTCGTTCTGGCGGCATTGGCAACCGGCGTGATTCTCGATGTGGCTGCGAATCCTTACGCCTACCCGTATCCGTATCCGTATCCCCCAGGCGGCTATCCGTATCCTGACGCTGGTCCATACCCGCCTGATTATGGAAACGGGCCTCCACCGCCGCTCGCGCAATACCCGGCGCCGCAGGGCGCATCGGTCCCAACCTGGTATTATTGCAGCGATCCGCCAGGCTATTATCCTTACGTCAGTGCATGTAATCAGAATTGGCAGCCGGTACCCGCCGCGCCGCCACCCGCACCACCGCAAAATTGATCTGGTTTGAGGGGGACTTGGCCGCCCGGTTAAGGGCGGCCAAGTTTGGGAGGAAACGCCCCGGGAGGGGGGCTGCGGCAAACAGGAGGACAATTGCCGCACCGCAACGATGAACTACCGCAGTTGCGAATGCAAGGCCTAGTTCAGCGCACAATTCATTACAAAATGCGTCAATTGGTGTTGTTGCATTGCATCAATTCTATTACGCTCCCAAGCGATTTTTCCCGTCTGGGGGCAATTTTATGAGCGTCACGATCTTCTATCTGGAAGGCGGTAGCGACGAGAAGTCGCTTGAATTGGAAGATGATGGAACCCTGATTTATAGCTTGTGCCCAAACTACTGGGCTTACCGGAAGGGGGCACGAGGAGAAGTTGCAAGGCTGACGGTCGCCGAAGCAAAGAACCGCTGGCCGCTTTACGCAAGCGACATCGACCGCGCCCTTCGGGAGAAGAAGCAGCCGCCTCAAACCAGGACAATACCGTCGCCGGGGCACAACAGAACGCAATAGAGACGCTCGCCCGGGGTGACGGGCGTTATTTCAGCTCGAATTCGACAAATTCGATGAGGGTGGTACCGGTGTTTTTCACCGCTCGCGTCTGCCCCGCATCCTGCCAGATGAAATCGCCTTCGTAGGGAGCCATGCCACGATCGGCCGATCCCGGCACCATTTCGGCCAGTACACCGCCATGGACATAGACCCTGAAGTCCGGGCGCCGATTGGGTGATCTGTCCGGTTGCCTCTCCCGGTTTCAGAACGACACGCCAGGCCCGTATGCGGTCGTTATCCATGATCCGCGTATAGCCGGCGACACCCGAGCGGTCCGACACCGTGGTTCCAGCCGGCCCGCTTTTCTTCAGGATGAAGGAGATGTTGTGAAACGGCGTCGGACCGACATTCGTCGCCTTGTGCGTGCGCTGGCCGTCCCGGGTCACATTCGTGAATGTCACCCGGCCCGGAGCACCTTCGCCGCCGGTGCCCGGAGGGCTGACTTCGGATGAGCCGTAATTCTGGTTCGTCTGCCAGGCCGGCGTCAGGTTCACCGACACGGAATCCGCATAATGGATGTGGTACCCGGTGTTGCGTCCGGGTGGGATATTGACGTTCAGCAGGAAGATGTAGTCGTTGGAAAAGACCGGGATGTGGAATGGAGCCTTGTCCATCGGCACCGGCTTATCCTCGAGCTGGGCGAATGACGGTTGCGCCAGCGCGCAACCGAGCACGAATAGTGATGCCGAAATGCCCTGCCTCATCGCGTTCTCCCGGGATTGATTGGCACGGATAGTACATCCCCGGCCGTTATGGCAGAAGCGCCTGGTATTCGATCCGATCGGGGGCTGGCCAGCCAGGATCTCGTTGCGCCGCAGATAGTCTCTCCATTCCGGCGCAGCGGTAGGCTATTTTGTCTGCATGGAGCAAGCCATGAAGAACATGTTTCTTATTGCCTCTCTTGTGTTCGCGGCAACGGCGGTGTCTGCGGCCGGCATCCCGGGGGGTGATCCAGCATTGCGAAATCCCGCATCCCGGGAGTGGCTGCATGTGGGTGGCGACTGGAGCAATTCGCGGTACTCGACGCTGACGCAGATCACGCGAGACAACGTGAAGGCGCTCAAAGGCGCGTGGGTTACGCATCTGGGCTCCGGACTCGGGGCGAAATACTCGCTTGAAACCACGCCCGTCGTGAAGGATGGCGTGATGTATCTCACCACTGGCAATGACGATGTGTTTGCATTGGACGCAAGAACCGGCGCGCTGATCTGGGAGCACAAGTCAGGCATCGACCAGAACATCAGCACTGTTTGTTGTGGCTGGGACAACCGCGGCGTCGCCGTTGGCGACGGTAAGCTGTTTGTCGGTCAGCTGGACGGCCGGTTTGTGGCGCTGGATACCAGAAACGGCAAGCCTGTATGGCAGACACAGGTCGGGAAATGGCAGGACGGATACACAATCACCAGTGCTCCCACCTATTACCGCGGTGTTGTGTACACCGGCATTTCCGGTGGCGACCGCTCGGCGCGCGGCAAATTGACGGCGCTGGATGCAAAGACCGGAAAGGAAGTCTGGCATTTCTGGACGGCTGCAGGTCCGGGCGAGCGCGGCGGCGACACCTGGCCCTCTCCCAACGACCCCGATCCGGAGAAGGCACACGCCTATGAACATGGCGGCGCGAATGTCTGGCAGGCGCCGGCGATCGATCCCGATCTCGGCCTGATCTATTTCAGCACCGGACAGCCCGGGCCCGACGCTGTGGGACTTGGATCAAAGCGGCCGGGCGACAATCTATACAGCTCCTCGATCATTGCTTTGCGCCTGGACGGAAGTCTCGCCTGGCATTTCCAGTTGGTGCATCACGACCTGTGGGATTTCGATTGCCCCAGTCCCGTTGTGCTGTTCGATCAGGTCTATGGCGGGGTGCTGCGCAAGGGCATCGCGGAAGCATGCAAAACCGGTTGGATCTACATTCTGGATCGCACGAACGGAAAACCGCTGATCGGCATCGACGAAAAGCCGGTCGAGCAGGATGCCCGCGTTGCGACATCGCCGACCCAACCAATCCCGCGCGGCGATGCGCTGATTCCGCAATGCCCGCAGGCGCTCCCCGGATGGACCACGAAATGCATTTTCGGCGTCATCTACGACATGCCGGTTCTGATGTCTCCCGGAGGAAACGGCGGAACGAACTGGGCGCCCATGGCCTACAGTCCGCAGACAGGATTGTTCTATGTGACGGCCGCCGACCGTCCGCAAAGCCGGATCCTGCGGCAGCTGGGAAAATCCGTTGGACCACCGGTCGGCGCGAAATATTCCGGGACATTGTCGGCGGTGGATTCACGCACCAACCGGATCGTGTGGCAGAAGAAACTGCCCTATTCGATCGGGCAGGGCAGTGGCGCGCTCGCCACGGCTTCGGGCCTCATTTTCCACGGCCAGCCGGACGGAAATTTCCAGGCCTATGATGCCCGGTCCGGCGATCTTCTTTGGCAGTGGCAGACCGGCGCCGGAGCAGACGCGCCCGCGATCACCTATGAGATCGACGGCCAACAATACGTGGCCATCGCCGCCGGCGGAGTGGCGATCCAGACCACGTCGGCCAACAGCGATATGATCTGGGCGTTCTCGCTGAATGGATCGCCGGGTGGCCGTCTGCAACATTTCGATCCGCCGCGGCCGCCGCAAACTGTCGTGGGATTTGACAGCGCGGTTGAAGCGACGGACGCCATCAAGGTCGTGGACTATGCCTTTGCGCCGCAGCGCATCACAATAGCCGCCGGACATGCGGTGACATTCACCAACACCGGAAGCGAAACGCATGATGCGTCGTCTTCCGATCAGGGTGGTTGGGATACGGGCCTGCTGGCAACCGGGCAATCGGCTTCCGTGATATTCAATCGTCCCGGTACGTATAATTTCAACTGCTCTCCGCATCCGTCCATGATCGGGCAGATCATTGTCACGGGCCAGGCGGTGGCATCCGTACCTGCGGTGGTCGTGCGGCGCAGCGGTCCCGCGCCCGCCGCAGTCCACGCCCACTGAAAAAGCCTCATCCTGCCGGGGCGCGAGTTGGGCAGAGGCACGAATCTGGCGGAGTCGTTACGCGGTTCCGCTTTGCCGCCGAAACCGAACGTCAGTCCCCCGCTCAACCACAGATGCATTTCACGAGCAACGGCCGTATCGGCGGAGAGCCTCAGCGCGTGTTGGCAAGGGGTGGAACGGCGTATTTAACCGGGTTCAGCATCGTCGGGCTCTGAACCATCAGACCGCCCGGTCATACGCCACTGTGTAACGATCTTGTCCAGCATATCGCGGTCGGTATTGGAATTCTTCCAGGCATGCGAAAATCCAAGGTGACGGCATCTGGGCACGTCGAGGTTCACGAGCTCGTCGAATCGGATGCGCATCGGCATCGGTGCTCCCTGGCCTAAAACAATCGCCTCACGGTCGCCGAGGAGGGGCAGATTGTCTATGAGTTCCAGCGCGCCTTCATGCGTGTTGGCTCGCACCGCCTGCTGGTCGCGTTCGGTGGAGAGCCGGAGAGCGATTATGGTGCTGCATTGGGAGATGATCGCGGTGTCGAGTTCAGAGGGGCGCTGCGTCACCAGACCAAGGCCGAGGCCGTATTTGCGTCCTTCTTTGGCGATGCGCGCGAGCGCCTGTCGCGTCGGCATGAACTTGTCGCCGTCGGTCGCCGGGGCATAACGGTGCGCCTCCTCGCAGACGAGCAGCATTGGCACAGTACCCTCGCTCCATACCGCGAGGTCGAAGGCGAGGCGCGCGATCAGCGAGATGACGACGTCGAGAATTTCAGCCGGCACTGCTGCGAGCTCGATCACGGTGATCGACTTTCCATTCGTGGGCACGCGAAAGATGCGGCCGAGCACATCGGACATGACGTCTTCAGCCATCAGGCTCTCGAAAAGGAATCCGTAGCGTGGGTCGCCGGCGAGGGCTTCGATCCGGCTTTTCAGACGCATATAGGGCAGGGTCGCCTGGCGGCGTTCGAGCTTGCCCAATTGCTCGTCGATATAAGCGATAACGTCCGAGAGATGGAACGGGCAGGGTGTGTCCACCGTGACGCTGCGCAGATTTGTAAAGGACTTCGTTCGCAGAGACGGGAGCACGCCCTCGAGCTTGCGGCGCTTGGCCGATATGATCGCCTCGGAGAGAATTTGCACTTCCTGGTCATGGTGTGCGTCGCTCCCGGTGAAAGCGGCGCATAGCTCCTGGAAGTTCAGGAGCCAGAAGGGCAGGCGCAGATTGCTCGGATGGATGCGTTCCGCGTTCTCCCCGAAAGCGTCCGCATATTCGTTGTGGATGTCGAGCACCACGATATGTGCATTTGCGTGGTCCACAATAACCTTGTGCAGGATCGAGGTCACGGCACAGGATTTGCCGCTGCCCGTCGTGCCGACGACAAGGAAATGCTTGCCGAACAGTTCGTCGACGATAAGTCGCGCCGGCACAGAGCGGTCCTGAAACAGGGTCCCGACCTCGATCGTTGTCCGATTGGGCTGGACGTAAACGCAAGCGAGTTCCTCGCGCCCCGCATGGGAAACGGCATCCCCCAGAGCCGGCGAGTTCGATACACCACGACGGAAATACGCCTGACCGCTTGGCCCGTTGTTGAAGATTTCACCCGCCAGAGTCAACTCGACCAGTCCGATCTCGCGGTCCTCGCCCGAGGTGGGCATTGGCGAACTCATCGCGGCGACAATGCCGAAAACGGACGAAACGGGCGTCAGAATTTTCACCAGTGCGCCGATCTCAATGCGCTTGGCGTCTTCCGGATTGCCCGACGCGTCCAGCACCACGACCGCCTGCGACCCGGAAACCGAGACCACGTGGCCAAGGCGTTTGTTAAACGGAAGAATCCGCGCGCTCGCACCGGTCTCTTCTGCATCAACAAGTATGAAGGCAGTTGTTGCTTCTTCTTTCATGGTTTCACCCTAAGCGGCGATAGCCCCGGACTCGCCCGCGGCGGCCTTGAGAGTCATGGACACGGTCGTTCCTGTGCCCGGCGTACTCGTAATTTCAAACCTGCCTCCGTGCTTGAGGATCAGGGCTTTCGCGATCGGCAGCCCGAGGCCTGTGCCTTCCTGCGTGCGGGTATAGGTCGAGCGGACCTGGGTGAACGGTTTGAGCGCGAGCGCAATCTCATCGGGAGTCATGCCAATGCCGGTGTCGCTCACCGAAATCTCCACCATATCGTCTGTTGCGCGCCGGGCGCAGAGCGAAATGCTGCCGCCATCAGGCGTAAACTTCGACGAGTTCGCCAGAAGATTGATCAGGACCTGCTTCAGGCGCAACGCATCGGCCATGATCGGCGGCAGGTCATTTTCAAGGCGGACGACGAGCGTCTGTTGTTTCTCATCAATGCGGCGCTGGACCAGGATAACGCTGGAGTCGACGATGTCGCTCAGGATTTGTGGATCGAGATTGAGCGTGAATGCGCCGCTTTCGATTTCCGAAATGTTGAGGATGTCGTTGACGACCTCCAAAAGATGCCTGCCTGCGTGCGCGATATAGGAGGCGTAAAGGCGCGGCTTGCCTGCGGAGCGCTTCTCATGCGCGAGGTGTTCGATCAAATCACCAAAACCGATAATAGCGTTTAACGGCGTGCGGAGCTCGTGGCTCATGTTGGCGAGGAATTCAGATTTTGCTTTGCTTGCCATCGCGGATTCGATTGCTGCAGCGCGCAATGCCATCTCCGCGCGCTGGCGTGAGATCAGCTGGCCCAAATCCGCAGTGTACGCGGAGAGCAAAGAACTGCGTTTCCGGCTGTTGAGCATCGCTTTCCGTACAAGTTCTCGGAAGCGAAATTACAGGATGATTATTAACGCGACGTTTAAACTTGTAGGGATCGCCCGACGCGACGTGAAATTCGAAACTTTAGAAGCTCCTGGCTGGTTACGCCGCCAACGCCGGCAAAGAGCACTCCTGAAAACGCGGCGAGGGAGGCGGACTCGCGTATGAGGCCGGCGCAGATGCGTGGCGCTTCTGGTTGGCGGCCGTCGCGGCCCGCGAATTCGCACGCAAGCACAGCCGCATCCGCCAAAGTCGGTCATTCCCGGAGGCATTCCGAAGCCCGAAATCGTGGTAGCGTGCACGCGCTCAAAAGGGGGGTATGTGAGCGAGCAACAAGTCTTCGGCAAATGCGCCTGGCGGCTGATGCCGCTGATCATTGCGCTTTATGTTTTCAATTACCTGGATCGCACGAATGTGGGGTTCGCGGCGCTGACGATGAACAGGGATCTGGATTTCTCGCCCTCCGTGTACGGGCTTGGCGCCGGCATCCTGTTTGTCACTTTCGCGCTCTTTCAGTTGCCCGCGAACATCATCCTCGACCGCGTTGGCGCGCGGCGCTGGATGTTCTGCATCCTGGCGCTTTGGGGCGCCATCTCCGCGTCCAACGCTCTAATACGTGGCCCGGCAAGCTTTTATCTGCTGCGCTTATTTCTGGGTGCGGCTGAAGCCGGATTCGTTCCCGGTATTCTGCTCTATTTGAGTTACTGGTTTCCGCAGTCCTTTATCGGTCGCTTCACTGCGATGTTCATGGCGGCCTCGATCTTTTCCCTGGCGATTGGCGGGCCGCTTGCGAGCCTGATTCTTGGGTTGGACGGTATGTTCGGGCTGCATGGCTGGCAATGGTTATTCGTGTTCGAAGGAGCGCCAGCGTTCGTATTGGCCTTTGCCGTGCTGCGATTTCTCCCCGATCGGCCGGCGCAAGCCGCCTGGCTGACAAGCAATGAGAAGAAGACCGTTGAGAACTGCTTTATCCGCGAAGAAGGCGTCAAAGAGCACAAGCTCTTGCCTGCTCTACGCGACCCACGCGTGCTTGTTCTCGGGGCAGCGAATTTTGGCCTGCTCGCCGCTGCGACGGGAAATGCCCTTTGGCTGCCGCAGTTCATTCAAGCGATGGGATTTTCCACTGCCGCAACGGGCTTCGTGACAGTTGTTCCTTATCTGTGCAGCGTTCTCGCCATGATTCTTTGGGGTATTTCGAGTGACCGCCGTAAGGAACGGGTTTGGCATATTGCATTGCCGGCGTTGCTGGCTTCTGCGGGGTTTGGCATCGCAGCAGCGACGCAGGATTACAGGCTTGCACTTGCGGCCCTGACCGTTGGCGAGATTGGCGTTGTGTCCGCGGTCGGACCACTGTTCAGCTTTCCTTCGTCATTCCTGCGTGGGCGGGCGGCTGCTGGGGGCATTGCTGCTTTTAATATGGTTGGATCGTTCGGCTCTTTTTCCGGGCCATATCTGATCGGGATTCTTCGACAAGAGACCGGTGGCTATGCCGCTGGAATGGCGATGATGGCCGGAGCTACGACTTTAGCAGCTTTCATTATTCTCGGTCTTGGGCGCGCGATTGCACCGCGCGTGGCAGTGGCCGTTGCAACACGGGCAGACGCATAACCAGCTGCTTGCGCGCTTCAGAATCGCATCCCGAAAGCAGTGGCGCCGCGCCCGGTGATGGACGAAGCGGTTTTCCGGAAATGTGCCTGGCGGTTGCCGCTCAGCATTGCAGGCGTTCTCATCAATATTGTCGATGCGCAAGCTTCAAACCCAAATGCTGTTCCCGGAAATCCGCTGCTGCAAACTGCGGCGGACCGTCAAAAGTCCATCTTCGCAGCGACGGGGATGTCCGACACGGTCGTGCTCTCGATATAGTTTGGATTGTTTTCCGCGCAGCTTGCTTCGAGGAGTTGCCCATTCAGCGATTCGAGAGGGACGCCGAGGCGATAGGTTTGGCGTGCATTCCACGGCATATTGAAGGCGCCCGGATCCTCGACATGGATATCCACCTGGAGCGATTTTCCCTTATCCACCATACCCTCGATGTGGACTGATGGCCGGGTGCCCGGCGGGTCATCGACGGCCTTGAATTGCTCAACCACGTGCTCCTGGGTCGTGTGGGGCGTGCGGAAATTATCGATATATGTGTCGTCTGACAGTCCGATCGTGTCGACGACGAGCGTGCTCCCTTCGTACCAGCCCACCGATTTACCGTAAGGACCTGGCTTCGGATGAGGCGTATGCGGAACGTTCAGATAAATGTGCCGAACAGATGCACCGCCCTCGTTGATCAGCACAACATCTCGCTGGCCCTGAACGATGTACATTGGATTGAGCGCGCCCATCACGAGAAACCCGGGGACTCCACCGGGCCGGCAGCTCGCGTGGGCTTCGTAAGCCCGCTTCCCGGCAGCAGCCAGAGCATTTTGCTCCTGCATCGATTTGATCACCCACGGCTTCAGAATGGGATTGTTCAAGTCTGCGATACGGATCGGATGGGCAGGGGAGCCAGGCGGCTGGTGAACCTTGTCGGACATCACCGGGCCGGGACCACCTTCCGGAGGACGTTGAAACGCGTTGTCCACTTTTGACCACGCGAAATAGGCGTAGCTGAACTGCGGAATGGATTCTTCACCGGGAGGGGCGGCATTCGCTGAGGGCAAACCGAGAGGCAGCAAACCCAGAACAAGGCCCGCATTACGACGGCGGAATTTCATCATCACCACCTCCTGCGCGAACGTCAGCTACCAGCGTAATATTCGACGCAGAAGTTTGTCGAATGATAAACTCCAACGCAAGGTCGGCCTTGTCCGGCCCGTGAGTTCCGGATATTCGGCGTGCATGGAAGCATGGCCGCATTTTGCTATGTGCGCTCACGGCCCCGGTTTGGGGTTTTTGGCGCTGCGTCAACATCCTGCGGAAGCACTATTCGGGTGCAAGACGCGCTAACCAGAATATCGCTACCCCAGAAAATGCGGCCATGCGGGAATGCGTATCAGACCCCTTCACCAATTGCTATTTCAGCCTGAAAGCCACTTCGGCGGTTAGAAATTCGGCAAACGGCTTTCCGTCCTGCATCGCCGGCTTGAACCTCCAGCGCCGCCTCACGATCGCGCAGGCGGCGATGTCAAGCAGCGGTTTGCCACTCGATATGGTCACAGTGCAGTCACCAACCGAGCCGTCTTCCTCGACCAGATATTTGACCACGACATTGCCTTGCTCCTGCAGGGCACGCGAGAGCAGTGGATAGTCGTCCACCGTAACAGCATGGTTGTTCAACGCCTCGGGCGGTATGGGCAGCCGCGGGTCCGGTGTCACCTTCACCGCCGGGGGGAAAGCAGGGGCAGGTGGCGGCGACAGTAATGCCATGATTGTCGGCCTTGGCGCCTTTGGTATGTCGGCCAGCTTGAAAACCACTTCGGCGGTCAGAAATTCGGCAATCGGTTTTCCATTCTGCGTCGCCGGCTTGAAGCTCCAGCGCTGCTTCACCATCGTGCAGGCCGCAGTGTCAAGCAGCGGTTTGCCGCTCGATGTGGTCACGGTGCAGTCGCCAACCGAGCCCTCTTCGTCGACCAGATATTTGACCAGAACCGTGCCCTGCTCCTGGAGACGGATTGAGGTCGGCGGATAGTCCGTAGCCGTAACAGCATGGCTGTTGATCGCTACCGGAAGCGTCGGCGGGAGCGGCGCGGGCAGCACTGGCGGTGTCACGGTCACCAACGGCGGGGGAGCCGAACGATCGGCCGCGGGTGGTGGGGGTGCGGGCCTCGCCGCCGGTGGAGTGGCCTGAGGGCCAGGCGGTGTCGGTGGCTGGAGTGAGGCGGTGATCGCCGGTGGAGGCGGCGGCGCCTGGAGTGAGGCGGTGATCACCGGTGGAGACGGCGGCGCCTTGGACAGATCGATCGCCGGGTCCGGCACGACTGCCGCCACCGAACGCGGTGTGAACCCGGGCGGCGCCGGGGAGACCGGAAGACTCCGTTCGACGCGATCATCGCTGATCGAAGCTTTGGGATTGTCGCGTAGCGACGCAATGGTCGCCGGGTTGTTCGAAGAGACCGAACCTTCTCCCGACGCCGGAACGAACCCGGCTTTCCCGATAATGTTCTGGCCCTGGAGTGAAATGGCAAATCGCAGGAAGTCGATCACTGTGGGATTGCGAGGTGCGGCAGCGGTGTAGAGATAGACCTGCCGGCCCAGCCGTGCGACCCCTGCATCGCTGACGGAAACCGAACGGGTGTCCTTGACGTAAGGCATACTGACAAAGCCGATACCACCAGGATCGCTCGCAACATCGGATTCCAGCTTCGCGCTGTCGTCATAGCGTTTTGCATCCGCCATCGGATCATTGCCGAGAACGAGCGAAGCGAATTTGTCGTTGGTGCGGGAGTCTTTGTCGCGCGCGTAGAGGTGGATGGGCAGTCGCTTCATACCAACGGCGGACCAATTTGTGATCTGGCCGGTGAAAATTTTCTTGAGCGTGCCCTGCGACAGCGAGGAAACAGAGTTCGAGCGGGGGACAATCACCGCAATCCCTTCGAGACCGAGCACATGTTCCGAAGCCTGGGAGCGCATATCGCCGAGCGGCGTCAGTCGGATCAACTCGGAGGAATCGATCTCCCGGGACGTAATTCCAATGTCGGCATCGCCCGTGGCCATATCCTTGAATGCACTGGCGGAGCCGTGGGCCCTCACCTCCACCACGACCGGAGTTCCGTCAAGTTTGGCGCTTATGACAGACTCAAGAATTTGTTTGGTATCGCGTTCAAAGCGATCTGTTTCTTCAACGTCTGAGGCTTTGATCGAGACCAGCCAGGCTTTCACAAGTTCAGGTGCGAGAACTGCCCCGATCGTCTTCGAACCAGACAACCGGAGTATGGAGTTATCGACACTCGCCCACACACCTTGCGGTGGCGCGACTTTCGTCCCTGTCTGCCAGTGTGCCCACGCGAAGCTGACGGCCGCGACAGGGAGCGCGCTGAATGCAATTCGCAAAATCCATTTTCGCCCCGGCCATATCCTGATGGCTGGGTGTTTTCCACTCTGCGTTTGCGCGGAGACCGCACCGGCCAGTATCGTCGGAATGCCGAGAAAGCGTTTCGCCATGCTGCAGCCCTCCAGCTTGGACCACTTTTTATACCACGTGACCGGCAGTGTGCCCACGGCTGCATAGCTGAGCCTAAGCCGCCAAATGGCCGTTAAAACAGCTTGTGCACAAGTTTGGGGCTGCTGTGCGCCGGCAAATCACGAAATCGACCGGCAACCGGCGTCGTTGATGTCTGTCAATGCGCGAAGCGCGCTTCAGGCCGGAACGGGCCGGCTTGTGCTGGTTGAACCAGTGAGATTTCCGCCGGAGCACTGCGGCCCCGGCGGAAATTCTTCCCGCATGCCGGCGTCTACCAGTTCTTGACGATGGTCAATCCGACAATACGGCCGAGGTCCGGCCTCAGAATGTCAAAGGCGGCCGCATTACGGTGGGAGGTCGACGGGCCATATTGGAACGGCGAATAAATCCCCATCAGATTCTGGGCCACCAGGTTCACGGTGATATGCTTCAAATAATCATCGGACGGAGTATCTCCGGTGTCGTAGCCAAGCGACAGATCGAAGGTAACGAAGGCCGGTTCGACTTGGGTGTAGTTGTTGATCGCGCAGGCGGTCACCCCGCACATCCCATTGACATTCGGCGGTACCCCAGCCAGCGGCTGATAGTAATGCGATTGATAATTCATGAATCCCGTAACGCTGTACGGGCCATCGGTCCAGCCCAGCCGCGCGCGCCAGATCAGCCGCGGCGTGGTCTCGACGCCGTTCTGCAATACATTGCCAATGGGCGCGATGTTCTGATTCAGGTTATCGATGATCTTGCCGCCGGTGATCTGCTGTATGAAATTGTGCAGATAATAGGTTCCGGTGATGCCGGTGTTCCACGCCCCGTAATCGCCGAGATCAATATCGTAACTGGCGCTGAAGTCGATGCCGTCCACATGCTGGAAGCCCGATCCGAAGTTCGATTCATCGACCAGCCAATAGATGCTGGTGAGCTGGTCGACACCAACAGTGCTGGCCTGGTCGAGAAGCGCAGACGTCGCCATTTTCTCGAACGGCGCACAGGACGTCGGGTTGGCATTGGCCGTGACCGGACAACCGAGATCGCTCGGGAAAATGTAAGTGAACCGGAGGTTCGGGTCCGACATTGTCCCTGCGTTGACCTGGTTGAAATTATTGATCACGTTGTTGATCTTGATGCTGTAGAAAGTCACCTGAAGGTCCAGGCCGCGCAGGAAGTCGATCTGCGGCGCCAGTTCGAACCCAACGCTGTAGTTCTCGGAGGTTTCGGGCGCGAGTGCGGTCCCGCCTTCACGCGCTGTCGCCTGACCTGACGCGTTGGTGTAATTGCGGAGCGCGGCATGCGGACCGCCGCCCCAGCCAATGCCGGGCGGCGTCGAGCCGCAAGCAAATCCGGCGGCGAATAGCGCCGCAAATGCGGTGCCGGCCGCCGGCGCGCCACTTTGGCACCCAAGCGGGATTATCTGGTTGCCCGGAATGTTGTTGGCGGCCCACAGGTCGCTGAGGATCGGCGAATATTCACCGGCATTGGCGAAGCGGAACGATGTGCCCCACGAACCGCGCACCGTCGCGCCCAGCATCTCATCAAGCAGCCAGGTGAATGCCACTTTCGGATTGCTGGTGCCGCCGGCGAGCGCGCCGTTCGGGCTGGAATACTGGTCGTGACGCCATGAGACTTCCAGATCGAGTTTCCGCGCCAGCGGCAGATTGAAATTGTCGCCGAACACGGGAATGTCGAGCTGCGCAAATCCGGCCCAGACGCTGAAGGGCTCTGGATCATAGCTGGGCGCGATCGTCGGAGGGTTGGGCGTGCCGTTGGGGTTCACGCCGACGGCATTCTGCATTAACGGCGAGCACATCGTCGGATTCGTAAGTGCCACCGACTGCCGCCTTGATCTGGCCGCCGGGCAAGTCGAACAACGGCCCGTCGAACCGGGCGCCTTTTTCTTCCAGTTGATAGGTATCGCCGATATGCCGGGTGGCGGTGATGTAGTTGAGCGTTGTCGGCGAGTTGCACTTGAACTGCGTCGGATCGCAGAACACGTTCAGATAGGGAATGCTTGCGGGCTTGGCATTGCCGTTGACGACATTGCCCAAAGCGTTGCTGGCATATTTGCTGTTCACCAGATGCATATAATACTGGTTCGCTTCATAGCTGCGCGAATCGTAGATCTGCCCCGTCCAGCCGAACGGAAGATCGACGTTGAAACCAAATTGATAGCGCTCGGAAAGTTCGTACAGATTGAGCGTGTTCGGCGCCTGATAACCGAGGTCGGTGGAAACCGACAGGCCTGCCGGTGCGCCTGCCGGATAATACGGGTTGATCGTCGGGACCGCGAGCGTGGCGATCGCGCTCGTCACGCCATTGCTGTAGAAAGGCGGCAGCAGGTTCTCAACGCGGCGATTGGTGTAAAATCCGGTGAAGAAGAACGACACACCGGGGAACAGTCGCTGATCGAAGGTTCCGACCAGCGAGTTTTTCTGCTGCGCCGAGTCCTCCCAGCCCAGCGCCAGAGCGTTCGCGACTTCATTGGTGGTGCCCGCCACGAAACTCGACCATGCCGGTCCCGCACTGCCCGGCGCGATCGGCCCGACACCATTGTTCACCGCCGCGTTGAAATTGGAGCCCGCGCCTCTGGGCACCGCATAGCAGTTGGGGCAGATCGTGCCGACACCCTTTCCACCAAGCCCGTTGCTGGCGTTGGGCTTTCCAATCGAAATCGTCGCCGGAATCGATGCACCGATCGGATTCTGGTTATCCAGTCCCCACGGTGTGTAATCGATCGTGAATTTCGAGTGCACGTTGCCGTGGACGGGCAGGATGTCGCTGTGCTCGAAGGTTAGCGTTACGTCGCCGCCGTCCCAGGTCCGGCCCCACAACTGCGATTCCTGAGCCTGGAATCCGCCACCATCGGTCGGCATCTGAAAATGGAGCAGCGTTGTGGCGCCATCGAATCCGCGCTTGAGAATCACGTTGACCACGCCGGCGATGGCGTCCGAACCATAGGTCGCAGATGCGCCGTCGGCCAGAATGTCCGCGCGGTCCAGCGCCAGCTCCGGGATGATCGACGGATCGATCAGGCATATGCCGTCATCCTGTCCCGGAAAGCGCACGCCATCGATCATCAGCAGCGATCTCGGTCCGTTGGTATCGAGCCCGCGAATATTGACCTGGTTATTGCGTTCGACATGTCCGCCGCTGATGGTTGACTGCGGAAGCGTGGTCTGCGCCGCAGGGATCGTCTGGAACAATTCGCCAATCGTTGAATAGCCGGTTGTCGTAAAGTCCTGGACGCCGAGATTGGACACCGGCACGCCAACCGCCGCCGCGCCATGAATCAGCGAACCGGTCACCAGAACCTGCTCCGGAACGGCCTCCGGTGTTGCTTGCGCGGTCTGTGCCTGCGCCGTCATCTGCGCATGCGCGCTGACGGTCAGCGCCACAAAGGACGCACTTCCCATAAGAATTGAAAAGCGAGATGCGGTGGAATTCATAATCGTCCCCCTTCCCGGAAAAATTCCCGCGCGCTCGAACGCCTGCAACTCCCTCAGGCTTCGCCGCCGCAGCGTAAGCTAGACGCCGACGTCTCAAAATCAACCGAATAATTGTCGAGACGGTGGAAAAATGTGGCGTTTCTTCGCAAGTGTTGCGGAAACGGCGCTAGTCGCCGCCATGGTACCGGCAGCCTTATTATGAATATTCAATCATCATCGCGGGCGACCATCACGGGCGCTTCGTGCGCACAAGGGCGCCGCAGCTGCGTTTCAACTTCTGCCCGGGACGCTCGGGTTGTTGTGAGCCCTGAGCTGGCCTATCCTTGGTCTGCAAAAGCGGGTTTGGGGGAGATCATCATGAAGAAGTTCGTCGGCATCGCATTTCTCACGCTGGTGCCTGTCATTGGAATGGCCGCGGACGATCAACACCCCGACTGGGCGTTTCCTGTCAGAGACCAGAGCATTCCATTGCCGCCGCCGCCTTCGGATGGCGGGCTGCCGATGACCGTGCCGGGAAGCAAGGTCAGCTTCACCCGGGCGCAGCTTGCCGATGCCACGAAAGTGTTTGCCGACTGGTTCCCCGAAGATCATCCCCAGGCGCCGGATGTTGTAGCGCTCGGAAAACCGATGGTCAGGCCGTGCGCCACCTGCCACACGCCAGCCGGATTTGGACATCCTGAATCCGCCAATCTCACCGGTTTGACCGCGGAATATCAGCTTCGGCAATTTGCGGCGTTCAAAGACGGCTCGCGCAAAGGCGGGCCCATGAACAATTTTGCGAAGGCAATCCCGGATGAGGATGCGCGTGCAGCGGTAGCCTATTTTGCCGCTCTCCAGCCGAAAGGTTGGACCAAAGTCGTGGAGGCGGACACCGTTCCGAAGACGTTTGTCGGTCAGGGCAATATGCGTTTCGTTTCGGAAAATGGCGGCAAGGAGCCGATTGGCAGCCGCATCATTGAAATACCGGAAAATGCGGAATTGACCGAGCGCTTGCGTGATCCCCGTTCCGGGTTCATCGCTTACGTGCCGAAGGGAAGTGTCAGGAAAGGCGAGGCACTCGTAACAACCGGCGGCGGCGGCAAAACGATTGCCTGCGCCGTCTGCCATGGTGAAGGGCTTAAAGGTCTTGGGAATGTGCCGCGGATAGCCGGACACTCCCCCGTATTCATTGCCCGCGAAATCTTCATGATCAGGAACGGTGAACGCGCGAACAAGGACGCCGAACTCATGAAGCCCGTCGTGGCGAAATTGACGAATGACGATATCGTCAACATCTCGGCCTATGTGGGCTCACTGCCGTAACAACTCGGATATGGAATGTTGTTACTGCTCGTGACCTGAGGCGAACCATGCGCGCTGAAGCACGATGGCTGTACGTTGCGGCGCTCTTTATTGCATCCATTCCGGAAACCGGAACGGCCGCCGAAAGCTGCCCTCCTCTCACGCGCATCACCTCCGTCGACACGGTCACCGGTCCCGGCGGTTACATGCTCGTCCCGGTGAAGATCGGCGAAGCGCAGCGTCTCATGCTTTTCGATACGGGTGGATCGCTGAGCAGCATCACGCCGACGGCCGCGCAGGAACTGCATATCCCAACCTATGATTCCAGGATGCGGATCGCGGGCGTCACAGGCAAGGTCTCCAGCCGTGCGGCCATCATTCCCTCCATCGTCATCGGTACGGTTAAATCAAAGCAGGCGCAATACATGGTCCTGCCCGATGATCTGCTGCGCGGCCTCAACCCGGGCGGTGTCGCCGGCATTTTGGCGCCCGCACCAGGCATCGACATCGACATCGATTTCGCCGGCCATACGCTCGCGTTTTTTTCCCCCGATCACTGCGCGGGAAAGGTGGTCTATTGGCCGGCCAGTGCCGTCGCGGTCGTGGCGATGCGCAACGCCGGATTGCAGCCGGGATCCGGTTTGTCGACCGAGCGCATCATGATTCCCGTGACGCTGGACGGAAAACAAATCGATGCCCTCATCGACACCGGCTCAACCAATAATGTGCTCAAGCTGACTGTTGCGGAGGACCGGTTTGGAGTCGACTTCAAATCGCCCGACATACAGCCGTTGGGGCAACTCGGAAGCAATGCCTCAGCGAAGACCTACCGCAAGCAGTTCGCCACACTGTCATTCGATGGCGTCGCAGTGACCAATCCTGTTCTGGACCTGATTCCGGACAGGCAAACAGGCGCATTCGGCGAGGAACGACCGACAGGAAGCCTGACACGACCGCCCGACCGCGGGCTTCCCGATCTCATCGTCGGCATGTCTGTGCTGAGCAAGCTGCATATGTATGTCGCGTACAAGGAGCGGAAGGTTTACATCACGGCAGCGGCTCCCGCGGGCGTCCAGACCGCATCTGCGTCCCGCCCCGCAGAACCGGCTCTGCAGATTGCCGGGTCGTGGAATATCATTTCACAGCCCGTACAGCCCGTCTGCGACATTGTCCAAAACGGCGGTGAGCTGTCCGGATCCTGTGCTGGCGCGCAAGCGGGTGGCGAATTGACCGGAACGGTCGCCGGCCAGGCGATCCGCTGGCAGTGGAAGCGGATCGCGAAGGCGAACGGGAACGTCTCGCTCTGGAACTTCTCCGGTACGATGTCCGAGGACAACAGGATCACCGGCTTCGTGGAATTGAACGGGCGCACGGCCCCGTTCACCGCGATGAAGCAATAATCGGACTGCCCGGGAATGCATGCCGGAATGAGTCTTCGAACAGAGCGAAGGCGTTGCGCGCAGCCTGCGCGGCTTCGGCGGAATCGGTGACCCCGACTTTCGCTTCGAGGACTTGCAGGAATGTGGCCCACATCCTGTGATCACTGCCGTGGCTCAAAAACCTGGTTGCCGGCGCAAGTGAAGGGGCGGCGGTGAGGATTTGCTGCAACAGCACCCGCGCTCCCAACCTTGAACCTTCCAGCACGTACAATGTACCGAATGCCTGCGCGAGTGATGTCAGACGAACCGATGGGCATGGCTCCAAATGCAGAAGGAGATATTCGAGATCGTGGCGCAGGGCCGCGGCGCGGGGACGCAGTGCCCAGTCAGGCAACAGTCGGGCGATGCCGAAATCCTGTAGTGCAGTTTCCAGCGCCAGAACCGGCCCGGATTGCGCCTGAAGAAACCGCCCGTAAGTCTGCCGGTCTGCAAGGTTCGTTCGCCGGGCGCAGGCATCGAGACGTTCATGCGCATCTGCCGTCGCTGCGCGCAGCCTGTGTCTGACGCCCGTCGCGTGATTGCGGGACCGCGGCGGCACTGTCGTATCGGTATCCAACATCGCAGAGTTCCGGTTTTTCTGCTCTTCGCGCAGAAAGTCGTCATCGGGTAAATGGCATTTTCGCCGTAAAGTTCCCGGCCCGCGCCCGTCCGGACAATTCTTGAACCTTCGCTGGTCCACTCGCGTCGATCCGCAATGTCACCTGCGTGACCTGAACCTAAAGAAAGGGTCATCCGCCTTTCAGATGAGGGTTTACGGATTTCCCGAGGACCAAATCGAGGCGAGGAGAAATCGCTCGCGCAGGAGGCGACCGGGAGCCTCCAGAATGTCCGATCAGGCCATTGCGATTCGGGAAATTGAAGCGCAAGTACGAGCGAACCCAAAGCACACGGAAGAGCATCACTCATGACGAAGGAAGAGGACGTCCTGGCCGCACTGGACAAACCTCGCGCCCTCTATTCGCTCCAGCAACGGCTCGACCCCAGCAACAAGAGTACCGATGCCCTGCAGGAGTTGCTCATGCGGATGCGAGCCGAGGGAAAAGTGAAGTTCGACATCAACACGGGTCGCTGGCGCAAGGCGTGAGGCTCACGGGCCTGACGAATCGAAGTCAGGCGCAACAGCAACAGTGGCGGTTTTCGCCAAACCCGTCGTACTTTACACAGGCAGATCCTGATCGCATTGACCGCCGCCGCGGTAAAAGATTTGGCATCTGGCTCCATTGGCCGGAGCTGCCGGTAACGGGAAGGCCGTGCGGATGTGCAGATTGCCGGCATTCACCATCAGCTTCATCGAAACGAATGCTACCGTCACGTCAGAGGTCACCGGCCTGGTAACGGGACCAATCTTCGGAACATCGGCTTCGGTGAGTTTCATGCGAAATCCCTGGTTCGCGACGCTTATATCGGCGAACACGTACCACACCTTGCTGTTGTTCAGAAAAGCGAGAGTGTTTTGGCCGGCCGTGGTATTGATCGCCCAGGTCAGCGCCTTCACCTGAGAGCCATCGAAGGCACCGACGCGCTTTTTGCGTTCATCGATCACCCGGTTTTCCAGGGCGGCGACATTCGCACTGGCCCGTCCTCTACCGACTGCGACCAATTCGTGTTGGCCCTCGGCATGGCCCTCGCCGCCCTCAAAGGGGAGGCCGTCACCCTCGCTATCCTTCAATATCTTGCCGATCTCGGCCTCGGTGTATGTTCGTACAAGTGCCATTTCTCACCTGTAAACTGGTGGTTTCCCGCTGCTGGTACCGGCTGTCCCGGAGGCGTCGTCTACCAGTTCCGCCAGTGCAAGAAAACAGGCAACCATGGCGGTCGCGCGTAAACGGAGGTTGTCGTAAGATCAACGCGATGTCCCAAACGCCATGGGCCGGTGCAGGACGAAAGACGCCGGCCGAAGGGGATTGAACGATGCGTCCCGAAGTAAAATTCCTTATACTGACAGTAATGGCGGCAGCGGCGACGGCGACATCCGCGCTTGCGCAGGCGCCTTCGATTCCGAAGCTTTCAGGCGTCTGGGATCATCCTTCCTTTCCGTGGTTCGAACCGCCGGCGTCGGGGCCGGGGCCGATCACCAATCTTTCGCGCTGGGAGCAGTCGACGTCGAATTCGAATGGTGGGGCGGCTCTGCCTCCCGGCAAGCCCGGCGTTAGCGACTATGACCAGCTTGTCGGGGATTATAAGAGTCCGATCCTGCAGCCGTGGGCGGCAGATGTGGTGAAGCATTTCGGCGAGCTGTCGCTGAAAGGCGTCACTTATGGCAACCCGTCGAACCAGTGCTGGCCGTTTCCCCCGCCGTTCATTTTCAAGCAGGCCCAGGTGGCGATGATCCAGGAGCCGGACAGAGTCATCATGATCTACAATGGCGATCATGTGCGCCGGGTGCGGCTGAACGCACGCCATCCGCCAAACGTGAAGCCGACCTGGTACGGTGATTCCGTTGGTCATTACGAAGGGGATACACTTGTGATCGACACCGTCGGCATCAAGGCGGATCGCCCCTATGCGATGCAGGACCTTTTTGGAACGCCCTATACCGGCCGGCTGCACATGGTGGAGCGTTATCGCCTGCGCGACTATGACGAGGTGAAGGATGCGCTCGAGCGGAACCGGAAGGAGAACTGGCTGTTTCAGGGCGACATCTGGTCCCGCCGGAAGGATGACAAGTTCATGCAGGCGGAAGTGCGCGTCGAGGATAGCGGCGTGTTCACGATGCCATATGGCGGGACGATCACCTATGCACCGAAGGACAGTCCGATTGACGAAAATGTCTGCGCCGAAAATCCGAACGAGTATTACAGCCACAGACTGACGGATCTGCCCATCGCCAAAAGGCCCGATTTCTGAGGCGCGCCGTTACGCAGCGGAGTTGCCGCATTCCTCAGCCGGGAGGTTCGTTCAGCGTGGCGAACCGATTGCAGGAATGGCCGAAGGCGGCGTTGCCTGCTCACAGGCGGCATTTGCCGCCAGCCGCTGCCATCCGGACGCGCCAAGCACTTCCAGCGGGCGAAAGCGCGATTTGTAATCCATCTTCCGGCTGCCGCGCACCCAATAGCCAAGATAGACGAAAGGCAACCGCCTGCTTTGCGCCGCGCGAACATGTTCCAGGATCATGTATGTGCCGAGGCTTCTCAACGACAGCGCCGGATCGAAAAAACTGTACACCATCGAAAGCCCGTCCTGCAGCACATCGGTCAGAGCGCAGGCGACCAATGGTCCGGCGCGTCCATCGCCGTCTCTCAGGCGGTATTCGATGAGAATCGTGTCGATCGGAGTCTCCTCGACCATCGCCACATAATCGAACAGACCCATATCGGACATCCCGCCGCCGGAATGCCGGCATCCGAGATAGCGCTGCAGAAGCGTGAATTGCTCGCGGGTTGCTTCGGGCGGCACGACGGTGCGGATCAGATCCGAGTTCAGCCGCTCCATGCGCCGCATGGTCCGGCCGGGCCGGAATTCACTCGCGACGACCCGGACCGATACGCAGGCCGTACATCCGTCGCAGGCCGGCCTGTATGCAATCATCTGACTGCGCCGGAAGCCCGAATGCGTCAGTGCATCATTCAGCGATCCGGCGTGGGGCCCCATCAATCGCGCGAAGACTTTGCGCTCCACTTTGCCGGGCAGATAGGGACAGGAGCCACCCGGAGTCAGAAAGAATTGCGGCAAGCGCGATAGGTAATGTTCGGTCAACTGCCCGCCTCAACCCGCCAAAGACTTACGCCAAACCCGATGTGACCTGATTATGAACAGGAAGAGTACTCCGCGCCAAGGGAGTAGCGATTAAAATTTCTGTTGCGCTTCGTGCCGGTCCGGTTGTGAAAAGTTCCGTGCCGTCATGGCTTTGTCCCCGATGTCGCCGGCACGGCGGATGGTTGGGGCGCCATTGGAGCGGGCGGGCTGCAAGGTCAGCCGGTGGACCGCGGCGGCCTGAACGGCCTGTGGCCCGATTGGAAGCGTGATCGTGCTTCCCCGGGCCCAGAGCGGCATCAGGTCGTCATAATGCGGCGAGAACAGGTTTCCGGATTCGCCCGTCGAAATCATGTAACGGGACGCGTCAGGGTCCTTCAGATCGTAAACCCCCCGATATCCGGCGCCATGGATCGCCGCATAGGGCCGGGCGCTCGCCATGAAGTTGTCCGCCCGCAGCAGGGTGAAGGGGCCGCCGCTGACTTCGATTTCGCGGTTGAATATTCCGCCGAGCAGGGGAAACAGTCCAAAGGGCTGTTCGGTATGGACGGCCTTGTGCGGAACACCCCAAGACCAGCGCGCCGGGTCAGGTCCATACTGGTCCGTCAGTTCCGTCACCGCATCATGCAGGGCAAGCCTTATCCGTGACGCGCAATCCTCAACATCGGGTGTGGAACGGTCGTCACACCAACGCTGTTCTTCCTCCACGCCGTCCAATACTCTCAGCGTGAATTCCGGCCGGTATCCCCAGAAGTTGCGGAATTGGGGTCCAAGCTCGTCGGCATAGATGCGGCGCGCCAGAGCCCGCGCCCAGGCGGCAAAGATCAGTGGCTCCGGGCGCTTCGCATCCATCGCGCCATTCCAGTTTGCAACCAGTTGCGCCGCCCGGGAATCCGCCGCGGAGAAGGGGCCGGCCGCAACCAGCCTGCGCTTCAGTTCGATCGCGTAGAGGTCAATGATGTCGTTTTGCATTGCCGCGAAGCGGGCGGGTGAATTCCGGCCGGCCTGGGCCAGCAGCTGTTCGATCCTGTCAAAGCGGTATTCCGGGCCCCATTCCCGGGTGAGTGTGTAGGGATAGGTTTCGGGCGCGGTCCTGTCATTTGCGGTGGCGATCTGACCCGACGGCGGATCCATCACCGAGACCATATCCTGCGGCGGGATAAATCCCTGCCAGTCGTAGCGTCCATCCCAGCCCGGCGCCGGTACGAGGCCGAGCGAATCGTTTGATTTTGACCGCAGCGGGACGCGCCCGGGCAGAATCAACCCGATCCGGCCGCCATCATCGGCATAAACGATGTTCTGCATCGGGGTGACGAAGCCGAGAGCAGCCGCGTTCACACCCGAACTGTCTTTCGCCAGATCGATCCCGATCAATGCGTCCAGCGTGGTGTCGTCCGCGTCCAGGGCCGTCCAGGCGAGTGCGATGACATAGCCATCCGGGGCGGCGCGCCCGAACGCAAAATCCTCCGGCATCACCGGCCCGTGACGTGTCGAACGTACGAGGATTCGGCGGTTGGCCCCAAACCGGACCTTGATGATTTCCAGACGGTTTTCGAAAGTGGCCCAGCCGCCCGGAACCTGATATTCGCGCCGGTTGTCCGGGTTCAGGCGTTCGAGATACAGGTCCTGGGTGTCCGGCTCGGTATTGGTTTCTCCCCAGGCGACATGGCGGTTGCGACCGGCCACGATGGCCGGAATTCCCGCCAGCGTGCCACCGGCAACATCCCCGTCCGGGAACGACAGATGGGCGAGATACCAGACGGAAGGCACGCTGAATCCGAGATGCGGATCATTGGCCAGCAGGGGACCGCCGTCTTCAGAACGACTGCCGGCCACGACCCAGTTGTCTGACGCTGTGGTATCGGGAACCGCGAAGGCCTGTCCCGTGCGCGTTGTCCCATAGACGCTGTCCAGATAGTCCGGCAGCGGCGAGGCCGAAAAAGGCGGGAAGAAATCCTGAACGCCTTTGCGGCCCAGCACGGGGATCAGTTCGGCACGCGCGGCTTCTTCGTAAGCGTTTCCGGAAAGCTGCATCGCCATGCCTTTCAGCACCGCGACACTGTCGATCGGCGTCCAATGTTCCGGAGGCGTGTCGCCGGCGAGCACGAATTCGATCGGCCAGGGTCCCCGGTGCTGGTCGAGATATGTGTTTACACCGTCTGCATAAGCTTGCAGCACCCGGCGTGTTTGCGGCGCCAGATGCTTCACGGCTTCCTCGGCCGCGCCGTAGAGCCCGATGGAGCGCATCAGCGCGTCGCTGCGGACGGCGCCGCCCCCGAACAATTCCGCCAACCGGCCCTGAATGAACCGGCGAGCGGTTTCCATCTGCCAAAGCCGTTCCTGCGCATGGGCATAGCCGAGGCCGAACGCAGCATCCTCGAATGAGCGGCCAATCACATGCGGGATGGCATATTTGTCGCGCAGGATCTGCACCTGGGCCGATATTCCGGCCGCCACGACGGCGCCGTCATAAACCGGCACCGAGCGCGAGAATGAGCGGAAGAAATCAATTCCCAGCAGCACGGCAGCGACGATGATCACTGCCAGCGCAATGGCGATTCGCCGGAGCCAAAGCCGCAAACCGATTCCCTCCTGAGGCTGGCAGGCTTGGCCGCTGCGACTCCCGAGGTCAAGGGCGAAAAAACTTCGTCCGGTGCTTGCAATTCATAAGCAGCGTTATATTATATCGAGCTATGAAAAAGCTGCTCGATCGGGATCCTCTGATCCTCATTCACGATGTTGCCCGGTTAATGCGGACCCGCGCCGATGCCAGGGCGCGGGCATACGGCATGACCCGGGCGCAATGGATGATCCTGGTTCGGCTCAATTCGCTGCCGGGAATGTCGCAAAACGAGCTGGCGGCCCTCGTCGAGGTCGAGCCGATCACCGTAGCCCGGCTGGTCGATCGCCTGGAATCGCGCGGATTTGTCGAACGCCGTGCCGATCCGGCTGACCGGCGCATCTGGCGTCTTCATCTCAGTCCCGCCGCCGCGCCGATGCTTAAGGAAATCGCGAAATGCCGGCGGGAGCTTACGGAAATGCTCGTCGCGCATATTCCAGCGGGAGAGCTGGATGGCGCGATCGATTGTCTCCTCAGGATGAAAAGCAACCTGACCGCCGAACAGCGGCTGAAGGCTGAAAGCGCGTGAGAAATTCATAATGGATGCTGTGGTTGAAACAAGCCGGACCACGATCACGGTCGGAGCCATCCGGCGGCGCCTCTGGCGGCGGATCCTGATGATTGGCGGCGTGGTTCTGGTGGTTGCCGGTGGATCGGCATTCTGGCTTACCGGTGGACGCTATGTCGGCACCGATGACGCCTATATCGAAGCCAACAAGCTTCTCGTCTCGACCGATGTCTCGGGGCTGGTCCTCGACGTCGATGTGAAGGAAGGACAAAAAGTCCATCGCGGCGACATTCTGTTTCGCCTTGATCCGTTGCCGTTCCGCATCGCTCTGCAACAGGCGCAATCCCATATGGACGAAGTCGCGCAGACCGTGCGCTCCATGGAGCAGGATTACGCCCGCATGTTGCGCGATATCGACGCCCAGCGGGCGCAGGTTCAACTGGCGCAGACCAGCTATGACCGGCAACTGGCGCTGATCCGCATCGGGGGCACGGCGCAGCAGAATGTGGATCAGGCCAGGGCTACTCTTCAGACGGCGCAATCCCAGTCCGCATCGCTGGAGCAGCAGGCTGCCGTACAGTTGGCGAAACTTGGCGGCCGCACGGGTATTCCCGTCGAGCGGCACCCCGAATATCTCCAGGCAAGGGCCGCCCGCGATGAGGCGCAGCGTCAGCTTGATCATACCGTGGTGAAGGCGCCGTTCGAGGGCACAGTGACACAGGTTTCCTCGCTGCAACCGGGCGCGATGCTGGTGTCATCCATGGCTGCATTCATGCCGACCAGCGCGGTCGGCCTGGTCGGCGATACCGGCAAATGGGTCGAGGCCAATCTGAAGGAAACCGACCTGACCTATGTTCACCCGGGTCAGCCTGTCAACGTGACGCTCGACAGCTTTCCGGACCGCGTCTGGCACGGCAACGTGGTTGCGATCGCGCCCGCGACCGGCGCCCAGTTCTCTGCCGTCGGAAAATTCGAGCGGAAACTGGGTCAAGGTCGTGCAGCGGCTTGCGGTGCGCATCGCCTTCGATCCCGATCAGGACGTTTCAGCCATCCGCGCAGGCATGAGCGTCGATGCCGAAATCGACACAGGGCACAAGCGCAAGCTTTCCGATCTGCTGCCGTGAATTCAAGCGCCGTATCCGCCCCGGCCGGGAACAGCACCCGTCACCGGCTGCTGATCATGGGTTGCACAATGATTGCGACCCTCATGCAGGCGCTCGACAACACCATTGCCAATGTGGCGCTCCCGCATATGCAGGGCAGCCTGGGCGCAAGCCGTGACCAGATCACCTGGGTGCTGACATCCTATGTGATTGCAGCCGCGATCCTCACCGCGCCGGTTGGCTGGTTTGCCGCGCGCTTCGGACGGAAGCCATTCTTTCTCGTCTCGCTGATTGGCTTCACCATCACCTCGATGTTCTGCGGAGTTGCACAGACGCTGCCGCAGGAAGTCGCGTTCCGTTTTCTGCAGGGCTGTTTTGGCGCCGCCCTCGTGCCGCTGTCCCAGGCCGTCATGCTCGATCTCTATCCGATGGAAAGCCGCGGCACGGCGATGGCGATCTGGGGCACGGGCGTGATGATCGGCCCGATTCTGGGACCGACGCTCGGCGGTTACCTGACCGACATGCATAATTGGCGCTGGGTGTTCTTCATCAATGTGCCGTTCGGCATCGCGGCGGTCACGGGACTTGTTCTCTTCCTGAAGGACAAGACGCGCAACGTCGCCTTGCGTTTCGACTGGATGGGCTTTCTGGCCTTGTCGGCGGGATTGGGCGCGCTGCAGCTGATGCTTGATCGGGGCTATTCGAAGGACTGGTTTTCGTCGCCCGAGATAGTCATCGAGGCGGTTATCGCCGGGTTGGGGTTCTACCTTTTTATCGTGCACATGTTCACTTCCGAAAGGCCGTTTATCCCGCCGCGGCTGTTCAGGGACATAGGCTTTCTCTCAGGCTTCGCGACGATGTTTGCGGTGGGCGTGGTGCTGCTGGGAAGCTCCGCGCTTTTGCCGCCCTATTTGCAGGATCTCGGCCATTACTCCGTTACGCAGACGGGGCTGCTGATGACCCCCCGCGGGATCGGAACCATGCTGGTGATGATGATTGCCGGCCGCCTGACGAGGATCATCGATCCGCGCATCCTGATGGGCATTGGCGTGATCTGCATCGCGGGGGCGATGTGGGACATGACTCGCTGGACGCCCGAAATCGGTCTGATGCGGCTGGCCATCGTCAGCATGATTCAGGGAGCGGGAATTTCCTTTGTCTTCATTCCGCTGCAAGTCGTGGGTTTTGCCACGTTGGCGCCGGCGCTGAGGACGGATGCGGCCGCACTTTACTCGCTCTCCCGCAATATCGGCAGTGCGATCGGCGTCTCGGCGACAGCCACTTTGCTGTCCTCCAGCTTTCAAACCATCCACGCGCAACTGGCCGGGCAGATCACCCCGTTCAATCGGGCTTTGCAATCCGGCGCACAGGGACTGTTCATGGGACCGGTTACGCCCTTCGGGCTGCAGGGCGCAGAAGCGCAGGTGCAGTATCACGCCTATGTCGCAGCCTATGCGAATGACTTCATGCTGATGTTCTGGACCTGCCTTCCTCTTCTGCCGCTGCTCTTCTTCATGAGAAAGCCCGCGGCACAGAAGGTGGACGTTGCGGAGCTTGCCATGGATTAGGGTCAAACCCATAAAGCGGGTGCCCGAGGCATTTCTCAGGATCTTAACAGGGGCTGCTTCTGGTGAATCTGAGAGTGGCGTCGCGACAAAGCGGATGACCGCGGCTCGGCGGCTGGCTCAAGTCCGTCGTTGACCCAAGACGGTCACTCATCTCTGATCGAAGATCTGCACGTTGATCCTGTCTGGATCCTTGACGTGCAAGCCGGCATAGGGATCGTCAAGCGGCGCTGCGCCGTTCTGCATCGCATATCGCGCCGCGGCTTCCTTGGTGAAGCCAGGGACGCCGATCGCGAAGTGATCCACGATTCCCGCGGGGCGTTGCGTGTTCAAGGACACCAGCGTCTTCGTCGTGCCAAGCCGGAGAATGCCCAGCGGCTTGTCCTCGCTGATCACCTTGAAGCCGAACATCTTTTGATAGAATTCGGCGGAACGCTGCATGTCAGCGACCTGGATGCTCACATGGTCGATAATGGCGGTCTTGAAATCGAGGTCCGCTTGCGCAGCCGGCGCGGCGGCCGACGTCCCGCTCGCAGCCAGCGCGGCGAGCGTCCCCACGAAATGTCTGCGGCTGAGCTGACCTTTTTCGAAGCGGGCTACAAGTTCGGAAATGATCGACTCCATGACACCCTCCTTTGGTGAACCATCTTCCATAAACACGAACGGCAGCTTTTGACCCTATGACGTTTGCGCGAACGCTGGTTCGATAGCAGTCGGTTGGACGAGAACCACATCCGTTCGGGAGCAAGTGCGGGCGATGATTGGCGAGCGCGATGGCCTCGCTCTCCCGCCGGGGGCGCTCCGCGCATCCATGCAAGCTCCTCAAGCTTGATTTTGATGTCGCACAGTCGCCGCATGGGCGATTTCGAGGCACATGCGGTTTGATTTCAGACCGAGTAGCCCAAATTGCGGAGCGGCAAGGAACGTACCCGCTCCCCAGTGGCAGCGAAGATGGCGTTGCCGAGCGCGGGCGCGAACGCCGGAAATGCGGGTTCGCCCATGCCGGTGGGTGGAAAATCCGACTGAATGAAAAACGCCTCAATCAGCATGGGTGCGAAGGGCATGCGCAGGGTTGGATAATCGTTGTAGTTCTGCTGCTGGATGCGGCCCTTCTCGAAGTTGATCTGCAACCCCATGGCGGTGGAAAAGGCGTCGGTTGAAGCGCCCTGCACCTGGGCTTCCGCACCGGCCAGGTCAATGATGGGACCGACATCGATGACCGCCACGACCCGATGGACCTTGATCCTTTTGTTCGCGTCGACGCTGATCTCCACGGCCTGCGCCACATGACCCGCATGCGAATAGCACCAGGCCAGCCCCAGCCCGCTGCCCTTCGGCAGCGACTTGCCCCATCCCGCCTTTTCGGCGCAGAGCTTGATCACGCCGCTGGCCCGGGCGGGACTGAAGTTGACATTCTTGTTCTTCGGCGCCAGTTCCGGCACCTGGCGGTTCACTGCATCCACCAGGAAGTCGACATGGTCGCGTCCGGCGGCCAGCGACAATTCATGCATGAAGCTTTGCACGGCGAAGACCTGAGCATTGTCACCCGGCGCGCGCCACGCCCCTGTAGGGATGACCAGCGGCATCAGCGTGCTGCTGCGGCGCAGATTGGGTGCAATCGTGGAGTACTTCAGGTTTTCGGTATAGACGGCGCCGGACGCTGCGGCCTTACCGTCGGCCGTAAAGGTGATGAAATGCTCCTGCCAGGCATCGAGCTTGCCATTCTTGTCGATGGCGCCTTTTAGTTGGTGATAGCCGGCGGGGCGATAAAAATCGTGGCTGAAATCATCTTCCCGCGTCCATTGCAGCTTGACCGGTCGCTTGACCCTGAGCGCGATGGCCGCAGCTTCACACCCATAGTCATTGACCAGCCGTCGCCCGAAGCCGCCGCCGACGCGAGTCTGATGGATCACCACCTTTTCTTCCTTCACGCCAGCCAAAGCGGTCAATGACGGAATGGCGCGATTGGGCTGTTGTGTCGGCGTCCAGAGTTCGATGATGCCGTCATGCCAGTGCGCCGTGGTATTCATCGGCTCCATAGGCGCGTGGGCGGCGAAAGGGTACTCGAAATAGGCTTCCACCGTCTTTGCGGCTTGGGCAAAGGCGTTGTCGACATTGCCCACATCGGTGTCGGCTTTTTTCGGAAAGACGGGCGCCAGTTTTTTCGCTCGTGCCGAAAATTCCGTCGTGGAATCTTTCGATGCCTCGCTTTCGTCCCAGTCGATCTTCAACTTTCCCTTGGCCTGGAACACCGTCCAGGTGTCCTTGCCAATAATCGCGACACCCGGCATCACTTCAGTCGGCTTGCCGTTACCTTCCACGACAAACGCGTCGATCACACCGGGCAGCGCCTTGATCTCATCCAGATTGGCAGACTTGACCTTACCGCCGGCCGCGGGACATTTGGTGAAGGTGGCGTAAACCATGTCCGGCAACTGCACATCGATGCCGAAAAGCGGTTTGCCGGCAACGACCTTTGGATCGTCAACGCCACGATGGCGCCGGCCCAACAGGCGGTATTCGCTGCGCTTCTTAAGCGTCAAAGCCTTGGGGTCCGGCAGGGTCATTTTCGCGGCGGCGGTCGCTAACGATCCATAGGTGGCTTTCTTGCCACTGGCGGCATGGTTCAGTGTAGAGTCTCTGGCGGTGATCTCCGACGGAGCGACGTTCCATTGCTTCGCGGCGGCGGCGATCAGCATCGCCTTGGCGCCGGCGCCGGCCTGGCGCAACTGGTCCCAGGCGCGCGGAATGGTGGTGGAACCGCCCGCACCCTGATAGCCGTAGAGTTTTGGATTGATGTCCGCTTGCTCGACCACCACATGGTCCCAGTCGGCGTCCAGTTCTTCGGCGATGATGAGAGCGAGTGAGGTCTTGATGGCCTGGCCGATCTCCGGCGCCTTGGAATAGATGGTTATGGTGTTGTCGGGTGCGATGCGGATGAAGGCATTGATCGCCTGATCATTGCTACCCTGCGGCGTTTTGGTGGCTGCAAACGCCTCGCTCGGCAGTTGGAACCCCAGGACCAGACCCGCTGCGCCGACGCCGGCGAGCTTGACGAATGTCCGCCGCTCCATCGGAAAGGCGCCGTCCACCGGCGCCTCCCTGACTTCGCGCATCAGTTCGGAGATATAGGCATCGGATTGGGCAAATTTGGCGTTGATTTTAGCCGGCATGGGTATCTCCTGGAGAATGCGTTGGCCTATTGTTGTGCGGCTTGCTTGCGCAGGGAAACGATGTCTTTTTCGGTGAGATGCCCGCCCTCGGCGCCGAAGCGCGCCGTGACGTAATTCGATACCGCCGCAATGTCGGCGTCGGAATAACCATCGCCGAAAGCCGGCATGAAGATCATACCCTCAGCGGTCTTGCGAACCACGCCGCTGATGACCGTCTGCGCCACGTTGATGGCCGACGGGTCGTTCACGGCGCGTACGCCCGTCAGCGTGGCGTACTTGCTGGTCGGGCTGACGCCCGTCCAATCGTGACAAGAGGCGCAGGCGCTGGCGAAGATCATTGCGCCGCGCGGATCCAGGGCAGCCGTGGCGCCCTCGCGATACGAAGCGGGCGCGGGAAGGTCGATCCTGCGCGGCAGGTCGGTTTGCTGCGATGGTATGCTTCGCAGATAGATCACCAGAGCATGAATATCGCCCGGCGTCAGAAAGGTGAGACTGTTGTCCGTTGCTTCGCCCATGGGGCCGGCAGAGCCGCCATGGCCATCGGCATGGCCGCTGGAGAGATAGGTCGCAAGATCTTCGTCGGTCCAATCGCCCAGACCCGACGCCTTGTCGGCGCTGATATTATAGGCGCGCCAACCCGCAGTGAGCGCGCCGGCAAATTTCCGCCGGTTATCCAGTGCATAGGCGAGGTTGCGCGGCGTGTGGCACTCACCGCAATGGCCCATCGCCTCCGCGAGATAGGCGCCCCGGTTCCATTCCACACTCTGTGAGGGGTTGGGACGGAAACGCTCACCGGCCTTGTAGAAAAGATTCCATGCCGCCATCAGACCGCGCTGGTTGAAGGGCCAGGCAAGTTTGTTTGCCTTGGCGGGCGCATGCACCGCGGGGAGGCTAAAAAGATAGGCTTTGATGGCCAGCGCGTCGTCGTCGGTCATGTAGGCATAGGACGTGTATGACATCGCGGGGTAAAGCAGCGCACCGTCGCGGCGGATGCCCTTGTGCAAGGCATCGAGAAACTGCTGGTCAGTGTAATTCCCGATGCCGGTTTCCTTGTCGGGCGTGATGTTCGTCGAATAAATTGTGCCGATCATGGGCAGATTGAATGCGACGCCGCCCGCGTAGGAC
Source organism: uncultured Alphaproteobacteria bacterium (assembly GCA_963747255.1). Classification (GTDB taxonomy): domain Bacteria; phylum Pseudomonadota; class Alphaproteobacteria; order Micropepsales; family Micropepsaceae; genus CAIYRG01. The sequence goes on from CAVVEG010000017.1 coordinate 195,557, forward strand.
TGATCGCCGGGCGCTGTGTGACAGGCTATGCAATCGGCGGCATGAGCAAGATATTCCCCCCGCTTGATCAGATCGGCCTGCGCCAGTTCTTTTGGAACGCCTGTGGGGTTAACACCTGTATATTCGGACAGCACAACCGTCGAGCCATTGGCGAATGCCATCGGCGTGGGAATGAGTACAAGCCAGGCTGCAAAGCCGAGCGCGACAACGACAACCGCGATCGCGATACCAATGAGTCTCATGCTTATGCGATGCTCCTGGCAGAGCCGGATAGTCTCGCTTAGACGGATTTGGCGGCAGCGTTCTTGATCGCCTGGCGAATGCGGATATAGGCGCCGCAGCGGCAGATATTGCCCGCCATCGCTGCGTCTATATCGGAATCATCCGGATTAGGCGTACGGTTGAGCAGCGCCGTCGCCGACATGATCTGGCCCGCTTGGCAATAGCCGCATTGGGGCACTTCGATGTCGATCCATGCTGCCTGAAATCCTGGCGCCATTTGGCGTGTTGCCGATTGCCTCGATGGTGGTGACGGCGCGGTTGCCGACATTGTCGATCGTGAGCTGGCAGGAGCGCACCGGCTTGCCATCCACATGGACCGTGCAGGCGCCGCACTGGGCGATGCCGCAGCCATATTTGGCGCCGACCAGACCCAGATGGTCGCGCAAAACCCACAGAAGCGGAGTCTTGGGGTCGACATCATCTTCGATCACCCGATCTTCGCCATTGACGCTTATATGCATGGCCTCGCCTGTTTTTCGAACCGGCGGCAATTTTGACTCTGCGGCGACTGGGGTTCAAGGCAAAACGGCTGATTTATTGAGCCTCATTTGCAACGAACGTGGGACCCACAGCGGTCCTTAGCTTAGCCGAAAGGTGACGCGCCAATGATCTGCTTCCCGCCACCCAAGCAAGAAAAGGCCGCTGGACAAAACCTTCCGCTACCCGAACTCTCTTTAATCCTGCGGCGGGGGCAAGCAGCGCGCCAAGTCATTGGCCGTCGAGCCGCACCCATTCGTTCTTCCGTATCGAGGGAGTGCTCACGCATGGAGAAATTGCAACAGTAACGGCCGATGGACCCTATTTTGCTGCGTCACAATCAACTATTATCCGTCGGCCGGTATGAACTCGCTAGGTGGTGGTTCAAATGAGATTCGCTGGATGGCTTATCGGTGTTGCTTGTGCCGTCGGTTTCGTTTCGGCTGACTCCGAGGTCTTTTCCCAACCCAAGAACCAGGTCGCGCAGCGCCCCCAATCGCAGTGGGCCACCATTCAGACCTACTGCTTCGGTTGCCACAATCCCGGCGTTAAAGCAGGCAATTTATTCCTCAGCGAGCTCAATGAAGACTCGGTGCCTGCGCACCCCGAGATCTTCGAGAAAGCGATCCGCAAATTGCGCGGGCGCCAGATGCCGCCGCCCGGCAATCTCCAGCCCTCGCAGCAGGAAGTGGACGCGCTGATCAACTGGCTCGAGACCACCCTCGACGAAAGCAGCAAGACGCATCTTGCGGGCCACGTTCCCGTGGAGCGCTTGAATCGTACCGAGTATGCCAATGCCGTGAAGGATCTCCTGGCTGTAGAGATCGATCCCACCCAGTACCTGCCGCCCGACATCGCGGTCGAAGGCTTCACCAACGTCGCTGCGGTGTTGACTGTGTCACCCACGTTCCTGGAGCAGTATGTCAATGTCGCGCGCGTCGTCTCGCGCATGGCAGTCGGCAAACCGGAGCCGGAACTCGTCAAAGCTTCTTTCCCTCCCCCCGCTACCGGCGATCAGGATGCCTATGTGGACGGCATGCCGCTCGGTACACGGGGCGGCACGAGGTTCGAGTACACGTTCCCGGCGGACGGGGAGTACCGCGTCACGATCTCTGATCTCGATTTCGGGCTCTACCCACGGGGGGTCGAGAACGAGACCAACGTGGTCGTGCTAATCGATCGCAAGGAAGTGTTCCGGCAAAAGGTCGGCGGTGAAGCGGATCGCGAGTTCGTGGATCGGGGCGGCGGTGCACCGGCGGGAGCCAAGCTCATGGAACGCTTCGCCAATATCCCCGTGCAGGTGACGGCCGGTGTGCACGAAGTCGTCGTGACATTCATCGAGCGGTCGCGCGTGGCAACCGACGACCTGATTGCGGGCGGCACCCAGTATGATGGGTTTGCTTTCAAGGGATATCTGCGTCTGCCGCGCCTGATTGGGCCTGTCCAAATCGTGGGGCCGCAGGCGGGGGCAGGCCCGACCCGCACAGCCAGCCGGGACAAACTCTTCATCTGCAAACCTGAAACCGCTGCGCAAGAGCGCGCCTGCGCCGAGCGCATCACGACAGATCTCGCCGGGCGCGCCTTCCGCCGGCCCGTCACCAAGGAAGACGTCTCCGGGTTGATGGCGTTCTACGACGCGGGGCGCGAAGGATCCGGCGGGTTCGAAGCCGGGATCGAACAGATGGTGACTGCGGTTCTGGTCAGCCCGGATTTTCTTTATCGTGGAATCGCCCAGCCGAAGGATAAGAAAGGCGCAAAATATTATGCGCTGAGCGATCGGGAGCTGGCCTCGCGTCTGTCTTTCTTCTTGTGGAAGCGAGCGCCTGACGATGAACTGCTCAAGCTCGCGAACACGGGCGCCCTGCGAAATCCCGGCGTATTGGACGCCCAGGTGCGGCGTATGCTGGCTGCACCGCAGGCCGAGAATCTGGTCACCGATTTCGCGATGCGCTGGCTCGACCTCCTCGAGGTCGACAAATTCGAGTGGGATAAGCAACTCTTCCCCGAATTCAGCGCCGAGCTGCGCTCGGATTTCGTGACCGAAATCGACCTCTTCCTTCGGAGCATTCTGCTTGAAGACAAGAACGTGGAGCAGCTGTTAACGGCCGACTACACTTTCCTCAATGAAAGGCTGGCGAAACACTACGGCATCACAGATGTGCACGGCGCACAGTTCCGGCGTGTGACGCTCAAGGACGAGAATCGCTTTGGACTCCTCGGCAAGGGCGCCGTCCTGTTGCACACGTCGTATGGCAACAGGACCTCGCCGGTGGTGCGCGGCGCCTGGGTTCTCGACAAACTCCGCGGCACGCCGCCAGCGCCGCCGCCACCGAATGTGGTGACGGATCTGAGCACACCGCCGGGGGCCGCGCCGAAGACCATACGTCAGATGCTCGAGGAGCATCGCAAGAATCCGACGTGCAACATGTGCCACGGTGTGATCGAACCCAACGGACTGCCGCTGGAGCGTTTCACTGTCACCGGGCAGTGGCGCGATATCGATTGGCAAGCTAATGCGCCCATCGATTCGAAGGTGACAATGCCGGACGGCTCGGAAGTCGAAGGTCCGGCCGACCTGCGCCGCTCCCTGCTGCTCCGCCCCGGCGGGTTCGTCCAGGCGCTGACGACGAAGCTCATGATGTACGCGCTCAGCCGGGAGATCGACCCCCAGGACATGCCGCAGGTTCGGGCGATTGTGCGCGCGGCGGCCAAGGACAATTACCGGTTCTCGTCGCTCGTGAAAGGGATTGTATCGAGTAATGCATTCCGCATGCAGGCGCTGGAGGAGTGAAGATCATGTATCTGACCAGGAAGCATCTTTCTCGCAGAACGTTGCTCAAGGGCGCGGGCGTCGCCGTCGGACTGCCGTTGCTCGATGCGATGATTCCGGCCGGCACCGCGCTTGCGCAGACCGCCGCCGCGCCGAAGCTGCGCGCGGGCTTCTTCTACATGCCCCACGGCGCGGTCATGTGGAACACGAAGCATGGGAAGGCGATGGATCGCTGGACCCCGAGCGGTGCCGGCGCGGATTTCAAACTCAGCCCGATTCTCGAGCCGCTCGAGAAGTACAAGCAGCTCGTGACGTCGTTCGCCAATCTCGAGAACAGGGCCAGCCTCGGCTCCGTGCACAAATTCAACCCGGCGACGTGGCTCAGCGGTGTCAAGCCCGATCTCAAAGCGCCCGGTCCCAGCATGTCTCCGACGATCGACCAGATCATTGCCAGGCGCATCGGTCAGGAGACGGCGCTGCCGTCGATGGAGGTCTGCTCCGAGAGTGAAACCCAGGCGGTCGCGTGCGAGGCCGGATTTGGCTGCCTCTACAGCTCCACGATTTCGTATCGGAATGCAAACTCGCCTTTGCCTATGGAGTCCAACCCGCGCAAAGTTTTCGCAATGTTATTCGGTGAAGGCGCGACAGCCGAAGAGCGTGTGGCCATCGTCAGGCAGAAACGGAGCATCCTTGATTTCATCACCGAGCGTACCCGGGCGCTGCAACAGGAACTGGGTCCGGGCGACAAGGTGTTCCTCGACGGCTATCTGGACACGGTTCGAGAGATCGAACGGCGCGTTCAGCTTGCGCAGAACCGCGATCTCTCGGGCGTAAAGGCGCCCGAAATACCTGCGGCCGAACAGGATATGGCGATCGATAAGGAAGTGCGGCTGTTGTTCGATCTGATCGCGGTTGCCTATCAGGCCGATCTCACGCGCGTGGCCTCCTACATCATGATCGGGGAAGGCACGAACCGGACCTATAATCACATCGGCGTGCCGGACTCCTTCCATCCGCTGTCACATCATGCCGATTATGTCGATCGGCTTGAAAAGCTGGTGAAGATCCAGCGCTACCACCTGGAGCGGTTCGCGGAATTCGTCGCGAAGCTCGCCGGCACACCCGACGGCGAAGGCACGCTGCTGGACCACTCCATGCTGCTGTACGGCTCCAACATGGGCAACAGCAACGTGCACAGCAATTATCCGTTGCCGAACATCCTGGTCGGCGGCGGCGCTGGCGCGCTCAAGAAGGGGGGACAGCAGATCGAGTTGCCCGAACACACGACGATTTCCAATCTGCATCTCACGCTGCTGAGCAAGGCGGGCGTCGAGATGAAGAGCATCGGGGACAGCACCGGCGTGATCGCCGGTGTCTGAACGCACGGGTCACCAGCCATGAACCGCAGGACCATACTGAAAGGTGCATTAGGCGGTGTCCTGGGGCTGACCCTGCCGCCCTTCGCGCGCCGTGCTTACTCCCAGGCAAGCCTCGCTGTGGTCCCGGTGAGCGACGGTTTCGTCATGCTCACCGGCACCGGGGGCAATATCCTGGTGCGCGCCGCGGGTGCCGGTCAGGTGCTGGTGGATAGCGGCGCTTCTCAATCCACCGATGCGGTGCTCGCACGGTTGCGCGGTCTGCCGGGCGCGGGCCGTGTCACCACGCTTTTTAACACGCACTGGCATCGGGAGCAGGTGGGCGGCAACCTGGCCTTCGGGCGGTCGGGGGCCGCGATCGTCGCTCACGAAAAGACCCGGGCGCATCTGGCGACGGATTATTACGTGATGGACGAGGATCGGTACGAGAAGGCGCTGCCCATGGAGGCTCGTCCGACCGTGACCTTTTTTACCGGCGACCAGACCTTCGCCGGCGACAAGCGGATCGAATACGGCCACCTGCTCGAGGCGCACACCGACGGCGATATGTATGTATTCTTCCGGGACGCGAACGTGCTTGCCGCGGGTCATGCCATCGCGCCCGTCAAGGATCCCGCGCTTGACTGGTTCGGCGGCGGCTGGCTGGGCGGGCGTGTCGACGCGCAGGAAAAACTTTTGAAGATCAGCGATGCGCAGACGCGGATCGTGCCGAGCTATGGTCCGGTGGTGGGCCGCACCGAGCTGCAGGCCGAGTTCGACATGACGCGCGTGCTGTTCGATCGCATGCTCGATCTCCTCAAGAAGGGCATGAGCGCGCAAGACATGCTCGATGCGGGACTGATGAAGGGTCTGAATCGCACCTTCGAGGACCCGTTCAAGTTCACCTACGCCGCCCATAAGGGCTATTGGGCGCATCACAATTCTCTCGCACCGGAAGTGCTCTGATGAGCATGGTTATGAAGCGCAGCCTCTTCGCCGCCATGTTTTGCCTTGCAGCGGCCGGCACGGCCGCCGCCGCCGATAACAGCCTCGCCGGTCTGATTCAGACCGGTCATCGCGACGCCGCGCTCAAGATGATCGCCGCGGGCGCCGATGTGAACGCAGCCCAGGGAGACGGCACGACGCCGCTGCATTGGGCCGCCTACAAGATCGATGCGGATCTGGTCCGTGCGCTGCTCCAGCGCGGTGCAAAGCCCGATGTGATCAACAATTACGGCTCGAGCCCTCTGGCAGAGGCGGTAAAGGCTGCCAATGCGGGCCTGGTCAAAATGCTGCTCGATGCGGGCAGCAACGTGGAGGTGCCGAACCAGGAGGGCCAGACGGCCCTGATGCTGGCCGCGCGCGCGGGATCAACGGACGTTGCCGATCTGCTGGTGCGCCACGGCGCCAATGTCAATGCGCGCGAGAAATGGCGCGGCCAGACGGCGCTGATGTGGGCGACCGACGCGGGCTCAGCCGCGATGACACGGTTTCTCATCGCCCATAAGGCGGACGTCAATGCCCGCGCGCTGGCCAACGACTGGCCGACCCAGATGACCGGCGAGCCGCGCAACCAGTATCGCCCGACCGGTGGCCTGACACCGCTGCTCTATGCGGCGCGCTCGGGATGTACAGATTGCGTGAAAGCGCTGCTGGACGCCGGCGCGGATGTAAACCATCCGAACCCCGACGGCGTGACGCCGCTGATGGTGGCGATGGACAATTTCGCATTCGACACGGCAAAGCTGCTGTTCGAACGCGGCGCCAATCCGAATGTCTGGGATTGGTGGGGCCGCACGCCGCTGTACGTTGCGATCGACATGAATAGCTACAGCCTGGATGCTTACGCAGAACGCCACGGGCCGCCCATCGTCACGGAGAAGACCACCGCGCTCGAACTCGCGCGACTGTTTCTGGACGCGGGGGTCAACCCGAATCCTCAGTTGAACATGCATCGGCCGGGGCGCGGCGGTAACTCCGGCCGCTTCGCCGACGAGATCATCACCACCGGCGCCACGCCGCTGTTGCGCGCCGCCGGGTCACAAGACAAAGCGGCCGTGCGGCTGTTGCTGGATCATGGCGCGCGTGTCGATGTGCCCAACGTGATGGGCGTGACGCCGCTTATGGCCGCAGCGGGGCTGGGCATGGAATTCAGCCCGCGCTTCAATCCCGACGTCGCTGATGTGCAGGATCGGTCGATCGCAACGCTCGAAATGCTGTTGGCAGCGGGCGCCGACGTGAATGCGCGGATCACCGACGTGAAGAGCCTGACCGCGCGCATGGGGCGTGGCAGCACGCTGCCGGAGCGGGGCGGGCAGAGCGCGTTATTCGGCTCCGTGCAATGGGGCTGGCCGCGCGTCGTCAAGTATTTGATCGATCACGGTGCGCAAGTGGCCATCATGGACGATCTCCGCGTGTCGCCGCTCGACGCTGCTTTGGGTCGGGCCGGCAGCGCCGACAATCATCCCTCCGACGAGGTCGCCAAGATACTTCAGGCGGCAAACGGCCAATAGACGGCAGCCTGTCCCAACACGTCATAAGTGGCTTCTCCCGGATCACATCGTCCGCCGAACGACCGGTCGCAACCCGGCCGATGCGCGCCCCGGTTGAATCTGCTATGGCTTACCGGGGTAGCCGGGCTGGGGGCTGCATGAGTGATCTCACGGACGGAACAAAAGGCGCGGAAGCGGCGTCTGAGGACCGGTTCGCGCCTCTCTGGCGGCGAGTTAAAGAGCACCGCATCGCGCAATGGACCGCGGGTTACGTCGCCGTCGCATACGGCATTCAGCACGCGGTCACTCTCACCAGCGACGCATTCAAATGGCCGGATGCCGTCATCCGCGTTTCCATGCTCCTGCTCATTCTGGGGCTGCCGCTCGCCATGACGTTCGCCTGGTATCACGGCGAGCGGGCCAGCCGCCGCGTATCCGCAGGTGAATTGTCAATTCTCTCGGTCTTGCTCCTTATCGCTTCGCTACTGTTCTACACGCTTGTTCGTCCGCCCACAGAAGCTCAGACCACTGCTGCGCCGGTTCAGGAGGCAAGCGTCACCGCGGCGCGTCAGGCGTCGCTGTCGCCCGGCACCGCTATTTCGCTCGCAGTGATGCCGTTCGAGAATCTCTCGCCCGATCCGAACCAGGTCTATTTCGCCGACGGCACCACCGAAGAAATCACCACTGCGCTGGCCAGGATTCCTGACCTTCGGGTGGTCGCCCGCGAGTCGGCGTTCGCGTTCAAAGGCAAGAACCAAGACGTCAGAACTATTGGGAAGGCGCTGAACGCGACGCATCTCATCGAGGGCACGATCCGGAAGGCCGGCGACCAACTTCGCATTTCCGCTCAGCTCGTTCGGGCAGACACCGGCGTCACTTTGTGGGCGAACTCCTACGACCGCGAACTCAAAGACGTGTTTGCAGTGCAGGAGGACATCGCGCGTTCCATCGCCACATCGCTGCACATGACGCTCGGACTGAAGCCAGGTGAGAATCTGGTCAGCGATCGCACAAAATACACAGCGAATTACGATGATTACCTGCGCGCGAAAGGGCTGGTGCGGCAACGCGGGGCGGCGAACCAGCGAAGCGCCACTGCTCTGCTGGAGCAAGTGGTAATGCGCGATCCGGACTTTGGTCCCGGCTGGGCACTGCTTGCGCTCAATTTTGTGCTGACGCCGCTTGGCGATCGCGCTCTCGATCGGCCGTCAATTGCCGAAATTCTTGCCAAGGCAGAGAGGGCAGCCCAACGGGCGATTCAGCTCGATCCGAAAAATCCCGATGGATATGCGACGCTGGGCCAGATCGAGCACGCTCGCGGCAACCAGATTGCCGCCGCAGACTCATTCGTCAGGGCCATGGCCCTCGATCCGGCCAATTCGGACGCGCTGCATCTCTACAGCAATTTTCTGGCCGACGCTGGTTACGTGAAGCGCGCGATCCCGCTGCGCCGCCAACTATCCATGCTGGATCCGTCAGTCCCGGTTTTCAATGGGGTGAGCGCGCGAATCGACTATGCAGGCGGGCTCAATGACGAGATCATCCAGCACGGTAAATTCGTTCTCTGGATGGCTCTGGCCGCGAAGGGGCAGTACGGCGAGGCAGCGGCGGTCCTGGAAAAAGCTCAGGCACCGGGATTTCCGCCAGCCGTGAGACAAGCCGCGGTGCGACTGTTGCGTGCGGCGCCGGCGAAGCTCGCACCCGCAGCGCTGCCGCAGGGATTGGGCCGCTATCCGGGCGGGATCAATACAAGTTCGATCTATGCCTATGTCGGCGCGCCCGAAATGGTCATGGAATCCTACGAAGTCGGCCTGAAACGCGGCTACATCGACCCGGGCGAAGATGTGTATCTGTGGGCCCCATCGATGACTGCGGTCCGGCAGACCGCCCGGTTCAAGTCCTATGTCCGGGCCGCAGGACTCGTCGATTACTGGCGCCAGAATGGTTGGCCCGACGTGTGCCATCCCACCACCAGCGACGATTTCGAGTGCAGTTGACGGCTGCTGATCCCAAACTTGGTACTCATGGGGGAATGTCCGGGTTTGTGAATCTCTGACGAACCACTCGACTCGGCTGATGTCTGGAATCGGGTCGGAAGCGGTGGCGTCGGAGCCGCCTTCCGGGTTTTGACCCCAGCTGTGATCAATGCAGCCCCGATTCACCAAAATGGAGACGTGAACGAGATTTTATTAATCCGATCAGGTGATTCAGATTATTATCGGGTGAGCGTTCGCGTTGGGCAAAGCGAGCGCGACACCGGGCGGGGCTGATGACAGATGACCGATTTTTCCCGAGGCGCGGTCCCTTCACGCTGAGCGAGATAGCCGAACGCGCAGACGCGCGCCTGGACCCTCAGGCGCCTCCGGATTTGATGGTGCGGGGAGTTGCTTCTCTCGACAGTGCGCAAGCCGATGAACTCAGCGTCTTTTGTGATGCTCGCAAGGCAAATGACTTTGCGGCCACCCGCGCGTCGGCGATCATCACGAGCAGCAAACTTTCTACCTATGCCCACAATGGATCGTGGCTCCTGGTTGCAGACGATCCGCGCGTCGCCTTCGCGCTGATCGCTCTTATGTTTCACCCGCGCGATGCAGTGGAACCCGGGATTCACGCATCGGCGCAAATCGATCCCAGCGCCATAATCGGTGAAGCGTGTCGTATCGATCCCGGCGCGGTGATCGGTCCCAATGTCCAATTGGGTGCCGGTTGCTGGATCGGCGCCAATACCGTGATCGGTCAAGCGGTCGAAATCGGCGAGGGCAGCGTAGTCGGCAGCAATACGACCATCAATCATGCGCTGATTGCCTCCAACGTCCGAATCGGAGCCGGAACGGTTGTCGGCGGCGAGGGGTTCGGCGTGGTCGCGACGCCGACCGGTCTTCTCTGTTCGGCCCAGCTTGGGCGCGTGGTGATTTATAAGAACGTTCGCGTTGGCAGCAACTGTTCGATCGATCGGGGCGCGGCGGCTGACACTGTGATCGGGGCCGGCACCGTGATCGATAATCTCGTTCAAATTGGCCACAACGTACAGATCGGCAGAAATTGCATATTTGCCGGTCAGGCGGGGGTCGCCGGCAGCACGACCATTGGCGATTGCGTCATGGTTGGCGGTCAGGCGGCGATTAGTGATCACCTTGACATTGGATCGGATGCGCGGATCGCCGGGAAAAGCGGCGTAATGCGAAATGTTCTTGCCCACGATACGGTTGCAGGTTGCCCGGCAGTACCGGTGAGGCAATGGCATCGGCAGTCCGTGAAACTCGCCAGACTTGCGCGCTCGGCCGACGCTTAAGAAGGCAGGAAAACCGTCGGGACTGCGTACGGTTCAGCCGGTTTCCGGCTGTGCCGAAGTGTCATCAGAGTTCCGCATTCCGTTCCCGGCCGAGAATTGATACATTCCGGCCGTGACTTGCCACCGCAACATCCGTTTCCGGCGCGCCATCGATTTCGTTGCGCTTGCGTTTGGGCTTGCCGCGCTGGCGGTACAGGCGATCGCGCCGATTTGTTTGTCCGGCTTCGCGGCGCCGCGCTCGGCCGGCGGTTTTTCGCTTGTCCTTTGCACCGCGCATGGCTTTCAGACCGTAACCCTGGACGCCAATGGCAAGCCCGTTCCGGCCGCACCCGATAACGGCGGTTCGGATGGCCTTTGTCCGATGTGCGTGGCTTTCCATTCCGCGCCGGTGCTTGCGGTGGCGCCTGCGCTGCTGCTGGCTTTTCTGCTATTCTGGCGAAGCGCCGAACCCTTTGTGAACAGCGTGCGGTTGCTGCTGCGCCGCGCCTATGAATCCTTTGAGACCCGGGGACCTCCTGCCGCTCTTCGCGCCGCATTGACGTAACGGGCGGGCGCTTCGCGAGAAGCGCGCTTTTTACCTCTGGGTTCATCACATCATGAAATTCCGCACCATGGGCGCGTGCCTTTCGGCCGCCGCATTCCTGACATCGCCGGCAGGTAACCGTGCATTCGCGCACGGATTCGCCGGACCGCGATTTTTTCCGGCAACGCTGATCACGGATGATCCTTTTGTCGCCGATGAATGGAGTTTTCCAACGGTTTCGTGGTTCAGGGATGCTGATGACGTTGCGATTACAACGGCATCTCTCGACCTGGCAAAGCGGATCACGCGTGACTTCGCCCTGGATTTTTCAGCGAGGTTTATTCAGTTGCGACCGCAGGGCAATGCATCACGCGAAGGTTTCGACAATGTAGCCGTCGGCGCCAAATACCAGATCGCGATCGATCCGGAACGCGAGACAATTTTCGCCGTTGGGATTGATGCGGACCTTGGCGGGACCGGTGCAAAGCGGATTGGCGCCGATTCATTCAGCACGATCACTCCGGCTTTTTTCTTCGGCAAGGGCTTTGGGGACATCGCCCCCGCGGCCAGTCTGTTGCGCCCGCTTGCAATCACGGGCTCCATCGGAATCGGAGTACCGGCGGCGGCACGCGTCACAGGCGGACCGGCCGATACACTCCAGATCGGAATCGCTTTCGAGTACAGCCTCAACTACCTGCAGACGCAGGTGCGCGACGTCTTGCGTCCACCATTCGATCGCATGATCCCGGTGGTCGAATTGACGCTTCAGAAGCCGCTCGATTCGGTCAGCGGGAAGATCACCGGAACCGCAGCGCCCGGCCTTCTTTGGGCAGGACAATATGTTCAGTTTGGCGCCGAAGCCCTGTTGCCGGTGAATGGCGCGTCCGGCCGCGGCGTCGGCTTCATCGCGCAGTTTCATCTTTTTATTGACGACCTCTTTCCCCAAACCATCGGCCGGCCATTATTGGGAGCGTGACAATGCGACACAGCCTTGCGCTTGCGTTGTTCCTTTCCGGTCTGATCACGCAGGCCGAAGCCCACGCATTTCTGCAGAAATCGAGCCCTGCGGTTGGATCGACGGTGGCTGGCCGTGTGACGGAACTCAGACTCGAATTCAGCGAAGCCATAGAGCTTGCACTTTCCGGCGTGGAATTGATCAGCGCGTCTGGTACTCCGGTCCCGTTGAACGCCATCGCTTTTGTGGATTCCGGCCACAGGGTGCTGGTTGGCAAAATGCCGATGCTGTTGTCCGGAAGCTATCGTGTTAAATGGCACGTGGTTTCCGCAGATACGCATCGCACAGAAGGCTCTTTCATGTTCACGGTCGATCCGTGACGCAGCTTCACTGGAGGGTGACGTGAAATTACCGGTTTTTTCGTTGATTGCCGCCATTGTCCTGTGCTGGGCGCCAGGCTTTTCTGCGGCCGCGGAGTTGGAAGGGCAGGGTGGCATCACCCTGGGGCGGCCGTGGAGCGCGGCGACCCCGAACGGTGCGGCAACCGCAGCGGCCTATATGTCGATCGAGAATCACGGCCGCACGGATGACCGTCTTCTCGGCGGTTCGTCTCCGCTTGCGGGCAAGGTCGAAGTCCACGAAATGTCGATGGCGGGCGGGATCATGTCGATGCATGCTTTGGCCGATGGTCTGGCGATTCCCGCCGGCAAAACCGTGAATCTCGAACCGCAGGCGAGCTACCATCTGATGCTGAGTGGTCTCAAATCGCCGCTGAAGAACGGGACGCAATTGCCGCTCACGCTCAATTTCGCCAGGGCAGGAATGGTGCATGTGGATGTACCGGTGCTGCCGATCGGCTCGCGGGGGCCTGCCGGTGCACAAATGCCGGAGCATATGGATCATCATTAAACGGCGTGTTCCATGAACGACGTTGATTCGGCGCGGCCATATCATCATGGCCATCTCGGCCCGGCGCTGCGGGAAAGCGCGCGCGCGATTCTTGAAGAAGAGGGACTGGAAGCGCTTTCGTTGCGCTCGGTGGCGCGTAGGGCGGGCGTGTCGCACGCCGCCCCTTACCGGCATTACGCCAGCCGTGAGGCCTTGCTGGCCGATGTCGCCTGCGACGGCATCGCGAAACTGCGTGCCGAGCTGGCGCAGGCGGTGGCGACTCCTTCCGAAAAATCCGAGCGCATCGTGCGCATTGCAACGATCTATCTACGTTTTGCCGTGCAGCATCCGGGTCTGATCCGGCTGATGTTCGGACCGGAATTTCGTAACAGGACCAGTTTCTCCGCGCTCTCGGAGGCCACGGCATCGCTTGCGGAAGACATCGGGCGCGCAGTTGACAATCCGGTGGCGGGGCTTGCCGCTTTTGGCGCGATCCACGGCCTCGCGATGCTGATCCTGGAAAATGTGCTCGATCTCGGACAGCGGCAATCGGGCTGGGACGTGGTCCCCTCGCGCGCGGGAATTCTGCTGCGCAGCCTGCTGGAACTGCAGGCGGAATGATCTAACTCAGCTCGCCTTTCTCCGCCTCGCAAAGCCAATACCGACAAGGCCGATGACGAGCAGGGAGAGCGAGGCTGGTTCTGGTACGTTCTCTGGGGCGCTTGAAGGGAGCGTAGAGACAAGGCCTGGCGGCTCATTGATCCCTTCACTAAACACCAAGCTGAGCCCTGAGGAATTGTTGGGATTGAGAAAAATCCGGGGATCCACAACCGCCGATAATATATTCTCGGTTGATGAATTTGACGTTAGGGCGGTCGCTTGGGCCACCAGATCCACTTTGTACACCGCGTTTTCTAGCACGGTCTCAGGTGTTGGGTAGGGGAGCAAATAATATCCTGGGTTGGGGGGGCAGGACCCGAAGACACAGGTAATTGATACTTGGCCATGGACTACTGTTTGGAGGGTTGAGTTATTGGAAATGTTGATTGACGCTGTGGCGGAGTCGCCAGTCGTGGCCGGGTTTCTTACTGCGTTAGCAAACGCAGTCAGATCGATCGTGGTCGAGCCTCCTGGGCCTAGGACCTCGAAAAAATAGGTAAGCGAGGCATACGAGGTCCAGCTGTCTATGTAGGACTCCGCGGTAACGCTAAGCGACGGGCCTGCTGTTGCGCTGCCATAACTTGTTGTCGCCGTGGCATAGCCGTTGTCGTGGCTGTTGGAATAGGTTGCCGTGCCAGGGGAAGACGCGCCACCGGGCGGATTATTGGTTACGCCCAAGCCCGTACCTGGGTCGACGCCCTGAACATACGTGTTAGAGGTTATAGGAGAGAGAATAATACCGGCGTAGCTTTCTGCTGGATATCCTGCGGCCAATAACAAAGCGGCCGTTGCTACCGGGCGAGCCGCGCCGAGCGGGCGGTGAAACCAGGGTTCCAGACATTTCATGACTTCCCTCCTGGCTGGGCACATTACGGCGAAAGCACCTAGATTAGGGCGTGCATACCGCAATTGCGCCAACGGAGTACCCAGCCTTTCGAGAAGGCCGCCAGCGGCAGCTTAACTGGTCTCGCTTACAGTCACGTTACGCGCTAAGTGAACGCGCTTTCATCACCCATGGACGTTGAGTCCGTTCCGCTGTTCTCGGTGGCCCGCCCTTGCGTGCAGTAGAAATCGCGAGGGTTGCTCGGGAGGGCCGAGCCAGCACCGATAGCGACCGCGAACTTGGTGCCTTATCCGGTTTCATGTTGCACCAAAACACCGGTGACGAAACCGGCAGTAAGCCAGTCATCAGCGTTACGGCCCTGCACACGCGATGGGCGCTCTGCGCGGCGCGGCAATCACCTGTTCTTCAGAAGTCCGGCATTGCGGCTTTGGGCAGGTCTGATTGCCGGTTGTTATAGTACTCGTTCGGATTTTCGGCACATACGCTTTCGGGGAAATCGGGCGCCGGCACGTAGGTCATGGTCGCGCTCCACGGCGCGGTGAAGACGCCTTCATCCTCAACCGTCACTTGGGCCTGCAGGTACTTTCCCCTGTGCTGACTCCAAACATCGCCGTTGAACAGCCAGTTCTCTTTCCTGTTCCGTTCGATGGCATCTTCCACCTCGTCGTAATCGCGCAGTCGATAGCGCTCGACGATATGCAGCCTGTCGGTATAGGGCGTGCCGAACAGATCGATCATTGCATAGGGCCGGTTAGTCCTGATGCCGATGGTGTCGATCACGAGGGTATCGCCCTCGTAATGGCCGACAGAATTGCCGTACCAGGAGGGCGTGAGCCGGGACGGGTGCTGCGCGTTCATCCGTACGCGCCGGACTTCGTGGTCGTAACCATTATAGAGAATGGTAACCTTGTCCGGCTGCTGCATGAGTTCGATCTCGAACTCCTTGAAAACGAATGGCAGGCCGGAAGGCCAACACTGGTTTGAAGGATTCCCATAAGTGATTCCGGCAAGCGACATCTCGCCAAATTGCTTGACCACCGCCGCCGCCCAGGGCTGCAGGATCGGGCTGTTGTAGTCGCCAACCAACTGGTCGTAGTCGCTGATGCCGACAGCGCCCGGAGGTAACGCCTCCGAACCGGCCGCACCGCCAGGCCGCTGCTCAGCCCAACGCGACAAGTTCGTGATTGGCCCGGGTCCTGATGCCGGCGGCTCAAACCAGGGAAATGCCGGATGCTGCCAAGTACCGGAAAAATCCGGGATCGGAGCGTCGCCGTGCGTTTCGCCGTTGGTCGCGGAAGTCGTTTGGGCTGCAGCGGGAATCGCGGTCACAGCCATTAAAGCAAGGCGGAGAAGCAAAGTACGCAGCATGCCAAACCCGTTCGAGAGGAGCGTGCTTCAACAGTACTCGAAAACATCGCCGTAGTCGCGATGGCGCGTAATAGCGGCAGGCAACAGGAGCTACCTACGCAAAAGAAAGCCACCTGACTCGGTATCTGCTGAAGTGCCGCGAGTGCGGGCAGCTTTATTTCTTTGAGTTTTACGAGTGGGTAGATTGGGAGGACGACAATGACCCGCAATACAGCAAGTACATTCCAGTCCCGACCGTGGACGATGCGCAGATGCTTCGGAAGGCTAGTTTCATCTACGTCGCTTAATGGCGCAAAGCAGCCTTCTGGTCCGCCCTCTTCTGCTGGTCCTGCCTCTCAATGGCGTCCTTCCATTTCAGGGGAAGGTCCTGCCCCAACACTTTGAAATACACAAAGGTGGTTTTGCGGCGCAGGTCATGCTTATGCGCCTGGAGAGCACGGCTATGGGGACCTTCTTGAATGAAGCGCCGCAGGCTTTGCGCGTCCGTCCACGCCGACAAATTGTGGAATTCGAGTTTGAAGAGATCTGCGCCCATCGACCAGCCTACAATGCCTGGCGCCGTATTTGCCTGCTTCATAACGGCAAAGGAGCTGGACAGAAATGCCGGCACGTGACGGAATGACTTCAAATAGAAGCGCGCTGTGAATGCCAAATATTCGCGTTGGGGGTCAACCGAGGTGCGCTGTTTCCAGGGTTGTGGTGGTGGAAACATTCAATTGCTCCTCCCGCACGATCCGCGCGCTACTTCCAGCGCCTGGCGCGGAATCTTCGTGATGTTGGACCGGACCATCGTGCAGCGCAACCCATGCGCTATGATTTTGGGAGCAGATTGGGGAATCGAAAAGGAGGCCTTAGCTGAACCTTAGCATTACAGTTGCTTGTTTTGTTGATCTCTGAATTCATGGGCAACCATGATTCGGGAGGTCATGGATGTCCGGTGCATCGATTGAGACGACGTTAGAGGCTTGGGCGTCGTCATTGCGCGATGTGAAAGCGCGTATTCGATTGTTGTTTACGCAGGAGCGGGTAGCGGCGTCGGCAGGCTTGTTCCTGGACGGTTTGCTTGGGGATGAGCGGCGCAAGACGGGCTGGATGCGCGCGGAAGCGGCGGGCGATCCCGGTCCGTGGCGCCAGCAGGCGATCCTGGGCCGCGGGCGGTGGGACGCGGATGCGTTGCGCGACATCGTGCGCGATTACGCGCTGGAAACGCTTGCTGATGAGGATGCGGTTCTCGTCATTGACGAGACCGGTTTTTTGAAGCAGGGCAAGGTTTCGTGCGGGGTTGCACGCCAGTACACGGGCTCGGCGGGTAAGATCACCAACTGCCAGATCGGCGTCTTCGCCTCCTATGTGTCGCGTCACGGCCACGCCTTCATCGACCGGGCGCTTTATCTGCCGAAAGATTGGACGGACGATCCCGAGCGCCTGAAGACGGCGCATGTGCCGGACGATGTGGGCTTTGCGACGAAACCCCAGATCGCACGCCGGATGATCGCGCGTGCGATCGCCGCAAAGGTCCCGTTCTCTTTTGTCGCGGCGGACAGCGTGTATGGCACCGGGGACATCGAGAGCGCCCTGCGCAAGGCAGGCAAGGGCTATGTCCTGGGCGTCGCCTCCAACCACGTGTTCCGTTCTTGGGGCAAGAAGCAGCGGGTTGGCGGGACGGCCGGAAAGATCGCGCAAAATCTTCCACAAAACACCTGGCGGCGCCTGTCGGCGGGCGAAGGAACCAAGGGGCCGCGCCTGCATGACTGGGCCTATCTCGAACTGGCCGATCTCGATGCCGGCCAATACAACAGCGTTCTCGCCGGGGCGTGGACGCGAGGCCTTCTGATCCGCCGCAACATTGCCGACGGCGACCTTGCGTTCTTCTCTACGTGGTGCCCCAAGGGCAGCCCATGGAAAAGCTGGTATCGGTCGAAGGCCATCGCTGGGCCATCGAAGAAAGCTTTGAAGCCGCCAAGAACGAACTCGGCCTCGATCACAATGAAAGCCGCTCCTGGCATGGTTGGCACCGGCATGTGTCGCTGGTCATGCTCGCCTTCGCCATGATGGCCGCCATCCGGCATCGCGCCAATGTTCCGCCGCTGCCCAAAAAAACGATGCTCCGTCTTCGGACCAAACAGCGCTCCTGATCCGATGGTCGGTCCAGGAAATCCGCCGCATCGCCATGAAACTCGCGCAACGGCGCATCCAGCCCGCCCACGTCATCGCATGGTCTTTATGGCGCCGCGCCCATCAAGCCGAAGCGCGCCGCGCGCACCTCAAAAGGAAAAGGCAACTGTAATGTTAGTGTCTGTCCCGGAACATATTGAATCGCATGAATTGTTTGTGATTTCAAGAGAGGTGGCCCTGATTCGAGGATGGTCACCAATGTGGACGGCAAAAAACCGCAAGCAATACGACCGCAGCCGACTGCGTTACCCGAGCGATCTGACGGATGAGGAATGGGCACTTGTTGCGCCGCTGATTCCACCGGCCAAGCGCGGAGGCAACAAGCGTCATGTCAATGTGCGCGATGTGATGAATGGCATCATGTATGTCTTGAGCACGGGCTGCCAGTGGCGGGCGATCCCGAAAGACCTCCCGGCACGCAGCACGTTGTTCGATTATCTTGATCTCTGGAGTTGGGACGGCACGTTGGAACGCATCCATCACGCACTCTATGTGGAATGCAGAGAACGAGAAGAGCGAGAAGCAAGCCCCAGC
The DNA here is from genome assembly GCA_963747255.1 of uncultured Alphaproteobacteria bacterium. GTDB lineage: Bacteria > Pseudomonadota > Alphaproteobacteria > Micropepsales > Micropepsaceae > CAIYRG01. The sequence goes on from CAVVEG010000017.1 coordinate 214,172, forward strand.
GCCGCGATCATCGACAGCCAGAGCGTGAAAAGCGCTGAAAAAGGGGGGCGTGCATCGATCCGCATGGCTACGATGCCGGAAAGAAGATCAAGGGCAAGAAGCGCCACATTCTCGTAGATACGCTCGGGCTGTTGTTGAGCGCTGCCGTGCATTCGGCCAGCATCCAGGATCGCGACGGTGCAGCACTTGTGCTCGATACACGCACGCGGGCTTTGTTCCCGTTCATTCTGCGCATCTTTGCCGATGCGGGCTATCAGGGCCCGCGCGCCGCGATGGCCGCCGCTGCGAGCGGAAGCTGGGTCATTGAAATCGTCAAGCGCAATGAATTGCATTCCTTCGTCGTGCTGCCCAAACGATGGATTGTCGAGCGTACCATCGCATGGCTGAACCGATGCCGAAGGCTCGCCAAAGATTGGGAGAACCTCAATCGCAAGGCGCTCGCTTTCTTGCGCCTCGCATCAATCCGTCTCATGCTGCGAAAACTTTGCAATCCGATATGATGTTTCCGGACAGACTCACATGGGGAGGTTCGAGTCAAGGGGTGAGATTCAGCTGCGCATGACGAATACTCCAGGGGTTGTTTCGGTATCCAAGGTCTGAGCCCGATTGCACGACCTGGTCGTTTCCTCGCCAGATCAAACTCACATCCGGTCGTCGCATGAAGCGACCGCACCAATATCCTGCTTGCGGCAGCGGGGCTCAGGAGGACGAGACCATTCTCTAAAGCGGCTTTTTAGGCCATGTCTGTCCGCGGTTCGTCCACCTGGATCCGCCAGGACTAATTACGTCCTGGAGATTTTAGAGTTTCGCTCAACGTCTCTCATCCTGCGGTTTTCATGACGGCTCCCTCGATGACAACACCAGCAGTCACATATTTCCAGAGCGCCACCAGCAGCTTGCGCGCCAGGGCCACAATGGTCGTTTTCTTATGACGGCCGCCATTTCGCTTGACCCGTTCTTCGAACCACAGGGCCAGCGTCGATTGCGGTTGATGGCGCAACCATAACCAGGCGAGCTGGATGAGCGTTGTTCGCAATCGCGGATTGCCTGATTTAGACACGCCCTGTTCCCGGTCGATCGATCCGCTCTGCCAAGGTGTCGGCGCCAGGCCCGCGTAAGAACCGATCTGGCGACGATTGTCGAAATGTCGGAACAGTCCTTCCGACCAAAGGATGGCAGCGAACTCCGGCCCGACGCCTTTGATGTCGACCAACATCGCTGCCGGGGCTCGCGCAACGGCTTGGTGCGCAGCGAGCAGCGCGTCCCGCTCGGCCTCCACCGCCTTGATTTGTTCGAGCAGCAGTTCGAGCCGATCGAGTTCACGGCCGATCTGGACCTTAAGATGCTTCGGCAAGGGACGCCCATCTCCCGTTTCTATTTCGTCGAGCCGTTGCCGACGGTCGCGACGCAGCGGCTGGTACCCGGACACGCCCTGGCAGAACAGCAAACCTTTGATGCGATTTACGTGGCTAACCCGCTCGACGATCAGAACCTTGCGCTCGCGGCAAAGCCGACGGCGGTCCTCTTCCTCCGGTGTCGGCGCTTTGACCATGGCGCACACCCGGGGTTCGCCGCGCTTGTAGGCCAGCAGCGTACGAAGCAGCGCCTCGCCGTCGATCCGATCCGTCTTCGCTCGCCGGCGCCGGCGTGAGGTTGCGATCGAGGCGGGATCGACGACGTAGCTTTCAATCCCTTCATTCTGCAGGACACGATGAATCCAGAAGCCGTCCAACCCCGCTTCCTGAATGACGATGATCGAGAACAATTTCCCAGTCCGCGCAAAAGCCTTCTGCTTGAGAGCCGAAAACCGCGTCAGCAACGCACGAATATCTCCGGCAGCCACATTATGCTTCGACATTTTCTCGCCGCCGCCCGGCGACAGCGAGGTGATCAGCCAGCTTGAGCGACTGAGTTCCATTGAAACGAAAATTGCACCAAGATCACTACGGATAGCGCTCGGCGCTTCAGGTCGGTCAGGTCTAATTTGCATGGTCGTCCCCAGAGTGGGTGGTTGCAACCGCACTCTTCCAGAGTGCCGCTCGCGATCCACCTCCCCATAGGATCTCTTAGACTGCCGCTGTGCTCGTGGCCAAAGCGCAAATCGCTTCGCGATGGCCTTCGGCCACGCTTGACGGCCACTCTGCGCAACGGCCAACCAAAATCAGGTCGGGACGAGGGGATGGTGATCCGAGACAGGCCTTCTCCAATCACCCCATACAAGTTCATTGGCGATGAAGCGAACTGCGCCACGTAAAATGGAATGGTCACCTATTCCGCGGCGATGGCGCGCATGATCCGCGGCTTGCCGTCATCGTGGAGGCCAGCCGAGGGATCGATCCGGTGCTTGAGCAGGCGATCAACCTTGTCGAGATAGAGGTAGACGACCGGGGTGATGTAAAGCGTCAGCAGCTGCGACACCAGCAAGCCGCCGACCACCGCGACACCGAGCGGTTGGCGCAATTCGGAGCCCGCGCCGGTCCCGAGCGCGATCGGCAGTGCGCCGAAGATCGCCGCGCATGTCGTCATCATGATTGGCCGGAAGCGCAACAGACAGGCCTCACGGATCGCCTCGGCGGCAGGCAAGCCGACGGCGCGGCGCTGAATGGCGAAATCGATCATCATGATGGCGTTCTTCTTGACGATGCCGACCAGCATGACGATGCCGATCATGGCGATGACCGACAGGTCCATCTTGAAAATCATCAGCACGATGAGCGCACCGACGCCGGCCGAAGGCAGGCCCGAGAGGATCGTGATCGGATGGATGAAGCTCTCATAGAGAATTCCGAGCACGACGAAGGCGGCGAATATCGCGGCCATCACCAGCACGCCCTGGCCCTTGAGGGAATCCTCGAAAACTTGCGCGTTGCCCTGGAATCCCGTGGTGATCGAGGCAGGCAGGTGCGCCTCCTGTTCGATCTGATGGATGGCATCGACTGCATCGCCGAGCGCATAACCGGAATCCGTACTGAAGAAGATCGTCATTGCAGGCTGCTGGCTCTGGTGATTGACCTGCAGCGCGCCGATGGTCGGTACCTGCCGAACCAGCGCGGACAAAGGGACGACCGGTCCGGTCGGCGTTGTCGTACCGCTCACCCCGGCGCCCGCCGCGGGAGCAGCACCACCGGCGATGACCTGTCCGTTGAGGTTCGTCTTGAGGAACAGCTTGCTCAGTCCGACGGCATCGGCCTGAATCTTCGGGCTGCACTCGAGGATAACGTAGTAGTCGTTGACCTCGGTGTACATCGTCGCCACCGGCCTGCTGCCGAAGCAATCATAGAGTTCCTGGCGTATCTGATCCTGCGTCACGCCATAGACCGCGGCGGCCTCACGGTCGATCTGCAGCGACATTTGCGGATTGTTGACATAGAGATCGCTGGTGACGTCGCGCAACCCCGGAATCTTGGCGATTTTCTCCATCATTTCGCGGCCCAACCCTGTAGAGGGTCGCGGTATCGCTCGATTGGAGCGTGTACTGGTACATGCTCTTCCCAAGCCGGCCGCCAATATTGACGTTCTGCATGATCTGGAAATAGGTGGCGACACCGACCAGGGAGTTCGCTTTGACCCGCAGCCGCTGAACCACCGTGCCTATGTCCTGGCGCTGGTCGCGCGGTTTCAGCGCGACCAAAGCGCGTCCGGTATTGGCGGTCGCGTTCGGCCCTCCGGCGCCCGTCGTAATATTGAGGTAGTCCACCGCCGGATCCTTGAGCAGGATATCCGCGACCTGCCGCGTGCGCGCGGTCATGGCGCTGGCGGAAATGTCCGACGGACCTTCAGCGACGACGTTGAGGAAACCGGTGTCCTCGATCGGGAAGAATCCTTTCGGTATGACGATGTACAGCCACACGGTACCGACCAGAGTGCAGATCATGACCAGAAGCGTGGCGAAACGGTATTTAAGCGCAAGATCGAGGGTCACCTCGTAACCGCGGAGCCACCGCTTGAACATGGCTTCGAAGGCGCGCAGCACGATATTCCGGCTCTCGCCCTCGTCATGGTTCTTGAGCACGCGCGCGCACAGCATCGGCGTGAGCGTCAGCGAAACAAAGGCCGAAATCAGGATGGTGACCGTAATGGTCACGGCGAATTCGCGGAACACGCGCCCGACTATGCCGCCCATCAACAGCACCGGAATGAACACCGCGATCAGCGAACAGGTGATCGAAATGATGGTAAAGCCGACCTCGCGCGAGCCTTTGAGCGCCGCCTCGAATGGCGTCATGCCGCCTTCGATGTGGCGGACGATGTTCTCCAGCATGACGATGGCATCATCGACCACGAATCCGACCGACAGGGTCAGCGCCATAAGCGTCAGGTTGTTGATCGAGAAGTTGAAGGCGTACATTGCCGCGCAGCTTGCAATGAGCGAGATCGGCACCGCGAGCGACGGAATGATGGTAGCGGCCGCCGAGCGCAGGAACAGGAAAATAACGCCCACGACCAGTGCGCTCGCGATCGCCAGGGTCACCTGCACGTCCTTGACCGAATTGCGGATCGACACCGAGCGGTCGGCGAATAATTCCATCTTGACGGCCGGCGGAATCTGGGCGCGGTAGCGCGGAAGCTGGTCATAGATTGCGTCGACGATCCTGACCGTGTTGCCGTCCGACTGCTTGTAGACCGCCAGGCCGATCGATTTTTCGTTCTTGTAATAGTTGGCGCCGAGCTGGTTCTCGACGTCATCGATCACGTTGGCGATTTCATTGAGCCTGATCGGCGCGCCATTGCGGTAGGCGGCGATGACATTGCGGTATTCGGCGGCGGTGCGCATCGCCGCCGATGCGTCAAGTGTCGTGTTCTGCCTGGCCTCGATTCCGGAGATGGAGCCGACCGGTGTGTTCGAATTGTTCTTGGCGAGGACGGTGCGCACATCCTCCATTGAGATGTCGCGTTGTGCCGCAGCGACAGGATCGACCTGGACGCGCACGGCGAATTTCTGTTCCCCGAATACCAGAACCTGAGCGACGCCCGGCAGCTGCGAAATCTGCTGCGCCAGCGTGATCTCGCCATAGTCGTCGACTTTCGACATGGGAAGCGTTGGCGAGGTCAGGCTGAGCTGGATGACCGGCTGATCGGCCGGATTGACCTTCCGGAAAGAAGGCGGGGTCAGCATTTCGATCGGCAGTTTTCGCGCCGCCACGGTGAGCGCCGTCTGCACGTCGAGCGCGGCGCCGTCGATGTTCCGGTCGAGGTCGAACTGGAGGACAATCGAACTGCTGCCGAGCGCCGAGGTCGATGTAATCGAGGTAATGCCGGCGATGGCGGAAAGCGCCCGCTCGATCGGTCCGGCGACCGAAGTGCCCATGGTTTCAGCACTGGCGCCCGGGAGCGTAGCGGTAATCTGGATAGTGGGGAAATCGACTGCCGGTAATGCGGCGACCGCCAGCAGGCGATAACCGAGCAAACCGAACACGATCAGCGACGCCGTGATCAGCGTCGTCATCACCGGGCGGCGGATGCAAGTCTCCGAAATTTTCACGCCCCGCTCCCGGGCTTGCGCTCGCGCAGGTTCACGCGCGAGCCATTGGTGAGCAGGAGATGGCCGCCGGTGACCACGACATCGTCATCGGCGAGGGCTCCGGGACGGTTTCGCCCGCAGCGACCGCGCCATCTTGCCCGGGGTGCCTATGCCACGAGACCAATGTGAATGTGCTCCTGCCGCTTTCTACAACGCGACTGTGTGATTAATGCCAGCACGGAGCAGTAACAAGGCTATATTTGCCGCATTTGCAGCAGCGATCGTCCGGAATTGGCGAAGCTCCCGCCGGAGCCGACCTTCTCCGGGTTGCTTTTCATGCAATTGTCGTTTCATCGGTCAATTCGAACCTGCCGGGGTGACCGTTTTCTTCTGCCGCACCCTTGCCCGATCTTCGGTGTGCTGGGAGCGGGGAGTCTTCGACCTTAAGTGAGACGACCCGAAGCGGCATCGTTCCTTTGCGCAGCGAACATTACGCAGTCACGAACCAGTAGCTGCGCTGCTCGCGAGCATCGCTACGGAGGCTCATACCCCCCGAAGTTCCTCAGTTCTCTACTGTAGATGTGGGAGTTGATGCGTATGCCGATGGTCGCGCTGACAATGCAGAGGAGCAGAAAGAAGATTAGCGGACCCGAGGCAAGCTTCGCATGACGATTTCGCTTTTTCATCAGAACCCCTATCCGTCTTGGTGGAGTTACTCCGTGGTGCGGCGATAAAACGCTGACGAAACCTCCCTCTTCAGAACGTTTTCTCCAGCCCGGCAAAAAAACCCCGGCGCGGACCCCATTGCGGCGCGCCGACACCGACACCTGTGCCGTTGCGTATTTCGTATTTTTCGTCGAAGGCGTTGATGATGTCGAAGCGCGCGATCAACCCGCCGGCGATGTCGAAGTTGTGCTGCAGTCCGAAGTTGACCTGCGTGTAATAGGGCAGATGCGTGCCGTTGGGCGGGCCGCCGTCCGGAGTGGCGCGCAATCCCGAGCCGAACAGCAGATCGGCGCTGATACGGGTGTCGAAAATCAGATAGGACACCCCGCCAGATGCGCTGAAATGCTGTTCGTGGTCGAGATCGATGTAGTGGGTCGCGATGTAATCGAGATCGTCCTGGGAAAAATTAAACTGGCTCGAGACGATGTGATTGCCTATGGCATGCTGCAGCGCGAGATTCCCATAAGCGCTGAATTCGGCGCTGGTGTAGTTGATAGTGAATTCCGCCCCATATTGCCGCCCATGCTCGTAGTTGAACGGCGTCTCGATGATGGGTGCGCCGAACTGGCCTTCGTCGATCAGGTCGCGTGACTGTTTGTAATAAGTGTCGATCCCGGTCGTGAGTCCCGGAATGATGACCTGATTGATTCCGACATCGTAATAATTGGCGCGCTCGGCCTGCGGCGTGTCGTTTTGGGTGACGCCGGGCGCGGCTGTCGTATTGGCGAATTTGTTAATGCTTTCGGTGCCGACCAGTTCAAAGGGCGGCGGCGAGAAATATTTGGAATAGCCGGCGTGAACAACAGTGCCCGTAAAGGGCTGCCACACGGCGTTAACCCGCGGACTAACCTGGCCGCCGCTGCTAAAGGCTTCATAGGCATCGTAACGGACGCCGTAATTCAGGGTGATGGTCGGGAAGATCCGCCATTCATCCTGAATATAGACGCTGTAGATTTTTTCGGTCTTGCCGCTGTTGTCGATGACCGTGATCGGCTGATCACTGGTCTGATTTCCCATGTCATCGACCGGTAGCACCTGTGATGTGGTGTTGCTGGTTGAACGATCGGCTTGAACATAGAACCCGGCACGCACCGTGTGGCCGTCGATGAGGCGGAATGCACTATCCGTTTGCAAGCCGAAAGCGGCATTGCGCTTCAGCGCCTGCTGCGAAATTCCATTGTACAAAATGTCGGGAATCGCGTCGGGACTGAAATACAGGCTGGAATAGCGCGAAATCAGCGACGTTTGCACGTCCCAGGCCGTTTCCGCGTGCTGGAAACTGGCAATGCCGAAATGGGTGATTTCCCGCTGGTTCTCATCGATTTTCTCGCTCGGGAACATGGTCTGTCCAAGGACCGTCAGTCCCAGACCAGGCTGCTGACCGGCTGCCTGGGGAATCTGGAAATCATCGTGCGATGTGCCGGCGATGAAGGAGATGCGGTTCTGCGGGTCCAGAATGTCTTCGAGATAGGCGAAGGCGTGGGTTTGCTGCGTCCGGTCGTGAATCGGCGTGTGGCTACCGTCCGGTGATTCAATGCCAAGCAGATCGCGCAGAAAGTCGGCCGAAACGAAAAAGGTGATATTCCCAACGGTCGAACCATATTCGACGCTGGGGTTGATCGTCGAATGACCGCCGCCATAGAAGGAAACGTCGCCACCCGAATCGAGTGCGCCGCTTTTTGTGGTGATGTCGATGATGCCTGCCGTGCGCAGGCCGAATTCGGCCGGAAGCGCGCCGGTTTCGAGCTTCATGGATTCGATCAGTCGGGGACTGAGCGTCTGGCCGAAGAAACTGATCCCTTCCGGCAGAATGATTCCGTTCAGACGGAACTGGATGCCGGCATGTTCGCCGCGCACATGGAATTGGCCAAACGAGTCCTGGGCGACATCCGGAGCCTGCAGAATCACCTGATTAAGCAGTGTATTGTCGCCGCCGGGAGTCGACTGGATGGCGACTTCGCCGATCTGGTAGCTCGATGCACCGACATCGGTTTCGATGCCGTTGCGGGCTTCGTTCAGACGCTGCGCTGTCACCGTGATTTGCTCCGGTGGGCCGCCGATGGCACCCACAGGTGCGCCGCCGGCAATTTGCGCCGATGCTGGAGAAAATATTCCGATGACCGCGACCAGCGCGGTAGTCGTGAGAAGAGTAGTCCTGTTCATTTTTGTGCCCCACCAACCCACCGTCGCATGCGACGGACCGGGTCGTTCGTTTCAAGTTCGCTTAAGAGTGGATGCGGCGAGCCGGCGTGCGGCCCGCCCGGTCAGACTGGAACGAACGAAACAGGTGGGGCGCGTCCGAACCAGGAATGTGAGATATGGAGGTCCGGCTTAACCGGATCGCTCTGCTGCGGCCTGCTTGCGATGATGAAAACCAGAATCCAGGCAAGGATTTGGGCGACTGCCAGCAATGGGCCCGAGTGGGCAACCGCCTGACATATTGGACAGTTGGAGGAGTCGTCCCTGACGGGAATCGGATCGGGGTTAACCGGCTTGCCCGCGATATGCGCGGATTGCCAATCTGCAGCCTTTTCAAACTGGGATGCGACTGACCCGAACTCAGTACCGGTATGGATGTGAGTCTGGACGACAAAAAGCTGTACTGCCAGCGCAAGGAAAGCGATCGCAAGCAGCAGGGGATTGGACCGCAGGGGACCGGGACTGGCATGGCTTCGCCACCGCCAATTCCTCCGCCTGTTATGGCGATTTTCGCTCATCCCCATCGATGCAACCAATCACAGCCACACAAACATACGACAGACGCACTGAAGGATTCAATCATCACTGGGGATCGACCCCGAGAATCGTTTCAGGCGACGCCCGCGAGGGCGAGACGCCTGCCGCATCGATCAGACCGGCAAACATCACCCAGAGCGGTGGCCATCTCGATCAGCGCATGAACTGCAAGCCGCGAAGAGACGTCGACGGGCTCAGAGTCCCGTCATTCGCTCGAGTGCTTCCGGATAACGCGCACCCTGTACCGGAATATTCACGACCGCGTCTTCGATTGTGGCCAGATCGTCCGATGTCAGCTGGAGTGCAGCCGCACCGATATTTTCTTCCAGGCGGTGGAGCTTCGTAGTACCCGGGATCGGCACAATCCACGGCTTCTGCGCGAGCAGCCAGGCAAGTGCGATCTGCGCCACTGTCGCGTGCTTGTGCCTGGCTACCTCATTCAGCCGGTCGACCAGCGCCTGATTGGCCGCACGCGATTCCCGCGAAAAGCGCGGGATCGAGTTACGGAAGTCGCTGTCGGCGAACCTGGTATTGGCATCGATGGTGCCGGTGAGGAAGCCCTTGCCGAGCGGACTAAACGGTACAAAGCCGACGCCGAGTTCTTCAAGCGTTGGTATGATGTCATCCTCGGGCTTGTGCCAAACCAGAGGAGACGACGCCTTATTACCAACTCTTCTCAATGGTGATGCCGATGATACGGCCGGTATCGGGATCCAGGATGTTGTAGGCGGCTGCACCCCGGCCGCCGCCCGCCAGTATGTACGAGAACGCCGGATGCAGTCCCATCAGATTCTGAATTGTAAGCTGGAGAGTGATGTTCTTCAGATAATCACTCGCGGGCGTGTCGCCGGTGTTGTAGCCAAGCGACAGATCGACCGTGTACCAGGATGGCTCAAAATTATTGAAGTTGCTGATTGCGCAGGGGAACGTTCCGCCACCGATATTGCCGCCCTGGCTCGTGCACTGGAAATTGACATTGGGCGGCGTATTCCACGGCTGATAGAAATGCGAGTGATAATTGAGGAACCCGGTGACGGTATAAGGCCCATTGCTCCAGCCCAGCCGCGCCCGGTATCTCAACCGGGGAAAATCATTGAGAGGAGTGCTGGCAAGCTCAGGATTCTTTATGTCGTCGATAATCGGACCGCCGGTCACAGCCTGCTCGTCAAAAAACAGATAATAGGTGCCGGTGATGCCCGCGTTCCATGCGCCGAGATCGCCGAGATCGATGTCATAGCTGGCATTGAAGTCGATGCCTGAGGTCGCGATGGACCCTTGATTGGTCGTGGCGCCATCCATTATCCAATTGACGAGGCTGGCCTGGCTGATATCGGTGGTGCTGCCGGGGGCGAGCAGGGCCGCTGCGACCATTTTCTCGAACGGGGCGCAGGTCGTCGGATTGGCGTTGGCGCTGACTGGACATCCAACATCGCTGGGCAGAATAAACAGCGACCGCTGGAGCGAGCTCGACATGATGTCCGATGTAGCGGAAGTGAACGAGTTCAGCGTCCCATTGATTTTCACCCTGTACCAGGTCGCCTGCAGATTAAGGCCGCGCAGGAAATCGATCTGCGGCGCCAATTCGAAGCCGAGGCTGTAATTGGTCGCCTTTTCCGGCGCCAGACTGGCTCCGCCTTCGCGGGTCTGATTTTGTCCCTGGGCATTGGCGAAAGAGCGCAATTCCGGATGCGGCCCGCCGGCCCACAGCTCGCCTCCGGGCTGGCTACCGCAGGCAAATCCGGCGGCAACCAGATCCGCCGCGAAGCTACCCGCCGCCGGTGCGCCACCGGTGCATGGAATAGACTGCACGGCCGCGCCCGGAAGATTGTACGGCGTATTCTGTATGCTCAACACGGTCGAATATTCGCCGGCATTGGCGAAACGGAACGATGTGCCCCAGGAGCCGCGCACGGTTGCGCCAACCAGTTCGTCGATCAGCCAAGTGAAGGCGAGTTTTGGATTGCTGGTGCCGCCGGCGAGTGCGCCATTCGGACTGGAATATCGGTCGTGGCGCCATGACACCTCGAAATCCAGCTTGCGCACCAGCGGAATGTTGAAATTGTCGCCGAAGATGGGGATATCCGCCTGGACGAATCCCGCCCACACTGAAAAGGGCTCAAAATCATAAATCGGCACGACTGGCGCCGGGCCCGTATTGCCGGCGGGCTGAGGCGTGTTTTGATCGATCGCGTTGAACGCCTCCACATTGTCCGTTTCGTAAGTGCCGCCGATCGCCGCCTTGACCTGCCCCGCAGGAAGGTCGAACAGCGGCCCGTCGAAGCGCGCGCCCTTCTCCTCAATCGAATATTTGTCGCCCAACTCCCGCTGCCCGCTGATATAGGCGATTGTGGCGGGCGAGTTGCATTGAAATGACCGCGGATCGCAGAACACATTCAGATAGGGAATCGAGGCGGGTTTGCTGACGCCGGCGACGGTGTTCCCCAGGGCAACTTTGACCGCCGGGCCGTTGATCGCGTGGGCGATATACTGGTTCGCCTCATAACTCCGTAAATCGTAGACCTGCCCGCTCCAGCCGAATGGCAGATCGAGGTTGAGACCAAACTGATAACGATCCGAAAGCTCATAGGCGCCAACAGCGGGAGGAATCTCCCGGGTGAATACGTATTCCGCCTGCAGATTCGGTGGTGCGCCAACCGGGTAATAGGGATTGGTCGTCGGGACGGCAAATGGTCCCTTGATGTCAGAGTTCACAAAGGCGCCGGTTGGCTGTTCGAGTTGTTCGACCCGGCGATTGGTGTAGAAGCCGGTAAAGAAGAACGACACGCCCGGGAACAGGTTTTGGTCTAAAGTTACGACGGCGGAATTCTTTTGCTCCGCGGCCAGTTCCCAGCCCAGCAGCATCGGATCAACTTCATTGGTCGTACCCGGAATCAGACTCGCCCAATTGAGAGGATTTTTTATATCACCTGGCGCCAGCGGACCCAGGCCGTTGTTCAATGCCCGATTGAAATTGCTGCCGGCGCCTGCGGGGATGGCATAGCAGTTGGGGCAGATCGTGCCGACATTGTGGACGCCCATGCCATTGGTATCGTTCGGTTTTCCGACAGAGATCGTGCCGGGCAGCGAGGATCCGAGCGGAATCTCGTTGTCCAGGCCCCAGGGCGTGAAGTTGAATGTATATTTCGAATGGACACGATCTTTCAGCGGCTCATCGTCGGTCCACTCATAGGTCAGCGTGATATCGCCACCGTTCCAGGTGCGGCCATACAATTGCGATGCCTGGTATTCCGATCCGCCGGGGAAAGTGTCTGTCTCGCCCTGCGCATGCAGCAGCGTCACCGCGCCGTCGAAGCCACGCTTCAGCACGACATTGATCACGCCGGCGACGGCGTCGGAACCATAAGTCGCGGATGCGCCATCGGCGAGGATATCGACGCGGTCGAGCGCCAGCGCCGGAATGACGGAGGGATCAATGGAGCACAGACCGTCCGCCTGCGGAGGAAAACGCACGCCATCGATCATCAGCAGGCTGCGCGGGCCCGTGCCATCAAGTCCGCGGATGTTCACCCGCGTCTCGCGCTCCTGATGTCCGCCAGACTGTGTGCCGGTGGGACCGTTCCCCACATTTGCCACGGGCACGGTGCGGAACAGATCGCCGATGCTGATATTGCCGGTTTGCGTGAAATCCTGGACCCCGAGATTGGTGACCGGCACGCCGACTGCGGCGGTGCCATGGATCAGCGAACCGGTGATCAGAACCTGCTCCGGCACCGTTTCGGTCGCCGCCATCTGTGCCTGCGCCACCCGTGCCGGCGCCACCTGTGCCGGCGCGGCCTGGGCCAGCTCTGCCGCTGTCTGCGTCAGCAACGTCGGCGCGGTCTGCGTCTGTGGCGCCTTTTGTGCATAAGCGGCGAACGCCGTCGCCAATGTCAGGAATGATGCCGACCCCATAAGAGTCGCGAACCGCGTTGCGGTGGAATTCACGGCTTGCCTCCCTCTGCGGGCGCAAAAACACATGCGCCTGTTGTCGCGAACGAGAGCCAGCAGCAATCGCCCGGGTAAGGGCGCGCTACTCGGCACTCCCCACGGCGGTTACAGCCTATGCCAATCTGCGGCCTGGACTAGCGGAAATGGGCCCGAAATGTACCGATATATGTCAAAATCTTACCATGTGTGACATAAATGGCGCATAAAGATTGTGTCGGCGTGAAAATGCAATTAAAAGAACATCATCTGGGAATCGCCTCTCCTCGGCAGCCCGAACTCATTCCCGGTCACGTCAGGGATCGCTGCTTCGCCATTCGCTTCCTGCCTGGCGGATAGCTATTCGAGGCCGTCACTGAGCCTCTTTGCGTTTGATCAGGTCGAGCCGGTGTTCTTCGTCATGCCTGAACACGACCGTCGAATTCTTCTGGGCAAACGGGGTGCGGAGAATACGGTAGCGCCGCCACCCTGGCGTTCACTGTTCGAGCGCTACGGTAGACGAGTTGTCTCGACACCTCCCGGCAACGCGGGAAAAAGCCGAGGCGAATTCCATCGTCGTGAAATCCGCCTCAGCTTCGACGATCAACGGCTAGCCCGAGATCGGACTCGGCCTGATCTGGAAATGGACAACTTTGCTGGTCTGGCCTCTGCCGCCTTCAATGTGAGTGGGCGCGAGGTTGGAAAAGGCTGACCAAAGGCCTTTGCCTTTCCACCCGGCATTGGGGTCATCAATGCGGCCGTCCATGCCCTTCGCAAAATAGCCCAGAGGATAGGGCACGCGCATCACCACCCATTTGCCGTTCACGAGTGCTGAAAGTGAATCCGACTCATTGCCGGTGGCGATCGGCGTATTCTTGCCCAGGCCGGAGGTGTCGTACTGATCGACCCAGTCATAATAGGGTGCTTCCGCGACGGCGCCGGGTTGACCCTGCTGCAGACCTTCAAACGCCGGTCCGGGCAAATGGTAAATCTTCCATCCTTCCGGGCACAGATTCTGTGGATCAGCCAGAGCCGGGCCTTTCAGCGGGCTCTTGCACAGACGACGATCGAATCGCGCAAGATCACCGCTCGCGAGCACCGACCAGACAACGCCGTCGCTGGTGACGTCTGCGCCACGCGGACTGAACCCTGCTTCGTTCGTCTTTGCGTTCTTCCAGGGCACTTCATAATATTCACTCAGCTGCGTTTTGGGATCGTAGCGGACGATGCCGCCCGGGAAGCCGAGCACCGTACCCCAGATGGAGCCGTCGGCCGGATTTGGGCTGACGCTGTACATGCCGGCGATGATCCGCATATCCTTTTGCGGATTCGTCATGCCTCCTGGCTCTACCCACCCCTCGTCGCGTTTGCCATTGCCGTTGGTATCGAGGACAAACGGCGCCCAACCCTGGCTGGCCTGATCATCGTGAGTTTCTTCCCATTTCTTCACGTCGAGCCAGCCGATGACATCATTGTTGTTGCCGCCACCCGAGCTGAACCAAAGGATGTCGTTCCTGTCGAACTGGAGGTGATGCGTGGTGAAGCACAGATCGATCATATCGATCTTGCGGGTCTTCGGATCATACACTTCCGTCTGGCGGCCCGAGCGCGATAGCGGGAAAACTTTCGCATACGGATTATTTGCGGCTTTACAGAATGCAGGATCGTTCTGCGGACGAATGCGGGCCGTAAGCCACAGCCGGCCCTTGCTGTCATACATTGGATTATGGGTGACGGTGTGGCTGTCCCAGATTGGCTCCGTGCCCCAATACGCGGATGCGCCGTAGATCGGATTCGTCTTCGTGGTCGGCGTCTTCGGATCGCGCCATTCCGTCTTCAGCAGGCCCGTTTTGTTGTCCACCGGATCGAGCCAGGGAATGAAATCCGAGCTCCAGTCGGTTGCGGCATAGATAATGCCGTGTGCGTTCACGGTCGGGTTGCGGCGGTCGGTGGCGATTTCGTCATGCATGTAGGCCTGTGGCGTATTCCAGTCCCATTCCGTCACGACGACATTGCGTTCGATACCGGTTGGGCGCGGCGGATCCGTTCTCGGCAATTCGCCTTTGGCGACACGATCCGTCCAGTCGCCGAGCAGCGCCAGTGCACGATGCGTATCGAAACGTCCGATTGCGCCCATCATGAGTCCGGAAGCCTGACCTGATTGCAGGCGGCGTTCCCACGCTTCCGCGCCCGTGTTGAAATGGCCGAGCGCGGCCGGAATGGTGCGGGTCGCCTTGTCGCCCAGTTGGTGGCAAGAGAGGCAGCCGTCGGTTTTCAGATAGCGCAACCAGAGACCCTGATCCTGCATCTGCTGCGACATCCCGTTGCCGCCGGGACCTGTGCCGGGGAACAAATTCGCCGCGGGTACTTTCAGCATCGAGTACCAGTATTGCGCCGGATAATATTCGGCGGCGGCAGCACGCGATGGCGCCGCAATGGCTTTCAGATCGAGTTGCCTGCCGGGCTGCGCCTTTATCTTCGGAGAGTCGACGAGGCCATATCCGCGTACCCAGACATCGTAGGTGCCTTTCGGCAGGTCGGGCAGCAGGTAGCGGCCCCGATCATCCGTGACCACGATCTTCACGTATCTGGTAGGCAGGTCCCTGGTTTCGGCGATCACCCACACGCCGGCTTCGGGACCCTTGGCGCCCGTGACAACGCCGCCGATTTCACGGGCGTCGATTTTGACTTCTGTGGCTGTGGCGCCTTGCGCTGGCGCTCCGCTGACGGGCGCGGCGCCAAGCAGGGCTGTGAAACTCACGGTGACCATGGCGGCGCAAAAAGTGCTTCTTGGCCTCATATCGAGTCCCCCTGATGGAGCTTTCGGCGAAGATGGCCTGTCGAAAATAGAGCATGTTGGCAAAAATTGATATCGGCCACTGTCCTCCAGCCTAAAAAGACAAATGGCGCACATCTGGTGCGCCATTTGCCGAACCGAATCCGGGCCGAATTACTTGCCGGTATAGTTGGCTATGATTTCGCCAGACGCCAGAACTCTGCTCCTCATCGCATCCACTACGGCTTGACGGTCGGCGCCAGCGGGATCGAGGTTCAATTTTGCGTTTAGCGCGAAAACCTCGAAATGGTACGGGTGTGTTTGTCCCGCGGGAGGCTTTGGTCCGATATAGCCCGCCGATCCGCGTACGTTCTTGCCTTGCTCCGCGCCAATCTCCAGATGAGCATCCGTCGGAACATTTTGGGTCAGTGTCGTGATCGTAGACGGAATATTATAGACCACCCAGTGCACAATAGGATCATGGCGATTGACGCCCGCGTCCTCCGCCAGAATCACGTAGGACTGTGTGCCGAGTGGCCCCTTCGTCCATGAGAGGCTCGGCGACATGTTGTCCCCATTCTGCGTGTATCGATCGTTCAGTGTGCCACCGGAAATGAAGCCGCCGGAAGTCACCAGCAGGCGCGCGGTCCCACCGGATGGGACAGCGATCTTGTTGGCAAGCACCGGGGGGCCGTCGTTGGCATTCTGGCCCTGAGCGAATGCAGCAACGGCAAGTAACGTGATTGCTCCAAGGCTCACCGCACCTATGCTGACATATTCCTTCGAATGGCGCATCGCAGACCTCCCTGGTTTTTTCGCCTTCCTCTGGCCCTTCGCACGCTGAAAACTGGCGCCCAACATGATCACGGAGATGCGCTTTGGCTCCGGCGGTCGATGGTGCTTCCGCGGCAGTTACACTTCGAAGGTAAATTGAGATTGAATTGAGGATTAAGATTCGCTTTTCGAGGGGCTACGCCCGCTTGAATTATTCAAATGGCAATTTCACGATAATGCATCGAAGCGCGCGGCAATCATGCCGATAATGTCAGCAAGTTGCTCTGTTGATGCCGGAAAGCCCTCTCCGCGTCTCCGCGTCAGATGTGCGGTGCGCACCGGCGTTTTGAGCTGCGCAGAGCGGACCGTCAGGGGTGTCGTCCACCCCGATTCCAGGATAGCGCACACTGCTTTCAATTTTCGTGTGGCCATGCGCCAGCTTAAAAATCCGCCTGTGCGGCAGTGGGGACGTGTTCGAAGCCCTGATGCAGCACGTCGGTATTATTTTCGGCGCACACCCCTTCCGCCCAGTTTCGTCTTACATGCATGTAGGTGACGTTCCCGGTCCACGGTGTGGTGAACACTTTCGAGTCTTCGACCCGCACCTCGACGCGCAAACCCTTGTCGTACATCTCATCAATACGCGCCGCGGCGTTGGGGCGTGCGAATGCGGAACTGCCCTCGCCGCCGCAAACGCAGCCGTCGCGCTTTTCCTGCTGCATCAGCGCATCCTTCGCTTCGTTCGCACCGATCAGGCGATAGCGTTCGATCACGTGCATCATGTCGCTTTGCGGCGTCCCAAAGCGGTCCGCTGTCGTCCAGGGCATTACCTTGATATCCACCGTATCCACGACCAGCGTGTCGCCTTCGTAGTGGCCGACGAAATCGCCAGTGGTGGTCGGTTTCAGATTGCGCGGATGCGCGGAGTTCAGGCGCACATGCCGCACCTGCTGATTGTTATTGTAAAGAATGACGATGTCGTCCTTGCGCTGCAGCAACTGCATGCCGAGCTGAATGGTGAACAGGTACGGCGGCGAGAAGGTGGCACACTGATTGGAAGGATCGGGAAAATCGTGACCTGACGCCGACATTTCGCCGCGCTGTTTCACCACCGCGGCGGCTTCCGGCCTTAAGATCGGATTCATGTAATCGCCAACCAGCGGCACCGGATCGCCAACCACGACCGGCTTGCCCGCATCCGGTCCAACCCGGCGCAGATTGCGCAGCGGCTGCGGACCCGTGGCCCCGATGGGCTCGAAATTGAACACGCTGCGCCCCCAGACGCCCGATAAATCCGGAATCGCGTTTTGGCCATCGGCAAATTCAGACGAGGCCATCGCAGCCACTACGCTGCTCACGAACAAGCACGTCTTCATGCGCGCCCTCCCAGAATGGCGACTGGCCGTGGCGCGATGCCGCGGCGGAGCGCCAATGCGACAATTGCGGAATTTATCAGCCAAACGGCAAGAACAACACTGGCTGGACGCTTTTACTCTCCACCTTCTGCCTGCGAGGCCGTCGTTCCAGATCGGCAATCGCCTTCGCGCAAGCTACCCGGCGAACGACAGACCGATTGGTGCACTTTCAATGTGGCGCTCAAATTTGCGATAGCTGCCGGCACCATAAACAGAAATTCATGCCAGATACCGGATCAGTTCATCCATATAAACTATCCTCCACTTCACGGGTTGATCGGCGTCACACAGCGCCAGAGCGATGGCGGGTTCAATACAAATGCCCGAGGAGGACAAGATGAATGTTTCATCAGTCTTGAAGCAAAAGGCTCAGGGCGTTGTAACGGTCGGAGAGCAGGTCCCGATCCATCAGGCGGCGCAGCTGATGGACAGGATGAATATTGGCGCGCTGGTCGTCACGGATGGCGATAACGTCGTCGGGATGCTCACACAGCGCGAGGTTGTGAAGGCATTTTCGAGTCACGGATGGCGTATTTCCGACCTTCGCGTGGCCGATATCATGCGGTCCGATTTCGTAAAGGTCACACCGCAGGACAGAATGAAAGATGTAATGGCGCTGATGACGCGCCACCGCGCCACGCACATGCCGGTCTTTTCATTGAACGGCCTTGCTGGAATTATCAGTATTGGTGACGCCGTAAAGCACAGGCTTGAAGAGCTTGAACTCGAAACCAGTGTGCTTCGTGACGCCTATATCGCTGTGCGCTGATCCGGTGCTCAAGGCTATTCGTATGAAGGGCGAACAGATTACAGTTTGCTCCGTCCGGACAATCGAGCCGCTGGTGCATGGGGAAGAGCCCCCCGATCCCTTTTCCGGCCTGATCCATGATATGGTCGTCGTGTCGAGCATTCGGTCGGGATTATGCCAAAAGCCGTTTTGATTTTCCTCGTGATCGCACTGATGCCCATTGTTCCAAACAAGGCCCGGGCGCAGCTGCTAAACTGCCCGGCAGGTACCCTTCTTTCCATTGATCAACTCGGCAAACCAGTCTGTCTGCAGGCCGACAATCTTCAACCAGCTGTCATTCAGGCCAGCCCTACGATTACTTGTGCCAACGGTACCTATCCGTCCGCCGATAATTATGGGAACCGGGTTTGCAAATCGGTAGATCAGCGCGGCCCCACTTATTACAGCGTGCCGTCAAGTGGCAGCACACCAACGAACAATGGTGCGCCCAGGACATGCCCGGCAGGTACCTTTCCGGCTGGGCTCGATATTTCCGGAAACCAGATTTGCCGACAGGGCTGAGGAACAGCAAATATCTCATCTGCGGCGTCCGGGTTTGGGATACGATGACCACACCGCGAAGCGAGGATGCTTCCGCAGCTACTCGGGAAGGAAGATACCATGATGACGAAGAGGACGGCATCAGCCGCCATTGCTGTTACGTTGGCCGGTTCGGCTGCCGTTATGGCTCAGGGTCAGGCGCCGCAGCATCCAATGACGTTTTTTGTCGCCCGCGAGGTGCCGGGCACGGGCAATCTCGGCGGTTTGGCCGGAGCCGATGCGATTTGCCAGCGCCTCGCCGCGGGCGCCGGCGCCGGTAACCACACCTGGCACGCGTATCTGTCCGTCAGCCAGGCCGGAAATGAACCTTTGGTCAATGCGCGCGGGCGAATCGGACCCGGGCCCTGGTACAATGCAAAAGGGGTGCTGATCGCTTCCAACGTCGCGGATCTCCATGGCGACATCGAACGCGACCGCAACTCAATCAGAAAGACGACTGCGCTCGACGAGCGTGGAGACATGATCAATGGGTTCGGTGATATGCCGAACGAGCACGACATGTTGACGGGATCGGATTCTGACGGTCGTTCGCTGCCGGGTATCGATGCGACTTGCAACAATTGGACGTCCGACGGCACGGACCACAAGGCCATGCTGGGCCATTCCGACCGCAACGGACCGGGTTCGGTGAACACTTCCTGGAACTCATCGCATATGAGTCGCGATTGTACGAAACAAGGCCTGATTGCGACCGGCGGTGCAGGCCATTTCTACTGTTTTGCGATGAACTGAAAGCATCACTGGGGGCGAGGAAGGTTCGCTCACTCGGACCTTCCCGCCAACCTGGAGCAAAGCGCGCGCTTGCGTCTTGTGTCTCCACGCGGATGCGTTTTCGAAAGGATGGACAGGTCGGGTCTGACAACGCCCTCGACGCACAATGACAGCGCTTCAGGAGCTTCGTCCGTCTCACGGCCAACCCATCGAGAAGAATTGGTGGCCCGGGATCTTGTTCGCGGCCGGGCTTCACATCGCTGGCATCTTTGTGCTCACGACAGGATCGTCTAACTCGACGATCGCTTTGGTGCACGAAAACACCCAGACAGTCGTGACCGCCGAACTGCCGAAGAAGATTTACGTTCCGCCGCCTCTACTGCCCGATTTCAAACCGCCGCCGGTGGTCGCCGTTCTACCGGAGGTCCAGATCAGTCTTTCTGAGGCTCCGTCAGCAACTACGACACTGACGAAGCCTCCACTCCCTGCCGCGATGGCGCATGCACCAACGGAGATACCGCCGACACCACCGATACCGATTACGAGCCACGCAGTGACATCGGACGATTATCCTGACATGTCCATTCGCCTGTCGGAACAGGGCGTCGTAAAGATAAAATATCTCGTTGAAGCGGACGGAACCGTGGGTGAGTGTGCGGTGATCACGAGCAGCGGCAGCTCTCGTCTCGACGGTGCCGCCTGCACGATGGTGAAGAGGCGCTGGAGATTCACGCCCGCGACCCGGAGGGGCAAGCCAGTTGCCGGATACTTGCTGGCCGAGGTGAGCTTCGAACTCGTCCCTACTTCCGAAAACTAACCCCCGCGGAAAATCGAGGGGAAAACGATGGACAGCTAACTAAACCCGTACGGCTGGCCAGGGCAGGATCACGAGACGACGCTGGTCAAAAATCCGGTTTGTTCGCCTCCGGGACCAATTCGTCCTTGTCGTAATAGACGTGGAAATTTTCGGCGCAAACCGTTTCCGGCCAGTCGGTTTGACCTTTGCCAAACGTGACTGTCGCCGACCACGGCGCGCTGAACACGCCTTCGTCTTCGATCGTGTAGTAGATCTGCAGATATTTGCCGCGGTAACCGGGATCCATGCGTCCCTCGACGACCATATTTTCCTTCCGGTTGCGCGCCAGACCATCTTTTGCCTGTTCATAATCGATCAGACGGTAGCGCTCGATCATATGCAGCGCACGCGTGTAAGGCGTGCCGTAGAGGTCGATCATGGGATAGGGGCGATCGGTTCTGATCCCGACCGTATCGACGACCAGGGTGTCGCCGCCCTCGTAATGCCCGATGGAATCTCCGTACCAGGACGGTTTGAGATTGGCGGGATGCTGCTGGTTCATGCGAATGTGGCGGACTTCGTGGTCCTGCTCATAGATCATCGTGATCTCGCCGGGCTTTTGCAGCATCTCGAGCGCAAAGTTCTTGTAGATATAGGGCCCGGGCTCGGGCCAGCACTGGTTGGCGGGACTGGGGAACACGATCCCGGCAAGCGACATGTCGCCAAATTTCTTCACCGTCGCGGCGGCCTCCGGTTTCAGGATCGGGTTCGTGTAATCGCCGACCAGCTGGCCATAGTCGCTGATGCCTGTGCGGGTGCGCACGCGGTTGATCACCGTGGTTGGACCGGCGGCGAGGGGTTCGGGCCCGGGAAGCGAGGGATGCCACCACAGGCCGGAAAAATCCGGAACGACGGGATCGGCGGAAACGGAAACGGGCACGACCAGAGCGCACAGAGCGAGGAAAGCCGGTATCATCCTCATCGGAAGCCTCCGCGAATGTCCGGCAATCATAACCCCGTGCGCCGCCTGCGGCGAGGGGTGGATGTGCCGCTTCAACATCCGCCATGCGCCGGGCTATAGTGGCGGCAGCAAGCCTTTTTGAGAGGGCAAAGGAGGAGTCGATGTATCGGAGATTTTCAGTCGTGGCCGCGCTCGGCTGCGTGGCCGCAGGAGCACTTTTCTCGGCCGGTTCGCCGGTTCTGGGGCAAACCGCCTCGCCGCAGGCGCTCGCGGAGGCCGCTTATAAGGCCATGGGAATGGACGGTGTGCAGGCACGGGCGCTGACGATCGGCGGCACGCTGCAGGCCTGGGATCCGGGCGAATCCGAATTCCGTGGCCTACCCGTTGACGCCCGACTGGGGCACGTCGACATTCACCCAGACTCTGGATTTTGCGAGCGGCCGCTATCGCGGGCAATGGTCGCGTCCACGCGCCGGCGGCGGCATGCGCAATTACACCGAGATTGTCACCGCCGAATATGACGGCCACCCGGGCGGATATGTGACCGGCATCGACGTCAATGGCGGCCAGCCGTCCCGCGCCATCGGACCGGCGAACGCGCCAATGCACACCATGTCGGGGATGCGGCTGACCACGACGCTGCGCGAACTCGAACGCAACGACGTGGTGGAGGCGATGCACGCGCATCCGGACCGGATCTCGGAAATCCCGAACCAGCGCGCCGGGGGCAAAACTTATCCTGCCGTTCAGTATCGCGGCGATCATGGGACATTCACCGTGCTGTTCGATCCGATGACGCATCTTCCGGCCGTCATACGGACACGCGACTGGGACGTGCATGCCGGCAATTCCGATTTCGACGAAACACTCTCGGATTGGCGGGATGCCGGACAGGGCGTCAAAATGCCGTATCACCAGCTTTACACGCTTAATGGCGTCAAGATCTTCGATGTGCATCTGGATAATGTCAGCCTCAATCCCGCCGTGGCGGCCGACGCCTTTGCGGCGCCGGCGCAATTGCGCGGGAAGGCCGCGGCGCCGCAGCCTGCCGGAAAGGTCCCGTTCCAGTGGGTGCTGCGCCGTATGGGAAACGGGTTTTATCTGGATTCAGACGCTCTTTACACGGATGATGGTCAGAGCCTCCGCCTGGTTGATGCCGGCCCGAATATCAGCTTCGTCACCGGGGGATCGCATAATGTGCTGATTGTTGCGTCCGATCATTACCTGACTGCCTTCGATGCGCCCGGCGACGACGGGATGTCCAATCGGGTGATTCAGATGGCCGCGCAAAAATATCCGGGCAAGCCGTTCCGCTATGTCGTGCTGACGCATCACCACATCGACCACACCGGCGGGATTCGCGCCTATTCGGCACAGGGCGCAACCATTGTGGTCGGCAAGGGCAATGGCGCCTATTTCCGCAAGGCGCTGAGCGCGTCGGCCGGACTGAACCTTTATCCCATCAAGGGCAAACCGCAGCCGAAAGTGATCGAAGTTGCCGATAAATGGTCGGTGAAGGATGGCACGCGGGAGATCGATGCGTTTCTCCTCGATAATCCGCATGCAAAGGGTTACCTGATCCCCTATGTGGCGGATGCGAAAATCGGTTGGGTCACCGATTTGTGGAATCCGGGCGCGCCGGTCAATCAGGTGAACCCGAACCTGGTGGCCGTCGTCAAAGGAGTAGAGAAGCGCGGCATCAAGCCTGAGCGGTTCGCCGGCGGCCATGGCGGCATGGCGAATTACGCCGATCTGGAGAAAGCGGTGAACGCGCCGGGCGCTGTGCGTTAGCAGGTTCCTGGTGAGCCCATGCCGGGCGTTCGCGCGCCCGGCGCCTCTGCCGTGAATTCAGCGAAGTGCACCCGCGAAAGCAAGCCAGACGGGTGTTGCGGAAAAGACGAAGAGCGCAGGCTTTAATGCCGCGACCGCCAATCCTCCGGACAATGTGGCAGGATGCACGCGTCCACTTGAGGCGAGGTCGTAAGCCGCGACCACCAATACAGTGGCCGCGGTGCAAAGGAAGAAGTTGGTCAGTCCCTGCATGTGAATTTGGGGCAGAATGCGTCCGAAGGCTGCGGCCAGCAGGGAAATCGTTGCCAGCAGCATCAGCCGCTTGTGGGCCGCCGTGTTGCGCCTGAGAAGGACCGCGGCCATGGCCAGCGCGCCGAACACCAGTATGTCGCCCAGCGGAATCGAGAAGAACCGGCGTGGATCGCCTCCGCCGCCGCCACGGCGGAGCGTTTCAATTGAGACGACAACGCCAGCGGTGAAAACAGCTACGGCGAGAACGGCCCCGGCGATCCCGAGGCGGCGATGAATATCGGTTCTGAGACCGGCCACAAGTGCGCTCTGGATTATGAACAGGATAATCCAGGAGGTGAAAAGCAGACCGTGAATTTCATAGAGGGGGGTCAGTGGCGGCAGGCTGGTACTACGGAAGAAATAGCTGGACGCAAATCCGGCCGCCACGATGAGCGCTGCGGCGAGGGCCATGCTGGTGAAGAAGATCCGGTCGCTGGCGGGGCGCCTGCGCACGGGCCGGTCCAAAACGAGTGTCATTGCGAGCCCTCCAAAGTCCAATTGGACCCTCCCAAGAACGGGAACGTTTCAGCCTATCACGATGGGTGCAGTGGCGTACCGCCCACCTCTGCAAGTTGCGGCCGCGAATTAATAGGCGCAGAATTGCACTTATAATGGCTCGAACAACTGGGGAGGGAGCGCCATGAACAACCGGTCATCACTTTCTTTGGCTATTCTGCTTTCGGGTTTGAGTGTCATTGCCCTTTCGGATCGCGCGGCAGGGCAAGCCGGGGGCAGCATTGTGCTGACCGACGGCACAAAGATGGACAATTTTAACAAGGTTGGCGATGCAAACTGGAAGATCGCCGAGCGTTCCATTGCCGCCAATGAGGGCAGGGGATTTCTCGTCAGCAAACAGTCGTTCGATAATTTCCGGCTTCGCGCCGAATTCTATCCGGATGACGAAACCGATAGCGGCATTTTTATCCGCTGCGACAACCCACAGCAGATCAGTGCCCAAAGCTGTTACGAGATCAATATCTACGACACCAATGCCAACAAGAATAACGCTACGGGTTCGATTGTTAATGTCGTCAAGCCGGAACGGTCGCCGCAAACCGAGCTCAAATGGAATGTGCTCGAAATCGAAGCCAGGGGTCCGCAACTGAATGTCAGCATCAATGGCGAACGGACCGCGAGCGTGCGGGACAACAAGCACGCGCGCGGGCCTGTCGCACTGCAATTCGCTAAAGGCGTGATCTATTTCCGGAAGGTGGAGATCCAGCCGCTGTCGGCCGCGGATATCGAAAACGCAAACCAGCTGATCTATGCCAATTGCCAGGAAGGGTTCGTCGTTCTGTTCCCGCGTGAACCCGCGATGCGTGAAATCAGCTACAGCGCGCCGGGCGGAGGGAATTTTCCCGCGCATGAATATTCTGTCGAGCAGGGCGGAAACCGTTTTTCCGTCACCGTTGTCGATTACGCGAATGGACCCAAGGCCGATCGTCAGATCGTCGATCAGGTGCTGGCGGATCTGAGCAAAAAGGGTGACGTGCGCACCCGGGCCAATGTGGAAATCGGCGTCGGAAAACCCGGAGGTCAGCTGAATATCGTCCAGCCGAACGGTCGGCAGCTCCGGGCGTCGGCCTATATGGCGCAGCACCGCCTGTACATCACGCAGGCGGATGCCGTGATGGGCGACAATCAGGCCCTGCAATTCGAGCAGTCGATCGCGATGGTGAACCGCGCCGGAACCGATCTCGACCGGGTGTCCGGGAACAACGCGGAAATCCGCACCTACGATTGCCGTTAGGTTTCGGATCGAGACGGGCCGGTGGACCGGCCCGTCCGTCGCCAAAGGAGATGCTCGGATGGAAGCGACACGCCGGAGCGCGCTGCTTGGTGCGGCGGGATTGTTTGCCGCCGGCACTGCGGGGTCAAATGCGCAGCCTGCTTCGGTGGGAAATGTCAAAGCGCTCGTCTTCGATGTCTTCGGCACCTGCGTTGACTGGCGCAACGGAGTGGCGCGCGATGCCGCGCGGATTCTCAAGCCGCTCGGCTATGAATTGAACTGGATCGCTTTTGCGGATGCGTGGCGGGCGCTCTATCAGCCGACCCTGGAGGAAGTGCGTTCGGGCCGCGCGCCTTTCGTAAAGCTCGATGTTCTGCACCGGCGCATGCTGGATCAGATCCGCCCGAGATTCGGTCTGCAGAAGCTGGACGAAAAAGTCGCGGACGATCTCAATCTGGCCTGGCACAGGCTTAATGCCTGGCCCGACGTGCCGCCCGGCTTTGCGCGGCTTCATCGCAAATTCATTCTCGCGCCCTGCTCGAACGGCAATATCGCGCTGATGGCCGATATCGGCCGGCGAAACGGCTTGCCCTGGGACGCGATCCTCGGTTCGGAGATTGCGCGCAACTTCAAGCCGATGCCGCAGGTCTATCTGGCAAGTGTCGAGGCGCTCAATCTCACGCCGGGCGAAGTCATGATGGTGGCTGCCCATAGCGATGATCTGCGCTCGGCTGCCTCGAACGGGTTGCGCACTGCGCATGTGGCGCGCCCGGAGGAGAAACCAGGAGTGAGTGAAACGGCGCCGCGGGTGAGTGTCGACGTCGCCGCGCGCAGCATGGAAGATCTGGCGGATAAACTCGGCGCCTGAGCTTCGCAAGATCGCTCAAAAAACCGTGATCCGTCGCGCAATTTCTGCGCGAACAGCCTAGAGTGCGGCCAATTTCACTCTGGGAGAGAGGCATGCGCAAAACCGGTTTGAAGCTCGCCGTGACGTCATTATTCGTGGCCTCATCGGCTGCGATCGCAATGTGGGGGACCGTATCGGCTGCACCCGCACAATCACCCCAGGCGCTGGCCGAAGCCGCTTACCAGGCCATGGGTGGCGAAAAACTGGCTGGCGTAAAGTCGGTCACGCTTGACGAGACGCTGCAGCAATGGGATCCGGGCGAATCCGAAAGCGTCACCGATCCGCTGAAGCCCGACTGGGGCAAGGCGACTTTGCACAAAACTGTCGATCTCGGGCGCGGTCTCGTCCACACCGATTGGGTCCGTCCCAAAGCCTCGCCGGGCCCCAGAACCTACAGCGAGACCTTCTCGGCCGATGGCGGTTACGTGGTGGGCATCGATGAAAATGGTGGAGTGACGAAGCGCGCGATCACCGTTGGCGGTCAAAGCGAGCACACAATGTCGGACGTGCGCCTTGCCACCCTGCTGCGCGAACAGGAGCGCAATCAGGTGGCGCTGGAAATGCATGCGCATCCCGAGCGGATTTCCGATTACCCGGCGCAGAAAATGGGCGGCAAGACCTATCCCGCCGTGCAGTATCGCGGGGATTATGGCACTTTCATCGTGCTGTTCGATCCCGCAACCCATCTTCCTGCAGTGATCAGAACGCGCGATTTCGATCAGTATTATGGCGATTCCAATTACGACGAGGCGCTGTCGGATTGGCGCGATACCAGCGGCGTCAAACTGCCTTACCATCAGCTATTCACGTTGAACGGCGTCAAAATCTTCGATGTGGCGGTGCAGAATTACAGCGTGAATCCCACGCTCGGCGCCAATGCGTTCCCGATTCCGGATCCGCTGAAAGGAAAGGCCGAGAAACCCGCCGCGATGGGGAAGGTCCCCTATCAATGGGTTATCCGGCGCCTTTCCAACGGGTTCTATCTCGATACGGATGCGGTCTATTCGGACGCAGGCGACAGTCTAAAGCTGACCGATATCGGTCCCAATATCACCATGGCGACGGGGGCCACCCACAACACCCTGATCGTCGCGACCGACAAATATCTCGTCGCTTTCGAGGCGCCGATCGACGACGGTTTATCGCAATGGGTGATCAATGCGGCAGCCCAGAAATATCCGGGCAAGCCGTTCCGTTATGTTGTGCTCACCCACCATCATATCGATCACACCGGTGGCGTTCGTGCTTACGCCGCGCAGGGCGCCACCTTTATCGTCGGCAAAGGCGATGGCGCGTTCTGGCGCAAGGTGCTCAGTGCACCGAGCAAGCTTGATCCCTATCCGGTGAAGCTGACCGGCACTCCCAAAGTCATCGAAGTCAACGGCAAGTGGAGCATCAATGATGCGGGACGCGAGATCGATGCCTACGCGCTCGAGAATCCGCATGCCACGGGTTATATCATTCCCTACGTGCCCGATGCGAAGCTTGGTCTCGTAACCGACTTATGGAGTCCCGGCCGCGGGCCCATGCCCGCCAAGGCCGATCCTGGCATGATCGCAGTGGTGCATGGCGTCGAGAAGATGGGCATCAAGCCCGAACGCTTCGCCGGCGGGCATGGTTCTGTGGATAATTATTCGGCCCTCGTCCAACTGGTGCAAAAAACGGAAGCGGGCGGCGAACACTGAACCCGAAAACGCGATCGGGCGGCGAGCTATGCTTCGTCGCCCGGTTTTTGCTTTCATCCGGTAGCGCGAGCCGCCGGAACCGGTCGGGCGTTATGGCGCTTCGCCCGAAAGCATGCGGTGCGCCGACAGCAGCGCCTGCGCGAGGCGTCGCGACCACTCGAGCTGTCCGGGCTCGCTACCGACGAGATCCTGGCGAACTTCGATTTCCGCATAGGGCAGCCGCCCTTCGGCATGGTGCGGAATCGTATAATCCGTCTTTGGGCTGACGAAATAGGGCTGGTTTTCCGCCACGCCGAGATCGCTCTGGTCACGGAGCGCCGCCAGCATGCAGCGGGCGAAGCGGTCATCGCGATCATAAAGCACGGCGGTATGCATCGGCCTGCGAACGCCCTTGTAAACGTCGGTCATGCTGTGCAGCGCAACCATGATCGTCGGCAGCGCGTCCGCGATCCGGCGCTCGATCAGTTGGTGAATCGCGGCGTGATAGGGGTCGAATATGCTGCGGCGGCGCAGCGCCGCCTCTTCCCGGGTAATCGCCACATTTCCCGGAATGGGCGTAACTTCGCTCACCACCGGGATTGAACTTTCGACCAGGGGATCGCGGTTGCAGTCGATGACAAGTCTCGAATAACGCTGCGTGAACAGTGGCGCATTCAGTGCAGCGGATAGCAGCCGCGCAACGGCGCCGATGCCGATGTCCCAGGCGATATGGCTGTCCAGGCTGGCGGCGCTCAGCCCAAGCGTGCCAAGCCGGCGTGGGATCGCCCGGCCGGCATGGTCGGCGGTCAGCACAAAAACGGACGACCCGCCGGACCGAATTGCCTCGACAGGAAGGGGGTCATCCGGGTCCAGAATGGTATCTGTGCTCACGGCCTGCAATGTTGCGGTTGCTATTCTGCCCGGCGCTCAAAGCACGCCGGGCAGAAGCGAGTCAAACCGGACCGGGTGAGGGCTGTTCCCCGTCTCACCGCCGTGTCGCATCCGGTCTTAAAGCGCACCTGCAAAAGGTGTAGCATCCGCTTGCGCAATGCTGCCGGGACCGCTGGGGAGGCGAGCATGAACATAGGCCGGGGAAACCTCTTTTTACTGGTAACGTTGATGGCTGCAGCGGCAACGCCCGGCCTGGCGCGCGACAGCGCGCCGGGTCGCCCGGCGATCCCGGATTTTTCCGGCGTGTGGTCCCACCCATGGCTTCCGGGTTATGAGCCCTTGGCGTCCGGTCCCACTTCTCTGAGGAATCTCTCCCGGCGCAAAGGCCCACCGGCGGGGCCGGGGAACGACGTGAGCGGTGACGGCGTGAGCAATCCGCTGCAACTTGTCGGGGATTATCACAATCCGATCCTGACGCCCGAAACCGCGGAAATCGTGAAAAAATTCGGTGAAATGTCGATCGACCATTTCGGGTTTCCGAATCCGCGCAACCAGTGTTGGCCGAACGGTCTGCCATTTGTGCTATCGAGCAACGGGCAGCAGATTTTTCAGCACCCGGACTATCTCACGATCATTTACCAGACGGATCATCAGGTCCGGCACGTCCGCATGAATCAGCCGCACCCGGCAAGATTGACGCCATCCTGGTATGGCGATTCCGTCGGGCATTATGAAGGCGATACGCTGGTCATCGACACGGTCGGAATCAAGGCCGGTCCTTTCGCGATGGTGGACTGGTTCGGCACGCCGCAAACTGCAAATCTGCACGTTATCGAACGCTACCGGCTTCTCAATTACGAAGACGCGAAAGAAGGTTTGGAGCGCGCATCAAAAGAAAACGCGCTGCCGCAACCGCCGACGGTTGATCTCAACTACCGGGGAAAATATCTGCAGCTGCTGTTCACCGTCGAAGATCCGGGTGTCTTCACGACTCCGTGGTCGGCGACGGTGACTTTTGGCCGCCCCGCAGCATTGCCGCAGAACCAGGTGAGCCCGTGGCTGGAAGCCGTCTGCGCCGAGAACCCCAACAAATATGGCACCGAGCGGGATGCCCGGGTCCCGACGGCGGAAAAGGCCGATTTCTGATCATCAGGGAGGAGACGAACATGGACGAGACGAGACGCAACATCCTGGCAACCGGCGCAGCGGCGACGGCCGTTGCCGCTGCGCCGCGCGTGTTTGCCCAGGCGGGGCAGGGGGCGCCAGCCATGTCCTTTTACGAAAAAGGCCCGGTTCGCATCCGTTACGAGGACACTGGCTCGGGTTTTCCGCTGCTCCTCATTGCCGGCGGCGGACTGAACTCGGTCCTCGCGGGGTTGACCGCCAGCCCATTTGACCCGGTAAAGGAATTCCGGGGTGAGTACCGTTGCATTGCCGCAGATCTTCGAAACGCCATCCCGGGGCAGTCCACCGGACCGCTCGATATCGACCGGCCATGGGATTCGCACACCGATGACCAGCTCGCAGTTCTGGATCACCTGGGCGTCGGGAAATTCATGGTGCTGGGATTCTGCATCGGCGGCCCCTTCATCTGGAATCTGATCAAGCGCGCGCCGGATCGTGTGGTTGCGGGAGTGCTGGCCCAGCCGGTGGGCTTCCGGCCGGAGATGCCGACGGTTCTGTACGACGGCAGCATGATGTCCTGGGGCCCGGATCTCGTGAAGAAGCGGCCGGACATCACAATGGATATGGTGCAGAAATATCTGACCCGGATGTACCGCACCAACGCCGATTTCGTGTTTACGGTGACACGCGATTTCGTGCGCAAGTGCCAGACGCCGGTACTGATCCTGCCGGATGACATTCCCGCACATCCCTATGCGGTGGCCATGGAGGCGGCAATGCTGGCGCCGAAATCCGAAGTCAGCATGTACCCCTGGAAAGAGCCGAAGGAGCGGATTCCGCTTGCGGTGCGTCAGATACGCTCATTCATGAAAGCGCATCGGCCGGTCACCGCCTGAAAAAGGGCATCAGGAAATCAGGGGCGGCAGTGTAACGCACTGCCGTCCTTTTTTTGCGCCCGATCGGCGCGATGACAGATTGCCGCATTTGATCCATGTCAACTCCGGCCGGCCATGCAGGCCTACCGTTTCGCCCATCATAATCTTTCATTGGAGAATTCGATGAGCGTGATCATGGACGAAAAACCTGCGGTTCAGAATCCGGCCGGAACACCGGACAATTCCGGCGGCAGCATGCAGAATATTGTGATCGGCATAATCGTCGTGGGGATTGCCGCGCTGCTGGCCTACCAGTTCCTGGGCTGCGCAACCTGCTATATGCCGATTTCTCAGGTTCTGGGTTGAGACGGTAGAACCGGCTCAATGCCCGGCGCGGGCGTTGGAGACCAGTTTCGGAAAGTCGATTTCGGCCGAAGGCTCGGTGAGCAGATGATTGTTCACGATGAAGGCGGGGGTCGAGAAGACCCGGATCGCGCGGGCGAGATTGAAATCGGCGATGATCTCGTCGGCGATGGCGGGGGAATCCATATCGCGGCGCAGGCGGTTCACGTCGAGTTCCTGAATCTTTCGCCATGTCGAAGATCGCGTCAGAGGTCAGTTGGCCTTTGAACATCATCATTGTCTGGTGAAACTGTGCGTATTTGCCCTGCCTGACTGATGACAGCGAGGCCTTGGCCGCGACCAGCGATATCGGCTGCAGGATCGGGAATTCCTTGACGACGAGTTTGACGCGCGGATCGTCCTTCAGAAGCTTCTCCAGCCGCGGTTCAGCGGCCTTGCAATAGGGACAGGTGTAATCAAAGAATTCGATGATCGCGACATCGGCGTTGGAATTGCCGATCACCGGGGTCATCGGATCGTTAAGCAGGGTCGTGACATTATTTGCGATCAGGCGGTCCTGCGCTTTCGCCTGTTCGGCTTGTTCGGAAGCCGATGGCGCGCTGATCGCCGAGGTGGCGAGCGGCGCGACCGCCACCGCCACGGCGACGAAACGGAGCAACGGCCTGAAACTCAACTGTCGCATGACGAAGCCCTACTTCACGGTCTGGTAAACAAGCCGCACGAAGCGCTCGCTCACCATGTCGTCGGCGTGGCGTTGTTCCTGCAGGTCGGCGGCCGGTTTGGCTGCAACCACCTGATCCTCGGTCATTCCGGCCGTTTTCATTTTCGCGACGCGGTCGCGGATCGTCGCAAGCACTTTCCGTGTGGCGATGAGGTCGGCCTTTGTGGCAAGCGGCCCGTGCCCCGGCACGACTTTGGTCTGATCGTTCGCGACTTTGATCACCGTATCGAAACCGGCGACAATTCCGTCGATGGTGCCGCCACCGCGAATGTCGGGATTGGTATAGTTGCGTTGGGCGCCGTTCAGATCGCCGGTCGCGAGGACATTGGCATCAGGGAAATAGACGTAAGAATCCCCGTCGGTGTGCGCATCGCGAATATAGCCGATCTGGGCCGTGCGGCCATCGATGCTGACGGTCGTTTTGTCCTTGTACAGTTGAACCGGAAGTGCCTCCGGCGGAGCGGGCGGCGGCGTCTGGCCGTTTGCGCCCGGGACGGGATTCTGCAATCGCTTTTTCACGTTCTCCTGCGCGACAATGGTAACGCCTTCCCCGCCGAAAGCGGCGTTACCGCCGGTGTGGTCGCCATGATAATGCGTGTTGATGAGATATTTCACCGGCTGAGCGGTGACTTTGGCGATGGCTGCTTTCAGCTTGTCGTGCATGGGCGCAAACTGCGCATCGACCATGATAACGCCATTGGTTCCGACGGCGATTGTCACGTTTCCACCGGCCCCTTCCAGCATATAGGTGTTGTGGCCGAGATCGGTGGTCTTGACCTCGATTTTCGAGAAATCGGGCTGGCCCTGCGACAATGCAGGCGCCGAAAACACGACCGCGGCGAGACCCAGGGCGGCGACGCTCAAGCGCTTCATCGGATTCTCCTTATTGTGCGGTAAATGAAAATTCGCCGTCGAGCGGCTTTCCGTCCGGTCCGGTGGCGTGCCACTGCACTTTGTATATGCCTGCGGGCAGCGGGATGTTCGGAATCGCCATCAGCATCTTCCCGTCATCGCCCATCGACATCGGCTGACCGACATCGACGGATTTTCCACTGTGGTCCGTGACATTGAAGGACACCGACCGGATATCGACCGGAAGATCGAACATCAGATGCACCATGTAAACAGGCGCTTTGACCACCGCATTGGCCTCTGGATCGGTCATGGTCAGTTTGGGCGCGGCAGGCGCGGCGAGCACTGGTAATGCACCCAGCCAGAATGACAGCAAAACGGGGACAAGTTTGCGCATCGCTGCAATCTACTCCCCGCCCATTGGCCGGGCAATCGCCGCACACTGACTCCTGTCGGTGGCACAGGATGCGTCCGGGATCAGTTAACAGACGCGTTGTCTAGCCGGGAATGGGCGCCGATTCGCCGACATCGCGTGCCGGATAAATAATGTTCCCCTGTTTGCCCTGGTCCGGTCTCGCGCCGGATCGGGGCAGACACTTCGGCTGGAAATTCTCCCCGTGGGATCGGACCTGCGGCGATTTTGCAAATCGTCCACAGGAACCGCGTAGTGCTCTACACGTTTGCCGATAACACACAGTCACGCTGAGGGTGCGCCAATGAACGTCATGAGCAAGACCGGACCATTTACGCTTTCGCCATTGCCGTATGACGAAGGAGCGCTTGCACCGGTGATCTCAAGCAACACCATGAATTTTCATTACGGCAAGCACCACAAGGCTTACGTGGACAAGCTGAACGAACTTACGCTGAACACCCGGTTCGCGGTCATGCCGCTCGACGAGGTGGTCAGGGAATCGGCCAAAGACAGGGCCGGCAGCGCGGTATTCAACAATGCCGCACAGGCGTGGAACCACACTTTTTTCTGGGCTTGCCTGACACCGCATGGCGGTCAGCCATCGGGAGAATTGAAGGACGAAATCGAGCGTGACTTCGGCAGCCTGGACAATTTCAGGCAGCAATTCGCCAAGGAAGGCGTGGCGCAATTCGGCAGCGGCTGGGTTTGGCTGGTTGCGACCGAAGGCAAACTTGTGATCGAGAAAACCGCCAATGCGGATACGCCGATGGCGCATGGCAAGCGTTGCCTGCTCACCATTGATGTCTGGGAACACGCCTATTATCTCGACTATCAAAACCGCCGGGCGGATTTTCTCAAGGCAGTTGCGAACAGACTGCTAAACTGGGATTTTGCGCAGCAGAATTATCAGCGAGCCGGGTAACAGCCGCGCGACCGGTCGCGTCCATTCCATTCACGCGGTCCGCTGGTTGCTGCCCGGCGCGAAGGAACGAACATGACCGACTGCTTCATATACGATGCGCTGCGCACTCCGCGTGGGCGCGGCAAAAAAGATGGCTCATTGCACGAAGTGACGGCGCTGGAACTTGCGACGCAAGCGCTCCGGGCGATTCGGGATCGCAATGGGCTCGACACAGCCGAACTCGACGATGTGATCCTTGGTTGTGTCGATCCGGTCGGTGAACAGGGCGCCGATATTGCGCGCGCGGCGGCTCTCAAAGCCGGCTTTGCCCAGAACGTACCCGGCATGCAGATCAACCGTTTTTGCGCCAGCGGCCTCGACGCCTGCAATCTTGCAGCCGGCGGAGTCATGGCGGGCCAGACGCAGCTTGCCATTGGCGGCGGTGTCGAGGCGATGAGCCGGGTTCCGATCGGCTCCTCCGGGGGAGCGTGGCCGGAAGATCCATCGATCGCCATCCCGGCCTATTTCGTGCCGCAGGGCATTTCCGCCGATCTGATCGCGACGCTTGACGGATTTTCGCGCGACGATGTGGACGCCTATGCGGTGGAAAGTCAGAAGCGCGCCGCCCAAGCCTGGAACGCGGGTCATTTTGCCCATTCCGTCATTGCCGTGAAAGACGCAATCGGACAGACCATTCTCGCCCGCGATGAACATATGCGGCCCGAAACCACGATGCAGTCGCTGGGGGCGCTGAAACCTTCATTTGCGGAAATGGGCGCTCTCGGTTTCGACTCGGTCGCGATCCAGCGGTATCCGCAGCTGGAATCCATCAACCATGTGCATCATGCCGGGAATTCGTCCGGCATTGTCGATGGCGCGGCGGCGGTGTTGCTCGGTTCGAAGGAAAAAGGCGAAGCGCTGGGCCTGAAACCACGGGCAAAACTGCGCGCCTTTGCTTCGATCGGATCGGAGCCTGCGATCATGTTGACCGCGCCTGCGGAAGTGAGCAAAAAAGTGCTCGCCCGCGCCGGGATGACAAAAAAGGACATCGATCTGTTCGAGATCAACGAAGCATTCGCGTCTGTGGTGCTTCGTTTTCTCCGGGTGATGGAACTGACCACCGAAAACGTGAACGTCAACGGCGGCGCGATTGCCATGGGTCACCCGCTCGGTGCTACCGGCGCCATGCTGCTGGGGACTGCGTTGGATGAACTCGAGCGGCGCAACCTCTCGACGGCCCTGATCACTCTTTGCATCGGCGCAGGCATGGGCACCGCGACCATCATTGAAAGGGTGTGATCATGCAGCTGGCGCAATTCAAATGGGAACAGGACGCAGACGGCATCGTCACCCTGACCTGGGATACGCCAGGAAAGCCGTTAAACGTGCTGTCCATGGCAGGCGTTGCCGAACTCGGCCAGGTTGCCGAGGCCATTGCCAAGGATGCTTCGGTCAAGGGACTGGTAATCACCAGCGCGAAAAAGGGAAATTTCTGCGCCGGCGCCGATCTGGACGAGATGGCTGACATTTCCGGGACCGGTGGACAGGACGCTGCAAAAAAAGTCTTTGACGCAATGATGGGGGTTCATCGCGTCTTTCGGAAATTCGAGACCTGCGGGAAGCCTGTGGTCGCAGCGATCAACGGGACCGCGCTGGGTGGCGGGCTGGAGCTGACGCTTGCCTGCCACTGTCGCATCATGAGCGATGACGCATCCGCGCGTATCGGTTTTCCTGAAGCGCAGCTTGGTCTTATTCCCGGAGCCGGGGGCACGCAACGCCTGCCCCGGATGATCGGCGCAATGAACGCGCTGCCCCTGATGCTGGAATCCCGTCGCATCGATGCGACGGCGGCGCTCGGCATGGGCATCGTCCAGCAGACTGTTCCCGCGCCCGATCTCCTGAATGCTGCGAAAAGCTGGATCAAAGCCAATCCGCATCCGCAGGCGCCCTGGGACAAACCGGATTTCCGGATTCCCGGCGGCGGCCCGTTCTCAAGAACGGGTGCGCAGGTCTTCACGGTTGGAAACGCCATGCTGCGGGCAAAGACCTACGACAATTACCCCGCACAGCGCTTTATCATGTCGGCGGTTTACGAAGGTCTTCTGATCGATTTCGACACGGCGCTGAAGATCGAAGTCCGTTATTTTGTGCGCGCTTTGCTGTCGCCGAACAGCAAGGCCATGATCCGTACCCTGTTTCATTCCATGCAGGAGCTTTCGAAAGGGGCGCGCCGGCCGCGCGAAGTGGCGCGCACCGACGTCAAGCGTCTTGGAATTCTCGGCGCCGGGGTGATGGGCGCCGGTATTGCCTATGTGTCTGCCCTCGCCGGGATTGACGTGACATTGATCGACACGTCTCCGGAGCGCGCGGAAAACGGGAAGAACCACGTTGCAAATTTGCTCGACAGGGAAATTTCCCGCGGACGCTCCACGTCCGCGCGCAAGGACGAAGTGCTGGCGCGCATCCATCCGGAGACAGGTTTCGAAAAGTTGGGCGACGTCGAGCTTGTGATCGAGGCGGTGTTTGAAGACCGCAAGGTCAAGGCGGACGCGACGGCGAAAGCAGATGCCTGTATTCCGGAAACCGCAATTTTCGGTTCGAACACATCCACGCTGCCGATCACCGGTCTGGCCGAAGCGAGCCGGCGGCCCGAAAATTTCATCGGCATCCATTTCTTTTCGCCGGTAGAGCGGATGGGTCTGGTGGAGATCATCGTCGGCAAGCGCAGCGGCGACCGGGCGCTGGCCACTGCGATCGATTTCACCGGCAAAATCCGCAAGACACCGATTGTGGTCAACGACTCACGCGGCTTTTACACGTCGCGCTGTTTTGGAACCTACACCATCGAAGGGCTGACCATGGTTGCGGAGGGGTTGACACCCCCGCTGGTGGAAAATGCCGGGCGAATGGCTGGAATGCCGATGGGACCGCTTGAAGTACTCGATTCCGTCGGCGTCGATACCGCGCTCAAGATCGAACGTGCGGCGCGCAAGGAAGTCACGCAAAGCGAGCGTCCAGGCGTATCCGAAGACATCATGGCGTGGCTGGTCGAGACCAACGGCAGGCCCGGCACGAAATCGGGCAAAGGCTTTTACGAATACGACTCCCGCGGCAAGCGCAAACGGCTATGGCCCGGCCTGTTTGCCTACGGCACCGGGATCTGGCGCGGCGATGCCGATGTGCAGCAATTGATCCGGCGGCTGATTACGATTCAGGCGCTGGAAGCAGCCCGCTGTTTTGAGGAAAATGTGGTCACTGATCCGCGCGACGCCGATATCGGGGCGATCCTTGGCTGGGGATTTGCGCCTTTCACCGGCGGGCCGCTGTCGATGATCGACACCATGGGAGCTGCGGCATTTGTCGCGCAATGCGAGATGCTGACCGCAAAATATGGTGAGCGGTTCGAGCCTAACCGTCTGCTGCGGGAAATGGCCAAATCGGGCGAGAGTTTCTACGGGCGTTTTGCAGGCCGCAAAGCCGCGTAATATCAGGGCTGCATCGGTCCCATCCGGCAGGACGCAAATCCCGACGTCCAGCCGGCGCGGTAATCCTGGTCGCTACTGTAAAGCGCGGCATCGCGAACAGGCCTGGCTCCGGGCGTGGCCTGCGCGCTTGCGGTCGCGCAGCCGTCATCAAAGCCTTGCCGGTAGGTTGGACTGTCTTTCGCCATGCCGACGCCTGCCGCGCAACCCGATATTGCCACTGCTACCACGGCCGCAAACAGGAGATTCAGCTCAGAAGAAGCGCCAGACGACATAGAGATGACATAGGACAATACTCAGCAGCATCAAGGGAAAGGCCAACCGGTTGTAGCGCCAGAAGTCCATGGCGACGCCGCTTCGTTCGGCAACTCCTGCGACGGTCAGGTTGGCGGCCGAACCGATCAGGGTTCCATTGCCGCCGAGGCAGGCGCCAAGCGCAAGTGACCACCAGACGGGAAGCACCGCGGCGTTTCCGCCCAGTGACGGAGCGATGCTTTTAACCAGCGGAATCATGGTGATGACGAAAGGAATGTTATCGACCATGGCAGAGAGAATGGCGCCGGCCCAAAGCAGTAACAGCGCGGTCTGTTCCACGCTTCCATGCGTGAGCGCCACCAGGCGCGCGCCCGCATAATCGAGAAGACCGGTTCGCGTGACGGCACCGACAATCACGAACAGACCGACGAAAAAGAAAATCGTGACCCAATCCACTTCCTGGAAGGCGCTGGTTACCTGCTCCGATTGTTCCCCGGGCGCGCGCGGCGCCACATCGAACATCAGGAGAAATCCGGCTGCGAGCAGGGCAATGGTTCCGGCTTCGAGATGCAGCGGGCCCGAAAAGACGAGCGCCAACACGAGCCCCGAAATGACAAACAACGACCACGGCACCAGCCTTGCGTCCGCAATTGCGGCACTCGCTTTCATCGCCATGATGTTGGCGCGATATCTCGGCTCCGCGCGCAGATGCCTGCCCCAGATGAAGTGCAGCATTGCGATCTGGAGCAGAAAGACCACGACGACCACGGGACCAAGCGCGAGCAGAAAATCGTCGAAGGACAATCCTGCCGCCGAGCCGATCAGGATGTTCGGCGGATCTCCGATCAGCGTTGCGGTGCCGCCGATATTGCTGGCGAAGATTTCCGCAAACAGGAAGGGGTAGGGGGGAAGGGCGAGTTCGGTCGCGATGACAAGCGTCACGGGCACGATAAACAACACCGTCGTGGCGTTGGGAAGAAAAGCGGAGATCAGCCCGGTGACCAATGAAAGCACGGCGAGAATCCCGGCAGGCGACGCGCGCATCAGTTGCGCCGCGCGAATCGCGAAATAGCCGAAAATCCCGCTTTTCTTGGTGACGCCGACAATGATCATGGTGCCGATCAGGAGCGCCAGAGTGTTGAAGTCGATCGCGGCGACGGCTTCCGATTGCGCCAGGAAGCCGAACGCGATGGCAATGGCTGCGGCGAGAATAGCCACCACCGCCCGGTTCAGCCGTTCGGTCACGATGACGCCGTAGGCGACGACGAACAGCAGCGCCGGAAACAGCATCTGGTTGTTAACGGCAGGCGCTGCGGTCACGACTTCACGCCGGGCGCCGGGCCGACAATGTACCGTGCGGCATTCCAATAGGAGATCACGCCGGCCAACCGCCCCGTTTCATGCTCCACCACGGGGATTGTCAAATGGTTGCGGCAGAGCAGCCGGATCGCCTCTATCAGCGGCGTGTCGGGATATACGCGGGCGGCATCGCGGTTTACCGCGCGCTTTACCGGGCTGTCCTTCACGGTGTCGAATTTCAGCCGCATCTGTTCTTCGTCGTCGCTGAGGAACTGCAGATTCGGGAGCAGATTTCCGATCACGGCGACCCTTGGCACGAGAAGGGCCAGGAGATCGAAAATGCCAAACAACCCGACAAAGCGTGCTTCGGCATCGACAACGGGAAGGCTGACGCAGTGATGCTCGACAATTTGCGTCGCCGCCATGCCGATTGTGTCGTCTTCACGCACAAATCGCGGATTGCGGATCATGATTTTCTCGCAGCTCATGCGGTTCCCCTTACCCATTGCGCGGCGCCTGTTTAGACTATGTTTGCGGTCCGGCAGGCAAGCAACCGGGCGGGACCCGGAAAGCGTCCGCTATGATCCGGCTGAAAACCGCCATTTATGTGCAGGCTTTGATTCGGCGCTGCGAAGTGGCAGGAGTGTCGGCCTATCTGGTCCGGCACGGCGCCGATGAGGCCGGAGCAATTCTGATCAAGGTGAATCGGCTGGACGGCACCTGCGCCGTGTTATCCCAGGCGCGGCGCGGAGAAGAGGCCGTCTGGCTTCAGCCACTCGGCGAATGCTGCGAGGAACAGCGCGTGGCCGACTATTTCGCGAAACAATTGCGCATCGACCCGGATATCTGGATTGTGGAGATTGAAGACCGGCAGGGCCGCAGCTTCGTGAGCGAGCCTGTGGTCTAGAATCCAAACGGCATACGGGGATGCATGGGATTGCAGTTGCAAAGTGCGTTGGGAATCGTCGTCATTATCCTGATTGCCTGCGCGCTTTCCGAGGATCGCCGGAACTGCTTCTCCTGGCGTCTTGCCGGCGCGGCGCTGGCGCTGCAGTTCACCATTGCCATCGTGCTGCTTCAGGTTCCGGCGGCGCGCAGCGCGCTGTATTCGCTGAACGCGGCCGTCGATGCGCTGTCCTCGGCGACGAAAGCCGGCACGGGTTTCGTGTTCGGCTATGTCGGCGGGGCCAATCCGCCCTTTCAGGTAACGCAAGCGCAGAACCTTGGAAGTCTGGCTTTCGAGATCCTGCCGCTGCTGCTGGTCATCTCGGCTCTTTCGGCGGTGCTTTGGTATTGGCGGATTCTGCCGGCCGTCGTGCGGGTGTTTTCCTTCGCGCTGGAAAAGACGCTTGCCATCGGTGGCGCGGTTGGACTGGGCTCTGCCTCGACGGTGTTTCTGGGGATGGTGGAAGCGCCGCTGCTCATCCGTCCCTATCTCATGAAGCTGTCGCGGGCGGAGTTGTTCCTGTTGATCACGGTCGGGCTTTCCACCGTTGCGGGCACGGTGATGGTGGTTTACGCCAGCGTTCTCGAGCCCGCGGTGCCGGGCGCGCTTGCGCATATTCTCGTCGCATCCTTCATCTCGCTTCCCGGTGCGATCCTGATTTCGCGGCTGATGATTCCGGGCGAAAGCACGACCTCCGCACGCACGCATATGCCGGTCGTTTATCGTTCGACCATGGATGCGATTGCGCGTGGCACCGAGGATGGGCTGAGACTCTATCTCTCCATTGTCGCGATGTTGATCGTGATGGTCGCGCTGGTGGCGCTCGCGGATTCGATCATCGGTCATCTTCCGCGCGTGAACGGCACGCCGGTAACGGTCGAGCGCGTTTTCGGCTGGCTTTTCTGGCCGCTGGTCTGGCTTTACGGGATTCCCGCAAGCGAAGCATCCGATGCTGCGGCGCTGCTCGGAACCAAGACCATCCTGAACGAGTTCATCGCCTATCTGAAACTCGCTGCGTTACCGCAGGGCGTATTGTCGCCACGTTCGCGCCTGATCATGGTCTATGCGATGTGCGGTTTCGCCAACCTCGGCTCGGTCGGAATCATGATCGCCGGGATGTCCGGCCTGATCCCGGACCGACGCCCGGAAATCGTGGAGCTGTCGTTGAAAGGCCTGGTCTCCGGAACACTCGCTTCCGGATTGACCGGCGCCATTATCGGGACGCTGCCTGCGTTCGCGTCATGACGGGAACAGGACTTCGCGATCTTGTGGCCGAAATCCGGGCCTGCCGGATCTGCGCCCCGGATCTTTCGCATGGCGTCAGGCCGGTTCTGCGCATCAGCAGGACAGCGCGGCTCTGCATTGCCGGGCAGGCGCCAGGCCGCCGGGTGCATGAAAGCGGCACCCCTTATGACGACCGCTCCGGCGACCGGTTGCGCGATTGGCTCGCTATCGGGCGGGACGTTTTTTATGACGAAAGCAGGATCGCGGTTGTTCCGATGGGCTTCTGTTTCCCGGGATACACCGGACTTGGGGCGGACAAGCCGCCGCGCCCGGAATGTGTGCGCCACTGGCACGACCGCCTCTTCGCCGCCGCACCCAAATTCGAGCTGGTGCTGGCCATCGGGTCATATGCACAGCACTATCATTTGAACGGACGTGCACGGAAAAGCGTTACGGAGACCGTGCGCGCATGGCGTGAATATGGTCCATTTGCGATACCGCTGCCGCATCCATCATGGCACAACAATCAGTGGCTGAAGAACAACCCGTGGTTCCATTCCGAGCTTGTTCCCTTTCTGCGCGCCCGTGTTGCACAAATCCTTTCGTCCAAATCCTGATTTTGGCGCTGCTGTCGATGACGGCGGCCTGCGTTCCCCGGATCGCGGCGCAGGGGCCGGAACTCCGCATGCCGGC
Source organism: uncultured Alphaproteobacteria bacterium (assembly GCA_963747255.1). GTDB lineage: Bacteria > Pseudomonadota > Alphaproteobacteria > Micropepsales > Micropepsaceae > CAIYRG01. The sequence continues at coordinate 256,224 of CAVVEG010000017.1, forward strand.
GATTGAACGCATACAGGGTCCGGGCATCAGCGGCGACCGTTATGTGACGAGGGACGGTTTGTCCCTTGGCCTGACGCATTGGGATGCACCAATGCCCTTTGCCATTCTGGTCGCGTTGCACGGGATGAGCGATTACTCCAATGCCTTCGCCATGCCCGGCCCATGGTGGGCTGAACACGGAATTTCCACCTATGCCTATGATCAGCGCGGATTCGGTCGCTCGCCCAATCCGGGAATCTGGCCAGGCGACGATATTCTGAGGCGTGATCTGTCCGATTTTGTCGACATCATGCGCGCGCGTTTCCCGGGGATCCCCGTGTTCGTGCTGGGAGAAAGCATGGGAGGCGCGGTCGCCATGACTGCCTTTGCCGATCGAAACCCGCCGAAGGCCGACGGAGTAATTCTGGTTGCGCCTGCGGTCTGGAGCCAGAAGACGATGCCGCTGAGTTATCGGGTGGCGCTGTGGACGGTGTCGCATACCGTGCGCTGGATGTCGCTCTCCGGTTCCGGACTGAAGATCATGCCGAGCGACAACATCCCGATGCTCGTCGCGATCGGCCGCGATCCGCTGTTCCAGAAAAGCGCGCGCGCCGATGCGATCTATGGCCTCGTCACCCTGATGGACGAAGCCTACGATTCGGCGTCACGGCTGAACAACGTTCCGGCGCTGTTCATGTATGGCGGGAACGACCAGATCATCCCGAAGCTGGCGACGGATCAGGTGATGGCGCATCTGGGGCCGAGTGCGACGGTGAAATTCTATCCGCGCGGTTATCACATGCTGTTGCGGGACCTCGCTGGCGGAACCCGGTGGTCGGATATCGCATTCTGGATCGCCCGGCAGGTGCGCATGCTGATGGGCCCACAAACAGCATCGACAGCCACGGCGCTTTCGCCGTAAACAGGTCACCCCGCTTGAAGGAATCCGGCATGACGCGCGCGTTCGGGCTGTTGGTCGCGGCGTTGGCGTGCTGTTGCGTCGCGCCTCTGAAGGCAGCGGAACTGCAAATTGCCGATCAGGGTTATCTCTTCGCAGGCGGCCATTATGTAGCGGGCAAGGACGGGCAATATCTGACCGGTCAGGCCTATGTGGAATATCAGATTCCGACGCGGCGGACGCACCCATTTCCGATCGTGATGATCGAGGGAGGCGGTCAAAGCGGGTCCAATTTCACCGGCACCCCCGACGGCAGACCCGGATGGGCGCAGTTTTTCCTCGGGCAGGGCTATGCGGTTTATGTGATGGATCAGCCCGGACGCGGTCGTTCGGCCATGCGTCCGGAATATGGCGCGACGGTGCAGCGGCCGGCGAGCTGGGTTCAGCAGCAATTCACCGCTCCCGAGCTTTCGAAATTATGGCCGCAGGCTGTCCTCCACAGGCAGTGGCCGGGAAGCGGCGTCGCCGGCGATCCGGTATTCGATCAGTTTTACGCCGAGCAGCTTCCGGCAATCGCCGATTTTGCGAAGCAGCAGGAACTCAATCGCGATGCAGGCGCGGCGCTTCTGGACCGGATCGGGCCCGTCATTTTGCTGACCCATTCGCAATCCGGGGCTTTCGGTTGGCCGATTGCCGATGCGCGTCCCAACCTCGTCAAGGCGATCGTCGCCGTCGAACCCTCCGGTCCGCCGGTTCACGACGCGGTTTTCCGCGGCGCGCCGGACTGGTTTGCCGACGGCCCGCTCTCGAAACCGTGGGGTTTGACCGCCGTTCCTCTCGCTTATGACGGCATCGGCGATGCGGCCGGTTTGCGCTTCGAACACCAGAAACAGGCGGATTCGCCACAGCTGATGAAATGCTGGCGGCAGCAGGAACCCGCGCGTCCATTGACCAACCTGCGCCGCGTGCAGGTCGCGGTCTTTTCGTCCGAGGCATCCTATCACGCTTCCTATGATCATTGTACGGTGCAATATCTGACCCAGGCCGGCGTCAGGAACAGTTTCGTCAGGCTGGCGGAGCAGGGCATCCGCGGCAATGGTCACATGATGATGCTGGAGAAGAACAACCTTGCCATTGCGCGCCTGATTGCGGACTGGATCGGCGCCAATGTGCGTTAGGCCGCAGGCTGAAACGGGAACCCGCGAGGGGCAGCGATGACAGGGGATTTGGGGCGCAACAGGGCCCAAGCCTTCGGCGGCGCGCTCGCGTTTGGCTGGATGACGGTTGGCCTCGCGGGGCCGGCTTCGGCGGACGGGATCCAGACCGCCGGAGAGGTGTTGCGGATTGCGCTTCCCGTTGTAGCCGGCGGGTATTCACTGTACCGCGAGGACTATGACGGCGCCCTGCAGCTTGTCGTTTCGGAAGTCATTTCCGAGGGGCTTTCCTATGGTCTGTCGCACGTGGTGCGCGAACAACGCCCCAACAGGGCCGACTGGCATTCGTTCCCCTCGGACTCCGCAGCCATATCCTTCTCGGCGGCGAGTTATCTCCAAATTCGCTATGGCTGGGCATTCGGCGTGCCGGCCTATGTGCTGGCAGCCTTTGTCGGTTATTCGCGCGTGGAGTCGAAGGAACATCATTGGGGCGACGTCGCCGCCGGGGCCGCAATCGGCTGGGGCGCCAGTGAATTGACCACCGTGCGCTATCGCAATCTCACCATCACCGCGGCGCCTGGCTTTCAGGGCCTGCCGCTGGGCTTTTCACTCGCCGCGACCTGGTGACCCGTATTGTGGTTTTGGATGCAGCGATGACTGGTTCGTGCGCTCGATCTGCTCGAAAGTCTCGGCCATGCGCTCGTAATCATTGGCGATGTCGAGCAGGATGCGCTGCGTCTGAATATGTCCGTCTGTTTCGGCAATGACGCGCAATTCTTCCGCATGCGTACGATAACGCGCGGCGGTTTCCATTTCCAGGCTCATTCGCACCCCCGGACACAACGCCGGCGATTCTGCGTCAGCGATGCCGGGAGTCGAATCCAAAAAAACCGGCTCAGCTTCCGGTTGATTTGTCCGGTTCGCCGGACTCCATGCGCGCAGCGACGCGATCGAGATTTTCGGCAAGCCTGTCATAACCGTCGGCCAGCCGCCGCAGGGCTTCGCGCGAAACGAGATCTTTTGTCTCGTCGGCAGTGGTCCGCACTTCCTCGGCCTTGCGGCGATATTGCTCAGCTTGGCGCTCGATGGCCGGGTTCATGAAAAACCTGCGCAAGGACAAAAGATGCGGACACTATAGCCGTAACATTGCGCAATGACAGGCGTTCCATGAACTTCCAAGGAAGTTCCTGCACGGACCTTTTCCTGGACAACGCTTTTATACGTAGCCTCTGGTTTCCTGAAAGCAAAATAGTAGTCTGCGCTGCGAAAGGCGGCGCGGATTAGATGGCTCAATATGGCGAAGCTGCCGAAAAATATCTTACATATGCCGAAGAACTGCGCGCCATAGCAGCCGACATGAAAAACGGAAGGTACCGCGAAATGATGCTTAAAATTGCTGTCGATTATGAGCGGATGGCCGAGCGCCTGCAAAAAATCGAAGCGTCGGAACGGCCGGCAAACAAAATCTGAATGCTCGGACGGGAACGGAATTTACGCTGGTTGTGTGACCGCGTGCGCGCTTTGAGCTAGAACTCCACCAACTCGATATCTGAAGCGATGCCGTCCCGATGGGCGGCTGATTTTACGAATGTTTTCAGTCTGACATGGAGTTTGGCTTGAGCAAGGGGGCAAGTGTGGCAGAGGTGCCGCGCAATCCGGCCATTCCACTCACGATTGCGGGGATTGGCGCCTCGGCAGGCGGCGTCAAGGCATTGCAGGAATTCTTCGGTGCTTTGCCCGATCATGTCGGAGCCGCGATTGTGGTGATCGTTCATCTCGATCCGGATCATCAAAGCGACCTTCCGCGCATCATTGCGGCGCGAACGAAAATGCCGGTTGAACAGGTGCAGGGCATCGTTCCCCTTGAAGCCGACCATGTTTACGTGATTCCGCCCAACCGGCGGTTACTCATCACCGACACCGAAGTCTCGGCTGTCGCGTTCGACGAGCCGCATGGACAGCGTGCGCCGATCGATCAGTTCTTCCGCTCACTTGCCGAACACGGTGAAGGATTCGCAATCATACTCTCGGGCGCCGGGTCCGACGGCGCACTGGGTGCGCGCGCGGTGCGCGAGGCGGGTGGCATTATCCTGGTCCAGGATCCGAACGAAGCGGAATTCGATTCCATGCCGCGCGCCGCCATCAGCATCGGGCAAGCCGATTTTGTCCTTTCGCTGCACGAGCTGGCCGGCCAATTCGTCGAACTGGTCCGAAGCAATCAGCACCTCAAACAGAGGCCCGCGCCGAATGAGACCGACGACATTCTGGGGAAAATTCTCGATCATCTGCGGGTCCGCAGCGGCCATGATTTTTCCCATTACAAACACGCCAGTCTGCTACGCCGGATCGACCGCCGAACCCAGGTGACAAAATCCGGCACTCTCGCCGGTTATCTCGATTATCTGCGCGACAAACCGGAGGAAGAACAGGCCCTGTTCTCGGACCTGCTGATTTCGGTCACGCGGTTCTTCCGCGATCCGCTGGCGTTCGAGCAGCTCGAAAAACTCGTGATCCCCGCCATTCTGGCGCAGAAGCACGGAGATGAAACCGTTCGCATATGGGTGCCGGGATGCGCCACGGGAGAGGAAGCCTATTCCATTGCGATGCTCTTCCTCGACCATGTCGGGCAACGTGACATTCGGCCGGAAATCCAGATTTTCGCGACCGACCTTGACGTGAAAGCCCTGGCTGTCGCGCGCGAAGGCCACTATCCGGAAACCCTGAGTGCCGATGTGCCGGAAGAGCGGCTGCGGAAATATTTCGTCCGCGAAGGCGATGAATATCGGATCAAACGGGAAGTGCGGGATCTGATTGTCTTTGCGCAGCACAGCGTGCTCAGGGATCCACCTTTCTCCCGTCTCGATCTCATCTCCTGCCGCAATTTCCTCATCTATATCAATCGCGATGTGCAGCAGAAGGTGATCGGCATTTTCCATTACGCCTTGTTGCCGCACGGATATCTGTTTCTGGGTTCATCGGAAGCTGCGGATCATCTGGATGGTCTGTTCCGGACTCTCGACCGCGCTTCGCGGATCTTCCAGTCCACGGGGGGGCGCGGACACCGACAGCTGCCGGCCTCGGCTGTGCTTTCGAGTTTGCGTTTCACGGAACCTGTTGCTGCGCAGACGGCGGCGGAGCGGGCGCGCGCCGCCGATCCGCAGCAGCACAGACAGGCATTGCTCGAACTGGGACCCCCGAGTGTGCTCGTGGACGAGACACACCGCGTCCTCAATCTGTCGGAAAGGGCAGGGATTTATCTGCTGCACCCGCCCGGATTGCCAACGCTCGACATCACCGACCTGGTCCGGCCGGAGCTGAACCCGGAATTGCGCGGGTTGCTGAACCGGGCGTTTCAGCTCGGGGAATCGGCAATGAGCCTGCCGATTCCGGTCCAGTTCAATGGACATTCCCGCTATGTGTGCCTGCAGGTCAGCCCGGTGCGGACCGAGGGAGAGATTCACCGCGCGCTGGTTCTGTTCATCGAGGGCGGTCCGGCGCTCATGCCGGTGGAACCGGGAGAAATTCCGGAATCCCCCGGATCCGAGATGGTCAAGCGTTTGCAGGACGAGCTTGTCGCAACCCGGGCCAATCTGAAGATCAGCCGTCAGCAATTCGAGACGGCGACCGAGAATCTTCGCGCCGCGAACGAAGAACTGCAGTCGATAAACGAAGAGTATCGCTCCACAGCCGAAGAACTGGAGACTTCGCGCGAAGAATTGCAGTCGATGAATGAAGAGCTTCAGACGCTGAATGCCGAACTGAAGACGAAACTGGATGCCGTTTCGCGGGCCAATAACGACCTGGAAAATCTGATCATCGCCGCCGACATCGCCACGCTTTTTCTGGATTCCGATCTCAGGATCAAGCGCTTCACGCCACGCATCCGGGAATTGTTCAACATCAACTCGACCGATGAAGGCCGGCAGATTGGCGATCTGACCAACCGGCTCGATTATCCGGGCTTCGAAGCAGATGCGCGAAGCGTCATGGAAAGTCAGGCTGTGATCAAGAAGACGGTTTGCGCCGGCAATCACCGGTATCTGATGCAGATGCGTCCTTACCGCACCGCGGACGCCGGCGTGAAGGGCGTCGTCGCGACTTTTGTGGACACTGCGGCCCCCGGTTCCGATTCAGGCAAAACGCCAGTTTCGAACACCCGCAAGAAGTAGCCCGTCAAATCCGGACGCGGATCAATTCGGATCCTTGCGGAGGCCGGATTTCTCGCCGTCGGCGATCTTCTGCATTGTACCGGCCATTTTTTCGTAGTCTTCCGCGACGCCGACAAGCAGACTGTGCATCTTCGGATCCTTGATGTCTGCCGCGATGATCCGGATTTCTTCCGCGCGATGGCGGTACCGGAACGCGGTCTCCGAACTTTTCGACATTTCAGGTGCGCCGGTTATTTGCCGGCATCCTCCTTGAGGGCCAATGCTTCGCGCAGCATCTGTACCCGTTTCAGTGCCGCTTCGGCGCGGTCATTATACTCTGCAATCTCGTCATTGCGGAAACCAGGCTGCTGCACAAGTTCCTGCAGCAGCATCGCATGTTCCTGGAGCGACCGGATAGCGCTCCACGCGACATCCTCGACCTTTCCGCGCAATTCGTCCTCAAGGCTCAATGCCGTAAAGGCGTGGCCGGTGTGACAGCGAAAACGGACCGGAACGGCATTGCGGACGCGGACCAGCGTGCCGGCGCAGGACGGGCAGGTATAGATGGATGCGTCGCCCAGGCGGGTCACGTCGGGATGATTTCTCTCATCCGCCGCCAATTTGGCTTCAAGCCTGTTGTAGTCGGACATTGGAGGCTTTGCCGCAGGAACTTCCTGCAGCAGTTGCGGCAGGAACTCACCGATTTCGCGCGCCGTCAGGCAGCAATCCGCCGCAACGTGCCGGAGCGCGCTCTGCGGCATGGAAGTTGCTTCGGCTTCTTCCGGGTCCTGAACGACTGCAACACCACCGGCCTGCTTGATCGCACACAACCCGGCCGTGCCGTCGTCCAGCCCGCCACTCAGCACAATCCCGATCACCTGCGGACCATAACTGACCGCGGCGGATCGGAAGAGCGGGTCCACGGCGGGCCTGAAGCGATTTTCCTTTGGTCCATGTCCGATCTGGATCCGGCGGTTTGGGCCAACAAGCAGATGCACATCCGGAGGCGCGACATAGATGTGCCCGTTGCGGATGATCTCGCCGGCGCGCGCATTGGCCGCCGGCAGCGGACCGGCGCGGTTGAGTATTTCTGGCAGCAATCCGGGACTTTCGCGCGAGATGTGCACCACAACGAGAATGGCTCCGGGAAATTCTGCGGGCAGGGCGTGAAGGAGCTGCTGCAGGGCCGCTATCCCACCTGCGGAAGCTCCGATCACGACGAGGTTGCGTTGGGGCATGGATCCGGTGAAAACGCGCGCGAAGCCAAAAAGCACCGCAAGCGGACAACGTCCAGGCGTTCGGGCCCGAAATCCGGATTCGTTCAGCGCGCTTGCGTCTGCCCGGGACGGACGGGCGCCGGAATGGCCGGACCGTCTTTTGGATTGGCGGGCAACGGCGGCGGAATGGTCCAGTCCCGATCCAGGTTGAACATGATGGAATCCTGGAACCGTGCTGCTTCCGGATTTTCCAGGTCGCCCTTCGGGGTGATGATCCCCTCGAACATCAGCAGTTTTCCATTCACGAGATAAAGTTCGGTGATTTTTTTGCCGCCGTCTTTGGTCAGCACCGTCACGCGCCGTCCATATTTGGCGAATTTCTGCCCGTTGTCGGTGCGTGCCGTGGTGTCGGAAACCAGTTTTCCTTCCTGCGTGGCCAGGAAAACCGCTTCTTCCAGAAGCACCGGGGTTTCGCCAAGCCGGTTCGAGAAATCGACCATTTCGACCTGGTAAATCGTGCCTTCCAATTCCGCCGAGATGGTGGTGGTCGGCATGCGCCCGGCGATCACGCCGCGATATTCGCCCTTGCCCATTTTCGGCTCGGCCGGAAAATCGACGCCGAAACCGTATTGCGCATATTTGTAGCTTTTCCAGGCAGCGTTTGCCGGCGCTGCGGCAAGCAGAACGGCCGCGACGGCCAGGGCGATCAGACGCATCAATTCCTCCCAAACTTCCGCAGCCTGCGAGCGCTTCTTACCGCAGCGCCAACCGGTAAGCCACACAAATGCGGGCCGGTTTAATGCTGTCCGGGCCAATGCTTGCGGCGAAGCCGGCAGAGCAATATACATCCGCGCCAGATCGCCATGCACCCGGTTGCGGAGAACCCGATGAAACCCAATCCAGTCATGCTCGCCTTTTCCGCCACCGTGGCGTTCGCGGCGCCGGCTTTTGCGCATCATTCCTTTTCCATGTTCGACAATGAGAAGATCGTGAAGCTCGACGGCACGGTGAAAGAGCTGGAATGGACCAACCCCCATAGCTGGCTGAGGATCATGGTCGATGACCCGGCCACCCATCAGGTGAAGCAGTGGTCCATCGAACTCGCGTCCACCGGGCAACAGGCGCGCATCGGGTGGTCACCCACCGTCGTAAAGCCGGGCGATAAGGTTGCGGTTGAAATCAATCCATTGCGGGATGGCACCCGTGGCGGAACGCTGCTGTCAATCGTCCTGCCGAATGGGACGAAGCTCGGCCATGGTGGACAGCGTGGCGATCCGCGGGGGAACAATTAGGGTCGCCGGACCGCGGGTACAGGGCGGTTCTATTTTCCGCCGCAATTTATGTTAAGTTCGCCAAACTGTCGCAACCAAAGCAGAATGGCGTAAACCCGGAATGACGTTCAGCCGTTGCTTGCGGAGCATTGCCGCCGGCGCCGCATTTGCGGTGTCCCTGGTTGCAGCGCCGCTGCATGCCGAAAATCTCTCCGGCCCGCCGCTGATAGCCGCCTTGCGGGAAGGCGGCTATGTATTGCTGATGCGCCATGCAAGTTCGCCGACGGCGCGTCCCGACAAGGCCTCAGCCGATCGGGAGAATACCGGACTGGAGCGCCAACTCGACGAAACGGGACGGAACACCGCGCGCGCCATGGGGAAAGCGATCCGGGCTCTGCATCTGCCGATCCATGACGTTTTTTCGAGCCCCACATACCGGGCTCTGGAGACGGTGCATATCGCGGGCTTGCCCCAGCCCCGGACCGCCGCCGAACTTGGAGACGGCGGGCAAAGCATGCAGCCGCTGCAGGCGTCTCCCGCTGCCTGGCTCAGGAACATGGTTTCGCAGGTGCCGCCGGCCGGCACCGATGTGATGATCGTAACCCATGCGCCCAATATTGCCGGAGCGTTCGGGGCGAGCGTTGCCGATGTCACCGATGGCGAGATTCTGGTCTTCCGGCCTGACGGGCAGGGCGATGCCATGCTTGCCGGACGCATCAGGATCGAGGATTGGCCGAACCTCGCCAAACTGAAATAGACATCGTGGATCGGCGTTAACCGGGACCGAAATGGGCAGACAGATGGTCGTCGGGCTTTACGTGGTGGCGCTGGTGGCCGTGATCGTCGGCGTCGATATTGCGTTCTTCAGAAGCCGCTTCTGGGAACGGTTGATGGCTAATATTGGAATTGTCCTGGTCTTCGGAGCGTTCTACCTGCGATTCCTGCGGAGCTCGTGAACAGATCGAGAGAGCGCAGGGGCTACAGGCGGGGGTTCAGCCAATCGACATGTTTTTGGCGGCAATCCCGCATATGATCGGTTCCAGTTGCGTCCTTGCATTGTCCCTGCATCAACCACGGGAGACCCGGATGAAGGCGAAGCATCTCTCCCATCTTGCCGCTTTGGCGCTGATCGCCGCACCGGCGACGCCGGTATATGCGCACCACTCCTTTGCGATGTTCGATCCGGACCAGACCGTCGTCCTGAACGGCTCCGTGAAAGAACTCGAATGGACCAATCCGCATGTCTGGCTTCGTGTGATGGTGCTCGATTCGGCCACCGGCAAGCCGCTGCAATACGCGGTCGAAATGGGTTCGGTCGCGCGCTCGACCTATGACGGCTGGAAGCCCGATACCGTCAAGCCGGGCGATACGATCAGCGTTTCCATGCATCCGAACAAGGATGGCTCGCGCGGCGGAATGTATCTCTCCGCCAGATTGAGCGACGGCCGGGAGTTGGGTCGCACCGGACCGGCGGTCGGCAGGCCGACGCCGCGTCTTCCGGGCCAGGTCGGCCCCGGCGGATGATGCTGCGTCGGGCGCCATGCGCCATGACGCTTGCTTGTCCGGAATTGTTCCCGCCCTTATATTCGCGGCTTCATCATTCCTGGGGACGCCGATGAACTGGAAATTGTTGGGCCTTGCCGCTGTTGCAGCTGCGGCCTTTGCCGCGCCGGCTTTTGCGCATCACTCATTCTCGATGTTCGACGCGGACAAGACCGTCACGCTCAGCGGAACGGTCAAGGAATTCGAATGGACCAATCCGCATGCCTGGCTGCGCATCATGGTGAACGATCCTGCGAGCGGCAAAGCCGTGCAATATGCCGTCGAAATGGGATCGCCCGGCCAGCAGGCCCGCGTCGGCTGGAAACCGGATTCGGTCAAACCCGGCGATAATGTCAGCGTCAGGATTCATCCGTTGAAGGACGGCTCGCGCGGTGGTCAGTTCCTGTCCGCAGTTCTGCCGAGCGGCCAGCAACTGGGTAACGGCGGTCAGAAGAACAACGCCGCCGGCGAGTAATCGCTTCGGCGTTGAACCTGAGCCATAGCGGGGACTCCGGCAGGCGGTCTCGGCGAAGAGGCGTGCGCGGGAGCTTAAGCATGAAACACGCAAAATCGGCCATGTGCTCCTCCGTTGCCGCGGCGTGTCTGTGCTTTGCCTCGCCCGGTTCCGCAAGTGTTGTCGAGAAAACCGCCAGTATCGGCGGCGCCACTGTCCATTACAAAGTGGTCCTGCCGCCCGGTTTTGACGAGGCAAAGACCTATCCTGCGGTTTTGGCCTTTCCGCCCGGCGGCCAGGATATGGAAATGGTTGACGCGACGCTGAACGGGAATTACCGCGCGGAGGCCGAACGGCGCGGCTACATCGTGATCGAGCCCGCAGCACCCAATGGCGTGCTGTTCTTCGAAGGCAGCGAAAAAATCTTCCCCGCATTCATCACGAAGCTTATCTCGGATTACCGGATCGCCGGCGGGAAATTCAATGTGGCGGGGAATTCGAACGGGGGCCTGAGCGCTTTCCTGATTGCATCCAGATATCCGCAATATTTCGTCTCGGTCACCGGATTTCCGGGATTTCTTGACGATGCTGGAGCGCAGCAGATCAATGCACTGGGCAAGCTTTGCATTCATATGTTTGCGGGCGCGCTGGATTCGGGCTGGCCCGACGCGATGCGCGATCAGGCGGGCAAACTCCGCGCTGCGGGATTTAATGTTACCTACGCGCTCGAACCGGGCCAGCCGCACGTCATTCGCACGCTGACGGGGTCCGGCGCGGCGCGGCTGTTCGATCAGTTCGATGCCGCGCGGCAGGGGCACTGCGCGAAATAGCCGCGGGAATTTTGTTGCCCGGCGCCGGAACCTTGACCAAGCCGCGTCACTTATTGCTGAACTCCGACCCGGCATTGCGGTTGGACCAGCAAAGGAATGCGCGGGTGGGTTCGCTACAAACCAAAGAAGCTCCGATGGCTACAGATTCAGCGCATGATGACGATGATTTCGATTCAAGCTCGGATCTGTGCGATTTCGGTTTTGTGCTGAACCGCCCGCCTGCTGCGCCTATTCCGGAAAAGCGGCCGGACGGCGCGGACTGAGTCTGTGTTTCAGCCGCCCAACGCGGTCATCTGAACGCCGCTGATCTGCACGTCATATCCGTTCACATCGACGACGTGAAAGCTGTTGGGGCCATCCACTTCGGGATTTGCATAACCGAGCCGCGCCAGTTCCGCGCGCACACGCTTACTGTCCCAGTCGGCGATCGTGTATGCGATGTGGTTGATCAGCGCGCGTGGCCGACGCCGCGGTTCGCCGCCATTCTGCGGCCGCGCATTCAGATCGCGCGTGCGAATGATCAGATGGGTGAGCGGCACGTCGTTCGCCGTCACGCCAAAGGGCTTTTCCCCTTTTTTCCCGAACGGCAAAGCGACGTCGGTTTTGGTTTCGCCGATCTGATCGAGATTGAAGATTTTGGAATACCAGTCCGCCGCCTGTTTGAAATTCGGGCAGGTATAGGAGACGTGATTGACCAGCGCGATTTTCAGCGCCGGATCGGCGGCGGCGGCCTTGGCGCCTTCCGCGGTGTAGGCGGTCGCGGCGGCAACGGTCAGCGTTTCGATCAGTTGGCGGCGGCTGATCCGGCCGGACCGATATTCGTCGACTTTCTGCGCAACGAAACGATTCCATGGAAATCTCCCCGGTTCAGCGGCGAAAGGCGGTTTCTTCGACGGCATTGGCGAACTGCACGTCATAATCGAAGGGATCATAGACATGCAGGCTGCCCGGCCGGCCGGTCGGTTCGCCGAGCCCGTTCTCCTTCAGGGCGGCGCGGATCTTTCCTTCGTCCCAGTTGGAAATCGTGTAGCAGATATGATCCACGACCGACTTCGCCTTCGGGACAATGCTGCCATTGCGGGGAATGAGGAAGCTTCCGCCCTGACCCGGCGGCGGACCAAACATCAGGCGCGCCTCCCGGCCATTATCCGCCTGGGGCACGGGTGTCATTCCGAATACGGAACTGTAGAAATCGCGCGCTTTGCGGTAATCGCGCGCAGGCATAGGAGATGTGGTTGATGGCGATCGGCTTGAAACCCTCTGCCGGAGCGGCATTTGCCGCCTTCGCACCGGCGGCATAAACAATCGCCGCCACGGCCACCGTTTCGCAAAATTGACGGCGGTCGATTTTGCCGGTGTCCAGTTCCGATACCAGACCGGCGATGAAATCTTCCATGATGTTCCTCCCGCGTCTTCGCGGGAGAGACAGTGCCATAAACTTCCCGCGATGTCGCATGGGCAGGCGTGCCGCGGCGGTTCCCGCCGCTTGCCCGACATCCGGCAAAATGCCAATCATCAATGGTAGATCATGAGGTTCCATGGTTCGGCATGACGACGCCGCCGGAAGAGGCTAAGCCAGCCACGCATGGTCTCGCCGATCACCGCTTCGGTGATGCGCTCGATCACCGGCACGACGGGCAATCCGATCACGACCATGATGATTTCGAGGGAGACGGGCCGCTCGAAGAAAACCCCTTATGGATCCAGGATCATGTGACGCTGACCACGGTGGGAATTGATATCGGTTCTTCCGGCACCCAGGTGATTTTCTCCAAAATCCATTTGCGGCGGCTCTCCGAAGAACTGACCAGCCGGTATTATGTGGTTTCACGCGAGACGCTGTTTCTCTCGCCCGTGTCGTTGACGCCATACCAGAGCGAAACGCGGATCGATGACGCAGCCCTGAAGCGGATCATCGACGAAGCCTATGAGGCGGCGGGAATCGCGCCCGCAGAAATCGACACCGGCGCGGTCATTCTGACCGGGGAGGCGTTGCGGCGGGAGAACGCGCAGGCGATTTCCAGCTTGCTGGCCGAGGCCGGCGGCGATTTCGTTTGCGCGACCGCCGGACATCACATGGAATCCATGCTTGCCGCATATGGCTCCGGCGCATCGCGTGTTTCGAGCGAACGCGGCGAGCGCATTCTGAACATGGATATCGGCGGCGGCACGACCAAGCTCGCTCTGGTGGATTCAGGCAAGGTGATCGCGACCGCTGCGGTCCATATCGGCGGACGGCTTCAGGTGGTGGATGCGGATGGACGGATTGTGCGGCTCGATCCGGCGGGCGCCACGCATGCGCGCCGGGCGGGATTCCACTGGCGCCACGGAGTCATTGCGCACGATGCGGAACTCGATCGCGTGGCGGAGTTGATGGCCGATACGCTTGTTTCCGCGCTGTCGCCCGTCTTGCCGGCTGAGACTGCGTCCCTCTATCTCACCGATCCGCTGCCGGGGCTCGATGGAATTTCGGGGGTGATGGCGTCGGGCGGAGTCGCCGAATATATCTACGGCCGCGAGTCGCGGGATTTCGGCGACATGGGCCGGCGTCTCGGCGCTTGCGATAAGGCGCCGCTTCGATGCGGGCGCGTTCCCCTGGCCGCTATTGCCGGCAGGCGAGTGCATACGGGCTACCGCGCTTGGCGCCTCGGAATACAGCGTGCAGCTTTCGGGAAACACCAGCTACATTTCCAATCCGGGTCTCCTGTTGCCCAGGCGCAATCTGCAGGTGCTGCAGCCGCGCTTCGCTTTTTCCGACCTCGTTGATGCCCCTGCGCTGGCCGATGCGATCCGGGCGCATCGCAAGACATTCGACGCCGAAGGGCCGGAGGCCGAAATTGCCCTTGCATTCCGCTGGCGTGGCGCTCCCTCCTATGACCGGCTGCATGCCTGCGCCCGCGGGCTCGCAGAAGGGCTTGCGGACAAACTCGCCGCCAAAAAGCCGGTTTATCTCATGCTCGACGGCGATATCGCGCAGACGCTGGGCGCGATCCTGCGGGAAGACTGCGGGGTGCAAAGCGAGATTCTCTGCATCGACGGCGTGATGCTGATGGATTTCGACTATATCGATCTCGGGCGTGTCCGCCTCCCGTCCTACACCGTTCCGGTCACGATCAAATCGCTGGTGTTCAGCGACGATCCGCATCGCACGCGCGAGCGTATACACCACCATCCGGACCATTCGCATACGCATCATCACGGGCACGCGCACCCCCATTCGCATCTCCATGAATAGCTTCCGGCCGGGAGCCGCGCGAATTTGCGGTTCGCTGCGGTGACTGCACGCCGGGGCGGTGCGGCGGCTGGAAGTCCGCCGCCGCGGAGTGGACCTGAAATGGCCCATTATGGGGATTTGCGCCGCGGCTGCGGCATGGCTGGCGCTCATTCCGCTTGGCTTTCTCGTCTGGCAGAGCTTTGAAACGCCACAATCGGCGGATCAGCCGGCTATCCTGACGCTGTCGAATTACGCGACCGTGTACGGATCGGCAGAGACGTTCACGCTGCTCTCCAACTCGGTCATCTTCGCCGGCGGCGCCGCGGCACTGGCGCTTTTTCTCGGTACCCTGCTGGCCTGGATCAACGAGCGGACCAACACGCCGTTCAAGCCGCTGTTTTATGCGATTTCCGTCGTGCCGCTGGTTATTCCGGGTCTGTTGTTTGTCGCGGCGTGGATCATGCTGGCCAGCCCCAAGATCGGGGTGTTCAATCTGCTGCTGCAGTCGGCGTTTGGCGCCGGCAGGGTTTTCTTTGACGTTTACACGCTGCCGGGGATGATGTGGGTTGACGGAATCCAGCACGCGCCGATCGCGTTTCTGCTGATGAGCGCGGCCTTCCAGGCGATGGATCCCTCGCTGGAGGAATCGGCGCTGATGAGCGGCGCGTCGGCCTTTCAGGTGGCGCGCAGGGTGACGCTGAAACTGGCATTGCCGGCGCTCGCCGCTGCATTCCTGATTTTCTTTGTCCGCTCGATCGAGTCGTTCGAAAATCCCGCTCTGCTGGGTCTGCCTGCGGGAATCGAGGTTTTTACCTCATCCATTTACGAGGCGCTGCATGGCTATCCCAGCGATGCCGGGCTCGCCTCGACCTATGCGGTGACGTTGCTTGCGATCACCTCTTTCGGCGTTTATTCGCAATCCCGGTTTGCGCGTCATGGCTCGCGTTACGCGACCGTGACCGGCAAGGCTTTCCGGCCGCGCAGACTGGATATCGGACGCTGGCGCTTTGCGGCGGGCGGCGTTTTTCCTGCTCTATGCCGCGCTCGCGATCGGCTTGCCTTTTCTGGTCCTGCTCTGGGCGTCTCTGCAGCGCTTCTACAGCGCGCCGTCTCTCGCTGCCCTGAAGACGCTCTCGCTCGACAATTACCGCGCCGTCCTGGACCATCCGGGGATCGCGGGAATTGTCTGGAACAGCATCTTTCTTGCGATCGCCACGGCTAGTCTGGTGATGCTGATTTCGGCCGTCATCGGCTGGCTGGTTTTGCGCAGCAGAATTCCGGGGCGCTGGCTGCTCGACAATCTTGCATCGCTGCCCATGGTCATGCCGGGAATTGTCACGGGGCTCGCGATCATGGTGACATATCTCGCATTGGGAGGCGGGATCTATGGCACGATCTGGATTCTGCTGATCGCCTATATGACGCGATTTCTGCCTTACGGAATGCGCTTCAACACGGCTTCGCTGCTGCAATTGCATACCGAGCTGGAGGAATCGGCGGCCCTGTCGGGCGCAGACTGGTTCACCGCATTCCGCCGTATTGTCCTGCCGCTGCTGAAACCCGGTCTGATGGCCGGCTGGATCTACATCGCGATTGTTTCCATTCGCGAGCTGTCGAGTTCTGTTCTTCTCTACAGCCCGGACAGCGAGGTTCTCTCCGTCGTGCTGTGGGAGATGTGGCAGAACGGCCAATATGTGCAGTTGTCGGCATTGGGCGTGCTGCTGATTTTTGCGCTTTTTGTCTTTGTGCTGATCGCACAGACCCTCGGCCGGCGCTTTGGCGTGCGGGAGGTGTGATCTGCTCGCCGTCCGCAACATCACGGCGGAATATCGTGGCGCTCACGGTGTCCCGGTTCAGGCTGTCCGGAACGTCAGCTTCGAAGTCGCCAAAGGGCGCCTGTTCACCTTGCTCGGTCCTTCGGGCTGCGGCAAAACCACGACGCTGCGTTCGATTGCCGGTCTCGAGCGTCCGCTGGAGGGCGAGATCGAAGTAAAGGGGCGGATTGTTTTCTCCTCCCGGCAACGGATTTTCGTGCCGCTCAACCGGCGCAATTTCGGCATGGTGTTCCAGTCCTATGCGATCTGGCCGCATATGACGGTGCTGCAGAATGCGAGTTTTCCCCTTGAGGTCAGGGGAGGGCTTTCGCGCAGGGTCATCCGGGAGCGTGCGATGCGGATGCTCGAGTCCGTCGCGCTCGCCGAATTTGCCGAACGGGAGGCAACCCGACTGTCCGGCGGCCAGCAGCAGCGGCTGGCTTTCGCCCGCGCGCTCGTCATGGAGCCCGATCTGCTTCTACTCGACGAACCGCTGTCCAATCTGGACGCGAAACTCCGAGAACGGATGCGGCTGGAGCTGAAACGGATCCAGCAGAATCTTTCGATAACCACCGTCTATGTCACGCATGACCAGGCGGAGGCGCTGGCGCTGTCAGATGAAATCGCGGTGATGAACGAAGGCCGCATCGTTCAGACCGGAACCCCGCGCGCGATCTATCAAAAGCCGGGCAGCCGCTTTGTCGCGGGTTTCATCGGCGCCAGCAATTTCATCGAGGCGGAGGTGCTGGGGTCTGGCGATTCCGCAGGCTTCTGGCGCGTCCGCTCGGAACTGGGCGATCTGAACGCGATCAGCGAAACGCCGGTGTTTGCCGGAGCACGCGTGACACTCGCCGTGCGTCCGGAAAACCTGGAGCTGTCGGAAACGGCTCCGCCCTGTTCCGGCAATCTCATCCGCGCGACCATAGAGGCAAGACTGTTTCAGGGCGATTTCATCGACCTGCAGTTGCGCTGCGGAAATCTGACCCTGATGGCGCGCACGCATCCATCGTCCGGCGTGCCCGGAGGGGACGCGATCTTTGTCCGAATGGCCCCGGATCATTGCGTTATTCTCGCCGGCGCCGCAGCTTGACTTGACTCCGGGCGCGCCCCTATAGGCCAATTCCCCGGACGGACGCGTAGCTCAGCGGGAGAGCACACCCTTCACACGGGTGGGGTCGCATGTTCAATCCATGCCGCGTCCACCATCCTGCCTCCTCTCACCATCACCGGTCACCCCCTTTTCACCATGGCCGGGCACCGACCCGGCCATCCAGCGGGTGTAGGGGCAAGAAAACCTTTCGCGCGGCAGACGCCGCGCTACTGGATGGGCGGATCATGGTCGGTTCAAGCCCGACCACAGGAGTCCGCCCATGATGAGAGGACTCGGAGGCCGCCCATGGTGGGATGAGCTTTCGCGACAGATCCGGCGCTATTGCGTCAAAATTGCCACACTTAGGAACATTCTGACATAACTGCGGCAAGACTCGCCAAATAGGCCACGCGTACTGCGACAATCTGGCGTAGGTTGTACTTGCCGTGGGGAGTGCTGAGTAGCGCGCCCTTACCCAAGGGCGATCTGCTGACCTCCATCCGCGACGAAACGGCACGCAAAGTCGTGCCCGGAGGGGGGTACTCATGAACTCTACCGCGACGCGGTTTGCGACCCTTATGGGGTCTGCTTCGATCCTGACATTGGCGACGGCAATCGGCGCAAATGCCCAGCAAATGATGATGGCGCAGGCTGCGCCGGAAGCGGTTCCGGAGCAGGTTCTCGTCACGGGTTCGCTGATTCACGGCACCGCTGCGGTGGGCGTTCCGGTGACCAATCTCGGCACCCAGGATTTCACCGAGACCGGCAATGTCACCATCGGCGACCTGTTCCGCACCGTTCCCCAGGCAAATGTCGCGCCGGGACCTTCAGCGACAAATTCCGGCGGGCATCAGGAACGCGAGACGCGTGTCAATATTCGTGGCCTCGATCAGACCGGACCCCGCACGCTGCTGATGGTGGACGGCGTACGGTTTCCACCGCAGGCGGACGGATTGTGCGCGATCGACCCGTCCATCATCCCTGCGCTGGCTCTGGATCGCGTTGACATCCTCGCGGATGGCGCATCGGCGACCTACGGGTCCGACGCCATCGCCGGCGTTATCAATGTCATTCTGAAACGCAATTTCGACGGCGCCGTGACCTTGCTGCACGTGCAGCAGCCGACCGACGGTGGCGGGCTGCAATTTCAAGCCTCTCAATTCTACGGCCGCACCTGGCAGGGCGGCGGTATCACCCTCACCTATGAGTGGCAGAACGAGAACGAGGTCAAGGGCACCGTCCATTCCAATTACACTGCGAATTACACGCCCTGGGGACTGGACAATCAGATCCCGATCGGTTCCTCGCAGCCGGGCGTGGTTTCGACGGGCGCCGCGAATGTCAACAACGGCGCCGGAAATACCGGCGTCGGTACTGTCTGCAGCAATTGCTATTCCGTTCCGACCGGCACCGGGGCCAATTTCAACCCGATCAACAATGGCATCGGCCCGCTGATCCCCGGCGGCGCCGCGCCGCTGACCTGGGCGTCACTGCTGTCACATCCAGGCGTGCTGAATGAAGTCGATCCGCTGAAACAGGGCTGGGAACAGGGCGCGCAACAGAAGAATTCAATGGTCGCCACTTTCGACCAGAGTTTGTTCCCCGGCGTGTCCTTCTTCTTTACCGGTTTTTATGCCAATCGCCGGGTCCAGGAATTGCTGTCGCCGGAATACAGCCAGGGGGTCACCTCCGAAATCCGGACCTGGGCCGTACCGACCATCAATCCCTATTATCCGACCGGCGCACCAGGCGGCCTGCGGGTTTCCTATGATTTCGCGCATGAGGTCCCACCGACGATTCCGGCCTATGAACTTTCGCAACGTTATTCCTACGGGTTCAATCTCGATCTGCCCTTCATGTGGAGCGGGCAGATCTACGATTCCCGCAGCAACGAGACCAACCAGTACAGCCTGCATTATATCAACGCGAATTCCGCCAGTATTGCTTTGGGCAATACGGTTGGCGGGGTGACAAAGCCGGCATCCATTCCCTATCTGAACGTGTTCTGCGATCCGGGCGCGTTTCAGTGCAACTCTCCCGCAACGCTCGCCTATATCGGAGGGATGCGCGTTCTTGGGCGATCATTACCTGATCGAGGAAAAAGGCGCGCATTTCGACGGACCGCTGCTCGACCTTCCCGCCGGCCAGATCAAAGCGGCTATCGGCGGCAGTTACGAATCGGACAATGTGCAGGCCTATGCCGCCAACAACGCAGGCGAACAGCAGGTTCAGGGCAGCACGACGCCTCCGCCCTTTACTCCGGCTCTCGATACCGAACCCTATACGGTCTGGGCCGGGTTTGCCCAGCTCGATATCCCCGTGTTCGGCGACAATTTCAATTTCCCGCTGATGCGCAAGCTGGACCTTGAAGGCTCGTGGCGGCATGACCAGTATCACGGCACGCTGAACGGCGGCACCAGCAATCCAAAGATCGCGTTCACCTGGCTGATCGACGACATGATCGGCGCCACGGTGCGGGGTTCATGGGGCACATCCTTCCGCTTCGCCAATGCCGGCGAATATTCCACCATCGCCAGCGATGCCAATTCTGCCTATAATTTCCCAAGTCAGCCCGTTATTCAGATCCTTTGCACGGGGGGGCACCCGGCTGCGGGCAGCCTGGCGGCGGATCTCTTTGCCGCAGGGTTCGGTTGCGGTTCAACCCCGGGTGGCGAGAACTGGTCAGGCGGACCGCATCCCGAATTGCGCTCCTTTACCACCCCTTCGGGAACCAGCATGTCGCGCGAGGGCGGCACTTCGCTCGCGCCCGAAACCTCGAACAACTATAGCATCGGTATCGAATTGGCGCCGCAGATCGACTTCCTCCGTGGTTTCGATCTGCAGGCCACGTGGTACAGCGTCAAGGTGAATGGCACACTTCTGGGGTTCAACTCAGTGAGCGCCAATACGCTGTCCAACTCGGCCGAACGTTTCCACTTCATTCTGCCGAGCGATCTCGGCTGTCCGGTTGCAGCCAATGCAAATCCGACAAGCTGCGCGCCATTCGAGAAGATGGTGGCCTCTGCGGTTCTCGATCGCAACAGTTCGCTTGGTCTCTCGGATGCACCGAATGTGTACTGGATCGATGATGGCAGCACCGTGGGGACAGGATACCAGACGGTCCATGGTGTCGATTTCAACGCCAGCTATGACTTCGACGCCGGAGATTACGGCGCCTGGAATACCGGTATCACGGGCACCTATTATCTGAACCGCTGGTACACCACTGTGAGCGGCGTTGCGCCCGTCGACCTCTATCATCTGAACATTCAATCGGCCGGAGGAATTCCGCAAAACGGCGTCGCACTCGGCAGCACCGGTAATGCCGGCAGTCCAAGATTCATTTACCGGGCGCAGGATTGGGTGGAGCAACGGGCCGTTCAACATCACCGGCTTTCTGAATTACCAGTCGCATTATTTCACCGGATGGAATGTCCCGCCCAATGTGAACTTCCAGTGCGTGGCGTCAGGCGGCACCGTTGGCGGTGGGACATTCCCCTGCGCAATCAACAACTGGAGCAATATCGAACCGTCCTGGTACACGTTCGATCTGTCCTTCGGCTACAACACCGGCGATATTCCGTCCAACGAATATCTGAAAAACATGACGATCCAGCTGACCGTGCAGAATCTGATGGGCAAACATTCTTCCTTTGAATATGGCCCCAGCACCAGCACCCGTAACTATGCCGGTTATGATATTCTGAAGCCCAATGTTGGCCGCATCATTGGGTTGACACTGGTCAAGAATTGGTAATCTGCCCGTAACCGTGTCCGGGTCGAATCAATTCTCGACGCCGGACTGGGCGGCCAGATAAGGGACTGATCATAATCGTTTTTTTATGTTATGTTTTTCTGGCGCTGAGAAGTTGCGTCAATACTGCAACACATTTGAAGAATCGCGACAGATCGCGGTTGTGCGAACAATCATCTGATTGATTTTGGAATCCCGTTGCCTAACCTGCGCCTGCGCGGCGCGGAACGGGGTTTCGCCGGGGTGACCTCCGCCCGCGGATAACGGGTGCGCAATTTCTTGCGCATGACAAATGGGGGAATCATGAACTCGACGGCTTCGCGGTTTGCAACTCTTATGGGGTCGGCATCGTTTCTGACACTGACAACGGCGCTTGGCGTGCATGCGCAGCAGATGACGGCGCAGGCGCCGGCGGCAGCCGAAGTGCCCGAACAGGTTCTTGTAACCGGATCGCTAATTCACGGCGCGGCCGCAGTCGGCGTGCCGGTCACCAATCTCGGCGTGCAGGACTTTGCCCAGACGGGCAATATTTCAATTGGCGAACTGTTTCAGACGGTGCCTGCCGCCAATGTTCAGCTTCCCCAGGCGACCATCAATGGCGGCCAGCAGGAACGCAACAATCGCGTCAATATCCGCGGTCTTGACACCACCGGTCCGAGATCGCTGCTGATGATCGACGGTATCCGCTTTCCGCCACAGGCCGACGGACTGTGCGTCATCGATCCTTCCATCATCCCTGCACTCGCTTTGGACCGCGTCGATATCCTTGCCGATGGCGCGTCCGCAACCTACGGCTCGGACGCCATCGCCGGCGTGGTCAATGTCATTCTGAAGCGCAATTTCGATGGCGCCACCACGCTGCTGCACGTCCAGCAACCGACCGATGGCGGCGGCTTCCAGTTCGATGGCCAGCAATTGTGGGGCCGGACGTGGGATAGCGGCGGCGTCACGTTGACCTATGAGCATCTCGATATCGTGCCGATCAAGGGCGGGACACACTCGAAATTCACGATCAATTATACGCCCTGGGGTCTCGATAACCAGACTCCGATCGGCGCTTCCGTTCCGGCCACGATTTCAACCGGGAAGCCGAAGGTCAATAACGGCAATGGCATTTCGGGCGTCGGCACCATTTGCAGCAACTGCTATGCCGTGCCCGCCGGAGCCGGCGGCAATTTCAACCCGATCAATAACGGGGTTGGCCCCCTTGCTCCGTCCAGCGCGGGGCCGTCCTGGGGGAATTTTGTGGCGGGCACCACAAATGAGCTCTCGCAAGCTTTGGCGGTCGGCTGGGAGGATGCGGCGCAACAGAAGAATTCGATCGTCGGCACGATCGACCAGAGACTGTTCCCTGGCGTTTCGTTCTTCTTCACCGGCTTTTACGCCAATCGCCGGATCGAAAATCAGGAGCCCCCATTCTACAGCAACGGCGTACCCAACGCGATCAAGACGCTCGCCGTTCCTACCATCAATCCCTATTACCCGACCGGCGCACCGGCGGGCCTGAATGTCTCAACCGATCTCGCCTATTATGTGCCGACCTTCAACGATGCGTTCGAAATTTCAGACCGTTATTCGTTCGGCCTGAATCTCGACCTGCCATTCAACTGGTCCGGCCAGATCTATGATTCCCGCAGCTATGAAACCAGCCAATATGTTCTGAAGCTGGTAAACAGCAAGTACGCCAACAATGCTCTTGGCAATGTCGTCAACGGATTCGCCAAGCCGGCGAGCATTCCCTATCTGAACGTGTTCTGCGACCCGAGGCAGTACCAGTGCAATTCTCCTGCAACGCTGAATTACATCACGGCATACCGTCATCTTGGCGACATCTATTCGATTGAAGAAAAAGGAGGGCGCTTCGACGGCCCGCTGTTCGATCTGCCGGGCGGGCAGATCAAGGCGGCTATCGGCGGCAGCTATGAATCCGACAATGTGCTCGGCATCCAGGCCAATGCTGTCAGCGTAGATCCGAATGGAACGCCGTCATCGCCAACCATCGCACCGCTGATCGATCCGGAGCCGTACACGGTCTGGGCCGGTTTTGCCCAGCTCGATATTCCGGTCTTCGGAGACAATTTCAATCTGCCCCTGGTGCGTAAACTCGATCTCGAAGCGTCGTGGCGCCACGACCGGTATAACGGAACTCTCAGCGGCGGCACGAGCAATCCGAAGCTCGCATTCACCTGGCTGATCGACGAGATGACCGGCGCCACTGTCCGCGGTTCGTGGGGCACATCGTTTCGTTTCGCCAATGCCGGCGAATATTCGGTGGTGCTGAGCGACCAGAATGTCGCGACCAACCTGCCCGGCGCTCAGCAGGCCGCGATCGGTTGTGTTGGCAATGCTGCGCCAGCGGGCAGCGCCTCCGCCCAGCTCGTGGCAGCGGGTTTTGCCTGCGGCTCGACGCCGGGCGGTATCCTGTGGTCCGGTGGACCGCACGCCGCCTTGCGCGAATATACCACGCCGTCGGGCCAGGCCATGACCCGCGAAGGCGGCCTCGCGCTTGCTCCGGAATCGGCAACAAACTACAGCGTCGGACTGGAGTTGGCGCCGCAGATCGACCTGCTGCGCGGTTTTGACCTGCAGGTGACCTATTACAGCGTCAAGATCAATCACGTGCTGCAACCATTCAACCAGATGAGTTCGCAGATCCTGTCGGATCCGAACCATCGCTTCCATTTCATCTTCCCGAGCGATCTCGGCTGTCCCGTGGCGGCAAATGCGAATCCGACAAGCTGCGCGCCATTTGAGAAGATGGCCACGGCGGCAATTCTCGACGCGGGAAGCACCGTGGATATCAGCCAGATATCGAGCATTAGCTGGCTCAGCGACGGCAGCACATTCGGATCGGGGTTCATGCATGTTTCCGGCGTCGACTTCAGCGCCAGCTACGATCTCGATCTCGGTGATTATGGCGCCTGGAACACAGGCATCACCGGTACCTATTATCTGTCGAATTTCCTGCAGACAGTAACGGGCGGCTCGGTCATCGACGTACTGAATCAGAACATTCAGCCGGCCGGCGGCATTCTCCAGAACGGCGTCGAAACAACCCCGAAACTGGTCTGGCGCGCGCGACTGGGCTGGAGCGATGGCCCGTACAGCGTTACCGGATTCATGAATTACTCGTCCCACTACTATTCGGCGTGGGCCGTGCCGCCAAACGTCAACTTCCAGTGCACGACGTCGGGCGGAAGCACGGGCGGCGGGACGCTGCCATGCGCGATCGGCAACTACTCGAATATCGAACCTTCCTACATAACATTCGATCTGTCGTTCGGTTACAACACGGGCGATATGCCGACCAATGATTATCTGAAACATATCGGGCTGACGCTTACGGTCCAGAACCTGATGGGCGTTCATTCGCCCTTCGCTTATGGCCCGGTGAACGTGAACCGCAACGCGGCAGCCTTCGATATCTTCCGCCCGGATATTGGGCGCATTGTGGGCCTGACGATCGTCAAAAACTGGTAAGTTCTATTGCCCGTCTCCCCTTTGGGGAGGCGGGCAATTCTCCTCATCACGACCGGCCACCTCACCATGGGCGGACTTGATTCCGCCCATCCAGTTGACGAATGTCCATTCGGCAGAAAAACCCTTTTGCGTCACGGATGGTTCAAGCACTGGATGGCCGGGTCGGAGCCCGGCCATGGTGAAATGAGGGCGCTGCCCATTAAGGGATGAGGGTAGGAGAGCCTTTTCG
Source organism: uncultured Alphaproteobacteria bacterium (assembly GCA_963747255.1). Classification (GTDB taxonomy): domain Bacteria; phylum Pseudomonadota; class Alphaproteobacteria; order Micropepsales; family Micropepsaceae; genus CAIYRG01. The sequence goes on from CAVVEG010000017.1 coordinate 281,298, forward strand.
CGCGGCAGACGCCGCGCTACTGGATGGGCGGTTCGGAGACCGCCCATGGAGGGGGTTGTTTCCGCAAAGCGGACAGTTTCCGGAAGTGCGATGCGCGCGTTCTGGTTCATGCTCGGCGGCCTGCTGCTGGCGATTGCGGTTGCGCTCTTCATCGCAGAGCGTGGCTATGACCGTCTGAAATGGTCCGGCGACGCGGTTTCCATGCGCCTCGCCGCCGCAGAGCCTGATCCAGACTGGATCCGGAACCACCTGTGATAGCCCATCCGTTGCAGGATGCATTGGCTCTTCATGAACAGGGCAGGATTGCCGAAGCTGCTGCGGTTTACCGTCAGATCCTCGCCCAGGATCCGTGCAATCCGGACGCGCTGCATGCGCTCGGTGTCGCGGAACTGCAGACCGGGAATGCCGCTCAATCGATCGCGTTGATCGCAAACGCCATAGCGATCGACTCCCGGGTCGCCAATTATCATTCCAATCTCGGACTCGCATTGTCGCATTGTGGACGTTTCGAAGAGGCGCTGGCGAGCTTCGACACGGCGCTTGCAATCAATCCCGGTTCGGCAAACACCCTGAATCATCGCGGAAACGTGCTGCGCAGTCTCGGCCGGCCTGAACAGGCGCTTGCCGCCTATGCCCGCGCGCTGGCCATCGAGCCCCGGCATGCCGACGCGCTGAACAATCGCGGCGCCGTTCTCACCGATCTGAACCGCACGGACGAGGCGCTCGCGAGCTTTGGCCGCGCTCTTGGCGTCGCTCCCAACCATGCGGGGGCGCTCTGCAACCGTGCTGCGCTCAGGATACGGATGAAACAGTTTGGCGCGGCGCTTGCGGATCTGGACCGCGCAAAGTCGCTGGAGCCGGAAAATCCGGTCGTGCTGAATAATCGCGGCAACGCACTTTGCGGACTGAACCGCCACGCCGAGGCGCTGGTGGAATTCAGCCGGGCCTTGAGCATCAACCCGCGCTACGCCGATGCATGGTTCAATCGCGCGGCGGCTTGCGGAGATTTGCGGCGGTTCGAGGAGGCACTCGCGGATCTCAACCAGGCTCTCTCGCTGCAACCGGATCGGCGTTGGATGCGCTGATCGCGCGTGGCCAGATCCTGCAGAACCTGAAGCGTCCGGAAGAGGCTTTGGAATCCTACAACCTGGCGCTGACGACCGGCCCCGGAAACGCGGAGGCTCTGGCGAGGCGGGGCCATTTGTGGAGCGAATTCGGAAAAATGGATCTGGCCTTTGCGGATTATGATCGGGCCGCGGCGATCGCGCCGGATCAGGAACTGCTTCCCGGCTGGCGCGCCTTCTGCAAATTGAAAATCTGTGACTGGCATGGACTTGCCGGGGATATTGGGCGCATCGAACAGGGCGTCGATCAGGGAAAACCCGTTTGTTCTCCCGCCGTGCTGCTCGCGATGTCCGGATCTCCGCAGCGGCTGCTGCAATGCGCGGCGACGTTCTCGCAGCGATACCACCCGCCTACGGAAACTGCGCCGTTCTCGGGCGGAGCACCGCGCGATCGCATCCGGTTGGGATATTTCTCGGCGGATTTTCACGAGCACGCTACCGCCTGGCTGACGGCAGGGCTTTTCGAACAGCATGACAGGACGCGTTTTGAGATTACGGCTTTCTCGTTTGGGACGGCCGGTGAGAATCCGATGCGCGTCCGTCTTGCTCAGGCGTTCGATCACTTCATCGATATCGGCCGCATCTCCGACGCGGAGGCCGTAAGGATCGCGCGACAAAGCGGCATCGACATTGCGGTCGATTTGAAGGGGTTCACCGAAGGCGGACGGCCCGGAATTTTCGCCTCCCGCGCCGCGCCGATACAGGTGAGTTATCTGGGATATCCGGGAACGATCGGGGCCGGTTACTTCGATTATCTGATCGCGGACAGGATCGTGTTGCCGGAATCCGCGCAGATGTTCTATCGCGAGCATGTGGTCTGGCTCCCCGACAGTTATCAACCCAATGACTCAAAACGGGTGATGGCCACCGGCGCTGCAGGGCGGCCGCATTTCGGCCTGCCGGAAGAAGCATTCGTTTTTTGCTGCTTCAATAACAATTACAAGATCATGCCTGCCATGTTTGACATCTGGATGCGGCTGTTGACCCGGGTCGAGCGAGCCGTTTTATGGCTGATCGAAGACAATCCCTTCGCGGTGAGGAATCTGAGGGCAGAAGCGCAACTCCGCGGCGTGAATCCGGAACGGCTGATATTTGCAACGCGCGCCAGTCAACCCGAACATCTGGGGCGGCATCGGCTGGCCGATCTTTTTCTCGACACACTGCCCTACAATGCGCACACGACCGCGAGCGATGCGCTTTGGGCCGGTCTGCCGGTCCTCACCTGCGCGGGAACGGCTTTTCAGGGCAGGGTTGCCGCGAGCCTGCTGCGTGCGATTGGTCTTCCAGAACTGATTACGGAAGATGCTCATGCCTATGAATGCGCCGCATTGCGCCTTGCCAGCAATCCGCGCGAACTGCAGGCGATCCGGGAAAAGCTGATCGCGAACCGGAATTGTCAGCCGCTGTTCGATACGCTCCGCTACACGCGCAATCTGGAAGCGGCCTTCACCCGGATCTGGCAACGACACAATTCGGGGCGGCCACCGGAATCCTTCCATCTCTGACCTGATGCGACGATCAGGCATCTGTTTCGCGGGAAACACTCGCTTGCCGGACGGACTTCGGCGTCATTAGCCTCCGGTCGAAAAAGGACCATGCTGCTTCATGATTTCCGGCAAATGCTCCACAACGCCGCTCAACTTCAGCATGCGGAATTTCGGCCCACCTTCATGTTTCGGAGGCGAATGTTACCTTTGCGGTTACGGTTGTAAATCGGTAAAACCCCGGGAAATCCCTCAACTGTAGCTTTGTAACGGTTGCGCTGGGAAAAATTCAAAAGGACAACCAAAAGTAGAAATTCTGGATTGTTCCACAAACACAAAGGCTGTTCTAAACCTGTGACGACGATTGGGAGGAAACGAAAGAAAATGCGTTGGATTTCGGCTGCATTGCTGCTTTGTGCGCCCGCGGTTGTTCTGGCGGCCGAGGCGCCGCCCGATTGGGCCTTTCTGGCGCGCGCACCCGGCGTTCAAACCGGGCCGGAGGATACCCAGCCGCGTCACCGCCCGGGCAGCAACAAGGCATACACGCAGGCGCAGATCGACGATATTTTCAACCCGCCCGACTGGTATCCGGACGAGCACCCGCCAATGCCCGAACTGGTCTCGCACGGTAAACAGCCCGTCGTGCATGGCTGCGCGCAATGCCACCTGACGACGGGCAGGGGCCACCCGGAATCGGCGAACATCGCCGGACTGCCCGCAGGCTATATCGAGGAGCAGATTGCCGAATTCAGGAATGGCTCGCGCACGAGTTCGCTTCCCGCCAACTCGGTCATGATCACCTTTGCAAAGGCTCTCAAGGATGACGAAGTAAAGCCGGCGGCGGAATATTTCGCCTCCATCAAACCGCAACTCTGGACCAAAGTCGTCGAGACTGTGGACGTGCCCAAAAGCTTCGTGGGCGAGGGCAATATGCGGTTCGAGCTGCCTGGCGGCGGGAAGGAGCCGCTCGGACGCCGCATCCTGGAATTGCCGTCCGACGAAATCGGCGCAAAGAGCCGCGATCCCCATTCGCCATTCATCGCCTATGTGCCGGTCGGCAGCATCAAGGCCGGCGAAACCCTGGTTCAGACCGGGGGAGGGGGCAAAACCATCCAGTGCACCATCTGCCACGGCGCCGATCTCAGGGGCATCGGCAATGTTCCGGGGCTGGCCGGACATTCGGCGATCTATATTTTCCGCCAGCTTTACGACATTCAGCACGGCGCCCGGAAAGGCAATTCGGTGGCGTTGATGCAGCCGGTCGTGGCGAAGCTCACGCAGGACGACATGATAGATCTCGCGGCCTATATGGCTTCGCGCACGCCCTGACCGGTTGAGGCTCGAGCTGGACCAGAGCGTTTCCGAAAACGCTCTAGTCGTGGGGCGTCGAGGCTGCGCCGGCGACAGCGCCCGTCCCGCCACCCACGGCCGCGCCAACCGCGGCGCCGGGCGCGCACCCGACCGGAATCGTTATGATACACCCGATCGCCGCGCCGATGCCGGCGCCCGCCGCCCCGCCTGCCAAGGCGCGAGCGCCGGGATCCGCGTGCCAACGTCTATCCCGATCGTAATATCCCCGGTCATCGGCAGGGTCGGAGAGCCAGTGAACATGCTCATCATTCTGGTGGGCGGTGTACCAATCGGAGTTGTAGTAGGTGATCGGCGCGTCTTTCCCGTAGGCATACAGCCGATGCACCCGCCAGCATTCGCCGTCCTGATTGCAGGCGACATAGGTTCTTTCGGCAGTTTCGGCGCTGGAGATCGTGGGCGCCATCAAGGTTGCGCCCGCAATAGCGAGAAACGAACTCAGTCCAAGCACAGTGTGAAACCTTCTCATGTGTCACCTTTCATTGCGGCCGGTGGCATCCGACAGCTTTTCCCTGCCGTGATAAACGAGGCAAAAAGACGATGGTTCCAGCCATGGATGCCCGCCGCGTTGCAACCCGCTACGACAAAACAGCCGACAGCTTCCTGGCCTTCGTCCACCTTGCGTCAATCAAATCTGGCTTAGGTTTGTCAACAGGACCTAATCGCGCGGGCGATGCGGCAGCCCACGGACGATTGCCGCATGCGGATGAACCTGCGTGCGGCCAATAAGGTAAAGTCCGATCGCCAGAACGATCGCCGTGAGAAACAATCCCGCGATCCAGCTTCCGCCGTTGACGAAGAAGGTGAAGAAAATGAACGTAGCCGCAACGGCATGGACAAGCACAATGTAGCGCACGGTCAGGATGAACCGCCTGTAGGTGTGTACGTGCAAGGGTAATTCCCTTTCGTCGAACCAATCCATGTGGCACCTCGCGAACAGCTCATGCGCCCCTGTTGTGAAAACGCTCCGGAGCGGTTGTTTCGGGTTCGATTTGTCGTGACCGTCGCCCGATCAAATTACCGCGACAGGTAATCGGTGAAGCCGAGCAGGAACAGAAAGAACAGCCAGAATAGCCCGATGCCGGAAGCAAGGATTTGCACCCCGGTCGCTTTGGGAAGCTCCATGAAAATCACGACAATGATCGCCACCTTTGCGAGGGCGATCAGCAGGCTGACCACCAGATTCATCCCGCCCATATGGACAAAGGCGAGAATGATCGTGGCCCCGAGGAGAAGGGTCAGCGCAACAAGCGCAAGCAGGGGCGTGCGCAGCATCTTCCGGATCGCGGCACGATCGGGGCTGCTCATGATCGTCCTGCCAGATAGAACAGAGGAAACAGAACGACCCAGATTGCGTCCACAAAATGCCAGTACAACGCGGTGACCTCTGCCGCCGGATTGTCCTTCAGCCATTGTGGATCGTCGCGGCTTGCGATCTGGAGCCGGATGACCGCTCCCACTCCTATCGTCAGGTGAATGGCGTGGATCAGCGTCATCACCCAGTAGAAGGCCCAGAAGATTGCGGCGCCCGTTTCGGGAAGCGGAAAGCCCGGGCCGGGAAAGAGGTGCTTTTCGAGGTCGTCGTTATATTCGAAGCCTTTGAGGATCAGGAACATCATTCCGAGCACCGCCGTCACCGGAAAACAGATCCGTGCGAAACGGAAGAACCCCGCACGCGCGGCAAGTTCTCCTGCCGCCATCACAAAGCTGCTGACCAGCAGAATGAATGTATTGATCGATCCGTAATAGATATTCGTCTCGTGTCCGGCGGCCAAAAATGCCGCGGGATGCAGAAATCTGTAAACGGAATATCCGGCAAACATGCCGCCAAAGAACAGGATTTCGGTTCCAAGAAACAGCCAGATGGCGAATACGGCCGATTCTCGCTGCCGCCCGAGATCTGTCCACGGTTCGCGCAGCGCGTCGCTCGTCACGCAACTCGACCCTGAACGCGATGTTCCCGGCGCTCATGACTGGGCGGTCCCTCGAACTCCGGGTGATACCCGTAAGGCCCGGCCGTGACGACCGGCGGGCGGCGGAAATTGTCACGCGGCGGAGGAGAATCCGTTTGCCATTCGAGACCGGTTGCCTGCCAGGGATTGGCGCCGGCACGTGCCCCATGGAACATCGACCAGACAAGGTAGCAAAGCGGAAGGACATAGGCCGCCCCCAACACGGCTGCCCCCGCCGTGGAAAGAACATGGAAAATCTGAAATTCGGGCGCGTAGGCGTGATAGCGCCGTGGCATCCCCGCATAGCCCATGATGAATTGTGGAAAGAAGGTCAGGTTGAATCCGAAGAACATCAGGAGCGCGGCAAACCGGGCCCATGCTTCGTGGTACATCCTGCCGGTGATTTTCGGGAACCAATAATGCATCCCGGCAAAAAGCGCCGAAACCGAGCCTCCGACCATGATGTAATGGAAGTGCGCCACCACGAAATAGGTGTCGGTGACGTGCACATCGATCGGAATGGTTGCGAGAAAGAGCCCCGTCAGGCCCCCGATGGTGAACAGCCATAAAAATCCCAGGCAATAAAGCATTGGGGATTCGAAGGTGATCTGGCCGCGATAAAGAGTCGCCGTCCAGTTGAACACCTTTATCGCCGATGGCACCGCGACAATGAAGGACAGGAATGAAAAGACGACGTTTGCAAAGGGCGATTCGCCCGCGACGAACATATGATGGCCCCAGACGAAAAATCCGATGACCGCAATTCCAGCCAGCGCATAGACCATGAACGCGTAACCGAAAATGCGCCGCCGGGCGAAGCAGGTGAAGATTTCCGACACGACGCCCATGGCGGGCAGAATCATGATGTACACGGCGGGATGGCTGTAGAACCAGAACAGATGCTGAAACAGCAGGGGATCGCCGCCCTGCGCCGGATCGAAAATAGGAATTCCGAAGGCGCGTTCCGCCGCCATAAGCAACAGGGTGATTGCAAGGACAGGGGTCGCCAAAATCATCACCGCACTCGTCGCGTATAGCGCCCAGACAAAAAGCGGCAGACGGAACCACGTCATGCCGGTTGTCCGCAGCATGTGCGTTGTAGCGATGAAATTCAGTCCGGTAAGGATCGAGGAAAATCCCGTGATGAAAACGCCCGCCGCCGCGGCGATCACATAGGAATGGGAAAATTGCGAAGAGTAGGGGGTGTAAAACGTCCATCCCGTATCGACGCCGCCGGCGACGATGCAGCCAATGGTGAACAGCGAGCCTGCCACAAACAGATACCATGATGTCAGATTGATCCGCGGAAACGCGACGTCTTTGGCGCCGATCATCAGGGGCAGACAGAAATTGCCGAGCGTTGCCGGAATGGACGGTATAAGAAAGAACCACACCATGACGATGCCATGCAGCGTGAACAGCTTGTTGTACGTGTCGTCGGAAACCAGGTCCGGTGCCGGCGTCAGCAAATCCAGGCGCACGATGGCGATCGCGACGCTTCCAATGAAAAAGAAAATGGTGATTGAGAAAGCGTAGAGCAGCCCAATTTTTTTGTGATCGGTCGTAGCCAGCCATGATCCAAGGGTTCGGCCTTCGGTCAGATAATTCGGTACCGCCATCACCGGCGGCAGGCCCGAAAATTCCAGAGGATCGGCGGTAACGTCGCTCATGGTGCGGTCTCCTGAGCCGACAGCGACCGGATATAGGCCGTCAGTCGTTCCATCTGGCTCTCATCGACGACATTGGAAAAGGACGGCATGATCGGCGCGTAGCCTGCGACAATGTCCTTGTCGGGCAACAGAATGGAATCCCGGATATAGGCCTCGTCTGCGATGACCCGCCGGCCGTCCTGCAGGGGCACCGGATGCCCGAATACGCCACGCAGATCCGGTGCGTGCACGGCGGAAGCCGGATCGTGACATCCCGAACAGCCGAGCGAATGAAACAAAGCCGCACCTTCGGCCGCGAGCGTATCCGATTGCGGCTGGATCTCCCGCCAATGGGCATAGTCTTCCTGCCGCATGACGATGACTTCACCCATCATCTGCGAGTGTTCCGTTCCGCAAAATTCGGCGCAGAAAAGATGAAATGTGCCGAGTTCTGTCGGGTAGAAATCGAGAACGGTAATCCGGTCCGGAAGCACATCTTGCTTGGCCCGGAATGCCGGAACGTAGAAGCTGTGGATCACATCTTGCGATGTCATCACGAGGTGGACGGGGGTTCCGATCGGAATATGCAGCGTGTTGATTTCGCGCGCGCCGTTCGGGTGTTCGACCTTCCACATCCATTGCCTGGCGTAAATCTGGATTTGCAATGCCGTTCGCGGCTGGCCAGGAGTGGCCGGCGCTGCAACAGCCCACCAGAAGAGAAAGATGGCCAGGAACAGCGTTCCCGAAGTCCAGCCGATTTCGATTTCATTTTGAAGGATTGTGGGCAGGGGCCCACGTCTGGCGCGCGAGCCGCGCCGGTAGCGAATGGCGAACACGAGCACAAGCGTGAACACAAGCAGAAAGATGATCATCGAGATGACTGTGAGAAACAGAAATGAACGATCGACAGCCGCAGCGTTCTGTGACGCCTCGGTAAACAGGTTTCCTATGTCCATCCCGGGCGCTTCCTACTGAGCAGGAGCAAGAACCCGCCAAGCATGAAGAGGATGGTCAACACACCGACCACCTTGAGCGCCGTTTCCACCGGCGCGTCATAGATGCCGCTCAACACGCCGAACCGGTAGCACAGCACGCGAAACCTGCCGTACAGGTCCCGGCTTGTTTCCGGAGGACCGGAAAAGACGGTTCTGATATCCTCCGTCGTCAGCGTCAGCGGAGAGAGTACGCGCAGGACGCGACCATCGGCAGCGACGGCATAAGCCACTTCCGGATGTGCAAACTGGTCGACCGACTTGTCGTAAACATAGCTGAAACCCAGAGCTGCGGAGGCTTCCGCAACGGTCTTGCTCTCCGGCAGCAGGAATGTGGTTTGTGCCCGCAGTTTCCCGGGCACTTCTGCCAGCATCATTCGGCGCGCATCGGTGGCCGAATCCTTTGGATCAATACCAATGACGAGCAGGCGCCAGGAATCCGGCGCAAGGCCGCCCTGCGCCAGTGCAGATGTAAGAAGCACAAGCGCGGGGCCGCACAATGTCTTGCAGGTATAGTCGGCGAACAGCACAAAACCTCGCCTGCCGCCGAGCGCAGTCGCGAAGGTGCGTTTCTTGCCGGACAGGTCGGCAGCGGAAAGCTGCAGAGGCAGTCTGGCATTTGGCGGCAACCTTATTCCGGCGCTGTTGAGTGCGGCGGGCGACAAGGCGGCCCATGCCGCAACAGGCCAGAACAGCAGCAGAAGCAGGAATTTTTTCACGGCGCTGCGCCTTCCACGGGTCCATAACCGCCGGAGCCTTTGGCCGCGATCGCCGCCATGGCGCGTTCAATCGGCATTGTGCCGTTTTTACCGGCCAGCCGCTCCCGCTGGGCCCGCTCCAGCTGGATTCTCTGCATCCGCTCGTCCGTAGTTACCGAGGGTGCCGGCATCCAAATCAGAGGTGGAGATGACTCGTGGATCAGCCCCGGGAAGAGGACCCAAAACACAGCGAGGAAAGCGACAAGGAAAAGGACGAAGTCCCGCCGCGACATAGAGCACCCTCCTGGTATCGACCGCGGGGCTTTCGGCGCGTTCAGCCATTGCTTCGCGCCACTCTGTCGGGTTCTGCCGGTGGGCCGCGCCACCGCCCGTCTGTGGCCCCGAGCCACAGAGCCCCCGCCACCGCGGCCGCAAGTAACGCCAGACCCGCCGGCAACAGAGCCGGAAGGCCAAATCGCGGCACCATGAGCCAGACGCAATGCAGCAATTCGCCAAAAAGGACCGCTGCCCCAACGGTGCGCAGCCAATTCGTCCTGCCACGGACCCTGTCATTCAGCAAAAACAGGAATGGCAGGAGAGCGCCGATCGCAAAAGATGCTCCGCCGATTTCCGCCCAGGGAGCATTTCCGCGAAGATTAAACCAGTCGACTTTGCCCGGGAGATTTCCGTACCAGATGACGGCGAACTCCATGTAATACATGTAAGTCGTGCCGAGAATGGCGGCGATCATCATCCCGGCAAGATCGCGGCATTGCCGCTCGTCGCCGCGCGGGGCGCCCAACAGCGCGCACAGGGCGAGCGCGGTAAGCACCTGTTCGACAGCGAAGCCGAAACCGAAATCCGACGAATAGAAGCCCGGCTGAAGCGACACGACCCAGTCAACCGGAATGATGTTGGTCAGAATAGCGCAAGCGAGCAGTCCAAGCGCATTTGCCAAAGTTGTGCTGCGCAGCGCCGGAATCCAGGCCAGCATTCCCCACAGGCAGAAGGCGATGATGGAACGCAGCGCAAAGAACGGCGGCGTCATATAGGCAGGGGTCAGGGATTTCGGCGTTTCTGGTGAAATCGGCCAGCCGTAGATGACAGCCGAAAAAATCAGCACGGGGATGGCGAGGAGCGCGGCGCCTGCGACCGCCCGGGCTGCCGATTCAAGAATGGGATCAAGCGCAATGCCCCAGATTCCTCCTGTGATCCGGTTCACCAGGAGAAGAATGAGAGAGCCGACCGGAATCATTCCGGCCCATACGAAGCCGCAGAGCCAGCCCTGCAGGAACGTTACCGGCTCGATGACGGCAAGCGCGATCAAACCGGCGAACGCAGCACACAGGAGCAGAACGCCAGCCAAACGCTGCCGTGGGCTCATGGCTGCCCGCCTGCGGCTGCCATCTGCGAAAGTTGCAACGCACGGATATAGGCGATGATGGCCCAGCGATCTGCCGGAGGCACCCTGTCGGCGTAGGAATACATCGCACCATAGCCGTTTGTGATGGCGTCGAAAAAAAGCTGCGCCGGCGCTGTTCGCAATCCAATGTCATGGAACGACGGCGGTTTGGGAAATCCGCGGGCAACGATGATGCCGTCGGCATATCCATCAAGGCCGTGACAGGGAGAACAGAAGATGCCGTATCTTTCGCGACCCCGCGCAAGCAGTTGTGGCGTCGCCGGAGGGGGATTGCGAACGATGCTCTCGCGCAGAAGATCGCCCTGGGCCACCACCCCGTCCGGCGGTACAAGCGCGGCGGAATCCGCCGGCCATGGTTGCACGGAGGCAGCTCCTGTTTTGTAGCGGATTTGCGGGTCCTGCTCTTCGTTGCATGCCGCAACGAGCAAAACCGCAATGAGCGCAAAAGTCTTCACAGCGCCAACTCGGAGGTGGAAAGCGGCTGCAACTGCGCCACCAGTCGCGAAACCGGTTCGCGCAGGTCCTCACGTGTTTCGAAAATCAGAAAGAAGCGGTCCTGAGACGCCCGCACGATGCCCGATACTTCAAACAGCGGATGATGCAGGGAGGGTAAACCGCAATCCCTGATGAATGTGATGAAGCCGCCAACTCCGCTGCACAGAATGCAGGCCTCAAACGCTACAATGAAGAATATCTCCCAACTGTCGAGGGGCCGGCTTCCGGAGATGATGGGGTAATCCTGCGACGCACTATACCACTGCACAAACCACATGATGCACGCGCCGGCTGCGCCGGACAGCGCCATCGCCCAGCCCATAACGGGCTTTCGCCGATACGAAAGGTGCTGCATCACTTCAGGCACCGGAAACGGCGATAGAGCATCGCGAGCCGGATAGCCTTTGCATGCGGCCTCGCCCGCGGCCCGGTTCATGGCTTCGGCCGTCGTGAATTCGGCGACCAGCAGATGCGTCATCCGCGTTGCTCCTGATGCAGGAGTTGGTTGACTTCATGCATGGAAATCACCGGCAACACGCGGCTGAAGATCAGATAGAGAAAGAGGAAAAAGCCCAGGGACCCGACCAGCAGGCTCCAATCCCAGAAGGTCGGGAGAAAAATGCGCCAGGTGCTGGGCATGTGGCCGTGTCCGAGCGTGTTCCACACAATGAGGATGCGCTCGATCCACATTCCGACATTGATGATAACGGAAATGGCGATGACGGCCGCAATGGTTCTGCGCATCTGTGGAAACCAGAAGAGTTGCGGGATAACGACATTGAACAGGAACTGGCACAGATACATTGGCCGGTAGGTTCCGGTGAACTCGTTGATCACCTGGCTCACTTCGGCGCGGTCGTTGCCGTACCAGGCAGTGAACCACTCGACGGCATAAGAAATTCCCATGACGATTGCAGCGGCGAGGAGAACGCGTGCAATGACTTCAAAATGATTTTCTGTGATCAGTGACTTCGAGCCCGAAGCCCCAGCGGAGCGAGGCCGCAATGATCACGACCATGCCGAAGCCGGAGTAGAGCGCGCCGACAACGAAATAGGGTGGGAAGATTGTTTCCTGCCATCCGGGCATCAGGCTCGCGGCAAAATCGAGCGCCACGATGCTGTGCACAAGGCAAACCATCGGCACCGCAATCGCGGCCATTGCGCGGTACATTCGCTGATGAACGTCCCAATGCCGGGCGGAGCCGCGCCAGCCGAGCGCGAAAGCGCCGTAGATCCGCCGCACCCAGCGCTTGCGTCCCCGGTCGCGCAGAACAGCGAGATCGGGAATCAGCCCCACATACCAGAACAGGATAGAGAAGATGATATAGACGCTGACGGCCCAGAAGTCCCACACCAGCGCGCTGCGCCATTGCGGCCAGAGTCCCATGCGATTGGGATAGGGGATAATCCAGTACAGAACATAAGGCCGGCCAAGGTGAAAAATCGGGAACAGGCCGGCGATCGTCGCGGCGAACAGGGTCATTGTTTCGGCGAAGCGGTTCAGTGATGCCCTCCATTGCTGGTGCGTCAACAGCAGCAGCGCGGAAATCAGCGTGCCGGCATTGCCGATGCCGATCCACCAGACGTAGTTCGCGAGGGCAAAACCCCATACGATGACCGAATTCACTCCCCAGACGCCGACGCCTTCGGCGAGCACCCAGATTGCAGAAATCCACATCAGGGCGGTGAGTGCAGTTGCGAATGCGAATGCAATCCACCAGTTGCGCCAGGAGAGCCGCGCGAGCATCGGGGCGCACACCAATGCCGTGATCTGCTGGTGATCCTGAGCCCCGGGCCCGAGCCATCGGGCGGCATCTTGCGCGGTCACGCTCATCTCGTGCGACCCTGAAGCGCCGGATTGGGGTTGTAAGTTTTTGCCAGATAGGTCGTGCGCGGCCGCGTGTCGAGATGAGCCAGGAGCGCGAAATGGCGGGGATCGTTCTGCAGTTGCGCTACCGCCGATTCCGCCGAGTTCCGGTTGCCGAAATGTATCGCGCGCGTCGGACAAGCCGCAGCGCAGGCCGGTACGACCTCTCCTTCACGGATGGTACGGTCTTCCTTGTCCGCCTGCTTCCGGGCGCCGCTGATGCGCTGCACGCAGTACGTGCATTTTTCCATGACGCCGCGTCCGCGAACCGAAACGTTTGGATTGCGCTGCGCTCTGACCGGCGGCCGGCCGAGATTTCCGTACTCCTGTCCGTCTGTGTAGCCGAAGAAATTGAATCGCCGGACCTTGTAGGGACAGTTGGCTTCGCAGAAGCGCGTGCCGATGCAGCGGTTGTAAACCTGCACATTCAGCCCTTCATGGTCGTGCACCGAAGCTTCGACCGGGCAGACCGGCTCGCATGGCGCCGTTTCGCAATGCATGCAGGGAACCGGCTGGAATCCGCGCCTCAGTTGGCCCGGTTCGGCGCAGTTCGTAGGCGTCGATGCGCAGCCAGTGCATGTCGCGGCCGAAGATCGACCTCATTCGGGCCGACCACACCGACATTGTTCTCGGCCTGACACGCGACGACACAGGCGTTGCAGCCGATGCACAGATTGTTGTCGATCACCATGGCCCAGGCATATTGGTTCGCAGGCAATGGCGGGACGATGCCCCCGGTATCCGGTTTCAGTTCTGCGATGCGCTGGGTGATCCGGCTTGCCGGCGCCAGCGGGAAGATATCTTCGTCCCGCCCCTCCAGCCTGGTGTGATATTGCGTTGTATGCAGAAGACCAGATTTTCCGGACGGCCGGAGAGAAACGCCCCCGATCAGCCGTTCGAGCCCGGTTGTGGTGAGCCCGGCAATCCGGACGCCTACGCCACTGCCGATATCGCCCGCGCGCCATCGTCCCTGGCCAAGAAAAGCCCTTGCCGTGCCCTGCGCCTGCCCGTTGAGCACCGCCGCGACGGCTTCAATTTCGACGTTTCCGCGTTTGATGAAAACCCCGTCTCCGGGTGAAACGTCAAGGCGTTGGGCATCCTCGGGCGACAACTGCACCGCATTGCCCCAAACTTCTTTGGTGAAAGGTGTCGGACATTCCTGCAGCCAGGCGTTGTTGGCGTAACGGCCATCCCAAACGACCGGCGACGGCGCGATGGCGATTGTGAAGGATTCCGGCGGACCCTGCAGGGCCTGAAATGACGGCATCGCCGGCGTTGCGGAAACGGTTTGCGAGGCCGAGTTCGGCACGACACCGGTCGTCAAACCTTCGCGCCACCAGTCTTCGAAATTGCCGTTTACGCCGGGCATCCAGGTGGCGCGCAGGAGATCGCGCGCACCCGATGCGGGTTGCTCTCCCAGAGAGGCGAGGAATTCGGACGCAGAGCGTGTGTCATAAAGTGGCCGAATCAGCGGCTGAGCGAGGAGAACCGATCCGTCCGGGCTTTTCAGATCGCCCCAACTCTCCAGTGGATGAGACAGCGGCACATGCCACTTGCAATAAGCTGCGGTCTCATCTGCCCAAATCCCGCAATGAACCGTGAATGGTAAGGCGGCAATCATCCGGCCGGTTTGCGCGGGATCGGCGGAATCGTAGACAAGGTTGGCATCCATCACGATCAGAGTCCGGATCAATCCGGATTTCAGGTCCTGAAGAAGCGCGGTGAATGATTGCGCGTGATCCTGCTCTGCGGGGTCGATGGAAGGCACGAGATCGATCGGCGCCTGAATCCTGGAATTCAGGAAATGAGCGAGAGCATGAATATCGGCGGCCTGGCTTTCGCCGGTCAGAACAAGACCTCGCGTTTGCGGACGCCTGAGATCGCTGGCGGCTGACGCAATGAATTGCTGTTCCTGGGCCGTCAGCGGAAAGGCGCCGGTATCGAGTCCCAGTTCCTTTCCCAGGCTGCGCGCGGCCAAACCGATACGCTGTGGCGCGAGTGCCAACCGGTGATCGGCCATTGCGCCCATCAGGGTCAGTCCGGATTCGGCCACGTAGATCCGTTGCGGACGCGTGCTGCTGCGCCGGACGGAGAAGCGGCTGGCGTTATGAAGGAAATTTGGCCCTGGCCCGAGCGGATCAGCGTCAAGAACAACGAAAACGTCCGCCTCGTCGAGTCCATGAATCGCATCGAGATTGCGGCCGAACGCCAGCCGCGCGCCGCCTCGCGCCTGATCGTCATGCACGGGTTCATAGCGATATTGACGCAATTGCGGATAACGCCGCTTCAGCGATGTCAGGATGCGCAAAAGCGTGGGCGAAGTAATGCGGCCGGAAACGAAGGCCATTCCGGCGCCGCCTCGCGAGGATTGAGTATCCGGCCAATTGGCCCATTCGCTGCCGAACTGATCCCATGACGCGACGATTCCATCCTTCACCGGCACGCGCGACCGGTCAGGGTCGTAAAGGGACAGGACCTCGGCTTCGGCAAACACGTCCGTGCCGCCGCCGCTGTATTTGTCATTTGGATTGCCTTCGATCTTGATCGGGCGGCCATCGACCGTGATGCCGAGTACGCCGCGACCGTAACCGGCCATCGGAAGCGCGGTGGCATATCGAATCGGTTGTCCCGGAACGAGGCGTTCTGGCGCGTTCACATAAGGAACGATTTCTTCCAGCGGCTGTCCGCAGCGTGCGAGCGCAACAGCAAACGATGACGATAGAAGTTGCAGTGCTCGCCGCCGGTTGGTTTCAGTGCAGTTTTTGGGACGGGCGCTCATCTGTGACAACGGGAGCAATCGGTCAGTCCGTCGGTCTTGATCATGTATTCGCGGATCAATCGTTTTCCTTGTTCCTGCTGATCCTGTGGCGTCGTCCATTCCGGATTGAACACTTCGCTCTCAGGCCGGACGAAGGATTCCGGATGGCGGTGGCAGGACAAACACCATCCCATGGTCAGGGATTCGGCGCGGTAGGTCAGCGGCATCGCGGCAATCGGGCCGTGACAGGTGGTGCAGCCAATGCCCTTCGCGACGTGAATGCTGTGGTCGAAATAGACGTAATCCGGAACCCGGTTCACCCGAACCCACCGGATAGGCTTGTTTTCCACCAGGCTTTCCCGAACAGGGTGCAGGACAGCGGCGGTTGTCCAGATCTGCGAGTGGCAGGTCATGCATGTATGAGTGGGAGGAAGTCCGGCAAAAGCCGCCTGTTCCACACCCGTGTGGCAGTACCGGCAATCGAGTCCCAACTGGCCGACATGATGTTGATGACTGAAGGGCACCGGCTGGTTGCGCGTGATGTACTGGTAAGTGGCGTAAGGCGATTCCCATAACCCGAATGTCAACAATACGGCTGCAATCGGGACGACGATGATCGCCGCCATGACAGTACCCGCGACGGCATTCGCCCCAGGGCGAAAAAGCTGAGCCATTCTCGAATCTAAGGCGTGGGCCTAACCATGGAGGGACCAACGCATATGGCCGCTGTCGGTTCCGGTTCCTTCTGCAGAAGCGGCTCACGAGTTGCTGAAGTATCGACGCAGCGCAAACCGTGTTTCGCGCGGGATCGGCTTTTCGGATTCTGGCGCAAATTGCGTTGATGCAACTGCCGGAGAAAAGCTTCCAGCGTCATTGCGAACAGAGAAGACCTGTCAGGCCCTGCCGTTCAACGCCGCTGACGGGAGAGAATGTCCTTGTACAACTTTGACCATTTCCCACTGTTCTTCATGTATCCCGGAATGTCCATGAGCGATAACTGCATGTTGGCCGGCAAGCGCTGGTATCTGGAATTTGCCGGAACATTGTCGTGCCGCGCGAGAATTTCCTGGCCCTTTGACAACAGGAAATCGATAAACAGTACGCCTGCATATGGATGCTGCGCGCGCCTTGCCAGACCGGCTCCCGCCGCGAACGAAAACACCGGCGGGATGTTCAACTCTCCGATTGGAGCGCCCGCGCGTTTTAGCGGCTCCACCTCATGGTAATAGACGCTGAGCCCCATCGGCACTTCACTTGAGGCGACCAGGTTGGCGAGCAGCGTGTGTCCCTTGCGGACGGACACTCCATTCTTCTCGACGATATCGCTGAATAGTGACAGTCCCTTCTGTTCGCCAAGCGCGCTACATAACGCCATTAGCCAGTTGTTGTCGTCCGCTTCGATTCCGAGTTTTCCCCGCCATCGGGGACCGACGAGATCATAATAGCTTTTGGGTAGGTCTCGGGGCGCAATAATCCTGGTGTTGTAGGCGCCTGTGAAGACGACGATGCGTGTCGGCAGCCATGGTTCTCCCGGCAATATCGCCTGCGGCATCAGTTCCGCGGAGAATGGAGTCTCTACGGGTTCGAGGAGTTTCTCCCGGCCAATCGCAATGATCTGCATTGCGGCCGTTTCAACCACGTCCACTTCAAAGTGACCACCACGGGCTTCGGTGACTGTGCGCTGGAGAATTTCCTCTGAACCGCCACGCCAGGTTCTCACAGGAATGCCATAGGCCTTTTCAAATTCCGCCGTTACGGCATTCATGTGCTCACTGACGGCGGATGAATAGAGGTTGAGGACGCCCTCTTTTTTCGCCCCCGCGATGAGTTGCCGGGTCCGATCCGGATTCTTCAGATGCGCCGGTCCTGCGGCCTGGGCAATCGTCAGCGAAGGCGTTGCGGCCAGCGCCGCAATGCCTGCGACGAAGGTTCTGCGATCCGGCCCTTCCATCTAAGCGGCCTTGGGTGGTGGCAGATCCGCAAGCTCCTTCTGGTACGCGTCCTCCATACGGGGTGCCAAACCGTGCCTGGCCAGAGCATCGTCGAACATGGATCTGATCTCCGGCCGCTCATCGGCATAATCAATCTGATCGCCTCCGGCCCTCCGGCTGATCCATGCGGTCGGTACACCCTGTGAGTTGCGGATCAGGGCGACCTCGTGCTTGAAAGCCAGATAGCGGGCCGGAACCGATCCAGAGTTAAAATGCTGATGAAACCATTTGTTTGGTGGCACGACCAATGTCCCGACCTGCCAGTCATAGCGCCGCGGCTGTTCGCCTTCGGGCCACATCAGGGAGTAACCTTCGCCGGAGAGAATGATGACATGGGCCGAGGGACCATGCGCATGCGCTTTTTTGTAGGTGCCCACCGGGAATTGCGAGATATGGCTCGACATTGAACCTTTGGCCATGTTGAACCGGATATGGCCGCCGCCGGCGCCGCGCTCCTTCGCGGAGATCAGCGGCAGGTTCACCGCGTCGGGAACGAAATTGGTCGGCAGAAGAAAGCCTTTCGGCTCCGTCTTTGGTGAAAAATAATCAGGCTCGCCCGCAAAGCGATTCCGGAAATCATAGGTCGTATTGAATACGAAATTGGTATCGTCGTAGAGATTCATCACCGCGGGCCCGTTCGTCACCGCGACGAACCGGACAGGATTGGATCCCGATCCGTTGAAATGCTGGTGCCAACAGTTCAGCGGTATCGCAAACATCGCACCAGCCTTCCACTCAAACGCGATGCGACTGCCGGAGCCATTCCATACTGCGGTTGAGCCGCGGCCATCCAGAACCAGAATCATTTCTTCGAACAATTGCCGTTGCGGAGCGAGACTTTTTCCCGGCGGAATCTCGCACACATAGCAATCGTTCGAAGTGCGCGAGGCATCATGATTGATATAGACGCCGGCGCCGCCGCGACGGGGCCAGGGCTTTAATTCCACCGTGCGCAAGTTCGGTACGTAGTGGCCGCTTATGATCTCCAATCCCTCACCGCGCACCCAGCGCTGGTAAGGCGTGTCCCGATCCTTTTCGGTCGCGAATTTCTTTGCCAGCTCTTCTGAAACCTGAATGTCTGCCAATGCCTGCTCCTGACGAACTGTTCGCTAAATCCTTGCCATCACCTGTTGCCGAAGAGGCGCGAAATAGTCTCCGGCAATTCCGCGAAATCGTCCAGCACGGCGTCGGCACCCAATTCGGCCACAGGTATCGGCGTGTAGCCATAGCTCATGGCGATAACGGGAATTTCTGCGGCACGCGCGGCCTGGATGTCGATCGCCGAATCGCCGACAAACACGGCGCGACCACGATTTCCATTCAGGGCTTTCACCACCTCGAAAACGTGACGTGGGTCCGGCTTGTTGTAGGGTGTTCGCCCGCCGCCGACCACGGCCGGGAAATGATGTGCAAGTGAAAGCTGGTTCAGCAGCAGTTCCGTCAGATCATGCGCCTTGTTCGTACAAACTCCGAGCCCGGCGCCTCCAAGGGTAAGCCGATCCAGCGTTTCAGGCACGCCGGGATACGGCCTGCTGCCGCGCGCGATATTGGCCCTGTAATAGATCAGGAATTGCTCGGTAAGCTGCGCGACGTGATCCGGCGGAACATTGGCCGCCGCCCGAAGGAAGGCGTGTTCAAACATGGCTCGCACGCCGTGCCCAACCAAATGGCGCAAATCGGCCATACCAATCGGCGCATGACCCTCTGCAGTCAAAACCGAATTAGGGCGGCGACGAGGTCCGGCGCCGTATCGACCAGCGTGCCATCGAGGTCGAAGATGATTGCGACGTCCGCCCCTGTGCCCGACACTTCTTTCCTGTTCTGTCCGCGAAGGTTGCGATCTGCCAGTAACCACCGGCGCTTTCCGGATAGCCTAGAAAGTGCACGGGGAAAGATTAACTACCTGAAAGTTCGCTCGCGCTACTGTCGATCAGGCCGCTGGTGGACCTGAGCCCATGATGAAGGCGTTAATACGAGATGAACCGATCAGCCCTGGCTGTAATAGTGCTGGCCGCCGGCCAGGGGACGCGGATGAAATCGACGCTCCCGAAGGTGCTTCATCCGGTGGCCGGTAGACCGATGCTGGGCCATGTCCTGAATGCCGCCAAAGCCCTCCATTCCAGCCGGACCGTAGTCATTGCCGCGCCGGGTTCCGAAGAAGTGGTGCGTCTCGCTTCCGAATGGGGTGCGGAAACGGTCATCCAGGAGCGGCAGCTTGGCACCGGACACGCCGTTCTTCAGGGACAGATGGCACTCGCAGGATTTGAAGGGATTCTTCTGGTGCTGTTTGGAGATACGCCGCTGCTGACGACAGGCACCCTGCAGCGACTGATTGAAAGCGCTGAGCCCGGGGGCGCCGGGGTAGCAGCCCTGGGTTTTCGCGCTGCCAACCCGTCGGGCTACGGCAGGATGGTGACCGAGGGGGGTATGCTGCTCCGGATCGTGGAAGACAGGGACGCCGGAGAATCTGAGCAAGCAAATCGATCTCTGTTTTGCCGGTATGCTTGCCGCACGGGCGCCGGCTGTATTTGGGTTATTGCGCGAGATCGACAATCGCAACGCGCAGGGCGAATTCTATCTCACGGACATCATAGCGGTCGCGCGCAGGCACGGCCTGCAGTGCAATGTCACGGAAGGTTCAGAGACCGAGATGCTGGGCGTGAATTCGCGCCGTCAGCTTGCGCAGGCGGAGAGCATATTTCAGAACCGCCGCCGCACCGAACTTCTGGACAGCGGAATTGGTCTGACCGCACCCGAGACCGTCTTCATTTCAGCCGACACACAAATCGAGCCCGGGGTTAACATCGATCCTTTTGTCGTTTTCGGTCCTGGCGTGACTGTGCTGCGGGGCGCAACGATCCATTCATTTTGCCATATTGAAGGCGCGACAATCGGAGAGAATGCCAATATCGGGCCCTTTGCACGTCTTCGTCCGGGCGCGGTTCTTGATGCTTCGGTGCATGTCGGCAACTTCGTCGAAATCAAGAACGCGCATCTTGAACAGGGCGTAAAGGCCAATCATCTCACCTATCTGGGGGACGCAAGGGTCGGGCAGGGAAGCAATATCGGAGCCGGGACGATCACCTGCAATTACGATGGCGAAGGCAAGCATTTCACCGATATCGGAGCAGGCGTGTTCGTTGGTTCGGATTCAACTTTGGTCGCGCCTGTGAAAATCGGTGACGGAGTCTATATCGGCGCGGGCAGTACAATAACAGCGGATGTGGAGCCGGATGCGCTGGCGATTGGGCGCGCCCATCAGATTGTGAAGCCGGGACGGGCAAAAGAAATTCGCGCGCGCAACAAATCGCGCAAGCAAGGGAATCGCTGAGCATGTGCGGAATTATCGGGATCGCCGGAAACAGGGAAGTTGCGCCCCTGATTGTCGACGCCCTGAAGCGGCTGGAATATCGCGGCTACAACTCCGCCGGAGTCGCCACACTCAATCACGGACATATCGAACGGCGCCGCAGCCCCGGAAAGCTCGACCGGCTGGTCGATCTCCTGGACAGTCGTCCGCTTTCCGGAATGACGGGAATCGGTCACACGCGCTGGGCAACGCACGGCGCTGCCACCGAACGCAACGCGCATCCACATGCCTCAACACGCGTCGCCCTCGTCCACAATGGAATTATTGAGAACTTTCGTGAACTGAAAGAGGAGCTTCAGGCCGCTGGCCATCAGTTTGAATCCGAAACCGATACCGAAGTAGCCGTTCACCTGATCACCCAATATCTCGATGATGGTTTTTCACCCGAGGAGGCTGCGAAAAAGGCCGTTCAGCGCCTGACGGGTGCTTTTGCTCTGGTGATGATCTTCGATGGACAGGAATCACTGCTGATTGGCGCGCGTCGCGGCAGTCCGCTGGCCGTCGGTTTCGGAGAGCATGAGAGCTACTTCGGCTCCGATGCGTTTTCACTCGCGCCCTTTACAAATCGCATCGCCTATCTGGAGGATGGGGATGTCGCGGTTGTCCATGGTTCTCGCGTAACAATCTATGACGCGGACGGGCGGCCGGTGAACCGGCGAATTCACCTCATTCCGCCATCATCGGCCATAGTCGATAAAGCCGGCAAGCGCCATTTCATGGCGAAGGAAATCCATGAGCAGCCGGAAGTCGTCGGGCATACGCTTGCCCGTTACATTGATGTTTCCGGCCCTTGCGTGAATCTGCAACCACCGGGACGTGAGCTGTTCCGGGATTCGCAACGCCTTACGATTTCGGCCTGCGGTACCGCTTTCTATGCGGGTCTCATCGGAAAATACTGGTTTGAGAAGCTGGCGCGCCTCCCGGTTGAGGCGGATATCGCGTCTGAACTCCGGTACCGCAACCCGGTTTATCCGGACGGCGGTCTCTGTCTTTATGTTTCCCAGTCGGGCGAAACCGCAGACACTCTGGCCGCCTTGCGCGATGCGAAGGCCGCGGGGCAGCGGGTTGCAGCGATCGTCAATGTGCGGGAGAGCTCAATTGCCCGCGATGCCGATCTGGTCTGGCCGACTTATGCCGGGCCCGAGATTGGTGTCGCTTCGACGAAGGCGTTCACCTGCCAATTGGCCGTGCTCGCGAGTCTCGCCATCGCAGCCGCGCGAGCGCGTAACCGGATGAGTGAAGCAGAAGAGCGGCGCCTGTGCTCGTTACTGCTGGAAATCCCGCGCCACATGGTCGCGATACTCGCGCAGGAAGAAAAGATCAGGTCACTCGGTAACCAGATCGCGAAGGCGCAGGATGTGCTTTATCTGGGGCGCGGTGTGAATTATCCACTGGCGCTCGAAGGAGCCCTGAAACTGAAGGAAATTTCCTATATTCACGCCGAGGGCTACGCTGCCGGAGAAATGAAGCATGGACCGATCGCACTGATCGACCGGAAGGTTCCGGTGATTGTGATCGCACCGCATGACGAGCTGTTCGAAAAAACTGTTTCGAATATGCATGAAGTCATGGCGCGGGGCGGAAAGGTGCTGCTGATTTCCGATCGCAGAGGCCTTGAAGCGGTGTCGGGCCGGGTTTGGGCCTCGTTGGAAATGCCCGAAACCGATCCCTTCATTTCGGCGCTGCTATACGCCATCCCCGTTCAGCTGCTTGCATATCATACGGCGGTTGCCAAAGGCACGGATGTGGATCAGCCGCGAAACCTCGCCAAATCCGTGACGGTCGAATAAGAATCCCTTATGAAGCCGGCAAGTGCTTCCTGTGGAAGCCGGTCTCCGGGGCAGAGGGGGAAGCGATTTCGTCATCTGATATTGCGGTTTTGAAACGCGCCGCGGCTTCCCGTGCGCTCGACTTTGTGCAGCCGGGGATGAAGATCGGCCTTGGCACCGGTTCGACCGCGGAGGCGTTCCTCGAACTGCTCGCTGAGCAAATCCAACGCGGACTGCAAGTCGTTGGCACACCAACCTCCGAACGAACCGCTGAAAAGGCGCGCTCGCTCGGCATACCAATGGCCGATCTGAACGAGCTGAAACAGCTCGATCTTGTTGTGGATGGCGCCGACGAGGCGAATCCTGATCTTGACCTTATCAAAGGGGGAGGGGGCGCATTACTGCGCGAGAAAGTCGTTGCCGCATCCTCTTCACGCATGGTCGTTATCGCGGACGAGAGCAAATTCAGAATGAAGCTCGGCAGATTCCCTGTGCCGGTGGAAGTGATCGCTTTCGGCCATGTCACCACCAAAGCCCGCATCGTTGCCGCTGCAGCGCATCTCGGCTATGGCGGATTAAGGCCGGTGCTACGCCAAAGCAGCGATGGCGGGGCTTATCTGACGGATAACGGCAACTGCATATACGACTGTCCATTTGGCGAAATACATGATGCCGGGGTTATTGCAGCGTTGCTGTCGCAGGTAACCGGAGTTGTTGAACATGGGTTGTTCTGCGGATTGGCAACATGGCTCGTTCTGGCCGGGTCTGGCGGAGTGCGTGTTATTGAGCGGCCCCGCCCATGAGCAAACCTGATTTCGATCTTTTTGTTATCGGCGCCGGCTCAGGTGGCGTGCGGGCCGCCCGCGTATCGGCCGACATGGGCGCACGCGTCGCTATTGCCGAGGAAAACGGCTTCGGCGGCACATGCGTGATGCGCGGCTGTATACCGAAAAAACTCCTGGTATACGCCAGCGGATTCGCGGAGGAGTTTGAAGACGCCCAGGGCTTCGGTTGGGATATCGGTGCAACTCGCTTCGATTGGCAGTCGCTGATCGCGAACAAAGATGACGAGATAGACAGGATTTCCCGCGTCTATCGAGCTCTGCTGGAACATTCGGGTGTCTCGATATTTCATGAGCGCGCTATTATCAAAGACTCTCACACGATCCATCTCGCCCAGTCCGGCCGCGATATCACGGCTGAAACTCTGTTGGTCGCCACTGGAGGGTACCCATCGCGGGAAACCGGCGCGGAGGGCGCCGAATGCTGCATAACATCCGACGAAGCATTCCACCTCGGAACTTTTCCTCAGAGGATCGTGATTGTCGGTGGTGGTTATATCGCGTTGGAGTTCGCACATATTTTTCATGGACTGGGTGCGGAGGTCATTCTGGCCTACCGAGGAACCAGGATTCTGCGCGGCTTCGATGAGGATCTGAGGGACGCGCTCCAGGATTCGATGCGGGCCAAAGGCATCCGGCTCATGCTGGAGACCGGATTTTCGCGTTGCCGGCGCACGGGCAGTGGAATTGCGGCAATCACGCTTTCCGGTGAGTCCATTGCCGCCGACGAGGTGATGTTGGCGATTGGCCGTCGTCCCAATACGCGAGGCCTGGGATTGGAGAACGCCGGTGTTGCCTTGCGCCCGAGTGGCCGCGTTGAGGTTGACGGATACTCGCGCAGTTCGGTGGCGAATATCTACGCGATCGGCGACGTGACCGGACGCATTGAACTGACGCCTGTTGCCATACATGAAGCGATGTGTTTTGCGAAAACCGTCTACGGAGGCCAACCCACAGCGCCCGATCATGAAATGGTGCCGACGGCCGTCTTTACGCGGCCGGAAATCGGAACAGTCGGGCTCAGCGAGGAGCGGGCGGTCGCCCGGGGTCACACGGTCGATATATACAAGACATCATTCCGTCCCCTGAAAAACACACTGTCAGGCCGGAGCGATCGCTCGATGATGAAGCTCGTCGTCGATGCCACAACTCAAAAGGTTTTGGGATGTCACATCTTCGGGCCGGAAGCCGGTGAGATGGTGCAGCTTGTCGCGATTGCTCTGAAGCTGGGCGCGACCAAGGATCAGTTCGATGCAACGATTGCCGTGCATCCAACGATGGCAGAGGAACTTGTTACGTTGCGCACCAAAACCGCCACCCGCTACCCGTCCGGATGAATTGAGACCTGAGTCGTTCAGTCAAAAATCCAGCTTTTCTGCGACAGGAACGGGGGCAATCTCGGCGGCATGCGTCGCCCCATAATTTCCGGAAGTGAAATGATCCAATGCTGCGCTTTCGGCGCAGATGCTCTCGTAAAACGTTCCGTTGGCGCGGGGATCTGCCGCTGATTCCCGCGATTTCGGATGCCATAACGCGTATCTCTGGACGGCATTCCACGGAATCGTGAAAGCACCCGGATCCTCCACATGGATATCTGCGACGAGTTTTCTGCCGCCCTGCGTCATGTGAAAGCGCTCGATGACGTGGAGCCTTTCGGTGTGCGGTGTGCGGTAATTGTCAACGAAAGTCTTTGTATTCTGGCCAATTGTATCAACGACGAGCGTGTCACCTTCGTAGTGGCCGACGGATTCTCCATACCATGACGGCCTTGGATTCGGGGAATGCGGCACGTTCATATAAATGTGCCGAACCTGGCTATCGCCGCGCCAGACGATCAGAACCTCCTTCGGTGTTTGAATGAAGAAGATCATCGGCGGAGCAACGCGGCGGAATATATCGAATTCGGGAACACCGCCGGGATAGCACCGTTCGCGGGCCATGAACGGCACTTTTCCCGCGCGCACCTGATCATTGTCGATTTTCATCTGCTCGCGGACCCAAGGCTGGAGGATCGGATTGTTCAGATCGGCAATCCGGTAAGTCGGGTGTGTCGCGGCAAAATCGTCGCTCGGACGGGCGGGATATTTCTTCAGAAGTTCCGGGTCATCGGTTTCGAAACCGGCGTTGGGAACATATGGACTGTCGCGGACCTGAAGGATAGGACCGGGTCCGCTTTCGGGCGGCAGGAAATTGTCTCCATCCGGGCGGTCTGGATACCAGGAGGCATGGTCGTCCGGTGCGAAATCGGGAACCGGCGCGGTCGCCGTCTGCGCCTGGTATCCGGGAAAAATCGACAGGCAAATAACGGCTGCGGCATATGTGAGCCGCATGAAATGGCGCTCCAGAATCATCCAAAACTCCCGATCCTGCGTTTTTCTGCCCGAGGGCCACAGACTCTGTCGGCCGAGCATATAGAAAGCATGCAGACCGGGAAATCTCCCGAACCGTATTATTGAAGAACGGGCACTGCTTCCCTGTATCCGGATTCTACCAGCGCCGTTCTGCGCACAATCCGTGTCGCGGGCAAGCGGATGGTAACGGTCGTGCCCACATTAACGCGGCTATCGATGTCCAGCGTTCCGCCGTGAAGTTCGACCAGATCCTTGACGATGGGTAAGCCGAGGCCGGTGCCACTAAATTTGCTGCGGAATTGGCTCGCGATCTGGCGGAATGGTTCCAACGCCACGGGTATCTGTTCGGCCGGCATTCCGATCCCCGTATCGGTAACCCCGATCTCTATTCCGTTAGCCGTTTCGATCGCCGTCACCCGCACCTCGCCTCCCTGCGGCGTGAATTTGACGGCGTTTGAAACGAGATTCAGAACTGCCTGTTGCAAACGGCGGGCGTCCCCATAAATCAACGGAAGGCCCGCGCTGATCTCTTCGCGGAGTTTTACACCTGTCTTTTCGGCCAGCGCCTGCCCGACACGTGTAGCATTTCGGACCACCGAAGGGATTTCCACTTCCGTCTCCTGGAGCTCCACTCGACCTGCTTCCAGTTTGGAAACGTCCAGTACATCGTCTACGAGTTGAAGCAGATGCATGCCGCTTTTGAAGACATGCCCGCCATATTCCCGATAACGGTCGCTCAAGGGCCCAAACATTCCGAGCTTGATCGCCTCTGAAAACCCTATGATCGCGTTCAGGGGCGTCCGCAATTCATGGCTCATATTCGCGAGAAATTCGGATTTTGCGCGTGTAGCCTTCTCGGCGGCTTCTCGGGTTCGCATCAGTTCCGACTGGGCTATTTCTCGCCATCTGAGCTGGTAGAACAAAAATATGCCTATCC
The DNA here is from genome assembly GCA_963747255.1 of uncultured Alphaproteobacteria bacterium. Taxonomy (GTDB): domain Bacteria; phylum Pseudomonadota; class Alphaproteobacteria; order Micropepsales; family Micropepsaceae; genus CAIYRG01. Next base: position 308,368 of record CAVVEG010000017.1, read on the forward strand.
CTGCGCTGATCAGCGTTCGGATCATGAGGACCAGGGTGGAGAGCTGCGTGCGAGTAAGCCATTGTTTCAGAACGTCCGCTTCGTTTAACGACGCAACTGCGGCAAAGCCTGCTGAAGGCACATCCGCTTCGGCGACCAGAAACCCGTTCCGTTCATAGTGTTTCGCCGGCTCCGGCATCCGGTAATCCGCCGCTCTGCGATCGATCGGGTGAGTGGAAAGTTTCACTTCTTCCAAGCGTGGAAGTGTTCGAATCCACGCGGCCAATTCGGCGCCCGTGGTACCTTTCCCGGTCGCTGCGCCGGGCTGCAATCCGATTGACCCGTGACCGGCCGGCGTCCCGGTTGTCTGCAGCGCATAAAGCGCTGCCACCCATTCGAGCCGTTCTTCGGCATTCGCCAATTGCTGCTTCCGGTCCATTTGCGCGACCGAGGCCATGCCAAACCAGGGCAGAATGGTTGCGAGCCCGAACACCACGACCACGCAGGTGCTGAGCCTTGGTGTGCGCACCTTCATGAATGCCCACCAGGGGCGTGGTTTCCGCCTGTCAATCGGCCGGGCATTTTGAATCTCGCGATGCATCTATGGAGCGGCATAATTGCGTCTGATGGTTGACGAGCGGTTAATCGGGTTCACCGCTGCGGTGAAAAACCTTGATCAGCGCCGATATGGTCAAGGTGAGCCGAATCGGAACATTCTGCCGGACGGGGAGTTTTATGAGCTTCTCCCGTTGTTCCGTGAGCCTGTGTGTGACTGGCTCTCACAGCGCTTGCCTGTCCAGCATTTATTGTTGCCATATGCGAATGGATACTGAAGTGATTTCGTCTTCCAGTCCGGCAGCGACCACCGCCCAACTGACCGTGCGGCTTGGATCGCTCGCTGCAAACTTTCGGGAAGCATTGCGGCGCTCCGCTCCCGCCGCTGTGGCTCCGGTCATAAAGGCAAACGCTTACGGATTGGGACTGGCGCCAGTGGCGCACGCGCTGGTGAATGCCGGCGCCGACACCTTCTTCGTTGCACGTCTGGAGGAAGGAATTGCGGTTCGCGAGTTGCTTCCACGCGAACGCATATTCGTGCTGGATGGAATCTGCCATGGGGCTGCGCCCGCCCTGATATCCCATGCGCTGACGCCCGTTCTGAATTCGCGGGATGAAGTCGCCGAGTGGTCAGCCCTGGCGAAGCGTGAACATCGACAGCTCGACGCCGCAATTCAGATTGATACCGGCATGAACCGATCGGGGTTATCCCATCGCGAACTCGCGGAACTGGTTGGCGATATTCGGCATTCGCTGGCAGGAATAAACCTCGTTCTCGTCATGAGTCATCTTGCGCGGGCCGATGAACCGGACCGCGAAATGAATTGGAACCAACTGGCGCGGTTTCGGGCAGCGCTTGCACTTCTGCCACCCGCGCCAGCCAGCCTGGCCGCATCGGCGGGAATTGAACTCGGCCGCGAATATCATTTCGACATTGTTCGTCCGGGGATCGGAATCTACGGCGGCAATCCCATTGCATCGCGTCTGAATCCCTATCGGACGGTTGCTGCTTTGACTGGCCGCATATTGCAGGTGCGCGCAATGCAGGAGGGCGATACGATTGGTTATGGTGCGACCTTCACGGCCCGCCGGTCCTGTGTCGCCGCAACGGTTGCGGCGGGTTACGCCGACGGGTTGATGCGTACTATCGCGGAAAAAGGGCGCGCCGCGATCGGCGGCTATTACGTTTCGTATGCCGGTCGTATTTCGATGGACCTGTCAGTATTGGATGTATCCAACGTGCCGGATCACGCGCTTGGGCGGGGCGCCGAGGTCGAATTCCTGGGCGATACGGTGACTCTGGAAGAAACCGCCGATGCCGCAGGCACGATCACCCATGAAATTCTTGCCTCGATCGGGCTCCGGGTGCACCGCCATTACGTGGATATTTAAAGGGACTGCCGAGGTCTGCCGTTTCGAGCCGGAAAATGCGACAAATGCGCGCTCAATTTGCGATTCGCAAGACTTGCAAATTTTGCTGATTCGCCGGATCGAAACACCCATGAACATTCTTGCCGCCATTGGGCGGGTTGTGCTTGCACTTTTCGCGGCCACGGGACGTCTTGCCGAATTCATGGCCAGTGCCGTGTCGCATTGCGTGCGCCCACCGATCTACTGGAAACTGGTCCTGCAGCAAATGCTGCGGATTGGTTATTTTTCCCTGCCGGTTGTTGGGCTTACGGCATTTTTCACAGGCGCCGTTCTGAGTCTGCAGATTTTCATTGCCGGCAGCCGCTATGGCGCGGAAACGTTTGTGCCGCAGATTGTGGTTCTGGGCATTACCCGTGAATTGGGCCCCGTAATCGCCGGTCTGATGGTCGCGGGACGCGTAGCCGCGGCCATCGCGGCCGAACTCGGTACGATGCGGGTGACCGAACAGATCGATGCGCTAACCACTTTGTCCACGAATCCGGTCAAATACCTGGTGACCCCGAGGCTGATAGCCGGAACCGTCAGTATGCCCATTCTTGTGGCGATCGCGGATTCCATTGGTGTTTTTGGCGGCTATGTCGTCGCCACCAAAAGTCTGAATTTCAACGGCGCCGTTTATCTGAAGAACACCGCCAATTTCGTGACCCAGGATGACATCGTCTCCGGGCTCGTCAAAGCAGCCGTGTTTGGCTTCATTATCGCATTGATGGGCTGTTACAACGGCTTCTATTCAAAGGGCGGCGCACAGGGGGTTGGTGCGGCGACGACAAACGCTGTGGTGTCGGCCTCGATCCTCATACTGGCCGCCAACTATCTCGTTACCTCCATATTCTTTGCGAGATAGCCCGTGGTGGACGGCATACCAAAAATCGAACTTCGCGATGTGAAGAAACGCTTCGGGCGGAAAATTGTGCTCGATGGGATCAATCTTGCGATCAATCCGGGCGATTCGCTTGTGATCATCGGCGGGTCGGGGAGCGGCAAATCCGTTACAATCAAATGCGTTCTCGGTATCCTGCGGCCCGACGCCGGGTCTGTCCGGGTTGAAGGCGAAGAAGTGACAAATCTGTCCGGCCGAAAACGCGATGAGTATTTGCGCAAATTCGGCATGCTGTTCCAGGGCGGCGCGCTCTTCGACAGCTTGCCGGTTTGGGAGAATGTCGCGTTTGGTTTAATTCAGGGCCATGGGGTCGGCCGCAAACGCGCGCGCGAGATCGCGCTGGAAAAACTGGCCAAAGTTGGTTTGGGTCCCGATGTCGCGGACCTGTCTCCGGCGGAGCTCTCCGGAGGCATGCAAAAGCGGGTGGGATTGGCGCGCGCGATCGCGGCAGATCCGGAAATAATTTTCTTCGACGAGCCGACCACGGGGCTCGATCCGATCATGGCCGATGTTATCAACGACCTGATCGTCGCCACCGTACGGGATCTCGGAGTAACGGCGCTTTCGATTACGCACGATATTGCAAGCGCGCGGAAAATCTCCAATCGCATCGCGATGCTCTACAAAGGCAAGATTATCTGGGACGGAGCAACCGCCGATATGGACAAGAGCGGCAATCCCTATCTCGATCAGTTCATTCACGGCTCTGCCGTGGGGCCGATCAAAATGGAAGTCCGGCAGTGATCCAGGTGTTTTCCACTGAATTGGCCGGCGGGTCGTGAAGCCGAAACTGCCCGGCTATGTTTGTCAGGCTTGTGGTGCTGTCCAAACCAAATGGACTGGTCGCTGCGATGAATGCGGCGCCTGGAACAGCCTTGCGGAAGAAGCGCGAATTACACCTGCCGGTCCGGCGGTTCGCCGCAATGGAAAGGGCAGGACTTTTGCACTGGAGACGCTTTCCTCAAGCGCGGAAGAACCCGTACGCCGGATTACGGGAATTGCCGAATTCGATCGCGTGACCGGTGGTGGGCTTGTGCCCGGGTCGGCACTCCTGCTGGGTGGCGATCCGGGTGTCGGAAAATCCACGCTGCTGTTGCAAGTCGTCGCCGCCTTCGCGTCCAGCGGGGGGCATGCGGTCTATATTTCCGGCGAAGAGGCGCTACCACAACTCCGACTCCGCGCCGCCAGAATGGGTTTGTCCCAGACACCTCTGCAGCTCGGCGCCGCGACCTGTGTCGAGGACATCATCGCTACGCTGTCGGCCGGGAATACGCCCGAAATTATCGTGATTGACTCGATTCAGACCGTCTGGAGTTCTGCTCTTGACGCAGCTCCCGGAACGATTACGCAGGTTCGAACGTCGACACACGATCTCGTCCGGTATGCGAAGACCTCGAACGCTGCGGTAATCCTGGTTGGACATGTGACCAAAGACGGTCAGATCGCGGGGCCAAAGGCCGTCGAGCATCTTGTTGATGCAGTTCTGTATTTTGAAGGCGAACGGGCGCATCAGTTTCGCATCCTGCGGGCTGTGAAAAACCGCTTCGGCGCCACGGATGAGATTGGCGTTTTTGAAATGACGGGGACCGGCCTGACCGAAGTGGCGAATCCATCCGCCCTTTTCCTCGGCGAACGCGGAGTCATGTCTGCAGGCGCGGCCGTGTTCGCGGGTATGGAAGGCACTCGCCCCCTCCTGTGCGAAGTGCAGGCGCTGACCGCCGCGTCCGGGTATGGGACGGCACGCAGAGCCGTCGTTGGTTGGGATCCCGGCAGGCTTGCCATGGTGCTTGCCGTCCTCGAAGCCCGTGGCGGGGTTGGAATTTCGGGAGCGGATGTTTATCTGAACGTGGCTGGCGGACTGAAAATTGCAGAGCCGGCGGCTGATCTGGCCTCCGCAGCGGCATTGGTCTCAGCCTTTACGGGACGCCCATTGCCCAAAGAACTCGGTGATTTTCGGCGAGATTGCCCTGTCAGGCGACATTCGTCCGCCGCCTTTTGCGGAAGCGAGGCTCAAAGAGGCGGCCAAGCTTGGGTTCAACAAGGCCCTGGTGCCTGCGGGAGCGAAGGTCTCATCGGTCCCGCTGGAGCTGCTTCAAGTCCGAAATGTGGCGCATTTGGCGGCCATTCTGTCCGAAGGCTAGCCGGAACAACGCGATCGCGGGGGACGTGGTAGACTTCTCCGGCGGAGAAAACAAATCATGCAGCATCTGTCGCTTACGGCTGTCGATTACGTCGCGATCACGATCGTTCTGATCTCTGCGATGCTTGCCACCTTCCGGGGCCTGGTACAGGAGACATTTTCAATCATCGACTGGCTCGTTGCCGGCTACGCAGCCCTGCGACTCACGCCGGTTTTTTTGCCGCTTGCGCGGCCCTATATTCCATTCACATGGCTGCAATGGCTTGCCGTCGGATTGGGAACATTCCTGGTCGTCTTTTTGCCTCTGGCCTTCGCAACAAGGCGGATTGCGCGCTCGGTGAAGAAGTCGCCGGCTGGCGGAGTGGATCGGTTCATGGGTTTTGTTTTCGGGGTGGCGCGAGGTCTTGTTATCGTGAGCCTTGCCTACCTCGCCTTTGCCGCGCTTGTGCCGGAGCCGAATCGCCCGGAAACTCTGACCAAGGCCCGCCTTTTCCCTGTTATTCGCGACACGGGCAATGTCTTGCGCGCCCTTCTGCCTGGAAAATCGGGCAGCGGCAAGGAGCGCAAAACCGTCGCCGTAACCGGAATAGTTGTGCAGCTTCGGCCGTGGAGAGCCGGTGCCTATAGCGTGTCAGATGCCAGCGCGGTAGACAGTTGATCCGCCGGATGAAAGCGTTGATTCAATGACAGCAACGGACGACAAACTGCACGAAGAGTGCGGCGTTTTCGGCATTTTTGGCCACGAAGACGCCGGTGCATTGACCGCCCTGGGTCTGCATGCTCTGCAGCATCGCGGTCAGGAAGCGGCGGGAATCGTCACCTTCGATGGCCGGCAGTTCATGTCCGAGCGTCACCTGGGGCTCGTTGGAGACGTGTTCGGCAAGCATGGCCACATGCAAAATCTGCGCGGGCCGAATGCAATAGGGCACGTTCGGTACTCCACGACAGGCGGCCCAAGCGGACGCAACATTCAGCCGATGTTTGCCGATCTTACCGGCGGGGGTCTGGCTCTTGCGCACAATGGAAACCTGACGAATGCGCGCATGCTTCGCAAGGACCTCGTTCGCCAGGGGGCGATTTTTCAGTCCACTTCTGACACCGAAGCAATCATTCATCTCGTTGCCAGAAGCCATTATGAGCTGGTTGTCGAAAAGCTGATCGACGCGTTGAAACGCGTCGAAGGCGCATACTCGCTTGTTGCACTGACTTCAAAGAAGCTCATTGGCGTACGCGACAGCTACGGCGTGCGGCCTCTTGTTCTGGGAAAGCTTGACGATGCCTGGATTTTAGCCTCCGAAACCTGTGCGCTCGATATCATTGGCGCGGAATTTGTACGCGATGTCGAGTCTGGCGAAATGGTGGTCATCACCAGGGACGGGATCGAAATCGCTGCATCCTTTCCCGCCCAAACGACGGCGCTTCTGTATTTTCGAATATGTGTATTTTGCCCGTCCGGATTCGGTTGTTGAAGGCAGGAATGTTTATGAGGTTCGAAAACGCATCGGAATGGAACTGGCGCACGAAGCACCTGCACCCGCCGATATGGTTATTCCGGTTCCTGATTCGGGCGTTCCTGCGGCTTTAGGATATGCCGCGGCTTCCGGATTGCCATTCGAGCTTGGCATAATCCGCAATCATTATGTCGGTCGTACCTTTATTGAACCTTCGGATCGTATCCGCCATCTCGGGGTAAAACTGAAGCACAATGCCAACCGGGAAAAGCTGAAAGGCAGACGAATTGTCCTGGTCGATGATTCGATTGTGCGCGGTACCACCTCCAAGAAGATCGTTGAGATGGTACGGGATGCTGGTGCAAGCGAAGTCCATTTCCGCATCGCAAGTCCACCCACAACCCATTCCTGTTTTTATGGTGTGGATACGCCGAACCAGGACGATTTGCTGGCGCACAAGCTGGACCTTCAGGGGATGCGCGATTTTATACGTGCCGATTCACTGGCGTTTGTCTCGATCGAGGGGCTTTACCGCGCCGCGGGCGGCGTGCCGCGCGATGCCACAGCACCTCAGTTCTGCGATGCCTGTTTTTCGGGTGACTACCCGATTGAACCGGTGGATGCGGAGGAACACCGCCGGCAGCTGTCGCTGTTGATGGAAATGGCGTGACGCTTTCCGGCCGTGTGATCGCAGTTACCGGTGCTTCCCGTGGGATCGGCAGGGCTGCAGCGCTTGGCCTTGCCGGCAAAGGTGCGCATATTCTTGCGGTAGCGCGCAGCATTGATGCATTGGAAGAGCTGGATGATGAAATCCGGCGCGTTGGCGGTGGCGCCACCCTCGTTCCGCTGGATATCAAGGATTTTGCCGGTATTGGCCGCATGGCCGTCGCCCTGATGGAGCGGTGGGGCAGGCTGGACGGGCTATTCGGCAACGCAGGAATTCTCGGGCCGATTACGCCTCTGACGCATATGCCGCCACGCGCCTGGGACGACCTTCTGGCAATCAATCTGACCGCCAATTGGCATCTGCTGCGCGCATTCGACCCGCTGCTGAGGAAATCCAATGCGGGTCGCGTGGTCTTTGTCAGTTCTGGCGCAGCGCATTTTAACCGTCCGTATTGGGGTGGCTATGCGATCAGCAAAGCGGCCCTCGAGGTTCTGACATTTACGTATGCCGCGGAATGCAACGGCACCAACATAAAAGCCAATGCGCTGAATCCCGGGCCGACGCGCACGCGGATGCGGGCCCAGGCATTTCCGGGAGAGGATCCGGCAAGCTTACCCGCACCGGAGGAATTGACGCCGTTGATCGTTCAGCTGCTCTCACCCGAGTGCAGCACGAATGGAGAATTGGTCAACTTCCGGCATTAAACTCTGGCGATTCACTTCAGGTAGGGATTTTTCGTAGAGCGCAGCGTCAACCGGATAGGCGTGCCGGGGATATCGAATGCGGACCTTAATCCATTGACCAGGTATCGAACATAAGATTCCGGCAACTGACCGAGTTGAGTACCGAACAGCACGAAGGTTGGCGGGCGTGCTTTGGCCTGAAGCATGTAACGGATGCGTATGCGGCGTCCTTTGATCGCCGGTGGTGGATGACGGGCAAGCGCCGCTCCGAGAAATCGATTTAACGAGCCCGTCGAGACGCGCTTGTTCCAGATGCGATCCGCCTCAAAAACGGCCCTCAACAGTCTGTCCATACCTTCGCCCCTCAGCGCGGAAACTCCGATGATTTGAGCGCCCGATATCTGCGGAAGCAGTCTGTCGGCATTTTCACGCAGCTTTCTCAGTTGCTGGTCCGGTTCGCTGACGATGTCCCATTTATTTGCCGCCAAAACGACGGCGCGACCCTCCTGTGCAATCAGATCGGCTATCGAAAGATCCTGTTTTTCAAAAGCATGAAGGGCATCCATGACCAGGACGACGCAATCCGCGAAGCGAATTGCATTCATTGTTGATGCCGTGGAGAGTTTCTCGAGCTTTTCCACAACATGCGATTTTTTCCGCAGCCCGGCCGTGTCGTGCAGAAGAAGCTCGCGACCGCCAAAGTGCAACGTTGCGAGCACCGCATCCCGTGTAATGCCGGCCTCGGGTCCGGTCAGGGATCGTTCGCTTCCGACCAACCAATTCAAAAGACTCGATTTTCCGACATTGGGACGGCCGACGATTGCAAGGCGCAGTGGCCTGTCTGCATCTTCAATTTCAGTCGTGTTTTCTTCGGCCGGCGTGATTCTTTCCAGGTATGGCACCAAGGCATCGTGCAGATCACCCAGTCCGAGGCCATGTTCGGCGGAAATAGCAATCGCGTCGCCCATCCCCAGAGTGGATGCATCAAGAACATTTGGTTCGGTTGCCGCGCTTTCGGCTTTGTTGGCCACCAGCAGCACCGGTTTACCGCTTTTGCGCAGCGCGACAGCGAGCAATTGATCCGCAGCCGTGATCCCCGCTCGTGCATCGACCACAAAAAGACAAATATCGGATTCGGATATGGCGGCGTTCGTCTGCGCCATCATCCGGGCCAGCAAGCTCCCGGGCGGACCTTCGTCGAAACCCGCAGTGTCGATCAAACGCAGCGGAATGCCGGAAAAATCGCTCTCTGCAATGCTTCGATCCCGCGTCACCCCGGGTGTGTCATCGACGATCGCGCGTCTTGTGCCGGCCAGCCGGTTGAACAGAGTCGATTTCCCGACATTCGGACGTCCTACGATCGCGACGGTGAGTGGCATAAGACTATCCGTCGCAACCCGGCTGGAATCATGGCGGATCCAGGAGTTGCTGTCCGCGGTGATCGGGCCGGCATTGGCGCCCGATCATCGATAGGGAATTACCGAAGCGCGACGAGGCGGGCATCATTGGTGAGAACATACATGATGCCGTTTGCGATTACGGGAGGAATAAACGTGCCGTCCGGCATCGCGGTTTCACCGAGCTTCTGGCCTGTATAGGGCGACAGAAGCTGGGCATTGCCATTGGAGGACACCAGAACGAGAAAATTCGACACCAGCAGCGGCCCGGCCCATACGATTGCTCCGCGCTTGCCCACCGGGTCCTCGAAAACCGGCAATTGTGCTGTCCAGCGAATTCGCCCGTCGGCACGGTTCATACAAACGACCTGGCCGTCGGTCGAAACAATGAAGACATATTCCCCGGCTATCAGAGGTGTCTGGATACCTGCGATATTACGTGTCCACGCCCTCGACCCTGAACGGAAATTGATTGCGGCGAGCGTTCCCGAATGACTGATGGCGAATACGAGGTTGCGGTCGATCACCGGCCGGCCTGCGATATCGTTGATGATGGTCAATGATGTAACGTTGCCGGTTCGCGTCAGCGTATCGTTCCACGCAGGGGTTCCATTTTCAGCCCGAAGCGCAAACAGTTCTCCGGAACTGTATGGGACAACGACGGTATCGCCGGAAACACCAACACTGGCGCTGGAAAGCACTCCCGCGCTTTCAACCGTCCCATGATGTTCCCAGAGTTGATGTCCGTCCTTTGCGTCAAGGGCTTGCGTCTCATTTTCCTGGGTAACAACGTAAATGCGTCCGTCGACCACAACTGGTGCGGAATGCACCGGGACAGTGGTATCGACTTTCCAGAGCTGCTTACCGGTATGGGCATCCAGCGCGATAACATTCGCGAAACCGGTGGCCGCGAAAAGCCTGCCGCCATCGTAGGCAAGGCCACCGCCAAAGCCTTTGCTGGGATCAACCGAATCGGGCCCAATGAGACCAAAGAACGACGAGTTACCAACCTTGATTCTGGGTGCCAGACTCTTGTTCCAGATCGGTCTTCCGGTCTTTGCATCAAAGGTAAAAACATGCGCTTCGGCATCCAGGACATATACCAGACCGCCCGCCACAATCGGCGGTGCTGTCAGCCGTGAATCGTCGTCGGTTCCTTTGCCGGCAGAGATGCTCCACAGCTGCTCAAGAGGACCGTCCGCCATGAGATTGCCGACGACATTGTCAGGATTCCCACCCGGTTCAGGCCAGTCGGCATTCTTTTTCGGAGGTGGCAGGTCCATTTTGGACGCTGCGAGCTGCGGATCGGAAGAAAGCTGCGCATCCGACGCAATAATGGAGATCCGCTCGCCCTGAATTTTAACCTTCTTGGTCCCAAGGTCGAACCAGTCAGCGACGGAGCGATAGGTATCGCATCCCGAAAGCAGAGTTACCGCAGCAAACAGGGCCGCGATCGAAACATAACGCGATTTCATCACGGCTTTTTTCCTTGGGCTGTGGCTGCAGAGGGGGCTGCGGCCGGTGTGCCGGCTGTGGGCCGGGGTGGAGATACCGCTCCCTGCGGGTTGGCCCTGAGAAATTCCGAAATGCCGCCGGCGCGCTGACGAAGAATGGCGGGTGCGGCCGGGTCCTGGGCAATTTGCTGATACTCGTTAATTGCCTGCGTTCTGGCGCCATCTTTGAGGTCGACATAGGCGATTACTTCGGAAGCCGCAAATCGCCATGGATTGTCCTTTGCCATCAGCGGCCGGAGAAGCGTAGCGATTTCTGCCTTTGGCGATGCATCCGCCAGAGTCCAGGCAAGGCGCAGTCTTGCAGCGCTCGCCAGAATCGGGTCCGACGAACCGGCGATCTCACGGAGCAAAACCAATGACTGGTCCCGTTTGCCCTCGGCAAGATAGACCCCGGCAAGGCGGAGTTTTGCAAGGTCGGAATATCCTGCGGGGGCATCTTTGGTGATCGCAGCCAAATCGGTTTCGGCACGAACATAATTTCCCGCCGCTGCCAGCTGGCTCGCTTCCTGGAGTTGATCGGACACGCGCTGCCGCTGGGCGACATCATAGCGTTGCCAAGCCTGATAACCTGCGACGACAGCAACGATAAACACGGCAAGTGCTATGATGTATTTTCCGTACTGCTTCCAGAGTTGCTCGTATCTTTCGCGCCGTACGTCTTCTTCAATTTCCTGAAAGATGTCGCTCAATGCGCCAGTCCCTGAGTTCGTATGTGCAGGCAGACGGAATCGATCCGTCGCGTAGGCCGGTTCAAACCGGCCGTTGGGTCCCTAGTACAGGAAAATAGCGGCACAAAACAGGACGGCGAACGGGTGCAGCCGGTTCAAAATCAGTTTGACTGCTTCCGCATCGCATAGACGTTCTCCTGACCGGGAAAACGGCGGTTGCGGACATCGGCCGCATATTCGGCAACGGCTGCCTCAATTCCCGCTGCCAGGTGCGCATATTCTCGCACAAAGCGTGGCGGATGAGGGTTCAGGCCCAGCATGTCTTCCATCACAAGTATTTGACCATCGCATAGTGGGGACGCACCGATTCCAATCGTCGGAATTGAAACTTCCCGGGTGATTTTTGCCGCCAAAGGTTCGGTTACTGCCTCGAGCACAACCGCGAAAGCCCCCGCCTCGGCAACGGCGCGCGCGTCGTTTTCAATTACCGGCCAGTCGGATGCATCTCTCCCCTGGGTTTTAAATCCGCCCAGGACCTGAACCATTTGGGGTGTCATTCCGATATGGCCGACCACTGGAATTCCACGCTGGGTCAGATATCGAATCGTTTCCGCCATCCGGGCCCCACCCTCCATTTTTACGGCGCTGCACCCGGTCTCGTGCATGACGCGCGAGGCGCTGCGGAACGCGATGTTGGGGCTTTCCTCATAAGTCCCAAATGGTAGATCGACGACTACCATGGCACGGTGTGCGCCGCGCATAACGGCTTGTCCATGAAGGATCATCATATCGAGCGTAACGCCGAGCGTTGTCTCCATGCCATGGATCACCATTCCAAGCGTATCGCCCACGAGCATCAGATCGACATGTCTGTCGAGCAGCCGCGCCGTATGGGCATGGTAACAAGTAAGGCAGACGATTGGCGTAGCACCCTTCCTGGCGCGAATTTGCGGCACAGTGATGCGTGTCGCTGCTTCGTCATTTCCGGACATGGGGACCTCTATAGCAGCATAAGCTTGAGCCACGCTGTCCTTCCGGCAGATGCGGTCTGAACTCGAGCATCTGTCGCCCTAAAGCCTGGAACACTTCGCGCCAAAATCGCAAAGTGTGCTGTACATCGGTCTATTGGACGGGCCGAGGGCCAAAAATCACAACACTAACCACCGCCGTCAGCGCGATTTCGTGTCCCGTCTGCCTGATACAGACTGACAGAATTGGCGAAGCGTAGCGCGGCGGGGCTCAGCGCCGTACTGCCGTCGGGGTTCGGAAGGTTCATTCCCTGAATCATGTAAAGCCGACCGCGGTTGAACAGCAGATTCACGGTAAGGCGCGCCTTGTTGGGGCAATCCATCCCGCTGACAGCCTTGTACCATTTCTGGGCGCCTTCGGTCTGACCCGGCTGGTCCGGAACTTTGTCATTACGACAATCAATCGTGATGAAATGTCCGAAGACCGCCGACCTGCCCGGCTCGACCCGCGATATCTCGTTGGCGCTGATGTCACCCAACAACCCCAAATTGAACTCCGCTTCAATCATCAGGCTGGCGCCTTCTGTTGCGCGATCCTGGAGATCAACGATAGTGGCGACATAACTCGCGTCAGCTTCCTTCCTCGAGTAGATATGGACAGGCGCAGATCCAACCAGAACGGTGTGGTAATTGCCCGTCGAAACCGCCGGCTCGTCCGGGAACTCTACCGCGAAGCCAAGATCCTTGTACGGATGCTCTTTCCAGGCCGCCAGCGCCGTCCCGGATACCATCGCCAGAGTGGCCGTGGCGAGCAAAACCCCAGTCGAACGCAAGTCTGCCTCCCATTTCGCATATTGGGAGAAAACTGCCACAAAGACGGACGCTTGTCTTGCCCAATCGGGGAAGATGCATGCACGATGGCGCTGTGGTATAAAAGCCCGGTTGCTTTTCAGGAAGCCGCCTTTAGGGAACCCAAAAATGAAATTCAGGTTTATTGCGACCGCAACGGTCGCTTCGATGTGCCTGGCGGTGCCGGCGTTGGCGCATCATTCTTTTTCCATGTTCGACCACGAAAAAACCATCACCATGAATGGCCTGGTCAAAGAATTCGAATGGACCAATCCGCACGCATGGCTGCATATCATGGCGGTCGACGAAAAGACAGGGAAGCCGATCGAGTGGTCGTTCGAAATGGGGGGCGTTGGTCAGATCGCAGCGCAGGGCTGGAAACCCAATTCGGTGAAGCCCGGAGACAAAATCGCCGTCCAGATGCATCCGCTGAAGGACGGTTCGCATGGCGGCCAGTACATATCCGCCAGTTTGCCGGACGGCCGTGCCTTTCGGAACATGCAGGACAACACCAGGGCCACCAATAACGTTATTCAATGAAGCTCAAAAAAAAGGGCCCCGCGGGTTATTCGCATGGCCCTTTTTCCGTCCTTAAGGTTTGAGCCTCAGGCAGTTTCGCCTGCTGCGGCCGGGCCGGCGCCTTCCTCGAATATCGCTCCGTTGCCTGCCGCGCTTGCCTGTTCTTCCGGCTGTTCGGCAAGAACGTCTTCACCCCTTGCCTGGCGTTCCGCTTCATCCTCCGTACGCGCAACGTTGATGGTCACGGAAACGCGAACTTCCGGGTGAAGCACGACAGAAATTTCGTGCAAGCCGATATTCTTGATTGCCTTGTCGATCGGCACCTGGGTGCGTGCGATGCTGAATCCGCCCGTGGTGATCGCTTCGGCGATATCGCGCGGGGACACTGATCCGTACAGTTGTCCGCGATCACCTGCCTGACGCAACAGCATGAAAATTTTGCCCTTCAGCTTATCGCCGATCTGCTCGGCTTCCTTCCGGCGCTCCAGATTTCTGGCTTCCAGTTGCGACCGTTGCGTTTCAAAAAGAGCAAGATTTGACTTGGTTGCGCGAAGGGCTTTCTTTTTTGGCAGCAGGTAATTCCGGGCAAAGCCGTCTTTGACCTTCACCACATCGCCAATCTGTCCAAGCTTTTCCACTCGCTCAAGCAGTACCACCTGCATCGCCGCACCTATCGGATAACGTAAGGGAGCAGCGCCATGAAACGTGCCCGTTTGATTGCTTTTGCAAGTTCACGCTGTTTTTTTGCGCAGACCGCAGTGATCCGGGAGGGCACGATTTTGCCGCGCTCGGAAATGTAACGTTGGAGCAGTTTCACATCCTTGTAGTCTATCTTGGGCGCGTTCTCGCCGGAAAAGGGACAGGTCTTGCGCCGGCGGAAGAATGGCCTGCGGGCCAGCGCGGGTTGCGTGCTCATAATACGGCTCCTTCCGTTTCGGGCGCGTTTTCCTCACGGGGACGACGTTCTCTCGGAGCCTCGTCGCGGTTGCCCTCCCGCTTTCGGCTCGAGTTGGATTGTTCGAACGCTTCGACGCGCACGGTGATGAACCGCAGCACGTCTTCATTGATTTTTAGTTGGCGCTCGAGTTCGACAATCGCCTTTGCTGGGGCATTCAGATTGAGCAGAACGTAGTGGCCTTTGCGGTTTTTCTTTATGCGATATGCCAGCGTCCTCAGCCCCCAATATTCCTGCTTCTCGACTTTGCCGCCTTCGTTCTCGATGATGGTTTTCAGATGCGTCGCAAGCGCATCCACCGCCTGCGCGCTGATATCCTGGCGCGCGATCAGCATATGCTCGTATAGAGACATCGGTTATTTCCCCTTGTTCCGGGTGCGGCACACTGGGGCAGTGGGTCTGTCCCGGCATGTCGGTTCGCAAGGACCGGACCATCCGGTATCCCGCTAGATAGGCCAGCGGATTCTCGCGACCACACCCGATTTGAGGCGCAGGGCTATACCGGAACGATGACTCTCGTGCAACCGGTGGAATATTTTCGTTCCTGTATTGTTCTTATCCAGGGTTTGCGGTAAATGCCACGTTCGAGTCAAGGAGAACGGGTCATGAGAATATCCCATCAATTGCTGATGGCGTTAACGCTTGTGCTTTTCACGGGGGCAACTTCTCCCGGGCAGGCAGCGCAGACACACACCGCTCAAGCGCAAGGAGCATCAATCGCGACCGGGGATGTCGCGGCCGAAACGGACGCCACCGCCGATTTGAACCGTAAAAGCTTGCAGGCGGCGCAGGATGGCAAAATGCCGGATTATACCGCGTCCTCCAGCAAAGGCGGCGTAAAGGCGCAGCGGAAGACAAAGGCAAAACCAAAATTCGTGAAGCGGACAAAGACGCGGCGCCAAAACGGAACCGTAAAGGTGAACAAAACAAAACGAGCGTGAAAAATGCGGTAGGCCAATTTATTCCGGTCTGCCGTAGCACCCGGTTCAAGACGATTTCCGGCGATCTCGGCCCCACCGGGTCGGACCAGTCCGGTCCGATGGGAGTCCGGTATTCGACCGGGCCGCGGTGATATCGGTGCTGTTGAGTGTTCGCAATATCAAGTAGGGCTTTGAGAAGCCGGCCTGCCGAAGCATGATACAAAATGCCGGCAACCCGAGACACTGACCTTCTCCTGCGCCGGGCGGAAGCACAAACTCCCGGGATTTGCCCGAGCCTTTCGAAGCCGACGATCTTGCGCTGGCGTGGCGTCCATCTTAAGGGGGACGGCCGCGCAGGAGGGGTTCAGTGCGAGCTTTCATTTTTCCAGGACAGGGTAGCCAATTCATTGGAATGGGCAAAGCGTTCGCCGATGCGTTCCCTTGCGCACGGGAAGTTTTTGACGAGGTGGATGACGCGCTCAGCCAGTGTCTCTCCCGTTTGATGTGGCAGGGCCCGGCACCGGATCTGGAACTGACTGAAAACGCGCAGCCCGCGATCATGGCATATTCGATATCGATCATCCGGGTTCTGCAACGCGAGTGCGGACTTGATTTTCCACGCCATGCGCGGCTGGCAGCAGGTCATTCGCTTGGCGAATATTCGGCGCTTTGTGCAACCGGGGCTTTAACCCTGGCAGATACCGCACAGCTGGTTCGAATCCGTGGTCGGGCAATGCAATCCGCCGCTCCAGTCGGCACAGGGGGAATGACGGCACTGATCGGGATCGATTTGAACCAGGCAGTTGAGGCGGTGGAGGAAGCCAAAGCGATCGGAGTGGTGGTGATCGCCAATGACAATGCACCGGGGCAGGTGGTGATTTCGGGCGAAAATGCGGCCCTGGAGAAAGCCGCGGAACTTGCCAGGAAGAATGGCGCCAAACGTGCGATTCCACTGCCTGTCAGTACGCCGAATCATTCGCCGCTTCTGAAATCCGCGGGTGAACGAATGCGCGAGGCACTGGAAAGCGTCGTTATTTGTGCACCGCTTGTGCCGGTGGTCAGTAATGTCTCCGCTGCCCAGGTAAGCGAGCCGGAGACAATTCGCCGGTTGCTGGTTGAGCAAATCACCTCGCGGGTCCGGTGGCGCGAGAGCGTTTTGACATTCCAGGACCATGGCGTGTTGGTTACCGTGGAGGCCGGCGGTAATAAAGTCCTTACCGGAATGGTGAGGCGCATCGACAGGGAACTGCAAACGATCAGCCTCGACACTCCGAAAGATATCGAGGCTTTTGCGGGAACGCTTTGAAAGGCCAATCAATGTTCGACCTGTCGGGAAAGACCGCGCTCGTAACCGGTGCATCGGGTGGCATCGGCGCTTCCATCGCCCGTGCACTGCATGGACAGGGTGCGCGTGTCGTGCTGTCCGGTACGCGTACGGAGCAACTGGAAAAACTCAAATCCGACCTTGGCGAAGGGGCGTTTGTGGCCGCATGCGATCTTGCGGTTTCTGCGGAAGTCGATGGTCTGGTGGCCAGGGCCGAAGCGGCAAGCGGTTCGTCGATCGAAATACTCGTGAACAACGCCGGCATCACGCGGGACAATCTGTTCCTGCGAATGACGGATCAGCAGTGGGAGCAGGTTCTTGCCGTTAACCTGACGGCACCCTTCAGGCTGTGCCGCGCCGTACTGCGGCAGATGGTCCGAAAGCGCTGGGGACGAATCGTGACGGTGACCTCGGTCGTGGGAACGACGGGCAATCCGGGCCAGGCCAATTATGCGGCTGCAAAAGCCGGGCTCGTCGGGATGTCAAAAGCGCTGGCCGCCGAGGTTGCGACCCGGAATATCACCGTCAATTGCGTTGCCCCCGGTATGATTTCGACATCGATGACGGAAGGGCTGACGCCAGAGCAAAAGACTGCGATTTTGCCCCGCATTCCCGCTGGCAGGATGGGGGAATCACCTGACATCGCGGCGGCGGTGGTCTATCTCGCCAGTGAAGAGGCCCGTTACGTGACCGGCGCCACGCTGCACGTGAATGGCGGTATGGCCATGATTTAGTTGCGAGCACATGATTTTGAGAGTTTGCCGCGAACTTGCAGATTATGATACGAAACGCCGCTTTCAGAGCCGTGACTTGACCGGCGCGGGGATTTCGGCGGACGGCATCGCAGGTCACGGACAGAAAACCAAACGACAAAGAAGAGGCCGAAACAGATGAGCGACGTCGCTGAGCGCGTGAAGAAGATCGTGGTCGAACACCTTAATGTGGATGGTGATAAAGTCACGGAAGGGGCAAGTTTTATCGAGGATCTTGGGGCAGACAGCCTCGACACCGTGGAATTGGTCATGGCTTTCGAGGAAGAGTTCGGAATCGAAATTCCGGATGATGCCGCGGAATCCATCGTGACCGTCGGAGACGCCGTCAAGTTCATTGAGAAAGCGCAGAGCTAATCGGCGGATGTTCGCCCGAGATCCGGCTCCGCATTGGCTCCGATGACCGGTTGGCGGCGTGTGGTCATCACGGGAATGGGTCTCGTCACCCCGCTTGGCTGCGGGGTTGAGACCTCCTGGTCCCGGCTTCTGGACGGCTGTTCCGGCGCAGGGCCGATTACGCGCTTTAAGGTCGATGATCTGCCCGCGAGGATCGCTTGCGACGTGCCGCGGGGCGACGGCACGAACGGCACGTTCAATCCCGACCAATGGGTGGACACGAGGGAACAGCGACGAATCGATGATTTCATAACGTACGCGCTGGCCGCGGCCCAACAGGCGGTGGACGATTCTGGATACCGGGCCGAAACACCGGAGCAGCAGAACCGCGCCGGCGTGCTGATCGGTTCTGGAATAGGCGGTCTTGACGGAATCGAACAGGCAGCAATTCTGGTACAGGAAAAGGGACCCCGCCGGTTGTCGCCTTTCTTCATCCCTGGGCGATTGATCAATCTTGCTTCGGGCTATGTTTCCATCCGCTTTGGTTACAGAGGGCCCAATCATTCGGTGGTCACGGCCTGTTCGACCGGGGCGCATGCCATTGGCGATGCGGCCAGACTGATCGCGCTTGATGACGCGGATGTGATGCTCGCCGGAGGGACGGAAGCAGCCATATGCCGTCTCGGAATTGCTGGCTTTGTCGCCTGTCGGGCCCTTTCCACCGCTTTCAACGACACGCCGGAAAAGGCGTCTCGCCCCTATGACAAGGACCGCGACGGCTTCGTTATGGGTGCCGGCGCCGGAGTCGTGATGCTGGAGGAATACGAACACGCGAAGTCGCGTGGAGCGAAAATCTATGCCGAAGTGAAGGGCTATGGATTATCCGGTGACGCCCACCATATCACAGCTCCGGCAGAAGACGGCGACGGCGCCTACCGCGCAATGACCATGGCCTTGAAGCGTGCCAGACTGAATCCCTCTGATGTGGACTATATTAACGCACACGGAACATCGACGCCTCTCGGCGATGAAATCGAATTGCGCGCCGTGGAGCGCGTATTCGGAAATTCGGCCGCTAAACTCGCAATGTCATCGACCAAGTCCTCTGTTGGACATCTGCTTGGCGCGGCCGGCGCGGTAGAAGCGATTTTTTCAGCACTTGCGATCCGGGATTCCGTTGCCCCTCCGACGCTCAATCTTGACAATCCCTCCGTTGGAACGGTGATTGATCTGATACCGCATCGGGCAAAAGAGATGCCGATTTCCAACGTCTTGTCGAACTCATTTGGCTTCGGCGGCACGAACGCCACATTGGTCCTGGCTACAGCAGGTTAAGCGCAATGCGGGCCATACTTGCCGTGCTGATCGCGTGCGCTCTGCTGACAGCAGCAGGGGTCGGAGGATTTTTCGGCGAGAGATTCTATTTCCACAAGCCCGGACCAGGGTTTGCCCGAACGGTCGTCGTAATAAAACCACGTAGCAGTCTCTCGTCTGTTTCCCGGGAGTTGGAGGGAGCGGGCGTAATCCGGAGCGGCATCCTGTTCCAGGCAGGTGTTATCCTCCGCGGCAGGACGGCGCAGCTGAAAGCTGGGGAGTATGGATTTCCGCCTCACATCACGGAAGCGGCCGTCGTGGACATGTTGGTGATGCACAAGGTGATCGAGCATCGCATGACTATTCCCGAGGGTCTGACCTCGGAAATGGCGGTTGCCCTTCTCGATGGTGAGCCCGCGCTGACCGGAAAATCTCCCGCGATGGCGGAGGGCAGCCTTCTTCCGGAAACCTACATGTTCGAGCTTGGTACGTCGCGCGCTCAGATATTGGCGCGTATGCACAAGGCGCAGGTTGAGTTGCTCGCCAGGCTATGGCCCACGCGCAAACCGGGCCTGCCCTTGCAGACCGTAGAAGATGCTCTGACGCTCGCATCGATTGTTGAAAAAGAGACGGCCATTCCATCCGAACGTCCTCATGTTGCTGCAGTTTACATCAACCGCTTGAAAAGCCGAATGAAGCTGGAGGCCGACCCGACAATCATTTATGGGCTGACAAAGGGCGTTGCTTTGGGACATGGGATTACACAAACCGAGCTGCAGAAGCCAAACCCCTACAGCACTTACCAAATCGACGGATTGCCCCCTACACCGATCTGCAACCCGGGGAAGGATTCAATCGCTGCCGTTTTGACGCCTTCGGATTCGCCGGACCTTTATTTTGTCGCGGACGGTACCGGAGGGCATGTATTTGCCCGGACCAAGGCCGAACATGAACAAAATGTTGCTCATTGGCGGGTTTTGGAGCAGCAGGCGAAATCCGGTCACACGGATTGAATCCTTGCGTGGAAGCGTCCTTCATGCCGAAAATCGGTCCGGCAGGAGGAAAACGAAGCGTGCCACTTATCAGCATGACTGGCTTTGCGGATGCCCGCGGCGCGCATAACTCCCTGCGCTGGCGCTGGGAGGCAAAAAGTGTCAATGGCCGCGGACTGGACCTGAGGTTTCGCATCCCCCCCGGTTTTGAAGGTCTTGAAAGCGGCGCGCGAACACTTGTCTCGGAACGCTTCAAGCGCGGTTCGCTCCAGGTTGTCCTGACTGTGGCTTCAGACGAAAACGCGCGCGGCTTTCGGGTCGATCCAATCGCGCTGGCCGACGCAGTGCGGGTCGCCAAGCGCATTCAGGAAGAGACCGGGCTCGCTACGGCCCGGGTGGACGGAATATTGGCGCTCCGCGGTGTGATCATTCAGGAGGAGAATCTTGCACTGGATGACGAGGCGAGAATGGCACGCGACGCCGCTTTGCTGGAGAGCCTTGCCGACGCACTTGACCGCTTGCTGACTGCACGCGCGGGTGAAGGAGCCAAGCTCGAAACCTTTCTGCTGAACCGCATGGAGGAAATCGAACGACTGACGGCTGAAGCCCGCGAACTCAGTGTGCGACAACCCGCTCTGATCCGGGACCGCATTCTCGCGCAAATAAAGGATCTCCTGGCGCCGGGCATGAGCCTTTCGGAAGAACGGCTGGCCCAGGAAGTCGCGTTGATTGCGGCACGCGTCGATCTTCGCGAAGAACTGGACCGGCTATGGGCGCACACACAGGAAGCGCGTACCCTTATTGGGGGCACTGACGCCGCGGGAAGAAAGCTCGATTTTCTTGCACAGGAGTTCAACCGCGAGGCAAACACCCTGTGTTCCAAATCCCAGGATATTCAATTGACGCATATAGGACTCGCATTGAAGGCCGCAATCGATCAGTTCAGGGAACAAATTCAGAATGTGGAGTAGCCGCTCTGCCGGTTTCCCTCCCGGTTTTCTGTTCAGGTAATACCGCGTAGGGTAACATTTCTCACGCGAATCCCTTTGGTGAAGGTGAGAAACTGCACATGTGATTGAAGCGATTATCGATTCGGAGCGTTAAGTCGCCAGAGACAAATCGGGGTGATCGCATTTTTCGCACGCCGCCCCGTTCAACTGGAAGGATTCCTCTCATGGCGAGGCGGGACACGGTATTGGCGCTCAGTATGCTGACGTTGCTGGCGGGTATAAAGCTGTCCGCACCAGCTTCTGCGGCGATCGGCACGATCCCGGAACACGACTGCGCGGGGTCTCCTCCGGATGCTGTTACGACACTTCCGGCTCCGTTGAACAGGTGGGGCGAGATCGTATGTACCCCGTATGGGCACATACTCGCGAGCCACGAAGGCTGGATGTGGTTGATGCCGGATCTCGATACGGTGCTCGTTCCCGCGCAGATTTCGGATAAAGCCCCCGAAGAATCCGGAAACCGGGTTTACTTTACGAAAATCGATGTGGTGAAGGTCAAGGGCACGGAATTCGACGACGCCTACGGCACATTTCATCGCGGCTTCGACGATCAAGAAATCAAGCCTGATGCCTACAGAGTCGATCTGACGACAGTCCAGGGAAAATCGCTGCGGATGTATTTTTTCGACTATGACACCTATGCTTGGGGTATCTCCTGTCCGGACGGCAAGTGCGAGACCGATACGCGGTTCATGATTCTGGACCGGAATACGCCGCCAAAACCGCGCGAACCATCGATTTAGACTGGTTGCCGCGCCATGCGGCGATACGCGCGCGCGAGGGCGCAGAATTCCGGGACGCTAAGCTCCTCTGCGCGTTGGGTCGGCGCAACGCCGGCTTCGGCCAGCAGTGCATCCGGTGCCGGGCTGATGGATTTCAGGCTGCTTCGCAGCATCTTTCGGCGTTGCCCAAAAGCCGCGGCAGTAACCTTTTCCAGATCGCGGAATTCTGCCGGACACACCGGAGCCGGTAAGGGTTCGATGCGGAGCACAGCGGTGGTAACGCTTGGCGGCGGAACGAACGCGTGACGGGAAACCTGGAATAAAATGCGAGCGACGGAACGCCACTGAGCCAATATGGACAGGCGTCCATATGCCGGATCGCCAGTTTTGGCGCAGATGCGCTCGGCGACTTCTCTTTGAAACATGAGTGTCAGGCTCGACCACCAGGGTGGCCAGGGGCCGCTCAACCATTTCACCAGCAAGGCGGTGCCCGCGTTGAACGGAAGATTGGAAACGACAGGCAAAGGCAACCTGGCGCCTCTGGCGTTCAACGCCTGCGCTTCGTCCATTTTGAGCGCGTCTGCCTCCATGATTTGAAGCCGGTCCGGGAAGGCGGCGGAAATCTGCTCCAGCGCAGGGATCGCGCGGCGGTCCCGCTCGACGGCAATGACGCATGCAGCACCCTCCGCCAGGAGTGCGCGTGTCAATCCCCCCGGCCCAGGACCCACTTCGTAGACCGGCGAGCCGGCAATGTTAGCCTCCCGCGCGATTCGGCGTGTGAGATTCAAATCGAAAATGAAGTTTTGCCCAAGCCCTTTACGCGGCAAAATCCCGAAAGTCGAAAGTACCTCGCGAAGCGGCGGTAAACCATCTTCGCCGGTCACAGACCCCGCCTTCTCGCAATCTCCGCGGCCATTCTGATTGCGGCGATCATGCTGCTCTCATCCGCGCGGCCGCATCCGGCAATGTCAAGCGCAGTGCCATGATCGGGCGATGTTCGGACGATCGGCAAACCAAGTGTGACGTTGACACCGGTTCTGAAATCGAGAGTCTTGATCGGAATCAGTGCCTGATCATGAAACATGCAGAGTGCGGCATCATAGGCGCGCCGGGCAGCGTCGTGAAATAATGCATCGGCCGATACCGGCCCTTTTGCCTGAAATCCCTCACTGTTCAACCCGATTATCGCCGGGGCAATAACATCGATTTCTTCGCGGCCCATGGTCCCTTCCTCACCGGCGTGCGGGTTTACACCGGTGATCGCCAGTCGCGCGCCGGAAATTCCAAAATCGGCTGCAAGCGATGCAAAGATGATCCGTGCCGTTGCGGAAATAGCGGCCGTGTTCAATTGCCGAAAAACTTCCCGGAGCGGAATGTGAATTGTGAATGGAACCACACGCAGGGGAGGATCGATACCGGAGGATACGAGCATCATGACAGCCTGTTTCGCGCCGGTCAGCGCAGCCAGATACTCTGTATGCCCCGGAAATCCGAATCCGGCTTCGGTCAGGACGGACTTTTGAATAGGAGCAGTGACCATGGCCGCCGCCCGGCCTTCAAGACAGGCGGCGACGCATTGTTCGATCGCGGTGGTGACCGAGCCGGCATTTCTGGCCGATGGGTGACCGGCTTCTGCCGTAACCGTGAGGCCGGTGTCATCGATCGCATTTTCGATGGTCCGAAAATCACAGCCAAGACGGGTCGCTGTCTCGCGAAGATGCGCGGCCGCCCCGACGAGCCGGATTGGGCGCCCGTCGATTTGGCCGGCCAGACTTATCCATGACTTGAGGGCGATTTCCGGTCCGATTCCCGAGGGTTCGCCCTGGCTTATAACGATCGGACGGTGCGTGGAGACTTGTTCATCGATTTTCGACAACGGCATCCCGTCTGAGATCGCGCAGATAGCTCTTGCCAAGAATGGACATTTGCTGAACGAAAAGTTGTTGCTGCAGTTGATCGCGTGTCGGAAGCTGCAACGCGACGAGCTTCGGCGGCGCCGGATCGCAGCGCATTATGATTTCAAGGCCCACTTCCGAAAAGAACGGCTCGACCAATTCGCCGGGATGTGACTTCGCCAGCGCATCGCGGAGCTGGGGAGCCAGATCCTTCGGTGTTGTCGGTCCCAGATCAGCAAATATCGTCCCGGGGATCTGCTTCGAAATGTTTGATAGATCCTCGCAGGATTTTGCCTGGGGCTTCAGATTGCTGGCCAGCTGCATGGCCTTTTCCTTGTAAGCCTGGTCGGCCGTTGGTGGCACCGGAACCAGAAGCCGGGCAAGGGGTAGCGGCGCGTTGGGGTCTGGGGGTGCGTCTGGCGCCTGCTCGATTTTCGTGCCGAGCGGTTCCCGGCGATCGCGGAGCTGCACCACGTAAAACCCCCCTTCGGCCTTGATTGGTCCTGCGACCTGGCCCGGCCGCAGATTCGAAAGAGAGTGGTCCAGCTCTTCCGGCAACTGGCCTTGGATCACCCATCCGATGTCGCCACCATCCGCCGCCGAAGGCGATTGGCTGAACTGCCCCGCAACGGAGCTGAAGGCAGCGCCCTGTTTGATCTGGCTCGAGATTTGTTCAGCGCTGCTGCGAATCGCTGGCTCGTCTTCGGGACGGTCCACAGCGAGGAAGATTTCCGAAACCAGGAACTGCGGTTTGTCTGCGCCTTTTTTGAGGCGCTCCATTGCTTCATCGATCTGCTGATCGCTGATCAACACATCCGTTCCGTAGCGTGCCGCCACAAGCTTCTGCCACACCAGCTGCGCGGCAAGCTGCTGACGGAAAATATCGGCCGACACGCCAGCCTGGGAAATGGTCACCATGATCTGTTCAGTGGTCAGATGGTTATCATCCGCGATGTTCTTGAGTGCCTTGTCGACGTCGGCTTTGCTGACGTTGACCTTGTGCTTGTTTGCTTCCTGCAATTCGAGCACTTCGTCTTCCAGCGAGCGCAGGACCTGTGCACGAATTTGCCCCAGGGTTTCCTTGGTTGGCCGAACGCCGGAAGTGGCCACAAAAAGCGCAGTCCGCTGATCAAGATCGTAATCGGAAATGACCGTATCGTTGACGATCGCTGCGATTCCGCTGGATCTGGGCGCGGTGATTTTGACCTGCTCGGCATCAGCTCGGGCAGCGCCTGCCGGTGCGGTTCCGGCGCCCCCCGAAGTTGCCTCTGCCGGGGGCTGGGGAGGCATGGCAGGCTGTTTTTCCGTCGACATTGGCTCAGAAGAAACTGTCGGCGAGGATGACGGGTTTGCCTCCGGGCTTGCTGCTTCGGGCGACATGGTATCGAGCTGCATTTCCGGAGGTGGGGCTTCAATGGTTGCCACGGGCGGGGATGACGTTCCACCAGGCAGCAGCGAAAGCGTGGATGTCTGGGCGGCGCTCCCGCCGGGTGTCAGCACCAGCGCGAGTCCACCGGCGCAAAGCCCACTTAAAAGATACTTGCGATACGGCACGGTACCCTCTTCAACCACCCGGCAATTTCGCCGCCAAACCGCGGAATCTACGCATTTCATCTGCCGCCGCAAGTGTTCGGTAAACTAGCTCGTGCTTCCGCGGGCCCCGGTTTTAAGCCCGATGTGAAAAACGATTGACGAAGCCGGCGGCAGATCCAAAACAGTCGTGTAGCGCCGGTTGAAACCAAGCGCGGCAACGAAGCAATCATTGTCATAGGTCAGTCCAAATCCCGCCTCAAGCATTTTCCCTTGCGCAAGGTCCCGGCGCGCAACAGCAAAAACGCCCCAGTTCCGATAAAGGATCACTGTGCTGTTCAGGTTGATCTCCTCCTGGTGACCAAGCGACGGATCGGCGCTGTTGGGAGGAAGATTGACGTAACTGAGTTCGACCGTCGAGAGTCCGAACTTGCCGGTGACGTACAACTCGTTTTGCTGGATGCTGCCGTCGCGCGGATCGAAACTGACCTGATGGGTGAGGGAAAAGTTGGGCGGAAAATCTATGCTGATCCGGCCAACCAGATCGGATGCTTTGTTGTTCAGCCCCAGACCGGCCGGAAGGTCGCTTTCCCTGGTGAGGTGATACTCTTCACCGAATAATGCGACAATCTGACCCGACGGAAATAATGCCGTCGAGCGGAATCCGAAAGTTCCGCGTGTTCCTCCGGTCCACAGATCAAGCCCCGGCGACGGATTTGGATTGAACAGATTGGTTGCGGAAAGAGCAAAGCCAAGGCTGTCCTCGTCCGGAAGTCCTCTGGGATTGCCCCCGTTGGTCGCCGAGATCAGCTGTGCGATGGGTTCCACAACGAGGCTGGTGTTATCGGGAATGAAACGTCCGTCGATCTGTCCGACAAAGGGCCAGCGCCATTCCACCATGCCATAGCCAAGCGCGCGCGTGATTGTCTCGGTGCTCGTTGGTGCGTTCGGCGCCTCCGCCATCGCATCACGGATGTAATAGGCGTCGCCGCGCGTAAAAACCTCAAAAGTGAGAATCTGTCCGTTATCCGTGGTGTAAGGGAACAGCCAATCCGCATCCGATGAACCGCGCAGCATGTTGGTTCCCGTGCCCCGATTCAAATAAAGCGTGCTCGCATCGATTTTCAGGCGGCCGCCAAAGATGTGGTCCTCGGGAATATAGGTGTAATCGATCAATGGAAGGGCAACGGGAATCTCCGACTGGTTGTCCGTTGCCCGAAGGCTCTGGAAATAATACCCGATTATCTCTCCCCGGCTTCTCCCGGACTCGACATCGGTGAACGCATCATTGGTGAGACGATCCGTGTTCGAATAATCGTATCGATGCAAATAGGTTTTGTTCGAGGAGAGCTGGGCGTCAAATCCGAAACGCCAATCGTCCGAGAGGGGGATTCGCCCCTGCCCGAACAGACTGCTCATCCATGTGCTTTGACCTGCCTGTTCGCCCGCCCGTGGATCATATGCAATCGAACCCTGCAGCCATAATCCGCCTCCGGACGAAAAGCGTTGCCGATATTCGGTTTGCAGCGCCTGTCCGGCATCGAGGGTTATAAATGGAGCAATCGTGAGGTCCCTGTCGTCAGAGAGGCTGATGTAGTAGGGCAGTTTGATAAAAGGGCCCAAAAGCGAGATTGATCCGACGTCCGGCAGCAGGAACCCGCTTTGATATTTCACACTGGGATCGGACTGGGAGAACAGCGGCAGGTACAGGATAGGCAAGCCGAGGAATTCGAAGGAAGCGTCTTCGAAGTAGATCTTCTTTTCGAGTTGATCATGGACAATTCGCGCCGCGCGGATTTCCCATGTCGGAGGTCCGCCGTCGTCCTCGCAAATCATGCAGGGCGTATAGACAGCGCCGTTCGCTATGGTGAACCTGCCTTCCCGGCGTTCGGCGGAATTTGCTGCGAGCCGGCCCGTCTGTCCCAAAAGCGCAGCGAAACCCTGCAGCGCGCCGTCGCGCAGGTCTCGCGTCAACTCGACCTGGTCGGCAAAGGCAACATTGCCATTTTCGTCTTGAAGGCTGATATGGCCGGACGCCGTGACTTTGTCCGAATTTTCATCATAGGTCACGCGATCGGCGATCAGTGTGCGGTCGTCACCCAGAATCTCGACATGGCCCTGTGCGGTGACCAGGCCATTCTTCGAATCATAGGTGATTTGGTCGGCCTGCAAAAACAGCTGCTTTGGGGCGGTTAGTTGTGGCGCTGCGCCGCCGGTAGCGACAGCCAGAGTTGCCAGGGCAACCCCGCGCAGCCATGGACCGGCTACCCGGGATCCGGAGTTTCTGCAGCAGAATGCCAGAACGGCGAGTTCGGCGGAAATAGTAGCAAAAATGCCCCCGATGAACTTTGGCAAAACCGGACCGAAGATCACCCGTCTTCCTCGTGGAATAATAAGGTCATCCCGACGAGCAGCGCCGCTGCCGCGGGTGCCGCAGCCGCAAGAGGCGGAGGGAGCAATCCCGATTGACCGAGTGCTCTCGTCAGGTCACCGAGAAAGTAAACTCCAAATCCGGAAAGTATCGCGACGATCAGCAACCGTGCCTGCCCGCCCAATCGAACGAGATGGAGTGAAAAGCTGGCTGCCATGAACACCATTGCAGCATAGAGAACCGGCAACGCCAGAAGCGAATACCAGTAGATCCTGTGCCGGACCGGCGAAAATCCCGCGGCCTCCGCATTGGCGATGAAACGCGGCAATTCCCAGAAGGAAATCGTATCCGGAGAAGCAAAACTCTCTTCGATCTGCGCCGGCGTAAGCTCCGTCGGAAGATCATATGCAGCGCGATGTTGCGGTCCACCATCCGCACCGCTCACCCAAGCATTCACAAGATGCCAGTGACCATTTTGCAGATCACCCGATGCAGCATCGATTCGGCCTGCGTACCGGTCAGGACCATCATAGTTGAACACGATGATGTCTTCGAGATGGACGCCCTGGTCGGCCACTCTCAACGCATGCACGACCGACTGATGCGCGCCATCCCCCTGGCGCAGCCACAGTCCGGTGGACGACACCGCCAGCTGGGATGGCTGCCCGTGCACATACCGGGCCTCAAGGCGCGTGTATTGTGAAAGAAAGGATGCGGCCATGGGGCTGAACACGGTCATCGCCAGAACACCCAAAACGGTCGCAACACCAAGAGGCGGGGCGAGGAATTCCCAGGCGGAAATTCCGGCGGCTCGCGCCGCGACAAGTTCCTGACTCTTGGACATTTTGGCAAAAGCAAGAACCGAGCCCAACAGAACCGCAAAAGGCAGCAGCTTTTGCGCGATATCCGGAAGCTTGAGCAAGCTCATGCTGATGATGATACCCGCGGGAATCCCGCGGTCGCCGGTCCGGGTGAAGAGGTCGGCAAGGTCGAGCGATAGCGCCAATGCACAGAGCGCGGCAAAGACAATCAGGACGGAGACGATGAACCTCCGGGCCAGATAGGCCATGAGCGTGGTTGACCAATTCATGCGGTCTGCCCCACCCCGGTAATTCGAATTTTGCCGGCGAACAGCAATGGTGACGGAATCTCGGACAGCGCTATTGCGGAAACGACAATTCCGGCCAGCGGGAACAGGTAAAGGAGGAATATCATGGCCGGGTTGCGCGCTGCCATTCCCTGCGCCGCATATCCCAGCAGCCGAAGGCACGCCCCGATCAATCCCGCAGCCGTAAGGCGCAAGGCGTAACTACCGCGCGTCATAGGCCCCTTGGCAGTCGCGCCGAGAGCGATTAGCGCGAAAAGGATGCAATAGAGAGGCGCAGAAATGCGGTTATGCGCTTCTGCCAGGAACGCGCCGCGTACAGACCGGCTGAGGGCAGGTGACGGATGCAGAAGCTCCGTGAGAAATTGTTCGCTGGCATCCCGGCTGCCTGCGCGCTGTGGTCCGGCAAATTGGTCGAGATCAAAAACATATCGGTCGAATTTCAGAAGCGACAGTCGCGAACCACCCCCTTCGGACTGTTCGATATGGCCGTTCACCATGATCAAGCGTGGACCATTCGGCGTCTGTGCGAATGTCCCGGACTCGGCCAGATAGGTGGATGGCCGTTGCGGTTGACGGTTGTCATGCACGAGTATGCCGCGGATTTCACCACCCGGAGCGATTTCACGAATGAACACGGTTAGCCCGTCGGTCGGCGACGTGAACGCGCCTTCGCGCAGGATTGCCGCGCCGATATCGGCCCGAATGTCGAATAGCTTCTCGTTCATCATTCGCTGGCCCATGGGCATCAGGTAGAATCCACAGACGTAGGTGATGGCCATCGCCACCAGGGCGGCGCAAATAACCGGAAGAGCGGTTTGCAAGCGGCTGATACCGGCAGACCACATGACGACAAGTTCACTATCAGTGTTCAGGCGGCTCAGGACGTAGAGGGCTGCGCCAAAAAACGCGACGGGTATGATGACCACGAGCAGGCTCGGCAGCATGAGCATGGTCAAATAAGCGAAGATTTCGGCGGATTGCCCCCGGTTAATCACCACATCGAGAAGCCGCAATGACTGCGTCATCCAGATCACGAGCGTGAGCACCAGCGTAAACAGAACAAACGGTCCGATGATCTGGCGGACGATATAGAGAAACAAACTGCGCATGGGGATTCGGTAGCAGAAATCAGGACTTCCGTCAGAAAAATTGCTTTGCGGGGCGTGCGATCTGATATCTGGTAGCGCAAATGTTTTTGGGGTGGGGGTCATGGAAATTCAGTTTGAACGTCCCGGAGGAATGGGCGAGGGGGCGCTCGTCGTCGGTGCTTTGGAAGGTGGAAAGCTGACAGATGCCGCTTCTGCCGTTGACGAGGCGACCGGCGGGGCCCTGTCGCGCGCGATTGCCGCAAACCGTTTTCGCGGTCAGCTTGGCCATAGCCTGGAATTGCTGGTTCCTGCGGGTGTTAAGGCCACGAGAGTCATTCTGGCTGGACTTGGCAAAGGCGAAGATTTTAATGCGGCATCGGCCGAACGTCTCGCCGCAACCATTGTAGGCCGTCTGCTCGTCGGTGGTGAAGAAACGCTGACCCTTGCGATCGATCGCCCTAAAAAGTCGCCCCTCTCCGAGGCCGAAATCGCTGCCCATCTGGCATTTGGCGCGATCATGCGCAGCTATCGCTTCGACCTCTATCGATCGCTCAAGGACGATGAACGCCCGACGATGAGCAGGGTGGTCCTTTCCACCGTGAAGCCCGGGGACGCCCGCAAGCTCTGGGCCGGGCTTTCGCCGCTCGCCGAAGGCATTTTCCTTGCGCGCGATCTTGTCAACGAGCCCGCCAATGTTCTGCACCCTGTTGAATTTTCCAGGCGTGCGCTTGAGCTGAAAAAGCTTGGCGTATCGGTCGAGGTCCTGGATGTTCCCGCAATGAAAGAGCTCGGAATGAATGCTCTTCTCGGTGTGGCGCAGGGTAGCGCGAATGAGCCAAGACTCGTTGTCATGCATTGGGACGGCCGACGCGGAGGCAAGGCAAAAAATGGTGAAGCGCCGATGGTATTTGTCGGCAAGGGCGTCTGTTTCGACTCGGGCGGTTTGTCGCTGAAACCTGCCAATTCCATGACCGGAATGAAAGGCGATATGGCGGGCGCCGCGGCGGTGACCGGCCTTATGCATGTGCTCGCAGCGCGCAAAGTCCGTGCGGAAGTCGTGGGCGTGATCGGACTCGTCGAGAACATGCCCGACGGCAATGCGCAGCGCCCAAACGACATCGTCAAGACCATGTCAGGCCAGACGATCGAAATCCTGAATACAGACGCAGAGGGGCGGTTGGTTCTTGCCGATGCACTGTGGTACGCGCAATCGCGGTTCAAACCGCGTTTCATGGTGGATCTGGCAACACTTACCGGTGCGATTGTCGTTGCCCTGGGTGCCGAACATGCCGGGCTGTTCAGCAATGACGAGCAACTCGCGCGTGGGATTGTGAAGGCAGGTGCAAAAGAGGGGGAGCCAGTTTGGCGATTGCCGCTGGGTGACGGTTATGACCAAATGGTCAAATCCAAAGTCGCTGATATGAAGAATATCGGTGGCCCGCATGCGGGTTCGATCACCGCCGCCCAGATATTGCAACGGTTCGTGAACAAAGTTCCCTGGGCCCATCTGGATATTGCGGGCGTCGCCTGGCAGGACGCCGAGCAAAAACCCCACGCTCCCTCGTGGGGCACGGGCTGGGGAGTTCGTCTCCTCAGTCGTCTGGTCGATGAGTACAGCGAATAACGGGACTGAGGACGTCCGCGTTGAAATCGGCGCCCGAAATTCTGTTTTACTGCCTTGAGCGCAAAAGCGTTGAAGACATTCTGCCGGGCCTGCTTGAGCGGACAATCGAGCGAGGATGGCGGGCCGTTGTCCGGGTGGATTCGACCGAACGGCTGAGCGCGCTGGATCTCCATCTCTGGAGCTATTCGGAGCAGAGTTTCCTCGCCCATGGGACAGCGCAAACCGGGTATGCATCGAGGCAACCGATCTATCTCACGACAGACGACGAGAATCCCAATGGTGCCAGTGTTCTCTTTCTCGCCGGCGGCGAGCTACCGGTGCAATGGGACGGAGGGTATTTTGCCGGGTTCAACCGTGTTGTTGTGATTTTCGATGGGCAGAACAGCGAGACGGCGGGGGCGGCTCAGGTCTCATGGAGGAATGCTCAGACGAGCGGTCACAAGGCGGCATTGTGGCGCCAATCTCCATCCGGAAAATGGCAGGAACAGCAGTAACCATCGTCATACAGGGCAGGGTGGTATTCGGCGGGATCCGGTGATGCGTCGACTGCTCATATGCGTAGGCCAGTTTCAGCTGGATTGGCTGTTCCGGGAAGCTGGTCTGTAGAACATTCCCAATTGCAGGCTGCGGGCGATGTTCTCGGCGCGCGTGACGAAAAGTGCTGCGACCTCCGCTCCACAAACTTCATCCGCGGTCTGGCGGAACAGTTGTAGCCAGCGCTGGAAATGCTCCGGGAGCAGGATTTTCAGCCGAATATGCGCAGCCAGGGGATTTCCGTGGTAACGGCCCGTCATCCGCATCACCGATGACCAGAAGTCGCACATTTTAGCCAGATGCGGACCCCAATTTTCGCCGATTACGCGGGAAAAAATCGGGCCAAGCACTTCGTCGCCTCGAATGCGGGAATAGAAGACGTAAACCATCGCCCGAATCAGATCTTCGGTGACGGCGTCGTCGATCGGGCGCCTGCGGGGATTCTCATGCTCCATGGAGACCCAATCTATTGCGCTTGTGTACTCAAAGCAATATTTTAGATACTTCTTTATCGGAGACGGGATGCGCCTGACTACCCATACCGACTACAGCTTGAGGGTGCTGATGTACCTTGGGGCGCGCCCCGGCGGCCTCTCAACAATTCGGGAGATTGCGACTGCTTATGACATCTCCCAAAACCATCTGACCAAAATCGTTTTCGAGCTTGGGCGCAATGGTGTCCTCGAGACAGTGCGCGGCCGCAACGGCGGAGTCCGTTTGGCACGCCGGCCAGAACAGATACGCATTGGCGACGTGGTCCGGTTCACGGAAGAGGGAACTGCGCTGGTGGAATGTTTCGGTACAAACAGCGCCTGTGTTATTGCGGCGCCATGCCGTTTGAAGCGTGCTTTGAAGCAGGCGCAGGACGCCTTCCTGTCCGTCCTGGACGGACTTACACTCGCTGACCTCGTTCGTGGGAACTATGCGCTTGCGCGCCTTCTTGAGGCCGCCTGAAGTGAAGATTCAGTTGCGCCGCGTCTATGATCCGCCTGACCCGGACGAGCAATTGCGTGTGCTCGTGGACCGCGTCTGGCCTCGCGGAATAGCAAAGGACGAAATTGACCTGTGGCTCAAAGAGATCGCGCCATCCACTGAACTGCGCAAGTGGTACGGACATTTGCCTGGGCGATGGCCGGCTTTTCGCCGGAAATATCTGAAGGAGCTCGAAACCAATCCGGCGCCGATAGCTGCACTGCGCAAGGCGGCCGGAGGAAAAGCAGTCACACTTCTTTACGGAGCGCGTGACCGGCGGCGCAATCAGGCGGTCGTGCTTGCGGAGTTTTTTGGTTCAAAGCAATGAATAGAATTCTCCACACGCCGGTTTGCGACCTACTTGGTTGCGATCTGCCGATCGTGCTCGCTGGTATGGGTGGCGTCGCGCGCTCGGAGCTGGTTGTTGCGGTTACGCAGGCGGGCGGTTTCGGTTTTCTTGGAATGGTTCGGGAATTGCCCGAATTGATCCGCAGCGAAGTTGCCAAAATCCGTGCGGCGACGGCGCGGGATTTCGGGGTAAACCTGATCCCGGCGGCAACCAAACCGGATTTGATGGAGGCGGAGATTGCGGCGGTTCTTGAGCTCAATGTCCCCGTGGTTGCGCTGTTCTGGGATACGCCGCCCGAACTCGTGCGGCGCCTGCGCACGGCTGGCAGGTTGGTCGTTTGCCAGGTCGGGAGGCGGCAGGAAGCTGAAATTGCGCAGAACGCCGGTGCGCATATTCTCATTGCGCAGGGTATCGAGGCCGGAGGCCATGTGCGCGGGACCACTCCGCGTAACGAGCTGGTCAAAACCGTGGCCGCGCAGGCGAGCGTACCGGTACTTTCAGCGGGCGGTATTAACACCGGGCGCGATCTCGTCGAGGCGATGTCACTCGGTGCGGAAGGAATTGTACTGGGAACCGCCTTGCTCGCGACCACGGAGTCCTTTGCGCATGATTACCACAAGCGGCGAATTGTGGAGGCCCATCCCGGAGATACGGTTCTGACCACGGCCTTCCATGTCAATTGGCCACCCGGCGCGAATGTGCGTGTGCTGAAGAACTCCGTGACGCGCGGCGAATTGGGAGATCCGTTTACCGCTGACCGGCGCGTAATAGGAAGGGAAGGGGAGCGCAATATCTGGCTGTTCAGTACCGATTTACCGCTGAAGGACATGGCCGGCGATTTTGAAAAAATGGCGCTCTATGCCGGAATCGGATCCGCTGCAATCGACAGAATCGTGCCCGCGGGCGAACGCATCGCGGCAATCATTGCAGGAGCCGGCATGCTGCTGCCCACGAATGCGATGCGGGAGTCCGGTGGAGTTGCGCAGGAGTTTTCATCCCCCGTCTGCTACACCCGCGATTCTGATGATGTATATGCCGGTTACGGTTCACGGGAAGAGCTGATTGATTTTTGCAACCTGCTTCTGGAGGCGGAACGCGCAGGCGCCCGCATCACGGCGAGGACAGCGACTGAAGCGAAAGAGCATTCTCTGCGTGAATTGCTGCGTGCCATCCATCGGGATGAATTGGCTTGCTGCGCAATGCTGCTGAAGCAGCTCGAACATCTTGGCGGGACGGCATCACGGAAGACCGGAGATTTCTACGATAAATGTCTTGCCATCTCAGAGCTTGAGCAGCGTGTTGCCTTGATCAATCGTGGCCAGGGATGGGTCGCGCGCAAGATTTGGGAAATGCTGCCGAAAATGAGGGATGACGACATGCACGCGGATTTCGAAGCCATGCTGAAATTGCATGAAGTGAACATGGCGCGCGTCGATGGCGAACTCGGCCGCAAATGACGGGACAACGTCACGATCAATGGAAATCGCGCGATTTGGGCAGGATCTTCATCTCTCGCGGGTGGCGATGCAATCCGCGCGGATCGCTGCGCGGATAAGCGATATCGTCAAAATGGCCGGGAATATCCGGCATTGGTGCATCCGATAAGAGATCAAGATCATCCGTCCGATCGAAGATCGTTTCTGCGACCAGATGAATGACACCTTCGGGACTGCGTTGGATTTTTCCTTCCACCAGCATCAGTCTGGCGCCGACGATCTCTTTCCGGAACCGTTCATACAGTTTTGGCCAGATCACCACATTGCAGATTCCGGTCTCGTCGCTCAGTGTTACAAAAACCACTCCTGCAGTGCCTGGCATCTGACGAACCAGAATGACGCCGGCGCATTTCGCGCGCGCTCCATCACGCGCTTCTCCCACCTCGTGACAAGTCATGATGCGCTCCTGCGCAAATCTCTCGCGCAGGAACTGTGTTGGATAGCCCTTCAGCGACAATCTTAGCGTCTGATAATCTGCGACGACTTGCTCTGCGAGTGGCATTTGCGGCAATGGCGCCGCGGTTTCATCGGGTTGATCGCTCATGTCCTGCGCGGCGAACAGCGGCAGATTTTCCTCGCCCGTCATTCTGCGCACCGCCCACAGCGCTTCCCGCCGGTCGAGACCCAACGAACGAAATGCATCGGCTTCCGCGAGCGCCATCAGCCCAGGCTTGCGCAACCCTGCGCGGCGGACAAATTCACGAAAGTCGCTGTATCCGCTGGTGCGCGCGCCGGTAATATCCCGCGCCCAATCCTGGTGGAAGCCGTCGATCTGACGAAAACCAAGGCGGATTGCCAATCCATTTGCGCCGCGCTCCAAACGGTTATCCCAGCCACTGAAATTCACATCCGGCGCCCGCACCTCTACATCATGCTCTCGCGCGTCGCGCACGATCTCGGCCGGGGCGTAGAAACCCATCGGTTGGGAATTCAGCAACGCGCAGCCGAATGCGGCCGCATGATGACACTTGATCCAGGCCGAAATGTAAACCAGATGTGCAAAACTCGCCGCATGGCTTTCGGGAAAACCGTAACTGCCAAAACCTTCGATTTGCTGAAAACAGCGTTCGGCAAAATCCTGCGAATAGCCGCGCGCCGTCATTCCCGAAATCATTTTTTCGCGAAAGCGGTCGATGCTGCCGGTGTTCCGGAAAGTCGCCATGGCGCGCCTGAGCCCGTTGGCTTCATCGGGTGTGAATTTCGCCGCCACGATCGCAAGCCGCATCGCCTGCTCCTGGAACAGGGGCACACCTTTGGTCTTGTGCAGAACCTGGTACAGTTCGTCCGCCGGGCCATGTTCCGGCGCCGGCGAAGGAAATTCCACCGGTTCTGCACCGCTGCGCCGCCGGAGATAGGGGTGCACCATATCACCCTGTATCGGGCCGGGCCTTACAATCGCCACCTCGATCACCAGATCGTAGAATTCGCGTGGGCGCAACCGCGGCAGCATGTTCATCTGCGCCCGGCTTTCCACCTGGAACACACCGATCGCATCGGCCCGACACAGCATATCGTACACGGATGGATCTTCGCGCGGCACCGTAGCCAGCGTTAAAGCCCGGTTCTCATGCAGCGCAATCAGTTCGAAGGCCTTGCGGATGCAGGTCAGCATCCCGAGCGCCAACACATCGACTTTCATGATTCCAAGATCGTCGATGTCGTCTTTGTCCCATTCAATAAAATAGCGGTCTTCCATTGCCGCCGGGCCAATCGGGACGATGCTGTCCAGCCGATCGCGCGTCAGCACAAAACCGCCGACGTGCTGCGAAAGATGGCGCGGAAACCCGAGCAGTTCCCTTGCATAACGGAGCACGCGCGCAACCGGCGCGTTTGCGGAGCCCGGTCCGGCACCGGTTGCGTTCTCGCCGCCAGGGCCAAAATCGCCGCCGGCAAGTTCTTCGTGCCCTCCACCCCAGACATTCCCCACCAGAGCCGCGGTGACGTCCTCAGTCAATCCGAACACTTTTCCCACTTCACGGATGGCGCTTCGCGCACGGTATGTGATCACGGTGGCCGTCAATGCCGCGCGTTCATGCCCATAACGCCGGTAGATGTCCTGAATGACTTCCTCCCGCCGCTCATGCTCGAAATCCACATCGATATCCGGCGGTTCCTTTCGTTCCGCCGAGACGAAGCGCTCGAACAACAGATCGATTTCCGCTGGATTGACAGAGGTAATCCCGAGCGCATAACAGACCGCGGAATTGGCCGCCGAACCGCGCCCCTGGCAGAGAATCTGCTTTTCATTTGCGATCCGGACGATGTCATGCACAGTCAGGAAATAGGCAGCGATATTCAGTTTCGCGATCAGCCCCAGTTCTTTTTCAAGAACTGTGCGAATTTTATGAGGGACGCCGTCAGGATAGCGAACGGCTGCGCCTTTCCAGGTCAGATCTGCCAGATGTTCGTCCGGCGTTTTTCCCGGAGGCACCGGTTCATCGGGATAGTGATAGCTGAGCTGGTCGAGCGAAAAGTTTATCCGGGCGGCAAAGCGAAGCGTTTCGGCAACCGCCTCGGGTGCTGCGCGGAACAGTCGCATCATCTCCTGCGGCGGTTTCAAATGGCGTTCGGCATTGGCCTCAAGCCGTTTTCCTGCGCCGTCCAGCGTAACATGCTCCCGAATGCAGGTGACCACATCCTGCAATGCGCGCCGTTCGGGCACATGATAGAGCACGTCATTGACTGCAATCAGCGGGACATTTGCTTCGTGTGCAAGCCCGTGCAGTTCGCGCAGTTTCCGGCGATCGCTGCGTCCATACAGCATGGAAGCCGCCAGCCATACGCGTCCGGGTGCTTGCGCCGCCAGCCGCCGTATTACATTTCTGCGGTGCTGCATATTGCCCCGGCTGAACAGGACGGGTGGCATGACGATCAGCAGCAATCCGGATTGCCATGCGAGGAGATCGCCGAACGACAGGCTGCATTCGCCCTTGCCCGCCCGTAATTTTCCGATGGTGATCAGACGCGAAAGATTTCCATACGCCACGCGGTCAACGGGATAGGCGAGGATGTCCGGGGTATTATCGGCAAAGACGAGGCGTGCGCCCACCAGCAGCCGCGGCAATTGCCTTTCATTCTCGCGCTGTATCTGCCTCAGCGCATCATGGGCGCGCACAACCCCGGCCAGCGAATTGCGGTCGGCAATGCCGATCGCTGTCAATTGGAACTGTGCGGCCGTTTCGATCAGTTCATGCGGGTGCGAGGCTCCACGCAGAAACGAAAAATTCGTGGTGACTGCCAGCTCTGCGTAATTCAAGCAAAGCTCCCATGCATGTACCACTGCGCGTTTGCATTCTCCCGTCCATAAATGCCTGCGCGATAAATCCAGAAGCGCCGCCCCTGGCTGTCCTGGACCCGGAAATAGTCCCGTGACGGCGCGTCGCCACAGCCGCGCCACCACTCGGGCGAAATGCGTTCCGGACCGTCCGCCATCACCACATGATGCAAGGCGCGACGCCAGCGGAAGCGCAAAGGCGGTCCATCAGGGATTTCCGCAATCGCTTCGATCGGTTCGGGACGGGCAAACAGGCGCAGCGGACGGTGCGGACCGTCCTCTTCTTTCGTTTTTTCCGGCCATGCGGTTCTCATATCCGAACAGCCCGATCGCGCCGGAATCGTAATCGTTTCCGCTTCGGGAATATGCGTGTCCTGAGGCCGATAGATGAGCACCCGCTGGGGACCCAGACGTGCGGCAAGCTGGTCTGCGAGGCGCCGGACTTCCCTGGCATGATCCCTGGCGCCAAGTCCGTCAGTTTCGCCGTTCACCGGTTGCAAAAACGTTGCGGAGAGCCGG
Source organism: uncultured Alphaproteobacteria bacterium (assembly GCA_963747255.1). GTDB lineage: Bacteria > Pseudomonadota > Alphaproteobacteria > Micropepsales > Micropepsaceae > CAIYRG01. The sequence goes on from CAVVEG010000017.1 coordinate 347,172, forward strand.
ATCAGGTCGAAACCAAATCCCGGATCAAGTGGATCGGCAAGAACACCGAGCTTTTCGCGGAACAGACGTTCGACGACATCCGGATCGCGTATCGCCTCGCCAGTCTCCACCGCAATGCGCCGCATCTGTCCGTCGGCCCGGAAGAAACACGCTTCAAAGCGCCGCGCGCCTTCTCCGGTGCTTTCCAGACGTGAGTTTAAATTGCCGGCAAGCAGATGGATTGTCTCTGCGATAGAGGTTTCGCTTGTCACCGGATCGGCAAAACCCCGTTCCGCGATGGCATCCGGGACAAAGGCGCGGGGTGCGATCGGACGTTCCGTTCGTCCCAACAGGCAATCCAGCGTGAACACGAATTCGCTGCCGAAGCGCGACCGCAATTCGCCACGCCTGCGCCCTGCGACCTGCCCAATGCTCTTCAAACCTGCGCGTCTCAATGCACGGATGATTGCTTCATCGGCGCCAAGAGCTTCGACCGGCAAATGTGAAATGGCTTCGGCTTCGTTCCCCGGAAATACGATCGTGCCAGTCCCGCTCTGGGAGGCACCAAAACACGCCAAAGCGCGCGCTGCATCCGCCGTTCCAGCCAGTGCGGCCCGGATGCAGAAACCCTGCCGCGTAATGGTTGCGTGGATTTTGTCCAGAATTCCCGGCTCGCCACCGAAGAGATGCGCAACCCCTGTGACATCCAGAAGCACACCATTGGGTGCATCAGTCGCCACCAGCGGCGTGTAGCGTTCGCAGGCATCTGCGATGGCTTCCAGCAATTTCAAATCCGCATTGTGATCGGCATTGACGGTCAGGAGGTTGGGAATGCGCGTCCTCGCGTCCGCCAGCGCCATTCCAGGCTTCAACCCCAGCCGCGCTGCGCCGGCATCGACCGCTGTCAGCCGCAAAGCATTGGCGATCTTGTCCACAACCACCAGTGGTTCACTAAATGGCTTTCCGGAAGCGTTCTGTTTGCGGTGCACCCGGTCGGTGGTTAGCCGCGGCAGAACCAGCGAGATGATCCGCCGCGGCCGTTTCGTGGAAGTTTCCATCGCAATCCCATTCCATGATCCAGCGTCCCACAGCGCCATGCCGGTTACGCAGGAGTTCGGCGTCAAAGTGGGGGATTCCCCAATCTGTACCGGCAGAAATCGCAGGGGTCCGCAGCAACCAGCGTGTTTCGGCGGTGCTTGGGGCGGGCAAGGCGCCATGGCGCAATGAAACTATTGTTACGCCATGCTTCGCCGCCGCCAGCGTCAAGCGGCGGCTCGCCACGAGATCGAACAGTTTCGTTTCGCCCCAGGATTCGATGACAACGGCGCCGAGCCCATCGCAACAGAGGCCATCCGCGCCGGCGCGCAGCACCGCTGCCGCATTCGGGACTTTCGCGAGCATGAAATGCGCGGGATCGATGCCGAAAGCGACTAATCCCGTGCCGGGGATTTCACCACATTCCTGTGCTGAAAAATCCTGCTGCACCCAAAGCAGCCACCGCTTTTTTTCGATCACACGCGCCGCCAGGCCCAACACAAAACCTGTCGCCGCCGCCGAATCTGCCCCGGCGGCCGGGAAAACTTCATGCAAAACCCCACACTTCAGTCCGCCGCCGAGGCAGGCATCCATCGCGTCATGACCCAAAGCCCGCATTTCGGGCTTCGGCCGGGAGTTGTTCTGTGCCAATCGGCGTAGCACCGCCGTCTGTTCTTGCCAGTTTTCCATGACTCTAGAACATAAATGTTCACGTTATGTTCTAGTTTCAACGCAAGGTGGGGTACAAGTCAAGCATCACGAATTGGGGACAAAAGCGGTGCGTTTGAGGCTTTCAAATCTCCTTTTCGCACACCACCATCCATGAGACGCCGAAGCTGTCCCTGAGCATTCCGAAACGCTCGGCAAAAAATGTTTTACCCATCGGCATGCTCACCTCGCCATTCCCGGCCAGCGCGTTGAAAACAAGATCGGCTTCCGCCACCTTGTCCACTCCCAGAGATAGTCCAAATCCCTGCGGTTGAACCTGTCCCGGCGGAACATCCGATCCCATGAGCACCGTATCCCCGATCTGAATCCGGGCATGAAGAATTTTATTGCGCATTTCCGATGGCGAGTGGTTCGCGGCCGGGGTGCCCTCATACCGGGTCATCATGAGGATCTTCCCGCCGAGGACCTGTTCGTAAAATTTGAAGGCCTCTTCACAATTTCCGTCGAAGTTAAGATAGGTAGTGATGTGCATCGCTTCCGCTCCTCGCATGATGGCGCCGGTGGCACGCATGGAGAAGAACCTTTACGTATAGAAACGTTTCGCGCAAAGGAACCTGATGACTCTGCCAGGCAATGGAGGGGAGTTTCGACGCGCAGCCTCGCGCAATGTTTTCGGAGCACCCCTGGAAATCTGTTCGGTCAAGCCAATGACGGGATTTTTCCGCAACGGCTGCTGCGACACGGGTCCGGAGGACATGGGCAGTCACACCGTATGCATCGTCGTCACAGCGGAGTTCCTGCAGTTTTCCAGGTCACACGGCAATGACCTTTCCACACCTGCTCCAGCATTTGGTTTCGCCGGGCTGAAGCCGGGGGACCGCTGGTGCCTCTGCGCTCCGCGCTGGCAGGAAGCCTTCGAAGCGGACTGCGCACCCAGAGTGGCATTGCGCGCAACCCATGAGGGCGCGCTTCAGTTTTGCAAACTCGCCGATCTCAAGCGTTACGCTATCGATCTCGCATAACCAAAAAACAAATGGCGCACGCAAGCGTGCGCCATTTGCGAAACGGGTATTCCGACGGCTTATTTGCCGGTGTAATTGGCGACGATCTCACCCGACGTCAGAACGTGATTTCTCATCGCGTTCACGACGGCCTGGCGATCCGCATTCGCCGGATCCAGATTCAGCCTTGAATTCAACGCGAAGACTTCAAAATGATACGGATGCGTCTGACCTGCAGGTGGCTTGGGTCCGATATAGCCGGCCGATCCACGCACGTTCTTGCCCTGATCGGCACCATTCTCGAGATGTGCGTCGGTGGGGATGTTCTGCGGCAATGTCGTGGTGGTAGACGGAATATTGTAGATCACCCAGTGAACAATGGGGTCATGGCGATTGACGCCCGCATCTTCCGTAAGAACGACATAGGACTGCGTGCCCAATGGGCCCTTGGTCCAGGCGACGCTCGGCGACATGTTGTCGCCATTCTGCGTGTACTTGTCATCGAGCTGGCCACCGGAGGTGAAAGCGCTGGAAGTGACAAGCAGACGCGCCGAAGCGCCGGAAGGAACTGCGATCTTGTTCGCGAGCAACGGAGGCCCGTCACCGCCCGCCGCATTTTGGGCAAAAGCAGCAGCGGCAATAAACGCGACCGCCGCCGCACTGACTGCACTCATGGCGAAGAATTTCTTCATGTGATTTGATTCCGTGCATAAGGTTGCGCGGCGCGGCTTATAGCACGGTGGGTCCGCGCATCTGCCAGAGTCAAATGACCTATTGGTTCACACTATCGTGTGGCTTTACGTCGCGCTTGCAGCGTATCGCGGGAAGAATTCGTCAAAGTTATGTCAGGAGAGTTTCTGCTTACATTTGCGCGACGAATTGCCTTTTTCCAGCCGCAATCACTTTCGCATTTCCGCCGATGAATTAATCACCGCATGCAGGCTGCGCGCGTAATCAACGGCGCCACGAATGTCCATGCCCGGGGCAACGCGCGCATACTCCTTTATTGCCAGAACGGCCGGTTGCGGTGCTTTGAGGATTTGCGCGCAAATCTTCTGGACCACTTCTTCGAGTCCGGCGCGCCCGCGCGCAACCTCGCTGACAATGCCGATGAGTTCGGCACGCTCCGCCGTCATCACCGCTGTCGAGTAGGCGATGTACATCAGTTGCTTCGCGGTTACTTTGCCGAGAAGCGCGGACATTGCGATTGTCGGCATGATGTTTTCCCCGAACTCGGGCATTTGCAGTGAGGCATTGTCTGCGGCGACCGTGATGTCGGCGCAGGCTGCTATCGCACAGCCAAAACCGAGCGCGCGCCCCTGTACAGCGGCGATGACCGGCAGAGGTGATTCACGGAACGCGGCATAACAATTGAATACGACGTCGCGCCCACGGCGGACAGCGAGTGCCTCGAGCTGGGGTGCTGCAGCGCCGCGCGGTGCGATTCGACCGGCGCAGAAATCGTCGCCCGCCGCTTTCAGCAGAACCAGCCGGGCGCGTGCCGCAGCCCCCTGAATAAGAGCCGCCAATTGTGCTATTCCGGAATCCGTCAATGCGTTGCCCTGTTCCGGACGATTGAGCGTGATCGTGAGAAGATCACCGTCGCAATGATCGAGAATATCCTCGCTCAAAAGAATGCCCCTGTTTGTGATTGCTGCGTGAAGTTCGGCGGTCGCGGACTATGGTGCAATTTCATGACCGCGTCCACGATCTGCCGCCACGCCATTGCTGTTGTTCCTCCCATCGTCCTTTCGCTCGAACGATGCAGTCGTCATTTGTAGGCGCCCATGTGAAGCATGGGTCCCGCATCTTCCATGGACGAAGCCTTTCAGCTTGGCTACGGATATCCCCATGACCGTCACCACCACGTCCTGTGAAGGGACCGTTTTCGCGCGGAATGACCGCGGTGTCGGATTGTGGCTTTTTGCAATTGCGGCCCTGATTGCGCTGATGGTCGTGATTGGCGGGCTGACAAGGTTGACCGGATCGGGTCTGTCAATCACGGAATGGCAGCCGGTTACCGGTGTAATTCCGCCCCTGGACCAGGCGGATTGGCAGACTGAATTCGCCAAATACCGGGGCACGCCACAATACGAACTGCTGAACCGCGGAATGGGCCTCACGGCGTTCAAGTCGATCTACATGTGGGAATGGACGCATCGGCTCCTCGGAAGAATTCTTGGCGTCGTTTTCCTTGTGCCCTTCCTGGCATTTCTGCGGCGGCGGAGAATTGACGGACGAATCGCGTCCCGGCTCGCAGTGATTTTTTTGTTGGGATCGGCACAAGGTCTGCTTGGCTGGTGGATGGTGCAATCGGGCTTGGCCGATGGGCGCGTAGCCGTCAGCCAATACCGGCTCGCAGCGCATCTGGGCCTCGCCACAATTCTGTTCGGCTATGTTTTCTGGACGGCGCTGGAAATCGCAGGAGCTGCCCGGGTAAAGGCCGCCGCAGTTCCACCGGCCTTGAGATATTCAGTGTTCGGATTGACAGGAGTGGTCTTTGTTCAGATGTTGCTTGGAGCACTCATGGCAGGTCTTGGCGCAGGGCGCGCCTTCAACACCTGGCCAACTTACGCAGGACGCTGGTTTCCCGTTGGACTTTTCGACCTGTCGCCGTGGTGGGCAAACAATTTCGAAAATCCGGCCATGGTGCATTTCCAGCACCGTACTGTTGCATATGTTATCGCCGCGGCTTGTGCCTACCTCTTCTGGCGTCTTTATGATGCGGACCGGCCGGCAAGAATCGCTGCAATCCACGCTGCAGCGCTTGTCCTGCTTCAAATCACGCTGGGCGTTATCGCCGTTGTTTCCTCCGTGGCAGTGCCAATTGCTGCACTTCACCAGATCTGTGCGCTCGCGCTGTTCGCGAACGCAATCTGGTGGTCCTACACTCTCAATCCGGAAACGCGGTAGCCCGGCGCCAACCGGCAAACCGGGCCACTCGCAAAGGGTGTTTATTCGGCCGGAACCGCGCGGCGGTTCCCGATCAGGGGAAAGGCGGGCGAGGGCACGAGTGCGAAGGCGCCGTCTCCGAGACCTGCCTGGGCGAGCAGCGCAACGGCCCATAAAATGGGCAACTCCGCTCCGGCAATGGTAAACCAGAAGCCCTTCCGCGCCAGCCAGAACTGCGCCGCGCCCAAAATGAGCGGTAAGGTGTACAGCGCGACCCAGCGTGTGAAAATTCCGGGAATCAGGCAGATGGCGCCGAGAAACTCGCCGGACAGGACATAAACGATCACCCAGCTCGGGTAACCCGCCTGAATGAGTCCATTCCACCATCCGTCAAAGCCGTCGGGGCGAACATAAAATTTCCAGTAGATATGCAGGATCGCGTATACGCCGAGGCAAACGCGCATAAACAGTGCCGCATATGGCGCAGTCCGGTTGTCGATCGCCATTCCTTCCTCCCAAAACTTGTCCGGCCCGGGAAATTGCAGCCGAAGCGCAACTCCGTCAACCGTTGGCCTTGTGTGCGTGCTACTCCATTGCCTGATCGAGATCGGCAATCAGGTCCTTTACATCCTCGATTCCGACGGACAGACGAACCACTTCAGGACCGGCGCCTGCCTTGATTCTGTCCTCATCGGAAAGCTGCCGGTGCGTGGTAGAAGCCGGATGAATCACGAGGCTCCGCGTATCGCCAATATTCGCAAGATGGCTGAATATGCGCACCCGGTTGACGAGCTTCATTCCAGAATCAAATCCGCCGCGCAGTCCAAACGTGAACACGGAGCCGGCGCCTTTTGGGCAGTATTTGCGGTGGGCCCCGTGAAGCGGATGCGAAGCCAGACCTGCGTAGTTCACCCATTCGACGCGGTTGTCGCGGGACAGCCATTCGGCGACTGCCAGCGCATTTTCACAATGACGTTTCATGCGCAATGGCAGGGTTTCGATGCCGGTCAGCACAAGAAATGCGTTCTGGGGCGCAAGACAGGAGCCAAGGTCGCGCAACGACAGCGCGCGCGCGGCGACGCAGAATGCAAAATCGCCGAAGGTCTCGTAAAACCGGATGCCATGATATGACGGATTATCTTCGCACAAGGTCCGGTAACGGCCGCTTTTCGCCCAATCGAAAGTGCCTGCCTCAACGATTGCGCCAGCCAGTGAATTGCCGTGTCCACCGAGGAACTTTGTTGCCGAATGGACGACGATATGCGCACCCCATTCGAGCGGCCGCATGAGATAGGGCGTGGCAAGGGTGTTATCGACAATGAATGGCACGCCCGCCTGTTCGGAAACGCGCGCGATGCCTTCGAGATCGCTGATCACGCCGCCCGGATTGGCGATGCTCTCGCAGAACATGGCGCGGGTTTTCTCCGTGACCGCTCGGGCGAAACTGTCGGCGTTGGTCGCATCGGCCCAGCGGACATGCCAGTCATATTTTGCAAAGGCGTGGCCAAATTGATTCACCGACCCGCCATAAAGCTGACGGGCGGAGATGAATTCGCCCCCCGGCTCCATGATGGTGTGGAAAACGAGATGTTGCGCCGCATGACCGGACGAAGCCGCGAGTCCCGCAGTGCCGCCTTCAAGAGCTGCAATGCGTTCTTCGAGCACCGCAACGGTCGGATTCATGATGCGTGAATAGATGTTGCCGAATACCTGCAAATTGAACAGCGCGGCCGCCTGATCGGCATTTTCGAATACATAGGCGGAGGTCTGATAAATCGGTGTAATGCGAGCGCCCGTCGCGGGGTCGGGTTGAGCGCCCGCATGTACAGCGAGCGTATCGAAACCATAATCGGCCATGCTCGCCTCCTATTCGCGCCTGAGCGTCCCGCCCTGGCTGAAGGCAAAGGGTTTGCGGTTGTCGATCAGGCGCCGGTTGACGCCATACCAGCCGATTTCGCCCGATAGCCGGCCATACTCGATCTTCGGGCAGCGATTCATGATTACGGTCAAACCTGCGGCTTCCGCGCGTTTGGCCGCGTCATCGTTCACGACCCCAAGCTGCATCCACAGCACTTTCAGTCCGAGGCGGTCCTTTTCCGCAATGGCTTCGTCCGTGATCGGACCGGCGGCTTCCGAATTTCGGAATATATCGATCATATCGACGGGCGCAGGCAGTTCGGCTATTCGCCCATAGACCTTCTGTCCGAGAATATCCCTGCCCGTCTGACCGGGATTTACCGGAATGATGCGAAAGCCTTTGTCCAGCAGATATTTCATGGCGAAATAGGAGGGCCGCGCCGGATTGGGTGAGGCGCCAACCATCGCAATGGTCTTCACACTGCGCAAAATGCGCGCGATCAAGGCATCGGAGTACGGCTGAGCCATCACGGTTTCGGCCAATCGGGTGGGCGTTTTTCGATAAAGGCGCAGATGCCTTCCACGGCTTCGGCGTGCAGCATGTTCTGCACCATCACTTCGCCAACATAATCATATGCGTTGGATAGGCCCAGTTCGAGCTGGTGCTGGAACGCGAGCTTTCCCGTCTTCAGCGTGGCCGCTGGCTTGCTGGCCACAATCTCCGCCAGCGAGCGTGTTTCCGATTCCAGGTCGGCTGCAGGCACAACGCGATTTATCAAGCCAATCCGCTGTGCTTCCGCCGCTGAAACAGGCTGGCCGGTGAGAAGCATCTCCATGGCGAATTTGCGCGGAACCGAGCGCGACAACGCAACCATCGGCGTGGAGCAAAACAGCCCGATATTGACGCCAGGGGTCGCAAAACGCGCGTTCTCGGATGCGAGTGCGAGGTCGCAACTTGCGACGAGTTGGCACCCGGCCGCAGTCGCCAGTCCCTGAACCTGTGCGATAACGGGTTTGGGATGCCGCACGACGCTTTGCATCAGATGGCTGCATTGGCTGAATATCGCGCGGTAACGGCCAAGACCACGATCGTCATCCGTGCGATAGCCGGTCATTTCCTTGAGATCGTGGCCCGCGCTGAAGACCGAGCCATTCGCAGAAAGGACAATCACTCGGGCGTTCGGGTCTTCGACAGCTTCATCAAGCGCCAGCTGCAGGGCGCGCATCATGCTTTCGGAGAGCGCATTGCGCGCTTCGGGTCGATTGAGCGCAATGCCGAAGATACCGGCATTGCGGGTGACAAGGACGGGCGATGTGGCAGGTTGCTGGTTCACGGGAGGTTTTCTCTTTTGGGCGCGCAAATGTGGTAACATACTACCGTTCGCTGAAATGCTCGGGATTCACGCACCCGTTTCGCGCAATTTCCTTGACCGCGAAACAATGCGCCGCTACATCGCGGCGCCGGGCCGGTTTCTCGGGCCTTCCAGGCATCACGGGAGTCGTATCATGCAAACCTATTCGGCCAAAGCTTCCGAAATCCGGAAGAAATGGGTGCTGATCGATGCGGAAGGGTTGGTCGTGGGACGTCTCGCGGCCATTGTCGCGATTCGGCTGCGCGGCAAGCACAAGGCGATGTACACGCCGCATCTCGATTGCGGCGACAACGTCATCGTGATCAATGCGGAAAAGGTTCTGCTGACCGGCAACAAGCGCACGGACAAGGTCTATCATTGGCACACCGGGTATATCGGTGGAATCAAGGAACGCCGTCCGGGAGATTTCCTCAGCGGCAAAGCTCCGGAACGGGTGGTGGAAAAAGCCGTGCAGCGCATGTTGCCGCGCGGGCCACTCGCCAAGCATCAATTTGCCAATCTGCGTGTTTACGCGGGCCCTGATCATCCGCACGCGGCGCAGCAGCCCGAAGTGCTCGACATCGCTGCGCTCAGTCCAAAAAACACCAATTACCGCAAAACGAAGGCAGCCTGACCATGGCCGAAGGAGTCCGCGATTTCTCCGATCTGAAATCGACGCTGATCAAGGCGAAGCAACCCGAACAGGCGCAGCCTGCGCCTATGGAAGGCCGTCCGAAGCTGGATCGCCAGGGCCGGGCCTATGCCACGGGAAAGCGCAAGAACGCTGTTGCCCGCGTGTGGCTGAAGCCGGGGCCCGGACGCATCCGGATCAACGACAAAGAAGAGAACACGTATTTTGCCCGCCCGGTGCTCCGGATGATACTGCGCCAACCATTGGTCGCTGCAGGGCGCGATGGACAGTATGATGTCATCTGCACGGTCACGGGTGGCGGTCTTTCCGGTCAGGCGGGCGCAGTGCGCCACGGAATTTCGAAGGCGCTCATCGCTTTTGAGCCGAATCTGCGCCCCGTGCTGAAGCAGGGTGGCTTTCTCACCCGCGATCCACGCGTGGTGGAGCGGAAAAAATATGGCCGACCAAAGGCACGCCGCAGCTTCCAGTTCTCGAAGCGCTAGGCATTTCCGCCAGACCGTGAAGTCGATCAGCGGGGCGGCGCAAGCCTGCCGCCTTCAGCGATGGTCTTCATGTTCTGCAGCGCCTGCGTGAATTGCGCGCGCCGTTGTTCCTTATCCGCCGCGCGCGCCGCATCGTCCGGCAGCATAGAGTTGTCGAAAAACAACGAGTAGACGAGCCTGGAACTGGCAGGTGTTAATGGCCGCGCTTCCAGCGTTCCGTGATACAGGTTGTAGGGAACGCCTTCCTTAGGGGTTTGCGCATAGGTGTAGGAGAGCTCTGTTCGGCCCACCAGCACTTCGCCGCCGCCTACGGAGCGGACCGCGCCCAACTCGCCATCCTTGCCCGATACGATCTTGCAGCCCGCGGGGACCTGGAGCCATTCGCCGACATCACAGTACTTTCCAATCCGCTTCCACACTTCCTCGGCGGGCCGATTGACCGTGATTTCCATCTCGACAGACGTGTAGGTGGGCGATGCGACTACGACCGAACCTCTCGCCACCGTTGACTGTGCGACCGCCGAACCGCCCGGACCCGTCATGGCGAGCGCCAGCAAGCAAGCCATGATGATCTTCGCGAACCGACCAGGCATCCATACCTCCCGCAGTGTACCCCGCCCGGCGACGATAGCATTTCCCCTGGACACCTTCACCCTGCCTGAAAGCAAAGCGGATCACGACGGCTGTGCGCCATGATACAATGAAATTCACGAATTGGGTGGACAGATGAGGTCACCGATTTCGTCTTTAGCTTTGATCAGCTCGCACCAGAAACCAAAAACGGATTCAGCGATGATTGCCGGAATGGTCATGGGCGCCGCGACCCTCACGGCATTCGCGCTGTTGTTTGCCAGGAGCCGGCGTAACACTCTCTATCGTCAACTTGCAGCCCGTCTCGTGACGCTTGTGGAGGCACGAAGCTTCGATTTCGGAGCTGCACCGGATGGCAAGCTGCCGGATTTCACGGAGCGTCTTGCCGTCGTATCGAACTTTCTGCCCGCACGGGCTTTTTCAGCCCTGAGCGCGGAGGCGGAGCAGCTTGCGAAAGCCGAGCGCAATTTCGTGCCGGCGCACAAGAAGGGCGGCACAATCGCTTACGAAACTCTGATTGCGGACGCCCCTGCGATTGTTTCGCTCTATCATTCTCCCGATCTGATCGGGTTCATCTCACGGCTGGTTGGCGTGCCAATTCAGCCGACGCCGATCAACGACCAGAGTTCCCTCTCGTTGCTCGTCTATGACCGGCCCGGGGATCATATCGGCTGGCACTTCGACCACAATTTCTACCGCGGTCGACACTTTACGGTTCTCATCGCAATTCAGAACGAGGGGCGCGCTGCCGCAGGCATGAGCCATGCCGTCCTGAGCGCCAGGGCGGGCGGGAACGAATTTGGAATCAGCACGCCGCCGAACACGATGGTCGTCTTCGAGGGCGCACGACTGTTGCACAAAGTGACGGCAATTCTCGCAGGGGAGAAACGTCTGGTTCTCAGCATGACCTATTGCGAGGACCCGAGATCTCTGTGGTGGCAGGGCGTCGTGCGCCGGATCAAGGACACAGCTTTTTTTGGTGTCCGGGCTCTCTGGACCTGATTGGGTCTGAAGAATACAGGACGTCTATTTCCCTCCCACCACCGCTGTTCCCTGAATTTCGATCAAAAGGCCCGGCTGCGCGAGACCGGTGACCGTGATGAGCGCGCTCGCAGGGTAGCAGGTCCTGAACGCCTGCTTTCTCAACTCGATGAAGCGGTCGCCCAGCCGCGCATCGGTAATGAAGACGGTCATTGTAACCATGTCGGCAAGGCCGCTCCCGCCTTGGGCTTTGATGATTTTGTCGAGATCGGCGAAAATCCCGCGCACCTGCTGGTCAAAGTTCGATTTGGGATCGCCTGTATCACCGGCGAGCCAGAGAGTCTTGCCGCCCTCCGTGGTGACGATGCGGGAAAAAGCGCGGGATTGGGCGCGTTCGTCCGGCGCGTAGCACTGCTTCGCCTCCGCCGGCATTGTGCAGGCAAAAACGAGGCCAGCCACAACAGCGCCCGCGATGTTCGTTCCTGGAATGGTCAAGGTTACCTCCGCTGCGGAACCTCCGGAGTATAGCAGCCCGCCGGCTCACCACCTTGTCTGAAAAAAGCGAATGGGGAGTGAAATCGGTTTCCATTATGGCACTGGCACGGTCAACAACACGCGTTCCAATATGATGTCGCGATCACGTCTTGCCCATGCGCTTTCGCCAAGGTTTATTGCCGGTATTTGGCGCTCTTCTGCGATCTGCAACACTGTTGCGGTGCCGCCGGAGACCAGTCCGCCTTCGGTCCAGGCGATCACGAGATCGGAGGGATCATCCAGCGATGGTCCGAGGATCTGGCACACATTGCGTGTCCGGAGTTTTTGCACTCCCGGATTTCGCCGGTTCAGGCCGGGATGGAATTGCCGTGCGATCGCCAGCGCTTCGTTGGGCGCCGTGAACAGTGGTGAATCGGAATCGTTAAATCTCCGCCAGGGGAGGTAGATTTCCTTCCTGCCTCCGGCCAGATCGCATCCTGTTTCAAACGCCATATCGGCGCCCGGCGAGCCACCGGAGCGCAACAACCAGTCACGCTCCGCAAGCTCCCGCCCGAGGAAGGTCATGATTTCCATGACCGGCTCTGGCGTCTGCCGGGATCCGACCCCGGTGTAAATCAAACCCGAACGGCGCGCCGTCTAAGGCCAATTTCCTGCCGGCCGCGGCATGTGGATAGTCATGAGTACGATCGGTGCGCCGCCGGTGGGGTTCACCTGATGGGGTGTGTTTTGTGGAATGATGATCACATCACCCCTGGAGACATCGTGCGCTGTGCCACCATCGATGGACGTTCCGCCGAGATTGGCTGCGTTGTTGCGTTTTTCTCCGACAAGTTTGCCGCCGGTGGTGATGACGCCGGTGCCTTCGAGCACATACATCATCTCGGCGTCCTTTTCGTGCAGGGCCGCAGGCGCCAACGCAGTCCGGTATTCGAGCTGAGCCTTGTACGGCGGCAGCGACAGAATCGGTTCGATCGTGTTCGGAGCATTACCCTTGCGGTCCTTCATTGCCTTGGCAATCAGCGCGGTAATCTCGCTCGATGTCGTAAAGGTCTTCTCCGGGGGCGCGTTTTGAGCGAAAGCCATCGGCGCCGCCAGGGTGGCGATACAGGTCAATGCAAGTAATTTTGCACGCATCAAATCCTCCCTTGTGAATGTGAACCAATGTAGCACGAGATTTGCACCGCTTCAGAAATCGGAAATTTTCGCCTCAGGGATCGGGTGCTGCGGATTATAGAACGGACTGCCGCGATTATCGGCGCACGGTGCTTCGAGCAACGCGCCCTGATTGGAACGGCGGTAGATCTGCATGCCGGACCAGGGGGTGTTGAATGCACCCGGATCATCAACCGTGAAACGGACCTGCAGGGTCTTCCCTCCATCCATCAAACGGAATTTTTCGGTGACATGCAGCTGTGTCGTGTGTGGAGTGCGATAATCGTCGATAAAGGTCTTGTCATTCATGCCGATGGTATCGACGACGAGCGTATCTCCACCTTCGTAGTGCCCAACGGATTCCCCGTACCAGGACAGCTTCGGATCGGCCGAGTGCGGGACGTTCAGGTACACGTGCCGAACTTGCGCGTCCGCCTGGTTGAGCAACAGGACTTCCTTTCCCGTTTGGGCGAAGTAAAGCGGCTCAAGCCGGCCATAGATGAGATAGCCCGGCACGCCGCCGGGAACGCAACTCGTCCTTGCACGGAACGGCTGTAAGCCGGCGAGAACTTCATCGTTCGCCTTCTTCATCTGCGCCGCCGCCCAGGGTTTCAGAATGGGGTTGCTGATGTCCGCTACGCGATAGGTTACCTGTAGTCCCTTGTCATTGTTTGGCTGGTAGGGATGGGCCCGATCGAAGGTGATCGGGCCGGCACCGGCCTGCGGTGCAATAAAGTCGTCACCGATCTTTACCCACGACAAGTTGGGACCACTGAAATCCGGAATGGCCGTGATTTGCGCCTGTGACGCGCCCGACAGCAGCACCAATCCGGCAATTGCGGCCAGTTGTACCGGCTTGAGCCTTCTTTCCTTTATCATCGCTTAGAAATCCGCTTTGTCGGCTTTGGGAATTGCGGAGACGGCCGCATCGAAGATCACCTCGTTATTCTCGGCGCAGACCGCTTCCTCGAACGGTTCGGGCGGATTTCGATGATAGGTCTGTCTTGCAGTCCATGGCATGTTGAATGTGCCGGGATCCTCGACACGGATCTGCACCTGCACGGTCTTGCCGTCGTCACTCAACCGGTAGCGTTCGATGACATGCAATTGCGTCGTGTGCGGAGTGCGGTAATTGTCGATATAGGTATCGGCGGATAATCCGACCGTGTCGATAACGAGCGTATCGCCGCCTTCGTAATGGCCGACGGATTCCCCATAGGGGCTCACTTTGGGATGGGCTGAGTGCGGCACGTTCAACGCGACCCGCCGGACTTCCGGGCCACCTTCATTGATCAACAGAATTTCTTTCGGGCTCTGGACAAAATAGAGCGGGTTGACCCGCCCCATGACAAGGAAACCTGGTACTCCACCGGGCCGGCAACTCGCGCGCGCCTCATAGGCTTCCTTGCCCGCAGTCGCTCTCGCATTGGCCTGCCGCATCTGCTCGACCGCCCATGGTTTCAGGATGGGATTGGTCAAATCCGCGATTCGGACGGTGACCTGCGTTCCACGGTCATTGTTGGGGATATAGGGATGCTCTTTTTCGAAGCTGACAGGCCCCGGTCCTGACTCGGGACGTTGAAAATCGTCGGCCGCCTTTGACCAGCCGAAGCTGGCCGACGCGAATTGCGGAACGGCACCGTGCTTTTCAGCGGGTGCCGCGTGGAGGGGCAGAACGGCAGCCGAAACCAGCATGAGAGCAGCGGGGATCATTGGGCGGCAACACTGGGCCATTGAAGCTTTCCTGTTCGAGGAATTTCGAACCTAGCCCGAAGCCGGGTCCGGCTTCCAGAGGCATCAGTGTCTGGCCTGCGGCCCGTCGTTCAATCTGGCCGCGCTGACGCCGGCTGCAAGAACTGCGAACCCGGCAGCAAACCACACCCCTGACGTTGCCGACAGGCGGGCCAGGACCAATGCGGCAAGCGCCGCCCCGACCGTCTGACCGACGAGGCGTGCCATAGCCTGCATCCCGCTCGCTCCGCCGCTGCGGGTTCGCGGCGCGGACGCCTGTATCGTCCGGTTGTTCGGGGATTGATACAAACCGAAACCGGCGCCGGCCAGTGCCATGCGCCAGATCACGTTGGCCAGATTACCGGTTTGCGACAGAACTCCCATCGCGGCCAGCCCTGCTGCAAAAATCAACAATCCGACCAGTCCGAGCAGACCCGCGGGAAACCGGTCCGACAGACGGCCGGCGATTGGCGCCATGATTGCGGTGCCGATCGGCCAGGGCGTCATGAGCAGTCCGATCTCCACGGCGGAATAGCCGATGCGGTGCAGGTGAAAAGGCAGCGCCACATAGGCGAGCGTCTGAGCGATGAACGAACAGGTCGACGTGCCGACCGACAGAGCGAACATGGGTATGCGCAGCAGGTCGATCGGCAGCAGGGGCGATGTCATGCGCATTTGCCGGTGCGCAAGGAGGTAGCCGGCGAGCAGCATCACCACGAATTCTGCACCGGCGGAAATTCCCCCGCCGGGTTCGCTCAGGCCTTCGAGAAATGCGATCAGCATCCCGAAGGTGATGCCGCTGAGAACGGCACTCGCAATATCGAAGGAATGGCTTGCCCGCGGCGATTCGGGGAGCGCCGATATTCCGATTGCCACCGCTGCAATGACGATCGGCAGATTGATCGCAAACAGCCATTGCCATGGCGCGACCGCAAGAACCGCGCTCGCAATCGTGGGTCCGGCGGCTGCGGAGACCGCAATTACGAAGGCATTGATTCCGATGCCGTGGCCCAGCCGGTTCATCGGATGGATGAACCGGACCAGCGCCATGTTCACGCTCATGACGCCAGATGCGCCCAGTCCCTGGATGACCCGCATCGCGGTAAGCATCAGCAACGATCCCGAAAGCGCGCACCCCAGCGAGGCCAGCCCAAACAGGACCAAACCGGCGATATAAACGCGCTTGTAACCAAGGATGTCGCCAATGGAGGCCAGCGGCAGGAGTGTCAGCATGATCGCCAGCTGATAGGCATTCACGATCCATACGGATGACGAATCGCCTATACGGAGATCGGCGCCGATCGTCGGCAAAGCGACGTTTACAATTGTCTGGTCGACGACCGTAATGAAAATTGCCAGGCAAATCGTCAGGATCGCCCATCGGCGCTGACGTGGCGGCAGCCCGTCCTGAATGACAGCAGTACTCTGGCTTGACATCTCTTCCGGCGGCAGCGTGTGTGCTGCGAAATAGCGCCGAAATGTTGCGCAGGTCCATGGCTGGTTTGCACCAGCCAGAGTTCGATCGTCTTATAACGCGTCGTCGCCGGTTTCCCCGGTGCGGATACGCATGGCGGCATCGAGGTCGAACACAAAGATCTTCCCGTCGCCGATATTGCCAACACGGGCCGCTTCCCGAATTGCATTCACGACGTTCTCGGCGCGCGCCTCGGGTATCGCCACTTCGACCTTCAGCTTCGGAACGAATGAAATCCGGTATTCAGCACCGCGATAAATTTCCTTGTGACCCTTCTGTCTGCCGTAACCTCGCACTTCGCTGACCGTCATACCTTCTATTCCCAACTGCATGAGTGCTTCGCGCACGACATCCAGTCGATGTGGTTGAATGATTGCGACAATGAATTTCACCTGTATCTCCTATGCATTGACGTGGTATCCCGTTTCACCATGGGCGACGAAGTCGAGCCCCTGGATTTCCGCCTCAAGTTTCACCCGCAAACCGGTTGTCATCGCAACAAGCTTGACGATGGCCGCGGTGGCAATCCCCGACCAGAACGCAGCAGCCAAAACCCCGATAACCTGGATTTCGAATTGCCGGGTAATCCCCTGTGAGATGGCCACACCGCCGATGCCAAGACTGGCCGCGAAGGGAAGGGCGATGCTGCCGGCCGCGCCCCCAACCCCATGCACGCCCAGAACGTCCAGCGCATCATCAACCTTGAAGCGCCGCTTCACCACCAATACCGCCAAAAAACAGAGACAGCTTCCGGCAACGCCCAATGCGACCCCGCCAAGCGGTCCGACATAGCCTGATGCCGGGGTGATCGTCGCCAGTCCGGCAACCGAACCTGTCACGGCACCCACTACGCTGGGCTTCCCGAATTTGATTCGCTCGATCGCCATCCAGGTGAGGGTCGCTGCGGCTGCGGCCAGGTGCGTTGCAAGCATGGTCATTCCTGCGTCGGCTCCCGATTTGACGGCGCTCCCGGCGTTAAAGCCGAACCATCCAACCCAGAGCAGGCATCCTCCGACCATCACGATCCACGGTGCATGTGGCGGCCTTATCTCGCGCGGGAAGCCTTCGCGTTGCCCGATCATGCAGGCAATGACCAGCGCGGATGTTCCGGCAGTGACATGAACGACAATTCCGCCGGCGAAATCCATGACTCCCCGTGCGCCAAGCCAGCCGCCGCCCCAAACCCAATGCGCAACCGGGGCATAAACGATGAGGAGCCAAAGACCGGAAAACAGCAGCACCGCACTGAAGCGGATGCGCTCGACATAAGCGCCAACGATCAGGCTTGGCGTAATGATGGCGAAAGTCATTTGGAACATCACATACACGCTTTCCGGAACGGCTGTTCCGGGGTGAACTGTTCCGCGTCCGGCATGCTGTAGCAGAGCCGCATCGAGGTTGCCCAGGAACGGGCCGGTGCCGGAAAATGCTTCGCTGTAGCCAACAGCAAACCAGAGCAGCGATACGACGCAGGCGATCGCGAGACACTGGATCAGCACCGAAAGGATGTTCTTCGCCTGAACGAGGCCGGCGTAGAACAGGCCAAGGGCTGGCAAGGTCATCATCAGCACCAGCACGCTCGAAGTCATCAGCCATGCCGTGTCCGCCGCGTCGATCATCGGATATCCCCCCGCGCTGTTGTCCAGTGCGGATGAGTGCCGTTATTCCATTTGCCTAGCAACGCGGCATGTTGCCCAATTTTGTGGCACGAAGCATTGGATCGCAGCCATAAAGCCCAGTTTTGCATCCGGCAAATTGAACGCCCTTTGGGGGCTGTGAATTTCGCGAAACCTCCCTTACGGTCCATGTTGCTCGGGAATCCACACCCGGAATTATGGGGGTAGTGTCGTGAAAGGATTAGCCTTTCTGCTGTTGCTTTGCGTTTGCCCAACGTTGGAGGGTTGTATTGCGGTTGATGCTGTTACTTTAAAGGACGCAGCCGGCCATACCGCCCAATGCGGTCCGTACTCCAAACTTGCGAATATCCCGATGGAGAATGAAGCTACAGAAATGAAGATGCGGAGCTGTATCTCCAAGCTTGAACTCCAAGGCTACGACCGGTCTGCGACACCAGGATGAAACCGCCGTTTCACGGGCGAGGGGGAAGATAATGACCGGTTCCGGCGATAATCCGAATGGCGGCGGTTGGTTGATTGTGGAGGATGAAGGGCTCGTTGCAATGCTGATCGAGGACGCGATCGCTGAACTCGGATTGGTTGCATTAGGCTCCGCAAACAGGGTCGAATCGGCCCTTCGGCTGCTGAAAAGCCATAATCCGCAGGGGGCTCTTCTTGACCTCAATCTCGGCGGCGAACCGGTCTATCCGGTCGCGGAGGCGCTCGCCGCGCGGAATATCCCGTTTGCCTTTATCACCGGTTATGGACGCTCGGGTGTCATCCCGGCCTATGCCGATCGGCCGCTGCTTCAAAAACCGTTTATGACAGCGCAGATCCAGAGCGTTGTGCGAAAGCTGATGGAGCAGGCGCGCGCGGCTCCGGTTTCATGAGCCGCGCTGCGCGCTGAACTCATTCAGACAAACATTGTCTTAATGCCGGAGTTCCGCCTCCAGTCTCATTTGCCGCACAATTCCGGTTCTGTCCGCCACCAGCAGAAACCGATCGCCGACGCGCAGCCGATGGTATCCGCGGGGAGGTCTGTTCAAATGGACCGCGCGCCAATCTGAGACGGCATAGCGGTCGCCGCGATATTCATCCGGCAGGCGATCGCCGCGCTCCCAATGCGGAATCCCGCGAACCTCATTCTGATCGCTTCCGCGGTTACCGTTGCGATCCCTGGCGCCTTGTTCATCCTGAGCCGGCCTTATTCCGGAATTGTCCACGTGCTGGGCATAAGCCGCGGGGCTACCGAACGTTCGTCCGGTGTTTCCGTTGCAGCCGAAGTCCCGGATCGTCCATCAGCGAATTGCGGCTATTTCGGGAGAAGGCCCGAAAAGAACTCCCAGATCACAACCGGCGCGTCGAGGTCTTTCGTCTGTCTTCCGACAATCGAAGGAAAGCGATAATAGGGCTGGGGCACCACATGCCCGCCACCATGTACCGTGTACAGAACGAACCTGTTCTGAGCATTTGACCACGAACTCTGCTCGACCCAGGTGGGATCGGAAACGTCCATGTGGGGTAACCGCTTGATTTCGGGTGGACCCGTGATGCCTCTCAGTCCGGTAAAGTACGCCAGGGTTGCTTCCGTGGACAGAACATTGCCCGGGGCTGCACCGCGTCCCCGTCCTCCACGGTAAGGATTTACGGGATCGTCCGTGCCGTTAATGATCATCACCGGGACCGGTACTCCCGCGGGCTTGCAGCCATTATCCGTTTCAACGGGGAGATTGGCGGAAATTGCCGCGATTCCGGCAAATTCATTGGGCCGCTCCAGCGCAAGGCGAAAGGCCATCTGCCCCCCAAACGAATGTCCGGTGGCAAAAACCCGTTTTCGATCGATTCCGTGGCTGGCCGCTTCTTGCGCGATGATGGCTTCAATAAATCCGATGTCGTCCACGCGGCGCCGGGTTGCCTCATTGTTCACGCGCCTTCTGCAGGTGTTCCATCCCTGGCCGATGCCGTCCGGGTACGCCACAACGAAGCCGTTGGCGTCTGCCAGCATGTCGAACTCGAAACCGGTTGACTGACGGATCAGGGCTCCGTCCCCGCCCCCGCCGTGCAGGACGAAAACCAGGGGTGCTCCGGGTGAAAGCAAAGGCGGTGTATACAGAATGTATCGCCGCTCACGCCCACCGATCAGGCCGGCTTTCACGGACACCGCACCTTTCAGTGCGGGTTGTGCCAGGGCGGCTGAGGCAGACATCAGGCAAGCGGTGATCAGGAATACCGCTGCGGCCGTCATTTTCCGGTTGCGGGAACGATTTATCCGCTTCTCAAACCGAACCCCATGCGCGAAAGTATCATATTCCGCCTGAGTGAACAGATCGCATGATCCCTCACCCGCCTGCGGTGCGCTCCCTTTGGTACCTGCCGCGCTTTTTTCAACTGAGCGAATTTGTTGTCCGTCAACTTCGCGTCTCCGCAGGTTTTCTCGGCGGCAAATTGCTGATCGACAAAAATCTGGTTTTCTGGACCGCGACGGCGTGGGCAGATCAGTCGGCCATGCGAAGTTTTCGCGACAGCGGGGCGCACCGCATCGCGCTCCCGAAGCTTGTTTCGTGGTGCGACGAAGCGGCGGTCGGCGAAATTGAAACCGGGGAAAACTTGCCTTCGTGGTCTGAAATACACGATAGGCTAAGCCGCCATGGCCGGTCTTCCAGAGTGCGCGATCCCTCCCCGGACCATGCGCTCCTGAACTTTCCTCCACCAAAATGGACCCGTCTGGAAAGGAAGATAAGGCCGGCCACCGCTTAGGATAGCGGCGGCGCTACAATCGCACGTTCAGACCGGCGGAGAACCAGCGCGGCGGGGCAGGGGAGAGACTGCGGGAATTGGTTGCGCCCGGCGCTTCCGTCATTGGCACATTGCTGGTGGGCGAAAACGCACCGAAAGTCGCATATTGTGTATTGAACAAATTCGAAACGCCGGCAAATACCGAAATCCGGTCCGACAGCCTGTAGGTGGCGGCGAGATCGAATACGCCATAACCGGGTATCTTTGGATTCAGATTGGCTTCGTCGCCACGCAGATACGACCCGCTCGCCGCTGTCATTGTCAGCGTCAGGTCAATCCGGCTTGTCGCGTGAGCTTCGATCAACAGCTTGACGAGGTGCGCGGGAATGTCGGGGAGGCGGTCTCCGGGACGGACGGTGATTTGCCCTGTATCGTCGGCATAAGGATTATCAGGGCTGTTCAGCAACAGTGGAGCCCGGAAAGTTGCATCCGTGTAGCTGTAATCGAGCGACAGGGTCCAGAACTCCGCGGAAGCATCAAACGCCAGTTCCGCCCCTTCGCGGCGTGTTGCGCCGATATTCTCGAAAAAACCGCGCCCGATGATCGGGCTCGCGACAAACTGGATGTCATTGGCAAGTTCGCTGCGATAAAGCGCCAGATGCCAATGCAATTTTGCAAAGTCCGGCATATCGGCCGAGCCCCTCAATCCTGCCTCGGCATTGTGCGCGACCACCTGCTTCAGGCCGGGGTCGGCGACGAAAAAATTCGTAAGGGTGCAGGAGGTATTTGCACCGGCGCAGGAGAATTCGGCCGGCGACGGGGCGCGATTGGCTTGCGAATATCCCCCATAGGCCGAAATGTAAGGGTTGATGGAATAGGTCAAACCGGCGGCCGGATTGAAATGCGAGAAGCTGTGACTGCCCGTCAAGGCCGTGCCGCGAAGATCCTGTAACCCGATTTCCGCCAGATTGAATCGGCCGGAAATGGTCAGGGACAATGAAGGGGAAAAATCGAGCCGATCCGCGGCGTAAAGACCGAAATAGTCATTGCGGTTTCTGATCGTCACCGGAGCAATGACACCATCTACCAGATCCACAACGATTCCGGGCCCGGTAAAGCCGCGATCCGTCGCGAGACCGCCCACTGCCGTGTCGGCAGAAAATCGTGTTCTGCCCGCATCCCATGCGCCGCCAAGGACGAGTTGATTCTCCCTGCCGAAGACAATCGCGCTGGCGTTTGCCTCCAAAGCGCCGCCGAAAGCCGTCGTGCCGGTGCCGGTTTGATCCAGTTGGCCATAGGTGAGTTCCACCGGAAAGGACCTGATGGCTTGCCCCTGGATATCAGTCGCGACTCCGTCATTGCCGAGGCAGAGGAGTGATGGTTGCGCCTCGCAGGGAGCAAAGTCGCTGGCGTTTCCGTTCAGGGTCCTCTGATCAAAACGGGAAACATAGATGTTGCCGTTGATCGAAAGGACGTCGGATAGCGCAACAGTGCCTTCCAAATTCACCAGCCCAAATGCGTTCTTCGTCGTGTCTGGGTAAGTGAAAACGGCGGCCCGCGATGCCTGCAGCAGTTCGACCGGAGAAACGCCATTGCCGGTGAGATCGGAGTTTGCGCCCAGCACATCGAGCTGCACCCGCCAGCCTGCGCCCCGACGGTCGAAATCGGCAAACAACCGGTACAAACCGGATGACGAATGTTGCCGCCAGCCACTCTCGCTGCGCCCTTCGGCTGCCGCGTAGAACGCGCTGTCTCCCTCCTGAAAACCGGTCTGAAATGCGCCTTCCAGCCGGCCGAAGGATCCGCCGGAGACGACACCCTGATTACCCTGAAAGCCAAAGCCATTCTTGAATTGCATGGCGATGGATCCGCCAAGCGCGTTCAGTCCGAAAACCGGATTTGTGCTTTCGATATTCAGGTTTGAGATGGCTGTTTCCGGAATCAGATCCCAATCCACTGTGTCTCCAAATGGATGGTTGAAACGCACACCGCCGGCATAAACCGCAAGGCCCTGCGCATCGCCCGCCAATGGCGATGCTTCGAAGCCGCGATAGAACAGATTGGGCTGGAATGGATTGTTCTGTGCGTCCGAAAACGAGACCCCCGGCGCCTCGGTTGCCAACGCGCGCAGCACATCCGGCGCTCCAAAGCGTGCAATGTCTTCCTGCGTCAGGCTCTCAACGGTGACAGACAGCTTGTTCGGATCCAGGCTGGAACCCGCCAGGGGACTCGCACTGATCACGACGCTTTCCGGCACGCCGCGATCTGCGTTTGCTTGAGCATGACCGAAATCCGGGAACAGTGAAATCAGGGCGCCAGCGAAAAAGGCGGCCGGACGCGGCGCATCATGCAGCTTGATGCGGAAACTCAATTTTCCCCACCCGAATGTCCCGGTTGCCGGAATCCCCTTCACGGAGTATCGGGTTGCAGAGCGGTCAAATCAATCCGGGCAACGCGATGAAGCTGAAGCAGTGGCATGTTGATGCTTTTGCCACGCGGGTATTCCAGGGCAATCCTGCGGCAGTCGTCCTGTTGGAAAACTGGCTTCGCGACGATCAGATGCAGGCAATTGCGCGCGAGAACAACCTTTCGGATACCGCCTTCTTTGTCGGGCGGGATGAAGCGGCTTATGACTTGCGCTGGTTCACGCCCTCCATGGAAGTTCCACTGTGCGGCCATGCAACGCTCGCATCGGCATGGGTGATATTCTCGGAGCTCGCACCGCATCTCGACGCGGTGCAATTTTCGACAAAATCTGGCGATCTGGTCGTTGAGAATTCGCCGGATGGCTGTCACCGGATGGCGTTGCCTGCGGGCCGGACCGAACCATTCCCGGCACCCCGCGAGATTGCTGCGGCATTGGCCGAAGCCCTTCGCGCGCCAGCTCCGGAGGAGGTGTATTTCGCGCCCAATGGGGCTGGAGGTACGCCGGGCATTCTTGCGCTTTGGCGTGAGAGCGCGCTGCGGGAGCTGCAGCCATTTTCGCTCGCACCCCTTCTCGAAAGCGTCAAATCGGGGGCATTGCTTGCGACCGCCAGGGCCGAGTCTCCGGCCTATGATTTCGTCTCGCGCTTCTTTGCGCCGGGGATGGGGGTTACCGAAGATCCAGTAACCGGCTCCATGCATGCTACTCTCGCCCCTTTCTGGGCTAAAAGACTGAACATGACCACGCTCCTTGCATTTCAGGCCTCGCCGCGTGGCGGTGAGGTCCACTGCCAGATTGCAGATGCGCACGTGATTCTGTCTGGTCCCTGTACATTGTACATGCGTGGTGAGATCGACATCTGATGCGGATTTGTGCGGCGATCATCAGCGGCCTGATCGGCCAATTCGCGGTTGCGGCATATGCTGCAACGCCCCCTCCGGTGCATTGGGTGCAAATGGCGCCAGGGGGGGCGGCTGAACTGCGCATCGTTACCGCGGATGAAACTTGTCCCCGGGTCACAATAGACGGCGCGGTTTATGCCACCAGCGAACGCGCCCCTCCCGATTCGAATTTCCCGTCCCGTCTTTGCGCCATGACGCTTCCGGCATTCGCGCGCAGCGCAACACTCGGAGGTACGCCGCTTCCGCTACCCAACCCCTCGCCCGAACGCATTTTGGTCATAGGCGATACCGGGTGCCGGATTCAGGGAAGGACGGCTCAGGCCTGCAACGATCCCGACAAATGGCCCTTTGCCACGATCGCGGTCCAGGCCGCCAGGTTAAATCCGCAATTGATTATCCATGTCGGCGATTACGATTACCGCGAGTCACCGTGTCCTGCCGGAAATGCCGGTTGTGCGGGCGTCGAATGGGGTGACAACTGGACGAGTTGGAAGGCCGATTTCTTTACCCCGGCCGCTCCTCTGCTGGCCGCAGCGCCGTTTGTCTTCGTGCGCGGCAATCACGAAGAATGTTCGCGTTTTGGGCCAGGCTGGCTGCGGCTCCTTGGTCCGCTGTCATTTGCCCCGGGCGACGCGTGCACAGAACACATCGCGCCTTACGCGATACCGCTGCAAAGCATCACACTCGCGGTCATGGATGACGCGAGTGCCCCGGATACCGATGCGCCGCTTAACCAGGTCCAACTCTATCGCGGAGATCTTCAGGCTCTCGCTCGCCTGACGCGGGGTCCCGTGTGGCTCGCGACGCACCGTCCCATTTCCGGTTATGTGCGTCTTCCTCCGTTCATTTCTGCCGGAGGCAATCAGACATTGCTATCCGTAGTCCAGGAAGACGGTTTTCCGCAAAACATTGAACTCATGCTTTCCGGCCATATTCATACATTCGAGGCGATCAACTATTTCGGCAAGCTTCCACCACAACTCATCTCCGGGAACAGTGGCGATAACCTGGATGCAGCGCCGGCGGATCTTTCCGGACTGAGTATCGGCGGCCTTCCGGTTTCCAGCGGATTTTCTTTGCCCGGTTTTGGGTTCCTGCTGCTCACACGTGAGCGCGCCGGCTGGGATATCGGAATCTACAACCTGCAAGGCGTGAAAACACGCAGTTGCATGTTCGCTGCGCGGCACATTGAGTGCTGAGTTACCGGACATCCGGCTGAACGCCGGGCCCTGCCTGTGCGACTTTGCTTTGAACTGGGATCGACGCTTCCAGCGTTTCGATCTGCTCGCGTGTGGCAAGGAATTCGCTCAGCTCATTACCTTCCAGCTTTCGCCCCGAAGCCACTTTCACGGTCGCGGGATTCACCTGATTGTTGCGGACGCGGATTTCGTAATGCAGGTGCGGACCCGTCGCGAGTCCGGTCATTCCGCTATAGGCGACGACATCACCCTGGGAGACGCTGCCGCCGATATGCGTGCCGTCCGCAAAGCGTGACAAATGGGCGTACGCGGTCGAGTAGCCATTGCCATGATCGATCACGACCATATTGCCGTATTCCCCCGCCCAACCCCTGTAGCTGACTTTGCCGCTACCGGCCGCCATCACCGGCGTTCCGCTCGGCACCGCAAAATCGATGCCCTTATGCATTCGCGTGTATCCCAGAATCGGATGCAGCCTTGCACCAAAGCCGGATGAAATTCTTGCGCCGTCCACCGGCGTTTTCATCAGCATCGACTTGGCGCTTTCGCCTTTGGAATTGAAATATTCCACCTCGCCGCTGGCGGATTGAAAGCGGTACAGCAGATGTGTCTTGTCACCCAGAGTGAGCGATGCCGCCAGAATGTCACCCGGCTTGGCCGGCTGCCCGTCTTCGGTCACATAGTTGCTGAAGAAGACTTCAAAGCTATCGCCCGAATGCACGTCGCGCTGAAAGTCGACCTCATACGAAAACATGCGGATGATTTCGACCACGACCGTCGCCGACAGGCCGGCCTGGGTCGCCGCCTGGTACAGGCTTGAATCGATCATCGCGCCGGCGTGCTGGTAGCGTTCTTCCAGTTTGCGCTGAACGTTCTCAGCGAAGTAATTGTCAGGCGCCGTCAGGTGGACATTGATCAGATGATCGATGCTGGGCGCGAACGAAAGTGACAGGATGCGACGTTCGGGTGAATTGTCCTGGGGTGGATCAGAGGCGTGATCGCCACTCCCCGAGTCCGCGGATCCCGCGCCAGCCGGTCCGAAAGTAATCTTGAACTGCTGGCCAAGATGGACCTTCTTCGGGCTGAACACCGGCTGGATCGCGTTCACGACCGCAGCTGCATCTTCTTTCGTGGCGCCCGCATCTTCCAGCATGGCCGTAATGCTCTCGCCTTTTTCGGCGGTGAGGATCTGCGTCTCAATCTGCGGCTTTCCCAACCCACGCTGGAATTTCAGCAATCTCTCCAATGGACCCGTTATCCCGGGTCCGATCAGCCCGGCGGAACGATACAATTCATTGGAGCCGTCGCCCGGAATCGCCGGGATGGCGTGCAGTCCGGCCATGCGCAACAGCATGTCATAGGGAAGCGCCGCGGTTTCCCGGCGCGGCTCGTAAGCACGCGTGCTGGATGATGGCGTAACCGAAAGCGACAGGCAGGTTACGGTAACGGCTACCGACGTTGTGATACCGGTGGAGATCAGCGCCCATCGGCCGTCCTGCGACCGCAGAACACGCGCCACATCGCCACGAAACTGTCGCAACCTGGCAGTATGAGAGAATATCTGGGTCAGTGCACCGCGTAGCAAGCCGTCGCCCCTTGTTCCGGCGGCGAGGTTGCCCCCGGCGCCCAACTGATTGCGCAGTCTTGCGAGCTCCCAACCGCAAGACCTCTCCCGATTCAGCCTCCATGGCCGGATCGCGCTTGGCCGCTGCTACACCCCCAAAACTCTATCTCGAACGAGGGCCACAATTTGGACCAGCTTCGGCTTCTTGCCTCACGGTTTCGCGATGGGCAAGAAAAAAATTATGAAATGTTGCAAAGAAACATCAACCGCTACGCGTTATCTAAAATTCGTCTCAATTCCAAAGAGACGATTTCAGACTTATTCAGCTGGTTGCGGAAGTGCGTCGGGTAGTTCGCGCTTCTGGGCGCGTTTCAACCACCACATGCTGACGCCGGTTATTCCAAACAGCAGGGGTAGCAGTCCTGACAGGAAAACAAGGCCGCGCCAAATGACTCCGAGACCCTGACCATAATGCAGCACGCGCAGCCAAACGAGCATTTGTTTTCCGGGCGAATAATTACGTGGGTCGACGACATCGAGTATTTCAGGCCCAGGCCCAATGAATGTCGAAATCTGCGGCGACGTATCGCCAACCAGGTTCGGGACCAGCGTGACCATGTAAACCCCATCTTTCTGAGGGGGTAACTGAACCTGGACAACACGCGCGTGAGCAACCGATGATCTCGCCACCAGGATCGCATCATCGGGCGTGAGCTGGTTTCTGTTCGTGATACTGGCAGCAGTGCGTGGATCGACCGAGGCGGAAGTCAGCGTATTTCGCATTGGCAGAATCCGCCCGACCGCCGATTGAAAGGTCACGGGAAAAGCCAGATCGACGCCACTGATGCATACAACGAGGAACACCAGCAGGGACCAGAATCCGGTCACGCTGTGAAGGTCGCGGTTGAACCGGAAGCCGCGTGCGCCCTTTCTTATCCAGAAGGCAGACCGCCATTGCCCTCTGCGCGGCCACCACAGCAGCAATCCCGACAGCCCGAAGAGGACCATAGCGATGCCGAGCAAACCAACGATCTGCACACCGTAATACTGCGGCACCATCAGCGCGATGTGCATGCTGCGCAAATTCCGGTTGAATTCGCCCTGCCGGCGTCTCTCTTCGCTGCCGAGGAACTTGAGCGACACAGGATCCAGATAAATATTAAGGCCCTGGAGATTGCGCCCTCCGGGCGGACGCCGCCCGGGCGGTAAGCCAACCTGAACCGCAGCGGCTGTCCCTGCACGTGAAGGAACCGTTACAGCCGTAACCGGCCAGCCAGGAGGAGCAAGTTTTTCGGCCGCGGCAACAATGCTGGTCACAGACTGCACTGGCCCGCGCGCCGGGGCCGACGGGATGGCGTAATCGGCGTACCAGTCTTGCGCAACGATCAGACTGCCCGTCAGGCCAATGATCACGATCGGGATGGCCAATGTCAGACCGGCCCAGAGATGGACAAATTGCAACGCCTTGCGAAAACGCCACCAGTCCATGATCCCAGCCCCGCAATCGACTCAGTAGCCGATCGCCACTCCATCTTTGCGCATTTCGGTGGCGCCCCAGTATGCGCCGTTCGTTCTGTCCCGCAATATCGCCTGATAACCGCCGAATCCGCCAGTGCCTGGCACCAGATGATGGCCGCGCCTGGTAAGTTCCGCGCGTACTGAGGGCGTAATCCCGGATTCGATCTGTACCAGCCCGACCCCGCGCGCAGCCTGTCCGGTTACTTCCGTTCCGCCGACATGACGAAAACGCATGAAGTCACCCGCCTCCTGCACATTCATGCCGAAATCGATGATGTTTACCAGAACCTGAACATGACCCTGGGGTTGCATGTCGCCGCCCATCAGGCCGAATGACAGCCAGGGCTGCCCATCTTTCATCACGAAGCCCGGGATGATCGTATGAAAAGGCCGCTTGCCCGGCGCATAGACATCCGGCGAATGTGGATCCAGCGAGAACAACGCCCCTCGGTCTTGGAACATGAACCCAAGACCGTCAGGCACAAGGCCTGAGCCGAGATCGGCGTAATTGGATTGAATCAGCGAAACCATCATGCCGTCCTTGTCCGCGACGGTCAGATAGGTTGTGTCGCCTTTGACCAGCCTGGCTTCCCCCGGGCCAATATCCGGATTGGCGCGATCCATGCGGATTTGCGCCCGGCGTGTCCTGGCGTATTCCGCAGAAATCAGTGTCTTGACGGGGATTTGGGCGAATTCCGGGTCGCCAAAATATTTTGCGAGATCCTCGTAAGCCAGTCTCTTCGCCTCGATCATGACATGCAGGGCGTCGGCAGAGCCCGGCCCCATTTTTTTCAGGTCGTAGCCCTCCAGGATCTTCAGCATCTCCAGAACGGCCGCGCCCTGGCCGTTCGGTGGCAATTCATAAACATCATAGCCACGGTAATTGACGGAGATCGGATCGACCCATTCGCCGTGATGCGCGGCAAAATCCTCGTAGCGCAGGTCGCCGCCAATGCGCCGGAAATAGGCGTCGATGGTTTTGGCCAGCGCGCCTTTGTAGAACGCATCGCGTCCACCCTGCGCCAGCGTCTGATAAGTGCGCGCGAGGTCCGTGTTCCTGAAAATCTGTCCCTGAACGGGAGGTTCGCCATTGATCAGATATGTATGCTCGGCGTTCTGGAACTCTTCGATTTCTGAAGACGCTGCAAGGCTTGCCATATTCGCTGCCCAGAGGGCTGCGATGTATTGGCTCACCGGGAAACCTTCGCGCGCATAGCCGATTGCAGGCGCAAGCAATTCCGGCATCGGAAGCTTGCCGAACTTGTCATGCAGCGCGTACCAGCCATCCACAGTCCCCGGCACGGTCACGGACAACGATCCGAAAGCAGGCACGAACGGACTACCTTCCAGCTTGCGTTTCATATCGGCAAGAGTGCGGCCTTTCGGCGATCGCCCGGAGCCATTATAGCCGTAAAGCTGTCGGTTCTTCGGATCCCAGACAATGGCGAAGAGATCGCCGCCAACTCCGCACGAGACCGGCTCCATCAAACCGAGCGCGGCATTGGCCGCGATCGCCGCATCGACGGCCGTTCCGCCCTTTTTAAGAACATCCAGTGCAATCTCGGATGCGAGCGGTTGCATCGTGGCGGCCATGCCGTGTACCGCGATTACAGGTGCCCGCGTTGCGAATGGCGCGCCGACATAGCGGTCTCCGTTTCCGGCCGCGGAACTGTTATTCGCGTAAAGTACCGCCATGAGAATCATCCCTGTGAACGTCCATTTCACAGCCGGTCTCCTCCTGTGAAATTCGCCTGATTGGGGGGGTAGCACATTCGGGGGCTTCACCCGCTGCGGGCTTTATTGCAACGCTAATCCGGCATCGGCACGTGACAGGATGGCAATCCGTTCTTCTCAAAATAGCGCTGATGATATTCTTCGGCCCGGTACAAATTACGGAACGGTTCGACGGAGGCGACAATTGGCCGCCTGAAACGTCTGGCGGCGGTCAATTCTTCGATCTTTCTGCGCGCCTTCTGTTCCTGTTCCGGCGTCTCGGCGAATATCACGGACCGGTATTGCGTGCCGAGATCGGGCCCCTGGCGATTCATGGTGGTGGAATCGTGATCGCCAAAATAAACATCGAGAAGGCGGTCATAGCTGACCTTTTCCGGATCAAAGGTGATCTGAACCACCTCGGCACGGCCCGTGGTGCCACTGCAAACCTGCTTGTAAGTGGGATTTGCGACCGACCCGCCGGCATAGCCGCTCACTGCGTCCACCACTCCAGAAACCTCGCCGAAGAAAGATTTCACTCCCCAGAAACAACCCGCGCCGAATACCGCCATTTCCATTGCAAATCCAAATCCTTCCGTTCAGGGCGATTATAAGACGCGCCCGAATGCCCGTCACGGGTGAGTCCCCTTGATTCGTCATGCGCAATCGCGGAAACGAATTTGGCATGAAAGTTCTCATCGTCGGCGGCGGTATTGCGGGTCTTTCCATTGCGTGGCAGCTGGCCCGCGAAGGTTTGCCGGTTGAAATAGTTGAGCGTGGGCTGTGCGGCCGCGCGGCTTCCTGGGCAGCGGCCGGCATGCTTGCGCCTGGCGGCGAGCAGGCAAACGGAACCGACGCCTTCGCGCAGCTTGCCTGGCAATCGCGGCAGGCCTGGCCTGCATTCGCGTCAGAAATTGAAGCGGCCAGCGGCGCAGATATTTCCTATCGCGAGAGTGGCTCATTGCTTGTTGCCGAAACCGAAGAACAGGCGGAATCCCATCGCGCCGGAGCGAATTCTGGCGAGCACTGGCTCGCGCGTAAGGCGTTGCTGGAGTTCGAACCATCGCTCTCCGCAAATCTCTACGGAGCTTTGCGCTTTCCCGGGGACGCACAGGTGGATAACCGCGCGCTTTGCGACGCGCTACTCGACGCAATCGTCGCGAACGGGGTTGAAGTCCATGAGAATTGCGAAGCGCGCTCAGTAATGATTGCGGGCGGAAAGGCACAGGCAGTGCTGACCGGCCGCGGTCCGATGGAGGCGGAGAAAATCCTCCTCGCATGTGGCTCCTGGATCAATCTGGTCTGCGGTGAGGATGCCGGTCTCCCACCGGTCAGACCGGTCAAGGGGCAAATGATTGCCTGCGAGCCACCGGCCGGCGTCACCCTTCCCAATGCGCTGATCTGGTCCGACGGCGTGTATCTCGTTCCGCGCAAGGACCGGCTGTTAATCGGAGCAAGTGTCGAAAATGCCGGTTTCGATACCAGCGTCGAACGTGGAACCGGCGAACATCTGCTGGCATCAGCCACGCGCCTGATCCCGTCTTTGCCGCAATGGACGCTGGCGGAAGTCTGGTCCGGCCTGCGTCCCCGGACGGCCGACGAAGCACCCATCCTAGGCGAGACTGCGATCTCCGGACTCTATGTCGCCGGGGGACAATTCCGGAACGGAATCCTCTTTGCGCCGGTTATCGCGGATATCATGTCTGCGGTTATTCTCGGGAACGATCCCGGCGAGCTCGCCGAGGCATTCAGTCCGCTGCGGTTTTCGCAAACCGGGGGCCAATGACCATTTCTTTTTCCGTTCATCCTCGTCTCGCTGCGGACTCGGCTTTGATCTGTGAATGGCCGCTGTCCCGGGTGCTGCTGATGAATGATGTGCGCTTTCCCTGGATCGTCCTCGTTCCCCGCCGGCAAGCCATCGTCGAACTGTTCGAACTTGGTGAAACGGACAGAACGCTGCTGACGCGCGAAATCACGCGTGCAAGCGAAGTGCTGAAATCATGGGCGGCCACACACGGTCCCTGCGATAAGATAAACATCGCCATGATCGGCAACATCGTGCCGCAATTGCATGTGCATATCGTGGCGCGCGCGAAAAATGACTCTGAATGGCCCCATCCGGTATGGGGCAGGGGCGAACCGTTGCGATATTCCCCCCTCCAACTGCAACGTAGCGTGTCGGAACTGTCGCAGCTTCTTGAAGGTCAGTAGAGAAACTGCTCCGCGAGAATTCGTTCGTCGAGACTGTGCCCTGCGTCGAACAGCATCGTCATCGATGTCGTACGGTCCTCTGCGACATCCACCCGCGTGACTTGCCGCACTTCAAAGCTGTCTGCGGTGGCGCTGACCGGGCGCTTCGCAGGCTCGATAATATCCAGACGGATCTTCGCTTCGTGCGGCAGCAGCGCTCCCCGCCAGCGCCGTGGGCGGAACGGACTTAGGGGCGTCATCGCCAGCAATGCGGCATCGATGGGTAGAATCGGCCCGTGCGCCGACAGATTATAGGCCGTGCTGCCGGCCGGTGTTGAAACGAGGATACCATCGCAGATCAACTCATTCAGGCGGACTTTCCCGTCAAGGCTGATCCGGAGTTTCGCCGTCTGACGGGTTTCGCGCAGCAGCGAGACCTCGTTGAACGCCAGCGCCTCCACAACCCCGTTTCGGGACTCCGCCCGCATGAGCAGGGGATGGATGCGTGCCGGCTCGGCGGCCTCAAGCCGTTGCAGCAGGTCTTCTTCACTAAACTCGTTCATCAGAAAACCGATGGATCCGAAATTCATGCCATAAATCGGAATCTCGCGGCCGAGATAATGATGCAGGGTCTGCAGCATGAAGCCGTCGCCGCCCAGCGCCACGATGACCGACGCATCTTCGCCGGCGTCACCATAGCGCTTCTGCAATTCTTCCAGCGCGCTCTGCGCCTCGGGCGATTCGGATGCTGTGAAATGGACCTTGCGTCGCAACGACGGATCAACCGCCCGTCAGCGACATCTGGCGCCCAACGGCGGGCCGGTTGTGTCGCCGGTCGATGATAAAGTCATGCCCCTTCGGTTTCCGGGAAATGGCCTCGTCGATTGCCGAATCCAACAAGGCATCGTCTTCCGAGGCACGAAGAACGCCCCGCAGATCGGCGGAATCCTCCTGGCCCAGGCACATATAAAGCATTCCCGTACAGGTCAGGCGCACGCGGTTGCAGCTTTCGCAGAAATTATGGCTCAGCGGTGTGATGAATCCGATGCGTCCACCGGTTTCCGCCACACGAACATAGCGCGCCGGGCCTCCGGTGTGTTCGGGCGTCGCCTCCATGGTGAAATGCCGGGCGAGGTCGGCTTTTACCAGTGACAGCGGCAGATATTGCTCGGTCCGGTCCGCATCGACGTCTCCCATCGGCATGGTTTCAATCAGCGTGATGTCCATGCCGCGCCCATGGGCCCAATGGACGAGATCGGGTATTTCCTGCTCGTTTACCCCCCTCAGCGCTACGACATTGATTTTGATCTTCATGCCGGCCTTTTGCGCCGCCTCGATGCCGCCGATCACCTTCGATAGGTCGCCCCAACGGGTGATGGTGCGAAATTTGGCCGGGTCCAGCGTGTCCACCGAGACGTTCACCCGACGGACCCCGCAATCGGAAAGTTCGCCTGCATAGCGCGCAAGCTGACTGCCATTGGTGGTCAGAGTGAGTTCTTCGAGCGCGCCGCTTTCGACCCGGCCGCCAAGCGCGCGAAACAGCTTCATGACATCGCGGCGGACCAGCGGTTCTCCGCCGGTCAGGCGGAGTTTCCGCACACCTTTTCGAATGAACGCGCCACAAAGCCGATCAAGTTCTTCCAACGACAATACGTCGGCCTTGGGAAGAAACGTCATATGTTCCGGCATGCAATAGACGCAACGGAAGTCGCAACGGTCCGTCACGGAAACCCGCAAATAGCTGATGCTGCGGCCGAATGGGTCGATCATGGGGGTAGATGTAGCAGTCAGCGGGACGAATTTCCAATCCGGTGCGCCCCTTGCTCGCAAATCGCACCCTTGCACGGGTCGTCGCCTCCCCCGTAAACGAAGGGTGCAACACGCGGACGTGACAGATGAAATATGGCGTAGGGCAGGCAGTCAGGCGCAAGGAGGATGTAAGGCTCGTCACGGGCAACGGCCAATATGTCGATGACATCCGCTTTGAGCGTATGGTCCACGCCTGTTTCGTACGAAGCCCCCACGCGCACGCCCTTATTCGCGACCTGGATCCGGCCGCCGCCGGGGCCATGCCGGGGGTCCTCGGAATAATCACCGCCCGGGATATTTCCGAAACCGGCTATGTGCCCGTCCGTGGCGTGTTCAGGAACCGGGATGGTTCTGCCCTGCATCAGTCGCCAAAACGGCTGCTCCCGGCGGATAAAGTCCGCTTCACCGGGGAAGCCGTGGCCATGGTGATCGCCGAAACATCGGCAGAGGCCAAAGATGCGGCGGAGGCGGTGATCGTGGATTACGAGCCGCTGGAGGCGGCGGTTACCATAGAGACGGCCGAAAAAGCACCGCCGGTCTGGGACCACGCGCCCGGCAATCTCGCCTTTGACTGGAGCGATGGTAACGAAGCGGCATGCGAGGAAGCATTTGCCCGGGCCGCCTGCACCGTCCAGATCGACCTCGTGCAAAATCGCATCGCTCCAGCGCCAATGGAGCCGCGTGGGGCGATCGGAATCTACGATGCGGCTGCGGAAAGCTATACGCTGCTTACTCCAACACAGGGCTCCAGCGGCATGCGCGACAAGCTCGCGCAGGTCCTGAACATCCCCCCCGCCAAAGCGAGGGTGATTACGCCGGATGTCGGCGGGGGATTCGGAATGAAGAATTCCCTGACTGCGGAGCTCGCTCTCGTCCTCGTTGGCGCCAAGCTGTTCGGCCGTCCGGTGAAATGGATAGGTGAGCGAATCGAATCCTTTCTCGCCGACGGACACGGCCGGGACGTGCGGATGACCGGCGAAATGGCCCTGGATGGACGGGGCCAAATCCTGGCGCTGAGGTTAAACAGCGCTGCAAATCTCGGCGCCTATATGACGCATGTTGGACCGCATGTGCCAACCACGGGACTGCGCGTCATGGGTGGCGTGTACCGGGTGCCGGCAGTCTATGCGCGTGTAAAGGGTTACTTCACCAATACCACGACTGTGACCTCCTATCGTGGTGCGGGACGCCCGGAAGCGATCTATGTCACCGAACGCCTGATGGACATGGCCGCGGCAGCGTTAAACATCGACCGCCTGGAAATCCGCCGCAGGAACTTCATCGCCCGGCACGAACTGCCTTACCGCAACTGGAAGGGTCTCTCGATCGATTCGGGCGAATTCGCCGTCAATCTGGACCTCGCCGCGCACACCGCCGAATGGGATTCCTTTGAACACCGACGCCGCGAATCCGAATCCCGCGGCAAACGGAGGGGCAGGGGCGTCAGCTACTACTTCGAAGCGTCCGGCGGGCCTCCGGTCAGTGAACCGGCGGTGATCCGCTTTACGGAGGGCGGCAAAGTCGAACTGCTGGTCGCGACGCAAACCAATGGGCAGGGACACGACACGACTTTCGCCCAGCTTGTCTGCGAACAACTCGGAGTGCCGTTTGAGAATGTCGTGTTGAAGCAGGGCGACAGCGCCGATGGACTTTCAGGAGGCGGCACTGTCGGTTCGCGTTCGATACAGACCGCAGGAAGCGCCCTCAAACTGGCAATGGACCGGGTGATCGACAGAGGCAAAGCGGCCGCGCGCCAGGTGCTGCAGGCCGGGCCGGCGGAAGTGATCTTCAGGGTTGATGAGGAGGGGGGGCGATTTTGCGTCACCGGGACGCAACGCAGTATCTCGCTTCCGGAACTGGCTTCCGCGTTGCGACAGGACAGCCTGCCGGGATTTGAAAACGGCCTGGACGAATCCGCCAGTTTTGACTCGCCGCCCACGTATCCGAACGGGTGTCACATCTGCGAAGTGGAAATCGACCCGGAAACGGGCGTCGTTTCCCTGGTTCGCTACGTGGTGGTTGACGATGTTGGGCGCCTCATCAATCCCCTGATTGTGGATGGGCAGATCCACGGCGGAATCGCACAGGGACTGGGCCAGGCCCTGATGGAGAATTGTCTCTACGATCCCGAATCGGGCCAACTTCTAACCGCGACTTTCTCCGATTATGTCATGCCGCGCGCAGATCAGATGCCGGAGCTTGACATCCGGTACAACGAAGTCCCCTGCGTGACGAACCCGTTGGGGGTGAAGGGAGCGGGCGAGGCGGGTACGATCGGGTCCTTGCCTGCGCTCGTCGGCGCGATTTCGGATGCGATCGGCGTCCCGCATATCGATATGCCCGTTACGCCTGAGAAAATCTGGCGCGCATTGCAGCGCAGCACTTAGTATTTGTAGTCGAATCCGATCGAGAATCCGTGCTGATTGATGTCGAGCTTGGTCGGGATTCCCGCCACGTAAAGCCCGGGTTTGCTGCCCGATGTCCATCGATATTCGAGGCTGCCGAACAGTTTCTGCGAAAATCCCAGTTGAATACCCCCATGTACCTGATAGGCGGGCTGCCAGTCACTGCTGGTTTGGCCGAGCACGCGGCTGTTGGCATCGACCATCCCAAATCCTCCGCCCACATACGGTTTCAGATGCCAGGAGCCGTTGCTGACCTCGTATAAGCCGTTCAGCATCAGGCTTGTCGAGGACACGCCGCCGCTGTTCGGCAGATTGGTGATCGAATGCCCCGCCGGAACGGAAATCGCAGCGCCTTCGAGTTGCGTGCTGAAGTGACCGCCGAGATTGAGGTTTACGGCTGCGCTTTTGGTGTCGTTGAGTTCCGATCTCGAGAGTGACGGTGCTGCGATCGAGGCCACCGGAGGCAGGAGAACGGAATCGCCCTCGGAAATATTGATGGCAGAGGTTTCCGCCGCTGCTCCGCCCGCGAGAAAAATAACTGAAGCGCCAGAGAGCAGCAGGCTGCGCATTTCGTTGTCCCGGACTCACGCCGATTTGCACGGTTCAGTGAGACAACGCGCCAGTTTCCAAGCGGTTTTCGTGGCAAATTTTGTTCCGGGATCAGCTCTTGCGGACTTACTTGCGCGTTACGCGTCAATCTGGCTGCCGCCCCCGGACTCTGTCGCGGGGAGTTCGGATTTCTGGGTGGCAAGTCTCGACACCCCCGGATAATCCGTCTTGCCGCTGCCCAGCACGGGTATTTCAGCAACCGCCAGAATACGCCGCGGAACCGCAAGCTCCGAGACCCCGTGATTGCGCACCCACACCAGAAGATCGCTTCGCGTTGCGTCGGGATTGGTGGTTACCAGAATAATGCTTTCTCCCCTGCGCTCGTCGCTGACTGCAATCGCGGCATGTGCAAATTCCGGCCATAACGCAGAGGCGCAGTTTTCCACGACCGTCAGCGACACCGTTTCGCCGCCAACCTTGGCAAATCGTCTAATCCGGCCACGGATTGCGATGTACCCGTCATCATCGATCGAGACGATGTCGCCTGTGTCGTGCCAGCCGTCGCCGGGAGCGTGAATCTCCCCCGGCTCGCCGGTTTTCAGGTAGCCCAGCATGACGTTGGGACCGCGCACCAGAAGACGCCCGCCTTCGCGAATTCCCTCGACCGGCTCGACGCGTGCTTCCATTCCGTGCACCAGATGCCCAACGGTGCCGGGACGATTTGCGCCCGGTTGGTTTGCCGCGATTACCGGCGAAGTCTCCGTAACGCCATAGCCCTCCAGGACATCGACGTGACATTTGCGGCGAACCAGTTGGCGGGTTTCGTCATGCACGCGTTCCGCGCCGCATACCGCCAAACGCAGGCTGGACAGTTCACCCTCATCGGAGGCCCGAACATATTGCGAAATGAATGTGTCGGTCGCGAGCAGAATGGTAGCGCTGTGTTCGCGCACGCGTCTGACGATCTCATGGGGTTGTCGCGGAGTGGGATGCAGAACCGCTTTCACACCAAGACAGACCGGCATCAGGGCGCCGACAGTGAGGCCGAAGGAGTGAAAAGTCGGCAGCGGGTTCAGCAACACGTCATGCTCGTAAAGAGCAAGGTGGGACCGAACCTGCTCCACATTGGCGAGAATATTGGCGTGGGACAGCACGACGCCTTTCGGTTCGCCCTCGGTGCCCGATGTAAACAGAATGACCGCCGGCCGGTCCGGCGATAACCGTGCGGCGACAAGACGCGGCGCTAGCCGGCCGAGCACGGCACGAGCTTTGGCCCCAAGCGGGAGCGAGTTCCGCACATCCTCGAGATAGATAAGTTGGGCCTCGCGCCGGAGCTCCTCTTCAAGGCCTTCGAGTTTTCCCAATTTGATGAAACGGTGCGCTGTCACAACGCGCTTCGTTTTCGACATCTCCATCGCGGTGCGCAGATTTTGCATGCCGGCCGTGAAGTTGAGCATCGCAGGCACGCGGCCATATGCCGTCAGTGCGAAAACCGCGATCACCGAACCTGCCCCGGTGGGAAGCAGGACGCCAACCGATTCGCCCAAACGGGTTTCTTTTCTCAGGGCATGGCCAAGCGCCAGTGCCGCCTGGGTGAGCTCTCCGTAACTGAATGCGCGTTCGTCCGCATCGACGATAATCTTGCGGGCCGCGCCGAATCGCTTCCCGGCTTCCACCAGCGCAGCGAAAAGCGTTCGCCGGGCGCGCGATGGATCAAACGTGAGTTTCGGTTCATCCAACACTGGCGTCCCCCCCGAAGCTGGTGCTTCATTATGGCCCAAATGACGGGCGCGATCATATTGGCGGATGATTTCGGCCGGCGTTGCGTTTAGGAATACGCGCCATGGCTTCGATTATCGACAACACCAGAGGGATACGCCCCAGGCACCCCGAAAAGTTCCACCGCCCCGACAACATCCCGGCCCCAAAGCCCGCATGGATCCGCGTCAGGGCGCCGAACGGACCCGGCTTTATCCAGACCCGGAATATCGTTCGCGAATATTCGCTCCACACGGTTTGCGAGGAGGCGGGTTGTCCGAATATCGGCGAGTGCTGGGAGCAGGCTCACGCAACCATGATGATCATGGGCGATACCTGCACGCGCGCCTGCGCCTTTTGCAATGTGCGTACAGGTATTCCCGGAGGGCTTGACCCTGCGGAACCGGAAAACCTGGCCCGGGCTGTGCAAAAACTTGGACTCAAACACGTGGTCATCACCTCGGTGGACCGGGATGATCTTGCCGATGGAGGCGCCGCGCATTTCGCCGCAACCGTGCGCGCCGTAAGAATCGCCTCGCCCGCAACCACGATCGAGATTCTGACGCCGGACTTCCTGCGCAAAACGGGGGCCCTCGAAACGGTCATGGCCGCGCCGCCGGATGTCTTCAACCATAACCTTGAGACGGTGCCGCGGCTGTACCTGAATATCCGCCCCGGCGCGCGCTATTACGCCTCGCTGCGTCTGCTTGACCGTGTGAAGGAGATCGATCCGGCCGCGTTCACGAAATCGGGGCTGATGGTAGGCCTCGGTGAAACGCGTGAGGAGGTGATGCAGGTCATGGATGACCTGCGGAGCGCGCGGGTGGATTTCCTCACCATCGGTCAATATCTGCAGCCAGGCCGCAAACATGCAGCGGTGGAACGCTTCATTCCGCCGGACGAATTCGCCGCGCTGGAAGCCACCGCTCGCTCCAGGGGATTTCTCATGGTATCCGCCAGCCCGTTGACGCGTTCTTCATATCATGCAGGCGAAGATTTCGCGGCTCTCAGGGCGGCCCGCCTCGCTTCCGGAGATTGAGCGCCAGATGCCGTTGCATCGCGAGACCCGAATCGTCCCGTACACGGCAGAGCAGATGTACGCCATGGTCGCGGCGATCGACCGCTATCCCGAATTTCTGCCCTGGTGTTCGAAACTGGTCATCCGGAAACGTGAAAAGGACGGTGAAGTCGAGTTTGTCACGGCCGAAATGTTCGTTTCCTACTTCGCGCTGAACGAAACCTATGTCAGCCGCGTTCGTCTCGATTACCCCCGGCTCGTCATCGAAGCGCGCCATGTGGAAGGTCCATTCCAACGGCTCGACACGCGGTGGCGCTTTGTTCCG
This sequence comes from uncultured Alphaproteobacteria bacterium, assembly GCA_963747255.1. Classification (GTDB taxonomy): domain Bacteria; phylum Pseudomonadota; class Alphaproteobacteria; order Micropepsales; family Micropepsaceae; genus CAIYRG01. Next base: position 387,242 of record CAVVEG010000017.1, read on the forward strand.
CTCAAACGGGGGGCAGAAGTCCACTTCCTGCTCGATTTTGCTTTCCGCAATCCGCTGCTCTCGGCAGTCGCGGGAGCGGCATTTGGAATGGTCGCCGCGAAGATGCAGCAGGCCTTTATCGACCGCGCGCATGCGCTCTATGGCGAAGTGCGAATCGCTTCGCTCAGCAATTGAAGCGCCGCCGCCACCGTCCCGATCCGGATGTCCTCGCGCGATGCTTCCCCGAAACGGCACTCGACGCCGCGTGCTTCCCCGTTCAGGATCTTGACCGCGAGATGGACGAGACCGACAGGCTTTGCAGCCGTCCCGCCCCCGGGTCCGGCAATTCCAGTGCACGACACGGCAATTCCGGCCGCCGAATTCCTCAGCGCGCCCTCGGCCATTGTACGCGCGACCTCAGCCGATACGGCCCCCTTTTCCACGATCATGGCGGCAGGGACCTGCAGCAATTCCGTCTTCGCCTGATTGGAATAAACCACAAAGCCACGCTCAAACACGTCGGACGAACCGGGAATGGCCGTCAGCGCGCCCGCGATTAAACCTCCGGTGCAGCTTTCTGCCGTCGCTATCCGAATCCCTTTGTCGCGCGCCAGATCGAGCAGATGCGCCGCCTGTTCCATGATTTTGGAAGAAAACAGAGTCACATCAATCCCGCCGATAATCCGCCGAAAACCAGAATGCCGGCATAACCGCCGGCGAGTACATCATCGGCCACTATGCCGACACCTCCGGGAAGGCGTTCAGCCCACCGGACGGGCCAGGGTTTCCAGATATCGAAGACGCGAAATCCCAGGAAGGCGGCAAGATAAGCGAGCCAGTGCCCTCCGGGAAGCAAAACCGCGACGGGGATCAGGGCAATCCACTGGCCCGCCACCTCGTCGAGCACGCAGTCGCTCGGATCATGGATTTGTGTGTTACGCGCATAACTACCACAGGCTGGAACACCCAGTGCGACAACGAGCAGAATTCCGGGCAGCAGCGCTCTCCACCCCTGCGACACCAGTGGAATGGCCAGGAAAGTCGCAACCGCCGAAGTGATTGTTCCGGGTGCGAACGAAAATCGGCCAAGGCCGAAACAGGTGGCAAGCCAGCCTGCCAGTCGCGTGAGCGTGGGATTCAATGGGCTGGCAACCGGACGGTCGCAACCGCCTGCGCGGCCAGGCCTTCGCGCCTGCCGGTGAACCCAAGCCCTTCGGTGGTCGTCGCCTTGATGCTGACTCTGGCGGGATCAATTGCGAGGATCTCTGCCGCTCGCGCGCGCATCGCATCGCGATGGGGCGCTATCTTCGGCCGCTCACAAATCAGCGTCACATCGGCATGGGATATCATCCCGCCCAGATCCCGCACAAGCATCGCGGCATGGCGCAGGAATTGATCGGATGGCGCGCCGCGCCAGCGCTCATCCGACGGTGGAAAATGGCTGCCGATATCGCCCGCGCCGATCGCACCAAGCACGGCGTCCGTCAGCGCATGCAACCCGGCATCCGCGTCGGAGTGACCCTCCAACCCGAAATCATGCGGAACTTTGACGCCACAGAGCCAGACATGATCTCCCCGGGTAAAGCGATGCACGTCAAATCCCGTGCCCGTACGGATATCCGGAAGTCGGGATAACGCCAACCGGTGCGCCAGTTCGAAATCGGCAGGGGTCGTCAGCTTGAGATTCATTTCTTCGCCCTCGACTTCCAGCACCCGCATCCCTGCGCGTTCTGCCAGCGCCACATCGTCGGTAAAGGACTCCCTGGAGAAACGCTTGTGCGCAGCGAGAATCCCGTCAAATTTGAATCCCTGGGGTGTCTGTGTGCGGAACATGTCTTCCCGCGGCACAATACTAAACCCCGTTCCGGTGTTGCGGCGCAGCGTATCGGCAACGCGGATCATCGGAGCGACCGCATCGGCCGAATCCAGTCCCGCAATCACCCGCGCGACCACTTCCGGTGAAACGAACGGACGGGCGGCATCGTGGATCAGAACATTATCTGGACGGCAGCGTCCGGCGATCCCCTCAAGACCAAGGCGGACCGAATCCTGGCGGGCCGGCCCGCCGGTTATCGGCGCCTGTTCGATCATGCCGGCCAAACACGTTTCATAACGCGAGCAATCCTCGTCGCGAATCACCACAAAAACCGCATCGCGAGGCAGCCCGGAGAGCATTGCCATGACGCTGTGCCGCAGCACCGGAATCCCCGCCAAATCCCGGTATTGTTTTGGAATTTCAGGCACGCCGCCAGTGGCAGCGGCGCGTTCTCCGCGCCCGGCTGCCACAATCAAGGCCACGGTTTTCCTCATGATCCGGGTGTGTATCTGTTTTTTTTTGAACCGCCCATCCCATATGGATTGCCTATGAGTTAGGCATGGAATACTGTTGCTCAACTAATGAGCAATTTACGATCTGCAACCCCGGTCAGAGGCAACCGTCAGACGCGCCAGGCGTCGGTGACCGGAACGGCCATTGCCGGTGCGCTGCCGATGCCAATTCTGGTGATCGGACCGACCGATGAACTGGTTTACGCCAATCAGGCGGCGGAGCAATTTTTCGCCATGGGCGTTGGTCTGCTGCTGAAGCACCGGCTTGGCGATCTTGTACCTTTCGGATCTCCGCTGCTGGAACTCGTCAGCCAGACCCGGGAGAGGGGCGCCTCCATCGGTGAGCGCAATGTCGATCTTTCCAATCCCAAACTCGGCGAACGGATCGCCGATATCAGCCTGACGCCGTCCGATGACGGGACGGTGATTCTTCTGCTGCAGGAGCGAAGCCTCGCACAGCGGATCGATCGTCAGCTCCTCTATCGTGGCGCGGCGCGCTCCATGAGCGGAATGGCGGCGGTTCTGGCCCATGAGATCAAGAACCCGCTGGCCGGAATCAGGGGCGCGGCACAGCTTCTCGAAGACGCGGTTCCCTCCGAGGACCGGGCACTCACGCAGCTGATCTGCAATGAGGCGGACCGGATCCGTGACCTGATCGACCGGATGGAATCCTTTGGCGATGCGAAGGCGCTGGGCCGCAAGCCGGTGAACATCCATGAGGTGCTCGACCGCGTGAAACGCGTGGCGCAGACCAGTTTCGGGCGCAATCTCCGGATCGTGGAAGCCTTCGATCCATCCCTTCCACCCGTCCTGGGTGACCGGGACAGCCTGATACAGGCGTTCATGAATATCGTTCGCAACGCGGCCGATGCCGCGCCAGCCGAAGCGGGCGAGATCGTGCTCACCAGCGCCTATCGGCCGGGTGTCAAAATCGCCACTCCGGTTGCGGGAAACGAGAAGAACCAGCGCGTCAGTCTGCCTCTGGAAGTCACGGTGCGCGACAACGGCGGGGGAATTCCGCAGGATCTTCTGCCCTATATCTTTGATCCTTTCATCACCACGAAATCGCATGGCTCCGGTCTGGGATTGGCGCTTGTGGCCAAAATTGTCGGGGACCATGGCGGTGTCATTGAATGCGAATCGCAGCCACGGCGGACCTTGTTCCGTGTGCTGTTGCCCGTCGCATCGCTGAAATCAGCCAACCCCGAATCCGGAAGCGCTCATGCCTGAGGGTACAATTCTCGTTTGTGACGATGATGCCGCGATCCGGACCGTGCTGAATCAGGCGCTGGGCCGCGCAGGCTACGAAGTCCGGACCGCCGCAAATGCAGCGGGGCTCTGGCGCTGGGTTTCCCAGGGCGATGGCAACCTCGTCATAACCGATGTCGTGCTGCCGGATGAAAACGCCTTCGATCTGCTGCCGCGGATCAAGCGACTGCGGCCTGATTTGCCGGTCGTGGTCATGAGCGCGCAAAACAATATTCTCACCGCGATCACCGCCGCCGAACGCGGGGCTTACGAATATCTGCCCAAGCCCTTTGATCTGAAGGAATTGACCGCCATTGTTCAGCGCGCGCTTTCCGCTCCGGCGCGAAAGCAGATTGCGCCCGAACCGGCCCAGAGCGACGACCGGCTGCCGCTGATCGGCCGTTCGCCGGCAATGCAGGAAATTTACCGTATCATTGCACGCCTGACGCAGGCGGACCTGACGGTGATGATCTCAGGCGAATCCGGCACCGGAAAGGAACTGGTTGCGCGCGCGCTGCACGATTACGGCAAGCGCCGCAACGGAAGCTTCGTCGCGGTCAACATGGCGGCCATCCCCAAAGAACTGATCGAAAGCGAATTGTTCGGACATGAACGCGGCGCATTCACCGGCGCCACCGGGCGCGGGGTGGGCCGCTTCGAGCAGGCGGAGGGAGGAACGCTCTTTCTCGATGAAATCGGCGATATGCCGCTGGAAGCGCAAACCCGATTGCTCCGTGTCCTTCAACAGGGCGAATATACCACCGTCGGCGGGCGCACCCCGATCAAGACCGATGTCCGCATCATCGCCGCCACCAATCGCGATCTTAGGCAACTGATCCAGCAGGGCCTGTTCCGTGAGGATCTCTACTATCGGCTGAATGTCGTGCCCCTGCGCTTGCCGCCGCTGCGCGAAAGGCGGGAAGATATTCCCGATCTGGTGCGCCATTTTCTGCGCAAAGCCGAAAGCAGCGGACTGCCGTCAAAGCGGCTGGAACCCGAAGCCATCGAGCGGCTCAAGCTGTACAGCTGGCCCGGAAATGTGCGCGAACTGGAAAACCTTGTCCGCCGGCTCGTCGTGCTGAACCCGGATGAAGTGATCACCGAAGGTGCGGTCGCCGTAGAGCTCGCCGGCTGGGAGCCAAGGAGCGCCCCGGAAGAAAATGACACGAGCCTTTCCTCTGCGGTCGAGCGGCATCTTAATTCCCATTTCGCGGAATATGGCGACGGTCTCCCGCCGCCGGGCCTTTACGACCGGGTCCTGCACGATGTCGAGCGGCCGCTGATCGCGATTGCTCTCGCCGCATGCCGTGGCAATCAGATACGGGCGGCGCAGTTGCTCGGGCTCAATCGCAACACCCTGCGCAAGAAGATCCGCGATCTCGGGGTCGAACTCACCCGAGGCATGAAGATCTCCTGAAACTTCATCGCCTGCCATAGCCTCCATTGGCCGCGTCCCGTCCTGCGGTATTGCACAATTGCCGCATTATGTAGTTTACACCACAGACACAACATCTATACTCCACTGACCTTGGCAAGGTTGTGCGGTCTAAATCGGTGAGAAGCTACGTGATGCGGGTCCCAAACCGTCGAAAGGAACGGAAATGGACCCGAAGGCAAAAAATACAGACAAGCTATATCTAAAAGACGGAACCTACTTTCTTTCAGCGCCTGTTACGCTTGGTTCCGCGAACTGGAAGGAGGTTGTGCGAGCCGCATTTTGCACAGACCAGAATAAGTCTGTTCTCGACTGCAAAGCTCTCCCTGACGGTATCGGAGGACATACCATCGGCCAAAACTTGGCCGCACCCAATCTTGCCGCAGATGAGATCGTCAAATTCGTTTCCAGTGAAGAACGGGTTAATACCTCTGAAGATGCTAAAGTCCTCGGAGGGGGTGACGACCTTGAGTCGGATTCGCCGTCGGGTGGCAAACCTCTTGGTGTCCGGGGTACCCCTCTCCATAGAGAAGGCAAAATCATCAATGACCATCTCAGGGAGACTGGGAGTCGGCGGCCAATCGATGCTGTTTGGTTGGAGTGGCCAGATTTGAATGAAGCGACGAATGAAGGGGCTACGCAGAACGGGCGGATAGTCAACCCGAGCGTAAACGATGTGAGCGAAGCAGCGTCCGAACCCAATCGAAAGGGTCGCTACGTTTTTGGGCCGAGCCATAGCTTCTACGGCTTCGCCAGGTTTCAAAAACGAAGCACTCGTCGAAAAAAAGTGAAATGACGCGCTCCATTTCCCGCGTGGAATCGGGCGCAAGTGAAATCCGCAGGGAATCTGGAATAGCAAAGGATTCCCGAAACGCTGCACGTTCTGACTGAAGCGTTGCTTGCGCCTCCAAATCTTTGCCGTCTGCGACAAAAAACTTGAGTGTTAGCCATCGCACGATTACGGCCAGATCGGCGGGTCTGATTACGTGCCGATCTCCCTTAACAAGTTTCTTCAATGCAGGCGCTGCCGCAGTTTCGAGTAGCGATCCCCATTCATTATTACATCGGTCACAAAGGACTGACATTGTTGCGCTGGTTGATCTCCGCCCCTTAATGAGGTGTTCGCGCACCGCAAAAACAACCTCATCTGTCGTGGGATGCCTGACATACCTTCCAAACCTTTGCGTTGTGCCTCTGCCCTGCTTTCCAAGCAGCGGGGCCATCCATTCGGGCCATAGATGCTCGGCGGTAATCGGACTGCCACCACAAAAGATGCAAAACCGTTGCGGTTTTGGCATACTGTCCATCCATGAAGGACTCAGATCGGTACAATGCTGAAGAAACTGAGCAACGCTTGCGCAAAATCATGCGCGGCGCGTTCTCCGGTCCGCCAGACTCAGTTGAAGGATATTCCGACAAGAGCGGGAAAGTCGCGCAAAGCGGCTAAGAAGAGTTCGGGCTTCTTCTTCTGTCGCCAAATCGAAAACGCGCGCGCCGACGCCTTAAATGATTTGGATTTAGTGAGGTTGATGATAGGTCAGGCGCTTACCCTCTGCGCCCCTGACCGCCTCCAAAGTCCGCGCTTCATCAGTCCAGCCAAGGGCTGTGCGGCGATTGTAACGAAAATCAAACTCGGCGAGGTAACGGTGCAGGTGCTTCTCGCCACAGTGCTGGTAAACGCCTTTCATGCCGCGCTTGAAGACTGAAAAGAAGCCTTCAACTGTGTTGGTTGTGACCAGCGGCCATTCGATACCGCCTGATTCGCCACCCTTGCGAACGTATTCTTTCGCCGCAGTGATTGACGGTCTCATGCGCAGCGAACGTCTTGCTGGAACCGACATAGAGTTTGCTTTCATCGGTATGCAGACGCAATTCCTTGGCGATGTTCTCGCGTACAATCTTGGCGACTGTCGCCTTGTCAGCTGCGTGGAACATGGAATGAGCGGGCCTTGCCGCCACGCTCAACCAGCGTCACGACAACGCGTTTGTTGTGGTGGCTCTTGCTCTTGTAACGGTAGGGCTTGCCGCTGCGATGTTCTTGTCCGGCTGACGTTCCCGGATTTGCCGATGTAAGTTTCATCGACTTCTACGACCTTGCCTTCGCCACCAAGCGGCGGAAGGTCCAGAGAGCCAGTCCGCATGGCTTCCATAACCCGGTGGTGCAAGAACCATGCTGTTGTGTACTGGCAGCCGAGGGCGCGATGCAGTTGATGGGCCGAAAAGCCTTTCTTGGATGACGCGCCAAGCCAGAACGCCATGGCCCACTGTGTGAGCTTGGCGTGGCTCCGCTCCATGACGGTGCCGGTCATAACCGTGAAGTCGCGACGGCATTCCTTTTCGCCGCAGCGATAGCGCCCGGGTTTCTTGGTCTTGTAGTGTTTAAGGCTTCCGCAGGTCGGGCAGACCGGGCCATCGGGCCAGCGTGCGTTCTCGAACCACTCACGCGCCGCTTCTTCATCATGGAAGCGTTTATCTTTGAATACGTTAGTGCCCATCGGCAACCCCTGTAATTGCCGAATACTACCTTTAGTGGGCTTGTGGTGTCAACTATATAATGCGGCACAATTGCAACATCCTGTGTCTTTGCTACACTGTCCGGCTCTCGTCGCATTAACGATCTGTCCGAAAAGGCCATTTTTGCCCCATGCTTTTCAGCACCACGTTTCAGGCGCACGCATTCGGGCGAGGATTTCAGCTTCTCAATGCCGTTTCGCGCTCGTCGCTGATCGCGCTCGCGGTCGCAGCCGCAGCGCTGGTTTCGGGTGCCCTGACTTATCTGACCCTCCCCGGAATCACGGCCTATAACCCCAAACCCACCGTCGTCGTTGTTCTGATCCTCGTCGATCTGTCACTGGTCTTGACGCTGGGCGGCCTGATCGCCTGGCGGTTGACCAGCCTGTGGATCGAGCGAAAAAGCGGCGCCGCCGGATCGAAGCTGCATATACGCCTGGTGGTGATGTTTTCGGCCATCGCGGCTGTGCCGGCGATCCTCGTCGCGGTGTTTGCCGCGGTCTCGCTCAATCTCGGCATCGAGGCCTGGTTTTCCGAACGCGTGCAGACCGCACTGACGAATTCCGTCAGCGTCGCGGATGCCTATGTGGAAGAACACAAGCAGGTCATACGCGGCGACATTCTCGCCATGGCGTTCGACCTGAACCGGGCGGCGCCGCTGGTTCAGGGCGACCAGAAGCGGATCGTCGAAATTCTGGAGACGGAAGCGAAGATCCGGGCCCTGCCGGCTGTGTATGTCATTGATTCCAGCGGACGCACGCTGGCCAGCGCCAAACTGCCCTATATGCCGGACCGTAGCCCGGTCACCACGGCCCAGCTGGAACAGGCCAAATCCGGCCAGGTGATCGTGCTGACCGATCCCAGCGAAAAGGCGGTGTCCGCACTGGTTCGGCTGGACGCATTCATCGATGCCTATCTCCTCGTCAACCGGCCGGTCGATCCCCAGGTTCTGGCGCGCCAGCAGGGGACGCATGACGCCGTCTCCGAATATCAGCGGCTGAATCAGAACCGCTCGCAAATTCAGCTGACTTTCGCCGCCCTCTACATCGTCGTTGCGATGTTGATTCTTCTTGCCGCAGTCTGGCTCGGCCTTTGGGCTGCCAGCCGCATTGTGCGTCCGATCGGACGGCTCGCGGGCGCCGCCGAACGCGTGAGCCAGGGCGATCTGCGCGTGCGGGTGGCCGTCGGCAAGGATGACGATGAGATCAGCGCGTTGTCCGAAACCTTCAACCACATGACCTCGGAACTGGATGCACGCCGCCAGGAACTGATGGACGCCAATCTTCAGCTCGATTCGCGCCGCCGATTTACCGAAGCCATGCTGGCGGGCGTTTCTGCCGGCGTTGTCGGCCTGGATAATGAAGGCCGGGTCACGCTGATAAACCGGACGGCGTCACGGCTACTGGGCATAAAGCCTGAGGATGTCGAGACCCGCCATTATTCCGAATGCATGCCGGAACTGGCCTCGCTGATCCGTCGCGCAATCCATGAAGGGGCGCCCAAAGCCGCCGCACAGGTGGATGTCCGCCGCCGCGGCGCGCTGCGTCACCTCAATGTGCAGGTCTCGAGCGAAGGCGCCAGCCACGGTTTTGTCGTCACCTTCGATGACATCACGGATCTCGTTTCGGCACAGCGCACTGCTGCATGGGCCGACGTCGCCCGCCGCATTGCCCATGAAATCAAGAACCCGCTTACGCCGATTCAGTTATCCGCGGAAAGGCTGAAGCGGAAATATTCCCGTGAGGTTTCCACAGAGCCCGACGTCTTCGCGCAATGCACCGACACCATCATCCGGCAGGTTGGCGATATCGGCCGCATGGTGGACGAGTTCTCCTCTTTCGCGCGCATGCCCGTGCCGGTGATCCGGTCGCAGGATGCGCTGGAACTGGTGCGCCAGGCGGCGTTCCTCCAACGGGTCGCGAGCCCGCAGATCGCCATCGAAATCAATTCGCCGCCCGGACCTGTGATGCTGGACTGCGACGGCCGCCTGGTCAGTCAGGCGCTTACCAATATCCTGAAAAACGCCACCGAGGCGATCGGCGCGCGCATAACGGCCGGGAGTCAGGAACCCGGTTGCATAAACATCGATCTTTCGGTCAGGGCCGGGCGGGTTCGCATCGCGGTACACGACAACGGCATCGGACTGCCGAAAGAAAACCGGCACAGACTGACCGAGCCCTATGTCACAACGCGGGTCAAGGGAACCGGCCTCGGACTCGCGATCGTACGCAAAATTCTTGAGGACCATGGCGGCGAGTTGCTGCTGGAAGACGACGAAGTCCGTTCCGGAGAGACTTTCGGGGCGGTTGTGACTTTGGTGTTTCCGCAACGCCGGACGTCTCCGGCAGAGGGTGCAGTAAATGAGAGTGAACGGGTCGCCGGTTTCGTCTGAAATTCTCGTTGTCGATGACGAGGCCGACATCCGTGAGCTCATGGCAGGGGTCCTCGCCGATGAGGGATTCGAAACGCGCGTCGCCTCGGATTCGGATGGGGCACTGAACGCCATCGCACAGCGCCGGCCACATCTCGTGGTGCTCGACGTCTGGCTGCAGGGAAGCCGGCTCGACGGCATTCAGGTGCTGGATGAGATCACCCGGGATTATCCCGATCTTCCCGTCGTGATCATCAGCGGGCATGGCACCATCGAAACCGCGGTCGCGGCCATCCGGAAAGGCGCGTACGACTTCATCGAGAAGCCGTTCAAGGCCGACAAGCTGTGTCATACCGTCCGCCGCGCCCTGGAATCGGCGCGGCTGAAGCGGCAGATCGAGGAACTCAAGCTCAAAGCCGGTGACGATACGGATCTTTGCGGCCAATCGACGGCGATCACGCAGGTGCGTCAGCTTGTGGACAAGATCGCACCGACCAACAGCCGCGTCCTGATCACCGGCCCGTCCGGATCCGGCAAAGAGGTGACGGCGCGCCTCATCCACACTCTGTCGCGGCGCGCGAACAACGCCTTTATCGCCGTGAATTGCGCCATGATGTCGCCCGCGCGCATTGAAGACGAGCTGTTCGGAGTCGAGTCGGAGGGCATGCGCAAGGTCGGCCTGCTCGAACTGGCGCATGGCGGCACGCTGTATCTCGATGAAGTCGCGGATATGCCGCTTGAGACGCAGGGCAAGATCCTTCGTGTGCTGATCGATCAATCCTTTCAGCGGGTGGGAGGCTCGACCCGCGTACAGGTCGATGTTCGCGTAATCTCCTCTTCCACATCGGATCTGCGACATGAGATCGAGGCGGGCCGGTTCCGCGAGGATCTCTACCACCGCCTCAACGTCGTTCCGGTTCGGGTTCCGTCGCTCGGGGAAAGGCGCGACGACATTCCGCTGCTGGTGGACCATTTCATGAAATGTCTGTCTGCCGGCTCGGGGCTCGCGGTCCGCGAAGTGTCCGATGAGGCGATGGCCGTGCTGCAGGCCTATAACTGGCCGGGAAATGTGCGCCAGCTGCGCAATATCGTCGAACGCCTGCTGATACTCGCTTCCGACGACGCTGCGGCCGCCATTTCGGCCGACCTGCTGCCGGCCAATTTCAACGGTGTGGCGTCCCCCTGGGGGCACGGCGGCAAGCCCGATCTCATCATTTCATTGCCCCTGCGCGAAGCCCGCGAAATGTTCGAACGCGATTACCTGCTGGCGCAGATCAACCGCTTTGGCGGGAATATCTCGCGCACGGCCAGCTTCGTCGGGATGGAGCGCTCGGCGCTGCATCGCAAGCTGAAATCGCTGGGCGTGTCTTCGCCGCGTCTGGATCAGGTTTTCGACGCGTGAAACAGGACCACCGGCACCAACCGCCATCGGGGCGGATTGCCTATGTCAATGGCCGCTATCTGCCGCATGCGCAGGCTTCCGTGCATATCGAGGATCGCGGTCTGCAATTCGCCGACGCCGTTTATGAAGTTTGCGCCGTTCTGGACGGGCGCCTGATCGACGAACAGGGCCACACGGAGCGTTTGGGCCGCAGTCTGGCGGCCCTGACTATGCCCATGCCGACGTCGCCGGCGGCGCTTGGCATCGTCATGCGCGAACTGGTTCGCCGCAATCGCCTGCGGAACGGGTTGCTCTATCTTCAGGTCACACGCGGGGCGTATCGGCGCGACCATGCCATTCCCGGGAACCCCAAACTCTCGCTGCTGATGACCGCGCGGTCCTTCGATGTTGCGGCCGTCGGGAAACGCCGGGCCGAGGGGATTGCCGTTGTGACACTTCCCGATCTGCGCTGGGGGCGCTGCGACATCAAGACAACCGGTCTTCTCGCCAACACGCTGGCCAAAACCGAGGCGCGGAAACGCGGGGCTTTCGAGGCTTGGCTTTTCGATGCCGATTTCATGATCACCGAGGGCACATCCAGCAATGCCTGGATCGTCACCGCAGACGGCGTTCTGGTGACCCGGCACTTGTCGAGGAACATCCTCGCCGGCGTCACCCGGGCCGGTGTATTGGCGGCGCTTTCTTCCGAATTCCGGAATTCGCGTCGAAGAAAGACCGTTCAGTGTCAATGAAGCACTGACCGCGCGCGAGGCGTTCATCACCTCGGCTTCCGGCGGCGTTATCCCGGTTGTCTCCATCGACGGGAAATCGCTGGGAAATGGCAGGCCTGGTCCCGTGGCGCGCCTGGTCCATTCGCTTTACTCCCATCTCGCCGGAACTTCGGCCGCTGCGTGATGTGGTTTTAGGCTTCGCATTCCGGGCAAACGCTTATATGGTTCGCTTCGCGCGCCGCATTGTCGCGCCGGATGCGTTCAGCTCCGCCCGCATAAAAAATGGGGTTCACCCATGAACGAAAAGCCACAGAACCTTCAGGACACATTTCTTAATTCGGTCCGCAAGAGCAAAACTTCGGTAACCATCTATCTCGTCAACGGCGTGAAGTTGCAGGGAAATATCACCTGGTTCGACAATTTCTGCGTCCTCCTGCGGCGCGACGGTCAGGTGCAGCTGGTTTACAAACACGCGATCTCAACCGTGATGCCACTCGGTCCCGTGCAACTGCAGGACCATGAATCGACCGGGGCGAGCGAGCCCTGAGACGTTCTCAAGCGTCCAGGGCAGCCGGGGCGCGCAGCACGGCTACGCGGAAAACGCCACGCGCCATCGTCCTCCATGTCGCGAAAAAATCAGGCTCACCGTCCGGGCGACGCGAAAAATCACGACTCGAAGAAGCAATCGCTCTGACCAGAGCGATTGGTCTCGAGGTCGTCGACTGGTCGATTGCCACAATCGCGCGCGCCACGCCCGCCACATTGATCGGTTCGGGAAAAGTCGAGGAGTTGAAGACCGTCTGCCAGGCGGCGGAGGCTGAAGTTGTCATCGTCAACTCGGCGCTTTCGCCGGTCCAGCAACGCAATCTGGAACGCGCCTGGGGCGCCAAGGTCCTCGACCGGACGGCGCTGATTCTGGAGATTTTTGGTGAGCGCGCGAAGACCCGCGAAGGCCGCCTGCAGGTCGAACTGGCGCATCTGACTTATCAGCGCTCCCGCCTGGTGCGAAGCTGGACCCATCTGGAGCGGCAACGCGGAGGATTTGGCTTTCTCGGTGGTCCCGGTGAAACCCAGATCGAGACGGACCGCAGGCTGATCGGCGAGCGTATCGCCAAAATCAAGGCCGAACTGGAAGAGGTGAAGCGCACGCGGGGTTTGCACCGCCGCGCGCGCAAACGCGTGCCTTATCCCGTGGTGGCTCTGGTCGGTTACACCAATGCCGGAAAGTCCACGCTGTTCAACCGGCTGACTTCCGCGGAAGTGCTGGCGAAGGACATGCTGTTCGCCACCCTCGATCCCACCATGCGGGGCCTGAAACTTCCCTCCGGGCGGAAAATAATCCTGTCCGACACGGTGGGTTTCATTGCCGATCTGCCGACCCAGCTGGTTGCGGCGTTTCGCGCCACTCTCGAGGAAGTCCTGGAAGCCGACGTGATCCTGCATGTTCGCGATATTGCGCATGATGAAAGCGAGGCGCAGAGACGCGACGTGGAAAAGGTGCTGCGCGAGCTCGGGGTCGAGGAAGACGAGCGCACCATCATCGAGATTCTGAACAAGATCGATCTCATCGAACCGGACGTTCGAGCCTCGATGCTGACCCGCAACAAGGCAAAATCCGGAAAATCCGCATCCGGGCCGATTGCGGTTTCCGCAGTGACGGGGCAGGGGACGGACGATCTTCTGCTCGCGCTCGACCGCGTGCTCGGACAGGCCGAAACGCTCGTCCGCCTGAAGCTGGACCCGGCCGATGGAGCCGGCGTGGCCTGGGCCTACGAAAACGGACGCGTGCTGGAGCGCAGGCAAGGCGAAAAAGCCATCTATCTGGTGATCGCCGGAGATCCCTCGACGGTCGATCGCTTCACGGCCCATTACCGCGGCAGGATTGAAATTATCGATCCGGAACAACGCCGCAGGGTGACTTCCTGAGGGGTGTTTTTCAGCCGGCGTGTTCCGTCTGTTTCGCCTCCTGCCAGAGCGCCTCCATTTCATCGAGGGAAGCCTCCTGCAGCGTCCTTCCGCGGGATTTCAACCCGGTCTCTATCGCTCTGAAACGTCGCATGAATTTCGCATTGGCCCCGCGCAAAGCCTGTTCGGGATCGAGCTTCAGATGCCGCGCCAAATTGGCCATGGCAAACAGCAGATCGCCGAATTCTTCGGCCACCTTGGCCGCATCGCCACAATCTGCGGCCTCCGCCAACTCACGCGATTCCTCCGCGATTTTGTCTGCAACCGTCATCGCGCTCGGCCAGTCGAAACCAACCTCCGCCGCGCGATTCTGCAGCTTGATCGCTCGCATGAGCGCCGGGAGGGCCGCGGGCACATCGTCCAGATGTCCTTCCGCCCGATCGCGTTTCGCGGCGCGTTCATGGCGTTTGATTTCTTCCCAGGCACGGGTGACGCCGGAGGCGCTTCGAACGTCCGATGTGGCGAACACATGCGGATGGCGGCGGATCATCTTTTCGCAGATGCCCTCGACAACATCGGCAAAACCAAACAAACCGCGCTCGTCGGCCATCTGCGAATGAAACACGACCTGCAGCAGCAGGTCGCCCAATTCGTCCTTCAGAGATGCGTAATCGCCGGCTTCAATGGCGGAAGCGACCTCATAGGCTTCCTCGATCGTGTAAGGCGCGATCGTCGAAAAATTCTGTTCGAGATCCCACGGGCAGCCGCTTTGCGGGTCGCGCAGGCGGCGCATGATTTCCAGAAGCCGCGTGATGTTTCCACGCGCAGGCGATGGGTTGATCATCCGGTATGGTGTCGCGAAACAGCTGCCGGCAGTCAATTGTGGTGGCAAGCCCTCGACCAAAAACGCGTATAAGCGATATTATGGGAAATACTGCGGCAGTATTATACCTGACGACGAGACGGCGGTTTACGGGCGAGTTCAAGGCGCGAGTGGCGCTGGAGGCATTGCGGGGAGACGAGACGGTCCAGGAGATAGCCTGGAAGCACAAGGTGCATCCGAATCAGGTGAGCAGCTGGAAGCGCCAGGCGATCGATGGCCTGAGGGAAGTGTTTTCGAACGGGGCGGACCGCGAGTGGCAGGATCGCGAGACAGAGGTTCGCGATCTTCACGCCAAGATCGGCCAGTTGACGGTGGAACGGGATTTTTTGGCCGGCGGGCTCGAGCGATGAGCCGGGAGGAACGCAAGGCGATGATCGCGCCTGATCGCCGCGGTTTGAGCTTGAGCTGTCAATGCCGGCTTCTCTCGATCAGCCGGTCGTCGTTCTATTACGCGCCGAAGGGAGAGAGCTCGGAGAACCTGGCGCTGATGCGCCGCATCGATGAACTGTTTCTCAAATATCCCTTCTTCGGCAGCCGGCAAATGGTGCGCCAGTTGCGGCGGGAGGGTGTTGGTGTCGGCCGTCATCGGGTGCGCCGCCTGATGCGCCTGATGGGACTGGAGGCGATCTATCAGGCGCCGAGAACCAGCGCGCCACACCCGGCGCATCGGATTTATCCTTATCTGCTGCGGAACCTGAGGTCGATCCGCCGCGATCATGTGTGGTGCGCCGACATCACCTACATCGCGGTGCGGCGCGGGTTCCTGTATCTGGTCGCGATCATGGATTGGGCGACGCGCCATGTCCTGGCGTGGCGGCTGTCGAACACCATGGATGCCGGTTCTGCATCGAGGCGTTGAACGAGGCTCTGCCGAGATACGGCAGACCCGAGATATTCAACACCGACCAGGGCAGCCAGTTCACCAGCCTCGACTTCACCGGCGTGCTCAAGGGCGCAGAGATCGCGATCTCCATGGACGGGCGGGGACGGTGCATGGACAACATCTTCATCGAACGCCTGTGGCGGTCGCTGAAATACGAGGCCGTCTACCTGCACGAGATGACCGACGGCTTCGCGGCCGAGCGCGTCATCGGCGCGTGGGTCCGCTTCCACAATACCGAGCGGCCGCACTCGGCACTTGACGGCGAGACGCCCGCGGAAGCCTACGGCATCGCAGCCTGTGGATATGATGGACAAGGCTAGCGCCTTGCCCACATCCGGGCAGGCCCAACAGCAACAAAAAGCGTTCAACCAGATCGGAAGTTTGGCAGCGTGATCAGCAACCGGAATACACCTTAACTTCGCTGCCGACCTGTCCAACGAACCGGGACCACCTGCTGAAAGCCATGTTCGTGAGCGCACCTAACTAGGAACATATAACAAAGCAGTTAGATCTTGTCTCCTGAACGCCTTTCTTGGCTCCAAACGACTGTGGTCTCTGGAGTTTTGTTTTAGCCGTCTTCGGAAAACTGGAATGGAGCGCATCTCCAGAGATCAGAAGTTCGGTTCACGCGGATACAAATTCTAGATAGGCCATGATAAGTTCAACTCGGGATAGGCAGCGGATTGACTATGTACAAGCGTGAAAGCGTGACTTTTCAACGTCAGATGGATACATATTGTCACCATGCCAAAACTCAAAGAACCACCATAGGGGCCGATTGATGAAGAAGCAACGCTAATGCGGCTGCTGAAAACGCCGCACAAAGACCATGCGCCAGTGAAGGCCACCAAGCCTAAAGCGAGTCGCCCAAAGCCGCCTGGCAAGAAGGCCACGAGGGCTCAATCGTCGCCATAATTGCCGTCGATGAGATGGGCGAGAATCTTGCCGTTGTGTAGCCCACGGATGAAAACATCGTAGCGTCCATCGTCCGGCATATCGGCGCAAAAGATTGTTAGCGCAGTCGCAACCTTGTTATCGTGCTGGATACGCGCCCACGCCAGTTCGTCGATGTCAGCCCACGTAGCGCCCTTGCCATCGTGATCGCGGGTGAGGCGCATCCCGGCGGCGACAAGCCCCTGTAAATTTTCACGGCACTGACTGCGCTTTGCGAGCAAGTCCCGCACAACCCGGCCGCCGGAGATGACGGCGACGGTCCACTTGGGCCAAGGATGGCCCCGGCCGCAATCGCCATAGCCAAAACGGCCGCGATCACAAAAAAGATTTTGCCACATCCGCCACGTTGAGCGTTAGCATTAGACGCCCCGCATTGCGGACATGTTTTGGCTTCGGATGAAATCTCCTTTCCGCATTCACGGCACCGGATAAAAGCCATCTTGGATTGCGCGAACCGACACTGCACAACCGCGCGGGCGCACGGCGATGGCTAATTTGCCTTACTCTTATCGTCTGGCGTCCGTGCAGCCTCTTGCAGAAGGCGGGATATTTCTAGAGCCGACCTGCGATCAAAATCGAACTTCAGCCATCCGAAACTTTCGGTTCGGAGAGCCATCGTTGGGTGGCCGGAAACGCAGTCGAATCCGATCATATAGTTGGTCGCTTCTTGCTGGTGGACCTTCTCCACATGCGGAAATAACCGGGGAATCTCTGGTTTCATATTCGCTCGAATTGTCGCCATAGCACCGATCAGCCTGTACAGATAGGCCGCTCTCATTTGCATGACGGATGGCCCCAGAGTGATTTGGAAAGTCTCTCCGTCCGGAAGCAATTGAACGTTTAACTGGATAGCCACCGACGCCCCCAAGGTTTGCGCTTCTTGTGAGTTACTGCAAAGCCGTGCTTCTTACGCCAGCGAATAAACGCCAGCGCGTTCTGCTTAATCGTGCGCGGCTTCGCCAATCCGCCGATAGGTCAAACGCTTACCCGCGATGCCCTGCAAGGCGATGTCTGAGCGCATATAGTCGCTGTAACCAAGGCGGACACGGTAGCTCATCCTGAAATCAAATTCGGCCAGATAGCGTTCCAGATGTTGCTCGCTCATGTGCTGGTAGGTGCCGATCAAACCACGCTTGAAGATCGAAAAGAAGCCTTCAGCCGAATTCGTATGAACTTTCTGGCCTGCCTCAGTGGTGCGGACAAACTGCTTGTTGTGGTTCACGGCTTCACGCTGAACGAAAGGCCAAACTGATTTGTAATGGCACGCGCCGTCGGTATGCAAAGTGCTCTCCGGGGCGACGTTCTGCCAGATCATGCCATGAACCTGAGAGCCGATTGGGCCTTCCGCGCCAGTCAGCTTGCGCGAGCGTGCGCGACCGCCGCGTTCGACCAAGGTTACGAATTTCATGTTCCCATGCTTGTGTGGGCGCGTGTGCTTGCGATGGGCCAAGTTCGGCTTCATCGAACTGCACGATCTGGCCTTCGCCGCCCAGCTTGCCGGGATCGCCCGGAACCATCGCTTCGCGGATACGCATGGACATGAACCACGCGGTTTTGACCGTCACGCCCAACATGCGGGAAAGCTGCTGCGAACTGGATGCCTTTCTTGGACGAACAAAGCAGATGGTTCGCATAGAGCCATGTGTGCAGGGGCAACTTTGAACGCTCAAAGACGGTTCCGACGGTGACCGTGAACTGCTTACGGCAAGCGTTGCAGAACAGAAGGCCAGCGCGTCCGCCTTCAATGCGGGAAGCGCGGTTCGATCACGCCACAATGCGGGCAGACCGGGCCATAATATCACCAATTATGCCAGTGACTTGTGTGCGCCGGAAACGCCACCGAAGATGACCCCGCCGGGAGAAAGCACATGAGCATCGAAGTCCAGCGTTACCGCCGCATTCTCACCACCCATGTCGGAAGTCTGCCGCGGCCCGAGGCGCTTTCGGAAATGATGGCGAGCGGCACAGCACCGCATCCTCCGGGTTTCGGCCAGGCGGTGCGCGCCGCGGTCGAAGACATTGTCCGGCGCCAGGCGGATTGCGGCATCGACATTGTGGATGACGGCGAGCAATCAAAACCGGGCTTTATCACCTATATTCACGAGCGCCTCGGCGGCATGGAAGCTCGCACCGACAATCCGGAACAACTCGACACGCGTGAGCGACGCGCGTTTCCTGAATTTTACGCTCACGGACATTCCGGCTCCCGCCCGCCGCCGATGGCCTGCACCGGACCTGTCCGCTATATCGGCCAGATGCAGCTTCAGGCCGATATTCAGAACCTCAAGGCGGCGCTGCAAAGTGTCAGTGTCGAAGATGCATTCATGCCTGCGGTGTCTCCGGGCCAAATTCAGCGTTATCACCTGAACCGCTATTACCCGACGGACGACGATTTTCTGATCGCGATTGGTGAAGCCATGCGCGAGGAATACCAGGCGATCATCGCCGCGGGCTTCATGCTCCAGATCGACGACCCGCATCTCGCGATGCACTACATGCTTGAGCCGGATTTAAGCGTCGAGGACACAAGGCGCTGGGCCAATCATTACGTCGAAATCCTGAACCACGCGCTGCGCGATCTTCCGGTCGAGCGCATCCGCCATCACACCTGCTACGGCATCAATATGGGTCCACGGATATACGACATCGAGTTCCGGCACCTGATCGACATCGTCCTGAAGATACGTGCGAATTTCTACTCGTTCGAGGCAGCAAATCCGCGGCATGAACACGAATGGCGGCTCTGGGAAAGCATCAGGCTGGCGCCCGGCAAAGCCATCATTCCCGGTGTGATCAGCCATTGCACGGTGCTTGTAGAACATCCGGAACTGGTCTCCGAACGCATCCAGCGTTTCGCACGTGTCGTTGGCCGGGAGAACGTCATCGCCGGAGCGGACTGCGGTTTTGCCTCCATGCCCCGCGCCGTACCGGAGGTGCACCCAACCATTGTGTGGGAGAAATTCAGAAGCCTTTCCGAAGGCGCCCGCCTCGCCTCCCGCGCGCTCTGGAATTAGACCGTTGCCATCACCACCATGCCGTCAAAGGCAGGTTCAACTCCGTCCGGCAATTCGGAAGCCAGCTGCGCGTAATCGATATCGATGTTGAAATTGGTGAGAACCGCGTGCCGTGGTTTCACCTTTTCAATCCAGCGGAGCGCGGTTTCGACGTTTGCGTGCGTCGGGTGGTCGCGATAACGCAAGGCATCGACAATCCAGGTATGCACGCCCTCCAGCGCCGCGAAAGCCGCATCGTCCAGGCTGTTGACATCGCTGGAATAGGCAAGCCCGCCAAAGCGGTATCCCAGCGATCGGATGGGCCCATGCTGCTGCCAGAAGGCGCGCACCGGGATTGCGCCGCCCTCCCCTGCAATTTCCATCGCGGCAAAGGGTTCCGCGAGTTCATGGGCTGTGAGGATCGCCGAGTATCCGTTCATGGGCTCGAAGCAATAGGCGAATTGCTGTTTTAGCTGCGCCAGCGTCGCCCAGTCGCCATACATCGGGATTCGCTTTCCGGTCGCGAATGTCAGCGGCCGGAGATCGTCAATGCCGTTGGTCTGATCGGCATGCGGATGCGTCATCAGGACCGCGTCCAGCCGCGAGCAGCGCGCGTCCAGCAATTGCTCGCGCAGATCCGGCGAAGTATCGACCAGCACTGTTGTGTGTCCGCGGCGCAGCAGCAGCGAACAGCGCCGGCGGCGGTTTTTCGGATTTGCCGGATCGCAGGCGCCCCATTCGCCGCCTCCGTCTGCTCCGCCAAGCCGCGGAACGCCTGCGGACGACCCGCAACCGAGGATAACCGCTTCGATGCGCGCATCCGCCATTCAGGCCGCCGGTACCGGGCGGGCTTTGGAAAACAGACGGAAAAAATTTTCCGTTGTCGCCTGCGCCAGTTCTGCCGGACTCACATCCTTCAGTTGCGCCAGCATCGCTGCCGTATGCACCAGGAAGGATGGCTCGTTGCGTTTGCCGCGCATCGGCTCGGGCGCCAGATAGGGACAATCGGTTTCGATCAGCAGCCGGTTCAACGGCACTTCCTTCAGTGTCGCGCGCAACATTTCCGATTTCCTGAACGTCGCAATGCCGGAAACGGAAATATGGAATCCCATCTCCAATGCGGCGCCTGCAAGGCGGGCGCTGCCGGTGAAACAATGAATAACTCCGCTGAACCCGCCCTGCGCCCGCTCTTCCTCCAGAATGGAAATGGTGTCCTCTTCGGCATCACGCGTGTGGATGACGACAGGTAACCCGCTCGCCCGGGCCGCCGCAATGTGGCTGCGGAAATTCCGGATCTGCGCCTCGCGCGGACTGTGCTGGTAATAATAGTCCAAACCGGTCTCGCCAAATCCGACGACCTTCGGCAGAACGCTTTCGGCGAGCAAGAATTCGGGGTTGGCAACCGGCTCCTTCGCGGCATCGTGCGGATGCACGCCGATCGTGCAGCTGATATCGGCGGCGCGTTCAGCAATACTGCGCACGGCGGGAAACCGTGCCAGCCCGGTTGATATGGTCAGGAAGTGACGGACGCCTGCGGCGCGAGCGCGGCCCAGAACCTCGTCGAGCTCAGGCGCAAATTCCGGAAAATCCAGATGGCAGTGGCTGTCAACATACATCGGTCGACCATGGTCAACGCAGCGCGGTAATTCAAGGCTGTGTTACACCACGTGAAGGCGTTTTGCTGCCGCAATCAATCCCGCCGCTGCGAGTACCGTCTGCCGTGGCTCAAGATTGACTTCGGCGGCGCGCGAAAACAATGCGTTCAAGCTGTTCCCAGAGCTCGACGGCGCGCGCGTGTCCGCCACCCGACTCTGCGCGCGCGCGTATCCGCCGCGCCACAGCCTGGTTCAGAAACTCTCCGAATTGCGCGAGTTCGCCGCCGCGCTTCGCAACGCGATCGGCCAGCTTCATCATGGCGATCCAGTCCGGTGATCCTTCCGTTTCGAGCAGACTCTCCGCGTCGCGTGCGAGTTGCGCTCCCTGATCGCCGGCCAGCCGCAGCGCGAGCCCCAGCGATCCTCCGGCAGCCCGCACCAGGGCAGCGCGGTCATCTTCAGCAATTTCGGGAACACACTGCGCCAACATCCCGTCGAGGATGCTTTCCGGAAGGGGTTTCAAATCCAGCCGCTGTACCCGTGAGCGGATGGTCGGCAACAGCCTTCCCGGCGCATGGCTGACCAGGATCAACAATGAATTGCGGGGCGGTTCTTCGAGGACCTTCAGCAGCGCGTTGGCGGCCTGCTCGTTCATTTCGTCCGCCGAATCGATCAGTGCAATGCGCCAACCTCCGGAAACGGATTTAAGCCCGAAAAATTCGCCGAGGCGGCGTAACTCATCGACGGTGATTACGGATTTCAGACGCTTGTGCTTTTCGTCCCATGGCCGTCGCAAAACCAGGAGACCGGGATGGGCTTGTGCTTCGATTTGGCGCGACACCGGATCATCCCTGCCGACAGACAGATCGGGCGGACCACCGGCCGTTGCGCCATGCCTCAGCAGATACCGCGCAATGCGATAGGCAAGCGTCGCCTTTCCAATTCCCGGTTCGCCACCCAGCAGCCAGCCCTGCGGAGGTCTGCCGCGCCGGATTGCGTGGCTGGCACGTGAAAGCGCTTCGTCCTGGCCGACCAATTCATAGGTTTCGCGTGGATGCCGCTGGCCTTCGATGCGGTCCGGCTCGTCCAGCGCGGGTGTTTGCACGGCCGCTCTCATCCCAGGCGGGCCTTCACGATGCTGCCGGATTTCATCGGCCAGAATCTCCGCCGGTCGTGAAGCATCCACGATGACGCAGCGCCGCACTTCTGCGCGGGCAATCTCGAGAAAAGACTCGCGCAATTGCCGGTGAAACCCGTCCTCGAATTGTTCGAAGCGGTTTTCTCCCTTCCCGCGTTGTGCCGTTCGCATCAGGCCCACGCGCGGTTCGATATCCAGCATGAAGGTCAGGTCCGGCATGATCGTTCCCGCCTGCTGCTGCAGCCGGCGCACGCGATCGATGCCGAGACCGCGTCCGGCGCCCTGATATACAACAGTCGAGTCGCTGAACCGGTCGCAAATCACCCATTGTCCGCCGGATAGTGCCGGCTCGATCACCCGCTCGACGTGATCCGCCCGCGCGGCAAGGAAAAGCAAAGTCTCCGAAAGCGCCGTCCACCGCTCCGGGTCACCTTCGACCAGTATCTTGCGGATGATCTCGGCGCCAGGCGATCCGCCGGGTTCGCGGGTGCGAAGCACATTGCAGCCCTCGCCCGCAAGTTTTTCCGCGAGCAGCCGCACCTGCGTGGACTTGCCCGCCCCCTCGCCGCCTTCAAACGTAATGAAGCGTCCGCGTACGGGCATTCACGCTTTTGCGCCGAACATCAGCGCCTGCAGCCCCGTCATCATCTTGTCCAGGAAGCCGTTGGAAGGAACCTCTTCGGCGGCAACCGCGGGAACAATTTTGTCGGGCTTTCCCGGTATTGATATCGTCAAGGTTCCGATCTGCTGGCCTGCGGCGATCGGTGCGCGAACCGGACTGTCATAGCGCAGCGTCACCTTCATCTGTGGGCGCGAATCCACCGACATCATGACTTTCAGCGGATCTTTGACGGTTACTCCGACGGCTTCCCTGGCTCCGCCCCAGATCGGCGCCGTCGCCACCACATCGCCTTTGCCGGCAATCTTGTAATCCTTGAATTCCCGGAACCCGATATCGAGCAGCCGCCGGGCCTCATTGATCCTTTCGTGTTCGCTCTTCAACCCGTTCACCACGAGGATCAACCGGCGGCCATTGCGTTCCGCGGAGGCAAGTATTCCGTATCCGCCTGCTTCGGTATGGCCCGTTTTCAGGCCATCCACGCCGGTGCTCTCGCCGATCAGCGTGTTCCGGTTAGGCTGGCGAATATTGCTCCAGGTGAATTCCTTGATGGCGAAATATTTGTAGTACTCGGGATAGTCGCGGATCACGTGCGCCGCGAGCTTCACCAGGTCCTCCGACGACATATATTGGCCAGGATCGGGCAGTCCGCTGGAATTGGCGAAATGCGAATGCGCCAGTCCCAGTTCTCTGGCGCGGGCATTCATCAGATCGGCAAAGCCGGATTCGGAACCGCCCAGTGCTTCGGCCACAACGACGCAAGCGTCGCCGCCCGACTGGACGATGATCCCTTTCAGAAGATCGTCCACCGGAATGTCGGAATTCACCGCAACCCACATCTTGGACTCATTGTCCTTCTGACCCTGCCGCCAGGCCGTTTCCGAGACATGCATGGTATCGGTGGGTTTCAGCCGGCCGTCTTTCAGCCGCTGGAACAACAGTTCCACCGTCATCAGTTTGCTCATGGAAGACGGCGGCATCGGCTGGTCGCAATCCTTGCAGAACAGCACTTCGTCGGTGTCGTAATCGTACAGCATCGCCTGTTTGGCGGTGGTGATGATCTCCGCCTGCGCAATGCCGGCCAAACCGGGGGTTAGTCCCGCTGCAAGCGCAAGGATCAATGGGGTGAGCATACGAGAGTTTGGCACGTGACCCTCCTGGGCTTCAGAATTCAGGCCTCCTGGTTATTCGAATCACCAGGCCCTGAGCGATTAGAGCATTGCCGCGGCAACGGAATACCAGCCCATAACGCGTTCGCGGGCGGTTCGCGCCGAAATTCCCCAACCAAAGCATTTTCCGCCGAAGTGGCTGCCACTTCGGCGAAGAAAATGCGGCAACCCAAATGAGTTGAAGCGCCATTCCGATTCCTTCCAATCGGAAAACGCTCTAGCCGGCAGGATCTACGATGATCTGGGCGTCATTTTGGCCGAGCGATTCGACCTGCATAAGGGCGGCATCGGCGTCATCCACAGACTGAAACGGGCCGACGCGAACGCGATAGATCGGCCGGCCATCTTTGGTCCCGGAGAATACCCTGGCGCCCGCGCTGCGCAATCGTGAGGCCAGATAGGCTGCATTCGTCGACGAGATAAAAGAACCGGCCTGCACGTAGAGCGCCGTCGAAGCGGGAACCTGCCATCTCGATCACCTGCCCGTCGGCAGCCTGCGGCAAAGCCGGCAAAATGGTCTGTTCTACCGGAACCGGCAAAGCTGAAACCGGCTTTTCGGCAGCGACCGCAACGCCCATCACCGGCGCCAGCATTCCAACCTCGACAGCGCTGACCGGAGCAGCAGGGACGGCAGACGCGATCTCCGGCGGAGTTTCATCGGCCAGCGACGCCAGGCCGGGTCCATTCAGATCGGCCCGCCCGAGAAAGGTCACGCGAACTCTCGCCAGCCCTTGTGTCCGGAAGCCGAGCAGGTCGGCAGCATGCTCCGAGACGTCGATCAGCCGGCCATTGATATAAGGCCCGCGATCATTGACCCGCACGACAATCGAACGGCCATTTTCCAGATTGGTGACACGCACATTGACCGGCATCGGCAACGTCGGATGGGCGGCGGTTACCGCGTTCCGGTCGAAGATTTCACCATTTGCCGTCGGTTTGCCCTGGTAATCCTGGCCATACCAGGAAGCGATTCCCGTGGTGTCGTAGCCCGGCTGTTCCTGCGGATAATACCAGACGCCATCGACCTGATAAGGTTCGCCGACCTTGTACGCCGGATGCGGTGCGGGAGGAGCCGGCGCCGTTGCAACCGGCGGTACTACCTGCCGGCCGGGCGGGGCCACATTCGAAGCAACGGGAGAGCGTGTTACCGTGCTCGTCGCGCAGGCGGCAATCAGTCCGGAGAAGGTGATGACAACGGCAATCCTGCCTGAACAGTGCCCCATCGCAACGGCTCCCACGCGCCGGGTTCGAAACTATCCGAATCAATACGCAACGCGAGCTTAACCCGCTCATCGGTCAGGTCAAATGGCGAATAGTTAACCTTGACGAAGTGACCGGATAATCCCGCATCGCCGGAGCAATGGATCTGGACACGGGGCACCCGATCGGGTGCCTCCAGTCAGATTTGACAGGCGCGTGCCCGGTTAAAGACTGGCGAGCTGCGAGAGCTTCACGTTCTTCAGCGGCAATTCACGCACACGCTTGCCTGTTGCCGCGAAGATCGCATTCGTGATCGCCGGCGCGATAGTGGCCGTTCCGCATTCGCCGATGCCGCCCCATTTCGTTCCACCCGACGGAACCAGATGGACCTCTACTTTCGGCGCCTCGGCCTGCCGCACAACCCGGTAAGTATCGAAGTTCAGCTCCTGAACCTGTCCCGCCTTCACCGTCATCTCGCCGTAAAGGACCGCCGAAAGCCCGAACATCGCACCCGATTCCATCTGCGCTTCGATGATTTTCGGATTGACGACGTGATAGCAATCGACCGCGACCACCAGGCGATCCACGCGGATCTGATCGCGATCACTCACGGTCACCTCGGCTACCGTGCCGACAACCGATCCGTGATTTTCCGCCACCGCGATGCCACGCCCGCGGCCCTTCGGAAGCCTGCTCGCCCAGTTGCTCTTGTCGTGCAGAGCTTCGAGCACTCCGACGAAATCCTTGCGATCGACCATCGCGCGCCGGAATTCATACGGGTCCTTGCCGCCTGCATGGGCAAGCTCATCGATGAAGCTTTCATAGAAGAAGCAGTTCTGCGAGCCGCCAACCGAACGCCAGAAATTCACCGGCAGATGCGTGTTCTTCATCACCCCGCCGACATAGAAGTTCGGAATCCTGTAGGCGGAATTCACCACGCCATCGACCGCCTGGCCTTCCAGCCCGTTATCCACCGGCCGTCCCAGCGACCGGTTGATCGAACCGACCGCCAGTCTGGCTTCCACGGCCACCGGCATGCCATCCGGGCCGAGTGCAGCGCGGAATTTGGCCGCCGCCTGCGGGCGGTAGCGATCGCCGCGAATATCCTGTTCCCGGCTCCACGTCAGTTTCACCGGGCGTCCGACTTCGCGCGACACGGCGATGGCGTGTTCCATCTCGTCGTTCTTGGAACGCCGTCCAAATCCGCCGCCGATATAGGCATTGTGGATATAGACCTGCTCCGGCTTGAGACCGGTAGCCTCGGATGCCTGCTGCAACGTCGAAAGCGCCGACTGCGTGCCCATCCAGACATCGACCCGATTGGGCTGCACATGCGCCGTCGCGTTCAGCGGCTCCATCGGGGCATGCGCCAGATGCGGCACTTCATAAGCGGATTCGATGATTTTTCCCGCATTGGCGAGCGCGCCGACCGCGTCCCCATCGCTGCGCGCCTGAATCATCGGTTCCGTCAGCGTGTCGCGATACATCTTTTTCATCTGTGTGCTGTCGGAATTGCCGCCGGGTCCGTAATCCCACCCGATCTTCAGCGCCTTCAGGCCTTCCATTGCGCGCCACGTGTTGTCTGCAACAACGGCAACCGCGTCCTTCAGCTTCACCACCTTGATAATGCCACGCTTGCCCGAAACGCCGCTCTCATCCACCGACGCAACCGTGCCACCGGGGACAGGACACGACATGGCCGAGGCATAGGCCATATTCGGGATTTTGGTATCGATGCCGTATTTGGCCTCACCATTCACTTTGACCGGCGTGTCGAGACGCGGCAGTGATTTGCCGATCAGTTTGAACTGATCGGGCGTCTTGATCGCAGGCTCCTTGTCCAGTTTGACTTTTGCCGCATCGGCCGCGACCTGTCCGTAGCTCAGGCGGCGATTTGTGGCTTTGTGGACAACCGCGCCGTTCTCCGCAGTGCATTCCGATGCCGGCACGTTCCAGCGATTGGCTGCGGCCTGCACCAGGCGCGCGCGCGCGCTGGCGCCGGCCTGTTGCAGATATTGCCAGGACGTCGCAACGCCGCGCGAGCCGACCGTGTTCTGATCCCGGTACACATTGTTTTCGCGCACATTGCGGTTCGGCGATGCGAACTCGCCTTTGATCTTCGTCCAATCGCATTCCAGTTCTTCGGCCACCAGCATGGGATTGGAAGTTGCAGCCCCCTGCCCCATTTCGGCATGCGGAATGCGGATGGTGATGGTCTCATCGGGATCGATCACGATCCAGGCGCTGATCTCGTTCGCTGCAACCGCGTCATTGCTCCACGGCGCCGGACCAAGCGGCCGCGCGGAAGCAAGCCCGGGAAATGTGAAACCAAGCGCCAGCCCACCGGCTGCAGAAAGACCACTGACAATGAATTTGCGGCGTGACAGTCCGTCTTCGCCGCGAACAGCCTCGATATGTCCCATGGGAATCTCCCGTTAGCGATTGTGGTCGCGTGATCAGGCCTTGTTCGTCGCGGCGCGGTGAATCGCGCGGCGGATCCGGATATAGGTTCCGCAGCGGCAGATATTCGTGATGCCGTCGATATCGGCATCCGTTGGATTGGGTTTGTTCTTCAGCAGGGCAGCGGCGGCCATGATCTGCCCAGACTGGCAGTAGCCGCATTGCGGCACGTCTTCGGCAATCCAGGCCGCCTGTACAGGATGCAGCTTCCCGTCGGCAGATCCGAGACCTTCTATGGTCGTGATCTCCTTGCCTGCGGCCGTCGCGACGGTAACCGAACAGGACCGCATCGCCACGCCATCGACATGCACGGTGCAGGCGCCGCATTGCGCGATGCCGCAGCCGAATTTCGTGCCGGTCAGGCCGATCTCGTCCCGGATCGCCCATAACAGCGGCATGTCGGGCTCGATATCGAGCGCGTGTGTTTTGCCGTTCACCTTCAACGTGACCATCGAATGCCTCCCAATCTGAAGCCCGAAATGGCGCCGCCCGCCAACGGCCGCGCTTCCCGCCAACCCATGTTAGCACAGGCCGCCAAGCCTGTGCATTATAGCCAATTGAATATTACGCTAGATCCCGGCATACCATTCGTAGCCGCGGTCTTCCCAGAATCCGCCCTTGCCGAAGCCGATTTTGGAGAAATCGTCCACCGCCTGAATGCGCATGACATATTTTGCCATTTTGTAACCAAGTTGCCGTTCGACTCGCAGCCGCAGCGGCGCGCCATGCGGCACAGGTAACGGCTGACCATTCATCGCATAGGCCATGATGGTCTGTGGATGGAATGCATCCACCATATCGATGCTCTCATAATAAAGCCCGCTGCCGTCGCGCGAATTGATCAGATCGTCTGCACAGCGGAACACCACATACCGCACGCCCGGCTTCAGTTCCGCCTGCTCGAGCAGATGCGCGAGTGGAACTCCCGTCCACTGCCCGATCGCGCTCCATCCCTCGACGCAGTCATGTCGGGTGATCTGGGTGCGCGACGGCATGGCCCTGAGCTGATCCAGCGAATAGGCCGCCGGTTTGCGCACCAATCCTTCGATCTGCAATCGCCAATCGGTGAATTCGGTGAGGGCCATTCGGCGGTATTCGTCCGAATCCGGCCGCACCGTGCCATTGGCCTTGAAAACCCGCGAAATCTCCGATGCCGGATATTCCCGCGCCAACGGTTGAGACGAGTTCAGCACCAGTCTCTGCCCGCCGAGATTGAGCTTTTCCGCACTGCCGAGGATCTTCTGGACCGTCGGGCTTTGCGAAAGCTTATCGCAGCCGGCAAGCACCAGACCGCCCGTCGCGGCAAGCGCGGCACGCCGGGTCAAATTTGTTTCCATCATTCCTGCCTCCCGGGATTTTCCGGTTTGATTGCGAACCAGCCGGTAATCATCGAGCGCATTTCGTTGAATACCCCGGCAAGCAGCACCTCCATCAGGTGCACCAGCACAAACAGCACGAGTAAACTTGCGGTGATGAAGTGGATCGTTCGCGCCGATTGTCGGCCGCCAAAAAGATCCGGAAGCCAGGGCGCGGCAGAATCGATTCCCGGCGACATCGACACGCCGCTCACCACCATCAGGGGGACGAGCACGAAGATAACAGAGAGATAGGCGAGTTTCTGGAGCGCATTGTAGCGTTTTGCGGCTTCACCGCGCGGGTGCCGGAAGCGGAGGTGATCGAGGATTGAACGGCCAAGTCCGCGGATGTCGCGCCGCGTCGGCGCCAGGTCGTGCTGAAAATGACGCGCAGCAAAGCCATAGGCGAAATATGCAAGACCATTGATCGCCAACAGCCAGGCAAAAAAGAAATGCCAGCGACGGCCCTCAGCCAGCGATTGATAGCCCGGCAACGTCACCCACCACGGGAATGCACGACCCGACAGAAATCCGTCGCGGTCCCTGAACACCCCGAGATAGCCGGTTGTGTCGACTTTCGCGCTGCCGATCTGAAGCCACCCGATGGGCGGCCCTTCCAGCTGGTCTTCGGCATAAATCGAAAAAACGGCCGGGTCCGCTTCATCGCCTTTGGCGCCCCAATGCAGCATCGGATGCGCGTTGAAGATTTGCAGGCCGCTCATCAGAAGAACGGCAAAGCAGATCGCATTCACCCAGTGAGAGACGCGCACGAAAACGCTATGGCGGTAAATCAGCTCGCGCCCGCTGCGCGTTTGAGGGGCGGTCGACAGCCTGTCCCCGGCAATTTCCACCGTCATGCGCTTCCTCAAAATTGCCCGATTGCGGGCAGCATAATGCACTCCCCGCCGGGTGAACAGCGCGACTGAACCCTTTGAATCCAGACACATTCCTCACGGATTCTTTCATTCCATCACCGGCAACCAAATGCTAAAACTCAAATCGCGTCCCGATCACTGGACGCAGGGCTTCAGCAACAGAAGCCGAGCCTAAGGCCTTCCGGTTCGCAGCGAGTGAGCAGACCGGACAGCTGGTAAGAGCCTCGCCGCCGGGCGAGGCCCGAAAAGTCGAGCATCACCTGTAACTACCCCGCGTGCGGGCTTTGTCTTCGCGCGAACAGAGAAGGTGTATCTGTATGACAACACGCTCCAGTACGGCATCTGCAGGATATTTCGTCCCGGCTTCGGTTCTGATTTCGCTTGTTGTACTGGTCGCCACCCTTTTCATGGTGCTGCAGTCCGCCAATCTGCGGCTCTTCCCGGGTTACTCGCGGGTAATGGCGCGTGCCCCGTTCTTTCGTGGCCTCGTCTATATTCCGCAATTCCGGTTCATGCCGCTCTTCAGGGGCACGGCGCCGGATGCAGCTGTTCCGGATATGGACGAAAGCCAAATGCCGCCGGCCGAGCGCATCAACCGGTGGGCGCCGATCATAAAGGAAGCCTCCCAGCGCTTTTCAATTCCCGAAAAGTGGATACGCACGATCATCAGTATTGAAAGCGGTGGCCGGACCATGCTGTTTGGCCGCCCGATCACCTCCGGCGCAGGCGCCATGGGCGTGATGCAGCTGATGCATGACACTTACAATGACATGAGCGCGCGCAACGGCCTCGGCAACGACCCCTACAATGTCCACGATAATATTCTCGCCGGCACTGCCTATTTGCGTGAGCTCTACAACCGTTATGGTTACCCGAGGCTGTTCGAAGCCTATAACGCAGGCCCGGGCGTGCTCGAGGCGCACATGCAGCATCGCATCCGGCTTCCGGAGGAGACCGTAAACTACGTTCGGATGGCCGTGATGAGCACCGCTTCGCTGGCGGCGGCAGAAAGGGCAGTTGCCGAAGCGATCAGCCAACCTGCGAGGCCAAAGCCGAAAGTGCTTGCAACGAAATCGGCGCCGAAGCCGGCCGTCAGAATGGCACAGAAAGCCGCCCCCTCTGCGAAGCAGCCGGTTCGCTACGCCGCGGCGCATCGGATCCATATCGCCGCTGCAAAGCCGGTTCGCGCGAAGATGCGCAGTGCCCGCGCAGCGACTGCCACGCACGCCAAACACCACGTCGCAGCGGCCTGATCGTCCCGGCCGTGTCCGTAAAAAAAGGCCCCCGTGGGGCCTTTTTTTCTGGTTCAGTCCAACGGCTGGATGCGGGTGATCCACCCATCGTGATCGGTGTACCAGACGGTCACCGGATTGGTTGAATTGTCGATCCAGCTCTCGCGGTCAAATCCATAGGGCTCCGGCAACACATATTCGACCCATTCGCCCGTTTTCGGGTTGAATCGCGCATAGCGGCCGCTGTGGGATTCTCCGGCCCATACTTCGCCATTCTTGTCGGGATGCGCGGTATAAAGCGCCGTATACGGAGTTGGCACCCGGTATTCCACCACACGCTTCTTTGCGATGTCGAATTCAACCAGAAGTCCGCCCCGCCCGCCTGCCCAGTAATTGTCGAAGGGATCGAACTCGCCACGGGCAGGACCCGAGTTCGGGCTGCTGTCCGGCTCGAACACTTCGCCCGTTTTGGTATCCGCGACGATTACGCCATCGTGTGGCCAGGCCCCTCCGCCGAAATAGCGGCCATCCGCGCTCATGGCGCTGCCGTAAGTTGACGCGAATTTCTTCGTCGGCAGGTTCCGCACGACCTCGCCGGTATTGGCATCGACGCGGCTCACCTCTTTCCCACGCGCGCGCCAGATATAGCCTTCCGGGTCGAGCGAGTAGTTGCCGCCCATCGGCGCATTGATCGGCTCCGGAACCTTCCAGTGGACGCGGCTGAACTGATTGGTCCTGGGATCCAGGCGCCAGATATTGTGAGCCCAGTTTTCCGAACCCCAGACGATGTCGTTCTTGTCCACATGGATCCAGTGCGTTCCCGGCAGCGAACCCTCGTCCACATTCGGAACATGGAATTCCGTGACTTTGCCGGTTTTCGGATCGAGACGTCCGACATAGGAACTGCGGTGCGTGCTGTACCAGATATTGCCTTTGGAATCGCCGCTGACATCATGCGTGGCCAGTTCGAGACGCGGCAATTCATATTCCGTGATGATGACGTGCGTCTGCCGGCCCTGCGGGCGCGGCAGCGCGATGAACTGCGGTTCTTCGGAATCGGGACCGCGTACCGTCGCGAGCCAGTTTACCAGCTTCGCTTCCAGCGCATCGTTGAAGCGCCCCGCGGGACGCATCAGGATCAGAGGCGAACCGGCGCCATGCGTCATGCGCCGCACGATTTCAGTCCAGCCATGCTCGTCATAGCGGTTGCGGAAAATCTGCTGATACGAATGACAGAAATTGCAGTTCGTGGTCAGCAGCTTCTTCTCTTCGCCGCTTCCGGAAAGGCTCAGCAGCCATTCGGTACCTGTCATTTGTGCCGCGATGTCACGCGTCGGCGGCAGCAGTTCCAGTGTGGTCACCCGCGTCAGGCTGATGTCATCCAGCGTGGGCGAGCCGTTGACCGTCACATTCTCCTTCACAAAGGGCTGAAATTCGCGCGGACGCGCAATGCGCAACGTGTAGAGGCCGGGATTCAGTTTGGGGAATTCGTAATGCCCGTCCCTGTCGCTATAGACCGTGGTCCGGATCGCTGTCTCTTTGGAGATCAGCTGCACCATGATTCCTTCCAGTGCTTCGCCGGTGGATGCCTTCACTTCCCCTTTCGCGCCGCCTAGAAGACTCGCCGGCGCCGCCTCTGCTGCCGCGCAGGCCAGCGAAAGCGACATTGCCACCATAACCGCAGTTCGGTTCATACGTACCTCCGCTCAAACCCTGAAACGCATTTCTTCGCCCCGCTCAACATCAGTCGCCTGCGTTGCCGCGATAGCGCGGATTGGGCGGTGGGCTGTTGGAATCCCAGCAGCAATTGTCGTGGATATACGAGACGAGATCGCTCAGATCGGCATCGTTCAGCACATATTTGTACGCCGCCATTCCCGGCCCGCCATTGCGGATCTCGTCCTTGATTCCGTCTTCGGTCGTGGGCCTGCCGGACAGCAGCTTTTTCCGCTGGAACACCCCTTTGAGCGGCGGCGCACCTTCCGCGAACTCGTTGTGGCAGAACCAGCACTTGTAATAGAAAATCTCCCGGCCCCGGACAGCTCCGTGATCCGCTGCTTTCCTGAAATTATAAATCGCAACCGAGCGCTGATATGGATCGCTGAAAGGCGGTTCGGGTGCGGGCGCCAGCGCCTGTTTCTGTGGTGCAGCAGCAGGTGCCGCGTTCTCTGCAGTATCGGGCGGCCGGCGGCCGATCAGCATGCCGAGTACAAGAATGGCAGCGATGGCCGTTCCGGCAAGAAGAACCTTTGTAATACGCGACCCCATGGCTCCACTCCGCTGGCGCGAGCGGTCAGCTTAGCAGGTTTCCGGCTACCGCCTAGTTTTTCGCCCAGGCAATCGGATCAAATCCTCTCTGCACCGCGCGGCTGCGGTCCGCGCCGAACTATTGGGCGCCCGCGCGGAGGCATTACGTGCCGGTTACTCACGTGGCCTGGCCGCCAGTTTCGCAAACACCGCCCGGTTCTTGTTATCCTCCATCAGCAGGGAAAAACCCGAGATCGTGTCGAGACCAAGTCCACGCGGAAATCCGGTCTCCGGGTCTGCTTCGATTTTGGAGTAGGGCACGCCCGATATTTTCTCCCATTTGCCGGCGGGCTTCTTGATTTCGATATTCACGACCGTCCCCTTCAGGATCATCCGAACGATCGCCTCGCCCGGTTTCGACGGTTTCGTCAAACTCGGGTGACCATCCATGATGGTCCAGCCATTTGCCAGCGCCCAGCGTGTCAGTTCATCCTTGTTCATCGGGCGCCTCCGCGCTGAAAAAATTCACGGCCGGATTATAGCAATTCCGCAACTGAGCTGAATGTGAAGCAATGCCGCTGCGCAATTCTGGACCACCGGATTGCGCTGCATTACCGTATTCGCATCCTTCGAACCCAAAGCTACCGCAGGAATCTGCATGACCAGCCAGCCGCAACAGGTCTCCATTCGAACAATGGCCAAATCGGACATTCCCGAGGCCAGCCGGATTGTCCAGTTGGCATTCGGCACATTTCTCGGTGTGCCGGATCCCTCCCATTTTTGGGAAGATCGGGATTATGCCGGGACAAGGTGGGCTGCCGATCCCGGTTCGCCAATCGTCGCCGAAACGGACGGCCATATCGTCGGATCGAACTTCCCTTCCAACTGGGGGAGTTTTGCCTTCTTTGGACCCCTTACCGTGCATCCCGATCAGTGGAACCAGGGCATAGCCCAAAAACTGCTGGGGCCCACGGTAGAGATATTCCGGAGCTGGGGTGTTCGCCACAGCGGACTGTTTACCTTTGCCCAGAGCGCCAAACACGTAAATCTGTACCAGAAGTTTGGCTTTTGGCCCCGCTTCCTGACGGCGGTCATGGCGAAGGCGCCTGAGTCCAAAGGCATCTCGTGGACTGAGTTTTCACGACTGGATCCGGACAGCCGGGTGCAGGCGCTCGCTGCCTGTCGCGAGCTCACCGGCTCGATATTCGACGGCCTCGATCTTGCCCGTGAAATTCAGGCGATCCTGCAGTTGAAACTTGGCGAAACGCTTTTGTTGTGGAGTGGCGATGTTTTGGACGGGTTCGCCTGCTGTCACTGCGGGCCGGCGACCGAGGCGGGAAACAATTGCTGCTACATCAAATTTGCGGCCGTTCGTCCGGCGGCCAACGCCGATCAGCTGTTCGATAGCCTGCTCGATGTCTGTGAAAGCTTTGCGGCCGAGCGTGGTCTGATGCGCCTCGAGGCCGGTACCAGTCTGGGGCGGGAGCACGCATACCGAAAGATGCGCGCACGTGGCTACCAGACCGGAATCCAGGGCGTGGCCATGCATCAGCCGAACGAACCCGGCTTCAGCACTCCTGCAGATTACGTGATCGACGACTGGCGCTGAATTCGCAAAACTCCGGCGCCGATCACGTTTTCAGCCGGTAGCCGGTCCTGAAAATCCACCACACGATTGCCAGGAAGATCACCAGAAATACCGCGATCATTCCCAGGCTGACGCCAATACTGACGTCGGCGATTTCGTAGAAGCTCCAGCGAAAACCGCTGACCAGATATACCACCGGATTGGCGAGCGTCACGGTTTGCCAGAAGGGCGGCAGCATCCGGATGGAATAGAAGCTGCCGCCGAGAAACGTCAGCGGCGTGATGATCAGCAGCGGCACGATCTGCAACTTCTCAAATCCATCCGCCCAGATACCGAGAATAAATCCGAGCAGGCTGAAGGTGACGGCCGTCAGCAGCAGGAAGAGCAACATCCAGAATGGATGCGCAATGTGCAACGGCACGAACAGGCCCGCGGTTCCGAGAATGATTCCGCCCAGCAGCAGAGATTTGCTTGCCGCCGCGCCGACATAGCCGAGCACGATTTCGACATGGGAAATCGGCGCCGAAAGCAGTTCGTAAATCGTACCGACGAATTTGGGAAAATAGATGCCGAACGCGGCATTCGAAACGCTCTGGGTCAGCAGCGACAGCATGACCAGGCCCGGAACGATGAAGGCGCCATAGCTGACTCCTTCGATGCTGCTGATGCGCCCTCCGATGGCCGAACCGAATACGACGAAGTAAAGCGACGTGGAAATCACCGGCGAAATGATGCTTTGCGCCACCGTGCGCCAGGCGCGCGCCATTTCGAATTTGTAGATGGCCCGGACCGCGCGGAAATTCATGCCGGACTTCTCACCAGATTGACGAAAATTTCTTCCAGCGAACTCTGCCGGGTCTGCAGGTCGTTGAAACGGATCCCCGCATCGCCAAGATCCTTCAGCAGCGCCGTGATCCCCGTCCGCTCGCTTTTGGTGTCGTAGGTATAAGTCAGCTCGTCGCCCTCCGCGCTGCGTTCCAGGTGATAGGCCGTCAGCGATTCGGGGATTGCGTCGATCCGGTTCTGCAGATGCAGCGTCAGCTGTTTCTTCCCGAGCTTCTTCATCAGTTTGGTCTTGTCTTCGACAACGATCAGCTCCCCATGATTGATGACGCCGACACGGTCGGCCATTTCCTCTGCTTCGTTGATGTAATGCGTCGTGAGGATGATCGTGACCCCGGATTCCTTCAACGCCCGCACGGTTGCCCACATATCCTTCCGCAGTTCGACATCCACGCCCGCGGTCGGTTCGTCCAGGAACAGGATCTCCGGTTCATGCGCCAGCGCTTTGGCGATCATGACGCGGCGCTTCATGCCACCCGAAAGCGTGCGGATGCGGCTGTGCTTGCGTTGCAGCAGCGACAGCTCATGCAGAACGCGCGCAACGATTTCCGGCGAATCGGGTTTGCCGAACAATCCACGGCTGAAGGTCACGGTATTCCACACCGTCTCGAATGCGTCCGTGGTCAGTTCCTGCGGCACGAGTCCGATCATCGAACGCGTGATGCGATAATCGCGCAGGATGTCATATCCGGCGACGGTTACCCGTCCATGCGTCGGATTGACGATCCCGCACACAATGCCGATCAGAGTGGTCTTTCCCGCGCCATTCGGGCCAAGCAGCGCAAAGATTTCGCCCTTCCGGATCTGCAGACTGACGTTTTTCAGCGCCTGAAAACCCGACGCATAGGTTTTCGACACGCCCTGAATATCGATGATCGAATCCATGAGCCGTTCTTAGCAGACCGCATCGGGCGGTCCACGAAAAACGATCGACCGCTTCTGGGCGCCTCTGCCGCGTCGGGGCCGGTGGTTTCGGCTTTCTCAGGCAGAGAGCGCGTGCTGCAGAACTTTGCGCATCGCCGTGGGCAGAGCGGCCGCGGCAAATTCATCCGGCGTCAGCCAGATGCCTTCACCATTGGGACGCGCGGCGAAATTCGCAACATAGGTGCGGATCTCGAGCTCCAGATGCGTCAGAATATGCCGCACCATGCCCGGTTTGAGTTTCCACTGGCCGGTGAATGGCGCCAGCGGAGAGTGCGACGCGGGCAGCGGGAAAGTTTTTGCTGAACGCGCTCAGCGGTGGCTGCATCATTCCGCCGAACAATCCCTTCTCCGGCCTGCGCACGAGATAGACCGAACCCGACGAGTCGACCGCGACAAACGCGACCGCGCGCGTCACCTTTCGTGGCGCTTTCTGCGACTTCCGCGGCAGGATATGCGCGCGTTCGAGACGCCGGGCCTCGCAGTGCCGGGAAATTGGGCAAGCGCCGCAGCGCGGGTGTTCCGGCAGGCAAACCGTGGAGCCGAGATCCATCAGTGCCTGGGCAAAATCGCCCGGCCGCGATGGCGGCACCAGATGTTCTGCCATTGTGTCGAGCCGCGCGCGCGCCGCCGGCAACGCTTCTTCAAACGCCAGCAACCGCGCCAGCACGCGCTCGGCATTGGTGTCGATCGCCGCCACTTTCTCGCCGAACGCAATGGCCGCAATCGCGTTTGCGGTGTATCGGCCGATTCCCGGAATCGCGATCAAGTCCGCGGCGCTGCCCGGCAATGCGCCTGCATGTTTCTCAACCACCATCCGTGCGCCGCGATGCAGGTTGCGTGCTCTCGCATAATAGCCAAGCCCCGCCCAAAGCGTCAGCACGTCGTCCAATGGCGCCGCAGCCAGCGCACGAACGTCAGGCCAGCGCTCGACAAACCGTCCAAAATATCCCGCTACTGCCGCAACCGTTGTCTGCTGCAGCATGATTTCCGACACCCAGACCCGGTATGGATCTGCGCTTTCACCCGATCCGGCCCGCCAGGGCAGATCCCGCCGGTTCGAATCATACCAGGCAAGCAGCCGGTTTGCGGTATTCGCCCGTTTCACGTCGCGCGGTATATGATGGCTGGCTTTCCGAGTTGGCATGCATGAGCGAAACGCCGAAATCCGCAACGCCGCAACCCCCCGCGAGAACCCGCCGCTCCTCGCGTGCCGCGGGGGAACGCATTCTGCAACACGCGTCGAACATATTCCTCCACGCAGGCTTCAGGGACCCCGGATTCCTTATCCATTGGCCCGCAATCGCCGGACCGCATATCGCCCGTCTGGCTCAGCCGGTGAAATGGCAGGAATCTTCGGCAGGCGCGGTCCTCACTTTGCGCTGCGAACCCGCGGCCGCGGTCCTGCTTCAGCACGAGACCCGCTCGATCGTCGAAAAGTGCAACGCCTATCTGGGACCGGGCCGGATCGCCCGCCTGAAACTGATTCCCGGAGCGCTGCCTTCCGAAAACGCAACGCCGCCGCATCCGGCGCCCGATTCGACGCCCCGGCCCGAGAAAATGGAATTGACCGAGGCACTTGAGCGGCTTGGCCGATTGCGCGGCAGAGCGACACGTTCCTGATATCACATTGAACGGGAACCGGGCCTCTGTCACAACAGCGGCCGAAGGTTCGAGGAGTCACCCCGTGAACAGAAATTATATTTATGGCGCGGTCGTGCTTGTCGTTGCCGTCGCATTCGGCGGCTATTTCTGGTCCCGTCAGGCGGCAAGTCCGCTCGCCAGCGCAGCCGGCTCGGCTGAGAACATGGACATCAAATCCTCCGACATGGTTCACGGTTCGCCCAACGCGCCCGTCACGATGATGGAATATGCCTCGATGACCTGCCCCCATTGCGCCGCCTTTCAGCGCGAGGTGGTTCCAAAGCTGACCAAAGATTACGTCGATACCGGCAAGGTGCGGATGATTTTCCGTGAGTACCCGCTCGACGGCGCCGCCCGGATGGCCTCCGCGGTCGCCCGCTGCTTGTCTGGGGATCAATATTTTTCCTTCATTGATCTGCTGTTCGCAGAATCAGATGAACTGGATCAAGGATTTCGACGGCAACGGACAGCTCACGCGGGAAGACATCCTGCAGGGCCTCGAAATGATGGGGCGCTTTGCCGGAATGTCGAAGGAAAAGGTCGATGAATGCGCCGATAACAAGAACAATCTCGCCCTTGTCGATGCGAACTGGATGGAGGGGCAGACCAAATATAATGTGAATTCGACG
Source organism: uncultured Alphaproteobacteria bacterium (assembly GCA_963747255.1). GTDB lineage: Bacteria > Pseudomonadota > Alphaproteobacteria > Micropepsales > Micropepsaceae > CAIYRG01. The sequence continues at coordinate 426,359 of CAVVEG010000017.1, forward strand.
CCCACATTCTTCATCAATGGGGTGAAGCATGAAGGCGAAATCCCCTATGACGAACTGAAAAAGGATCTGGATCCGCTTGTGAAGAAATAAGTCTTCAGGGCGGGAGGACAGGAAGAGAGCCTTGAAATTCACCCGCCTGAGAATCAGCGGTTTTAAATCTTTCATCGACGCCACCGAACTCCTGATCGAGCCCGGGCTGACCGGGATCGTCGGTCCGAATGGCTGCGGTAAATCCAATCTGCTCGAGGCGCTGCGCTGGGTCATGGGTGAGAACCGGCCCACATCCATGCGCGGTGCGGGCATGGAAGACGTCATTTTTTCGGGCGCCGGCAACCGGCCGATGCGCAACAATGCCGAAGTGACTTTGCTGGTCGATAACAGCGACCGCAGCGTTCCCGCGCCCTATCAGGAATTCGACAGCGTCGAAATCACCCGGCGCATCGAACGGGATGCCGGTTCCGCCTACCGCATCAACGGGCGCGAGGTGCGTCAGCGGGACGTGCAGCTGTTCTTCGCCGACGCATCCACGCGGCTCGGCCTCCCCTGCCCTCGTCCGCCAGGGGCAGATCTCGGTTTTGATCAACCAGAAGCCGCTCGCCCGCCGTGCCATTCTTGAGGAAGCCGCCGGAATTTCCGGCTTGCATCAACGCCGGCACGAGGCGGAACTGCGCCTGCGGGAGGCCGAGAAGAACCTCGCGCGCCTGAGCGACATCATCGGTGAAGTGGAAACGCAGTTGCAGGCGCTGCGAAGACAGGCGCGCCAGGCTACCCGCTACCGCAACCTGTCCACCGCCATTTACAGGACCGAAGCCCTGCTGTTCCTGCTGCGCTGGCGCGAAGCCGACACGGCCTGTTCGGGCGCATCTGCGGCGGTCGCCGCCGCTTCCGGTGTGGTCGTCGACCGGACCCGTGCCGCAGAAGAAGCGTCGGATGCGCAGAACCGGCACGCGGCAGGTTTGCCCGAACTGAGACAGCAGGAATCGGCCTGCGCCACCGCTTTGCAAAAACTGATCCACGAACGCAGCAATCTCGAGGCGGAGGAAAGCCGCGCGCGTGAACAGGCGCAAAGGCTGAGGGCCCAGATCTCTGCCGCCGAACAGGACCTCTCGCGGGAAAGCGCCCTGGAGCAGGAATCCCGCGATGCCGTTTCGCAGTTGCGGCGGGAAGAGCATGATCTCCGTGCGGTCGGAGAACAGGCCCAGCACGCATTCGCGCAGGCCGAAGAGCGCGCGCATGCCGCTGTCGCAGGACTTCTTGCCCGCGACAGGGCGCTGGAGCGGTGCACCGGCGGAGCTTGCGGAATTCAATGCATCGCGCGCCAGTTACGAACGCGCATCGATTCAGAACCGCGCGCAGGCGGAGCAGGCCGCGGCTCAGCGCAGCGCGCTTGCGGAACGGCTGGACGTTATTCGGGCCTCCGTCACCCAACCGGCAGAATTGACCGAAGCCGAGTCCGTGGTGGAAAGCATTAAAGTGCAGGCCGCCTTTTTGCGCGCGCAATCCGATGAAGCGGACGCAAATCTCGCGGTAGCCCAATCGGCAGAGGCCGGCTCGCGCGAACCGCTCGACAACGCCGAACGCAATTTCCAGCACCTGCAGGCCGAGATTGGAGCGCTTTCGCGCCTGCTGCAGCCTTTGGCCGGCGGGCTTTGGCCGCCACTGATCGACGCGGTGAAGGTCAAGCCGGATTATGAAAGCGCGCTTGCCGCAGCACTCGGTGATGATCTGGAAGCGCCGCTGGATTCCGCGGCGCCCCGGCACTGGAGCGATCTTGGCGTGTTCGGCCAGCCGGAGCCGCTGCCCGCGGGCAAACCTCTCGCCGAATTCGTCGAGGCCCCCCCTGCTCTGGCGCGGCGGCTGTCGCAAACCGCAGTGGTCACCGTGGAGGAAGGTGTTGCGGCCCAAAGCCAATTGCGGCAGGGCCAGCGGCTCGTCACCCAAAGGGGCGATCTCTGGCGCTGGGATGGATATTGCGCTTCGGCGGACGCAAAGACCCCTGCAGCGCTCCGTCTGGAGCAGCGCAACCGCCTCGCTGCTTTGGATGAGGAGCTCGCGGCGGCAAAGGCCCTGCGCACCACCGCAGAACAGGAATTCCTGCTCGCCCGGCAGCAGTCTGCGGCCTCCCAGGAAAATGCCCGGGCCGCGCAACGCGCTTTGCGACAGGTGCAGTCTGCTCTTGCGGAAGCCCAGGACCGTGCCGCCAGGATCGCCCGCAAGGCGGCAGAAGGCATGGGCCAGATCGCCACCCTGGAAGCGGAAATCCGTGCGCTGGGTGACAGGCACGCGGCCGCTTTGGGTGCCGCAGAGGCTGCAGAGGAAAAGCTGACGGCTCTGGGCAACGGGAGCGATCTTGTCGTCGCACTGGAAGAGGCGAAGCGGCATTCCGCGGAAGCACGCGCCACCGAGGCGGAAGCGCGCTCGGCCCTTCAGCATCTGGCTTCGGAAGCGCGCATTCGCAAAGACCGGCTTTCAGCCATCGTGCGCGACCTCATTCAATGGACCGCGCGCGGTGTGGCGGCGGCCGGCCAAGCCGAAATACTGTCCGCGCGAATCGCTGCGATGCGGCAGGAACTGGCCGTCGCGGACGCCGTTCCTGCGGCCATGGAAGCGCGCCGGTTCGACCTGCTTGCCCGGATCTCGGGGGCCGAAATCGCCCGGCAGGGCGCCGCCGATGCGAGGACCGCGGCGGAAGCCGCGCTCGCCGAATCCGAAGGCGCCGCCCGGCTGGCGATACAGCAATTGGCCGAAGCCCGCGAAGAACGGGCCGCCTGTGCTGCCCGTTCGGAGGCGGCGCTGCAAAGGCTGGATGAGCTCGAGCGCCGCATCCGGGACGAGTTGAACGCCTCGCCCGGCGATCTCGCCTCCCGCGCCGAAGCCGATGAACAATCGGAATTCCGCCCGATCGAGGAAATCGAAAGGCGGGTCGAAAAACTGAAGAACGAACGCGAGCAGTTGGGCGGGGTCAATCTCCGCGTTGAAGAGGAGACGCAGGAACAGGAAACCCGGCTGCAGGCGCTGGTTGCCGAACGCAACGATCTGGATGGCGCCATTCAGCGATTGAAGCGCGGCATCCAGACGCTCAACCGCGAAGGTCGCGAAAGGCTGCTCGAATCCTTTGAAAAGGTCGGGAAGAATTTCGAACGTCTGTTTACGGAGCTGTTCCAGGGTGGCGAAGCCCGGCTGACGCTGGTGGATTCCGAAGAGCCGCTGGAATCGGGCCTCGAGATCTTCGCGCGTCCACCCGGCAAAAAGCTGACCACACTGTCTTTGTTGTCTGGTGGCGAGCAGGCGCTGACCGCCATCGCCCTCATCTTTGCCGTGTTTCTGGTCAATCCCGCGCCGATCTGCGTGCTCGACGAAGTCGATGCGCCGCTCGACGACGCGAATATCGACCGCTTCTGCCGTCTGCTCGACGAGATGCGCCGGATAACCGAAACGCGCTATCTGGTGATCACACACCATCCGCTGACTATGTCCCGCATGGACCGGCTGTTTGGAGTCACCATGGCCGAGCGGGGCGTCAGCCGGCTGGTGTCGGTTTCACTCGCAGACGCCGACAGCGTCATCGCCGCCTGATCGACCGCCGCCGCGAATCCCGAAAAATCGCCAAACACCGCGACTTGCAGGTTCTCAGCGCCCGAGGCTATGGTCGGACGTCTTTGGGGCAGCACGGCATGGCGGAAGCGCGAAAGTTTTATTCGCGTCCTGGCGTTACGCTGCGGCGAACGGGCGGCGCGGTTGCGCTCGCTTGCGCAATGGCGGCCCTCGGCATCTCCGATGTGGCGGCCGCTCCGGACGTGACCCGCGTCCTGCAGGATGCGGACAGCGCCGAGCGGACCGGCAACCTCAATCTCGCGCTGATTCAACTGAAAAATGCCGCATTGCTGGCGCCGAAGGACGGGGATATTCGCGCCCGCCTTGGCGCCATGCTGCTCGAGACGGGGCAAGCCGTTGCCGCCGAACGCGAACTGCGCACCGCCCTTGATTATTACGCGGATCCGGAAAAGGCGATCCCGCCGCTGTTGAGCGCAATGCTTCAGCGCAAGGAAATCAATCAGCTGCTGAAGGAATTCCCCGATCCGCCGCAAGGGTTGCAGGACAAAACCGCTCCCGATGTCCTGATCGGGCGCGCCATGGCCTTTCAGGCGCTGGCCAAACCCGTCGAGGCCCGCGCCGCGATGGATCGTTCGCTCGCCCTTCGGCGCGATGCGGCGGGTCTCGTGAATGCGGCGCGCCTCGCGCAGCAGCAGGACAATTCCGCGCGTGCACGCAGTCTGGCCCAGGAAGCACTGAGGCTGGCGCCCGATAACGAGCAGGCGCTTTTGATCGCAGCGCTGCTCGCCCGCAGGAGCGGCGATCTGGCCGACGCCCTGTCGAACTCGGAGAAGCTGATCCGCAGAGCGCCGCAGAGCGTCATCGCAAGGGCGCTTCGTATCGATGTCCTTCTGGAATTGAAACGTGATGCGGATGCGCGCGGTGAATTCGAAATCCTGAAAAAGCAATCGCCGCGCTCGCCCTATGTCGGCTATTACAGCGGTGTCCTCAAAGCGCGCAGCCGGGATTACAAGGGCGCCTGGGGCGAAATGCAGGGCCTCGCGCCTGAATTCGTCCAGTCGGATGCAGGCATCGCCATGATGGTCGCGCGCGTTGCCGTGGCCAGCGGCGATGCAGAAACCGGCGGTACCATTCTGGGCGCATGGATCGCCAGGCACGCGGACAACAGGGACGCGCGGATGCTGCTTGCCGCCGTGCGGCTCAGCCAGAATTCTGCCGCCCGCGCCCTCGAAGTGCTGGCTCCCCTGAAATCCTCGACCGATCCGGCCGTGCAGGGATTATTGGCGCAGGCCTATCTGCAGCAGCACAAATATGAAGACGCGATCCGCTCGCTCGAAATCCGCGGTCTCCGGGCCACAGAATGGTGATCTGCTGAAGCAGCAATTGGCGCTTTCGGAATTCGAGGCCGGCGATACCGATGAGGCCATCCAGTCGCTGAAGGATCTGGCTCAGCGCAATCCCGCCAATGTCGAAATTGTCGGCGCCCTCATCTCGGCCCTGGTGCGCGCCGCCAAATGGGATGATGCGCTCGCCTTTGCAAACCGTCTGGAAAAGCTTGCGCCGGCCTCTCCCGTGCCCGGCTTCTATCGCGGCGTCCTTCTGGCCTCCCGGGGCGCGCTGAAGGATGCGGAGGCGAGTCTGGATCAGGCGCTCATGGCCGACCCGAAATTCCTGCCCGCGCTTTATTATCGTGCGGATGTCGCGCTCGCTCTGGGCGAGCCCGAAGCTGCCAGGAAGGACTTGCAGCAGGTCATAGCCGCGGATCCGAAGAATTCCTTCTCCTATGTGAAGCTCGCCCAGATCGCCTCGCAAAACGGCGCGGCGAAGGAAACCGCCGATCTGCTCAACCGCGCCATCGGGGCGGCCCCGAACGATCCAATTCCCCGCCTGGCGCTCGCGAATTACCAGTACCGGCACGGCGATTATGACGACGCGCAGGCGACGGTGACCGGGTTGCTGCTGATCGCGCGCGACAATCCGGAAGGTCTCGCGCTTCAGGGTCAACTGCAATTCCGGCGTGGCGCGCGTGTGGATGCGGAGGGCACTTTCCGCGCGCTCGCCGCCGCGAATGATTCGTCGCCTTCCGCCTATGTGCTGCTGGCAAGGGCGCAGTTGGCCAACAGGCAGCCGGATGCCGCCGAAGACACCGCAAAACACGCTGTCGAACTCGCGCCCGGATCGCCCCGGATCCGCGCGCTCCTGATCGAGATCGAGATTGCGGCGGGGCGGGAAAACGACGCGCTTGCGGCGGCGCATTCTTTCGCCGTCAATCATCCGGGCGCGCCGGCCGATCTGCTTCTCGCCGGAACGCTCGAACGGCTGAAGCGGCCGGATGAGGCGGAAACCGTCCTTCGGAAAAGTCTTTCGGCATCGCCGGATTCGCGCGTGGCCGTGCAACTGAGCCGGCTCGCCGCAAACGCGGGCGACCGGAAAAAAGCAGCCGCGGTGCTCGAAAACTGGCTTGCGAAAAACCCGAATGATTTTGCCGCAAGGCAGGATTATGCGGCGCTCCTGTTCGCGGGCGGCGACCGCCCAGGCGCGCGGAAGCAATATGAAACCCTGCTCGGGCAGCGGTCCGACGATCCCACGGTGCTGAACAATCTCGGCTGGCTGCTCCAGGCCGACGATCCGGACCGTGCGCTGTCGCTGGTTTCCCGCGCGGCCAAAATCGCGCCCGATTCGGCGGCAATCGCCGATATGCTCGGCTGGCTGAAATATCAGCGCAAGGATGCCCAGGGCGCGCTCCCGATCCTTGAGCGCGCGCACGCCATGGATACCGGAAGCGCGCCGATCTCCTATCATCTGGCACTGGCGCTCGATGCAAGCGGCAAGCGGGCGGAAGCGAAATCGCTCCTTCAGACGACGCTTGCGAGAACCCCGAATTTCGACGGGGCGGATCGCGCAAAACAGCTTCTCGCGCGCTGGTAATCCCGCGGTAAGCAGCCGGTCGGATTGTAAACAATTCTGACACTCGCGGTTAACCATGAAAACCGCGTTTTCCCCATATCAGAATGCGATTCGGAAATTTTATTTCAAGACGCGCTGTAAGCCATCCTTACAACCGCCGGGACTGCGAACAAATGGGTTCCGGGAAGGCGTAGCTACAACCATCTGTAATCAAACGATTATTTCAACATGAATGCAGGTTCATGATTCTGGAACGCATCTTGCGTGGATTTATGCGGAAGAGTCTGTGCGGCGCTGACGGGGCAGCCGGAACGGGCTGTTTTGCGCTTCGAGGGGCACATGCGTCGCAATATTATTGCTCGTACATTGATTGCATCCGCATCGGCATGGGCCGCGCTTGCATGGGGCGCTCCATTTGAAGGCACGCCGGCAAACGCCCAGTTCTCCACAACTGCTACCGTGAACGGGACGGACGGGCCTTGGGACCCGAGCAAACCCGGGGACCCCAGCTATGGCGATGTTTCGCCGCCGCCGCCGACTGGTCCCGCGGTTGTCCATTCGGGCTGCGACTTTAGCGCTGAGCGCGTATTCGTTCTCCAATATTCGGGAGGAACGACCACCACTAACGGGGTAGGATCAGGCGTCGATGCCAAGGGATATACTGGATTTCCGCCCCTGAAGAGCAATGCGCCAGGCGCTTATATTCCGGGTCCTGGGCCATACTTGAACGAAGTTGTCGGGACGTTTGCCGACACAAGTGGCGTGATCACCGGGACACCCTTTACCGTGGGCAATGGGCCGACACTGTTGTTTTCTCCGGGTGGCACCACCGGCCAGCTTCAGCTCGGTGTTAACGACAATCATTATGCCGACAATACCGGGTTAGTCACGATGTCGGTGTTGCAGCTGCCGGTTACAAATTGGACCGGCCTCGGCGTAGACAATATTTTTGCCAATTCCGGCAACTGGGACAGCGGACCTGTCACGGGGACTATCGAGGGCATTATCGATGGCAAGGGCGGCAGCGTTACGGTCGATGGCACCGCGGGGATTATCCTGGGGGCCAGTTCAGGCGACACGACTGCTCTGGCGCTGATCAATGGCGCCACGCTCAACGATGACATCATCGTCGGCGATGCCGGCGTCGGCGGGTTCGACAACAACAACTCCACGCATAACGTTTCCGGCAATCTGATCCTCGGCAATCAATCCACAGGCAGCGGGACCTACACGATCGAAGGCAACAGCGCATCGACCAGTGTCACTTTCGCGAAAGGGTGTGGGACTCCGCCGTGCCAAACTCCGAACGGCGCGCTGATCGTCGGCGAAGCAGGCACGGGATCGTTCACGCAAGGCGCGGCGGATTTCTCCGATCCGAACAATCAAGTCAACGTGGCAGGCGACCTCATCATCGGTCATCAAGGTTCTGGGAGCTCGCCACCCGTAACGAACAGCGTGGGTACCTACACTCTGAACGACGGAACATTGACCGTTGGCGGCAACGTGGGAGTCGGCACCGCCAGCACTGGCAACAATGTTTTCACGCAAAATGGTGGAACGCTGAAGATTACCGGATCGGCAAATGGCAAACCGGATTATGCCGGTGTTGGCACCAATGACCACACCGGTGAATTGTTCATCGGAGGCGGCGCGGGCTTCAACAATGACGGCGGCAAAGGCACCTACAATCTCAACGGCGGCGAAATAGACACCAATCTCATCGAAGTCGGCCACGCCGGAACGGGGACGTTCAATCAAAGCGGCGGTACGGTCAATGCCTCCATTTGGCTCGGCAATGCTGGCGGCAGCAACGGCAACTACAATCTCAATAGCGGTACCATTAACGCTGGCCAGGAACTGGTCGCTCTTGGCGGTAGCGGAACTTTCGATCAGTCCGACGGCGTGAATAAGGACACCGGCCTGCTCGCAGTGGGCTGGCAATCCGCCGCGGGACTGTACACCCTCAGCGGAGGTTCAGTTAGCGCCGCGACAACCATCATCGGGGACGGCACCAGCACTGGCTGTGGCGGTTGCACCAACAGCCTGGGCGGCATGGGCACTTTGGACATGTCCGGCGGCTCGTTCAGTGCGGGTAAAATGACAGTCGGCAATTACAGCGAGGGCACGGTAAATCAGTCCGGTGGCACTATAACCGCGTCCTCGCTGACAATTGCGAACATCGGCCACACCGACCAGCCCATCGATACATACAATCTCACCGGAACAGGCATCCTCAACGTCAGTGGCGACGAGGTTGTCGGTGTCGAGGGCAACGGCAACTTTGTTCAGGGCACCTTGGGCGATGGCGGCACGACGCAGAACAACGTGACCGGGACCCTGTATGTCGGAGATGCTTTTGACGGGCGCGTCACTCCGGATGGGGCGACGAATATCCGTGAGGGTTCCTATACGCTGAACACGGGATCCCTCACCACCAACGAAACCGATGTCGGCGCGACCAGCATCGGCGGATTTACGCAGAATGGCGGCACGCACACGACGAATACTCTTGTCATCGGCGATCAGAACATCCTGCTTACGGGAAGCGGTACAAAAGACGACCCCTTCGTCGGCGGTCGGTCACAGGGCACCTATACGATGGCGGGCGGTGCGTTGAACGTAAATGACAATATGACCGTGGGTGACGCGGGCAATGGAAATCTGACCATCCATTCCGGTACGATTACCGTCACCAATACCACCCAGGTCGGTGTCAACGGCGTCGGCACAGTGATTCAGGACGGCGGTAGTTTCACGACCGGCGTCTTGGATCTTTCGGTTCCCGCGGAAGTGGCAGCAGTTCCTATACGCTGAGTGGCAACGGTATCCTGAATACTCTCGTCGACCTGAATGTTGGGGGCTTGGGTACCGGGTCTACATCTTTTGACCAATCCGGCACGAGCAGCGTCAATGTCGATGGCACTTTGCGCGTCGGCAGCGTCAACGGCAACGCCACCTATACCCTAACCGGCGGCACGCTCACGACCGGCATCACCGGGGGGAGCCTTACAGATCTGGGCCTTATAGGCGATGTGGTGATTGGTATTAACGGAGCCGGCGAATTGGACAATTCCGGCGGGCAGCAGATCAGTAAAAGTACTCAAGGCTTCACACTGGGTTTCTTTGGCGGCGCGAACGGAACTTACAAGCTCACTGGAACCGGTACCCTCGAAGTGACGGCAAATGAGAATATCGGCGTGTTCGGCGCGGGCGTGTTTCAACAGAGCGGTACCTCCACGAACACTGTCTCCGGTTCTCTATTGATCAGCAGCGGTTTCGGTGGACCGACCAGTTCCTACACGTTGACGAATGGCACTTTGGGTGTGACCGGCAGCGAGATTGTCGGCTTTGCAGCGGTCGGCACATTTGGCCAGAGCGGCGGCACCAACAACGCCAAGGGTGGTTTGACCCTCGGCCTGCTGAGCAATGCAGGTGCAGGGCATCCTGACCAGTTTGGCAACGGGACCTACACGCTCGGCGGCAGCGGCGCGCTCAATGTGGGTGGCGATGTCGTACTCGGCAGTGCATCAGGCACTACTGGCACGTTCAATTTCAACACCGTCCATTTGGACAGCGGCACGCTGAGTTTCACAGGCTCAGGCCAGACGCTGGTGGTTGGCGACGCGGGCACCGGCACCTTCAACGAAGGATCGGCCACAAACACGACCGACCTCAATCTTCAGACGAAAGGCGTGACGCTCGACATCGGCCGCAACTTGGGCGGAATGGGCACGTTCAATCTGGCGACAGGCAGCACGCTGGAAGACGCCGTTATCGTCGGAGATGCGGGGACCGGCGTTTACAACAATAACGGCGGCACGCATGCGATCGGCACAAGTATTACTCCTGAGGATTTGATTCTCGGAAACCAGTCCACCGGGAATGGCACCTACAACAACAATGGCGGCAGCAACACGATCAATGGAAACCTGTTCGCAGGCGGTGCCGGAACAGGCACATACAACCTCGGCAACGGTGTCACGGGTGCGACCCTAAAGGTATTGGGTTCGGGTCTGTCGGGCGGCAACGTCTATGTGGGTGTGACCGGGACCGGCACGATCATCGCGTCAGATGGAGCGATAGCGACCGTCGACCAGGTGCTTGCGCTTGGCGGTCCTTCTCCTGGTGAGACGACGGGAAACGGCACGTTGACGGTCACCGGCGCCGGAACGAAGTGGACCAATCTGGCTCAGATTCAGATCGGCGACAATGGAACCGGTGAGGTCAGCGTTCTCGCTGGCGGGTATCTCGAAAGCCATTACGGCACATCAGGGTTGGGCACCGCCGGTTCTCTGGGTCTCGGCACCGGCACAGGCACAGTTCTCGTGGATGGCACGAATTCGGAATGGAATTTGGCGGACGGCGCGCTGCGCGTTGGTTCCCTAAGTGACGGCTCAGGTAACAATGTACTGGGCGCCCTGGCGGGGAACGGTAATGTGGGTAACCTGCTGACTATCTCAAATGGGGCCTTGGTTGTCGACCACGCGGGTATCGGCAGCATCGCCAACCCCGAGGACACCGCTGCTGCCTCTGTTGGCTTCAGAGCCGGATCGGTCGGTACGGTGAATGTTAAGACCGGCGGCACGTGGACGAACAACGGCGACCTCGTTGTCGGCGATGCCGGCAAGGGCACGGTCAACAATGGACGGCCAGCACCATCACCGTGAGTGGACAGCTCATCCTGGGCAATTTATCCTCGGGAAATGGCACATTCAATCAGAACGGCGGCACGTTCGCAGACGACTTGATCGTCGGCAACGCAGGCACCGGCACCTACAACAATACCGGTGGCACACATAACGTCAGCGGCAACCTCATTCTCGGCAACCAATCGACGGGCAACGGTACCTACAACTGACCGCCGTAGGGACGACTGCGGTCAGCTGGCTCCACCACTATTGGGCCTGGCCGGGAAAGGGAACTTTCCTGAACGATGATTCCACCAACACAACCAAGTCTCTGTCATCGGCCAGCAAAACGGATCAACGGTCACGTACACAATCAGAACGGCGGAAGCCTCACCGTCGGCACATCGGGACGGCCAACGCGGTTCCTCGACGTCGGCCGGAACACGGCCAATGATGCAGACTCGACCAGCCAGCGGCAGCTACAACGTCTGGGGCCCGCTCGATGTCGGGCGCTGCGGCGCCGCAGCGATGGCAACTGCAACAATGGCGTGAACCCCTATACCGGTGCGGCCGGCAACGGAACGGTCAATCTCAGCGGCGGCAGTTTGTCGGTCAGTGTATATACGACCGTCAAGCTATGGCGGCGTCCTCAAGGTGGGCGATGCGGGACGGGCCACGTTCACATCAGACGGCGGCTCAAACGGTCACAATTGGCATGGACTCGTATCGGCCGCAACGGCGGCACCGGAACTATACCGTTGCCGATACATCAGCCAGACGATAACGACGGGCCACTGATTGGCGGCGCCTTGGCAGGCGGTACAGGTGAACTCGACCAGTCCGGTGGCACTGTCACCGTCAGCGCAGACTCACGCGACCATTGGTGACTTCAGCGGTGTTAAAGGGACATATAAGCTAAGCGGAACGGGTGTTCTGCAAGTCAATGTCGCGGCACATCTATCGGCGCTGCTGGAATGCGATCGGTCAACAGACGGATGGTACGATCACCGCGGCCGGGTTGCGGTCGGCAACGGTGGTACGGCTCAGGCATCATACAGTTGTCGGATGGCATGATACGGTCACAGGCACCAGTTATCTCGGCGGAGATACCAGGCGCCACCGGCGTTGTCACGCAGACCGGTGGCACGGCGCAGTTGAATGGCGACGTCATCCTCGGTAACGCGGCCGCAAGCGAAGGCCAATACACCGTTCGGGGCCGGGCTCGTTGACTGTCGGTGGCAATCTCGACATCGCGGCAGCCGCCGGGAGCTCGGGCCCGCCCCTGCCAGCATCCTCCGGCAGCTTCTACTTCAACTATGATCCGACCACGAGCACGGCCGGAGGCAGCGCGACCTTGTCGTTCTCGACGACCGGTTCAAAGCTGCTTGTTGGTCGACTGTGGAACCGGATCCTTCACCCAGGGCGGCGGCGATCTCAATCTGGCTTCAAAAAGCATAACACTGGATATCGGCGTCAACGCCGGCAGCCACGGCGCCTATTACCTGGTGGGCGGCACCGTCGAAGACGATCTCATCGTCGGCGACGCCGGTAGCGGCCTGTTCAGCAATACGGGGGGGACGAACACGGTCAACGGCAATCTGATTGTTGGCAAGCAGTCGGGCGGCGTCGGTACCTACACGCTCGGTGGGGCGGGCAATCTGACTCTCGCCAGCAACAATGCGGAGATCGTTCTCGGCAACGATAGCGGTATGCCGGCCGCCCCCTATTCCCGCAGCACAGGGGACGTTCAATTTCAACACCACTTCGCGGTCGATACTGGGACGGTCACTTTCTCCGGCACGGGAGATCAAGATCAATGTTGGCCTGAACGGCAGCGGTGTTCTGAATGTGGGCGGTGGCGATCTTAATCTGCAGACCAACAGTGTCGGTCTCGATGTTGCCGTTAATGCCGACAGCTTCGGCCAATTGAATGTAAGTGGCGGCACAATTGAAACGCTTGGTCTGAATATCGGCGATGCGGGCAGCGGACAATTGAACATGTCCGGCGGCGCTTTGACGGTCGGCAGTTCGGGCGCGCCCGGGGATCTCACACTGGGCAACCAGACTGGCAGCATGGGCGTGGCTTCGATTTATGGAACCAGTCCGGCTTTGACCGTTTGGGGCGATGCCACTGTCGGCAACAACGCCTATGGCAAACTCGTAGAAAGTGCTGGTACGGTTGACATCAAAGGCTCAATGACCATCGCCAACAGCGCGGCCGGCGGCGCCGTTGATATTCAGGGCGCGTCACTCACGGTGGGCGATGGCGGCGCGGGCAATCAGCTCCTGGTCACCAGCCATGGAACATTTGGGATCGACGACAATGGCGTCACCGGAGCCAATGTCACGGTTGACGGAAATCTGATCAATAACGGCGAGATCCAGATGGGCAACAATCTGGCGCCGACCCTGACGGTCAATGGCGGAACTCTGCAAAACAACAACTTCTTCAATTTCGTCAAGGGCACCTAAACGCCAATGTGACGAATGCGAGCGGAGCGAATATCTACGCGCAAAATGGCGCCAACACGGTAGATATCCTCAATGGCAATATGAGCAATTCCGGCACAGTCACCATCGCCGAGCTTGGCGCCCATCAGTCAACATTCACCCAGAACGGCACATTCACCAACAACTACCGGCGGTTTGCTCGACGTCACGGATGGGAAAGTCACGATAAATGGTCAGGGCGGCGCCGATTCGCTCGATAATTCCGGTACCGTCAACTTCAGGAATGATCCGAATTCCACCACGACTCCACCCTACCAGGCGTCAGTTGTGGCATTGAATGGTAATGTCAGCAACTCCAGCGTCATGAATGTGCTGGGAAGCAACGTCACGATCACCGGCAACCTGTCCAATACAGCCGGAACGCTTGCGATCGGAACCGGCTACAACAGCCAGTCGTCGAATTTCAAGGTCACGGGCGACACGACGAACGCTGCAGGCGCCACGATCCATATAACGGACAGCACCGCAACGTTCGGCGGCACATTCATCAATTCCGGCGCATACAAGAGCGATCCTTCGACCAGCTACTTCAACGACCTGATGATAACCTCAACCGGTTATCTCACGGTGGAACTGGCGACATCTTCGACATCAAGGGCAACTTCACAAACGACAGCACCGACACGACCGATTGGAATACCCAGTTGGCGACGCTCGAATTCAGCACCGGAACGAGCACCAATCACAGTCTCACCACGCTCGACCCGGCTGCATTCAGTTGGGGTGAACTCAATCTGGATTCCGGCAACACGCTAACCCTATTGAGCGACCTGTATGTATCGGATGTGGATGGGTTCGATTTCAGTGGCAACATGGTCACCAATGTGTTCAGCGCATTCGACATCTTCTACGATCCAACCGCATCGGGCTTCTCCGGGCAGTATGCGCTTGAGGGTGGCGGGTGCTTGGTCGAGGACGGTACCCAGATTGGCTCGAATTTCGTGTGCGTAGCGGCGGGCGGTGGCGGCGGCGGCGGCGGCGGCGGAACGGCGGTTCCCGAGCCTCTGACGATCCTCGTCTTCGGCAGCGGTCTGGCTGTACTGGCGAGCCAGAGGCGGAGACTGACGAAAGGAAAAGCCCGGCTCCCGATGGCCGCCTGAGGTCAGGTTCCTGCTGGCAGTGCTGCCTGCCAGCCGGCCTGCGGGATCTTACTTTGCATTTCCGACCGGAATGCACACGCCATGCATCAGGCGCTGGGTGATGTAAGCCGGAACGGTTGGATATCCCGACTCCTTCTGGTGGTCCTTCGCCCAGGCAACCCAGTCATTGTAATACCGGGTGTATTCGGCCGACATCTCGTTTTCGGCAGCGTAGCAGTCATCGACCGTTTCATAAACCAGACCGGTTTTGACCGGCGTTGCGCCCATTATCAGAACGATGAGCATCCATTTCACGTGCTTCTCCTGCTGCCGCGCATCTCACGCATCTCGGGGCACGGCGCTGCCGGGGTGTCAAGAGACTGTTTCCCGCGAAACACTCCGTTGAGCATTTGTCAGGATCCCGAATACGCGTTCCACGAAGGTGAAACTTCGTGGAAAGGCCTGCGCATGAAAACTCATCCCGAACGACATGCGTCGGCTGGATGGCCGGGTCGGCGCCCGGCCATGGTGAGGTGGGGTTCGCTGAATTCACCTTTTCGATCAGCGCCAGTTTCCGTGCGCGAGTACTCTCACCATGGCCGGGCTCCGACCCGGCCATCCAGTGGGGGAGCATCCGCGACGAAAAAAGATTTTTCTGCCGCATGGGAAGGCCAAAGCCGGCGCCAATAAAACGCCCGCCATTTTGCTTGCACATGGCCGCTGCGCAGCGCCCGCCGGGGACAATGTAACTTTCCCTGTAACGGTTACGACTCGCGAAAAACCCAGGAAATCCCTGGATTGTAACTTTGTAACGGTTGCGCTGG
This sequence comes from uncultured Alphaproteobacteria bacterium, assembly GCA_963747255.1. Classification (GTDB taxonomy): domain Bacteria; phylum Pseudomonadota; class Alphaproteobacteria; order Micropepsales; family Micropepsaceae; genus CAIYRG01. The sequence continues at coordinate 441,863 of CAVVEG010000017.1, forward strand.
GAAAAATCGGAAAGGCGCTGTTCGGTGACCTGGCCTTGCGAGTCGCCTCTGCCGGAATTGTTCGATATCCTGCGATCTGGCCGCTCTCACGCGGACGACATTCAGGGAGGACAGAATGAAATCGTCGTGGTTCGCCGCCGCTGCCGGCACGCTTTTGATTGCCTCGCTTGCTTCGCCATCCGTCGCCGACGTGATCTCCGACTGGGGCACTGCCGTCGTGCCGCCGCCCCCCGAACTGAAAGAGGTGACCATCGATCCGGCAACAACGGCCGTGCTCTTCCTCGACATGATGAAGGCCGGCTGCAGCGCCCGCCCCCGCTGCGTCGCCGCCGTTCCCAATATCAAGCGCCTTCACGACATGGCGCGCGCGCATAATATGCTCATCTGGTACAGCCTGGTCGGAAACAACGGCAAATCGACCCCCGACGACGTGATCGACCCGGGCATCAAGCCGCGTGCCGGCGAATGGTACCGGCAGGGCGGCGCCGACAAGTTCCAGGGTTCGACGCTGCAACCGATTCTGCGGCAGGCGGGCATCAAAACCGTGATCATCTGTGGCAACTCGTTCCAGGGCGCCGCGATGGGCACCGCGATCGAAGCGGCGCAGCGCGGCTACAAGATCATCCTTCCGGTCGATTGCTCCGCGGCCGAGAACGAATATCACGAACAATACGCCACCTATCATCTCGCCAAAGGCGGACCGGTCAACGTCACCAGCGCGACCACCGTGACGCGAACCACAATGCTGAAGTTCTGATCGCGACGGACTCAACCATTGCGGCCATGGGGTGCCGTCAAACTGCATTCCCATGGCCGCAGTTCGGGGAAACGGAAATGCGGGCGGGATCGGGTTCGATATTTCGGGCGGCTGTCTGCATCGCGCTGTTTTGCGGTGCAGCCAACTTTGCCCGGGCGCAGGAGCCGCCGGCGTTCGACATCACGCTGACCGGCCAATCCATGATCCGCTCGGATATTCGCGCGCACGCGCCAGCGGCCGTTCCGGTGATCAAATCGCTGCTCAACGGCGATGCCGCATTCACCAATTTCGAGGCGACGGTTCTCGACACGAAAAAAGGCCAGTCGCCAAAAGACGGAAGATTTCTTTCGCCGCCGGAAGCGCTGGATTCGCTGAAGAGTTTCGGCTTCACCCTGCTGTCGTTTTCAAACAATCACGCCTTCGACCTGAAGAGCGCCGGAATCCGGAACACGTTGCAGCAGGCCGATCGCCTCGGACTGGTTCACGCCGGCACCGGAAACAATATCGCGGAAGCGTCCGCGCCTGCCTACCTGCACACCTCAAAAGGCACGATTGCGCTGGTCGCCATGGCTTCCGGCCTGATCGCGGAAGGTGGTTCCGCAACCGCCGCACGCCCCGGCGTCAATGAGCTTCGTGTCGAGTCGGACAAGCCAAATCCGGAAGACGCGCAGCGCATCCTCCAGAACATTCGCGAAGCCCGGCAGCACGCCGATCTGGTGATCGTCTACGAACATAATCATGTGTTCGACAAACCCTTCATCACCATGCTGCAGGAGGAACTGCCGGAGCGGCTGGCGCCGCCCGAATGGCTGAAAAAATGGACTCATGACGAAGTCGATGCCGGCGCCGACGTCATCGTGATGCATGGCGCGCCGTTGCTGCACGGTGTGGAGATCTATCGCGACCGGCCCATTTTCTACGATCTGGGCAACTTCATCTTCCAGACGCCCCCGACCGAGATCGTGCTCGATGAACCGATCAACTGGGAAAGCGTCGTTGCCTATGTTCAATTCCGGGGGAAGAGACTGCAATCGGTTTCATTCCGGCCCATCGCTCTGAATAAAATCGGACAGGGACAGGCCGACACCCGGGACGAACATACCAACAATCTGTTTCTTCAGACCCGCGGTTTGCCAAGACCCGCTTCCGGCGAGCAGGCGCATTACATCCTGGAACGTCTGTCGGACCTCTCGCGGCCCTTCGGGACGAGACTGGCCATCAAGGACGATATGGCCGAAATCCAGCTGCCTTCACCGAAGTAATCCGGCTTTTCGATGATCATTGATTTCCACGTCCATGTGCTGCCGCCGGAGGACATGCCGGATTTCACCGGCACCGGTTTCCACCGCAATATCGGTGCACCGGTTCGCGGCCGCGTGCCGACGACGATCGAAAACGCTCTCGAAGCCGCAAAGATCGGCGGCATCGACGTCACGGTGATTTCAAATCCGATTCACAATCTCCGCGACATGGACCGGAAGCAGCAACTCGAACGCTGCAAACGGCAAAATCATTTCAACGCCGCACAGCAGGCAAAATACCCGTCGATCGTTGGCATGGCATCGACGGTCCCCTATGGAGGCGACGAATTCCTGCGCGAATTCGAACGTGCCGTGAAGGAGGACGGACTGAAGGGCGCATGGATAACCTCCAGCCTGCAGAGCCATTATCCCGACGATGACGAAGCGCTCCCCTTCTTCCAATTGGCCTGCGAACTCGATGTGCCGGTGGTGATTCATCCGCCGTCCGTGGGGTTTGGCGAGGAGCGGATGAGGCAATACCGGCTGGCATCCAGCATCGGCAGGCCAATGGATAATGCACTCGCGCTGGCGCGTCTGATTGTTCGGGGGATCTTTGAAAAATTCCCGGCGCTGAAGCTCGTGGGCACGCATCTCGGCGGCGGCATCTGCGAGATGATCGGGCGGATGGATTACGCATACAGACTGCGGGAGGAGGCTTATTTTCTCGGTCCCTATGAACCGCTGCTGATCCGGCACCCGCCCAGTCACTATCTTAAGATGATCTACCTGGAATCGACCTGTTATCATCCGCCGGCGGCCCGCTGTGCGATCGATACCGTGGGAGTCGACCATTTCGTCTTTGGCACCAATTCACCGCCTCTGCTCCCGCTGAAAAGGGAAGGTGTGGAACTGATCGGGAAGCTTGGCCTTGCAGAGGATGAGAAGGAGAAGATTTATTTCCGGAATGCGAAACAGCTTTTGAAGCTTTAGGCACGCGATGTGCCGGATGGGAGGTAGCCTATGAAGATCTACAGCGCAGTTGCAGCGGTGATTATTGCTTTTGCCAGCTCTTCCAGTGTCTCTGCCCAAACCGAAATCACTCTGCTGTCGCCAAATCCGATCAAGGAAACCGTTGACCGGCTGGTGAACGATTTCCAGGCGAAAACCGGCGATCATGTGAAGGTCACTTACGGCACGGGGGTCAGTACGCGTGAGACTGTCGCCAAAGGCGGGGCGCAGGACGTCACCCTGCTGTTCGCACCATTCGATGATGCCATCCGGACCGGCAATGTGGATCGCGGCAGCGCAACCGTGGTCGCGACGCTGCGTCTGGCAATTGCCGTCAGGAAGGGCGCGGCAAAACCCGACATTTCGAGCCTGGCTGCCGTCCGGAATGCGTTGCGAAATGCGAGGACAATTGCATCGGTCGATCCGCAGCAGGGCAGCGTTGGCGGCGCGGTTCTTCTTGCGCTCGACAAGATGGGAATGACCAACGATGTCCGCCCAAAGATCAAATGGATGCCCGGTGGCGGCGATGTTCAGAAATCCGTCGCGAACGGAGAAAGCGAGATTGCCTTCGGGCCATATCTGAGCGATATGCGCAACCCCGGAATCGATGTGGTCGGCGCTTTGCCGCCCGAAGCCGCTACGCCCGTGGACATTACGGGTTTTCTCTCCACTTCCGTGAAAGACCGCAAATCCGCGCGGGCATTGCTTGACTATCTCCGTTCCACCGACGCCGCACCGGTCTGGCGTGCCGCCAGGGCCTTTCCGGCGCGATGAGAATCTTCCGTCACCCTGCACTGCTTGCCGGCGCTTTCGGCCTTGCATGGTTGACGCCGGCGGTCGCCCAGCGGAACGTTGCGACTGATCCCGTTTCTGTTCAGCTCATCCAGAATTGGCTCGATCAGAAGGATTCGTGGGGACCGGCTTACACGGCCGGTCCCGGCTGGAAGAAGTTCATGGATTTCACGCACCGTGAGATGAAATCCATGGGAATGAATATCGTCGATATCCCGTTTCCCTATACGCGTTGGTACACGACGGAATTTCCCGACAGGAGCGGCTGGTCCCTGATCTCGGGCGGTTCGCCGGTCGAAGTCGCGAGCTACGGCACGCAATCGGGTTCTACGGGTCCGGGCGGCGTCACGGCACCCATGATCCTTTACGATCTCAATGTGCCTGCGGAACGGCGCCCCCCATTAAGCGCGCTTGCCGGCAAAATTATCGTCGTAAAGCAGCAGCCCTATGAAACCCTGGGGACGCAACGCCACGTTCCGCTCGGCGTTCCCGCGCCGGCTTCGATCTCCTCCTGGTGCGGCAATCCTCCACTTTGCAAACCGGCTGTGACGGCCGAGGCAAATCCTTCGCCGCAATGGGGCAATCCCGGACCACAGATTTCATTGAAGGATTACGAATTCCGCTCGAATCCGGAAAGCTTCCCCACGCCGCTGTTCGGGAAAACACCGGTGAACGTCGAAGCCAGTTTCCGGAATCGCGATCAGTTCGGGCAAATAAGGCAGGTCATTACCGATGTGCTTGTCCCATCGGGTGCGGCCGGGGCCGTCACAGTGATGGATCTCTCGCCGCTCGCCGCCGCGGGCACGCGGATTCATCCGACACCACGCCAGTTCAACGTCCCTCTGTTGATGCTCGATCGCGTAGCGGGCGAGAAAGTCCTGCGGGACGCCATCGAAGGAAAAATGGCGACGCTCACTCTCGATGCCCATGAGGAGCAAAACGCGACCGCTTACGAGACCGTCGCGACTTTGCCGGGCCGCAATTTCGGCACGGCGAAAGATCAGGCCATCCTGCTGGCGACGCATGTTGACGGGCCCAGCATTGTCGAAGACGACGGGGCGCTCGCGATCATGGCTGTTCTGCATCACTTTGCAGATACTCCGCAGACGGAGCGTTCCAGAAGTATCGTGGTCTATCTTGAGTCGCGCCATTTTGTTCCCGGCACCGAAGCCAGCTATCCGTTCGACGCGGTGAAAGAGCATCCCGAATTGTTCAAGACCGTGGTCGGAGGTCTCGCGCTCGAACATTTCGGTGGTTTGCAATTCGCGGAAACCGGCAATGTCTATGCTCCGACCGGACAGGCTGCGACCACTTACGTCTGGGGCTGGCCAAATCCGTTCGCCATCGCGGAGGCAACCGCAGCCATTCGTCAAAATCGGCTTCCGCGCGCCATCAATGCTGTCCCGGCGCGTCCGGGCGTGAACGGAAAACCGCAGCAACCCTGGCTTGGCGGCGGTTTCTCGCGTTACCTCGTGGACCTTGGCGGATGGCCCGGATGGCACATGTCCGGCGATTGGCCGAGTGCAGGATTCCAGGCCTATTATCCCGCGGCAAGGACGCGTCTCAGCGCCGAACTGTTCCGCAAACAGGTTTCCGCAGCGGTACAGCTGGTCAATGTGCTGATGACCAGAGATATCATTGCACTCGCTCCCGTCTGGGCGCATTTCGATCCGGAGTCGCGGGTTGATGAATTCGCGGAAGAAGGTTCCTTCCGTGGCGCTGCCGGTTTGAACGGTCGAAAGTGGTTCACGGAAGCGCGGCGGGCGATTTTCGCCAGCATAAAAGGCGGCCGCTACGAACAGGCTGTTTCGGAATTGCAGGCGATGCACGCCGATGCGGACCGGTACCTGACCGATCCGGCGGCCGGGAAGATGAAAGCCGAAATCGTCGAGGCCACCGCCTGGGCGCAACGCGGCATTGACTGGAAACAGCAGGGTCTGCTTGCGCCGCCCTATAGCCAAACGTCGCCGGGGTTCTAACTAAAAGTCCGGCGTGGCCGCAGTCGGAATATGTGCCTGGCTTTCCTGGGTAAACCAGTGCGGATTCTCGGCGCAGATCAGTTCCGGCCAGGGATCGATGGACGGGCGGTAAGTGATCGTCCCCGTCCACGGCGTCGTAAATACGCCGTCATCTTCCACCGTAAACTGCATCTGGAGTACCTTGCCGCGATATTTGGGATCGAAATCCCAGCCGCCGCCCGCATGGGTGTTCTCGCGGTCATTGCGTTCAAGCGCGTCCGCGGCCTGGGCGTAATCCACAAGCCTGTATCGTTCGACGACGTGAAGCCTGTCTGTAAACGGCGTCCCATACATGTCGAGCATGGCGTATGGGCCCCGCTTGATTCCAACCGTGTCGACCACCAGCGCATCGCCCTCGTAATGGCCGACCAAATCGCCATACCACGACGGCGTGACATGCGCCGGATGCGTCGCGTTCAAGCGAACGAAACGCATCTCCTGCCCATGCCGGTAAACCATCGTGATGTGGTCCGGGCTGGGAAGAAATTCGAGCAGGAAGTCCCAGAAGACATAGGGGATGCCACCCGGCCAACATTGATTGCTTGGCGTCTCGTAACCCTGCCCCGACAGCGACATGTCGCCAAACTCTTTCACGATGCGGGCTGCGTCAGGCTTCAGAATTGGGTTCCTGTAGTCCCCCACGAGCCGCTGAAAATTGGCCCTTCCATCCGGACGTCGCGAAAGATTCCGCACCGGGCCGGGACCCGATGCAGGCGGCTCAAAGCCGGTCAGGAATGGATGGGACCAGAGGCCGGAAAAATCCGGGACGGGGCTTCCGGGATTTTCGGGTTGCGCGGGCGCTGAATGGCCGGCGAGCAGAACCGCGGCAAGCGCAAGACCCAGAAGCGATGTTTTCCGCCGCAATTTGATCCTCCGTCAGAAATCCGGCCGCTCGGCACGGGGTATTTCGGTGTCACGATTGGCGTAATATTCGTGAAAATTCTCCGCGCAAACTGCCTCGGGCCAGTCTCCCAGCACATGTCGATAGGTCACAAGCGCGGACCAGGGCATGTTAAAGGCGCCAGGATCTTCGACCGTCACCTGCACCTGCAACCCCTTCTTGCCGGGGTCCGGATCGATGGGTCCGCGTCCATACGGAAACGGGATCACTTCGGGGTGGATTTTCTGCTGCGACAGCTGCGCATCGCGCGCGGCTTTTCCATCGATCAGCCTGTAGCGCTCGACCACGTGAAGGGCCTCGCTATAGGGTGTGCCGTATTGATCGACCATCGCCAAAGGACCCGTCTTCACACCGATGGTGTCGACGACCAGTGTGTCCCCTTCGTAATGGCCAACCAAATCGCCCTGCCAGGTCGGCGCAACTTGCGCCGGATGCGGCACGCCCAATCGCACATGCCGAACCTTGTGATCGCCGAGATAAAGCAGCAGCACTTCATCCTTCTGCTGCACAATCTGCACCCCAAACTGAATCGCGAGCGTGAACGGGGTCGGCTCGGGCCGGCACTGATTATGAGGATTCGCGAAAGCCGCGCCGGTCAGCGAAATCGCGCCAACCTTCTTCAGGGCATCAGCCGACGCCGGTTTCAGGATCGGATTGCTGTAATCGCCAAAAATGGCATTGCCGTCCATGCTGCCATTGCGCCGTTTCATGCGGTTCACGACCGGACCTGCTCCAGAAGCAGGCGACTCAAGATACAGCACATCGCGGCCCCATGGTCCGGAAAGATCCAGTACCGTGTTCGGTTGCGCAGTCGCAGGAAAGCTCGCCAGGAAAGTGGCGATGACTGCAGCCACGACCGCGGGGCCGTGTCCTGTTGGGCCGATCGGTTTCAAAAATCCGGCTCTTCCGACTTGGGGATTGGATAGAGATTGGCATTGAACCGGTCGACGCCGCCATCTTCGGCGCAAACCAATTCTGCAATCTGAATATCGTTCCGCCGCCAGGTGTCTTTCAGCGTCAGTGGGGCGTTGAAGGTGTCCGGATCCTCGACCCTGACGATGACCGTCAGGCTTTTCCCGTCCGGCGCAACCGTAAAGCGCTCGACGACATGCAATTTGTCGGTATGCGGCGTTCTGAAATTATCAATGAAGTGCAGCGGACCGCCGGCAATCCCGATCGTATCCACCACCAGGGTGTTCCCGTTCTCGTAATGACCGATCGACTCGCCAAACCATGACGGTTTCACATTCGCGGAGTGTTTGTCCGTGAGATAGACGTGACGCACCCAGTTATTCCGCTGCCACAGCATCAGCACTTCGTTCGGAGCCTGGATGAAATAAAGCGGTTCGATGAAAAGGTCCTGCCCGGGAACGCCACCGGGCCAGCATCGGGATTGCGCGACGAAATTGAGCTTCCTCTTACCGCTGAGCAGTTCGTCGTTTGATTCCTGCATTTGCTTTGCAGCCCAGGGCTTCAGGATCGGGTCTTTCGTATCCACAATGGAGACGGTGAATTCGCCGCCGCGGAACAGGCCGCCGTTCTGGATCTGGCTGTTATACGGGTAGGCCGGATCCGCTCTGATTGGACCGTGACCGGAACCGGCAGGTGGATCGAGGATGTAGTCCCAGAAATTGATTGCCCAGGCCATCCCGTCTCCGCCGAGTTTTGGGACAGCGGCACTTCCGGTATCGCCAAAGGCCAACCCCGCTGGTGCTACCAGGATGCAGGCGGCAAGCAATGCGCGTCTGACGTTCGACATTCGCTGACTCCCGGTCGCCGCCTACTTCACCCAGTCGTAGAGCGGTTTTCCCTTGTCGACAGTATGAACGGTAAACAGGATCAATGATCCCGGGCCAATCACCTTGAATCCGCCATGCGGCACGTCGCGGAGATTGAGAATGGGGGCTCCCGTCTTGAGCATCATCGGCGCCTGCCCGGGAACCTGGACCATCGCTCCCTGGACTACATATCCGGCCTCGATGCCGTGATGAATGTGGCGGGGCAATTCCTGACCGGATTTGTATTCGCTGATTGAGCTGATCACTTCCATTCCGGGAGCGCCGGACAAATCGGCTCTTCGCAGTTCTTTGCGCTGCGGCAAATCCTGCGAATGGCCAGCAATCGGTATTGCAAGCGCGATTCCCAGTATAATGGCGGCAGATGCAAATCTCATCGGTGCTCCCCTTCCCTGCTGATTCAGAAGTCCGGCCTGTCCGACTGCGGAATGGGCTCGTAATCTTCATTGAAATAATTTGCGTTGTTCTCGGAACAGGCCAATTCGTCCAGCGGCCCGTCCGCGACCCGGCGGTAACGCTGAATCGCATCCCACGGCGTAGTGAACGCACCGGGGTCCTCGACATGCAGGTCCACTTGCAGCGTCTTTCCGCCGTCGATCACGTGGAAGCGCTCGGTAACGTGCAGTCGTTCCGTGTGAGGCGTCCGGAATTCGTCCACAAAGGTACGGGTGTTCAGCCCGACGGTATCGACAACCAGGGTGTCGCCTTCGTAATGACCTATGGAATCTCCGTACCATGACGGTCTGGCTTCAGGCGAATGCGGCACATTCAGATAGACATGGCGCACCATGTGATCGCCGCGCCAGACCATCGCCACCTCGGATGGCGACTGAAGGAAATAGACCGGCGCAACGGGATAGAGCAGGAATGCCGGAACGCCCATCGGCCAGCAGCTGGAATGCTTCGAATAGAACGGATGGCCCGCAAGCACGCGCCGATTAAGCTTTGTCAGTTGCTCTATGACCCAGGGCTGAAGAATCGGATTGGTCACATCGGAAACCGCAAAGGTCGATTTTTGCGACACCCTGGCATTCGGCTGACCGCTGAGAATCTCTATGGCATTGGGAACAAAGGGGTGCGCCGGATCGCCGCTCACCGGGTGCGGTGCGCCGGGAACGGGGATGAATTCCGGGCCAAAAGCGATCCATCCGGTCTCCGGATTGGGCGAAAAATTCGCACCCGCATGATCGGCAGCACGGGCAAATTCGCCCACGAAAAGCACCGGTAGAATCGCAGCCAGCAGCCTCTGGGCAATCAGCGGCTTTGCGGCGGAACCCAAACCCCCCAACATCCGGTACTCCCTGACGAACCTTTATACCGTATCCTAATACTTTTCAGTACGGATGAAAGTCAGGCGCCATCTGCCATGCGGGGGGAGATCGGAATCCCTTTGTTCAGTAACCGACAGGCCGCATTCCGGCAAAGGGCGCCGTATCGTCCATGCCTGCGATCAATGTATGCAAATCACTCGCCGGATTGCGCGCTGCAATCTGCTCGAGGCTGGCCAAAACCGCCCTGCCCTGAGTGTCTGAAACATTCAGCATGCAGGCATTGGCACTCCCGGCATAAATCTGACCCAGCGTCTCCTTGAGAGAGCGCCCGTCATAGACAATGCGCAAGTCGCGCTTTTCCCACAGCGAAATCATCTCGGAGAGGTCGCGGCGCAACCCGGCCAGGGCGTTCTGCACATGCCCGACCGACGCGGGCCCTTCCCGCTTGAGCGCGTCGCAGATCGAAAGCAGCGTCGCCCTGGTTTCGTAGACCGGATTGAAGGCAAAACCGCCGTTAGACATCGATGCGCGGGCATATTCGAACAACCCGAGAGATACGCCGTGATAGACAAATTGCGCACCGGGGCCATCGGCGTTCGCGTTCGGGACATTTCCCCGATACTGCTCCAGTGAATAATCGGGGATTTCGGCATTTGACGCGAGAACAACCGAACCGCCGATATAGGCGCCGTCTTGCGTCTTTGTGGCGCCGACCAGCTTCAGCGGGCGGAAATTCTTGAAGCCGCCACCCAGTTCCGCGGGGCTTTGACCAAATTGCAGCCCATAGAAGCTCCGCGACACATGCTCGTCGGGATATGCGTCCATGTAGAGAATGCGTCCGTCAGCCGCGATTTCGTAAACCAGGCCCACATGGCCGTTGATGTCGTAAATGGCCGTTCCCGGACGGATTGAACCGGGCTGTATTTTCGGCGAGTAGAAGTCCTGTTCCACGGGCGTTTCGTTCGCCGGATGCATGCGGTAGGTCGCTGTCCACACCTGATCGTGCAAGGCTTTCAGGATGGGGACGGTCGCAATGCCCTTACCCGTATCCACGATGTCACGGCGCGCCAAAGCGCGGTTCGATGTTTTGGTGAATCTCAGATCATCGCCCGAGCCTGCGATCCTGCTTACATAGGAGAATGGCAGACCATGCTTGGATGCGTAGTAGGCGCGCAGCATGTACACCCATTTCGCGCAATCGGCGTGAAATTCGAACGAGCCGGGATCGCTCTCATGATAGAGATTGGCAGCGCTGCGCATGCAGCCCACAGTCGTCGTGCAGCCACTTTTTGCGATCGCAGCAACGAACTCGCCGAAGCCTTTTTCGTCTGCCGCCGACCATTCGGTTTTGGTGATACGCCACGGCAGCGGCTGTGCATCGGCGGTTGCGGCAAGAGTCAGCGGTCCGGCAAAAAAAACAACAATTCCAATTGCTTTCGATACGCGCACCCGTTCAACTCCGCTGAAATTCTCGGCGTCAATCTAACCGGAACGGCAACAGCCCGAAACTGAAATAAAAACAATTGCTTAGCGTAAGCGTTGCCGCGCCTCAGAAGTGCAATTGGAACATTCACCCCAGAGTCGGTTAGTGCATTTGTCCGATCAGGAAGCTTCTGCCCAATGAACATCGAAGTCACGGAACCATTATTGTCGGCTCGCCCTGTCCCGGCCCGAAGCGCGAACGAGGAGCGCGGGTGGCGAAATATTGGCTATTTTTACGCCGCAGCGGGGGCTGTTCTCTTTTCGACCAAAGCCGTCATCGTAAAGCTCGCCTATGGCATCAATCTCGACCCCGAACTCTGCTTGCGCTGCGCATGGGTTTTTCGCTCCCCTTTTATTTCGTGATCGGAGCGCTTGCGCTGTTCGAACGGCGCCGACGCGAATTGTCCGTGCCGGCACCGGGGCAATGGCTCAGCGCGGTGCTGATTGGGCTGCTTGGATACTGGTTCGCCAGCTATTCCGATTTTCTCGGCCTCAAATATATCTCAGCCCAATTCGAGCGCCTGATACTGTTTACCTACCCCCTGTTTGTAGTGCTCCTGGGCGCGGCATTTTTCCGTCAACCGGCATCGCGACGGGTTCTGACTGCGTTGGTCATCAGCTATTCCGGATTGGCATTGATCTTCGGCGATAACTTTTCTCTCCAGGGACAGAACGTTGCGATTGGCGCCGGCCTCGTATTCGCGTCTTCGATTGCGTTCGCTGTTTACCAATTGCTGGCGAAGCAGGCGATCGCCGGAATGGGACCACGACTGTTCACATGTATCGCGATGAGCGGAGCTGCGTTTGGCGCCTTTGTGCAGTTTTTCGCCGGGCATTCCGCGGGCGTCCTGGAGGTAACGGGAAAGCCGCTGGCGTATGCCGTTCTGATCGCAATCGGCGCAACGGTTATCCCGTCATTTTTCCTCAACGCCGCGCTGCATCGGATTTCGGCACAGGCGAACAGTGCAATTGGGACAATCAGCCCAATCGTTACGATCCTGCTGTCGGCGCTGATACTCGGGGAACCACTGACGCTGCTCGGAGTCGCGGGCGCGCTCCTTGTCATCGCCGGAATCGGCTGGTTCACGGTTTCCGGTCAATCGACTGAATGACAGCCAATCCGGGACGCCGTTACTCCACCTGTGTGCATTGCAGATCGGCGCCGACCGTGAGCGGACCACTGTAGTTCCGCTTGACATCCGCGACAGCCGCATCGAGATCGAAATTGGCGATGTGGCTGAGGATCAGCCGGCCAGGTTTTGCGTTTTGCGCCATCTGTCCCACGACCAGGGGTAATGCCTGATTTGGATTATTCGCGCCAACTCCAATAGCCAGATGCAGCACCAGCAGATTGGCGCCCGCGGCAAATCCTGCAAACCTGGGATTTGTCCCGTTTTGGTCTGAGCTGAAAACGATCGTTTTGCCCTGAGTTTCGACCCGATAGGCAAGCGTGGGAAGATTGCCGTGCGGGATTCCCAATGCTGTCACCCTGATACCGTCGCGGTCGAACACCATGGCCGGGTCGGGCGTGGTTACGTCTATGACAATTGGCCGCAATTTCACGCCGGGCGCCTTGCTCCCGGGCATTACCGAATTCAGAACCTCGAATGAGCCCGCTTGCGGATCAAACAGCCGATTGAGGAAATCCGAGAAATTTGGGGCCGCTTCGTCGCCGGATGGCCCAACAATCGGCAGCACGTCATTGCGAGTCATGCGTCCCGACCACAACACACCCGGCAAATCGGAGACATGATCGGGATGAAGATGGCTTACCAGGATCACTGAGAGATCGTTGAATTTGGCCCCGGATTGGCCAAAGCGAACATAGGCCCCACCGCCCGCATCAAGCAGAATTCTGGCCCGATTACCGATCCAGAGAAGATAGCTGGTATTTGCCCTGTTATTCACGAACCCCGGCGCGCCGGACCCAAGAATCTGAACTGCCACGGGATTACCGGTGCAACTTTGTGCAAACGCATTTGAAGACGCCGCGAGCACGATCAGCAATCCCGCGAGAAACGAACGGATCATGGGCCTTTCCTCCACCAGGTCCGGCAGCGATAGCACTTCCAGCCATTGGTGTGAACGCTGGTGCACGGCAACGCTGCCAGTGGGCATAAATGGAGCACCTGTTGCGCGTCATCGCGCTTCGTTAGCATGACCGAAAGACCCGGACCGGAGAATGGATGGCGCAGGATCATTTTCACGGTGTGTTTCCCTACCTCGTTTCGCCGATCGATGACGCGGGTGTGGTAAAGGATGAGATTCTTGCCCGCCTCTGCGAAGACCTGATCACGGCAGGTGTTCATGGTCTGACGCCACTCGGTTCAACCGGGGAATTTGCCTATCTTTCCTGGCCGCAGCGCCGCCGGATTGTGGAAGTTGTCGTTGCTGCGGCCGCAAGCCGTGTGCCGGTGGTTTCGGGTGTCGCGGCTACGACTATTGCCGATGCCGTTTTTCAGGCCCGCGAAATGGCGAAGCTCGGCTGCGACGGTATTCTCGCGATCCTGGAAACCTACTTTCCCGTGCCTGATGAGGGCGTCTTTGCCTATTTCAAGTCGATTGCGGAGTCGGTTTCGCTTCCGGTTGTGCTTTATAGCAACCCCAGTTTCCAACGCTCGGATTTGACTCTTCCCGTGATTTAGCGACTGAGCCGGATCGCGAATATTCGTTACATCAAAGATGCCTCATCCAACACGGGCCGGCTGTTGTCGATCATTAACAGCGTTGAAGGCGGAATGCAGGTATTTGCAGCATCCGCGCATATCCCGGCCTGTGTCATGATGATCGGCGGCGTTGGCTGGATGGCGGGTCCAGCCTGTCTCGTTCCGCGGCAGAGCGTGGCGCTTTATGACGCCTGTCGTCGCAGAGATTGGGAAGCAGCGATCGAAATGCAGAAGCCGCTCTGGTCCATCAACCAGGTATTCGCAAAATACAATCTCGCCGCCTGTATCAAGGGAGGGCTTGAATTACAGGGCTATCGCGTAGGTGCGCCGCTGCCGCCGCAGCCATCCCTGTCGGTGGAGGCATTATCGGAAGTGCGTGCTGTGCTCAAATCACTTGGCGCGCTTTGAGCGAAACGGGACAGGAGATCGGGCCTTGAGTATACGAAATTACAGCGATCATGCTGCCAATGAACGGACATTTCTGGCCTGGGTTCGAACCTCAATCGCGATCACGGCATTCGGATTTTTGATTGAGCGGTTTGACCTGTTCCTGGCGATAATGGTGCCTGCGGCATCAAGTGACAGACTGCCACGCCGCATGGAGTTTGGCCCGGTTTCCGGTTTGATTCTGATCGGCGCTGGTGTCGTTATGGTGGTTCTCTCCGCCCTCCGATTTGTCAAAACCGCTCGGCAAATTGACGATCGGCAACTCCTGCCTGGAACGGGTTCGCGACTCGACATTGCGCTAGCGGCTTTGTTGGCGCTGCTCGGCGTGGCTTTGTTCTTCTATCTGTATAACGCCGTTGCGGCACATCGTTGAACTGCGGTCAGTCCGACTGTTATGCGAATGGACCCAATTAACCATCGCCCGGACATAAACCGGCGCACGCCCAAGTTAAGCGGAATTTCATTTCCACTTGCACACAGGTTTCATAAAGACGCGCTACTGTTCCGCGCATTCGATTTGCTGCGCCTCCCCCCCAAAAAAGGGTGCGGCAAGGGGGCCACAGGAGCGGTGCTTCTGTGGCCCCGTTTTTTTTGCTGCTGTGGCATAATTCACCCACGCGAGGTGAGTCGTGACTACAACAGACCGCGCGGAGTGGATCCGCAAGAGAGCTTACGAGATCTGGGAGTCCGAGGGCCGTCCGCACGGTCGGCATATGGAGCACTGGTTTCGCGCTGAAACCGATTGCCAACCGGACAAGCAAAATCCGGTGCAGCGCCGGAAAAAAACCGGGCGTGACAACAGACGCAGAACGAAGCGGCCCGCCAAAAAATAACAGCGGACCATCGCTTTCGGCCTCCCCGGTTAACCTCGTAGAATCAATAACTGCAGTGATCTTTTGTCGGAAGAATGATACCTTTACGGTTGCGCAGCCTGGGAGGAAGCCATGAAAACCGTTCTGTTCGCCGCTTTGCTATTCGCGTCTGCATTGATCGGTCAGTCTGCCGTTGCGCAGCAAGCACCCTTCAATCAGACCGGCGTGACGATGGGGCATTGGCACCTCATTTCGAAAGATGTTGAGGCGAACAAAAAGCTGTTCCTTGCCATGGGAGCAAAACTGTATATGCCGGGCGGAGCGCCGCTCATTGCTTTTCCCGGGCTTTATATCAATCTCAATCTTGGAACCGAGAAAGGTGATGGAGGCACGGTCGGTTCTGTGGTGAACCACGTGGGTTTCATCGTTGATGACGTGCAAAAGCGTACCGCCGAATGGAAAGCAAAGGGCGTTACCGTGCTTCCCGGCACCAATAACCGGAAGGATCAGGCATTCGTTGTCACCCCCGATGGCGTGCGCATCGAAATCCTGGAGGACAAGACACAAACCGTGCCGATCCGGAATGAGCACATCCACTTCTTCCTGACTGAAGCGGAAATCCCGAAAGCACAAGCCTGGTACGCCAGGACATTCGGTGGGAAACCCGGCATGCGAAATGGCGCGGCTGTGGTCGATTTGCCCGGCGTGCAATTGCGGTTTGCCAAGGCAGACACCGCGCAGACACCCACGCGACATCGCATTCTGGACCATATCGGCTTTGATGTGAGAGACCACCCGGCATTTGTGCGGAAAATCACCGCTGAAGGCGTCAAGTTGGACGAACCGCCACGCCAGGTGCCAAACGGCAGTATGATCACGTATATAACCGACCCTTGGGGAACGCGGATCGAGATCATCCAGCGCGCACCCGTCGGGCCAGCGGTACAGTAACTAATCGGGTTTCAGGTCCACGGCGGGATTTGTCTTTTCCTCCGCCGTGGAGCGAGGCGAAAACTCCGGTTCCATCCACTCGCGTGTCCAACGAATACCCTCGGCCGGGAATTTGAGAAGCGGTCCACGCCCGCCGCTCCTGTCATCCACACGGCCCAGGACCGCTACGCCAAATCCTCGACGTCGTGGCGTCTCCACGACCGGCCCACCCGATTCGGCCCATGACATGCGGAGTATTCTCGTGTCCGCCGGCACGGAATCGATATGCCAGGTAATCGAAACTCTGCCCCCCGGGACGGATAACGCGCCATATTTCACGGCATTGGTCGCGAGTTCATAAATCGAGATGCTGAGATCCTGTGCGGCACTGCTGCGCAGCAGAACCTCAGGCCCCTGAATGCCGATTCGCTGACGATCAATTTCGGTGAATGCCTGCAATTGGCTGGCGATCACTTCAGAAATCTCTGCACCCCGCCAATTCTCCTTCAGCAGCAGATCATGGGCGGAAGCCAGAGCCTGCACACGGCCCAGCATCGCCCGTTCAAAGTCTGCCGGCGAGGTGCTGCTGCGCACCGTCTGGCGGGTTACGGCCTGAACAACGGCCAGCAGATTTTTCGTGCGGTGGGACAACTCATGAAGCAGAGCTTCGATATGCTGTTCCCGCGATTTGCGTTCGGTGAAATCCTGCACGACCCCAATTGCGGTATTCGGTATTCCCTGCGGGTTCAGCTGGGCACGGACCCAAAGCCAATGCAGGGATTGATCAGGCCAGACACAGCGGAATTCGACATCCACAATGTGCTCACCGCTTGCCATGGAGCGTCGCACGGTTTCCTGCAACCGCTCCAGTTCTCCAGGAAAATAACGGGAGCGAATATCCTCCATGGAGGGATTCTCAATTTCGCCAAAGCCGAGAAATCGTTTCAGTTCTGGCGAAGTCTTCAGCAAGCCTGCAGGGTCAATCTCACAGACGGCCATTTGTCCCGCGGTTAGTGCAAGCGAAAGCCGCGCCGCAGTTGCGCGCAGGTCCTGCTCCATCTGTGTACGCGCGGTAATGTCCTGGATTGTTCCGATGTAGCGCGTCGCCGTGATCTTCCCGTCCTTTTCCTCGAATACCGCCTGACCATAGGCGAGCACCCATCGTATCTCGCCGTCCGGGCGCACGAGGCGGTACTCATACGGCCGCCTTTCACGAATCACGGGGTCCAGCGAACGAGCCGCCTGAGCGGTGGTAAGGGGCAAATCGTCCGGGTGGGTGGCATCGCGCACCTGCTCATAGGTAACCGGTTCGTCGAGCGGGAATCCGTAGATTGCTTTGGCGCGTTCGGAATAATTCATCCGGTTCGTCGTGACATCCCAATCCCACATGCCGAGTTCGCCCGCTGCCATCGCAAGCTCGAGCCGCGTAGCATTTTCGCCGGAATTTTCCGGGCTGTTCCCGTTTTCAGATCGCGAATTTTTCAAGGAGGGTTGTAACTTGGCGGGTAACTGATTTCAGGTGTTCTCGGGATGGAATGTAATTGGTGTTTTCCGTTCCGCGTAGAGAAACCTCACAAAGTTTGGTGAGTTCCCGCGGCTCCGTTCTGCCTGCGGATTTCAAAACAGCCGGTCGAGCAAATTCTGGAAAATACTTAATACGTCTTCGTGCGGTTCCGGTTTTGCCGGTTCAGCGACGGCAGGCGGCGCTTCTGGGGGCGTCTCGTCTTCCGAAGTGAAAAGGGTAAGACCGATCAATTCCCGGGGCGGAAGCCGCCGCTCGGCCGACTGCATGAAGCTCTTGAAGGTGCGGGACGGTAATCCGCCACCTGTTGCCTTGTTCATGGGCGCGCCGTCATCATTGCCGATCCAGACTCCGGTCACATAATCCGCCGAAAATCCGACGAACCACGCGTCCCGGTAATCTTGCGATGTGCCGGTCTTTCCTGCCGCCGGATATTCTGCAAGTGCTGCCGCCTTACCCGTTCCCTCGCTCAACGTCGCGACCATCATTTGCGTCATGTAAGCGTCGTTTTCCGGACTCATCACGCGGACGGCATCCTGCTGGTGCCGCTGATAGAGGATTTTTCCGCTCGCAGTATGCACGCGCAGGACCACAAAAGGCGGCGATGCAAACCCACCATTCGCAAAGGGAACATAGGCCGCGGTTAATTCGAGTGGCGTCACCTCGGACGTACCGAGGGCCAGTGAAGGTACGGGATTGAGCGCATCCCAAACACCGAGGCGACGCGCCACCCGCACCACTTGATCAGGGCCCACTTCATTTGCCAGTTGTACTGCCGCCGAATTCGAAGAATGGGCCAGTGCCCGCGCCAGCGTAATCGGACCTTCATATTCACCTTCGTAATTGCCTGGGCGCCAATTGCCGATGGTGATGGGACCGTCAATGACTTCGTCAGCAGGACGATGCCCGCGCTCCAGTGCCGCCAGGTAAACGAAAGGTTTGAAGGCCGAGCCGGGTTGACGTTTGGCGTCAACGGCACGATTGAACTGGCTGTCGTCATAAGACGTTCCGCCGACAAGGGCCCGTAATGCGCCGTCCGGGGTCATGGACACAAGCGCGCCTTCGGAAACCTTCAGCTTGCGCCCTTCTCTTTGCAAACCGCGGACCAATGCATTCTCGGCCTCCCGCTGAAGATCGAGATCCAAAGTTGTCTCGACGATCAGTCTCTCCTTTGGAGCAGGCACAAGCGCTGGCAGCTGTGAAATGACGTAATCCACAAAATAACCGGCGCCCGGCGTCGCGAAGCTGTGCGCAAATTTGGGCCGTGCCTGCGTCGCCGCAAGGTGCGCAGAATGGTCGATCAAATGCGCGTCTTCCATCGCGCCAAGCACCAAGGAAGCGCGCGACAACGCTGCTTCGGTGGAAGCTTCCGGATTGTAGCGTGACGGCGCTTTGACAATTCCGGCAAGAAGGGCCGCTTCCTTAAGCGTCAACTGCCGGGCGGGCTTGTCGAAATACCTTTCTGATGCCGCTTCTATCCCATAAACGCCGGCCCCGAAATAAACCCGGTTCAGATAAAAACTGAGGATCTGGTCCTTGCTGTAGCGGGTTTCGAGATAGACCGCGAGGATTGCCTCCTCAATTTTTCGCCGAAGGGTGCGATCCGGCGTCAGGAACAGATTCTTTGCCAATTGCTGTGTGAGAGTAGAACCGCCCTGAACGAATTGACCATGTATGGCGTCGACAAAAGCGGCCCGTAGCAATCCGATGGGGTCAATCCCAAAGTGGTGCCGGAACCGGCGGTCTTCTATGGCAATGAACGCATTGCCGACGTAAGCGGGAAGCTGCTCCACTGATACCGCCTCGCCCTGGGTCAGGCCACGCCGCGCGATCATCCGTCCCCGGTTATCCAGCAAGGTGATGTCATTGCCAGGCTGGTAGACAAAGAGTCTCTCTGTGCTCGGCAGTTCGGATATCCAGTAGGAAAACAGAGCTCCGGTAATCAGCAGGAGCCAAACGGTCCCGACGATCACCGCGGCGCGCATGCGAGTTCCGGGGTTCTGCGGCGGTTCCCCAATTCGCTCGGCAGGCAAACTGCCCTGGGTCCCCGGTTCAGGGCGCTTCATGCCAGCCATTTAGGTCGTTAACCCCTTAAGCTGCATCCATGCCGTTTAGGCGGGGTCCGTGGCAACAAAAGGGCGGCCGCTGAGCAGAGCTCATTGAGGCAATTGCGTGGAAATCAGGGATTCAGCCGATATCCGCCACTTTCGGTAATCAGCAATTGCGCCCTGGAAGGATCTTTCTCGATTTTCTGGCGCAAGCGGTAGATGTGCGTCTCAAGAGTATGCGTCGAAACGGCGGGGTTATAGCCCCAGACCTCATGCAACAATACATCCCGGCTCACGGTGGAACCGGCTCGTTGGAGGTATTTGAGAATATTTGTTTCTTTTTCTGTCAGCCGGATTCTTTTTTGTCCCTCGACAAGCACTTTTGCGCTCGGCCGGAAAGTATAGGGCCCAATCCGGTAAATTGCCTCTTCGCTGGTTCCGTGGCTGCGCAAATGCGCGTCCACACGCGCCATAAGAACAGCGAAGCGGAAAGGCTTGGCAATGTAATCATTCGCACCGGCTTTCAGGCCTTCGATCGTATCGGCATCCGAATCCGAAGCGGTGAGGATGATGATTGGGCAGGTTACGCCATGGTCGCGAAACTCGCGGCAAAGTGCCCGCCCGTCCCCGTCCGGCAGCGAAACATCGAGCACCATGAATTCGTATAACCCATCCAGTCCTTTTTCGAGACCTTCCCGATAGGAACCCGCCTCGACAGGCTCGAAATTTCCCTCGGTTGCGAATTGCTCGGCGAGGGAGGCGCGTAACATCTCATCGTCGTCGACGAGAAGAACACGCTTTACACTTGGCATCGAGATCTCTCCCCATCCAGGCGCGAGTGGTAATGCGCCAAACTCTATACCGTTTCCCATCCCCGGTGTATGTCGTGCAGGAGATTGGAAAAACCCGGCAAAATTGTGCCCGAACCGACTTTTGACAAGCTGATTTCGCGCACTCACCGTGTAGAACGCGCCGCGGGAGAGTTTCGACGCGGCGCGCCGGTCATTATCAGGACTGAAATTGACGGATCGAGCTTGGCCGCGGCAGCAGAAACCATCAGCGGGCAGACGCTCAAATTGATTAGTGTTCTGACAAGCCCTCCTTCCCTGATAATCACCCATGACCGCGCGGCAACTCTGAAAATACCGCTCTATACGGAAACCGTTGTCGCACTCGCTTTGCCGCCTGACGCGAATGCCGAATATGTTCGCTCCATCGCGGATCCTTCGACCGACCTCGAATATCCGCTCAAGGGTCCGTTTCACGTCAGCCGCTGCCCACCGGACGACGCGGCCATCGCCGCGGTGAGGCTTGCCAAGCTTGCGGGGCTTCTTCCCGCCGCAGTCCAGTATCGGTTGGGCGCGACAGAACACGAGCGCCTGATTCGCGAAGGTATCCTGGCGCAAGTACAGGCAGCCGACATCCTTGCATTCTCGAACGCGACGGCAAGAACGCTTGAGCTCGTAATGCGAACAGCCGTGCCTCTCAAGGGCGCTGAAGTCGCGGAACTCGCGGCATTCCGTCCCGCCGGCGGAGGACCGGAACATTATGCCGTGCTCATCGGAGACAAAAGGGCTCCAGCGCTCGCACCCCCCGGACCCGTGTTGACGAGACTTCATTCAGAATGCTTCACGGGAGACCTTCTGGGATCTCTGAGATGCGATTGCGGCGATCAGTTGCGCGGTGGTGTAAAAGCGATCGCCGCAAGCGGCGGTGGAATTCTGCTTTATCTTGCCCAGGAGGGCCGTGGGATCGGTCTTATGAACAAACTGCGCGCTTATCGGCTCCAGGACGAGGGTTACGATACGCTGGAAGCCAATCGCCGGATCGGCTTTGCGGAAGATGAAAGGCTTTATGACATTGCCGCTCGAATGTTGCACATTCTGGGCTATGACAAAATCCGTTTACTGACCAATAACCCGCAGAAAATCGCAGCGCTGGAAAAAACGGGAATTGAGGTCGTTGCCCGGGTGCCGCACAGCTTCCCGGACAATATCCACAACCGGGAATATCTACGCACCAAGGCCAGTAAGGCTGGTCACTTGTTCTGAACATGGACATCACAGTCCGAACAGACGGAGAAGCGTTTATTGCCGATTGGGGCGCAGGCCCGCGCCGCTGTGCCGTTGGCCGCGGCGGAATTGATATCAAACTCCGCGAAGGCGATGGGATTACGCCGGTTGGCAACTGGCCGTTGAGACGTGTTCTGTTTCGAGCCGACCGTCTGGAGCCGCCGACGGACAATACTTCCTGCGGAGAAGATCGAGCCCGACGATGCGTGGTGCGACATACCAGGAGATCCGAACTACAACCGGCTGGTTCGTCTGCCATACGCGACATTGAATGAACGGCTTTGGCGGGATGACCGCGTGTATGACCTGATCGTTGTAGTAGGGTTCAATGATGCCCCGGTGGTCCAGGGAAAGGGGAGCGCCATCTTTCTCCATATTGCGCGCGCGGATTATGTGCCCACTGAAGGATGCGTTGCGCTTGCGCGCGATGATCTTCTGGACGCCGTTGCGCAACTCCGCCGTACCGACCGGCTGATTGTCGCGGGTTGACCTAAAAACAGCAATCCTGCAGGAAATTGTTGAAAAAAGCAGCGACACGGAGGTCGTCCCGATTTCTTGACAGCGAACGGACCCGCTCTTATGGTCCGCGCGCCTTTTTCGGCAGTCCGTCCTGGTTCCAGCCTTACAATTTCAGACCGGCGCTGGGTGCGTATGGCCGAAAACGATCCCGACATGCACCGCCTGACCGAGCTGGAGCGAGAGCTGCAACAGGCTCGCGGCAGGAGGGATACAAAACCGGCGCCTGAATCCAGCCAGTCGCAATTGGGGGTTGCGTTCAGACTGGTTACCGAGCTGGTTGCGGCAGTAATTGTCGGGGGGGCAGTTGGTTGGGCGTTGGATCGTGTTCTTGGCACATCGCCCGTTCTTCTGATTTTGATGTTCTTTGCAGGTATCGCCGCCGGGTTTCGCAATGTTTTGCGTGCGGCTCGTGACATGAACCAGAGAAACGCAGACAGGGAAAAGCCTGGTGACAAGCCCAATGGAGCAGTTTGAGGTAACGCGGATCGGACCGCCGCTGCACCTCTTTGGATATGATGTCTCCTTTACGAATTCCGCTCTCTGGATGTGCATTATCGCCGGGTCGGCCGCGGCGTTGCTGACTCTCGGTGCTTCGTCGCGGCGGTTGGTTCCGACGAGGCTGCAGTCGCTTGCAGAAATGAGCTACGTCTTCGTCGCCGATATGATTCGATCGGCTACCGGCACCGATGGCCTGAAATTTTTTCCCTTTGTCTTTACCCTCTTTTTCTTTGTGCTCTTTGCAAATCTGTATGGAATGATTCCACTTGGATTATTCCCCGCAATTCGTCCTTTCACGGTCACGAGCCATATCGTTGTGACCTTCGCTCTGGCAATTTTTGTATTTCTGATGGTGCTTGTTATCGGGTTTGCACGCCATGGATTCCGTTTTTTCGGAATATTCGCGCCCGATGTGCCATTGCCAATGCTGATCGTGCTGGTCCCTATCGAAATCGTCTCTTTTCTGAGCCGCCCCATCAGCCTCTCGGTCCGGCTTTTCGCGAACATGCTCGCGGGCCATACGATGTTGAATGTCTTCGGCGGTTTCGTAATCGGGCTGGCCGCAGCCGGCGGCGCGGTTTCGGTCTTGTCGATAGCGCCTCTTGTGGCCATAACCGCCGTATCCGCGCTCGAATTCCTGATCGCGTTTCTGCAAGCCTATGTATTTGCAATTCTCACCTGCATCTATCTCAACGACGCACTGCATCCACATCATTAACCAGGGAGTTCAGAATGGATTTGATGGCGGCCAAGATGATCGGCGCCGGTCTCGCTTCGATTGCACTGATCGGGGCGGGCGTGGGCATTGGCATCATTTTTGGTAATTACCTCGCCGGTGCCTTGCGCAATCCCGGCGCGGCGCAGGGCCAGTTCACCAATCTGCTGGTCGGATTCGCGCTTTGCGAATTCACCGGTTTGCTCGGCGTCGTGATGGCGTTCATTATTCTCTTCACCTGAAGGCCATGTCTGCCGAACCCCTCAATACTGTGACTACCGAGACGCCGCGGGGCGGTTTGCCCCAGATGCAGACCGAAACTTTTCCGAGCCAGATATTCTGGTTGGTCGTCACATTCGGACTGCTCTTCCTTGTACTTTGGCGTGTCACTCTGCCGATGATCGAAGCTATTATCGGTGAGCGCAGGAACCGGATTGAAGGGGATCTGGGAACGGCGGAGAAATTGCGTCAGGAGGCGTCGAATGCTCTTGCCGCCTATGAAGCGGAACTGGCAGGCGCGCGCAGCAAGGCGCACCGGTTTGTCGACGAAAACCGTAAAAAAATCGGGGCTGAGCTGGATGTTTTGAAAGTCCGTGCGCAAGTGGAGGCACAGGCGGTCACGAAAGAGGCTGAGGAGCGCGTTTCGGCCGAGCATGCGCGGGCGCTGAGCAGCCTGAGGACCGCTGCTGCAGAGGCCGCCTCTGCGATCGTGGAAAGGCTGATCGGGAAGACCGTGAGTTCCGGCCGAAGCGGCGAAAGTCGTCGGAGAGCAGCAGGCGACCACATGATCGGTCTGCTTCACGATCCCGAATTCTGGGTTGCCGTCGGCACAGCGATTTTCCTGGCCATTCTGGTGTGGAAGAGGGTTCCGCAGATGACGGCTAACTCTCTGGACTCCCGCGCGGCAGCGATTGCACGGGAAATCGAGGAAGCGCGTCGGCTCCGTTTGGAAGCCGAAGCGTTGCTGGCGCAATACCGCCAGAGACAGGCGGCGGCTGAAACCGAAGCACAGGGTATTCTGGCCGAAGCCCGAGCCGAGGCCGAACGCTTTGGAGTCGAAGCACGTGCAGCCGCGGCCGCGCAAATCGCCCGACGCGCGAGGCAGGCGCGGGACAAGATCGCACAGGCAGAGGCGCATGCGCTTGCCGACATCCGAGCTGCGGCGGCCGATGCTGCAATTTCCGCAGCCGGGAAACTGATTGCCAACCGGTTGGACGAAAACGCGGCCTCAGATCTGGTCAGGCGTTCCCTCGCGGACATCCCGGACCGGTTGCAGTAAAATGAGCCATTCCAGCCAGCCTCCATTCCGGGCTGACCACGTCGGAAGCCTGCTCCGTCCGGCGATGCTCCAGACGGCGCGTGCCAAAGCGGAAAAGGGCGAAATTTCCGCAAAAGAGTTGCAGGCTATTGAAGATGCTGCAATTCGTGATGTGGTCTCGCTACAGGAAAGTGCCGGGCTCTACTCCGTAACGGACGGAGAATTTCGCCGCGGTCATTATCTCGTTGACTTCATGACGGCGCTCGAAGGCATCGCATCAACGCAGACCAGTTATGCTCTATCCTTCAGGGGTGAAGATGGCCGAACCGGTGAAACACGTTCGATGCTGGCCGTGACCGGCAAAGTGCGACGAACCCGGCCTATTATGCTGGACGCCTTTCGCTTCCTGAAATCCGCAACAAAGCGGACACCCAAGATTTGCATCCCGTCCCCCACCTGGGTGCATATGCGGGGCGGCCGGAAAACCGTGAGTGACAGTGTCTATCCAGATATTGGGCAGTTCTGGGACGACATCGTCCGCGCTTTCCACGCGGAAATCCGTGACCTCGCGGCGGCCGGCTGTACATATCTGCAGCTTGATGAAATCAGTTTCGCCTATCTCTGTGACGGCCAAATTCGTGATCGAATCAAGTCTGATGGCCTGGACGCGGATAGCCTGATTGGTGAGTACGCGCGCGTAGTGGACCAAATCGCGGCAGGGGCGCCCGAAGGCATGACTGTTACCGTCCACACCTGTCGCGGAAATTTTCAAAGCATGTGGATGGCCCAGGGCGGTTATGACAGCATCGCCGCTAGCGGCCTTTGCGCAGCCTTCGGTGGACGGATATTTCCTTGAATATGACAGCGAACGCGCCGGAGGTTTTGAACCGTTGCGGCATATCCCGCGCGACAAGCGGGTTGTGCTCGGTCTTGTCAGTTCGAAAAGACCGGAACTTGAAAGTCGGGATAAGTTGAAGCGTCGTATTGAAGAAGCGGCGAAGTTCTTCCCGTTAGAGCAGTTATGCCTGTCTCCGCAATGCGGGTTCGCAAGCACACACCACGGCAATCTCGTCAATGAGGATGTCGAACGGCGCAAGCTGGAGTTGATTACCGAAACAGCGACGGAAATCTGGGGCACCGCGCAATAACGGTTCGCTCAGGTTTTCTTTTCCGGCAAAACCACCCTGAGATGAAGTTCGCGCAATTGCCGGGGCGAAACTTCTGAAGGGGCACCCATCATCAGATCCTGTGCCTGCTGATTCATCGGAAACATTGTGACTTCCCGAATATTTGGGACATCGGCAAGCAGCATCACGATGCGATCGATTCCGGGTGCCGTTCCGCCATGGGGCGGAGCGCCGTAGCGGAACGCATTCAACATGCCGGAAAAGCGCTGCTCCGTTTCATCCCGGGAATAACCGGCAATTTCGAACGCTTTGAGCATCACATCCGGGCGGTGATTTCGAATCGCACCAGATGAAAGCTCTACGCCATTGCAGACGATATCGTACTGGAAGGCTTTGATGCCGAGAATTGTTGCGATGTCGCCGACATCCAGTGCGAGGAATTTTTCGCGGTCGAAATTGGGCATCGAGAACGGATTGTGTGAGAAGTCGATCTTTTTCTCGTCCTCATTCCACTCGTACATCGGAAAATCCACGATCCAGCAGAATTCGAAACGATCCTTGCGGGTCAGGCCGAGCTCGGCGCCGATTTTCAAGCGCGCCTGCCCGGCTATCACTGCCGTCCGGCTCGTTTTATCGGCAGCAAAAAACACTGCATCGCCCGGTTTTGCTGCGGTCTCGACCACAAGCCTTGCCAGTGCGTCATCGGAGAGGAACTTTGCGATCGGTCCTTTCCCAACCGTCCGACCCTCATCCTGTTCGAACACGATATAGCCCAGACCTGCGGCGCCTTCCCCGCGTGCCCACTCGTTCATCCGGTCAAACCATGAACGCGGTTGCAAGCCCCCACCCGGGGCGGGAATCGCCCGGACGGCCTCCTTGCCTTTGAATGCCCTGAAGCTGACGTCATCTCTCTCGAAGATCGGCTGTCACGTCCGCGATCATCAGCGGATTGCGCAAATCCGGTTTGTCGGATCCATAAAGCAGCATGGCCTCCGCATATGGAATGCGGGGAAATGGTGCTGGTGAAACGGTCGCGGCTCTTCGCCGAATTCCTGGAAAATTCCCTGCAGGACCGGCTCAATTGCGGCGAAGACGTCGTCCTGGGTGACAAAACTCATTTCGACGTCGAGTTGATAGAATTCGCCGGGGCTGCGGTCGGCGCGGCCGTCCTCATCGCGAAAACAGGGCGCAATCTGGAAATATCGATCAAATCCGGCGACCATGATCAGTTGCTTGAACTGCTGCGGCGCCTGAGGCAACGCATAGAATTTCCCGGGATGCACGCGCGAGGGAACGAGAAAATCGCGCGCGCCTTCCGGACTCGAAGCCGTCAGAATCGGCGTCTGGAATTCCATGAATCCGCACTCTACCATCCGCCTTCGGATCGATTGGATGACCTGTGAACGAAGGACAATATTGCGGTGCAGCCGCTCGCGCCGCAGGTCGAGAAAGCGATAGCGCAATCGGGTTTCTTCCGGATAATCGAGATCCCCAAACACCGGCAACCGGCAATTCCTCGGCCATACTCTGGACTGCGGCTTCTTCAATTCCGAGTTCGATTTCACCGGTCGGAAGGGTCGGGATTGACGGTCTCAGGACTGCGAGCGACAACCGGGCCCGTCAGGGTCAGCACCCATTCCGAACGCGCTTGCGGAAGCGACAGCAAATGCCGGACTGTCGGGTTCGATCACACATTGCGTCAGCCCGTAATGGTCACGCAGATCGATAAACAGGAGTCCGCCATGATCGCGCGCCCGATGTACCCAGCCGGATAGCCTTACCCGTTCGCCTACATCGGAACGACGAAGTTCGCCGCAGGTCCTGGTGCGGTACGGGTGCATGCGTTGCTCCTCTGCCGGGCCGGCGTTTGTGTAAAGCGAACGGCGGGAAGTCAAGGGGCCGACGCGTCGTGATGCCACTTCGGTTTTTGGGCGACAAGACACGGGAAAATCCGTTAATTAGCCGCATGCGAATATATCACGTCCACAAGGGACCTGGACGATTTCGTCGCGGAGCTCGAAAAAGGGTCTTATGCCGCGATCGATACGGAATTCATGCGGGACCAGACCTACTGGCCCAAACTCTGCCTGATTCAGGCCGCGGGGCCGGCAGCACAGGGTGATTATCGATCCTTTGGCCGCCGGCATCGAACTGGCGCCGGTTCACCGGCTTCTCGCAAATCCGGCGGTAATCAAGGTATTCCACGCCGCCCGGCAGGACATCGAGATTTTTTATCATCAGGGTAGGCGTTATTCCGGAGCCGTTCTTCGACACTCAGATTGCGGCAATGGTGTGCGGTTTTGGCGAGGCTGCTTCTTACGAAACTTTGGTCCGAAAGCTGGCCAAAGCGGATATCGATAAATCGGCCCGCTTCACTGATTGGAGCCGACGGCCGTTATCAAAACGGCAGCTGGAATACGCCCTCGCCGACGTCACCCATTTGCGTCAGGTCTATGAAATTCTCGCCCGGGAGCTGGAAAAGACCGGGCGAACCAGGTGGGTTGAGGAAGAAGAAGCAATACTGAAGGATCCGGACACGTACAGACTTCGATCCCGTAGATGCATGGAGGCGGCTAAAGCCGCGATCGGGCAATAAACGGTTCCTGGCGATTCTGGCCAGCATTGCGGCCTGGCGGGAGCGTGAGGCGCAGAACCGCGACGTGCCACGCAACCGCATATTGCGCGATGAGACGCTGTTGGAAATCGCTGCGCACCCTCCGGCGGATGCCGAACAGCTTGAGCACATCCGGGGGCTCCCCAATGGATATGCACAGTCGCGTGCCGGCAAGGCGCTGATGGTGGCAATGTCGGAAGCGATGACCGCGCCGCCACCCCACCCTCTTCCTCCCGAACCACGCTACCGGCGCGACCCATCACCGGCAGCGCTGGATTTGTTGAAGACTCTGCTGCGTCTGCGGGCAAGCCAATATCGCGTGGCGCCGCGGCTGGTTGCCGATAATGCCGATCTTGAGAAGCTCGCGTCCGGCGAAGCGGATGATGTCGCCGCTTTGCATGGCTGGCGAGCCGAACTCTTCGGCCGGGATGCTGTCGCGCTTTGTGAGGGAAAGCTTGCGATTGCGCTCAAGGATGGAGAAGCCGTCGTGCTGGAAACACCCGGGCAGGCGGTCAAAAAACCGCAATGATCTCAGCCGGAAACGGCTGCAGGCATGGGTCGCATCAACCGACGCCATGCGATGGTGAAGGCAAAAAGGTTCAAAGCTGCGCAGGCGAAAAAGTTGATCCCGAGACGAATGTCTCCCGGAGGAAGATTCGACACCTGCGCCAGCAGCGAATTACCCAGTGCGGGTCCAATGACGCCAGCGAGGCTGCTGATCGATTGCAAAGCACCCAGCGTAATTCCCTGCATCGACGGATCGGTTGATTTGGAAACGACGGCCTGAATGGATGGCCCTGCGGTAAATGTCAGCAGACTTGCGAACAGAACGGGGAACATCATCCAGCCCTGCGGGACCAGCCCATACAGCGTCTGAACGACGACATTGCTGCCGACTGCCATAAGCACCAGGCGTTCCTCGCCGAATCGCTTGACCAGTCGGCCGATCAACCCACCTTGGACGATCGTGGACATCAGTCCCACGCAAAACAGCAATGCGCCATTTTCAAGCGTGCCCCAGCCGAAGCGGAATCGGGTTGCCAAAACCCAACTCTGGATCATCGTCATGTGCGCCACGATGTAGATCGCGTATACGATTACCAATGTGCCAACGGCGTGATGTCCGACGAGATTGACCAGTGCACGCAGCGGATTGGCGCGAGAAAGCGAAAACCCGGTGCGCCGCTCTGGCGGCAGCGACTCGGGAACTGCGAGAAAACCGTAAACCGCGTTCACCAGTGAAAGACCTGCCGCAACATAGAATGGCAGATGCAGATCAATTCCGCCCAGTACGCCGCCCAGTATCGGACCGCAGATGAACCCCAGCCCAAAAGCCGCGCCAACCAGCCCAAAATTCTTCGCCCGTGTTTCCGGCGGCGTGATATCCGCGAGATACGCGTTTGCGACCGAATAGCTCGCGCCCGTTATTCCGCCAATCAGGCGCGCCACCAGCATGATCGCCAGGGTCGGGGCCATTGCGATCAGCAGATAATGGATTCCAAGTCCGATGATTGCCGCAATCAGCACCACGCGCCGGCCAAAGCGATCGCTGATGGCCCCCAGCATCGGTGCGCAGAGAAACTGCATCGAGCCGAACGCAACCGACAGACCCATATTCCACCAGGCCTGCATTTCGCGGCTTTGCGTGTAGGTACCAATCAGGATCGGCAAGACCGGAATGGCAATGCCGATTCCGACCATATCGATAAAAACTGCGATCAGAACGAACCACACGCTTCCCTTGCGCGCAGGCGGTCGTGGCGATGTCTGCTGGCTACTCATCCCCCTCGAATAAACGGCAGCTATGCTTCCGGCAACGGTTCTGCGGCATCCCCCGCTTCGTAGGGATCTTCGTCTGCCGCCAAAGCTTCGTTGGGCTGCGGGACCGAAAATGCCGATGACGGAATGGATTCGAGGAATCCCGCCGCTTTCAATTCTTCAAATCCCGGAAGATCGCCGATCTGCTGAAGTCCGAAATGGGTGAGAAATTCTTCGGTCGTTCCATAGGTCACTGGCCGCCCAGGCGTGCGTCTGCGCCCGCGAATCCGGACCCAACCGGCTTCCAACAGGGCATCGAGCGTGCCTTTGCTCACCACCACGCCCCGGATGTCCTCGATTTCTGCCCGCGTGGTGGGCTGATGATAGGCGATGATTGCCAGCGTCTCGATTGCAGCCCGCGAAAGCTTATGCTGTTCGACGGTTTCCTTGCGCAACAGAAACGCGAGATCCGCCGCTGTACGGAACTGCCATTTCCCCGCAACTCCGACAAGATTGACACCTCGGTCGCGATATTCGTTCCCCAGTTGAACCAGCAACGCGTCGACGTCGGTGCCGGGGGGAAGCGCCTTCGCGAGTGATTGTTCGTCCAGCGGTTCGGCAGAGGCGAAGAGCAGCGCTTCGACAACACGCAAATGCGTTCTGTCCGCGATGGCGGGCTGGTGCCCGAATGGTCCATGGTCGTCAGCGTCAATTGCCGCGAGCTCGGCCATTTGGGCTTCTTCCGGATTCAACATTCGATTCACGCTCCGTCCTCCCCAGCTGCGCCGACACGATCCTTAAGATAGATATCTCCAAACGGCGCCATTTGACGCATTGTCACGCGCCCGTCGCGCGCGAGTTCAAGCGCCGCTGAAAATGTGCTCGCAAGTGCGGTGCGGCGGCGATGCCCATCGGACCACCCCTGCGGAAGAAATCTCAGGAGCGAACGCCATTCCGGAACCGAACCCAGCATGCGTTCGAGACGCGTTCGCGCCTCCTCGATCAGGTAAACCTCGGGACGCGGCACGTTGTAACGGTCCGCCGCCATAGTGCGAATACGTTGCCGGGAATATGCCGACAGCAGATCGTACAACGTGTCGGCATTCTTGCGTGTCCGCACGACCATGACTGGTTCTGCGTGACCGCGGGTGAAGACATCGCGGTCGACGAGATCGCGAGCGAACAGGCGCGCCGCTGATTCGCGCATTGCCTGCAACCTGGCCAGACGCCAGCGCAATTGGGCAGCAATCTCTTCGGCACCCGCGGTTTCGGGCAGTGCCTGAGGCAATACAAGGCGGGACTTCAGGTAAGTCAGCCACGCCGCCATGACCAGATAATCGGCAGCCAATTCCAGCCGTTCCCGGCGAACGGACTCAACAAAGGCGAGATATTGATCGGCGAGTTTAAGGACCGAAATCCTGAGCAGATCAACTTTCTGGCTGCGCGCCATCGAGAGAAGCAAATCGAGCGGGCCTTCAAAGCCCTCGAGCTCGACGATCAAGGCATCATCCGCCGAACTCGTAGAAGCTTCGAGCAGATTTGTTTCCGCAAAGCCGTCGTCACTCATGCGGCCTCCATGAGCGCGTCCAAATGGGCCTCGGCTTTTTCGATGTCGAGATCGGTAGGTGCACGAAATTGTGCGACAGCCGCCTCAGCGCGGCGCAAAGGCTCGCCCGACAAGGATTTCACCTTGGCGGC
The DNA here is from genome assembly GCA_963747255.1 of uncultured Alphaproteobacteria bacterium. Classification (GTDB taxonomy): domain Bacteria; phylum Pseudomonadota; class Alphaproteobacteria; order Micropepsales; family Micropepsaceae; genus CAIYRG01. The sequence continues at coordinate 473,813 of CAVVEG010000017.1, forward strand.
GATTTCCTTCATTTCCTGGAAGTCACCGTTGCAGTGGAGAACGATGTCGCAACCTGCAAGAAGCGCTGCCGAGGCCCGCTTCCCGATCGGACCCTGAAGCGCCGCCATCGAGAGATCATCGCTGAGCAGCAGTCCATCGAAGCCTATTTCGCGCCGGATCACCGTTTGCACAACGCGGGAACTCGTTGTTGCCGGCCGTTTCGGATCGACAGCCTCGTAAATGATGTGCGCGGTCATGGCCACCGGCGCGTTGTTGAGCGCGCGAAAGACGACAAAATCATGCGTCGAAAGCTCAGGATATGGGGTCGAGACCCGTGGCAATGCCAGATGGCTGTCTGCCAGCGCGCGCCCATGCCCCGGAATATGTTTGATGACAGGAAGCACGCCACTGTCGAGGTGACCGGCGACAACGATGCGCCCCAGTTCGATCACCACAGCGGGATCGGTCGAATAGGCGCGATCACCGATGATATCGTGCGCACCCGAAACGGGGACGTCGAGCACCGGCGCGCAGTTCGCGGTTATGCCGACATCTCTCAAATCATGGGCAATCAGCCGGGCGCAGAGATAGGTCGCTTCACGTCCTTCGTCGGGATGGCGCTCGAACAATTCACCAAATCGCCGCGCAGCCGGCCGTTTACGCCAATGCGGGGGACCCAGACGCTGAACCCGTCCACCTTCCTGATCGATGAATACCGGCGCCTGAGGATTTGCGACCGCGACGCGAAGCTGCTCCGTCAATGCCCGCACCTGATCCGGAGATTCGCAATTGCGGGCGAAGAGGATAAAGCCGAATGGCTGAACATCCCGGAAGAACGCGCGCTCCTCGTCCCCCAGCAGCGTTCCTTCACAGCCCAAAATTGCCGCGGCGCATGAGGACATTCGCAGTTCACCGGTTTGACTGTTTCAACGTGCGGCAATCAGACAGGTCACGCCTTCCTTCTTCATTTTGCCACAGGTTTCGGTCGCCGCGGCTTTGTCTGCGAACGGCCCGACCCTCAGGCGGTACCAGATGCCCTTCCCGCCAAGATCGGCCATTTTTATATCGGGCAGCAGGTCTCCGGCCAAATCACCATGCGTGATCCGAAATTGGCGAAATGCTCTTTCGGCGAGTTCCTGAGTGGGAAATGCGCCAATCTGAAGATATTCCGGCAGCTGCGCACTCGCGGGATTCGGCGGCTGCCGGTTGAGATGTCTGCCGAGAAGCTTCATTGGTTGGATTGGCCACGGCCAACGCCGTCTCGCTGCTGCTGACTGGTGAAAGTTGCGAGGATTCGGCTTCGGCCTCCGCCGGCAAAGGCTGCTCGTAAACCTTGAGGCCAGTCAGCGGCGAGGCCGTTCCACCGGGTACTTCAGGTTTGGTGCGCACTGGTCCGGGCGGAGGTCCGATCAGGACGATCTCGCCGCTTCCGCGGTCGACGCCATGTTCATAACCAAACCAAACCACTGTCGCGAGACCGGCAAGGCTAAGCAGCGCCACCACGATGAACCGGGGCAAGGGATGGCTGACGAGGTCTTCATCGCCATCCTGCAGCGGATCATATTCATTCACAGCCTGTGAAGGTTCGTAAATCTCTCTTCGACGGCCAGTCATTCCTGTCCCTCTTCGCGAATCGCCTTCATTTGTGATTCTAGACCCTGGGGAAGCCTCCGTGCCGGGCTAAAGCGGAAATTCCATGTGGAATATTCGGCGATATTCAAGTGCTGCGAATCGATCCGTCATTCCTGCAACGTAATCACAGACCGCACGGGCGGTTGCCCGATCCCCGGCAACCCCGCATCGCCGCTGCCAATCCCCAGGCAACAGGGATGGATCGGTGACGAGCGCTTCAAACAGGCGGCTCAGCATGTCCCGGGCTTTCTCCATCACCTCGATCACGCGGGGGTGGCGGTACATGTGGCCATACAGAAATGCTTTCAATCCTGCGATCTGTTTCTGCAGATCCCTGGAAAATCCGGCTGTCGGGGATTGGCTGTTCCGCACGTCCGCGGCGTTGGCTGGACGCAGATCACGCAGGCGCCTCTCCGTTTCCGTCATCAGATCGGAAACCATGCGCGTAATGATCCGGCGAACGCATTCTCCAATGAGCCGCCCAAGCTCGAGATCCGGATGCAGCTCGAGGATTTCGCGGAACACCGGGCCCGCAACGGGTGTGCCGAGCAGATCGACAACGGCAAAGAGCCCCGCGCGCAAACCGTCGTCGATATCATGGCTGATATAGGCAATATCATCTGCAACCGCGGCGATCTGGGCCTCCAGCCCGGCAAATGAGTAAAGCTCAAGATCCCAGCGAAAATCGGCGATGGTGTCAGGCAATTCCGCGCTCAAATCTCCCCTCGCGTGGAGCGGACCATTATGTTTGACGATTCCCTCGAGACATTCCCAGGTCAGATTGAGCCCGTCGAACGCGGCGTAACGGTGTTCCAATCGCGTAACGAGGGCGAGCGCCTGGGCGTTGTGGTCAAAACCGCCGAACGCCGACATGCAGAGGTTGAGCGCCGTTTCGCCGGAATGGCCAAAAGGCGGATGGCCCAGATCATGCGAAAGCGCAACGGCCTCGGCTATGTCTTCGTCAAGGCCCATGACGCGGCTGACCGAGCGCGCGATTTGGGCCACTTCGAGCGAATGCGTCAATCGTGTCCGGTAGTAGTCGCCCTCATGCTGGACAAAAACCTGTGTCTTGTGTTTCAGCCGCCGGAATGCCGTGGAATGGATGATGCGATCCCGGTCCCGCTGATAGCAGCTTCGTGTCGGGCTCTCGTTCTCCGGCCAAAACCGGCCACGGCTCTGGCCCGGCAGCGTGGCATAGGGCACCTGTGCCGGCGGGATAAACTCCGGCCCCAGGAGCATTCCAGGCGGCTCAGGCTTGGACATTGTCCGTTCCGCGCCTAAATACTGTGTGTCACGTCAATATCAGGGTTTTCACATGAGCGGCAATTCCGAGCCCGTACATTTGACCGAACGCGCCGCCCGCAGAATTGTCGAAATTGTCCGCGAAGAGCCGGCGGAAGGATCCATGTTGCGCCTATCGGTGACCGGAGGCGGCTGTTCCGGATTTCAGTATGATTTTGCTCTTGCACCAAGCCCGGCGGACGACGACTTGGTGATCGAGAAGGACGGCGCGGTGGTGCTGATCGATCCTGTGTCGCTCGATTTTCTGAGAGGCGCGGAGATCGATTTCGCGGATGAAATGATCGGCGCCGCGTTCCGGGTCAACAATCCGAACGCGACTTCTTCCTGCGGTTGCGGCACGAGCTTCTCGGTCTGAACCAGGCTCATGAAGATCGCCACCTGGAACGTCAACTCCGTGAAAGCGCGGCTCGATACTGTGCTTGGGTGGTTGAAGGAGGCCAGTCCCGACGTGGTTTGCCTTCAGGAAATCAAGACGACCGATGAAGCGTTCCCGTCCGATGTCTTCGAGAGCCTCGGTTATAACTGTGCCGTGCACGGACAGAAAAGCTACAACGGCGTGGCGATACTCTCCCGTCGCCCGCCCGAGGACGTGCGCCGCGGCCTTCCCGAGGTCGAGGGCGACGATCATGCCCGCTACATCGAGGCGGTCGTTCCAGGCGAATCGGGGGTGGTCCGCGTGGCTTCGATTTATGCGCCCAATGGCAATCCGCCCGGAACCGAGCGCTTTGCGTACAAGCTTTCCTGGCTGGAGCGCCTAGGACGGCATGCCGCACATCTGCTCGCATATGAGGAAAACCTGGTTTTCATGGGCGATTACAATGTGATTCCCGGCCCGGAAGACTGTTTCGACCCGAAGGCATGGGCTGGGGATGCATTGTTTCAGCCCGAAATCACGCGCGGCTTTCCGTCGCATCGCCAATCTTGGCCTGACCGATGCGTTCCGCGCCTGTCATGCCGAACCGCACTGCTACACTTTTTGGGATTATCAAGCAGGCGCATGGGTTAAGGACCGCGGCATCCGAATCGATCATGTGTTGTTGTCGCCCCAGGCGGCAGACCGGCTGGTAAGCTGCGCCATCGAGCGCAAGGTCAGAGGATGGGAAAAACCTTCAGACCACGTCCCTGTTTTATGTGAATTGGCGATTTGAGCGTTGAGTTTGGCCGAAGTCTCCATTACTCAAGAGACTCCAATCCGGAATACGGCATTTCAATTTCGCCTGCATAGGAGTTACCCAATGAAGTCTCTGAAAGTACTTGCCGCGCTTGCGACCGCGACTTTGCTCGTCGCGTGCAATCAGAACGCTCCGGCTCCGGCCGAAGCCCCGGCTCCGGCGGCTGCGCCGGCTCCGGCGGAACCGGCTCCTGCCGCTCCGGCGGACCAGAACGCGGCTCCGGCGGCACCGGCTCCGGATGCGCCTGCTCCGGCTCCAGCACCCGCACCGTAAGAATTTCCAGTTAAGTACTTGATTTGTAAACGCCTCGGATGGGCCGTTCCCATCCGGGGTGTTGCCGTTTGTCCCGCGCTCAATGACGAGCAGTCGTTTCCGCCAGAGTGAAACGAACGCAGGGCACGGGCTTTGCTCACCCGCTTTTCGGTTTCGTGCGTTCTCTTTCGTCCGGCGCGGCGCGCGAACTTGCGCGCGTGTGCGCCGCAGAAACGTTTAGAGGGAATGTCATGAAGACGAATGTATTCAATACACTCATCTTTTCGGCTGCGACGTTGGTTCTGGTTGGTTGCAACCAGAATAATCCTGCGCCGGGCACGGATAACAACGCCACTGCACCGGCGGCAGTACCCGGGGCGCCGGGCGCGCCCGGTGCGCCAGCAGCACCGGAAGTGGTTCCAGCCCCGGGAGCACCCGGCGCCCCAGGCGCGCCCGGCGCTCCGGGAACACCTGGCACGCCTCCAGATAACACCCCCGGCGCAGCTGGAACTCCGACCCCCGCACCGGCCACCCCGTGATCGTCTGATGCCGGAGCGTCCCGGCGGTGTTGATCCTGCCGGGACGCTTGCGTATTGAACAAGCGAACCGTCCAACGGTGAAGGAATTCGCCGAATGAGATCGCTTGTCGTCCGGTTGGCGTGGGTTCTGGTGGTGTGTTCTGCCGTCTCCGCATGCAATCGCAATACGCCACCGGCGCAAGCCCCAAAACCGGCATCGGTTCCCGCAGCTGCCGCGCCGTCGGCTCCACCCCCGGCGGCGGTCCCTCAGCCGCCTCAGATCCCGCCAGGCACGGAAAGTCCTGTGGCGTCGATCAACAGCATTATGCTGAACCGGCCGCAGGACGCGCCCGGCTCGCTGGTCATCGACGTTACGGGAACCACCGCGTCGGCCGGTTGGACCAATCCGCATCTCGCCGAGGACGGTGAGGCGGCGGAGGATCCGTCGGTGAAGACTTACAAATTCGTGGCGACATCGCCCGAAACGGAAGCGCAGAATCCTTCTCCGCAGATGGTGGATACGGAACTGCGCCTGGATGCGCTGCCGCCGGCGGTGAAATCGATTCGGGTGATTTCGGCGGGCAACGAGATTTCCGCGCCCGTGACGGAATAGTTTCTCAGGCTGCCTGGGCTATGACGCGGTTGCGGCCTTCGCGTTTGGCGCGATAAAGGGCTTCATCCGCGCGCCTCAACAGAGCTTCGGAATTTTCTTCGCCGCCGACCGAATAGGCCGCTCCGATGCTGACCGTGACGGGAATCAGCACGGGCGGTTGACCGACAGGGAAGGTGCTCTCTTCGACGGCGCGGCGGAGCCGTTCGCCGGCCGCCCATGCGAACTGGGGATCGGTGCCCGAAAGAATGACGACGAATTCTTCGCCGCCATAGCGGCACGCCAGATCGGCGCCGCGAATATTTTCGGCGAGCCGGTTCGAGAACTGGCGCAGAAGATCGTCGCCGGCCGCATGTCCGTAGGTGTCGTTCACCCGCTTGAAATAATCGATATCCATGATCAGCAGTGAAATCGGCCTTTCGGCCGATGCTGCTTTCATCAGCGTATCCAGATGCTGGGCCATGTAGCGCCGGTTGAACAATCCGGTCAGCTGGTCCTTCACGGCCATTTCCATTCCGCGCTGAACATTCAGCCGGAGGAGATCGGCATAATGCTTCTTCCGGAGTTGAAGTCTTTACCCGGACGAGGAATTCGCTGCGATCAAGCGGCAGGCGAAGGTAATCATTCGCGCCGAGATCCAGCGCCTGAGCAAGTTTACGGTGTTCGGCGCTGCCGACAAAAACGATGATCGGCGTATTTCTCACGCCGGGATCGGCGCGGAATGCGGAAACGAAACGCAACCCGTCCATGCTGCGCATGGATATGTTCGCGCAGATCAGATCGCAGGGATTGGTCTGGGCATGGGCGAGCGCCGCTTCAATTCCATTAATGGACGTGACGCTGTTCCCCTGTTCCCGCAGCGCCGCCACCCAGCCGGGAAGATCGGGGCGGTCGTCCACAAGCAGGATATTGCCCGTTGGTTTTGCGTCGAAGGCGATTTCATGGCCGTCCGGCAAACCGAGATGCTGCCATGTCTCCTCGCGCATGCGCAGTTCTTCGAACATGCTTTTCATGCGCACGAGCGACCGGATGCGCGCAAGCAGGGCCACATCGTCCACGGGCTTGGTGAGAAAATCATCCGCACCCGCATGAAGTCCGGCAATACGGTCCGTGGTCTGATCGAGCGCCGTCACCATCACCACAGGAATGTGGGCAAATGCCGGGTCCTGCTTCATGCGGCGGCAGACTTCAAAGCCATCCATGCCCGGCATCATGACGTCGAGCAAAACGATATCGGGCATCTCCTCGCGGATTTTGGCCAGGGCCTCATCGCCGCGGGTGGCGGTCTGGACGTGGAAATATTCCGCCGAGAGCTTGGCCTCCAGCAGCCGGACATTAACCGGAATATCATCGACGACGAGAACGCGTGCGGTCATCTGTCCGTTCAGCCGAGAAAGCGCCGCACGGTTTCAAGGAAACCGGTGATGGAGATCGGTTTTGAAAGATATCCTTCGCATCCTCCCTGCTGCATCAGTTCGGCGTCACCTTTCATCGCGAATGCCGTAACCGCAACCACGGGAATCGACCGCAGATTTTCATCCTGTTTCAACCATTTTGTCACTTCCAGTCCGGATACTTCCGGGAGCTGGATGTCCATCAGGATCAGATCGGGGCGATGCTCGCGGGCAAGATCGAGCGCTTCCATGCCGTCGCGGGTTTGCAGGATCCGGTAGCCATGCGCGTCCAGAAGATCGTGGAAGAGCTTCATATTCAGCTCATTGTCCTCGACCACCAGCACGGTCTTCGTCGCGGCATCCATCAACAACCCCTCGGTGCAATCCATTTGCCCGGAACTTTAGGCATCGAATGTTTAATGTTGGATTGACGTGGGCAGACTAATGTTCACCATCAGCGGTGAGGATCGGCCCGTAGAGGTCGGGGCGACGGTCCCGGAAAAGGCCCCAGGAGCCGCGCAGGAAGGCAATTTCCGCCAAATCGAAGCGGGCGGTGATAAAGCCCTCTTCTTCGCGGTCCAGTTCGGCAAGGATTTCTCCGGTTGGTCCGGCGATGAAAGATGAACCGTAAAACCGCAATTCTCCGGCCTGTCCTTTTTCGACGCCGATCCGGTTGGAAGCCACGACCGGCAGGTAATTTGCGGCGGCATGGCCCTGCATGACGCGCCGCCAGTGATCGCGCAAATCCACCGGAGGCGCGGGCGGCGGTTCGCTGCCGATGGCTGTGGGGTAGAAAAGTATTTCGGCGCCCTTGAGCGCCATGACGCGGGCGGCCTCGGGAAACCATTGATCCCAGCACACCGCAGCCCCGAGCACACCGTCGCGTGTGGTCCAGGTCATGAATCCCGTGTCCCCCTCGTGGAAATAGTATTTTTCCCGGTAACCGGGGCCATCCGGGATGTGCGACTTGCGGTAGCGGCCGAGCACGTGCCCGGTTTCGTCGATCATCGCGAGCGCGTTGTAGCAGACAGTGTTGGCGCGCTCGAAAAAGCTGAGCGGCAGAATGACAGAGAGCTCTCTGGCCAACCCGGCGAACTCCGCAATCAGGGGGTTGCCTTCGAAAGGACGGGCCAATGCGAGATGCTCCGGCGACTGGTCCTGGCAGAAATAGGGAGTTTCGAACAGTTCCGGCAGCAGTATGATCCGAGCGCCCTCGCCCGCCGCGCGCCTGACCATCGCTTTGGCTTTCGCGATATTGGCCGCGCGGTCCCAGGTCATGGAGAATTGGGTCGCGGCAACACTCGTTATGGTCACGGTGCGGGCTCCTGCTGGGTGATGCAATGAATTCCGCCGCCGCCCTGCACGATATCCAGCGCCTCGATCTGCATGATGTCGCGACCCGGAAAGAGCTGGCTGAGAGTGCTGCGCGCGACATCGTCATTGCGATCGTCAAAAGCGGGCATGATGATTGCGTTATTGGCGAGACAGAAATTCACATAGCTCGCCTGCAACAAACGGCCGGACCAGGACTGCCGCTGTTTTTGCGGTTGGGGCAGCGAGATGATTTCCAGTTTTCTTCCTTTCGAATCGCGTACCTCTGCCAGTGTCCGGTGCGCCTGCCGGACGGGTTCGTGGTCGGGATGGTTGTGTGACGCGGGCTCGCCGACGATCACCCGGCCTGGCGCGGCGAAGCAGGCGATGTTGTCGATATGACCATCGGTTTCCCCGTCGGAGAAGGCGCCTCCGAGCCAGATGACTTTGCGCGCATTCAGATACAGGCGCAGCATGGTCTCGATGTCTTCACGGGTGAGTCCCGGATTGCGATTTGGGTTCAGCAGGCACTGTTCGGTGGTGATGATCGTGCCGTCGCCATCGGAGTGCAGGGCGCCGCCTTCACAGACCATGGGAGCGGGAAATTGCGGCGCCCCGAGCGTTTCCAGAATGCGACGGGCGAACAGGGCGTCGTGGTTATAGGGCTGATATTTGTGGCCCCAGGCATTGAAGATCCAGCGCACGCCGGCGAGCGTTCGATTGTGGTTGCGCAGGAAGGTCGGTCCGATATCGCGCGCCCAGCCGTCATCGAGCGGCGTTTCGAAAAGCTCGACTTTGCCTGCGGTGGCGAGTTTTGCTTCCGGGGCTTCTTCGGCCCGCACGGCCAATGTGACCGGTTCGAATCCGGCAATTGCACGCGCGACGCGCGCGACCGCCTGCTTGCCGCGCAGCATTCCTTCTGCGCTGCCGAAACAATGGCTGCGCGACGGCCAGCACATCCAGGTGCGGGAATGGGATTCCCATTCGGCCGGCCAGAAAAAGCCATTTTCGGCGGGATAAGACGAGACACCGCCGGATGAATTCTTCATGCAGTCACCGCTGGACGGAGTCCCCTTGCGGGGACGGAAGAAACTGCGCAGCATTATCAGGTAGGCGGGAGACATGGTGAGTTTCGCGCATCGCGCAATTGCGGGAAAGTTCGAATCTGCGTGAGCGCTGCAACGGCGAGATTTGGCGGAACGGCGAAATCGATAGGGGCGGAACTCTGGGACCGGCTGGCCAACCCCGAGGGTCTGCCCCTGCCCTACCCTTTCACGCGCCATGATTTCCTGGTTGCGCTGGAGGAATCGGGCTCGGCTACGGGGAATACCGGCTGGAAACCGCTGCACCTGCTGCTGATGCGCAATGAGACGGCGATCGCGCTGCTGCCGCTTTATCTGAAGAGCCATTCCTATGGCGAATATGTCTTTGACCATGGCTGGGCCGAGGCCTTTGCGCGGGCGGGTGGGCGCTATTACCCGAAGCTCCAGGCGAGCGTTCCCTTCACCCCGGTGACGGGGCGAAAATTCCTGATCGCGCGGGGCGAGGAACCATGGGAAACCGCGCGGCTGCTGCTGAAAGCCGGTGAAGGCGCGGTGGAGGAGTTGCGGGCATCCTCGCTGCACATCACGTTCATGACGGAAGCCGAGTGGGAGCTGGCGGGATCGGAAGGCTATCTGTGTCGCACGGACCGGCAATTCCACTGGGAAAACCGGGGGTACAGTTCCTTTGAAGCGTTTCTGGCGGAACTTGCTTCGGCGAAACGGAAGAACCTGCGCAAGGAGCGCGCCAGCGTTGCGGCGGAAGGGATCACGTTCGACTGGCTCTCGGGTCGCGACCTCACGGAAAAAGCCTGGGACGTGTTTTTCGAATGTTATGTCGCGACGGGGAACCAGAAATGGAATCCACCCTATCTGACGCGGAAATTCTTCAGCCTCGCCGGTCAGTCGATGGGCGAGCAGATCTGGCTGGTTCTGGCCAGACGCGGAAAGGATTATGTGGCCGGGGCGCTGAATTTTTTCGATGGCGAGGCGCTGTACGGGCGGAACTGGGGCTGCACCGAATATGTGCCGTTTCTGCATTTCGAGACCTGCTATTATCAGGCCATCGACTTTGCAATTGCGAAGGGGTTGAAGCGCGTGGAAGCGGGCGCGCAGGGCGCTCACAAGCTGCTGCGCGGATATCTGCCGCAGGCGACCTGGTCGGCGCATTACATTGCGCATGCCGGGCTGAGGCGCGCGGTGGCGGAATATCTTGAAAATGAGCGGCTCGCGGTGGCCGAGAATATGGAGGAGTTGGCGATGCGCGCGCCATTCCGCAAACCGGTTCAACCAGACCAGGGGTAAAGGCACAATGGCATATGACCGCAACAATGTTTTTGCGAAGATTTTGCGCGGCGAGATCCCTGCAATCCGAATCCATGAGGACGACAGGACACTCGCCTTCATGGACGTGATGCCGCAAGCCGACGGCCACGCGCTGGTGATCCCGAAGGAAGAAGCGGAGGATATTTATGCCCTCTCGCCTGCCGGTGCGGCAGCGCTGATGGCGACGACGCAGAAGGTCGCGAAAGCCGTGAAGAAGGGCATGAAAGCCCCCGGCGTGATGATCGCGCAACTGAACGGGGCGCCGGCGGGTCAGAGCGTGTTTCACGTCCATTTCCACATCATACCGCGCAGTGACGGAGTTCGATTTCCGGCTCCATGCGCGCGAAATGGAGAAGCCCGAAAAGCTGCGGGAGTTTGCCGAGAAGATCAGGGCGGCGCTGGAGTGAGGCGGTTTCAATTTTTTCCATCACAACCCTTACAAAGTTACAATCCAGGGATTTCCCGGGTTTTTGCCGATTCCCAACCGTTACAACAAAAGTTACATCGGCGTTTTTGCAGTCTCCGGAGCTCATTCGGCTTGCGTCTCCGGAAGGTAGCGGCCGAAGGCGTCTGCGAACTGGGCGTGCAGATAACCTTTCCGACAATGTCTGCGCCCGGACCATTCTGGTCGGCGGTGCGGAAGCGCAGCGTTGCAGGCCGGATGGCGGCGGGTGCAAGGAGTTTCGCCAAAGCATGCGCGCTGAGAGGCTGTCCGGTCCGGCCCCATTCGGCCCAGTGTCCGCCTTGGGATTCGGCAAGCAGGCGGGCGAGATCGGCAGAGCGGATGCGATCGCGATCGGCGATCTGTTTGCCGTTGGGCGCCGGGAGAACCGGTTGTCCCTGGGCCCGCTGCGCCAAAAGGCTGCGTATTCCGGCGAGCAGGGTTTCGAGGGCTGAGGGCTCGGCTTCCATCCGGCTGGCGCGCATGGCCACATGCGCCCGGTGTTCCCATTCGGGGCCGGCCTGTTGCGCGACGAGAAGCAGCGGCGCCCAATTTTCGTCATCCGTTCGTTCGAGTGCGCCTTCGGCCCTTTGGAGCGCACCGGCGTTGTCCACAGCCCAGCGTTCCGCCATCCGGCGCAAATCCGTGACCGCGGATTTTCCAGACCGAAAGCGTGAAACCCCATCCGCCGGCGCTGCGCGTTGCAGCCGGATTTCGATACTGCGGCCGGAGAGAACCGGCGGCAGCCGTCCGGAAATGCAGAGCGCCACGGGAGCCCAGACGGAGACATTCTGGAGGGCCTGATTCCGGGTCCGGAGCATTCGGGCGGTGCTCCGGCGCTGACCAGCGCGGATAAGGTCCCTGAGATCGGAAGTTTTGGCCAGAAATGCATTGCCATCATCGATCAGCAGGGTCGGCTTTACCGCCAACGCATCCAGCACCGCAGAAGTCGTGGCGGCCGAAAATTGCAGGGGGCGTGGCGTCAGGCTGCCGATCAGATCGAGCAGCGTGCTCTTGCCGCTTGCCGGTTCGGGGGAACTGATGCGAGTCGTGGACTAAACTGAAAGGCATCGAGCGCATGGCAGTGCAGCGTCCACAGCGCCACCATGACGGCTCCGTCGTCGGTGATCGAGACGTGGCGGTGGACGGCGGCGACAAGGGCAGGAAGCAGTTCGGCGCCGGTAACGGGATCCGGCCATGGCGGAACGGCGGGGGAAGGGGTCCGCTTTGAATTGCTGGTGACGCCCGGAACTCTGGCGGCGGTTTCGGGATTGGCTGCCCATTCCTTGCGGATTCCGTTGACATAATTGCGAAGAGCAAAATCATACAAATCCAAATCTTTGTCAGCCTTCTTTTCAACCCGGTCATAGGCATATCTGGACAGACCCGCGAGCCGCTCCAGTTCCTGCTCAGCCGCTGCAGCGGATTTCTGATAATCCTCTGTGCATTTCCGTTCGATCTGCAGCAGTTGTTTGAGCTGCTCCGGGTCGACGTCGAATTCCTTTGCCGCGATTGCAAAGACTGCATCGCTGTACCCTGTCGCCGGATCCGAAACGGGTGCTTCAGCCATCGTAGTTTTTCCCTGTCTGTTCCTCTTGTGTTCCTATAGGACGTTTCCTATAGTGTCAACAGGAACAGGCAAAGGACCTTGGCTATTTCTTCCAGCGCGGGCGGATATCGCGTTCGATCATGGGGCCGCATTCCAGTTGAGCCCGCGTAAGGTCGTGCATCGCCTGGAGATTCATCCAGAATTCCGGGCTGTTGCCGAAGAAGCGCGCGAGCCGGAGCGCGGTATCGGGTGTGACGGAACGTTCGCCCTTGACGATGGCGGCGACACGCGTGGCCGCAACGCGGAGCGCGGCGGCCAATCCGTTCACGGACAAACCGAGAGGTTTGAGGAATTCTTCCCGGAGAATTTCGCCCGGATGGGCCGTGATGCGGTTGGGCAGACGGTTGCGCGCTGACCCGCCGGGCGTCTCACCGCGTCTCCGGTCAGCCAGCACGGGCTTTGGTTCCACGGCCGGACAGGCTGGAGCGACTCCAATCTCGAGTTCGCTTCTAAGTCTTGCGGCGGCGCGCAGCATTTTTGGCCTTCGGGCGGTGGTAATCGACGATTTCGACATCGGCGGGCCCCTCTTTCGTCCACACGAAACAGATCCGCCAGCGGTCGTTGAGATGGATGGCGTGCTGCCCCCTGCGATCGCCCACGAGGCGTTTCAGCCGGGCAGCGGGCGCCATTTTCAGATCGTCCAGCCGGTGCGTGCGGTCCAGCATATCGAGTTTGCGGAGCGCCGCATGGCCGTAACGGCGATGGATTTTCCCGCGCAGGGCGCCCATGAAGAATATTTCAGAAGCGCGATCGCGAAAACGGACGATCATGATTTCGTGCTGTTATACGTCATGCGTATAAACGCAAAGCCCGGGCATTCCGTTTCGTCTACGGTTTCCCGCCGGACAGACCCCCGACTTGCGGAAATCCGCGGCAGCCGGGGTTGCAGCAATGCGGTGCGGTTTCCGAGCGGCCCATCGACCACCGCTTTTGCGGCGTACAGGAGTTGAAAATGGCGAAACAGTGTTTGCACGTGGATAGCATCGGCGAAGTGGTTCCGCAGAGCGCGGTATGCGAGGAATGCGCGAAGGAGGGATTACGTTCCGTCGCTTTGCGGCTTTGTCTGACGTGCGGCCATGTCGGATGCTGCGACAGTTCGCCCGGACAGCATGCGCGGGCGCATTTCAACCGCACGGGACATCCGATCATCATGCCATATGCCGCGCCGAAAAAATGGCTGTGGTGCTATCCGGACGAAATGTATCTCGATCCAGGCGCGGCAAAGGGCTGAGACAGGATTTGTTTCAGGCTTCTCCGCCGATCGGAGTTGCCGGCCAGGGAGCGCGCAGCTGCTTTTTGTGCTGGCCCGAAGGACGGCTCATTGCCTCGTGCGTGTCACAATAGGGCCCGCTGGTTTGCGGCAGTTGACCGCAATAGTGGAAGTCGGGTTCTGCGGGATCGCCAAACGGCCATCTGCAGGTCCTGCTGGTCAGGGTCATTGTCGTGACCGGCTGTTTCCGCCGCGAGATTCGCGCCGGCTTTGTCACGCCGGGTTCGGACTCCAGCAACGGCAGGATGCCGGTTTCATGAAACGCCGGTGTGTCACCCAACTGTTCGAATTGCTCGTCCACTTGCTTCCCCTCTTTGCGTTCGCGGGCGGGGTGCATCGGGCGCTCGCCGGCGAACCGGTGATGCGATGGTGGACTGATATGGTTTACGAAAAGTGAATGTAATCCGGCACGCCGCCGCAACAGCAGGCGCGCCCGGCGGTTTTCCCCGTCATCTCACCTCCGGGAGATTTGCACGTTGATTCCGTCCGGATCCTTGATGTGGAAGCCGGCATAGTCGCCCTGCAACGCCGTGGCGCCGCGCCGGGCGAAATAGCTTGCTCCGGATTGCGCGTCAAACCGCGGTATCCCGATGGCGAAATGGTCGATCAAGCCGGCAGGGCTTCCACGGTTGATGGACACCAGGATCCTGCCGTTGCCGAGGCGAACGATTTCCGGATCGGCCCGGCTGACCACGGAAAACCCGAACATCTTTTGATAAAACGCGATGGACCGCTGCAGGTCGGCGACATGAATGCTGACGTGATCGATGGTCGCGTCGCCAAACCCGATTTCATCCTGCGCGGCGGCGGCCGTTCCGCTCGCGGCCAGCAACGTGAGACCGGAAACCAGCTCTCTGCGACTGAGCGAGCCTTTCTCGAACTGGCTCACGAGATTGGAAATGATTGACTCCATGACGATCTCCTTTTTCAAGCATCAGAAATCGGCAAAGCGGAAGGCCACTCGGCGGTTAAGAACCGTGGGGCGACTGTAGCATCGGATTGGCAAGCGACGAACCTCCGCCGGGCCGAAAGCAAGTCCAAACGACAGGCGCACAGTCATGCCGCGGCGTGATAGGATCTCGCCTGGAACACAAGGGGAGGAACGCTCATCATGGATCCGATCAGACGCCAAATCATAGCGACAGGGGCAGCAGCCACGGCCGTGGCGGCAGCACCGGGCATGTTTGCTGCGCAGACTGCGCAATCGGCTACCACGACGTCTTTTTTCGACAAGGGTCCCGTTCGGACCCATTTCGAAGATCAGGGCGGAAACGGTTTTCCGCTGCTGTGCATTCCGGGCGGCGGTCTGAATTCGGTGCTCGCCAGCCTGCATAACGGGCCGTTCGACCCATTCAAGGAATTTGCCGGCGACTTCCGCTGCATCTCGCAGGATCTTCGCAACGCCAATGCCGGTCAGTCCAGCGGACCGCTCGACATCGAGCGGCCCTGGGATTCCCACACCGACGACCAGATCGACCTGATGGATCATCTGGGCATCAACCGGTTCATGGTGATCGGCTTCTGCATCGGCGGCCCGCTGGTGTGGAATCTGCTGAAGCGGGCGCCCGACCGTGTGGTTGCTGCGGTACTCGCCCAGCCGAGCGGTTTCCGCCCCGAAATGCCAACTCTGACCTATGACGGCAACATGATGGGCTGGGGTCCGGAACTGGTGAAGCGCCGGCCCGATATCACGATGGACATGGTGCAGAGATATCTGACCAACATGTACCGGAAGAATCCGGATTTCGTGTTCACCGTGACGCGCGATTTCGTCCGCCAGTGTCAAACGCCGGTTCTGATTCTGCCGGATGACATTCCGGCGCATCCCTACAAGGTGGCGATGGAGGCAGCGATGCTCGCGCCCAATGCCGAAGTCAGCATGTATCCCTGGAAAGAACCAAAAGAGCGGATTCCCATCGCGGTGCGGCAGGTGCATTCATTCCTGAAGGCGCACCGCCCTACCTCCGCGTAGCCGGAACTTATAAGGAACCGGAATTTCTGAGGCGCCCCGGCGCGTGTCGGCCCGCCGCCGCGAGCAATGGCGGCCGGGCGCGAGACGAGCGGAAATTCGGGTCGCTTCGCGCCACCCCGTTTCGCGAAAACGCGCCGTGGCCATTCCTGGGCAAATTCGACGCTGCCGCGTAGGCACGCCACACAGCCGCTGATTTCACAATTGCTGCACCATCGTTGACAGACGTTCACAGCAGGATTCGGGTCCGGTCGCGGGTTGACGTATGGTACTTCTCTCAAGACCCCACAACCAACAGGAGGGAGAGCGCAGTGGAAAGGATCATCAATGGTTTGATCGGGCAGTATGAGAAAGGCGCGCTTTCGCGGCGCGAACTTGTGGGGGCGCTGGCCGCGCTTGGCATGACGGGAACCGCATTCGCCAGTGAGGCAGGGTTTCAGAGCGCGAGCATCAACCATGTGTCGATCACCGCGAGCAATCTGGACCGATCCGTCGCTTTCTATTCCGGCGTGTTCAACCTGACGCGTCAACCGCGCACCGCCGCAAATGTTGTGCAGCTCAGGGTCGGCAGGGATGCGCATCTTTCGATCCGGCAGGGTGCGAATCCCCGCTTCGATCATTTCGCCATCGGCATCGAAGGTTTCAACAAGGACCGTGTCATCGCGGATTTGAAAGCACGTGGCGCAGCGCCCGTTGACGGCGGCGACGGCGCCGGTCTGCATGTGCCGGACCCGGACGGTCTGTTCGTTCAGGTGATCGGGAATGGCGGCGCCGGATAACCGATTGGTCAACAGGATCCAAGTCGCCTCCTTCAGACGTAGCGTGGAATCGGTCCGCGCTGCGGGGTCATGCGATCCGACAGATCGAACATGACCTCGTCCACATAACACCAGCCCCATCCTTCCGGCGGGTCATAGCCTTCGATGATGGGGTGTTTTGTCCTGTGGAAATGCTTCGTCGCATGTTTATGGGGCGAGGAATTGCAGCAGCCGACGTGACCGCATGTCCGGCATATCCGCAGGTGGACCCACCGGGACCCTGTCCTGAGACATTCCTCGCAGCCCAGCGCGCTCGGCGTCACGTCGCGGACACTGTCAAGATGGCTGCAGGTATCAGACATTGGTTGCCTCCCCGGCTGATGTGACGGCTGAGCTGTTTGCGGCAAGCCATGCGTGGAGCGTTGCGACGACCTGCGCCCCCTCTCCCACTGCGGCAGCGACGCGTTTCACGGAGCCGGCTCGCACATCGCCGATCGCGAAAACGCCACTGAGGTTTGTTTCGAAGGGACGCCGGCCGTTGCCGGCAAACGACTGCGCCCGGACAAAGCCTTTCGCGTCCACATCAATTCCCGCATGTGCCAGCCATGCCGTGTTCGGCTCGGCGCCGATCAGCAGGAACAGGTGCCGGATGGGCCGAACGGTCTCTTCGCCGCTCGCGCGATTTTTCCACCGCACGCGCTCGAGCGAGCCGCTGTGGCCGTCGAGCCCGGTTATTTCGGTTTGCGTCAGCACTTCGATGTTGTCCTGCGCGGCAATGCGATCGCAGAGGTAACGCGACATGGTGGCATCGAGACTCCTTCCGCGTACGATCATCCAGACCCGCCTTGCCTGACCGGCAAGATATACGGCCGCCTGACCGGCGGCATTGCCGGCGCCGACCAGCGCGACCTCCTCACCGGCACAGAGTTTTGCTTCGAGCGGCGACGCCCAATAGTGGACATGCGAGCCCTCGTAATCGGCGAGATTGGCCACATCGAGGCGACGGTATTGCGCACCGCTGGCAATAACCACGGAGCGCGCGCGCACGGACTCGCCACTAGTCAGGCTGAGCGTAAAACCATCGCTGTGGGTGAGGTCCGTCGCTTCTTCCGGAATCGCCATTTCGGCCCCGAACTTCTGCGCCTGATTGTAGGCGCGCGCCATCAGCGCCATGCCGGAAATGCCGGTCGGAAAACCGAGGTAATTCTCAATGCGCGCCGAGGCTCCGGCCTGCCCCCCGAAGGCGCGGCAATCGACAACGAGAACGGACAACCCTTCCGATGTGGCGTAAACAGCGGTGGCAAGCCCCACGGGTCCGGCGCCCACAATCGCCGCGTCATAGACCGTGGACGGGTCGATCGCGCGCAACAGCCCCATGCACCGCGCAAGCTGGTTCTCGGTCGGATTGCGCAGAAATGCGCCGTTCGAACAGAGCACCGTCGGGAGCTCCGTCTCCTGCACATGGAATTGCTCGATGAGCGTTTTTGCGCTTTCGTCCGTATCGGGATCGAGTTGCCGGTGCGGATGACCGTTGCGTCGCAGGAAATTTTCCAGCCGCAATACGTCCCGGTTATCCGCGCGGCCGAGAATGATCGGGCCTCCGACATTCTGCTCGATCAGGGCAACACGGCGCAGGATCAGCGCACGCATGATGCGTTCGCCAAGCTCGGCTTCCCCGACCATCAGGTTGCGGATGCGTGTGGGCTCTATGAGGGCCACCTCGACGTCGCCTTCGGCGATACCGTCCACGAGCGAGGGACGGCGGGAAAGCTGTGCAAGTTCGCCCTGAATTTCACCGGGTCCATGAATGACGATCGGCGCATCGAGCGCCTGATGCGGAACGATGCGTATGTGACCCGAAAGGACCAGCATCAGCCCGTCCGTGGGAGCCCCGGCGGTCACGATCCGCTCGCCCGATTTGTAATGCTGTTCGACGCCAAACCGCCTTAGCCGCTCGATCGCTTCCGGTTCAAACACCGGAAACATCTGGATGCGGCGCGACGAGACAGTGGAAGACCCGGACATGAGTGGCCTCGTGATTACAGGAGACAGAGAGAAGAGAATAGCCGGTCATGTGCGGTAATCGTGCCCAGAAATATCGCCCTGTCTTTGCGGCGCCGGATGCAGGATGCCGGAAATCAGGAAAGCTTGGGGCGAGAGGCTCGCGCCAAATACGGCCCTTTCAGACGCATTGCTGTCAGGGTAACATTGTCTGCAACGGACCGAGCGTGAAGGACGAGCATGATCGCGACGCGGCGTAAACTGCTTTGCGGGGTTGTTCTGGCAACAATGGCCGTCATGCCGGCCGTGTCGCAAAGCGCAGCCTGGCCGGCATCGATTCCGATATTCGATGGCGTGTGGGATCATCCCGGGTTGCCGGGCTTTGAACCGTTGGCGTCCGGACCGACCTCGCTGGTCAATCTTTCGCGCCGCGACGGCAATGTCAGCAACAATATGCAGCTCGTCGGCGATTACCACAATCCGATCCTGAAGCCCGCAACCGCCGCGATCGTGAAGAAATTCGGCGACATGTCGCTCGCCCATGTCGGCTATCCAACTCCGCGCAACCAGTGCTGGCCGGGCGGTGTGCCGTTCGAATTCACCAGCAACGGAATGATGATGCTGCAGAAGCCGGACGAGACGCTGATCGTCTATCGCAACAATGGGCAGGTCCGGCATGTGCGCATGAACCAGACTCACCCGGTGCATGGGACACCGTCCTGGTACGGAGATTCCGTCGGCCATTACGAAGGCGACACGCTGGTGGTGGACACCGTGGGCGTGAAGATCGGCCGGTATGCGATGGTCGACTGGTACGGCACGCCGCATAGCCCGGCGCTGCATGTCATCGAGCGGTACCGGCTGTTGAGTTACGAAGAATCAAAAGACGGGCTCGCGCGCGATGCGAAGGAAAATTTCCGCGGCGATTTCCGCAAGAATCCGAACGATACCGGCAAGCACCTGCAGCTCTATTTCACGGTCGAGGATCCCGAAGTCTTCACCATGCCGTGGTCGGCCACCATCACCTATGGGCGCCAGAATCCGCTGCCCGGGCGCATCAGCCAGAGCACCCCATGGGAAGAAGATATCTGTGCCGAGAACCCGCACAAATACGGCACCGAGAAAGACGTCGATGTACCGGCGGCGGCAAAGCCAGATTTTTGAACCCTGCGTGTCTTCCCGGCGAGCGTTGCGAAAGCAACGGGAGGGAAGGTAACCCATCCGCCAGAAGTCCGGCCTTTCGGCGCCAATTCGCGAGGAAAGAGCATTTATTATGGCTGGTGTTCTCAATCGAGCGGCCGCAGTCGGAATCCTTGTGCTTGCGTGGCTCACATCCGGGGGGCTGTTACGAGAGGCGGTTGCGCAGACGGGAACTCCGAACCCGACTGCTGATCTCGTCACCGCAAGCCACATCCTGTTTGACCAGGGCGTGCTCGATGGTTTTGGGCATGTCAGCGTACGTAATCCCGCGAATCGGGAGCGGTTTTTTATGTCGCGGGCGCGCGCGCCGGGACTGGTCGAAGCGTCCGACATCATGGAATTCGATCTTGACGGAAATCAAACCGATGGACCGCGCGACCAGCCGGTCTTTCTCGAGCTATATATTCATGCTGCGGTTTATCGCGCCCGGCCTGATGTGAATGCAATTGTGCACAGTCACTCACCGGCAGTCATCCCATTTAGTGTCGGCCCGACTCCGCTGCGACCGGTGTCCCAGACCGGCAGCTTCTTGTGCGCAGGCGTACCGAATTTCGATCTGCTCGACTTATTCCCTGACGCCGCCAACCTCCTGGTCACGTCAGGCGAGAAAGGCAAGCAACTCGCCAAAGTACTTAGCGAAGCGCCCGTCGCGTTAATGCGCGGACACGGCGACACTGTCGTGGGCGACGATCTCAAGCAAGCCGTCTATCGAGCGGTGTTCACCGAACTTGCAGCGAAGCTGACTGCGCAGTCACTCGCGCTCGCGGGGAACGGCGCAGTGAAATACATTTCCGGGAAAGCCTGCGAGCGGGAACTCGCCACAGGAATGCCTCCGGCGGAAAGGACGGAAACCAACGTAATTGGGACATATGGGCGAGGCAAGCCCTGGAACACCACGAGAAATGATCTTTATTGTGATGTCGCCTGCCAGCATCTGATTGCGGATCAGCGCATCGCCTCACCGCCCGAAACCCGCTTGTTCGCGCGGTTTTCGCCAACGCGCCGCTGATCTCGTCGGTCATTCCGTCCGAGAAATATTCCTGGTCCTTGTCGCCAGAGACGTTCGCGAGGGGTATTACGGCAACGGCGATGCTGAGCCGGGGATCGGCGGCCGTGGCGCGTGCCGCCGTGATACCCGCCCCACGCCGCTGTCCAGCGCTGCCATTCAGTCAAGCGTCGCGTGCAGGTGCGCAAAGCCAAATTGTGGCTTCCGCCTCTTCGAATTTGTCGCGCTGCCGTCACCGATCAATGGCTGGCGAAGTTTGGGGGCGGTAAAGTCGCCACCCCCAAAATTAAGCTTGGCCGGGTGGCTTGTACGCGCCGCGAAGCTGCCCCGCCTTTTGTCGAACTTTGGCAATTTCTTCCATTGAAAAAAGCCGCGTCAACTCGACATTCTGAAGACTACCGGTTGACACGGTTACGCCGCACATCGCGGCTGCCATGTCAGGATCAGGAACGTCGATGATTAGCAGCACTCCTGGACCCCTGGCAGCCCTGGCATACATGCCGATGAGCTTTCCGTCGGCAGCTTTGAGCAACTGCTCGACTGCGGCTTGCCGATTGGTGTTGGGGTTCTCCATCATCGCCTTCAAAGCTTGCGGAGTGTACTCCGCAGTTAAAGAGAACAGCACGGCTTCACCTCCGATCGTGAGGGTTTGAGAACGCAGTGTCGGCGGTTTCTACTGAACCGCTGATGGCTCAAGTTACCAACTACTTACGACTGGTCGTCTGGCGGCAGGAACTGTCTGCCGAGTTTGGACACGCAGATGCTAACCGTGCAGCGTTAAATTTCCAAGACAACTGAGTCGTCTGACCGGAGAACTTCATGTGGGGAAGCACGTGTGGGGTGGTGCTCACTCAGGCTGGCGCGCTGCTGATCAACCACATCGCACCGGGAAGGCGCACGCTCGTACCGTCCGCGTAGGGCTCCAGCTCCTCGCGGAGAGAAGCGACGGCCGCCGAGACGAGTTCTTCCGGCTGATTGCGTAGCCAACTGTTTACGGCACCGATTTCGCTTGACTGAATCACAGCCTGCTCCAGCCCGCGGCCGGCGGCAATGTCGAGGTTCATGTCTAGCGCCTCGAAGCGCGGCGGCGTCCAGCCTGCCGCTGTGAGAACCGCGGCGACGTGCTCTGGATCGGCGAAAGCGAACATTCCGGGAGCGTTCGGGACGGGCTTCGGCCGCGGCGGCAGGTGCCGCGCAACGGCAGTCATCGGTACCTCCATCCACGGGTTTTCCGCGAGCGTGCGCCAGCATACAAGCGCCATGCGGGCGTTCGGAGCGGCGCTGCGGCGCATGTTGGTGAACGCCGCCACCCTGTCGCCGAAGAACATCACGCCGAAGGCCGAGGTCAACAAGTCGTATTCATCCAGAGCCGCTACCCCGGGGTCGGCTTGCCGCCAATCGACATTGGCGATACCCGCGGTGCGCGCACGCCTTTCGCCCTCTGCCAGCATCGGACCGGAAATATCGAACCCTGCCACGCGGCCGGAGGGGCCGACGGCGCGCGCAAACTCCAACGTGGGCTCGCCACAACCACAGCCGATATCCACCACCCGTTCGCCGGAGCGCGGCGCGGCAAAGGCCAGCAAGGCATCCGTCACTGGCGTGAGCGTAATGTCGGTATGCTCCTGTCGAGCCACCCAGGTATGGCCGCCCTTCCCATTCCAGAAGGAAAGCATGTCGGCGTTGATCTCTTCAGGGGCGGCCAAGCGGGTCCTCATTCTGAACAGGCAATCAACGTTGCAGCATTGCCGGGCGGACTGCAATCGACGCCGTAGCGACTGCCTTAGCATTACAGTTGCTTGTTTTGTTGATCTCTGAATCCATGGGCAACCATGATTTGGGAGGTCATGGATGTCCGGTGCATCGATTGAGACGACGTTAGAGGCTTGGGCGTCGTCATTGCGCGATGTGAAAGCGCGTATTCGATTGTTGTTTACGCAGGAGCGGGTAGCGGCGTCGGCAGGCTTGTTCCTGGACGGTTTGCTTGGGGATGAGCGGCGCAAGACGGGCTGGATGCGCGCGGAAGCGGCGGGCGATCCCGGTCCGTGGCGCCAGCAGGCGATCCTGGGCCGCGGGCGGTGGGACGCGGATGCGTTGCGCGACATCGTGCGCGATTACGCGCTGGAAACGCTTGCTGATGAGGATGCGGTTCTCGTCATTGACGAGACCGGTTTTTTGAAGCAGGGCAAGGTTTCGTGCGGGGTTGCACGCCAGTACACGGGCTCGGCGGGTAAGATCACCAACTGCCAGATCGGCGTCTTCGCCTCCTATGTGTCGCGTCACGGCCACGCCTTCATCGACCGGGCGCTTTATCTGCCGAAAGATTGGACGGACGATCCCGAGCGCCTGAAGACGGCGCATGTGCCGGACGATGTGGGCTTTGCGACGAAACCCCAGATCGCACGCCGGATGATCGCGCGTGCGATCGCCGCAAAGGTCCCGTTCTCTTTTGTCGCGGCGGACAGCGTGTATGGCACCGGGGACATCGAGAGCGCCCTGCGCAAGGCAGGCAAGGGCTATGTCCTGGGCGTCGCCTCCAACCACGTGTTCCGTTCTTGGGGCAAGAAGCAGCGGGTTGGCGGGACGGCCGGAAAGATCGCGCAAAATCTTCCACAAAACACCTGGCGGCGCCTGTCGGCGGGCGAAGGAACCAAGGGGCCGCGCCTGCATGACTGGGCCTATCTCGAACTGGCCGATCTCGATGCCGGCCAATACAACAGCGTTCTCGCCGGGGCGTGGACGCGAGGCCTTCTGATCCGCCGCAACATTGCCGACGGCGACCTTGCGTTCTTCTCTACGTGGTGCCCCAAGGGCACGCCCATGGAAAAGCTGGTATCGGTCGAAGGCCATCGCTGGGCCATCGAAGAAAGCTTTGAAGCCGCCAAGAACGAACTCGGCCTCGATCACAATGAAAGCCGCTCCTGGCATGGTTGGCACCGGCATGTGTCGCTGGTCATGCTCGCCTTCGCCATGATGGCCGCCATCCGGCATCGCGCCAATGTTCCGCCGCTGCCCAAAAAAACGATGCTCCGTCTTCGGACCAAACAGCGCTCCTGATCCGATGGTCGGTCCAGGAAATCCGCCGCATCGCCATGAAACTCGCGCAACGGCGCATCCAGCCCGCCCACGTCATCGCATGGTCTTTATGGCGCCGCGCCCATCAAGCCGAAGCGCGCCGCGCGCACCTCAAAAGGAAAAGGCAACTGTAATGTTAGGCGGGAGATCCTGTTATGATCGGCCCCTCTGATGTCGAGACCCGATGTCAATTCAGGGTCCACGAATCGCACGTCAGCGCTGCGAAGATAATGCGCGCTCGGAGGTGATCCGGGAATTTAAGCCTCGAAAGCCGCTTTGGTCTGATCTGACTTCGGAAGCTATAGTCGTCGAGCAGTTGGCGGATCTGCGCGGCGGGCGATGTCTGTTCGGGGTGTTTGCCGAACCAAGCAAGGCGCTGGTACTCTCGATCAGACAGCCGCAGCAATGAACCCGTGATTAATCCTTTCCATTCGCCGGCAGGAATGGGCATCGTGATGGTTCCTTGACGGTCAGGAGATCTTCAGGATGGTGAGCCTGAAGCTGTCGTAAGTGGTGGCGAAGGTGATCGTATATGGAAGCAAACCCCAAAAGTATGAGCACCGCGGACGAATACCTCCGCCAGGCTGATTATTGCCGTCGCATGTACCATCAGGCCAAAGACCACGACAGCAAAGTGGCATGGCTGGAGCTGGCGACGGATTGGCTTCAATTGCACGCCGAGGTTTCAGGCGACGGCGAGGGCATCAAGATTCTTAAGGCCAATCCGGTTCAAAGACCGTCAGGCCAGCAACTCGTAATCGGTTATCGCGTCGCGGTGGGGATTCGAGCGAATTGCTCCCCTCCGTTTACGGCGTGGTCAAATATGTAAATTCCAGCCGTGTAAGGGTTCCCTCAGGGTGGGGTCAGAAGTCCGGTTTGAGCGCCTGGGGGATTGGTTCGACCTCCAGATGGAAAAAGTCGCGGGTCATTCCTTCGGCGCAGGACACCTCGATCATCGGTCCGAATTCGGCGTGCGTATAACGCTGAATGGCGTTCCAGGGAGTCGTGAACGCGCCGGGGTCCTCGACATGCACATTGACTTCGAGGATCTTGCCGCCATCGACGATCCGGAAGCGTTCGACAACGTGCAATTTGTCCGTATGCGGCGTGCGGTAGTTGTCGATCCAGGTCCTGTCGTTCATGCCGATGGTATCGACAACAAGCGTGTCGCCTTCGTAATGACCGACCAATTCGCCAAACCAGGATGGCGCCACATGCGCCGAATGCGGCACGTTCATGAAAATACGGCGGGTCTGATAGTCTTCCTGCCAGACCATGACGATCTCTTTCGCGGTCTGGAAGAAATAAACGGGTTGCACGCCCTGGAGCAAAAAACCCGGGGTGCCCATCGGCCAGCAGCTTGCCTGCCGGCCGAAACCGGTTCCTCCCGACAGGATGTGCTCGTTGCGCTTTCGCAATTCCTCCCGCGCCCAGGGTTGCAGGATAGGGTTGGCGATATCGGCGATCGGAAATGTCTGCTGTCCCGCCTGAATTCTTCCGCTGGGCGGATAATTGGGAAGCAGGTTGATCACAAGCGGATGCGCCGGATCATTGGTGACGGGTCCGGGGCCGCTCGCCGGCGGTTTGAACCCGCCCGGAACGGCGATCCAACCCACGGTGCTGTCAGGTGCGAAATTGGGCGACAGGGCCGTGGCCTCAACCGGCGCGGTAACTCCGGTGGCTGCGAAGAAGGCTGCGGCCGTGAAACTCATAAGTGCGAATCTGGACATCGATCTTTCACAAAGCGTCAGAAGTCGGGCCTGTCGGAAGTCGGGGGATGCTCAATTCCTTCGTGCCGGCCCTGAGATGCGCTGTCGGCGCAAATCCGCTCGTCCCAGGGTTCTTCGGTCAGCCGGTACGTTACGTCTCCCGACCAGGGCTTCGTGTAAGTGTTGGGATCCTCGATGGTGGCGTGGACTTGCAGGCCCTTTTTGGCGCCGGGGACAAAGGAGGTGTTTCCTTCCTTGCCTCCGGTACGGCCGGCGATCTGCTCATGGCGTTCCTGCGCGATGCGCGCCACTGCGTCGTCGATCAGCCGATAACGCTCGGTGACATGCATGGCTTCGCTCTGCGGCGTGCCGAAACGGTCAACCATGGTGTGGGGACCGACCTCGATGCCGACGGTATCGACGACAAGCGTGTCACCTTCATAATGGCCAATCGAGTGACCCATGGCGGAAGGTTTCAGATGCGCGGGATGGGCCTGATTCAAATGAATATGCCGGACCTGGACGTCCTGGCTGTAGAACAGCGTCACCTCGGTTTTTGTCTGCAGAACGGTAACGCGCTGCTCCATTGCCAGAACATAGGGTGGCGAATAGGGCGCGCACTGGTTTGACGGATCGAGGATGTCGTGACCGCCGGCTGAAGCCTCGCCCATCCGCTTTACGACTTCGGCGGCATGGGGCTTCAGGATCGGGTCTCTGTAATCGCCGACCAGCGGGATGGGATCGCCGCCGCCAAGCGTCGGTGTGCTTGCATCCTTACCCACGCGCCTCAGATTGTGTATCGGACCGGGGCCCGACGACGGTATTTCGAAATTGAAGGCATTCCGTCCCCATTTGCCGGAGAAGTCGGGAATCGCCGTGGAGGAATCGGCAAGCGCAGGAATTGCGATTGCCGTCAGAATAACCGCTGAAAACAAGGAGGTTGGAAACATTGACCCGACCCGGACTGCCAATGGTTTATCGTAGCGCGCCGGCGCATAAAATGACATTCGCATCTGCTCAACCGGCAGCAGCCGGGGTTGCCCATTGCCAGTTGCGGATCTCGGGCATGTCCTGGCCGTATCTGGCGATGTAACGCCGGTGTTCGATCAGCTTGTCGGTGAGCTGCTGTTTCAGATAGGTCCCCGTCGGGCCCAATTGCGGCAGCCGGTCGATCGCATCCTGCACCAGGTGAAAGCGGTCGAGATCGTTAAGAACGGTCATGTCGAAGGGTGTTGTGACGGTACCCTCTTCCTTGTAGCCGCGGACGTGAAGATTCCCGTGATTGGTGCGGCGGTAGGTCAGCCGGTGAATGAGCCAGGGATAGCCGTGGAAGGCGAAAATGATCGGCCTGTCCTTCGTGAAGAGATCGTCGAAATCCGTATCGCTCAGCCCATGCGGATGCTCCGTTTGCGGTTGCAGCTTCATCAGATCGACAATGTTCACGACCCGGATCTTCAATCCGGGCAGATGCTCGTGCATGATCGAGACGGCGGCCAGCGTCTCGAGTGTGGGCACATCCCCGCAGCAGGCCATGACCAGATCGGGGAAGGCGTCGAGGTCGTTGCTCGCCCAGGGCCAGATGCCGATACCCCTGCTGCAATGCTCGATGGCCGCATCCATGCTCAGCCACTGGGGCGCCGGATGCTTGCCTGCAATCACGACATTGACGTAGTGGCGGCTGCGCAGGCAGTGGTCCATCACCGAGAGGAGACAATTCGCATCGGGCGGAAGGTAAACACGCACGACCTCGGCCTTCTTGTTCACCACATGATCGATGAATCCGGGATCCTGATGGGTGAAGCCATTGTGATCCTGTCGCCAGACATGCGAGGAAAGCAGGAAATTCAAAGACGATATCCTGCGGCGCCAGGGCAGGTGCGCGGTGACCTTCAGCCATTTGGCGTGCTGATTGAACATTGAATCGACGATATGGATGAACGCTTCGTAGGAATTGAAGATGCCGTGCCGCCCGGTGAGCAGGTAGCCCTCGAGCCAGCCCTCGCATTGGTGCTCGCTCAGCATTTCCATGACACGGCCCGAAGGCGCGAGAAATTCGTCGCCGGGTATTGCGGCCGCATCCCATTGGCGGTTGGTTGCGTCAAAGATGGCCTCCAGACCGTTGGAGAGAGTCTCGTCGGGGCCAAAGATGCGGAAATTCCGCTGCCCGCTGTTGCGTTCCGCCACATCGCGCAGGAAAGGCCCAAGCACATGCGTATCGCCGATGCCGCGCACGCCGGGTGAGGGCACATCGACGGCATAGCCGCAGAAATCCGGCAAGCGCAAGTCGCGAAGCAGGATGCCGCCATTGGCGTGCGGATTGGCGCCCATGCGGCGGTCTCCGGTGGGCGCAAGTTCGGCGAGCTCCGGAATCAAACGGCCCTGTCCGTCGAATAGCTCCTCCGGCCGGTAGCTTCGCAGCCAGTCTTCCAGCATTCCGAGATGTTCGGGATGGGCGGCCGGATCGGAAAGCGGCACCTGATGCGAACGGAAAGTGCCCTCGATCTGCTTGCCATCGACCATCCTGGGCCCCGTCCAGCCCTTGGGTGAGCGAAGGACGATCATCGGCCAGCGCGGGCGCGTGGCGTCCCTGTTGGTCCGCGCATGGCTTTGGATTTGCCGAATATCCCCGATGACTTTGTCCAAAGCGCCAGCCATGGACTGGTGCATCAGCGCCGGCTCATCGCCTTCGACGAAGTGCGGCGACCAGCCGCAGCCGCGAAAGAATTGCTCCAGTTCTTCATGATCGATGCGGGCCAGCACGGTGGGATTGCTGATCTTGTAACCGTTCAGATGCAGGATCGGCAGCACGGCGCCATCCGTGACCGGATCGAGGAACTTGTTGGAATGCCATGCGGTGGCCAGAGGACCCGTTTCCGCCTCGCCGTCACCGACAACACAGGCGACGATCAGATCGGGATTGTCGAACACCGCGCCGAAGGAATGGCTGAGGGAATAGCCCAACTCGCCGCCTTCGTGGATCGAGCCCGGACATTCCGGAGATGCGTGGCTTGGTATGCCTCCGGGAAAGGAAAACTGGATGAAGAGCTTCCGAAGCCCTTCCTCATCCTGGCTGATATTGGGATAAATCTCGCTGTAGGTGCCTTCGAGATAGGTGTTGGCCACGACAGCCGGGCCGCCATGCCCCGGTCCGGAGACGTAAATCATGTCGAGATCGTATTTTTTGATCACCCGGTTCAGGTGCGCGTAAATGAAGTTCTGGCCGGGGGTGGTGCCCCAGTGTCCCAACAGCATGTGCTTCACGTCCGCGAGCGTGAGCGGCCGTTTCAGCAAAGGGTTGTCGTAAAGATAAATCTGGCCGACCGAGAGATAATTGGCGGCGCGCCAGTACGCGTCGATCCTGTGAAGCAATCCGGAAGACAGAGTCTCCATCATCGGCAATCCTGTTTCCCGGGCAGCGCGAGGACTTTGCAGACCATTTCCGCAATCATGCGTTCTTCATCCGTGTGAATGACGCGAACGGCAACCGCGCCGGCCGGGGTCGAGATCACGCCTTCACCGGCAAGGTTTCGCGCCCGGTCAATCTCTATTCCGAGGAAGGAAAGACCCTCGCAGATACGCCCTCGCACAGTTGACGCATTCTCGCCGATGCCGCCTGCAAACACGAGTGTATCCACTCCACCGAGTGCCGCGGCAAACGCTCCGATCCATTTCCTGACCTGGTAGCAGAACAAGGCGACCGCCTCGGCAGCGCGCACGTCCCGGCTTTCACGATCGAGCAAATCGCGCATGTCGGAACTGATCTCCGATACACCGAGCAGGCCGGACTGAAAGTTCACCATTTCATTGAGCTGTTTTGCATCCAGTCCTTCGGTTCGGGCGAGGTACCAGAACAGTCCGGGATCAAGGTCACCGGAACGCGTGCTCATCGGCACTCCGGCTGCCGGAGTGAAAGCCATGCTGGTGTCCACGGGTTTGCCATTGCGCAAGGCGGCCAGGCTTGCACCGTTGCCGAGGTGCGCCAGGATAAGGCGGCCCTGCGCAGCATCCGGTCCGGCAAGACGGGTCAGTTCCTGCAGCAGGAACGCATATGACAGTCCATGGAAACCGTAACGGCGTATTCCCCTGGCGTCGTAACGGCGCGGAATCGGCAAGAGTTGCGCAACCCGGGGCAGATCATGATGAAATTCCGTGTCGAAACACGCGACCTGCGGCAGATCGGCAAAGCGGCGACCGAAAGCCTCGATCAACAGGATCTCCTGGGGCAGGTGATCCGGATCGAAGGAACTCAGTCCGCGCAAATCGCCGATCATGCCGGGCGTGATCCTCCCGGGTTTGCTGTATTTCGGGCCGCCATGCACGACGCGATGACCGACAGCAGTCGACGTATCGCCGCCCACGCGTTCCCCGACCCAATCCATCAGAACGTCTGCAGCCGCCGCGTAATCCGGGGCCTGCACGGGCCGGGAGAAATTCTCCGTCCGGTCCAGGGCTTTGATCCGGAAGATGGAGTTGGAAAGTCCGATCCTCTCGATGGCGCCATCCAGAATCCGGCGGAGGGATGGACCTGTCTCAAAGAGGGCGAATTTGATGCTCGATGAACCCCCATTGATAGTGAGGATATGCGGATGAGCCGGTTTCATGGGTTACTTCGCGGCGAAGTCGGAGTGTGGCGGTATATCGGGTTTGGAGGCCGACGTCTTGCGGGTGCGAATTTGCTACGCAAATTTCGACCCCGGACAGCGCGTTGCTTGCTTCCGGGGCGACGCCTCATTCCCGCCGGGTGGAGGCCGGTCGTGGCGCCGGTAAGATCAGCTCTGCTGCCAGTGGTAGCGGCTGATGATGTTCTTCGGATCGAGCGACAAGCCCCTCGCGGCACTTCCGGGCTTGCCGGCAAAACCAACCGTATTGCCGTCGAGAATGACCTCGACGGCTCCGGCATCCGGAACGCTCAGCTTCAATCCGGCGAGGTTGGGAACGCGATATGTATCCCCTGACCCAAGATTGCGATCGATGAAGACGTGGTTGCGGTTACCGAGCACGGCGATATGGATAGGGCGGTGCACGCGCAGCACAACCCGCGAATTCCGGTTCAGCGTGCCGTATTGTTCTCCCAGTGGGAGCTGCGCGTTCAGGTTCGGGGGCGGTTCGGCAACGGCGGAAACAGGCTGTGCCGGGGTGGGCGCAGGCAACGGAGCGGATTCGATTACAGGGGCGGGGTCCGCCGGCGGAAGGAGCGCGGTTTCGTGCGGTGCGGCTGCGGATTGGCGCGGTGTTTCACTCGGGTGCGGCGCAATTTTTGGGGAAGTGAAAGGGACTTCCGCCGCCAGACGCGCCGGCACGGGAATAACCGGCGCCGGAGCAACGTGCCGGGCGAAAGAAACGACGTAATAGCCAGTATAGATCAGTACCGCGATCATCAGTCCAGCGACGATATGTTGCGGGGCAAGGGTCGCCGACAGAGAGCGCAGCGCCATCAGGGGCGCCTTCACATTGTGGGGTTGATCAATCGGCCCTTCCGGCTGCTCTCTGTATTCGAGCGGGGCGGCCGCACCAATAACTGGCAGCGTGAGATCGGCGGCAGCCATTTCGGCCTTCAGGCGCGCAACATATTGCTCCGGATCGAGTCCGAGCCAGGTTGCATAGCTGCGGACGAAACCGATCGCATAGGCGCGTCCGGGCAAAGCCTCGAAGCAGTTCTTTTCAATGGCCGCCAAATGGTGCGGGGCGATTTTGAGCTCTCGCCAGACATCCATCACCATTTTGCCGTTGCGCTGCCGGGCCCTGCAGAGGTCTTGCCCGAGACTTCCCGGCGGCGGATCGGATTGGGCCTTCAGGCCCGGTTCGCCACCAACATCCAGCGACAGTTGTTCCAACTCGGCCATTTCGCAACCCGTGGCCTTTCACCCATATGCAGCACGGCCCGCCTTCCGTGCGGCTGTGACCGATGGTTTTGACCCCCTTTACCGGCTCATCGAGCGGCAAAAACTGGAACGCACAGGCTGAACAGCCGATGAATAGGCCGTTCATATGGATCAACCATGGCAGGTATATGGCAGCCCGACGGTGACGTTCAGGAAAATCGGCCCAGGGCCATGTGTTCAGCCCCCGTGAAGAACCGGTCATCAAAACGCTGCGCGGAAAACAGGCAGCCCCATTTTGCGGATTCGGATTGACGCGGCCCGACATGATGCCGTTAAAGCGAACTCTCAAACAGGCAGCGCAAAAGCCATCGCGCGCAAACCCGACCGCAACTCTGATCCGGACAAATGTCATCACAAGACGGAAAGTCGGGCGTGCGAGACCGGCCCGCATCGCAGAATCAGGCCCCTGCCCGGCGCATTGGACTGATCGCTGTGTCCGTTCTGGCGTTTGTGATCGGCATCATCACGGGTCTGGGCGCCGTATTGTTTCGTGATCTGATCGGCCTCATCCACAATCTGGCATTTCTGGGCCGGTTCGCGGTCCCGTATGACGCCAATCTCTTCACCCCTGCCAGTCCCTGGGGAGCATTGATCATTCTCGTCCCGGTGGCGGGAGCGGTTGGCGTAACCTTTCTCGTCTCGACATTCGCGCCCGAAGCGCGCGGGCATGGGGTTCCCGAAGTCATGGATGCCATCTACTACCGCGGCGGCGTGATTCGCCCGGTGGTTGCGGTGGTGAAATCACTGGCGTCCGCACTTGCGATCGGAACCGGATCGGCGGTTGGCCGTGAAGGGCCGATCATCCAGATCGGTTCGGCCATTGGATCGGCGGCCGGTCAGCTGATCGGGATAGCGGCGGGACAGCGCATCATCCTCGTCGCGGCCGGGGCCGGCGCGGGCATTGCCGCAACATTCAACACGCCGATCGGAGGCGTGCTGTTCGCCATTGAATTGATGATGCCAGAAGTCAGTGTAAGGACATTTCTTCCGGTGGCGATTTCCACTGGCACGGCCACTTTTGTTGGACGGCTGTTCTTCGGAACGCAGCCTGCTTTCGCCGTTCCCGCGTTGGCGCCGATGAGCACGGATGCGGGCGCAGCCGTCACGCTGGTGCTTTATACGCTCATGGGCAGCCTGATCGGGCTGGCGTCCACCCTCTTCATCCGTTCGTTGCACTTCGCGGAGGGCGCCTTCGATCGTATCCCGAATCGCTATCTGCGGCACATCACGGGCATGCTGCTGGTCGGCGTCATGATCTATGCGCTGTTTGTGGGACTCGGACATTATTACGTCGAAGGCGTCGGCTATGCGACGGTGCAAGCCATACTCGCGGGCCAACTGACCGCCGGATGGCTTCTGCTGTTTCTTTTTGTCTGCAAGCTTGCGGCAACTTCGGTGAGTCTGGGATCGGGCTCGTCGGGCGGGATATTCTCGCCCTCGCTGTTCATGGGTGCGGCGCTGGGCGGTGGTTTTGCAACGCTTGTCTCCTCCGCCGGCCTGCCGCTTCAGCCGGATGTTGCGAGTTTCGCGATGGTCGGAATGGGGGCAATGGCCGGGGCCGGAACGGGTGCGGCGATGACGGCCGTGGCGATGATCTTCGAGATGACGCGCGATTATGACATCGTGCTTCCGATGATCCTCGCGGTGGCGGCCAGCCTTGGCGTTCGCCGGATGCTGTCGCGGGAAAATATCTACACGATGAAGCTGGTGGGACGCGGCCACGTGATTCCAAAAGCGCTGCACGCAAACATGTTTCTCGTGCGCCGCGCCCGGGAAGTGATGAATGCGGACATTCATGTGCTGCCGGACGATGCGAGTTTCGATGAATATCTTCACGAAGCAGGCCGGGAAGGCACATTGCGGCACGCCGTGGTGAACTCGAGACGGAGCGATCTATGGCGTGATCCGGGTGAATACCGGATTACAGCGCGGCCTCGGGTCCAGGAACACCGGAATCAGGCTGGGGGATGTGGCCAGCCGAAATTTCATCGTTGTCCCGGGCAATGAGGTAATGTTCGACGTGATTGCTGAGATGTGGAAGCAGGGGGCGATCATGGCCGTGGTTGTGCGCAATGGGCGGTTCACGGCGGCCGATCGGGTCATCGGTGTGATTACCAAGGAGCATGTGGCCGATTCGGTTGCGGAAAGCGTTCAGCACTATCCCGGTTGAGACGATTTCGACGAATGGGGTTGTTCGCGAAAACCCGGAGCAGGTGGGCGGGAACAGCAGTTCATGAAATCCGCAAATTCGCGCCAGACAGAAAAATTCTGGTTTGCAGTTTTTGTGACCGCGATGTTCGCTTTGGGCCTGTCGGGCGGCCGAGCCGCTTACCAGTGGTGGCAAAACGGGATCGTGGTGCGAAACGCAGAAGCCGATGTGCGGAAGACACTGATCGATCCGGCCGACGTATCATTTCGCGAAATTCGAATCGTGAGACGCGGAACCGGAGAGGCCGTGTGTGGCCAGGTGGCCACGGACCAGTTCGGCGCTCACGCCGGATTCAGCGATTTCGTCTGGGCGCAAGACATCGGGGCCATGGTCCGCGGAATCGATCCGCGATATCAGCAGCTGTGGGGCGAATGGTGCAGATAGTGTGATGGCCCGCATTGGCGGGCCATCACAGATCGCGTCAGTACCAGCTGGGCTTTTTCGGATCCGCCGGATAGACCGGCTTGGCCGGAACGAAGCCATCCCGATTCGGCATCACGACCTTCGGCAAAGTGGTCGCATCCATCACGTCGGTCTCTTTGATGATGCCGTTACGGTAGTAGAGAAACGCGACCAGCGCGTAAACTTCGTCCGGTTTCAGCGATCCGGGATTACTCGCGGGCATTGCGCGGTTGATATAGTCCCACGCAATTGTCGGATAGGGATAAAAGCTCGGCCCGGAGATCTCGTTATCCTTGAACAAGCCCTGATGCGGCTGGCCGGGCTTTCCGACGGTCAGACTGCGGACAGGGCCTTTTTCCCCGTTGACGCCGTGGCAAACCTGGCAGCGCTGCGCAAAGATCAGCGCGCCTTCTTTTGGGGTTCCACGTCCGGGCGGCAGCTCTTTTCCCTCCGGCCCCACGATGTGGTCGAAGCGCTGGATCTGGTCCTGGGTCAGCGGCGTGCCGACGTTGGGAAAGTTGCGCGCCTGCGCCGCCAGCACGGCTGCCGGCGCTGCGAGCACCATCACCGGCACGAGAAATTTAAATGAACATCGCATCGGAAATGCTCCCGTCACGCTCGATCTTCCAGGGTTGGATGGCATTGAAATGAATGGCGCGGGGTTTCTGCTTCTTTTTCCAGTCTTCCAGCGGGATTTCCCAGTATTTGCTCAAATCCGCGAGGGTGGGCTGAACGTCACCGGTTTCATCGGTACAGCGGGACTGGATGATCGCCTCCTGACCGGTCCACTCCCAGTCATAGCGGAAGCGGGTATGCGCCTTGGAATGCACAGGGTCCTGAATCTTCGCATCGCGCCAATTGCGGCCGCCATCGGTGGATATTTCCACTCTGGCGATCTTGCCGGCGCCGGACCAGGCGAGGCCGGTGATTTCGACATAGCCTTTTGCGGGCATGGTGAGCCCGGCTGAGGGGCGCGTAATCACGGATTTCGGGGCCCACTGGAAATGGTACCAGCGCGACTTGCCGCCGATATCGGGTCTGATGACCGAGTGATTCATGCTTTCGTTCCAGGTCATGTAGGGCTGATCCACGACCTTTATATGTTTCAGGTATTTGACGTTAAAGGGCCCTTCAAAACCGGGGACGATCAGGCGCAGGGGAAAGCCCTGCTCGGGACGGATCGGTTCGCCATTCTGGTAGTAGGCGACCAGGCAGTCATCCATGCCCTTCGCCAGCGGACAGGTGTGGGTGAATTTGCCCGGGTCGCCGCCTTCCGAAACCAGCCAGCTCGCATCCTTTTTCAACCCGGCCTCGTTCAGCAACACGGAAAGCGGGACGCCGGTCCATTCGCTGCAACTGGCCATTCCGTGTACGAACTGAACCGGCAAACCCATCTTCGGATCGTCCGCGCCATGGATGCCGGGGGAGCTGTTGGCGTGGCATTCGACGAAATGGACCCGGGATACCGAAGGCAGGCGCTTCAACTCGTCTATGGAGAAACTCAGGGGCCGGTCGACCAGGCCGTGGATCGTAA
Organism: uncultured Alphaproteobacteria bacterium; assembly: GCA_963747255.1. Lineage (GTDB taxonomy): Bacteria > Pseudomonadota > Alphaproteobacteria > Micropepsales > Micropepsaceae > CAIYRG01. Next base: position 509,416 of record CAVVEG010000017.1, read on the forward strand.
GGCTATGATCCCGTGGATCGAGGTCGGGAAATTCGGAGGAGTGCTGCTGCACGAAATGGAGCGGCGCCGGCGTAATGATGCCGCCATATTCGTGGAGCGGCGTATAGAAGGTGATGTGATCGACGCTCATTCTCACCCCGCGGAAGCTGTTCGCATAACGCGAGGGCCGGCCATAGGCGTAGGTGCCGTCTTCAAATTCGCCGGACTGGTCGTGGGCGTGGGTGTCCTCGGGTCGGGTGGCAGCCCCGGCCGCCAGGCCTTTGGCGGACCATTCCGCGCCGGTCGCAATGCCGGCGGCGCCGGCCGCAATACCGGCAGCAGCGTGCTTCAGGAAGCGCCTACGGCCTACATCATTGGAATCCATGATTGTCTCCTGTGATTCCGGGTTTGCGAAGAATTTCAGCAACGCCCACCGTACCCACGGCACAACTACAAAGTGTTCGGTAAAACCGACAGGCTGTCAACACGACTTCGGTCGCGATCATCACGATGCCACCGGTCACAGGCTGGACAGGTAGCGCGCCATCGCATCCCGTTGGGCGGGCGAAAACCCCTTCATGATTTGCACCATGTCGGGATCATTGGTGCGCTCGCCATCGGCAAAGCGGCGCATTGCCTCGACCAGATATTCGTAGCTTTGGCCGGCGAGCCGCGGGGTCGCCTTGCCTTCGGCCTGAACCGCACCAAGGAAGTTCTGCTGATGACAGGCCGCGCAGACGGCGACTTCCTTTGGCGGCGCGGCGGCGGCCCCGCCGGACCGCCCCGGCCAGGTCCTTTTGGCAAAAACGCCCGCGGCAGCGCCGAGGTCCGCGGGTTCAACCGTCCTTGACATCCAGGCCATGACTTCGTTGGCGCGATCTCCGCTCTGGAAGTCATGCAGTTCCTTCTCGAGATAGGTTTCCTGCTGACCCCAGATGATCGGAATGCTTGCATTTTTCGGCGCGCCCTTATCACCGTGGCAGGTGCTGCACACCTGCAATCGGGCGCCGAGCACGCGAGCCTCCGGGGCGGGGCGGCCCAACTCGTCGGATATATCCCCGGCCGCATTTGCGGGCGCTGCCAGCGCCGCCAGAATGGTCAGAACGCCGAAAACAATCGGTGTACGCATGAATTCTCCCCTCCCAGGGTTTCCTCGATGGCGGTGGTTTCAGCCTCCGGCGCAATAGGTACAGCCTGCTTCCTGTGCGCGGTTGACGCCCCAGGTCCCCGAAGGGATGACGGTGACGCCCGGAAGCAAATTGGCGGCCCATTCCCTGAACGCATCTTCCGGCGTCACGCCGGCATTTCCGGCCCACCGGCGGCTCTGGCCGCGCAGGGCGACACCGCAGGCGCCCATGACCGTGCCCCGGGCGAGCAGATGATCGAGAGCGACATCGGCGTTCGCCAGCACACCGGGTTTGGGCTGGTACCACGGATTCTTCACGGCGGGCGCTTTGGTCTCCGGGTCGGTGATATGGAATGCTTCACCGATCCTGTATTTCGCCCAGATCGCGTTTCCAAGGGCGTAAGGCAGCCCCTGATGGCGGAAGATCATGACTGCAGTGGCGGATTGGTTTGGCCCGAGGAAGTTGTTTACAAAACCGAGTGGAAAGCCGTCATTGATGCCGTAGATGTCAAAAAGCTGCCGGTGCCGGGTGGTGAGCGTTCCCGGCCAGTCGGGGCCGTCCGACGGAGGTGTCTGGGCGCGCACGGGAATTGCCGAAAAACCGAACAGGCCGAGAGCGGAGGCAGCCGCGATGCGGCCGAAAAAGCTGCGACGTGGTGAAACCTCGCCTGTGTCATCATTGAGATCGCGAATTTTGCCCTCCATCGTTGTCATAGGCACGCCGGTGCGCTTGAACTGCTGAATCCGTTGCCCCTGCCCTGCCCGTAAGCCGGTTTTGGAACGATAACATTCCGATGGATTGGCGATAAGAGCATTTGCAGGAGAAATTGGCATCGCGGACGGTTAAATTGCCGGAGTCCGGCGCGCAGCCATAAACCCGTCTCGAGGAGATTCTGCCCATGAATTGTGATCCCGATCGCCGTCTCGCGCTTATGGGACTCGGGGCCGTTGCCGGCGTTGCGGCTCTCGGCGACAACACCGCCATAGCCGCAAAGGCCTCAGGCGTGTGGCTGGCTGAAGGCGCGCGGACGCTGAAGGCGCTCCATGACCGGCTGAATGCCGCGCCACGCCGCCGCGATTTCAAAACCGTGCCGATGACGCTCGAAAACCAGGATTACTGGGATCACGAGGCTCTCACGGAACTCCTTGCCTATCGGAGCGGTCCGAAGCAGATCTGGGATAACAAGGATCTCGCCGGACCCTGGCTCAACCTGATGCGGAATAATCTGAACGTGCAGATTCACTCGTTCAAGCGTCCCGATTTTCTGATCATCTCCGCCACCCACGCATTGGCGCATCTGGCCATGTATGACGAAGCAACGTGGGACAAATATCAGCTGTCGAAACTCGCCGGCCCCGCATTTGCCACCAACACGTTGATCGTGGAGCAGAATGCATCATCCGGCGACCCGAAAAATTACCAGGATCCGGAAGGTGCCTTTTCGCCCAGGAATAATTCCATTCCGGCGTTGCAGCGAAGGGGCGCAGTTTTCCTCGCCTGTCATAATTCGATCTGGGAGCAATCCGAGGCTTTGATCCGGAACGGCACGAATCCTGACAGGCTTTCGCACGAAGCGATGGCGGCGGAGTTGACCAATCATCTCATTCCGGATGTGGTGCTGACACCCGGCGCGGTGGCGACGCTCCTGTATTTTCAGGAGGCCGGGTACCACTACGCGACCTAGCGCGACGGCCGCGACCAGTGATATCCTCAAATCTCCCAAGGGAGGGGTTCATGGAAAATAAGCGAATTCCGCCGGAAGCGGTGGAACTGTATTCACAGTTTATCCACGGCGAAATCAGTCGCCGTGCATTTTTCGATGGCGTCAAGCGTTACGCCGTCGCCGGTCTCACGACCACGGCGATTGTCGAGGCGTTGATGCCGAACTATGCGCTGGGTCAGCAGATCGCCAAAAACGACGAGCGGATCAAGGCGAGCTATGAGACGGTGCCTTCGCCGAACGGCAACGGGTATATCCGTGGCTATTTTGTCCGTCCGTTCAGCGCCGATTCGCGCGATGCGACTCCGGCGAAGCTGCCCGGCGTGATCATCGTTCATGAGAATCGCGGCCTTAATCCGCACACGGAAGACGTTGCACGGCGTTTTGCCCTGGAGAACTTCATGGCATTCGCGCCGGACGCGCTTTCGTCGGTCGGCGGTTATCCGGGCGACGACTACAGAGGCGGCGAATTATTCGCAAAGCTGGATGGCGGGAAACGGACGCAGGATTTCGTCGCCGCCGCGCGTTGGCTGAAGGCGCGCCCCGACTCCACGGGGAAGATCGCCGCGACAGGATTTTGCTTTGGCGGCTCCATGGCGAACACGCTTTCGGTCCTGCTGGGCCCGGATCTCGGGGCCGCTGCCCCGTTCTACGGCGGCGCGCCAAAGCCGGAAGACGTGCCAAAGATCAAGGCAGCGATCCTGATTTACCATGGCGCGCTCGACAAGGCTCTGAGCGGAGCATATCCGGCACAGGAAGCCGAATTGAAGAAAAACAACATCCGGTACGAAGGCCATATCTATCCGAATGCGGTTCATGGCTTCTTCAACGATGCGACGCCAGAACGCTACAACAAAGTAGCGGCGCAGCAGGCCTGGACGCGCACCATCGAGTGGTTCAACCAATATGTGCGTGGAGACGGAGCGGCGTAGCCCCAACTTATAGCCTTCCGATTCGGGGTGGTTCCAATACGGGACCACCCTCTCCTCCCCTACACTCGGCGGCTCCGGCAGAGTGTGATAATATGGTTTCCATAAAATGGGAGGAGGCCCTGATGAATTCGAAGCGCGCCTGTGTGGTCGGCGGTTGTCTCCTGGGCACGGCCGTTCTGATCACGCATCCGGCGTCGTACGCGCATGGCGCGGCGGCTCAAGACCACAAGCCTGTGATGATAACCCGGCTTTACACCGGGCCGGACGGGCAGACGCACGCCGAGGAAATTGAAGCAAAATTCACCGCAGGCCGCGGAAACAACGTGTACAAATTAATGACCAATGCGGGCGCGGTCATGAATCGCGCACCTCCGGGCCGGGTGGCGGATTGGCACACCGCACCGCGACGGCAATATGTGATCACATTGAGCGGTCATGGCGAGGTCGAACTCATTGACGGGACGAAGATCGAACTTGGTCCCGGGAGCATTGATCTTGCCGAAGACCTCACCGGCAAGGGTCACATCACCAGAACGATCGGAAATGAAGACCGGGTTACCGTCGCGATTCCGGTTACCGGTCCGTAAAGGCGAGTGGCTCGGGAACTGCTGACTGTCTGTGCCCGCCACAGAGTTATCAATAGCACCTTGCCCGTGAAGCCCTGCGGCGGATAATGCGCGGGTCGCATGCGGCACCACGGAAGGGATTGGGGCATGAAGTCAAGATGGAGGAGCATCCTTCTGCCGATGGCATTTGCGGTTACGGCTGCGATCCCGGATGGGCAGGCGGCGCCTGGCCCCGTTCCCAATCTTTCCGGTGTCTGGTCTCACCCGTCGATTCCGGGGTTTGAGCCGCTTGCCTCCGGTCCGACGTCACTCGTCAACCTGTCGCGGCGCGGCATCACGAGCGATAACCGGCAGCTGGTCGGCGACTACCGAAATCCGATCCTGAAGCCGCAATCCGCGGAAATTGTGAGAAAACTCGGCGAAATCTCGCTGGCGGGTATCGGCTATCCCACGCCACGAAACCAGTGCTGGCCCGGGGGCGTGCCCTTTGTTTTCACGACGACCGGAATAGAAGTTCTTCAGCAGCCGGAAGAAATCACCTTTCTGTATTACGAGGATCATGAAGTTCGTCATGTGCGGTTGAACGGGCAACACCCGGCTGTCGTGACGCCATCCTGGTACGGCGATTCCGTCGGGCATTTCGAGGGCGACACACTCGTGATCGACACGGTGGGAATAAAGGTCGGCCCCCACGCCATGGTTGACTGGTACGGAACGCCGCACAGCGCGGCGCTGCATGTTGTCGAGCGGTACCGGCTTGTCGATTACGACCACGCAAAAGACGGATTGGCACGTGACGCGAAAGAGAATTTCCAGGTTCAGCAGGACATGATCGACCCCAATTACAGGGGGAAACACCTGCGGCTTGAGTTCACGGTCGACGATCCGAAGGTATTCACCGAACCCTGGTCTGCGACGATGACCTACCGGCCGCAGCTCGGGGCGTGGGAGGAAAGCATCTGCGCCGAGAACTCGCATAAATATGGGACGGAAAAGGACCCCACTATTCCAACTGCCGGCAAGCCGGATTTTTGATCGTTGAGGGTTGCATGAAAAAGTGTGGCAAACTCGCCGGAGCCTGCATGCTTGCTGCGGTGGCGGTCGTGCCGCAGGGAGCGGCTTTTGCAGCGGACGTCGTAATCGCAACCAACCAGGGCGCGTTGCCCGGACTGAAAGAGCTTGGCGCCGCATTCGCGCGCGCGAGCGGAAATCGCGTGACGGTGATTCTGGCCGATGGCGCCACGCTGGAGGAGAGACTGACGAGCGGCACGGTGGATCTGGTGAGCCAGAATCCGGGGCCGATGGACGAGCTGGTCAAGCGCGGCCGTATTGCCGCGAATACGGTGACACCATTCCAGCTTGCCGAACTGGGCGTTGCGGTGAGGGCTGGCGCGCCCAAACCGGACATCAGCACGGCCGAGGCTTACAAGTCCGTTTTGCTCGCGGCGAGGTCGATCGGCTATTCGCGCGGTTGCAGCGGCACCAATATAGCCGCCGGGATTGCCCGGCTTGGGTTGACCGACCGGTTGAAGGGCAAGACTGTTTTTACCAGCGCGGGCCCCGTAACCGACTATCTCGCGCGCGGCGATTTCGAGATCGGGCTGCAGCAGACCAACATCATGGAGGGCGTACCGGGTGTGGATTTTGTCGGACCGGTCCCTGCGCCTTTGAACAGGCCGTGCCAGTCCAATATCGGTTTGGCGACGAATGCGAAAGAACCGGAGGCAGCGCGCGCGATGCTCCGGTTCGTGGTTTCGCCCGCCGCCGGGCCGCTGTTGCGCAGAACGCACGCAGAGCCTTTCAAGCCCTGACGCAGGCGAACACGGATACGGAGAGCGTAGGATGAAGATGAGCGTATTCCTGATCGGTAAAAGGGGCATGGCCCGGCTGCAAAATGTTCTTTGGCTTTTGGTGGCGGCAGCGGCGGGGTCCGGTCCGGGGCAAGCGGCGCCCGCTGCACCGATTCCGGATTTGTCGGGCATGTGGGCGCACCAATCCATTCCCGGTCTGGAGCCTCTGGCGTCCGGACCCACTTCGGTCAGGAACCGGGCGCGGCGCGAGCATGGTGTAAGCGACAACCGGCGGCTGGTTGGCGATTACACGAACCCAATTCTGAAGCCGCAAGCCGCGGAAGTCGTCCGGCAGCATGGCGAAATGTCGCTCACCGGCTATGGCTATCCGACGCCGCGCAACCAATGCTGGCCGGGAGGCGTGCCCTTCGTTCTGCCGACCAACGGACTGCAAATTTTCCAGAAGCCGGACAGGATCACCATCATCTATGCCGTCGATCATCAGGTCCGGCGCGTACGGATGAATGCCGAACACCCGGCAAACCTTACCCCGAGCTGGTACGGCAATTCCGTCGGCCACTACGAAGGCGATACACTCGTGATCGATACCGTTGGCGTGCGGATCGGACCATTCGCCATGATCGACTGGTACGGGACTCCGCACAGTCCGGCTCTGCATGTAGTGGAGCGCTATCGGCTGATCGATTACGAAACTGCAAAAGACGGACTGGAGCGGGACCGAAAAGAAAATTACGGCCCCCTCGCCCCGGAATTGGCGATCGAACCCTACAACATGGATACGAACTACCGCGGCAAATATCTGCAACTCCGGCTGACCGTCGACGACAGGGAGGAATTCACGACGCCCTGGTCTGCGACCGTGACCTACGGAAAGCCTGCGGGCGAGTGGCTGGAAAATGTCTGTGCCGATAATCCGTTCAAATACGGTACCGAGAAAGACGCGCAAGTCCCCACGGCGAAGAGCCCGGATTTTTAAAACGGGGCTGGGCGGATCGCACGCCGGCAGCTCGTGAGGCCGGCTATTTGCGTTTCGATGCAATCGCCATGAATGCCTGCGCAGCACGTGACTGATAGCGGTTGCGATGGTGCAGCGCATAAAAAATGCGCTCGGGCAGCCTGAATCGCGCCCGGACGAGCGCGCCCGATTTCAATCCGGCCTCGGCGACAAGTTCGGAAATGGCCGTGGCTCCGACACCGGATTGGACGGCGGTGCGCACCGCCTCGTTTGAGGGCAGCTCGAGCGCGACCTTGAGTTTCGCGGGCTCGACGCCACGTTCGCGCAAGGCGGCTTCGAATTCCGACCGCGTGCCTGATCCTGGTTCGCGTAGCACCCATTCACCGTTTGCGAGGTCCCCTGGTTTGAGATGCGGTGCGCGCGCCCAGGGATGGCCGGGTGCAACGACGATTGCGAGCCTGTCGTGATCGACGACCGTCATTGCAAGCGCGGGGTCATTGACCTTCCCTTCCACAAACCCGAGCTCGGTTTCGCCGTTGCTGACCGTTTTAGCGACCTGGCCGGTATTTCCTGCCAAGAGACTCACATGGATCTGGGGATGGGCCTTACGGAAGGAGACGAGCCGCTCGGGAATCCAATAACTGGCGATCGTCTGGCTTGCCTGGACCGACAGATTGCCGCGTTTCAATCCGCTCAAGTCCTCGAGCGTGCGTTCGGCGGTGGTGGCCCGCGCCAACACCGCGCGCGCCTCGTCGAGGAAGATGCGCCCTTCCTGGGTCAGGACAATGCCGCGGCCGACCCGATGAAACAGTGCGACCCGGTAATGCGATTCGAGACTGGAGATGGCCGCGCTGACCGCCGATTGCGTGAGGTTTACGGCTTTGGCCGCGCGCGTCATGTGTTCGCGTTCGGCGACCGCGACAAAGAGGCGGAGCTGTTCGAGGGTCATACCGCAAGGTTAGGCGAAGAGCTTCACCAAGACGAGACTGAACCCCCCAACGAAAAACCATGATGCAGCGGCGAGGGAGACCGGTTTCAGCCCCTCTGCCTTCAGCTTACCGAAGCTGGTTTCCAGGCCCATGGCCGCCAGCGCCATCGAAAGCAGGAATGTGGTGCCGGTTACGATCCAGGCTTTCGGGGCAGCGGGAATCGCAACGACGCTGTTCGCAAGCATGAGCGCGATGAAACCGAGTACAAACCATGGCATCGGCGGGGCCTTGCGCTTCTCGGGACCCGCAGAGCGGGAAGCACGCCGCACAGCAACAATCCCGAGAGTAAGCACCAGGGGCGCCAGCATCATTACCCGGGTCAGTTTGGCGATCGTCGCGATCTGACCAGCATGTTCGCCATCCTGAAAAGCAGCCGCCACAACCTGGGCAATCTCGTGGATGGATGCGCCGCTCCACAATCCGAACGCCGTGGAATCGAGACGCAGCAGAACCGGGAGCATTGGATAGAGGAACATTGCAAGCGATCCGAAGATGGTCACGCACGCGACTGCGTAAGCCACGTCCTCATCGCTTCCTTCCGTAACGGTGTTGGTGGCTATGACCGCCGAGGCGCCGCAGATTGCCGTACCGGCTGCGATCAGTTCGGCAAGTTTGCGATCGACGCCGATCAATCGCCCGAACCACTTCGTGAAGGCGAAAGTCGCAACAAGTGTGGTGATTATTACCCCCAGGCCGGCCAGGCCCACCTGCAAGACCTGCGTGAGCACCAACTGGAATCCAAGCAGAATGATGCCCAATCGAAGGACACGCCTGAGGCTGAAGGTCACTCCCTGCTTTGCCCAGGCAGGCGTTCCTGCGAGGTTGTTCAGCGCCATTCCGAGGAAAGTGGCAAGAATCATCGGGCTGAGGATGGCCAATCCCGGAATCCGGCGCAGCATGAAAGCAGCCGCGGCTATTGTCCCGGCAAGCGCGAGACCGGGTAATATCCCGGTCAGGCCGGTGTCAATTGCGAACCGGGTGGCGGGGTCCACCCCGGGGATGTCCGGCGATGGAGCCACCGCCGCTGTTGAACGAGCCTTGGTCATCTGTTCAACCTGGGAAAAAACGTTCAATCGGTCCAATTCATTCTTTTTGTTCGACCGATCTTGTTTTACGAATGATCAGCAGGATGCCGGGTTACAGGTGTCGCATCGCTGAAAGAGGTCATTCGCCATTCATGCGGGCAAAATGGAGTCGCACCGGCAGGCGCAATTTCGCTACGGTGTCAGGGCCGCCCGGAAAATTGCAGGGGAAACAATGAAGAGACCATTCCAGTTTCTGAGCGCCTGTTTTCTCCTCCTCCTATGTGCCGTTACGGCAAGTGCGCCCATCGCAGCGCAACAAGCTGCGCCGCCCCCGGTGGCGGTCAAACAGGTGGCAAGCGATCTCTATTTCTTCTTCGATTACGCCGGCTCGAATTCCGTGTTTCTGGTCACCGATGACGGTGTGCTGGTGATCGATACCCGCCAGCATCCGCGAGCCGGCCAGGAGTTGATCACGGAAATCCGCAAGATCACCGACAAGCCGATCCGCTGGGTCATCAACAGCCATTTCCACGGAGACCACACATTCGGGAACGCGGCGTTCCAGGCCGCGGGCGCGAAGTTCATTGCGCAGCAGGAAACGCGACGCATCATGCAAAAGGTACAAGTGAAGGAAATGGCGCGACGGCAGGGCTATTTCAAAAGCCACAACTACGATCCCGGGGAAGTCAGGCTGATCCTGCCCGATATAACTTTCGACAAGGACCTGACGATTTGGCTCGGCGGCCGGGAGGTCCGTCTGATGTATCTGGGTCCCGGGCAGCAGGATGGCGACACATTCGTATATTTTCCGCATGCCCGCGCGCTTTTCACGCCCGGATCTTTTGCGACGCGGAATGTTCCGAACATGGCGTTCACGACATCCGTCGACAGTTGGATCAATCTGCTCGATCGGGTCGCCGGCATGAAGGATGTGGACATGATTCTGCCGGCGCATGGCGATATTGCAACGAGTGCCGACGTCAGGGAGTTCGCGGCCATGCTGCGTGATGAATACACGACCGTGAAGGCGGCGGCCGACAGAGGCGTCAGCCTCGATGAGGCGCAGCGTACGCTTACCTTCCCGCAATACAGCAATTGGCGCAATTACGGGCGGATCAAAGAGGAGATCGCCTCGCTATACGAACTGATCAAGACGGGAAAGCGCAGCTATTTTGAATGATGGGCGGTTTCTTCCCCGGCTTCAGACAGCGTCGGGCGGCTTTCTGGCCGTAAGCCCGATCACTGCCGACATTCCGCCGTGCGACGTGCCCTCATGAAGTTCAAGTTCTTCCTGCGTGATCGCAAAATCATCGAACGATCCGAAAGCCGCTCTCAATAATTCTTCAGTGTACAGGTTCTGCAGTTCTTTGGGGCCACCCGTGCCGTAATGCAGTTGCTTTGGCGTGTAGCCTTCGACGATCAGCAGGCCTCCAGGCTTCAGGGCGCGCTTCATACCGTCCCACTTTTGCCTGCGCTGCCGCGGTGAGCTGAATTGCGTGAATATCTCGCAGACCACGTCGAAGGCATTATCGGGATAAGCCCAGCTATGAACGTCTGCCAGTTCGAAGCGAATCGACACGCCGCGCTTTTGCGCCAACGCTTTGGCTTTTGCCTGTGCGGATGGTGAAAAATCCAGCGAAACAACTTCCAGGCCCTGCGCGGCCAGCCAGATACCGTTCCTCCCTTCGCCGTCCGCGACGGCCAGTGCCGTACCGGATCTGGGAAGCAGGCTTTTGCATGAGGCCAGAAAGTAGTTCGGCTCTTCGCCAAAGACATATTCCGGCACCCGATAGCGCGTCTCCCAGCGCTCGTACTCGCTCATTGGTTTCCCACAATGATTCGATGCAAAAGAAACTTTGCACTGGGCCGGTCACGAAACAATGCCGGGCAGGCTTTGGGGGCCGGGCGACGGGCGGACACACGAAGCTACTGGCGCAGAGCATCCAAGTTTGACATGTTTTACCTGTGAAATGGTCATGGTGGAGGCGGCCCGTGGAAGGAAGAATGTTTGTTGCCGGTTTGCTTGTTTCGGTACTGATGGCGGTGCCTGTGTCCGCGCAACGGGCAAAGGGCGAGACTGTGAAGATCTACGCGGCTGCGGTCGTGAAGACGCCTCTGAGCGAGATCGCAGCCGACTATGAAAAAAAGACGGGCAACAGGATCACGCTGATTTTCGACACGGCGGGCGCCACTGCGCAAAGGTTCCGAGCCGATCCGGATGCGGCATTGCTGATCACGACGGTTCCGTTGATCCGCAACGGTGAAAGCAGCGGCGCTCTGCACGATGGCACGAGCATGCTGCTGGGCAGCACGGTTGCCGGTGTGGCGGTTTCTCCGAAAGCCACGAAACCCGATGTGTCCAGCCCCGAAAAATTGAAGGCTGCCCTGCTTGCGGCCAAACACATAGCGGTTTCGGATCCCGCGCGCGGGGCGACCGTCGGAACGCATTTCATGAAGGTGATCGAGGGGCTGGGTGTGAAGGACGAAGTGATGCGGAAAATCGTGTTCGCGAGTGACGGACTCGAAACCATGCGGTTTGTGCTCGAAGGAAAAGCCGACCTCGGAGTTTCGCAATCGAGCGAGATTCTGCAGGCCAGCCCTGAGGCGATGGCGGGGCCATTTCCGAAGGAGTTTGCCCTTTCGACCGATTTCTCGTTGTGGCATGGCAACAACATGGCGCCTGCGGTGAAGGATTTCGTTGCCGTGCTGACGGGTCCTGCCGGCCGGGATAAACTTGCCGCGGAAGGAATTCTGCCTCCTGCCGCCCGATAAGAGTGGAGCATGGGAGCATGAGATTGCAGCGGCAAGCTCTCATTTTGACGACGAGTCTGGCCGCCGGATTCGCATTCGGGCAGAACGCGGCGTGCGCAGCATTGGCAAATGAAAGTTCGCCAAGCGCGGCGACCATACCGGATTTTTCCGGCCGTTTCGGCAGGAATGCGTTCAATTTCGAGCCGGTTCCCAACGGCCCGCAGCCGGTGATGAATATGGCCCGTCTTCCCAATGGCACCAGCAATATCGGCCAACTTGTGGGCGATTACCGCAATCCGATCCTCAGGCCCGAGACCGCGGACATCATCAGGAAGAAGGGCGAGATTTCGGTCGGCGGCCACGCCTATCCGGATCCTTCGAACCAGTGCCGGCCTTACAATCCGCCCTTCACGCTCGCAATGGAGCTGGGCCTGCAGATGCTGCAAAAGAAGGACGGCATCACGATCATCTATGATCAGGACGATCAGGTTCGCCGCATTCGCCTGAACTCCTCGCACCCGGCAAAGGTGACACCATCGCCGATGGGCGATTCGATCGGCCATTACGAGGGCGATACGCTGGTGGTGGATACCATCGGCGTCAAACCCGGTCCTTATGCAATGGTCGATCGCTATGGCTCGCCGGTCAGCGATGCGCTTCACGTGGTCGAGCGTTATCGCCTGATCGATGGCCTCGAAGCCAAGGCTGCCCAGGAACGCTATGAAAGGCTCGACGGACGCCTGAATGCCGCACCGCGGCTGATCGATCCCGATCTGAGCAGGAAAGGTTTGCAGGTCCGTGTCACGGTCGAAGATCCGAAGGTGTTCACGACACCCTGGTCGGGGTACGTCACATACAGGCGCATGAGCCCGAGCATGGTCTGGCAGGAACAGGTGTGCGCGGAAAATCCCAACGAATATTACAAGGATCGCTGGATTGGATTGCCGAGGGCAACCAAACCGGATTTTTGATTTTGAATTTCTGATCAGATTCCGGGGGCCGGTTCTCCGCGGGATTTTTCGCGGCGCAACTTTGTGCGCATGACGATCGCCCTGCCTTCATGACGGCCCGTCAAATAGCAGGTTTTTTGCGGTGATCTGGTCGTCATGGCGCGACAACAAATCTGACCGAAACTTGAGCGCAATGAATGGCGGATGAACATGGATCGCAGGCCATGTTCAGCACTCGGCCTGTATCATTTGCGGTAGAGGGCGCCCTTTATCGCGCCGGAAGCAAGGACAACAACCATGAAAACGATCACAAAACTCGCGCTTGGCGTCGCCATGGCCTGCGGTGTCGCAGCCGCCACGGCGGCTCCTGCCGCCGCACAAGTGAGCTTCGGCGTCGGTATCGGTGCGCCGGTCGCGCCGGGCTATGACTACTGCTACGACGCCTACGGAAATTACGTCTACTCGTACCCTTACTGCACCGCTTATGGTTATGCGCCTCCCGTTGAGCCGTATGTCGGCCTCGGCTTCGGTGACTGGGGATGGGGCGGTGGATTTTATGGTGGCGGTTGGGGCGGTCACGAATGGGGTGACCGAGGTTGGGGCGGTCACGAACGGGACGGTCGTGGTTTCGCCGGTGGCTATGGTCGCGGTGGCTTTGGGGGTGGTCGTGTAAGCGGTTTCGCCGGTGGCCGTGGAGGGTTCGGTGGTGGTGGCTTCGCCGGTGGTCGCGGTGGGTTCGGTGGTGGTGGTGGTTTCGCCGGCCGAGGCGGCGGCGGACACATGGCAGGCGGCTTTGGCGGAGGTCACATGGGTGGTTTTGGTGGACATGGCGGAGGCCATGGCGGCGGTCACCGGTAACCAATCGGATTGCGGGGCAGCAAGGAGCTTTGCTGCCTCGTGTCCGTTTCACGGTTTTGCGTTTCAGCCGCAATGGAGAACAGACGCACGGTCCAACAACTCAGACCGATAGCGCGGGGAGGTCTTCGTGGCCTGGCGCACGGACCTGCATCAGCCAGGTCTTGAATACATCGTTGATCCCAAGCACGCAGACAATTCCGAAACCTGCGATCAGTTCAAAACATTGAAACGGCAGAGGGTTCATATCGCCCAGGCCATAAGCTCCAATCAGCAAGCCGGCAGCGGCATCCAGCACCAGTGACGCGGCGAGAATCGCACTCGGGCGTGAGGACCAGAACGAGCGGCGTTCACGAATGGATATGATTGAGAAAATCGAGGCGAAGAGCAAAATTTGAAAGCCATAATTCTTCAATTCGCCGCCATCCGCTCCAATTCCAAAATATTGCCAGCCGACAGCAAGGAGACCAAGCGTCTCCGTGAGCAATAGAGCTCCAAGCAGGCCCGCGATCCGGACAAGAGGGCCGATATTCCAGGTCTCCGGCTTGCCGGACGGCCGAACTCTGTCCGTCGCCAGCGCAATCTTCACAAAATCGGTCATGAACAGCAGCAGGATCATGCCCAGCGCGGAGATGACGAGCTTGCCTGTGATCAGGAACGCGATGACCACAAATCCGGTCTTCAGGATTGTCTGGGCAATTTTGTTGACGATCCAGGTGAGAACACGCTGATAGATGGCGCGCCCGTTCGTGATCAGATCCACGATTCCCGACAGGCCTTCGGTCGTGAGCACGACGCTCGCCGCGGATTTCGCGACATCTGTCGCGCCGCTGACCGCAATCCCGACTTCCGCCTGACGCAGTGCGGGTGCGTCGTTCACTCCGTCACCCGTCATTCCTACGACATGACCCGCGCGCTGGAGTGCTTGCACGACGAGGAATTTATCTTCGGGAAAGACTTTGGCAAAACCATCGGTGGCGAGTACAGGCGATGTCGCATCAACGACGGCGGATTGCCCGTCGCGGAGGTCGCCGGCCCGTAGAATTCGTCCAAGCCCGAGACCGCGGGCAGTCTCGTTGGCGACGGCAAGCGCGTCTCCCGTCAACATCTTGACTGCGACCCCAAGCAATTTCAGGTGCTGGATCAGGGCGCGCGAATCGGGCCGCGGCGTGTCCGCGAGCAGCGCCAGCCCGACAAGCTGGTATGGACCGTCATTGTCGGCTTTTGCTATGGCGATCGCGCGAAAACCCTTCAGTGCCTGCTGTTCGGCATATTGTTCCAGCTGGAGAAGTGCCGTGGCGTCGATACCCGCCAGTGTGGCGATGCTGCGCAATGCGCCCTTCGATATCCGGCGCCGCATCCCGGATTGTTCAACGATGGCTTCCGTCCGGCGGGTCTGCGGCGAAAAAGGCGTAAAGGAAACGGTCCTGCCCGGAGATTCCAGGTTTCGCGTCCTCGCCGCTTCGAGGAATGAGGTATCGATCGCATCCTGATCCGCGGCGCTGGACGCTGCCGCCCCACAGCGGAGTACATCGTCTGGGGTGAACCCGGGTTGGGGTACCGCTCCTGCGAAAGAGAGCCGGTTCATGGTCAGTGTTCCGGTCTTGTCCGCACAAAGGACATCCATATTGGCGGCGTCCTCGGATGCACTGAGCCGGGTTACCAGCACGCCCAGCCGTCCCAATTCCATGGAACCAAGCGCCATGCTGACGGTGAACATTACCGGCAGGGCAACCGGAACTGCACCCATCAGCAGGACAAGCGACAGTGGCAGAATATCCGCAAGCGGAATTCCCTCGGGAACAGCCAACGCAACGGCGATTGCGACAGGAATGGCGACAATCGCAGACAGCCAGCGAACAAGCCGGCCAACAACTCGTTCGATATGAAGCGTGGGTCGCGCGTTTGCGACGAGTTGTGTGGTCCGCCCATACAGCGTTCTCCTGCCCGTGGCACTTATCACGGCCGTTGCTTCGCCGGATTTGGCAATGGCGCCCGAGGGAACGGTTTCACCAATGCCCTGTTCGACTTCCCGGGACTCCCCGGTCAGCGAGGATTGGTCGATGGTGATTTTGCCTTCGCAAAGCTCGGCATCGGCAGGAATGAAATCCCCTGCGCGCAGTCGAATTACGTCGCCCCGTACCAGTTCGCGCGCCGGTGCGGTTTTCCAGATTCCGTCGCGGAATACGCGGGCCACCACGTGCAGCCGGCTGCGCAACTCGGCAACCGCCGCGCCGGCGCGCTGCTCCTGAACAAAACTCAAAATTGCGTTCAGAAGCAGCAGCACCAGAATGACGGCAAAATCTGTGATCTTGCCGAGAAGGAGCGACAGCACCGCGACCAGTTCGAGCATGCCGGCCGAGAGGCCCCAGAATTTTTCGGCGAACAGCTGCGCCGAATGGGGTTTTTCTTCCGGGACATCATTGGGGCCATCGCTCTGCAGGCGTGACGCCGCCTCATGGGAGCTTAGCCCATCCGCAGCGGCGGCCGTCGTCCGGTTTGGCCCGACAGCCAGGAGCCCACTATCGGCCACGGTCTGTTGTCGCGTGCCCGCACACATGGTTGCGGGCAGGACTTCGAGAATCGCGGATGAAGTACCCTATGACAGCCCCAATCCTCTGCGGACTTCCGCTTTGACCGTTTGGAAATCTGCCTGGAATTCAGGATTCCTCATCATCTGAGCGATGGCAAGCTCAGCGATGATATGGGCTGCATCCCAATCGGACGGATATGCGGCGCCGCTGATGACGCGGTTCGTTCCGTATTCCCATCCCCGGGCGTAGAGCACGTCGCGCTTTTCCGGAACCATTTGGCTGAGGAGAATTGCCGAAATCGCGCCGGTGGTGCTGTGGCCGCTGGGGTAGGTTGGCCCCATTGACTTGGCCGCGATGTTTTCGGGCGTGTGGATATCCTTGTCGAACTGAAACGGTCGAATCTTTTTATACTTCGTCTTCAGGGGCCCGACGCCGATGCGGGCGGATTCGGTGACTTTGTCGAAGAAAGCCGCGGTCTGCGGAAAGTTCTGCTTCGTGAATTTGGGACCGAGCACGGGAGCCCCCACAACGAACACATCCTGGGCGAAGTCGCGCTGGATGTCCGCCATGAGCTGCGGCGTCATCGACTTCTGTGCATCAAGAATAAATTGAACGTCCCTTCGGCCCGCGGGGGAGTTTTCGGGCGGCGGCGGCGGAACGAGCATCGCGAAGTCGATGTCCTTTGCCGTCATGTAAGGTTGATCTGAGAGGGCGAATGAGGGGCTCGCCATCAAAGCGAGCACCAAAGCAAGAGTCACGTTACGCAACGGGAAACCTCCTCGAACGATGACCGGGCCGAATTTAGCGACTGCAAGCCCGCGGAACGAAGCGGTTTCGCGTTAAAATCCATTCATTGGTGCTGCTGATTGGCTGGCGGGTGGCGGGAAACGTCCGACCTCGCCTGTACTTCAACGTTGAAGAAAGCCTCCGCATCGCCGAGTCTATCGAAGCCAATCTCAAAGGGCAGCCCGCTGTGACTGACAACAAATCGGTGTCGAACAGCCAGAAGCCGGGACAGAATGTAAGTCCTGGCGTCAGCAAGGATGACATCCCCGGCTGCTCGTATCACGCACTTGCGCTGAGCCATGACACACACTACCCACTGGGACGGAAAGCATCGACAGGTAATGCGGCAAAACTGAATTTGTCTTGAATTGAAAGTGAAAGCTCATTTGGAGAGAGGCTTGGTTGTTTCAAAAGCACCATGCGAGCGGCGAAATTCTCCGATTGCGTGGCCGAGCACCCGAATTTCCTAACCTAAGCTCGAGTTAACGTTGAACTTTCAGCGCTGAAGTTTCGTATTTCGGTCTGCATTCTGTTCCTCCTCCACACTGGCCTTCAAAAACACGAATGAGCCGCCGCCGCCGGACTGCGCCTCCTCGTCACAATGGCGGCGTAACGTCGAGGAAAGCTGGTCCCAAAGCGGTAGCAGATCATCGTGGGCGGTCTGCTCCCGTTCAAGACATCCACTGCGAATCACGTTGGACGGGGCGCCGCCAAACGCGGCAACCTGGTCGCAATATGCAGTTGGGTTGTAACGGGGCAAATCGGCATTGGCGTATTGAACCCACGCCAGGAGCGCCGCCGGAATGGCCGGAATCAGGGTCCCTGTTTTCAATGCGGGTCCGTTCTACGAGGGAAGATTTCCGAAGAGGCGGGTTAGCGCGTCAAGTCGGGAGCCAATTTGTTGAAAGCATATAAAGCCCATTCACTTCCCTTCGGAGAGAAGTCTTCATTCCACAGGAGGGGCTTCAATCACCCAGCGGCTCTTTGATCCTGCGTTTCAACCTGAGTGTCTGTCCCGGAACATATTGAATTGCATGAATCGTTTGTGATTTAAGAGAGGTGGCCCTGATTCGAGGATGGTCACCGATGTGGACGGCGAAGAACCGCAAGCAATACGACCGCAGCAGACTGCGCTACCCCAGCGATCTGACGGATGAGGAGTGGGCGCTTGTTGCGCCGCTGATTCCACCGGCCAGGCGCGGAGGCAACAGACGCCACGTCGACGTGCGCGACGTGATGAACGGCATCATGTATGTCCTGAGCACGGGTTGCCAGTGGCGGGCGATCCCGAAAGACCTCCCGGCACGCAGCACGTTGTTCGATTATCTCGATCTCTGGAGCTGGGACCGCACGTTGGAACGCATCCATTACGCACTCTATGTGGAATGCAGAGAACGAGAGGAGCGCGAAGCAAGCCCCAGCGCCGCGATCATCGACAGCCAAAGCGTGAAAAGCGCTGAAAAAGGGGGGCGTGCATCGATCCGCATGGCTACGATGCCGGAAAGAAGATCAAGGGCAAGAAACGCCACATTCTCGTAGATACGCTCGGGCTGTTGTTGAGCGCTGCCGTGCATTCGGCCAGCATCCAGGATCGCGACGGTGCAGCACTTGTGCTCGATACACGCACGCGGGCTTTGTTCCCGTTCATTCTGCGCATCTTTGCCGATGCGGGCTATCAGGGCCCGCGCGCCGCGATGGCCGCCGCTGCGAGCGGAAGCTGGGTCATTGAAATCGTCAAGCGCAATGAATTGCATTCCTTCGTCGTGCTGCCCAAACGATGGATTGTCGAGCGTACCATCGCATGGCTGAACCGATGCCGAAGGCTCGCCAAAGATTGGGAGAACCTCAATCGCAAGGCGCTCGCTTTCTTGCGCCTCGCATCAATCCGCCTCATGCTGCGAAAACTTTGCAATCCGATATGATGTTTCCGGACAGACTCTGAGAAACTTTTCGCGCGATTTGGCGAGAGTATCCCATTGTTCTGCCAGTCGGAGAAACAGAGCCTTCTGCGTTTCGTTTCCGGCCGATTTGGCCATCGTCCGGCACTGTTCTGCGGATTCCCGGCACACTCTGATGCCGATCATGCAAACCTCCGGGGCGGATTCAGAGGAGGGCCCGGGCCGAAGACCTCTTGCCGGAACAGGAGTTCCGGGCATTACGCTAGCCGTCCCGTGTGAACCGGATCGCAAACGCGTGTTAAAACACGTTCACGCCGGAGTGAACTTTCTGTGTTCGGAGGCGGATGTCATCTGTACACAGACGAGTATACATCTGTCGGGCAGCCGGGAATTTCATTTCCCGTGAATGGGATTTAACCCGTGATTTAAGACCAATTCACAAAACCAACCTACTCTTGCGACCGGGCCGATAGCACCTCCCCGGTGATCGTTCTATCGGTCCGGTGCCTTCGCGCTCCAAGCCCGAAGGCACCACACTCAATTGACCGCGTAAGAATATCTCAGCCACGCAGATCTGTCGCCCTTTAATGAGCCGGTTCCCCTCCCATTTCGTCGGCTCATTTCCTGAGGCCTTCGTGACTGCAAACGAAGGCCTCCTTTTCTCAGGCATCTACCCCGGCAGGCTGGTTGCATGAGCCGGACGGATAAAAGCCATGCGTGAAGGGGATTTAACGCGCGCTTGGCTACCGGTTCACGCGCGGAGGCTATGGTGATGCTGGCCCATAATGGCACGCAGTACCTCGGGTGACGAGAAAATGAGCGCGGGCTCTGTCCAATCATACGAACGGTGAGACGAACGCATGGCACGCGGGCTGCGCAGTTTGCTGGCCGTCGTTTGCCTTGGCATGGCAGTGCCCAACGCAGCCACCGTCGCCGCCACGTTGCCGCAAAAATTTGCATACACGGTGCACCACTCCCGCTATGGCACGATCGGTACATACACCAACACGATCATTCACGATGGGAGCGAGATTTCGGTAAATACCGAACTGCGCATCGCTGTTTCGATTCTGGGAATCGCTGCGTTCAGGCAAAAGGCGTCGCGTCAGGAACGCTGGGATCGTGGACGGCTCGTCTATTTCCATGGCGTGACAAGCACAAACGGAAAATCGGTTGAGCTGAGCGGCGCGGCCGATGGAGATCGTTTCGTGCTCAGAACGCCGAATGGCGAAACGATGGCGCCGGCCAATGTCAGGCTGGCCAATCCATGGACCACCGACAGTTTGTCCGGCCATTCCATGCTCACCCTCGACCGCGGCAGGCTGGACCAGGTTCGTGTTACAGGCGGTGAGTTCGCATCAGTCGATGTCGATGGCCGGAAGATTTGCGCCCGAAAATACGAAGTCCATCTGCTCAACGGCCGCAAGAAATATGAAGTTGAGTTCGACGAGCTTGGCACGCCGGTTCAATTCAGGATGTTCAATCCGGACGGGATCATAACGTTTTCGCTCATCGACTGAGCGTCAGCGCCGGATTAATGCAAACGCGGCTGTCAATCGATGGTAACGGTGACCCGCAAGAAGGTTGCCGGAATCGAGGTGGAGCGCGGGCTCCTGTTCTGCTGGCTGAACAGCCCTTCGAGCTCCCTCCAGAGATCGCCGCCTTTGCCACTTTTTTCCGCGGCTTCGAAGGCGTTCATGGTCGGACCATAGAATTTTCTGAACGCATCAAGGAGCTGCGAGGGCGCGCCGGGGAAATTGAACGTGTAGGTGTCGCGCACAAAGGAGATGTTCGCTTTCGGAACGCCGGCGGCCGCGAATTTTGCGATCACCTCGTTCTCGACGCCCCAGAGCATGGGACTGACGAAGCCTTCCGGCGGCGGAGGCGAATAGGCGGCACAGATTTTCAGAATTTGCGCAACCAGAGTGGGGTCGTTCGGAATCCAGTTTCCCATGACGATCCGTCCGCCCGGCCGGGTCACACGAACCATCTCTTTCGCAACGTCGTAGGGCTTTGGTGCAAACATCGCTCCGAAGATGCTTACGACGAGATCAAACGAATGGTCTTTCAGCTCGTGCAAGTCCGATGCATCGCCCTGCTGAAACCGGCAATTTGTGAGACCGTGCTCCCGGACCCGCGTGTTTCCGGCATCGACCAAATTCCGGGCGATATCGACGCCCAGCACATCCGCCCCGAACCTGGCTTCCGGCAGGGCCGTTGTTCCATCGCCGCATCCGAGATCCAGGAGTTTGAGACCTTTTGTGATGCCAAGGCTTCTGACGAGCGCCTCGCCGCTGTCTCTCATGCTCTCCGCGATGCGCGTAAAGTCGCCTTTCTCCCATAGGGACTGGTTGGGATTCATTGAAATGCTCCGCTCTTTCAGTGGGCACGTCCCTTTGGGGACGCGCAATGATGATTCGGATTATGCCGGTGACTGTTCCGTGACGAGGTGTCGTCAGAACGGGATACCCAGCCGGTAACCGAATTGGCTCGCGGTCGTGATATGCGATCTTTCCGCGACTGTACTGGTGTTTACGTAGAAGCCCTTCCGCAGACTGTCCACCACGGAGGTGCAATCGCACAGCGCAACGCCAAGGCCGGCGAGCAACAAGACACGCAATACCCTCATTTACCCCTCCGGCGCACGACCCGATTTGGATGAGAGATTAACCGAATGATTGCGTGCCGGGAAGGCCGCGTTCACGCGGCCGAAAGGCGGTCCGCAATCACGGTCTGCGCGCGCGGATTGGAGCCGATCGTCGTGTGCGCGCCTTCAATGAAGATGACCTCGACATTGGGCGCCGGTTCGGGAACGCTCGAGCGCCAATCGAGAATGCCATCGTTGGGATTGACGATTGCCGTCACGGGAACCGGCGGCGGTTCACCGATGCGGGCTAAAGTCGCCCAACGCTTTTTATCCCAATGCATGGCCGCGAATCCGGCGATTGGGGCAAGAGGCGTCGGGACAGGCAAGCGTACCGGGCTGCAGAGCGTGATCACCCTGCGAATGCGTTCAGGGCAGTGCTTGGCAAGTTCGCGCGACATCGTTCCGCCCAGACTGATGCCGACGAGCGAAACCGGCTGGCCATATTGTTGGGCGACGCGAAGGACGTAGCGCTCGAATTTCGCAAGGCATGAGGTTGTGGGGCCAAAATTCGGCCCGCAGCGCCAGGTGATCGCGGAAAACCCCTGGCGTCTCAGGAATTTGCGCAAAGGGGCGGTGGCCAGTTCCGGCGAGCAAAAGCCCGGAATTCACGATGACCGGCTGGCCCGTTCCCCGGGCCGCGTTCTCCGGAAAGAGCGACGGCGATATCGTTTCCGCCACCAGCGCGGTCATCTCACGCCACCAGCTTGCCACCGAAACCGGGGAGCCGGGCGGCGGCCAGACTGCAAGGCTGGGCACTCCGCTACGCATGGAGTTGCAGATTCCCGAAGCGACACGACAGTTGTATGAATATACGCAGTCAGGGTTAAGAAGATGCTGAAATGCGACAGAGAGCAGTTTGTGCCGGTCTGCCTTTCAGAAATCTCCTTTTGCCGCTTCGGGAATGGGCGCCGATTCGTTGTGGAAAAAATCGGTATGATTCTCGGCGCAGATCAGTTCGATGATCGGCCCCTCTTCTCTTCTCCGCCAACGTTGAACGGCAGACCAGGGGGTTGTGAATGCGCCCGGATCATCGACCGTGATGGCCGCCTGCAATATTTTGCCGCCCTCAAGCAGTTTGAAGCGCTCGACCACATGCAGCCGGGTTGTGTGCGGCGTGCGGTAACTGTCCACAAATGTCCTGTCGTTCAGCCCGATCGTGTCCACAACCAGTTCGTCGCCTTCGTAATGCCCCACCGATTCGCCGTACCACGAAGGAACAGACTTCGCGGAATGGGGCACGTTCAGATAGATGTGCCGCACCTGCATGTCGGATTCCTCGATAATGGTGATTTCCCGGGCCGTCTGAAGGAAGTAGATCGGCCGTACCCGGGCATAGATATCGAATCCGGGAACACCCCCGGGCCAGCAGCGTGAATCCGCAGTGAACGGAATTTTCCCCGCCCGCACCTCTTCATTGGGCTGTTTCATTTTTTCGGCGGCCCAGGGCTGCAGAATGGGATTGCCGAGGTCCGCGATCCTGTAACTCACCCTGCCCTGTCCGTTGGGAATATAGGGATGGTCCCTTTCCGACATCACGGGACCTGGCCCGCTCTCAGGCGGGATGAAGTCATCGCCAGCGGGGCGCGCAGGAATCCAGGCAGTGTCGCTGTTCGGGCCGAAATCGGGAATGGCAGGGCGTTGTTCGGCAGCGCCTGTTGTGAAAACCGGCCAGAGCATAGCGACGGTGCAACTCAGCAAGGCCAGCAGAGTTCTCCTGATGCTTTGCATCTCTCCCTCCGGATAAGGCTGAAAAGGCAGGTTTCAGAAATCGGGGGCGGCAGCGGTGGGGACCGGATCGAAACCGAGATTGAATTTGTCGTCATTGTTCGCGGCGCAGTCGCCTTCCACCATGCGTCCCTCGGCGCGGTAACGCGGCCGCCTCGCGCTCCATGGTTTGTAGAAGGTGCCCGGATCGTCAACCGTGAAGGACACGTCCAGCGCT
This sequence comes from uncultured Alphaproteobacteria bacterium, assembly GCA_963747255.1. Lineage (GTDB taxonomy): Bacteria > Pseudomonadota > Alphaproteobacteria > Micropepsales > Micropepsaceae > CAIYRG01. The sequence continues at coordinate 532,883 of CAVVEG010000017.1, forward strand.
TTGCCGTCATTGACCACCCTGAAACGCTCGATGACATGTTCCTGCGTCGTGTGCGGTGTCCTGTAGCCGTCCACGAAAGTCTGTGTATTCAGGCCAATAGTATCGACCACGAGCGCGCCACCTTCGTAATGGCCGACCGATTCACCATACCATGAGGGTGGCGGATTCTTCGTGTGCGGAACATCCATGAAAATATGACGCACACGTCCGCCCTGATACATCACGACTTCCTTCGGCGTCTGGATGAAATAGAGCGACTGCGGCGCCTCATGGATGTCCGGGACGCCGGTTTCCCAGCAGCGTGCCTGACGTGTCTCGCCATTCCTGCCCCTGATTGCCAGTGCATTCTGCTTCATCAATGCGTCCAATGCCCAGGGCATGACATTCTTTGCCGCTTCGCTGTTCAGGTCGGCAACCCGATAGGTGGAGTTCTTGCCGATCGCGCGCTGCACGGCGTTATTGTAGAACGGGTACTCCGGTCCATCCATGATGGGACCGATGCCGCCGGCGGGCGGCATGTATTCGTTGAACATGCGGGCGTGGAGATATTGCGTGACGCGATCGGGCGGCGCGCCAAGCGATATCGCGCGTTTCACGCTGGCCTCGCCGTGCAGGTAATCGTCGGGAAGCCAGACCGAAGGATCCTGCTGCGGATCGATACTGCCGGCCCAGCCGGAGGCCGCCGGAAGCATCAGCGGCGGAACGTCCGGGGATTGAGCGCTGTTGCCCGGAAGCGCTGCCAGCAACAGGGCGGCTGTGCAGCCCGATCCGGCAAGCATCGTGGCGACTCGCGAAGCTTTGGTCACTTTCAAATCCTTGCCCACGGAATTTCCTCAGGTCCTGTTCAGGGAAAGCGGCCGGCCGCCCGCGCGGCGCGCACTTCATTGACACCTTTGACCTGGGAGAGGTCGCGGTGTTTGTCGCCACAGGCGTAGTCCATCAACCGTACATCATCGCGCCGCGCATAAACGAAGCGCGCCTGCCAGTCTTTTGTGTAGTAGGTGGGATCGTGAATGGTGACGATATCCTCAAGCTGATTGCGGAGCTTACGGACCCGCTCGGTGGTCAGTAGCCGGTCGCTATGCGGCAGCCCGCTGGAATCGAGAAAAGTCTGATCGTTGAATCCGTTGCTCTGGATGACCAGGGTGTCACCTTCGTAATGCCCGGAGGCGTGGCCGCCATAGGTGGGCAACAGGATACTGTCCTTGTAACTCGGCAGCGGCAGATCCAGCGGGATCGCGCGAACCTGATGATTTAATTCGTGCACGAAGGTCACCTGTCCGGGGGGAAGCTGAAAAACTTCAAACGGATATGGCGACTCCAGCACGCGTGGTACGCCGTCCGGGAGGCAGATTTTGCGCGCGGGATCGTCGAGCGTGCCATTGCGCAACCCGGCCTGATTTTTCCGATAGGCAGCCTTGCCGTCGTCGTTCAGCGGGGGCTCGCCGCCGCCGAGGACCTGAATTCTGGGCGAATAACTGGTTGTCCAATAGGTACCGGACAGATCGGGCACCGCCGCGGCGCCGAGCGCCGCCGGAATGAAAGACACGGCCAGCAGTGAAACGGCGGAAACGCAGATACGGACGCTGTGCATGGTTGCCCCCTCCCAGGGCCACGCCGATGTTAAGATCACGCGGGAGGGAATCAATAGAATTGACAGGGCGATGAGCCGGGGCGGTCTTGTATGAAAGACTTGACCTGTACTACTGCTGAGTGCGGCCGATGAATTTGGGGAGGATTCGATGAAAACCCGGACGTTTGGTTTTGCGGCGCTTGCGATGTCTCTGTTGGCCACGCCGGCGTTTGCGCATCATTCCTTCGCGATGTTCGACGCGACAAGGAGCGTGACGCTGAACGGCACCGTGAAATCGGTGGAATACGCAAATCCGCATGTCTGGGTTTATCTCACGGTGATGAACGGCAAGGGACAACCGGAAACCTGGGGTATGGAAGGCGGCAATCTCGGCGGCCTCTATCGCATGGGTTGGACCAAGGATTCGGTGAAGGCCGGCGACAGGATCACCATGGAAGTTCATCCGCTGAAAGACGGCACGAGCGGCGGACAGATCATCAGGGTAACACTGCCCGACGGGCATGTGTTCGGCCGCGGTGGGCCGCCCCAGTAAACACCGTCCGAACCGGCAATAATATTTGGGATCAGCGGCATACTGGCCGAAATCGGGTTTGGCGCGGATCAAAAATCTCGCCGTGCGCGTGCCCAATTGCTACGCTCCGGAGGCTTGCGGGAAAGGAACATGGTCGTGAAATTTTGCAGGACGATGCTTGGCGGCGCGGCATGGGCTGCGCTGACGGGCGGCTTCCTGGCGAGCGGCGCCGCTGCGCAGCCAATGTTGAACGGTCATCCGGATTTCAGCGGTCTCTGGCAGTGCCGAACCAATTGCGGCAACGGCGTGTTGCTTCCCTACGAACAACTTGGCATCACACCGGAGGGCCAGCGGCTCTATGCCGTCAAAAAGGCGGGCGTCGAGCGGGGCGATCCGGCCATCGATACGGGGCTGATGTGTCACCCCCTGGGAATCCCCCGTCTCGCAATGTTCGGTACCTTCGACATTCTTCAAAAGGATGACCACATCGCAATTCTCGGCGAATGGCTGGGCCCGGGGCGGGAGATCTATTTCCAGAACCGCCACCGGAAGGACTATTTCCCGACCTTCATGGGCAATTCAATCGCCCGCTGGGAAGGCAATACGCTCGTGATCGACACCAACAATATCGATGAGGAGACGCTGGTCGACAGCAGCGGTTTCCCGCATTCCGATCAGCTTCATTTCGTCGAGCGCTGGACACTTTCGCCTGACGGAAACACGATTGCCTCCGCATGGACCCTGACGGATCCGAAAATCTTCAGGAATGCATTCACCAGAACCGTGACCTACCGACGCAAGGATTCGACGGACGAAAAGCAAAGGCTCGTCGAAAATGTCTGCCAGAATGTCGAGGTGGGTGGAAAACTCAAATAGCAGGATTTCACCATGACGAATCTTCATCTGCATCTGGCCGCAATGATCCTGCTGTTCTCCGGAATTGCCATAGGGGCGGAAGCAATGCCTGCTGCGGTCAGCATGCGGAACGGCATTTTTACCGATGCGAAAGGCATGACGCTTTACGTCGCCGACAGCGACCGCGCGGCAAATATTTCTTCCTGCTACGACAATTGCGTCCATAACTGGCCCGCCTTCACCCCGGGCGATAATGAGCAGGATGCAGGCGACTGGAAGATCATCATGCGCGACGACGGTACAAGGCAGTGGGCCTATAAGGGCAAGCCGGTTTACCGTTTCATCCTCGACCGTCAGGCCGGGGAAATGAAGGGCGATGGCATCGGAAATGTCTGGCACGCGGCCAGGCCCTGAGCAGTCAGGGAGCCGGGAGGAGCTATACCATGCGTATGCGGAATTTCCTGCCGGTCTTGCGGGCGACCATCGCACCCGGCATGGCGATCGTGCTCAGTGCAGCGGCGCCGGAAACACCGGATTTCTACGTGCCCGGCGGTGGCTGGTCCGCCGCGAATGTCGATCTGTTGCCGCCGGTTTCCGGACCGGGGCCGGTCGGTCCGGACCCTGTGCATCCCTACATTGCCAATGGCGGTGGATTGCAGTCGAATTTCCGCGTCGCCGATACGAGCAGTCCAATTCTGCAGCCCTGGGCGGCCGAGCGGATGCGGCGCGACAATGCGGATGTTTTGTCCGGCAAGATCGGGTTGACGGCGCGTTCCAGTTGCCGGCCGGCCGGTGTGCCCGGATGGGAGCATTTCATCATCGAGCCGATCTATTTCATCCAGTCGCCGAAAGAGATCCTGATGTTTTTTTCCGGCGATCAGCAGGTGCGGCATGTGTATATGAATGTGCCGCATTCCGCGAATCCGAAGCCGTCCTGGTACGGAGAATCCGTCGGGCGGTATGAAGGCGATACGCTGGTGGTCGATACCATCGGATTCAACGACAAGACCTTCATCGATAATTATCGCACGCCGCACACGGACAGACTGCATGTCGTGGAGCGCTTCCATCGACTGAACGGCAAGGGGCTGGAAGTGGACATCACCGTGGACGATCCGGGCGCATTCACGACCGAGTGGTCGGCGATCCAGCGCTATCGCCCGGTGCGCATCCCCTACGACGAACAGGTCTGCATCGAAGGAAACCGGCAGTTGTTCGATTATCACGTGCCGATTGCGGACAGGCTGGATTTTTGAAGAGTCCGGCGCATCTGAAATTCTGGCGAATTCCTTTGTTAGAAGCGCTTATGAAGCGTAGGCTTGGTAAGCTATTGGGGCGCCAGCCATGCCTATCTACTGCACAGCGCGATCAGTGCTCGCTCTATTTCTATCCTTCTCGCTTATCTCCTCAACATGCATCGCACAGCCGGTCGCGCAGACCGGTACGCGGCAATTTTTGGAGGATCGGGCTGGATTTCCTCAATATCCGACCGCGCAGTCCGCCCCCCAACGCGGCGGCCAGACTGCCGCCGCTGTCGTGGGAACTGCCAGTCTCAACTTTCCACCGGATCGAAATGATTCCGTCGCGCAAAATTGCGACCAATTGGCAGACCGGCCCCAGGACGCGCAACGGGTCGGCGATGGCGTTGCTTTCGAAAACATACAGGTCGACCAGGCACTCCCCGTTTGCCGGCAAGCCGCGGAGCGCCAACCGGCGCGGCCACGCTATCAATATCTCTATGGCCGAGTGCTCGATGCAGCGAAGCGTTACCCCGAAGCACTGGCGCTATACACCGCCGCGGATAAGGCCGGTTACGGCGCCGCTTCTTTCGCCCTGGCGGGGCTTTATCAAGATGCTCTCGGTGTGCCGCAGGATCTGGAGCAAGCCCTGCGCCTATATTTTCGCGCCGGGAATGCCGGCATTGCCGATGCCTTTGACGAAGGCGGCGCCATCTATGCGCAGGAAAATCCGCCCAATTATCTCGAAGCGAAGTCCTGGTTGGAACACGCTGTGCGAGGCGGTTCACCCGATGGATATGCCGATCTGGGCGTGATCTATGGATCGGGATTTGGCGTCCCGCAAAATGCGACCATGGCGATGAATCTCTTCAGCGAAGCCGTCAAGCGGGGAAGCGTAGAAGGCATGTTCCGCCTGGGCCTCGCCTATCGCTACGGCGAAGGCACGCAACGCAATCCCGCCGCCGGCTGCCAATGGCTCATCAAGGCGGCCGAGACCGGCCATCCTTACGCCGAACAGGAAGCGGGCCGCTGCTATTACAACGGCTTGGGAGTCGCGTCCGATCATCTCGCCGCATTCAATTGGTTTGCCAAGGCCGGCCAAGCTGGGGTCATTGATTCCAAGGTCATTACCGCCGACATGCTCGATAGCGGGGATGGCTGGAATCAGGACAAGGCCTACGCCGTGATGTGGTATCGCGCGGCCGCCAATCTTGGCGATGTCTACGCCATGACCCAACTCGGCGCCCATCTGCGCCTTGGCCAGGGAACGGCTAAAAACGAAGCCGAAGCCATGCAGTGGTTCTTGAAGGCTGCGGAGAAGGGTTACGTGCCGGCGGAAAACTCTCTCGCTATGGGCTATGAGAGCGGCCAGAGCTATCAGCAGGCCGCCTCATGGTTCGGTAAAGCCGCCGATCAGGATGACGGCTATGCGCAGCTTAATCTCGGCGTGATGTATGAAAAGGGATGGGGTGTGCCGCAAAATCTGGAGCGCGCCAAACAACTTTATGCGCGGGCAGCCGGCAGCTCGGACACCGCCGTCGCCAAGTTGGGCAGCCAATATTTCTCCGATGTTCCGAATCCGGCCTCGCCCGGCCGCACTCCGGACCGCAGCGCCGTCAGCTCTGCGAAAAACTCCAGCGATTTCTGGTCCGTTGTCATCGTAGGCGCACTTGCCATCGGCGCCATAGCTCTCCTGAGTTCCGGTGGGTCGTCCAGCACCTCCAGTTCGGTCGCCACCCCATCCGCGCCTTTCACTCCGTTGTTTCCTTCTTCGCCGTCGACATCGCCCGCGCAGCCGGTAACGGCGTTCCCAGGCCCCCCGCCTCCCCACCCCATGATCGGGAACACCGGCAAAATTCTCAACGGCGAAGCCGGGCTTGGTTTTGATAACGTCATCAGGAAGTGATGCGCTTCTTCACCGGCGGAGATGGTCCGTAAGCAACGACTGCTGAAAGGACAGCTATTCGTGGCGGAGGGCTTCGATGGGATCGAGGCGGGCGGCGCGGCGGGCGGGGAAATAGCCGAACGCGATTCCGATTGCGGCCGAGAACAAAAAAGCCAGCACGACGATTCCGGGCGACGGCACGAAGGCAAGCTTGAGGAAATGCGTGCCGGCAGCCGACGCCCCAAGTCCGACCAGGATGCCAATCAATCCCCCGAAGGCTGACATCATCACGGCTTCGACGAGGAACTGCGTAAGGACGTCGCGTTCACGGGCGCCGATGGCCAACCGGATGCCGATTTCGCGGGTGCGCTCGGTCACCGAGACGAGCATGATGTTCATGATGCCGATTCCGCCGACGACGAGGCTGACGGCGGCGACGGCGGAGAGAAAGATCGTCAGCACGCCTGTCGTCGTCTCCAGGATCTGGGTGATCTGGGCCATGTCATTGGCCTGAAAATCGTCCGGTGTGCCGCGCGCGAGATGTCGGCGTTCGCGCATCAGGCGGGTCAGATCGCTTTTCACGCGCGGCATGTCCTCGGCGCGTTGTGCGGCGATCCACATCGTCCCGACATTGGTGTTGCCGGCGAGCCGGCGCTGCACGGCGCGGACGGGCATCACTACAATGTCGTCCTGATCCTGTCCGAACGTGGACTGACCTTTCACCGAGAAAATCCCGATCACCTCGCAGGGAACATCGCGGATACGGATCTCCGCCCCAAGCGGGTCCTGCGCGCCGAACAGTTTGGTACGAATGGTCTGGCCGATTACACAGACGGCTTTGCCGCTGCGGATTTCCGCGTCGGTGAAGACGCGCCCGGTGGTGAGCGGCCATTCGCGGGCGTCAAAATAGGCGTTGTCGGTGCCCGCGATCTGGGTCGAATGATTCTGATTGCCCTCAACGGCAATTTCAGACCGCATCACCACGGGAGCCACGGCGCGCAGATTGCCGATTTCGCGCTTTATCGCATCGACGTCGGCGGGATCGAAAGCGCTGGCATCGGATTGGGCGCCGCCCATGCGGCGGGTTCCCGGCGCGAGGATCAGCAGATTGCGTCCGAGAGAACTGATGCTGGAGGTCACGCTGGCGGTTGCACCATTGCCGAGCGTCACCATTGCAATCACCGCGGCGACCCCAATGATGATGCCGAGTGTGGTCAGCGCAGCCCGCATCAGGTTGCGGCGTATTTCGCGGATTGCGAGGATCAGGGCATTTTCGATCATGACGCCGCCCTCTCGCGGACAGGAACCTCGTCGCGACGGGTGAAACTGGAATCGGAGGCGACGCGCCCATCGAGGAAGCGGATATGCCGCTTTGCATAAGCGGCGATATCCTCCTCATGCGTTACCAGAACGATGGTGATGCCGTTTTCGTCATTGAGGCGGCGAAACAACTGCATGAGTTCATGGCTTCGCGCCGTATCGAGATTTCCCGTGGGTTCATCGGCGAACACGACCGATGGATTGGTCACGAGAGCCCGCGCAATGGCGACACGCTGCTGCTGGCCGCCCGACAATTCCGCCGCAGTATGGGTTTCGCGATCGGACAAGCCGACAAGGGCAAGGGCCCGGCGCGCAAGTTCGCGACGCTCCTTGCGCGCGACACCGCGATAGATCAGCGGCAATTCCAGATTTTCCAGTGCCGACGTGCGTTTCAACAGGTTGAAGCCCTGAAAGACGAAGCCAAAGTAATTGCGCCGGATAAGTGCGCGTTGATCGCGCGTCAGCGACTTCAGATCGACGCCGTGAAAATAATAATGCCCCGAGGTCGGCGTATCGAGGCAGCCGAGAATATTCATGGCCGTGGATTTACCGGAGCCCGATGGGCCGAGAACCGCCACAAACTCTCCCGTGCCGATGCGCAGATTGATGTGGTCCACCGCGACCACGGCGGCTTCGCCATGGCCATAGACCCTGGTCACATTATCGAACCGGATGATCTCCACGTCAGGCGCCAGACGCCGTCGTTCCGGCGATATCGGTGATGACCTTGTCGCCGGGTTTGAGAGCGCCGGAAAGGACTTCGGTGTTGCGTCCGTCATTGCGCCCGAGTTTGACGTCGCGTGCCGCGGGTTTGCCGTTTTCCAGAACCCACACGCGGCCTGCGATCTGGCCGTTCCGGCTGGTGCTTTGGGAAACCTCGGCAAACTCTTTCCCCGGCGGGGTGAAACGGAGTGCTCCGTTCGGCACGAGCAATGCCTGGGCGGTTTTCGACACCGTGATGTTCACGTTGGCAGTCATCCCGGGCCGCAACAGCATGGAAGAATTATCAACCGTCAGAATGCCCTGATAGGTGACAACACCGTTGGTGGTTTTGGGCGAATTGCGGACTGACGAAAGCCGCGCCTCGAATTCGCGCTGCGGGTAGGCGTCCACGGTAAAGCTCGCCCCCTGCCCTTCCCGCACCGAACCGATATCGGCTTCGTCAATATCCACCTGCAACTGCATCGTGGAGAGATCCGTCGCCAGCGTGAACAGAACAGGGGTCTGGAAGGCGGCGGCGACCGTCTGGCCCTTGGAAATCTTGCGGTCGAGTACGATTCCATCGATCGGGGATCGCACCTGGGCAAACCCGAGTTGGGTCCGGTACAAGCCCGCCTGCGCGCCGGCACTATCAACATCGGCTTTGGATTTACTGACAGCGGCCAGTGCGCGCTGGTAATCAGCCTCTGCCGTCTGAAGATCCTGCTCCGACATCCCGCCAATCTTGAACAGCGCACGGGCGCGATCGCGCTTCTTCAAAGTCAGGTCCACGGTCGCTGCATTATTGGCGACATCGGCGCGTGCGGCATTCTGGGCCGCCAGGGCCTGGGCCAGTTGCGCGTGAATCTGATCCGTGTTGATGACAGCCAGAATCTGGCCCTTCTTCACATGGTCATTGTAATCGACATTGACCTGATCAACCGGGCCCGAGATTTGCGCGCCAACATCGACCTGATCCTGCGGCTGCAAAGTTCCGGTCGCGCTGACGGTCACGGTTAGCGATCCGGTTGTGACGGGAGCGGCGACGTAAGGCGAGGTTGCGCCGCGCCAAGGATAGAAATATGCGCCAACGGCAACCGCGATGAGTACCAGGACGAGCAACAGCCGCGGCCACGTCACCAGACGGCGCGGTTTCAGCTCCAGCTCGAGGGTTCTCGCCAGATCCGCTTCCGCAGTCCTGAATTGGTCGTTCATTCCCAGACGCTCACTTCACGAAGGCATTTACGGGACGAACCTAATCCGGTTGCCCCGTCTGAAGGATTCTACCGCGCGTGCAAAACCCTTCTTACGGTTTGTAGCAGACTATAATATAAGCTTGCTTATGAAATAACAACCTGATAAGTGGATAAAAGTACTCGGTTTTCCGGATTGGCGCCCCGAGGCGCCGGAACGTCCGGAATTCGGTTCCGCGGGTTGGAATGCTACAGGATACCAGGTGTCAAAGCGAATGCGCCAAGTGGCGACGATGCTCTCTGTTTGCGTCTCTATTGCGGCGATCACCTCTCCCGCCGCCGCCAGGATGGCGGTTCCGGATACTCCGTGTCAAACCGCGGCCGCCGCGGCGCCGATCGCGCGCTCGTCTCCCTTCGTCCGGGAGGCGTCTCGGCGTTTCGGGATTGCGGAAGACTGGATTAAAGCCGTGATCAGGATGGAAAGCGGCGGACACACGACGTCGGTGGATGGCGTTCCCATTACGTCAAAAAAGGGCGCGATGGGATTGATGCAATTGATGCCGGAGACGTGGCGCGACATGCAGCGTCAGTATGGTCTGGGCCCGGACCCGTTTGATCCGCATGACAATGTTCTGGCCGGCACCGCGTATCTGCGCTGGCTTTACGAGAAATTCGGGTTTCCCAAAATGTTCGCCGCGTATAATGCAGGACCGGCGACGGTTGATGCGCAGCCGGCGAGCCTGCGCGGACTGCCGCAGGAGACGCGCGCCTATGTGCGCGGCATAGCCCGGATATTGGGAACAAGAGCCACCGGGGCGGCCGCCACAGCCGGTGAAGAACCGCAGGCATCCGAAATCGCGGCGAATGCAGGTACGATGGTGACGTTGACCCGGCCGGACGGGGAACACGTTCCGATCGAAGCGTCCGCGGTGACCGCGATCAGGGCATCATTGCCGGGCGAATTTACCGCAGGCGTGCAAACCGTTCTCTCGCTCGGACAGCGATTGCAGGGTGTTCGGGAAAGCCCGGAAAAGGTGGTGGCGCTTTTTAAGCGCCACGGAGAGACATAATCCGCTCGATACCCGGTGGCGCTATTTTGCCATCGGGACATCGGGGACGCCGTTGCTAAAACTGTTTGGATTTTCAGCGCCGGGGCCCTGGCCGGCCTCGCAGACGCGCGTCACTTCCTTTTGCAAATTTTCCAATGCCTTCTGTTGCGCCTGCACCTGCTTCTGGAGTGCCGCGATCTGCATTCGCATATCTTCGCCAGCCAGCGTCCCGCCCGGAATCCACGAACCCAGCGGCGCGGCGGGCGTCGGTGGACCCGTCATGTTCTTCAGCCGCGCAATCGCCTGCTGATTTTCGAGAGCGTTCAGGCGCGCTTCCTCATTGCGGATGCGCAGATACATGCCATCATTCGCGGGCTGAGCGAAGGCTGAGGAGTCAAACTCCCCGCGCACGACCAGCGCCACGGCCACCCCCGCAACAAACCACACTGCCTTCCGCACAATTCCGCGCATCACGAACACCGCGCTCCGAAAGATCCTCCGTGGAATCTAAGTCTCGTTTCGGGGGGAGAGTCCAACTTCCAAAGCAAATTCACGCAATCGTTAGGGTCAACAGGACGCGTGGCCAACGACGAAGCGGCTGCCTCGAATGACGGCTCAGGGTCCATGTCGCAGGATCGGTGATGCCCCGGGCATAGCGAAATTCGGTTTGCCGGTATTAGGCGGACTGTCGCCATAAGCGTCCGTCCGCCTCTGAATCAGCCGTCATGCAATGAACCCGATATGTTACAGTCCGCAAGGGCCGGGGCATTGTTGGACGCGCCTTTGCACTCCGCTTTGCCGGCCTGCGGCCAAAGACGAGGAGTCGTTATGAAACTGAAAACGATGTGCACGATCGCGTGCTGTTTCATTGGATCGAACTCTTGTGCTCGACGGGATCGCCGTCGCGCAGCAAAGGACCGGCGGAGCCTTCCCGCAGCCCGCCGCCGAAAAGCAGGTTACGGTCACCGGGATTCCAGGAGTGATCGCCGCCGGAGCCCCGTGGAAGCTTGTGTGGCAAGGCCCCGACAACGCCGATGGTCTCGTCGGCACGAAAGACGGCGGAATCCTGTTTGCGCAAGAGCAGCCCAGCACGGTTGGCCGGCTCGATCCAAAGGATGAATTCTCCATCTTTGCCACGGACACTCACGGCACCGGAGCCCTCGGCATCGACTACAAGGGCCGCGTCATCGGCGTTGAGCGCACCTGCTCGGATCCGGGCGGTCATCCCGACCAGTGCCATGAGCCGGCGCAGTTGATCGTCATCGAAATGGGCAACATGCATCGGACACTGGCCAGCGAATATAACGGCAAGACGTTCTGGCGCATGGGCGAACTCGTCTGCGATTCGAAGGGCGGCGTCTACTTCTCCGACGACAATGGCACCTACTTCGTCAATGCCGCCGGCAAAGTCAGCCTCGTCGCAGACAAGCAATTGCGCACAAACGGCATGGCGCTCAGCCGCGATGAAAAGACGCTCTATGTCACCAACAGAAAGACTCTTGTGGCCTTCGATATCGCTCCCGATGGCACCACCACCAATCAGCGCGACTTTGCCAGGCTTGAAGGCGGCGGCAACGGCGACGGAATGACGATCGACTCCGAAGGCCGTCTCTACGTCGCCTCCGGCGATCCGGGCATTCAGGTTTTCAGCGCCGAAGGAAAATACCTGGGCATCATTCCTCTACCAAGGTCTTCCTCCAGTGTCGCGTTTGCCGGCCCCGGCAAGAAATTCCTCTACGCCAAGGGCGCCGGCATGAAGACCCGGGACGGCCAGGAATTCAGAACGACCGACGGTGTCAGGAATAACGCCAAGGCGATCTACAAAATCGACATGATCGCCCAAGGTTACATGGGCCGCCCGAAATAGCCCTCCCAAGCACCCCATGTCTCTAGCTACTTTGCGCGGCCCATGAATCCACGGGCAAGCATCGGAATCCGAAGCAGCGTGCCGCCGCCAGCAACGTAGAGCGTCCGCTTGTCGGGGCCACCGAACCCCAGGTTCTGACAGCGCCGCGTGATGCACCATACCGGGATAGCGCCCAGGTGCTGACCAGTCGGGCTCAGGACTTCGATCCCCGCATCCGTCAGCGCATACAACCGGCCGTCGTCATCGGTGACCAGCCCATCGGCCCTCGAGATAGGCGGCTCCGTCGGGGGACGCGACACGTCCCGTCCCACATAGGTGGCGAAGACCCTGCGATTGGCGAGGCGGCCGTCCGGCTGCACATCGAACGCATAGATGTTGATGCCCTGCGTGTCGTTCACATAGAGCGTCTTTTCATCATGGCTGAGCTGCAGGCCGTTTGGAGCCTTGATCCCCTCGTCCACCACACGGATTATCGCGCCGCCGGGCGGCACGTAGTACACCGCGGAGGCCGGAGGGTCCGTGAAGTACAGGCCGCCTTTGAGGTTCGCGACGATGTCGTTCGGACGGCCGAAGGGCTTCCCCTGGTAGTTGTCCGCGATGATTCTCTCCTTCCCTTTCGGCCATACGACGCGAGGTCCAAGGAAACCCGGCCTCGTCTGGATCGAAATGAGTTCGCCCTGCGCGTCGAAGGTCATGCCGAGCGGGTTGAGCAACCCACCCAGGAAGGTGACGGGCTGATCATGTTCGTCCAGCCTCACAATGCGATTGGCCTGCGATTCGGAGAAGATCAGGCCAACGTTCGGGAGCCAGAAGGGATCGTCCGAACTCGTAAGTCCCTTGAGCACCACCTGGGGCATCGTTCCGCCGGCGATAACGCCCGGTATATCGGGAGCCGGCTGCAGCTGAACGGTGTTGGGTGGAGTCTGAGCAACAGTCGAGGAGGAACCGCTCAGGCCCGCGGTCAGCAGCGCGAGGGTCAACGTCACGAACGCATGTCGAATCATGGCAACGCGGTTCCTTTACTGGTCAAGACGTCGGCACTCTGGTGCGACGGGCGGAATCTACCCACGCATACCATGCGCCGCGCGGGCGAGTTTACGGCATGTTCAGGCCGATAGTGAATGTCCAGTTTGGGGTCAAGCCGGATCGGCAATCTACGGTTCGAGATCACGTGTGCAGGTCGGTTCGTCGCCAAATGGCGGTCGTGCTGCAGGCCCTGAACCTGAAGCCCCATGGCGCCGCGCAGGATTTGAGTTGTGTGCGGCCCCGCTTCGGCGGCCTTTTCTTGCGCCGCCATGTCGATCGATTTTAACAACTCTTCAACCATGTTTGGCTGATGTTCACGGCGCGACAAGAGCCGGCTCGGGTCGAACGGGTTCACAGCGGTGAGAGGTGAATATGAAGCGCTCCATTCTTCCCGGTATGCTGGCTTTGGCGCTGTCGAGCGCAGGCTGCGGCACGTTTTCCGATTCCCACGGTTCGAGCACAGGGCTTCCGGCCGCAAAGCAGGCTCAAGCGCCGTCCAAACCTGTGTTCGGATCGGGTCCCGAAGTGACCATTTTCCTCAAACAGGCGCAGGACGCCCGTTCTGCAGGAGATATGAACACTGCCGCCAGGATCCTGACGCAACTGGTGTTGGTCGCGCCGGAAGACCCGCAGGTGATTGGCGAATACGGCAAGGTGCTTGCGGCGCAGGGGCGGAGCAATGACGCGCTCGCGTTTCTGGAAACGGCCATCCGGCTTCAGCCGGGCGATTGGACGCTCTATTCGGCCCAGGGCGTAGCCTACGATGAGCAAGGCAAATACCTGTCGGCCCAGGCGTCTTATGCGCGCGCACTGGAATTGAAGCCGGGTGAACCTGCTGTTCTCAACAACGATGCCCTCTCGCACATCAAGGCGGGCGATCTGGCGGGGGCTGAAAATCTGCTACGTCAGGTTTCCAACGACTCACCAGATTACGCCCAGACCGCGAAAAGCCTCGCTCTTTTGGAAAAACTGAAGCCCAACGCGGCGCCGGCGCGACCGATCACCGCCGAGGATAACCAGATGCCCGCGCCAGTCGCGGCAGCGATGCTGATTATGCCGAAAGTGGACCGGTAGAGAGCTTTGCCGGTGCGCCTTCAGACTAATGGACCGCGTGGCTCGGAGGTTCGGAGCCGAGACCAAGCATCTCGCCTGAGGTCTCGACTTCCACCCCATTGATAATGAGACCACGCTTTCCGGCGGAGACCTTCACCGTATCGCCATCCGAAACCTCGCCTTCGAGGATCATGCTGGCCATCGGGTCCTGCAGACTGCGCTGGATCACGCGCTTCAGCGGTCGCGCGCCATAGACGGGATCATATCCCGCATCGGCAAGCCAGGATTTGGCCTTCGCATCCAGCCGGACGGTGATCTTGCGATCTGCAAGCAGTCCGGACAGGCGGTCGATCTGGATGTCGACGATCTTGTCCATCTGCGCCCGTGTCAGGCGATGGAAGAGAATGATTTCATCCAGCCGGTTGAGGAATTCGGGACGGAAATGCGCCCGAACCGCATTCATCACCTGGCCCCGCACCGAACTGGAATCTTCGCCTTCGGGCTGTGCGGCGAGGAACTCCGAGCCGAGATTGGAGGTGAGGATAATCACGGTGTTCCGGAAATCTACGGTCCTGCCCTGTCCGTCGGTCAACCGGCCGTCGTCCAGCACCTGAAGCAGCACGTTGAAAACGTCGCGATGGGCTTTTTCAATCTCATCGAAAAGCACGACCTGATAGGGACGGCGGCGAACGGCTTCGGTCAAAGCACCGCCTTCCTCATATCCGACATAGCCGGGAGGGGCGCCAATCAGCCGGGCGACCGAGTGCTTCTCCATATATTCGGACATGTCGATGCGCACCATTGCCGAGTCGTCGTCGAACAGGAAGGCGGCCAACGCCTTGGTCAGTTCGGTCTTTCCGACGCCAGTCGGTCCAAGAAAGAGAAATGATCCGATCGGTCGGTGGGGATCCTGCAAACCGGCGCGGGCGCGGCGGACGGCATTGGAAACCGCGCGGACGGCTTCGTCCTGACCGATGACCCGCTTCTCCAGCGAGCCCTCCATGTGCAGCAGCTTTTCGCGTTCGCCTTCCAGCATCTTGTCCACGGGAATTCCGGTCCAGCGGGAAACCACGCCGGCGATGTGTTCTTCCGTAACCGCTTCATTGACCAGGCGCTCGACGCTTTTTTCTTCGGCATCCTGCAATTTCCGCTGCAGATCCGGAATCACGCCATAGGCCAGTTCACCCGCGCGTGCGAGATTGCCGCGGCGCTGGGCTATTTCCAACTCCTGACGCGCCTTGTCGATCTCTTCCTTCAGCTTCTGCGTGTCGTGCAGCGATTTCTTTTCTTCATTCCAACGGGCTGTCAGTGCAGCGGATTCCTGTTCCAATTCCGCAAGTTCGACCTCCAGTTTCTCCAGCCGGTCGTGCGAAGCCTTGTCGGTTTCCTTTTTCAGAGCCTCGCGTTCGATTTTGAGCTGGATGATCCGGCGGTCGAGCTCGTCCAGTTCCTCCGGCTTGGAGTCAACCTGCATCCTGAGGCGGCTCGCCGCTTCGTCCATGAGGTCGATCGCCTTGTCGGGCAGGAAACGATCGGTGATGTAGCGATTGGACAGAGTCGCGGCCGCGACGATGGCGCCATCGGTGATCCGCACGCCGTGGTGGACTTCGTATTTTTCCTTCAGGCCGCGCAGGATCGATATGGTATCGGCAACAGTCGGCTCCGAGACGAAAACGGGCTGGAAGCGCCGCGCCAGAGCGGCATCCTTCTCGACATGCTTGCGATATTCGTCGAGGGTGGTTGCGCCAATGCAGTGCAGTTCGCCGCGGGCGAGCGCCGGTTTCAGAAGATTCGATGCATCCATCGCGCCTTCGGCTTTGCCTGCCCCGACCAGGGTATGCATTTCGTCGATGAAGAGAATGATCTTGCCGGCCGCAGAGGTGATTTCCGACAGCACGGCCTTGAGACGTTCCTCGAATTCGCCACGGAACTTGGCGCCCGCGATGAGCGCACCCATGTCGAGCGCCATCAACCTCTTGTCCCGGAGGGATTCGGGGACATCGCCATTGACGATGCGCAGCGCAAGGCCCTCGACGATAGCCGTTTTTCCCACCCCCGGTTCACCGATCAGGACGGGGTTGTTCTTGGTCCGGCGCGACAGAACCTGAATGGTACGGCGGATTTCCTCATCACGGCCGATGACCGGATCGAGCTTGCCCGAGCGGGCGAGTTCCGTCAGATCGCGCGCAAATTTCTTCAGCGCGTCATAGCTGTTTTCGGCGGTTGCGCTGTCGGCCGTGCGCCCCTGGCGAAGATCGTTGATGGCCTTGTTCAGGGCCTGAGGGGTGACGCCGGCATTTTTCAGGATGGTGGATGCCGCCGCGTTGGGGGCCATCGCCAGCGCCTGCAGAATACGCTCGGCGGGAACAAAGAAATCGCCGGCTTTCTTTGCGAGTTCCTGTGCCTGATCGAGGACGGCCGCAGTCTCGGGCGCGAGATAGGTCTGAGCGCCTGCGCCCTGCACTTTGGGCAGCTTCGACAGGGCAAGTTCGGTCTGCTGACGTGCTTCGGCGGCACGGCCGCCTGCCGCCTGAATGAGGCTGGAGGCCATGCCCTGCTCGTCGTCGAGCAGGATTTTGAGAATATGTTCGGGGGTCAGAAGCTGATGATTTGAACGCCTGGCAAGGCCTTGGGCCGACTCAATGAACCCGCGCGAACGTTCGGTGAACTTTTCGAATTCCATATGCCGCTCCTTTCGACCGCGAGTTCCGCTCCTTTCGGCAACGGGAATCGCGTCGCTGTTGTGCGGCCCATAAGGCACCGCACAAGGCATATGTGGCGTTGACCTCCATCAACGACAAGGGCGAAAAGAAACACCCGGCTGCTCCGCTGGCGCACTTCCGGCGAGGGCAAATTCCCGGGTCAGGCGGCTTCGTCACCTTCTTCGAGTTCATCCTCATCGGCGAGGGTGAAGGAGGGTGCACTGCCGGCCGGCTGCGGGAAGGATGGCTGTTCGGAGCCGGGTGGAATGCGGCCATCGCCTGCGCCATTTGGCTGTTGACCGGGGGTTCCCTGCTGCTGCCCCGGCTGGATTCCCTGGGCCAGCAGGATGCGGAAATAATGTTCCGCGTGCTGAAGGTAATTTTCGGCCATCACGCGGTCACCGGCCGAACCAGCATCGCGCGCGAGTTGCAGGTATTTTTCATAGACATGGGACGCCGTACCGCGGATCTTGACATCCGGGCCGGTCGAGTCGAATGCCCGGCTGTGATTGTTTTGCGGCCGCCTGCCGCGTCCACGCGAACGTTTCACGTTTACCCCTCACTTTTCATGATTGATTGTTCCGGCTGCAAAGCGAAACAGTTCCCGCTGCACATCGGAACGGTCCGTGTCCTCAATTCTGTCATCCTGTACGCAACGCAATTTCCTCAGGCCCGCAAGCGCGCGATCTCCGGTGGGTGACTTCTGGCGCGTTCCGAGTTCTCATTCCACGAGGGCGAACGTCTAAAACCCGTTCCCCCGGCTGCTCCGCTATGCGGCGGCCGGTCGCCTCGCTTCCCAAGCGAGGCGGAAACTAGCCGCTCCGCGACCGAATGCCAATCTTTTTATTCCGGGTCGCCCGGTATTCACGCTCGCATGATCACGCAGCGGGGAATACCAGCGAGATCGCAGACGGTTCCTTCATGCGTGAGCCCTGCCGATGCGAAGATATGCCGAATGACAGTGGCCTGGCCTTGACCGGCCTCGATAAAGACGCGGGCGCCGGAGGAAAGCACCCGCGGCAAACCAGCGGCAATACTCCGGTAAGCATTGCAGCCGTCCGGCCCACCGTCGAGCGCGATGTGAGGCTCGAACCGAACCACATCCGGCTGAAGCAGCGGCAATTCCGCGGATGAAATGTACGGCGGATTGACGAATACCACGTCAAACTCGCCCGTGATGTCATCGGTCCAGTCGCTGAGGCGGAACAAAGCGCGCCCGTCGGGCAACAATGCCCGGGCATTGCCCGCGGCAATGGACATCGCCCCTTGCGAGATATCAACGCCCACTCCACGCGCGTTCGATCGCTCCGAAAGAAAGGCAAGCAGAAGGCAGCCTGAGCCTGCGCCGAGATCGAGCACCTGCAAGGCCGCGTCGCGTTGTGGGAATTTTCGTAACGCCTCCTCAACCAAAGTCTCGGATTCGGGACGCGGAATCAGCACTTCGGGCGAGACGGAGAAATTCATGCTCCAGAATTCCCGCGAACCGGTGATGTAGGCGAGCGGTTCGTGCCTGCACCTGCGCGCAAGAAAACCGGAGAAGGCCGTGGCTTTGTCCCGTCCTATCGCGCGGGTCGAGACCAGTTCATCGACAGAGACACAAAGCGCGTGCGCCAGCAACAGCCGCGCTTCCCGTCGCGGGAACTCAATCCCGGCATTTCGCAACAACTCCGTTCCACGAAAGAGCAGAGTGTCGAGATCGGCCGGCTGCAAAGCCTGCTGCATCATGCGGCGTCGGCTTCGGCGGCAAGGCGGCTGGCCTGATCTTCGGTCACAAGCGCATCGATGATGTCCGAGAGATCGTCACCGGAGAGAATTCTGTCGAGCTTGTACAGCGTGAGATTGATCCGGTGGTCGCTGACACGGCCCTGGGGAAAGTTGTAGGTGCGAATGCGCTCGGAGCGGTCGCCCGATCCAACCAGGCCCTTGCGTTCCGCAGCGCGGACGCGATCGGTGCGCTCGCGTTCGGCTTCGAAAAGTCTGGCTTTCAGGATTTTCATCGCCTTCGCTTTGTTCTTGTGCTGCGATTTTTCTTCCTGCATCGCGACGACGATGCCGCTTGGCATGTGGGTTATGCGCACGGCGGATTCGGTTTTGTTGACGTGCTGCCCACCGGCGCCACTGGCGCGATAGACATCGATCCGCAGATCCTTCTCGTCGAGACTGACATCCACATCTTCGGGCTCCGGCAGCACGGCAACCGTTGCTGCAGAGGTGTGGATGCGGCCCGAAGCTTCGGTCACGGGAACGCGCTGAACCCGATGAACGCCGGACTCGAATTTCAATCTTGCATAGGCGCCCTCGCCTTCGACGGCGAGAACGGCCTCCCTGACGCCGCCGAGATCGGATTCACTCAAGGAAAGCAGTTCGGTTCTCCAACCCTGCAGCTGGGCGTAGCGCGTGTACATTTCGAGCAGATCGCCGGCAAAAAGAGACGCTTCCTCCCCGCCGGTTCCGGCACGGATTTCGACAATCGCGCTCGAACTGTCGGCGGAGTCCTTCGGAAGAAGCAGCAACTGGAGATCGCGTTCAAGCGCGGGGAACTGCCGGTGAAGCGTCTCCAGCTCCTCGCTTGCAAGGGTCTTCAGATCCGTGTCCGATGCCGGATCGGCGACGAGCTGTTCATTTTGCGCCATTGCTTCGCGGGCCGTCTTGTAGGCACCGATCGCGTTCACGATCGGCGCCAGCTGCGCATGTTCTTTCGACAGCCTGGCGAAATCGCTGGAGTGACCGGACGCCAGCTGGGCTTCAATCGCGTGATAGCGATCCAGAACGCGTTCGAGTTTAGCTTGGGGAATCATATTGATGTCGGGCCAGGCTGGCGCATGGGAAAATCAATCTCGTAGCCGAATGTCGCGGATCGAGTCCTTGAACCAGGCTGGTTCCGCGGAACTGCGGGGTAGAAATTACTAGCCCGCGACGGCGGCTTTCTGACCGGCAAGCTGACGCGTCGCCTCGATTTCGGCGGCCTTCTTCTCGCAGAGTTCGACCACATGGTCGACCAGCGCGGCATTATCGAGTTTATAGACCGGTTTGCCGTTCAGATAGATCATGCCGGCGCCCGCGCCACCGCCGGTAAAGCCGATGTCGGTTTCGCGGGCCTCTCCCGGCCCGTTGACGACGCAGCCGATAATCGAAAGCGACATCGGGGTGGATATGTGCTTGAGCCGATTTTCCAGTACCGACACGGTTCTGATGACGTCGAAACCCTGACGCGCGCAGGAAGGGCAGGACACAATGTTCACGCCGCGGTGTCTCAATCCGAGCGCTTTCAGCATGTCGAAGCCGACGCGGATCTCTTCTTCGGGTTCTGCGGAGAGCGATACGCGGATGGTGTCGCCGATCCCAGACCACAGCAGCATGCCCATTCCGATCGATGATTTCACGGTGCCCGGAATCATGCCGCCGGCTTCGGTAATGCCGAGATGCAGGGGATAATCGCAACTGTCCGCAAGCTGCTGATAGGCAGCCACGGCGAGAAACACATCGGACGCTTTGACGCTGATTTTGAACTCGAAGAAATCATTGTCCTCGAGCAGGCGCATATGACGGTGCGCGCTTTCCACCATCGCCTCGGGACAGGGCTCGCCAAACTGCTCCAGCAGGTCGCGCTCGAGAGATCCCGCATTGACGCCTATGCGCATCGAACAGCCGTGGTCCCTGGCGGCCTTCACGACTTCGCGGACGCGTTCCTTCGATCCGATATTTCCCGGGTTTATGCGCAGACAGGCGGCGCCCGCTTCCGCCGCTTCGATGGCGCGCCGGTAGTGGAAATGGATGTCGGCGACAATCGGCACATGGACTGCCGCCACAATCGCTTTGAGCGCCCTGGTCGAGTCTTGGTCGGGACATGATACGCGAACGATATCGGCGCCCGCATCTTCCAGCCGCTTTACCTGCGCAATGGTTGCGCGGGCGTCGGAGGTCAATGTATTGGTCATCGACTGAACGGTTATCGGCGCGTCTCCGCCCACCGGGACCGAGCCAACGCGGATCTGTCGCGATTTTCGCCGCACAATGTCGCGATACGGCCGGACGCTCATGATTTCACCTACCGTTTGAACCGGGCGCGGCTGCGGCGGCCTGAACCGAAACAATCATAGCCTATTGCCGGCCGAACCCTTTGGACTGCGCGATATTTGCCCGGAATACGGCATAGCAGCAACATTTCCGGTAATCGACGGGTGTGGAATGACGCCGGTCATCTGGGAAAGGCGGGCGGGCACAGGCGTAACCGGAGGGGTGCGCATATGTTCGATGGAGACCACGACGTAATATACGACATAGACGACCGCGATCAGCAGGAAAAAAGCCAGGACAAAGCTGCCGGGCGGCAGCCTGCTTTCGCGTGGCGCGGGTGTGACGACCGGTTCCTTCGCCTCATTGCGCCCGGCGATCTCGGCCTTCAACCTCTCGACCAATTCGTCGGGATCCATGTCGAGATATTGCGCATAGGCGCGGACAAATCCGATGGTGTAAGTGCGTCCGGGGAGTTGATCGAAATTGCTCTCTTCGAGTGCCTGCAATTGGTCCTTGCGGATTCTCAGGACCTTGGCGATTGCGGCGAGATCTTCGCCCTTTCTCACGCGCGCCGTCTTCAAGTCCTGCCCGACGGTTTCGAGCGGGAGGTCCGAAATCTTCGGAAATTTCGCGCAAATGCAGCCGCCGGCGCTCCAGGCCACCAGTCTGATCAAGCGTGAGGCGGGTAATTTTTGCCATTTATATCCTTCGCCTGTTTCCTAACGGTTGATTGTTAAGATTTCGCGCAATCTTGGCCAATTGCAGGCACTTCGCGCGCTGCGTTTCATTATCAGATGGGCGCGCCGATCACAAAGCGGCCCGCAGACCATCCTGGGAACGGCCCACAGGGATATCGTTTGCCGCGGCAAATTCAGCCAGCGCGGTGCGAACTGTGCTTTCGGAGCTTCGGCACAGCTCAAGAAGAAGCGGCCGCAGGCTGCGCGTATCGAGCGCACGGGTCATCATTTTCACCGGCCCTATCATCGAGGCCTGCATGGACAGCGAGGTGAAGCCAAGTCCAAGGAGGGCCATCGCTTCCAGCGGCCGTCCGGCAATTTCGCCACAGATCGATATGGAGGGGAGGCGATGCAATCGCTGACCGACGGTTGCGATGTGGCGCAACAGATTCAGGACAGCGGGCGCGAGTGTGTCATAGCGCCTCGCAACCCTAGGATTGGTGCGATCGGATGCGAATGCGAATTGCAAAAGGTCATTTGAACCGACGGAGAGGAAATCCGCGGTCGCCAGGATTTGCTCCAGCCCAAACAGCAGCGACGGTACTTCCAGCATTGCGCCCAACTGCAATTGGCGTGGAAGCCTGAGCCCAACGCGCCCTGCCCTGTCCAATTCCTTGCGAATCAGGACGCGCGCCGCTTCGAACTCCGGCGCCTCCGCAATCATGGGCAGCATGACCGTCAGCGGGCGTCCGGCCGCGGCTGTTATGAGTGCGCGCAACTGGTAGCGGAGCAATCCCGGCCGATCCAAAGCGATGCGGATCGCACGCCAGCCAAGCGCCGGGTTCTCTTCGCGATTTGTACGTCCGTAGCTCGGAATTCTTGTCGCCACCAAGATCCAGGGTCCGAAAAACCACGGGCTTCCCGGCGGCTGCATCGAACACCTGGCGATAAAGAGCAATCTGATCGGCCAGACGTGGCATTTTGGCGCCAATCAGGAATTGCAATTCGGTACGAAACAGACCAATTCCGTCGGCCCCGGAATCGGCGAGATTTGGGAGATCCAGCAACAATCCTGCATTCATGTTCAGGCTGACCAGAACCCCGTCCCGGGTAACCGCAGGTTCTTCGCGGATCGCGGCGAATTGCGCGACGCGCTGGGCCAACAGGGCCTGCTTTCCGCGATAGGCGTTGATGACCTCTTTCGGCGGCCGGATGCGGATTTCACCGCTTTCGGAATCCAGAACGATGTCATCGCCGGGCCGCGCGCTGTCTGCAACGCCTTCCACTCCGCCAACCAGCGGTACGCCCATGGAGCGCGCAACGATCGCGATATGCGAGGTCTGGCTGGCTTCCTCTACCACCAGACCGATGATGCGGTTGCGGCCATAGTCCAGCAGCTCGGCCGGACCCATCGATCGGGCGACCACCACAGCCCGCTCCGGCAACACCTCCGCCTGGGACGGATCGGACATTGCGAGATGCCGCACAAGCCGACGGGCGAGATCTTCAAAATCGTGCAAGCGTTCACGGAGATAGCCGTCATTGGTGCGATTGATGCGGACGCTGCGTCTCGTCCTGGACGCGCTCGACGGCCGCCTCTGCGGTCAGGCCCGAACGCACGGCGTCCATCAGGCGCTGCCGCCAGCCCTGATCATTGGCAAACATGCGGTAGGCCTCGATGACCTCCCGGGTGTCGCCGGTGAGTTCGAGTTCGGACGATTCCAGCATCGCATCGACGGAAGTCCGAAGCAACTCAAGCGCCTCTTCGAGACGACGCAGTTCCGCCACGGGATCATCGGCGATCATCCGCTCCACCTTGACGCGCGGCTCATGCAGGAAGACGGTTCCGATGGCGAGCCCTTCGGCAAGAGCTTCACCCCGCACGACGACGGGCTTTGTCGGTGAGAGTTCGGAATCGTCGATCTCGCTTAAGTCGACCAACGTCCCCTGCGCCACGACTTCGGCCAGCACCATGGCGATGGTTGCGAGGGCTTCTTCTTCCTCCTCGTCATAATGACGCGCGGTGCGGTTCTGGACCGTAAGCACGCCGAACACGCGCTCGCCCCGCACGATCGGCACAGCGAGAAATGAACGGTAGGGATCCTCGCCCGTCTCAGGGCGGTAGGAAAAGCTCGGGTGCTCGGGGGCGTTTGACAGATTGAGCGGTGCGGCATCCTGCGCCACAAGCCCCACCAGGCCCTCCCCGGGCTTCAGCCGCGTGCGGTGGACGGCAGTCGCGGTTAAGGCCCTCGGTGGCGAACAGTTCGAGCACACCGCCGGCCCGGCGCAGATAGATCGAGCAGACCTCCGCAACCATATTGGAGGCGATCACGGAAACCAGTTTATCAAGGCGCGCCTGGGCGCTCTGCCGCTCCGCCATGATCTCGCGCAGGCGGCGCAGGAGTACCCTCGGGCCGCCGGCGACGAGTTGCGGCGGCATCAGGTGAGCTTTCTCGCGATAACTCGGTTTTGGGTGATCCTGCTCATTTTATCGGCACTCTGCGGCGGCAATTCGCGCGATTGCGACGGCACCTGTCCTCCTCCTCTTTGTCCAAGCATAACTCATGCCGCATCCAGATCGTAAGCTGAATGCAGGGCGCGAACCGCCAGTTCCACATAGTCCTCGGAAATCAGAACGCTGACCTTGATCTCCGAGGTTGAGATCACCTGAATATTGATTCCCTTTTGCGCCAGCGTCCGGAACATTGTCTGCGCGACGCCCGGATGTGCGCGCATGCCAATTCCGATGATGGAGATTTTTGCCACACCGGCATCCGAGATCAGATCCTTGTAGCCAATCTGGGGTGCGGCGTTGCGGATCGCATTCAGCGCGCGATCCAGCTCGGAGCGTTGAACGGTGAAGGTCAAATCCGTGCGCCGTCCATCCTCCGAGACGTTTTGCACGATCATATCGACATTCACACCGGCATCGGCGAGTGGACCAAAGATCGCTGCTGCGACACCGGGCTGGTCGGGGACACGCAAAAGGGTGATTTTCGCTTCATCCCGGGTGTACGCAATCCCGGTAACCGGATTTTTTTCCACGATATCTTCCTCGTCACAAACAAGCGTGCCGCCATTATCGGCATCGAAAGTGGAGAGCACCCGGACGGGTACGCGATGAACCATGGCCAGCTCCACCGAGCGGGTCTGCAACACTTTGGCGCCCAGCGAGGCAAGTTCAAGCATCTCCTCATAGGAGATGCGTTCCAGTCGCCGGGCCCGTGAGGTGACACGGGGATCCGTGGTGTAAACGCCGTCAACATCGGTGTAAATATCACAACGGTCGGCACTGAGCGCCGCGGCGAGCGCAACGGCGCTGGTATCCGAGCCGCCGCGCCCGAGCGTGGTGATGCGCTGGTCTGCAGCGATGCCCTGAAAGCCGGCGACCACGGCAACCTGTCCATTCATGATCCGCTCGTTCAGCAGCTCGGCGTCGATTCCCAAAATGCGAGCCGACCCGTGCATGGCGGAAGTGCGAATGGGAATTTGCCAGCCAAGCCATGAACGCGCAGGCACCCCGACTTCACCGAGGGCAACCGCAAGCAATCCGCTGGTGACCTGCTCGCCCGATGACACGACGACGTCGTATTCCCGGGCATCGTGGAGAGGAGACAGTTCGCGGGTCCACGCGACCAGCCTGTTGGTCTCGCCGGCCATCGCCGAGACCACAACGGCAACGCTGTGACCGCGTTCGACTTCCCGCTGCACCAGCTTCGCCACATTGCGGATGCGGGGGATATCGCCAACCGAAGTACCCCCGAATTTCATTACGATTTTTGACATTTAGGCGCTGGTGCGGGCCGGTATTGCGGGCCATACATAGACGCGGGTCTGGCCGATCACAACGGCTTTCGCGGAAGGATATGCCGCCGGTGAGTGACGTGCTTGCATCGCCTTCCGTGGACCAGCAGGAGATCGATCGCTTTGCCCGGATGGCTGACGAGTGGTGGGATCCGGCGGGCAAATTCCGCCCGCTTCACCAGTTCAACCCGGTGCGTCTCGGCTTCATCCGTTCCGTGGCAGCGGAGCATTTCAGCCGTGATGCCCGGTCGCTGCGGCCATTCACCGGGCTGACGCTGCTCGACATCGGGTGTGGCGGCGGGCTGCTCTCCGAGCCGATGGCGCGAATGGGCTTTCAGGTAACCGGCGCGGACGCATCGGAAAAAAATGTCAGGATCGCCGAAGCTCATGCACGCGGTCAGGACCTGCCCGTGGAATACCGCACCGCAACCGCCGAGATGCTCGCGGGCGAAGGCAGGCGTTACGACGCCATCCTGAACATGGAAGTGGTGGAGCATGTTGCCGATGTCGCCGCGTTTCTCGGCGCATGCGCGGAAATGCTGAATCCGGATGGACTGATGTTCGTCGCCACGCATCAACCGTACGCTGAAAAGTCTGGTGCTGGCGAAGGTGGTGGCCGAGTATCTGCTGCGGTGGCTACCTGCCGGAACGCATGACTGGAACCGCCTGATTACGCCTGCGGAATTGCAGACCGCTGCTGGAACGGTCGGGACTCAGGGTGGTGCGATTTCAGGGAATGACATTCGATCCGCTGCGTTGGGAGTGGCGTCTCAGCGGTGATACCGATGTCAATTATGCAGTGGTGGCGCAAAAAGGCTGAACGGTTCGCCTCAGTTCAAATCGCCGGGGTCGGGCGGGACCGGCGCGATTTGAATTCCTTCTTCGACCAATTCGCGGGCTTCGCGCAGAGTGCTTTCGCCGTAGATGTGACGCTCTTCGGTTTCGCCGTAATGGATTTTCCGCGCCTCTTCCGGGAATTGCGGGCCAACATATTCGGCGTTTTCCTCGATGAATTTGCGATAGCCGGCCATGAATTGCCGGACCTTCTGCATGTCGGGAGCGGGCTGCGGAACGGCGGGTTCTCCTGAAGCTCCGGTCTTGACCAAGGCCGGCGCCATGATCGCTTTTTTCACATCGGCATCGTCGCATACCGGACAATGCAGCGCACCCTCTATCGCCTGAGCGTCGAAGGCGGCGCTGTCTCTGAACCAGCCTTCGAATTCATGGCCGGAAGAACAGACGAGGCGATATACGATCATCGGGGAGCCGGACGTTTACGGAGCAATGGGATCCACCTTACGCCCGCTTTGGGACAAACATCTGTACAAGGACATGGTATCGAAACATTTGGGCGAAATCTGTATGGCAAATTTCGCGCAATCCGCAACCCAAGCGGAAAGTTGGCGCAGGCGTTTCACGGTGCGCTGAATGGGCGGTCATGCTGTAGCGATGGCACGCGGGCACGCACTTTGGCAACCTGATCGAGATCGATATCCGCGGTGATGAAGCCCGGATCGGCGCCTGCTTCGGCAAGGATATCGCCCCATGGCCCGACGATCAGGCTATGGCCATAAGTGGAACGTCCATTTGCGTGCCTGCCGCCCTGGGCAGGGGCGATGACGAAACAGCCATTCTCGATTGCGCGTGCACGCACCAGCACATGCCAATGGGCTTTGCCGGTGGTTTCCGTGAAAGCGGATGGGATGCTGAGAATCTCCGCACCGGCTTTTGCGAGCGAGCGGTAAAGATGCGGAAAGCGCAGATCATAACAGACCGACAGGCCGATTCGACCCCAAGGCAGGTTGGCTGTCACGGCCTGTTCGCCGGCGGACACGGTGTTCGATTCCCGATAGCTCTCACCGTCCGGCAGATTGACATCGAAAAGATGAATTTTGTCGTAGCGGGCACCGATGCGGCCATCCGGACCGATCAGGCAGGAGCGGTTTGCGGTCTTGTCTTCGGTAAGTTTGATCGGCAGCGATCCGATCAGTAACCAGATTCCGAGTTCTTCAGCCACAGCCGATAGAGCGCTTAGGGCCAGATCGTCTTTTTCCCGTTTGGCCAGCGCGAGCTTGGCGCCCGCATCAGCGGCCATCAGCGAAGTGTTTTCCGGTGTCGCAACGAATTGGGCGCCGGCGCCGTGTGCCTGACGAATGAGATCGGAAGCAGTTCGCACATTTTCGGCGACATCATCGCCGCAGCGCAATTGAATGCAGGCGGCCCTGAATTGGTGCGCACTCAACCGGGGTTTAACAGGCCGTCCAGTCGGCCCGCCCTTTCCAGCGCATAAATACCATCGCAATCCCCGATCCAGGAATCATCGACAAAAATCTGCGGTACGGTCATGCGACCTCCGGCTTTCTTAACCATGCTGCGCCGCAACTCGGGATCATTCGAGACATCGATCTCCTCGAAGGAAACGCCTTTTTGCATCAACAGGCGCTTTGCCTGGACGCAGTAGGGGCAGTACCGGGTGGTGTAAATGACGACTTTGCCCATGCATTTGTTCAATTGATATAGGCTAAGAACCCGGCCTGACAACCCGCGATACCGTCAATACGTCCACCCGGGCGGCACCTGCCCGTTTCAAAGCGCGGGCGCAGGCATCTACGGTAGCGCCTGTCGTCAACGCATCATCGATCAGAAGAATTCTCTTTCCACGAACTTGTTCCCGCATTCCGGGCTGTACCCTGAAGGCCGACAAAACATTGCGACGCCTGGCTTTTGCGGAGGGCATTTCGCCCTGGCTGGGCGCAGCGCGCGTCCGTTCCAGCACCATCGGCCGGTGCGGTTTACCGGAGCGCCGCGAGAGCTGGTCAGCAAGCAGGGCCGCCTGATTATACCGGCGCTTCCATAAGCGCCATCTGTGAAGCGGGACCGGCACGATGATGTCTGCGCTGCGCAGCAAGTCATCGCCCGTGCGGGCAAGCCAGCGGGCCAATCCCGGCAGATGATCCAGACGGTCGCCATGCTTAAGCCCAAGAATGAGGCCCTTCGAAGCATCGTCATATTTGAACAATGCGCGTGCCCGGTCGAAGTCATGGGGTTTGGCGTGACATGCCCCACAGACCGTTTCGCCGCCGGGATCGGTTTCGAATGCTGTGCCGCATTTCAGGCAGCAGGCGCCTTCGATGAAGGAAATGGTGGGCCAGCAGGCGGCGCACAGAGCGTGTGGTTCGGAAACCCGTTTGCGGCACGACATGCAAAGCGGCGGAAAGAACACATCCAGCAGCATCCGGCCGAAACGGCGCACCAGGCCGTTCCCGCTTGCGCGTATTTGCTCCATCGCATTCATGCCTTAACTTTATCCCATGGACGGGAGAGCGCCGCACAGGATTTTCGACCGGAAGGCGTACAGGCAGCGTCGATCACGCCCGTTCACGTCCGGAGCGGATCTGTTTCTGGCGCGCGAGGCGTCGGAACAGATCGCGGTGCGGATCGCGTCCATTCGTCGGTGCTTTCGGCATGCGCTCGATTTGAACTCCCGCCGGCACAGTTTTGCGAATCTCAAACCGACAGCGGAGCATTGGACCCGGGCAGGATTTGCGCCGGAACAGCCGGACGTGATTGCCGACGATGAGTTTCTGCCGTTTGCGGACGGTTCTTTCGATCTGGTGACCAGTGTATTGGCACTGCATTCGGTCAACGATCTTCCCGGCACGCTGATTCAGATCCGGCGCGTTCTGAAGCCTGACGGGGTATTTCTGGCGGCGCTTTTTGGCGGCGAAACGCTCCGCGAGCTGCGGCTTGCGTTTACGTCGGCGGAGGTAGCAGCGCTGGGAGGAGCATCGCCACGAATCGCGCCTTTTGCCGATGTGCGCGATCTTGGCGGATTGCTCCAGCGGGCAGGCTTTGCGCTTCCCGTCGCGGATCTGGACCGCACAACGGTCCGGTATGGCGAACCCATGCGCCTGCTGACGGATTTGCGGGCAATTGGCGAAACCAATGTTCTGGTTCAACGACGGCCAAATTTTCTGTCACGGTCGCTGCTGCAGAACGTGATCACTGAATATGTGCAGCGCTTTGGCGATGAACGGGGATGCGTTCCCGCCACATTCGACATCATTTATCTGATTGGATGGGCTCCGCATGAGAGCCAGCCCAAACCACTGCGGCCCGGATCGGCAAAAACGAGATTGGCCGAGGAGCTGAAACGTCCGGATACGCCGATGGAGTAGGAACGGCTGGAAAGTTGCTGTCTCAACGCGTGGCGAGATAATCGCGCAACGGCGGCAGGAGGGGGGCGTCGGCCGGAGGCATGGGAAACGCATCCTGTTGCTGCAGTTCTGAAAGACGAACCCATGCAAGGGCCTGCCCCTCGACGGGAAACGGCAAGCCATTCCACTCGTGGCAGACGAACAGCGGCATCAGCAGATGGAATTCAGGATAGGAATGAGACGCGAAAGTCAGCGGTTTCAGGCTCGAAACTTCGGTCGTGATGCGGAGTTCTTCGCGTAACTCACGGATGACCGCCTGTTCCGGACCCTCGCCGGATTCGATTTTTCCGCCCGGAAATTCCCATAATCCGGCCAGGGATTTCCCCTGCGGGCGGCGGGCAATCAGGACACGTTTTTGTGCGTCGATCAGGGCACAGGCGGCAACCAGCAGGAGACGCCGCGTGCGGCTCAACTGCGGTAGGACCCATTGATCCGGATATAGCCTTCGGTCAGATCACAGGTCCAAACGCGCGCCCTGCCCTTTCCGACACCAACATCGACCGAAATCGCCACTTCGCGGCCGGCGACCGCTGCGGCGGCTTTCTTTTCGTCATAGGCCCTGGCGCGCGCGCCGTTCTCCGCCACCACATGGTTTCCGAACGCAATCGACAGCCTGTCCCGATCGGCCGCCTCTCCGGATTTGCCAACTGCCATGACAACCCGGCCCCAATTGGCGTCCCCGCCCGCGATCGCAGTTTTGACGAGTGGAGAATTGGCAATCGTCAATGCAATCCGCTTTGCAGTGTCATTGGTCTGGGCGCCGGATACGTCGATCTGGATCAGTTTTGAGGCGCCCTCGCCGTCCTTCACGACCTGAAGGGCAAGATCCAGACACACGGCATTCAGGCGATCCCTGAACTGGTCGAGGCGTTTATCGCCGAGCCGTGTGATCATTGGATGAGCAGCCCCTTTTCCGGTTGCAAACATCAACAGCGTATCGCTCGTCGATGTGTCGCCATCAACCGTGGTGCAGTTGAAGGAATTGGCCGCTGCCTCGGCCAAAAGCGGCTGCAGGACAGCGCCGGGGATTGCGGCGTCGGTAAAGAGGAAAGCCAGAAGGGTCGCCATGTCCGGTGCGATCATCCCCGAACCTTTGGCAATACCGTTGATGGTCACCCGATGACCGTCGATGAAGGCGCTGGCGGTGGCGAGTTTTGGATAAGTGTCCGTCGTCATTATAGCTTCTGCCACCGGCCGCCACGCACCCGCCGCGCCCGCTTCTGCGAGATCCGGCAAGCGCGAAATGATTTTTTGATAGGCCAGCGGTTCGCCAATCACGCCGGTGGACGCAATAAAAATCTCCTGCGCCCGGCAGCCACACATCCCCGCTGCTGATTCGGCGATTTTACGCACCAACTCCATTCCAGCCAAGCCTGTGAACGCGTTGGCGTTTCCACTGTTGGCCACAAGCATCCTGGCGCTACCGCCGCCGAGGTTCTCGCGACACCACTCGACCGGGGCGGATGCGGTTTTGGAACGGGTGAAGACGCCGGCGACCTGCGTTCCCGGGGCGAGGACGGCAAGAATCAGATCGTTCCGGCCCTTGTACCGGATGTTCGCTTCACCGGCTGCGAGACGGACGCCCGCCAGTGGGGGCAGTTTGGCGAAACTGGTTGGCGCCAAAGGCGAAACGGGTTTGTGAACGGCTGCCGGAACAACCTCGGCCACTTCGGACGGGCGCTTTCTTTTCGCAGTTGCGGCGCGCGCGGAGACGCTTTTCGATCTCCGGGGTATCGACGTCCTGCCGGTGTTTCGCGCCATGGAGGCCATCGAATCGCTCCGGGTTCCCAGATTGCCGATTAGGCCGGAGATGGTCGAATTGACAAGGGGGAAGGCGGTTCTTATGTCTCCCGCGGGCGTTAATAGTCCCGGAAAGTGTGGAATCTACCCCGGCCTCAAGCCCCCCATCACGATCCGCACTTCCCTTTCGCGTGGCACCACGAGGAATCATGCTCGGACTCGACGATTTCATTCAGCGTCCTTTGAATGTTTTAACCGGGCTGTTCGGCTCGGCAAACGAACGGAAGATCAAGGCCAAGCAGCCGATGGTCGGCCGGATCAATGCGCTGGAACCCGAATTTCAAAATAAATCCGATTCGGAACTCCTTGCCCTGACCACGGCCTTCAAGGAACGGCTCAGGAATGGCGAGACGACAAACGATCTTCTCCCCGAAGCCTTTGCGGCGGTCCGGGAGGCGGCTAAGCGGACGCTTGGGCAACGCCATTTCGATGTGCAGTTGGTCGGCGGCATGGTGCTGCACGAGGGCAAAGTCGCGGAGATGAAAACCGGCGAAGGCAAGACGCTCGTCGCCACCCTGCCCGTCTATCTGAATGCTCTGGAAGGCAAGGGCGTGCACGTGGTTACGGTCAATGACTATCTTGCCCGCCGCGACGCCGAATGGATGGGACAAATCTACAATTTCCTGGGGCTGTCGGTCGGAGTGATCGTCCACGACCTGACGGACGAAGAGCGCCGTATCGCCTACGCCGCCGACGTGACCTACGGCACCAACAACGAATTCGGCTTCGATTATCTGCGCGACAACATGAAATACAACCTCGAGCAGATGACGCAGCGTGGGCACAATTTCGCGATCGTCGATGAGGTCGATTCGATTTTGATCGATGAGGCGCGGACCCCCCTGATCATTTCGGGGCCGACCGAAGACCAGTCGGAATTCTACCGCAAGGTCGATGCGCTGATTCCGGAGCTTGTTAAGGAAGACTTTGAGGTTGACGAAAAACAGCGCCAGGTGAATCTCACCGAAGACGGCAACGAGCACATGGTCGAGCTGCTGCGCGGGGCCGGCGCACTCGAAGATGGCGATCTCTACGACATCAACAACATCATTGTTGTCCATCATGTGAACCAGGCGCTGCGCGCGCATAAGCTGTTCCAGCTCGACCGCGACTACATCGTCAAGGATGGCAAGGTGGTCATCATCGATGAGTTCACGGGCCGGATGATGGAAGGGCGCCGCTACTCCGATGGCTTGCATCAGGCGCTCGAAGCCAAGGAGCGCGTGCCGATCCAGACGGAAAACGTCACCCTCGCCTCGATCACCTTCCAGAATTATTTCCGGCTCTACGGTAAACTCGCGGGAATGACCGGTACCGCGCTGACCGAAGCCGCGGAACTGATGGACATCTACAGTCTCGACGTGGTCGAGATTCCGACGAACCGTCCGATTTGCCGGGCCGACGCCGATGACGAGGTTTATCGCACGGAGGAAGAAAAACACCGGGCGATCGTTACGCAAATCGCGGAATGCCATATGAAGGGCCAGCCGGTCCTGGTCGGCACCGTGTCGATCGAGAAATCGGAAGATCTGGACAGGAAGCTGAACGACCGGAAATTTATCCGCGAGATCGGCAACGAACTGGTCGAAAGAGCCACGAAACTCGGCGACACTGCGCCGGGAAAAGAGCATCGCGAGGTCGGTGAATATCTTCTGTCGCTGGCCCAGAAATCCAATCCCATAGCCCACAAAGTGCTGAATGCACGGTTTCACGAGCAGGAAGCCTATATCATCGCACAGGCCGGGCGCTCCCGGGGTGTAACCATCGCGACCAACATGGCGGGTCGCGGCACCGATATTCAGCTCGGCGGCAATCCTGACATGCGCATTCGGCTGGAACTGGCCGAGATTGCCGATGAGGCGGAACGCGAGCGCCGCGCCGCAGAGATTCGCGAAGAGGTCGCCCGCGACAAAGAGCAGGTGATTGCGGCAGGCGGCCTGTTCATTCTGGGCACGGAGCGGCACGAAAGCCGGCGAATCGATAATCAGCTGCGTGGCCGGTCGGGACGCCAGGGGGACCCGGGAGCATCCAAATTCTATCTCAGCCTGCAGGACGATCTGATGCGCATTTTCGGATCGGAGCGGATGGATTCAATTCTGCAGCGGCTGGGGCTGGAAAAGGGCGAAGCCATTGCGCATCCCTGGGTGAACAAGGCGCTGGAAAAGGCGCAGCAGAAGGTCGAGGCGCGCAACTTCGACATCCGCAAAAATCTTCTGAAATTCGACAATGTCCTGAACGACCAGCGCAAGGTGATCTTTGAGCAGCGGCTCGACATCATGCGCGCAACCGAAGTCGAAGAAATCATCGCGGAGATGCGCGAGCAGGTGACCGATGAAATGGTCACCCGCCATATTCCGCAGCGTGCCTATGCCGAGCAGTGGGACACTCCGGGGCTCGAAGTGGAGGTCACAGAGACTTTCGGCGTCGAACTTCCCATCGTCGAATGGGCAAAAGAGGAAGGCATTGCCGACGAAGAAATGCGCGAGCGCATTCTGAATGCGGTGAATGCCCGTTACGCCGAGCGCGCCACCAATTTCGGAAGCGAAATTATCCGCTATCTCGAAAAGGCCATTCTTCTGCAAACGCTGGATCATGACTGGCGCGAGCACATCATCCAGCTCGAACATTTGCGCCAATATGTCGGTTTGAGAGGCTATGGCCAGCGCGATCCGCTCAATGAATACAAAAGCGAAGCGCTGACGCTGTTCGAGAATCTTCTGATCCGCCTGCGGACCGATGTTATCCGGCAGCTGATGCATGTGCAGGTACGGACAGGCGAACCTCCCCCGATCCGGGAGCAGCAGCTTCCGCAGATGGAGGCGCATCACATCAATCCGCTGACCGGCGAGGACGAATTTGCAGCGCCGCAACCAATGATGACGCTTGGCGGCGTGCGTCTGCGCGAACCGGCGGAGACAATCGATCCGAAGGATCCGTCAACCTGGGGCAAGGTAAGTCGCAACGCAGCCTGCCCCTGCGGTTCGGGAAAGAAGTTCAAGCACTGTCACGGCGCATTGGTGTAAGCGCAGCTTCTCCCCGCCGAAGGGGGCAGATACAATTATCCCGGTGTCGGGGAAGTGCCGATGCGGAGAAATTTCTCCCGGCGAAGACGGCGCAGTTCAACGTCGCTCAGCGGCCTGAGCTCGCGCAACGCCCGCTCGATCACATCGCCCGCCGCATCGATTGCCTTTTCGGGTGCACGATGCGCCCCGCCGATCGGCTCCGGGATGATGGCGTCGATGATGTTCAGGTCGATCAGGTCCTGCGCCGTGATTTTCATCGCCGATGCAGCGTCGGCAGCCTTTTCCGCGCGATGCCAGAGAATGGACGCGCAGCCCTCCGGAGAAATAACGGAATAGACCGAGTGCTCGAGCATGAAGACTTTGTTTGCGGTGGCGATCGCGACGGCGCCACCGGATCCGCCTTCGCCGATGATCGTGGCGACCAGAGGCGTTCCAAGCGCCAGACATGCCGCGGTGGTTCGGGCGATGGCTTCCGCCTGCCCGCGTTCCTCGGCGCCAATCCCGGGATAGGCGCCGGCTGTATCGATCAGAGAGAGCACGGGCAGCTCAAACCTTCCGGCCAGTTCGAATAATCGCTGCACCTTGCGATAGCCTTCCGGAAGTCCCATGCCGAAATTGTGCTTCACCCGTGATGCGGTATCATTTCCCTTCTCCTGACCCACCACCGCAACGGCCGAACCACGGAACCAGCCCAGCCCGGCAACAATGGCCTTGTCATCGCCGAACAGGCGATCTCCGGCGAGAGGAATGAAGTCGTTGATCAGACGGCTGACATAATCCGAAAAATGTGGCCGGGAGGGATGGCGGGCAACCTGGGTCTTCTGCCACGCATTCAGATGCGCATAGGTTTCGGCGATCAGATGGGGAATTCGGGCATTCAGGCGTCCGATTTCATCTTCGACGTTGACCGCCTGTCCGGCCGCGCGCTCTTTGGCGGCGAGCTGCCGCAACTCCTCGATCTTGCCCTCGAGCTCTGCGACGGGAGTTTCGAAATCCAGATAGGCCTTCATCAGAACCGCTGAGCTGCGTTGGCGGAATGCCACTCACCCCGTAACCGGTAAGCCCGGTCAGAGCAAGGTTGGGGTTGTTCTCTTTGCGCTATTTCGCGCGATGCCTGCGGGCGAGCGGGTGCGCGGATTCCACGATCTCTTTCAATCTTTCGCGTGCCACATGTGTGTAGATCTGCGTGGTGGCGATATCGGAATGGCCGAGCAGCGTCTGCACCGTTCTGAGGTCTGCGCCTCCTTCTACCAGATGCGTGGCGAAGGCATGGCGCATCACATGCGGCGACAGACGGTCCGGATCGATTCCCGCCCGCCCCGCAAGTTCCTTCAGCAACTGGTGGCAACGGCGGCGCGTGAGATGCCCTGAGGCCCCACGCGACGGAAACACATGTTGTCCCGCACTCCGGTGCCCACGCGGCACGAAAGCGGGACGAACCTGGAGCCAACGGTCCAGCGCCGCGCGCGCCGGTTCGCCCAAGGGCACCATGCGTTCCCGTCCGCCTTTGCCGCGCACAAAGATAGAGCGCTGTCCGGCACGTGCTGCGGAAAGCGGCAGGCCGACCAACTCGCTGACCCGCAATCCGGAAGCGTAGAGAATCTCGATGATGCAATGCAGACGCCTGGTTTCCGGTGTTTCAGGCGCATGAAGCCGCGCCGCTTCAATCAGAGCCAGAGCTTCTGCCGGCGAAAGAAGCTTTGGCAGTGGGCGCGAAAGGCGGGGCAAATCGATGGTGCCCGAAGGATTATCCGGCCGCACACCTTCGCCGTAGAGGAACAGATAGAAACGCCTAAGCGCGGACAATTTGCGGGATTGCGAAGATGGTTTCAGAGCCGCTGCGGAAAGCAGTTCGAGGTGGCGCCGCAAATGTTCGGGAGTTGCACTTGCCAGATCGGCGCCCGCATGCGCGCAATGCTGTGCGAATTCCACAATGTCGCGGCGATATGCGTCGATCGTATTCTGCGATGCACCCCGTTCGGCGCTCATCATCTCGAGAAACGATTCAACATATCTGAAATCGCCGACGGGGAGCCGGGCGGTCCCGGATCTACCCATCAGGGGGCAGCCGGAACGGCCGGCCGCAAAAGGAACGCCTCCGCCGCCAGAAGATGCGCAGCATCCCGCATGCTCGCGGTCTGCAGCGCGCGGATAAGGCGCACAACGATGTCGGGCGCCAGATCGCCCGGACCCCGATCGCCCAGGGCGGTCGCGACCGACAGGGCGGCTTCACCGCGCGAATCCGAAAGCGCGGCCTTGTCGATGCGCTGCATCAAAACGGCAGCGGGGCGTCGCCCTCCGAAATTCTCTTTCATCAGGGGCTCGACAGCAGATTTTAGATCCGAAGGCATCAAATCACCGGCCGCGGCCTCGAATACACCGAGGTCGAGAATGGCGCGGGCACGCAATTGGGGCGAAGATTTGATGGGTGCCTTTTCCGCAACGGGCATTCCGGCCTGCGGATCTGCCGGAGCCGATGTCAGAATCTGCGGTCATAAGGGGTTTGTCGGCGGGAGGCAGCAACGCGTCGGAAACAGTCTCGAGGACCCGCTTCGCTTCTGCGTTCCGGCGCGGATTGGGTGCAGCCAGTGCAAAGGCAAGATCGAGTTGCTGGACCTCTTCGGCGTTACCCGGAGCGGTGGGATCGAGAATGTCCAGCCAGCGCTGTGCGGCTTCCGGCTGGGCGGCAAGTAAAAGTCCGCGAGCCATCAGGCCGGACCATCGGGACCAATCCGGCGATGGCATGATGTCCGCGGTAGAATCCGCGAACAGCTCTCCAATCTGGCGCAGAAGTCCTTCACGTTCTCCGATTTCGAATGCGGTATGCAGGAGCTCGGCGCGTGTTTCCGGCGTATGCGCGGCCTTCACGGCAGCCCGGAGCCGTGCGAGGGCTTTCATCAGCGGCTCGACAGGGGCCAAAGCCGACGCTCCATTCAGTTCCTGGGCTGTAAAGGTCGTGAGATCCAGCACCTGCTGCAGCACCGGAACCGGAAGAACGCCTGCGCGGAGCACCTTTTCAGCCGCCACAATGCGGATTTCCGGAGGGGTTGTCATGGAAGATGCCGCGATGAGCGATCCGGGAAGACCGATATCGCTCGCGATCTCCTTCGTCATCGGCAGTTTCAGGTGGGCCAGCATGGCCACATGAATCGAATCGGGAAAGCGGATGGTATCGGGCATTACGGGCTTTCCGCTGGTCCAGCCGTCGAGCAATGTCACGAAGGCCGGATCGGCGATGCCCTGTTCGGTGATGACGGCGCGGGTCAGGTCCAAAGGACCGCTGTCATTGGTGAGGGCGTAGCAATAGGCGCGCAGTTCAACCCAGAAGGGCTCGGCACTGTCCAGACGATGCGAGGTAACGTCGCTGCACGCATCGTTGTCACGCCCGTCATAGAGAAAAGCGTCAGTCTCTGTACGGAGGAGATCCAAATTGTTCGGCTCCTGCATGCGAAGCGCGAGGCTGGCCGCATCATCGAGATAGCCACCGTCCAGAAGTTTGGCGAGGCGGATCTGGTTGAAGGAGCCGTTGTCGCGTCCCGGCGGAGCCGGTGCGGGCGTCAGCAGCACCTTGCGCATCAGCAATCGTTCGGTCGCGGAAGGGGTGGAGGCGGGGACGCTTTGCAGCATGGTGACCATGGTTGCGCGCTCACTGCCCTGCCACTCCGCCGAGCCCAAACTGCCGTTGTTGTTGTCAAGCGTTCCCGCAACCGGGCCCTCGAGCGTAGCGAGTTCGCCGACCTGCACCGGCAAGGCAAGTTTCGGAGGCAAAGCGGGTGGCGGCGTGTCCGGCGCCATGTCCGTCGGGTTTTCGGCCGGTTTCTGCGGTGGCGGCAATTCCACGGAAGGAACGATATTGCGGGGCATTCCGGCCGTATCGGCCGGTGCTGAATCCATGTCCTGCGCCAACGCCAGTGTGCAGGGTCCGGTGAGCGCCAGTATCGCGAAACCGGTTTGAAATATCCGCCATTTCCGGATTTTCAACGTGGTCATCATCATTTCGGCAGTTTGCTGTCGGGGATGACCTGCTCTACCGTGTGGGTCTTCGGTCCTGCCGCAGAGCCGTACCATGCGAGTCCTCCGGCCACCAGAACCAGCAGCACCACAAAACCGATCAGCAGTTTCCAACCCATTGCGATCCTCTGGCGCCCGCGCGCGACTCATGCCGCTCTTTTATGGCGGAATTGGTATCAAAACGGAAAACTGCCGAAAAGCGCGGAGGTGGGGCGCGGCGCGACAGGTCTGGATCGAGAATGGCCACTAGACCTCTGCACAGAGGTTTTGACCGTTTGTGCGATGAGTGTCGGCAATTTTTCTGGCTCGATCAACAGCTCGATGCTTCGAGCGGCTCCCGGCGTTCGCCGGATTAGTCCGGCGCGTTCGAGAGTGAGCACCATCTGATGGACGGACGGCGGAGTGACGCGGAAGTGACGCTGCATGTCGGCTTCGGCAGGGGCGCGGCCGAAGATGCAGGCATAGGCGTGGATGAAGGCGAGGTACTGACCCTGCCGTGGGGTGAAGCTTGATCGAGGGGGCGAGGAATCCACGTCACATAGATTGATTCAAATGGGCCTCGAATCACAGGGAGGCCCCTATGAATATCCGCTACTGCGTCGAATTGACTGCCGCCGAACGGTATGAACTGGCTGCGCTTCTGAGCGCAGGCAAGCATCCTGCACGCAAGCTCAAGCGGGCCCAGATATTGCTGGCCGCCGATGCGGGCGTCGCAGACGAGGATATCGCAGAGACGGTTGGCGTCGGGGACTCCACCGTCTATCGGACCAAACGCCGCTTCGTGGAAGCCAATCTGGAAGGTGCTTTGTGCGAAGAGCCACGGCCCGGCGCGGAACGCAAGCTCACGGGCAGGGAAGAAGCCCTGCTGGTGGCGACGGCCTGCTCGAAACCGCCGGCCGGCCGCGCCCGCTGGACGCTGGAATTGCTGGCTGGCGAGATGGTCAGATTGACCAGCCATGAAGACCTCTCCCGCGAGACGGTACGCCGGCGGCTGGCCGAGAACGATTTGAAGCCATGGCGCAAGGACATGTGGTGCATTCCCAAGGTCGATGCCGAATATGTCGCCCGCATGGAAGATGTGCTCGACCTCTATGCGGAGGCGCCCGATCCCAGGCGCCCGGTGGTCTGCTTCGACGAAAGCCCAACCCAACTGATCGGCGAGGTGCGCCAACCCATCCCCGCCAAGCCCGGACAGCTGGAACGTTACGACTGCGAGTATAAACGCAACGGTACGGCCAATCTCTTCGTCTTCCTGGATGTCCACAGGCCGTGGCGCAAAGTGAAGGTCACAGAGCGGCGGACGGCGGAGGACTTCGCCCAGTGCATGCGCGAGATCAGCGATGTTCACTTCCCGGAAGCCGAGAAAATTCGCGTTGTGATGGACAATCTGTCCACGCACTCTCCAAGCGCGCTATATCAGGCGTTCCCGCCAGCCGAGGCACGGCGCGTGCTCCGGCGGCTCGAGTTTCATTACACACCGAAGCATGCGAGCTGGCTCAACATGGTCGAAATCGAGATCGGCGTCCTGCGCACGCAATGTCTCGATCGGCGCATCGACAACCACGATCGGCTCGTCTCCGAAATCGCAGCCTGGGAACGCCAGCGCAACAACAGTCGGGCTCGCATAAACTGGATGTTCACCGCAGAAAAAGCCCGCGAAAAAATGGCGCGAGCCTACCCATCCGCTGCCAAGGAGTCATAATCACTGTGCAGAGGTACTAGCCGGAGAAAGGCTGCCCGGTGTAAGCGGAAGCATGCGAAAGCCCGACAAAACCCTTGTGCTTGTCGGAATGATGGGTGCAGGCAAAACTTCCGTCGGAAGGCGGTTGGCGAGCGTGCTTGGCGTCCCGTTCAGGGATGCTGATAACGAGATCGAGACGGCAGCCGGTTGCAGCATCAATGAAATTTTCGAGAGATTCGGCGAGCCGGCGTTTCGCGCGGGCGAGCGGAAGGTCATTGCCCGGCTTTTGGCCGAGCCACCGCATGTCCTTGCGACCGGCGGCGGGGCGTTCATGGATCCGGAGACCCGGGCGCGAATTCAGGGAGACCGCGGTTTCGATCTGGCTGCGGGCCAATGTCGATTTGCTGCTGGAACGTGTGAAACGCAAGGATAACCGGCCCCTGTTGCGGAATACAGACAGCCGGGCGGCTCTGGTACGGCTGATTGCCGAACGCGAACCCGTCTATGCTCTGGCCGATATCGTGGTCGAGTCGGATGACGGGCCGCACGATACGGTGGTGAAGCGAATCATCTCGGCACTCCAGACAAGCGGAGCGATGCCGGGCCGTGGGAGCGCGTGATGGTCACGGTACCCGTGCAATTGGGAGAACGGTCCTACGACATTCATGTCGGCGCCGGGCTGATGGACGATGCCGGGCGGCTGATACGCGCCCGGTTACGCGCCGGAGCGAAGCCGGCGCTGCCAGTGGTGACCGATGAAACGGTGGCAGATCTGCATTACGCAAAGCTGGAACAAAGCCTCGCCAATGCGGGGATTGCGCCCTCGCCCATTATCTTGCCCCCCGGTGAAGGCACGAAGAGCTTCAGCCAACTGGAAAATCTCATCGATGCCCTGCTGGCGGAAAATGTCGAACGCGGTTCTCTGATCGTCGCTTTTGGCGGGGGCGTCATCGGCGATCTGACGGGTTTCGCTGCGGGCATTCTGAAACGCGGTGTCGATTTTGTGCAGATTCCCACGACTTTGCTTGCCCAGGTGGATTCCTCGGTGGGCGGCAAAACCGCCATCAACACGGATCGCGGGAAGAATCTGGTGGGTGTGTTTCATCAGCCGCTGCTCGTTATTGCCGATACGGCAGTCTTGCGCACCCTGCCCCGGCGGGAATTGCTTGGCGGCTATGCGGAAGTCGTGAAATACGGCCTGCTGGGTGATGCGGATTTTTTTGCGTGGCTGGAACAACGCGGGCCGGACGTCCTTTCAGGGGAGGCGCCAGCTGTCGAAAAGGCGGTGGCCCACTCCTGTTCGATGAAGGCCGATATTGTGGCGCGCGATGAACGCGAAACCGGCGACCGCGCGCTCCTTAATCTGGGTCACACATTCGGGCACGCGCTGGAGGCGGCGACGGGCTACTCGGATCGCCTGACGCATGGCGAGGGGGTGGCGCTCGGCTGCGTGCTCGCGTTCAGGCTTTCCGCGAAACTTGGCCTGACGGATCGGAGCTCTGCCGCCCGCGTTGAGCGGCATTTCAGAGAATTGGGACTGCCGGTGCGGCTCGCCGATATTCCCGGACCACGTTCGCCGGTCGCGGAAATTATCGGGCACATGCGGCACGACAAGAAGGCGCAGGGTGGCCGGATGACATTCATTCTGGTGCGCGGCATCGGACAGGCCTTTGTGAGCCGCGACGTCCGTGAATCCGAAGTCGCAGCCCTGCTGGAGGAATCCTGACCGGCATTCTTCATCGCCAGCCCCGGCTCGCCATAACCAGAAAGTCTGACAAATGACTCTCAGTCTGCCGTTATCCGTACTCGCGATTATTGCGTTGCTGTTTCTCTCGGCCTTTTTTGCGGCTTCCGAGACGGCCCTGACGGCCGTTTCGAAGGCGCGGATGCATCATCTCGCTGGTGAAGGTTCATGGGCCGCGCGGCAGGTAAATGAGCTGATCTCCGACCGCGAAAGGCTGATTGGAGCGATCCTGCTCGGCAACACTTTTGTCAACATTCTTGCCTCGGTTCTGGCGACATCGACTTTCGCCGAGCTGTTCCCGAAAGGCGCGGTGGCAATCATCACCCTGGCGATGACCGCGGTGATCCTGATTTTCGCGGAAGTGCTGCCCAAAACCATTGCCATTGCGCGCACCGACCGCGCCGCGCTCGTGCTGGCTTTCCCGGTGCGCGTGATCGTGACACTGCTGGCCCCGGTGGTCGCCACTGTCCGGTTTTTTGTGTGGATCATCCTGCGAGTGTTCGGCCTGAGCCATGCCGGCGCAAAGCCAGCGATGACCGCGCAGGAAGAAATCCGCGGCGCCATCGAGCTGCATCATCAGGAAGGCACGGTCGAACGCGAGCACCGGGATATGCTCGGCGGCATTCTGGACCTCGCCGATCTGCAGGTGGCCGACGTGATGGTTCACCGGAAGAATATGGAGGTGCTGGACGGCGGCGCGGAACCGGAGGAACTGATTTCACGAATTCTGGCTTCCACCCATAGCCGCTTTCCGATCTGGCGGGACGACCCGGAAAACATCGTCGGCGTCCTGCATGTGAAAGACGTGCTTCGTGTCATGCTGGAAAGCGGGGCGCAGCCCAGGGCTGTGAACATCAAGGCGCTTGCGACCCAGCCCTGGTACATTCCGGATACGACAACACTGGAAGAGCAGTTGCGGGCTTTTCTCGACCGCCGGGAGCATTTTGCGCTCGTCGTGGACGAATATGGCGTGTTGCAGGGCCTGATCACGCTGGAAGACATCCTCGAAGAAATCGTGGGAGATATCGCGGAAAAGCGGAACGTGCATGTACCCGAGAATATTCGTCCGCAGGCGGATGGCTCGTATAATGTGGATGGCTGGACGCCGGTTCGCGACCTGAACCGCGAACTGGAGTGGAACCTGCCGGACGAGTTGGCGACCACGGTTGCCGGTCTGGTCATTCACGAGGCGCGGATCATCCCCGAAGTTGGCCAGGTTTTTTCGTTTTTCGGATTTAAATTCGAGATCTTACGCCGGCAGAGAAACCAGATCATGGCGCTTCGGATCACGCCGCCAAACGCAAAATCCGCCGCCGCCTGACTTATTTTACGGGCGCCTCTTCGGGCGTAAGCGTGGTCAGGGCGAGAGCATGCACCCCGCCGGCAATCTCGTCCGACACTGTCTGATAGACGCGGCGCTGCCGTTCGACGCGGGACAGGCCGGTAAACGCGACCGATACAATCCGGATGCGGAAATGGGATTCTCCGCCCTCGCGCGCCCCCGCATGGCCCGCGTGCAGCGCACTCTCGTCCACAACGGACAATGATGTGGGCTGAAAACCCGCTTCCAGTTTCGAGCGCAGA
Source organism: uncultured Alphaproteobacteria bacterium (assembly GCA_963747255.1). Taxonomy (GTDB): domain Bacteria; phylum Pseudomonadota; class Alphaproteobacteria; order Micropepsales; family Micropepsaceae; genus CAIYRG01. The sequence goes on from CAVVEG010000017.1 coordinate 576,433, forward strand.
CGCGCGGCGACTGTTCCCCCGGCGCTCCCGGTCCGGTTGTTCATCGATCCGGCCTCACGTCATACATCATGTTTCACCCTGCCCTGCCCGGTTGCGCTGGCGCAGAATTTGCGCCCTCCGGCGCGGGAAAAAGCGCCGTGCTGCGTCCGGTTGCCCAATAAGCGACAAGTCCCTCCCATTCATGGGTTGCGATGTCCAGATTAAAAAGATTGTCCGAGAATTGCAGGCCGAAGGTGGGCGCAAGGCCGGTGCGGTAATCTACCGGCCATGGCAGGAAGCGCCAGTTCAGTTTTCGCGCAATTCCCATGGCGCGCGGAATTTGCGAGGCGTGGGTGATGAGGAGCCATGTTTCGCCCGGTCGTGGACGCGCAACTGGTTTGGAGAACAGGAAGTTTTCCCAGCTGTTGCGCGCATGCTTCTCGAAGGTGATGCGTCGCATGTCGGCGCCAAGCTGTTCCAGCGCTGCCCGCGCAGCATCGACGTCCTGTCCTGCGGAGAAAACCACGCGGAGATTGGGATAGCGGCGCATGGCCTCGATCGCGGCGGCATATCGCCCCTCGGATTCGATCATGGCCGCGGCGCCGCGAACCGCAAACGCGGCGCTGCTTTCCCCGCCTCCCAATATCAGCGCACCATCGGCGCGGTCGGGCCACGCAGGGTGTGGGAAACGGTTTTCCAGTGGTGCAAGGCTCCACGCGCCCAATGGGAAAATGAGAACGATCAACAGCAGACCGGCGCATCCACCGGCGATCCAGCCACCGGAGCGCAGGTTACGGATCACGGCAACAACCATTGCGATGATCAGGATGACGGCGAGCAGATTACCTGGATTCAGCAGCGGTTCGAGAAACTTTGAGACGGTAAAAAAGTCCACGGGCGTGAGCGTGTTAATCGCAGTCAAGCCATTTAGTCTTACTGAGTCAGAAGGTCGCGGGCTGATCGTGTAGGGACTCGGGTATTTTGAGGAGATTCGTTTTTCGGCAAGAGGAGCTGAGATGGATCACCCGCGGTCTGACGCCAGTGAGTTGCGGTTTGAAGCTTATGTCGAGGGGCTTGTGAGCGTTATCGGCCATGCGGACCGGGCCCAGCCGCTGCGGGATTATTGCACGGGCCTGATGCTGCCCTGCGAGCGCAAGAGCGTGGAACCGATGGCGGCGATCACCGCGCCTGCGAGGGCGGCGGCGCAGCACCAGTGTCTGCTGCATTTTGTCGGTGAGGGAGGCTGGTCGGACGAGAGGGTCTTGGCCAAGGTGCGCGAGATGGTGCTGCCCAGGATTGAAGATCACGGGCCGATCGAGGCCTGGATCATCGACGACACGGGTTTTCCCAAGCAGGGGCGGCATTCTGTTGGCGTAGCCCGGCAATATTGCGGCCAGCTCGGCAAGCAGGACAATTGCCAGGTGGCGGTGTCGTTGTCGCTTGCCAACCGCTACGCCAGTCTGCCGGTGGCCTATCGTTTGTATTTGCCGGATGAGTGGGCCGCAGATGCCAAACGCCTGCGCAAGGCAGGCGTGCCTGAGGAGATCGGCTTCAAGACCAAACCCGAGATTGCGCTCGAGCAAATCCGTGCGGCGTATCAGGCCGGTCTGCCGCGCGGGGTTGTGCTGATGGACGCCGGTTACGGCGCCAACACCCAACTGCGTATGGACATCTCGGCATTAGGGCTGACTTACGTAGCGGGCATTCTGCCGAACACCTCTGTGTGGGCGCCAGTTACGGAGCCGCTGCGTCCAAAGAATTGGTCTGGCCAGGGACGGCCGCCCAGGCTGATGCGCCGCGACGGCAATCATCGGCCGGTCTCGGTCAAGGAACTCGCGCTGAACCTGCCCGCAAGAGCCTGGCGTACCATCAAGTGGCGCGAAGGCTCGGCCGAACCGCTGTCGTCGCGCTTTGCACGGATTCGCGTGCGGGCAGCCCATCGCGATTACAATCTCAGCAAGAGCCGCCCGGAAGAATGGCTGCTCATCGAGTGGCCCAAAGGCGACAACGAGCCGGCCAAATACTGGCTCTCGACACTGCCGGAAAAGATTGCCTTCAACCATCTGGTCGATTTGACCAAGCTGCGCTGGCGTATCGAGCGCGACTATCAGGACCTCAAGCAGGAGGTCGGGCTTGGGCATTTTGAGGGGCGTGGATGGCGCGGATTCCATCATCACGCCACGCTCTGCATCGCGGCCTACGGATTCCTGATCTCCGAACGGGAGACGATTCCCCCCTCAGCGTCTCGTGCCACCGGGCTGTTCCAGGCGCCTGCCGTTCCCGAAGGTTACAAACCCAGAGGCTCCGCCGCTGCGCCCCGAACGGCACATTCCAAACTCGATTGCGACCATGCGACGACGGCTGGTTCTGGCCCTCGTCAGAAGTCTGCCGCGATGTCCATGCTGCGCCGCTCCAATCGCACGTCCGGCACAGCGCAAAAATTTATGACGCAGTAAGATTAGGGCTTTGACAAAAGCACGGCGGCTGAGCGCAAAGATCGACCATTCGTCTGGCGGATGCCTGAAGGATGTATCATGAATTAGACAAATCGCAGGTGATTCAGGAGCAGGAGGGCGGCAGGAAATGAAATCGGAACAATCGGATCACTTGCTGAAGGCGTCGTTGTACGTTCTCAACATGATCCCGAGACGCACGCTACGAGGTCTCGCATATGAGTTCCAATATACGGACACTTATGAACTGGCGAGTGCGATCGATCAATATTTCAAAGAAAAGAGCGCGGAAAAATAATTTCGGAATTCGTCCACGCGCGATCGGTCGGTCCAGAACACAGGCGAACTATGGCAAGGGCTTACTACGATGGTTCCTCGCTGGAGGTCCAAAGGATGTCTCCGGACGAGATCTTCGGAAAGATTGTGCAGCACCATCACTTTTCCGATGACGAGTCACAGAAGCGTGCTTGGTTAGTCGAAATTCGGCATCTGCAAGAGATTGCCCAAGGCGACGATCGACTGCATTTTTTCATCGAGTTCTCGATCCCCCGGATGGGAAAACGCGCCGATGTCATAATCACCTGTCGAGACGTCGTATTTGTAGTTGAGTACAAAGTCGGCGCGCTGACTTTCGACAACTCTGCCGTTGCGCAGGCGGTTGACTATTCGTTGGACTTGAAAAACTTTCACGAAGGAAGCCACGACAAGATCATTGTTCCAGTAATCGTAGCCACGGATGCAGCCCCGGAACAGAACCAATTCGATTTGTGGCGCGATAGCGTTGCGCATCCCGTGCGCGCCAACCGAGATGACCTCGGAAAGATTCTGAGAATACTAGCCGAGCGATATTCGACATCGGAAATGAACCCACGGGTGTGGGCAGAGTCGCCTTACCGGCCCACTCCGACCATCATAGAGGCGGCGCAAGCTCTCTATAGAGGGCATGATGTTAAGGAGATCTCACGGAGCGAGGCCGGCGCTGAAAATCTCTCTCGAACCGCTCAATACGTAAGTACACTAATTGAGAATGCCAAATCCGTTCGCTCAAAAGCGATTTGCTTTGTTACAGGAGTTCCGGGATCGGGGAAAACTTTGGCTGGTCTCAGCGTCGCAAATGATCGGATGAGGGCCCACGATGACGAGCACGCTGTCTTCCTGTCTGGAAACGGCCCACTCGTCGAGGTGTTAAGAGAAGCACTTGCGCGGGATGAAACGAGCCGCAATCAGGGCACCGGAATCGGCGATGCGCGACGGCATGCGAGCGCATTCATCCAAAACATTCACCATTTTCGAGACGAATATCTCCGTTCGTCCGACGCACCCATCGAGAGGGTTGCTGTCTTCGACGAGGCCCAGCGCGCTTGGTCCAAGGAACAAACCTCCAAATTCATGCGAGAAAAGCGTGGAGTGTCGGATTTTTCAATGTCAGAACCGGAGTTTCTTTTGTCCGTAATGGATCGCCACCAAGACTGGTGTGTTGTCGTTTGCCTCATCGGAGCCGGACAGGAAATTAATACCGGCGAAGCTGGGCTCAGCGGGTGGCTCTCTGCTTTGCGCGGCCACTATCACGAATGGGACGTCCACGTTTCGGATCGCCTGGATCATCGAGAAGGGCTCCTGATTGCGGACGATGTCTAATGCGTGGGCGCAAGCAGATAGTGCGAGCCTCGGAGCTTCACCTCGCAACCTCCATTCGGTCCTTTCGCGCAGAATCTCTATCGGATTTCGTCGCGGCGGTACTCGACGGGGAAACATCGAGGTCACGAAGCCTCGCTTCGCGACTGCAAGATTATCCCATATTGCTCACACGTGATCTGGAGAAAACTCGGTCATGGCTGAGGCAACGGGGTCGAGGTACTGAACGGTATGGCTTGGTGGCATCTTCGAACGCGCTACGGCTGAAACCCGTCGGCATAAACGTCAGGTCAAGTGTCGAGCCGACCGACTGGTTTCTGGCTGGCCCTGCCGACGTTAGGTCGTCATTTGCGCTGGAAGATGCTGCGACTGAATTCCATATTCAAGGACTGGAGCTCGACTGGGTCGGAATGTGCTGGGATGCCAATTTGCGCCGGGAAAATGCAGAATGGACTTACTGGAATTTTCGCGGAACACGTTGGGAAAAGGTGCGAGATTCAACGCGGGTCAATTTTCTCCGAAACGCTTATCGCGTGCTGCTGACCAGAGCTCGTCAGGGCATGATTATCTTTGTTCCAGAGGGAAGCATTCTTGATGTAACACGTGCTCCGCATTTCTACGATCGAACATTTGAGTTCTTGCAGGAATGCGGAATAACGCAGGTCCTTTGAGCCGCTTCCTGAACCGAGCATGCCGATCTCCGGCGTCACGCAAGAAATCCCACTCTCCTACTAAGCTGCCAGAGTCGCTTGCATGGGCGCGGGTTTGTTGAGCGAGACGCGGACGAAGAAGGTCGTCCCCTTGTTCAGTTCGCTGCGCGCCCAGCAGGCTCCGCCATGGAGCTCGACCAGATTCTTGACGATGGCAAGGCCCAGTCCCGTGCCGCTGGTGGAAGCGGAAAGGTACTTGTCCACCCGCTCGAAGGGCAGAAAAATTGTAGCCAATTGGGCTTCACTGATGCCCCGCCCGGTATCGTTCACTTCGACCAGCAGATCGTTGTCCATGACCTTCGCGACCAGCGATACCGCGCCACGGTCGGTGTACTGAATTGCGTTTGAGACGATGTTGAGCAGCACCTGGCGCAGCGCGGTTTCATCGCCGCGCATGGAAAGATCGCCGCAGTGGTCTTCAAGCGTGATTTGCAGCCCCTTTTCCTGCGCCCTGACGCGTGTGATCCGGATGCATTCCTGCAGCATGCGCGAAACCGGAAATTCGCGGATGTTCAATTGCAGCTTGCCGGACTCGATCTTGGCCAGATCGAGAATCTGATTGATGACGGACAGCAGATGCCTGCCGCTGGCGAGAATATCACCGGCATAAATTGCATGCTTGCTGGCGCCGGGACCCAATTGATCGCGGATCAGTTCCGAAAAGCCGATAATCGCGTTCAGCGGCGTTCGCAATTCGTGGCTCATATTGGCGAGAAACTCGCTTTTTGCGCGGTTGGCCTGTTCGGCGCCGCGGTGCGCGATTTCGAGAGCGTGGGCAATTTCCTCATTGCGGAAGCGCACCTCGATGGCGGCGCGATATTCCTGGGACAGGCGCCACGCATTGCCGAGTATCAGACCGGCGAAGGGCGGCAGCGCGACAGCAAAAACAAGAGCGAGATTGCCTCCTTGGACAAGGAACGCGGCCTCTCCGACGAGGGAAAGCGTCGCAAGATTGATCACAAGCACCATTCGCAGCGGGTAGAGCAGAAAAAAGCCGTGCACCATCGCGCCAAGCAAAAGAGCGCAGAGCAGCGCTTCGTTGACCGGGTTTCCGGGCGAGATGAACGCGGGCACCATCAAGCCCCATAGCGCGCCATGAGCACCCCACAGAATCGACAGGCGGCGCTTCCACGCAGCAGAGGGCAATTGCCATTCGGTTCGACGGTAATGCAGCAGCACTGCATATGCCGCGGCGGACCAGATCAGTGCCGCGCTGAGCCAAAGCCACCACCACGGAGTAGGCGCAGTGCGCAGACTCGGGAAAACGCCTGACATGAGAATGACGACCAGAAGCGCGAAAGGTATCGAATTGAGGCACTGAAGCCAGACGCCAAATACGAGGCGAACCAGTTCGCCGTCGACGCGTTCTTTCAGCGCTTGCGGGTCTGAAACGGAACTGGATGTCATCATTCGTGCAGTCGCGTTCAATTGTCGCGCAGGCTAGCAGAGCGCCAGTTAAGGATTTCCATACACTTGCTTCGATTCGGCCTAAGCCGGGCTATACCGAAGCACCGGCCGCGTGGGCGCAATCGAACCAAAAAAAGGGGCCTCGCGCCGTGCAGACGAAGGCCCCGGAGGGAATGAGCCGATTGGGAGGAGGTGGTCGGCCCACAGGCAACAATGAAAAGAACTGTAGCAGTTAACGGTTACCAGCCGGTTACCGGAACAGTTGATTGGGGCAGGAAGTCGGTTTTGGACGTTCCGCCGCGCCGCATGTGGTACTCCAGTTGATTGGCCATGGATTCCCAGTGTTCGGCCAGCTGCAGCATCTGGGCGCGCGACTCCGGATAAATCTGGCTGTTTGCCCTGGACCGCAATTCTTCCGACAACTGACGATATTTTCCGAGGTGGTCCATTCCTGTCGCTCCGCTTTGGCAACACACGTAGCAACACTGCCTTAAAACTCCCTTATTGGGCGTTCCCCCAGAACAGACGCGGCATTTTCGAAGCTGAGTGAGCCCCGTTCTCGTCCTTGACAGGTTTCGGGTAAAGCGTGACCGTGGCCGTGCGTCAGAACAGATCAGGGGGATTTGATGGGCCGTATCACACTCGCGGCGATTATTTACTGCGCATTTCTTGCCAGTGCGGCTGCGGAGCCTCCTCCGGAACCGATCGTGCGGCTGATCACAGAGGCAGCGAAGACCGGGAATGCCGTCATGCTTCGGGACGCCGCCGATCTTGCAAAAAGGACCTATCCCGGTTCTGCCGCCGAAATCGATGCTCTCGTCGCAAATCTGCAGGCGCAGGCCGAAGCCGCCCGAATTGCGAAACTGCAGGAGCAGGGGTTTCTTGAAGGTTGGTCCGGCGAAGGCGAAATCGGCGCATCCCAGACTACCGGATCATCGCGAAACACCACGATCGCTGCCGGAATAAAACTTAACAAGATCGGCCTCGACTGGCAACATCATCTCGCCGGGCTTGTCGACTATCAGCACAGCAATGGCAGCACGACCGCCAACCGCGAGGTCGCCAGCTATGAAGCGGATTACAAATTCTCGCCGCTGTTTTTTACAAATGGGTTGCTGCAATGGGAACAGGACCGCTTTGCGGGTTTCAATCATCGCTTCACGGAATCGCTCGGCCTTGGATATGTGATTTTAGGCGGGCCGGTGTTTGCATGGCAGGTTTCCGCCGGCCCTGCACTCCGGCAGGCCAGTTTCATCAACGGCCGCACGGAGAACGATATATCCGGCCGGGGCGCCACTTCGTTCCTCTGGAACATCACGGCCGCAACCGTGTTCAGCGAGGACGCGGGATTTTACCTGGGCGGACGCGACAATACCTATTCGTCAACCACCGCCATCACGACCAAGATCTTCGGCGATCTTTCGGCACGTCTGTCGTTCAATATCAATATTGAAAGCAGCCCGCCGCCCGGGATCGAGAACACCAGCACGATTTCACGCTTCACGCTGGTGTATAATTTCTGACAACGCTGTTGTTGTCAGAAATTTCTTTCGTTGTTCGCCGCCATCAGCCGGCACTCGGCGGCATGTTGCAGGAACCCTGCGACATTATCCATTCACACTTCCCCGGCAGCCAGCTTCTGAAGAAAGCTACCGCAACACCCGGCGCCAGACCTGCGCGCTCTGTGATAAGGCTGTGACATCGGCGGCGTGGAAACGAGTTGGTATCCCATGATGTGGCTGAATTCGGTCGCTGCCCTGTTCTGGATTGTCCTGACCGGCGCGGTTCTGTTCTGGCCGGCCGGAACGCTGGATTGGCCGAATGCCTGGATTTTTCTGGTGGAGTTCATTGTGGCAGGTGGCGCCATGACATACTGGCTCGCGCGGCACGACCCCGGCCTTCTGAAGGAGCGCATGGGCAGTCCATTCCAGAAGGGGCAGGAGCCCGCGGACCGGGCATTTATGCTGATCATCATCGTGCTTTGGTATGGTTGGCTGACTCTGATGGCGCTCGATGTGAAGCGCTGGAGAGTTTCGCATATGCCGGAAACCCTGATGCCCGGCGGAGCAATCCTGATTGCAATCGGGTTTTTCGTGGTCTGGCGGACCTTTCAGGAGAATTCATTCGCCGCACCGGTGATCCGGATTCAAAGAGAGCGCGGGCAACGCGTCATCAGCACCGGCCCATATCGCATTGTGCGCCACCCGATGTATGCGGGAGCGACATTGTACCTGACGGGAATCCCGTTCCTGCTGGGATCATGGCTTGGGCTTCTGGCTTTGCCATTGATCGTTGGCGCGCTCACCATGCGCATCTTCATTGAAGAGGCCGCGCTGCGAAATGGCCTGCCCGGCTACGGGGAATATGCCGATCGCGTGCGCTACAGGTTGATTCCCGGGGTATGGTGAGCCTGAATTCATCGCCGTATTGACCTCGCGTCAGGCGGCCGATTTGGGCGTCACAAGGCTGTCGTGAAGCAGCGAATGCGTCGCAAAATTTTGCTGCGATTGTGGGGAACACAGATCGGGCTGCCGCGTTTTTGGAGCCTCGAAGCGAAGTGTCATGTCTGCCGAACCGACAATCTTTGGGTATCGAAATCGAGCGGAAGCGATCAGGGTAATTCGCGCCACAACGCTCGACCCCGGCACGCGCCGGCTGCTTCTGGATGTGGCCGAGGATTATGAACAGGTTGCGGAGATTCTGGAGCGCATTGAGCAGGTTCAGCGCGTGATCGGCAAGCGGCTGCCGGCGTAGTCGCCAACTGACCGAAATGCCGTAGCCCGTCATACTGCGCGATGTTCTTGCCGTTATTGGACCACGGCTTTCCACGGGCACGCCGGCTGTTATCTTGAGGGCGTGGATTTCCGTGCGTTTGGCTCTGCAGATTCTGCTGCAAATGCCTCGATCACTTCATCGATTTCCGTGGCCAACTGCAGCCACGATTGTGCAAGGTGAAGATAGGCAGCGCGCATTTCACGCGAGCCCTGTTCGGCGCTTTGTTCGGCCTGCTTTGCCTGACTTCGACAATAATCTCGTCGTTCTTCCAGGCTATCTGAAATGGTCATGGCTGTTCTCCCGCGAACACGTCCCTTTACCGTCATGGGTTAAACCACTCGCGAACCGATTGTTCCGGGAACAACGGCCGTGTTCGGCAGATGTTCGTGGCGAAGATTTTGCGGCGAAATATGGGCCGATTCGCCTTAATTTCCTTTCGGATATTAGTCTGTACACTGAATTGTGCAGGCTCCGGCTGCGTAAGGCTTCGGCGGTATTTCCGGTGATTGAGGCGGAAGATCCAGGCGGCCGGTCTGCCCACGATTATCACCGGTTTTTTTAACATCGAAGTTGAAAGGCGGCGGCCGACCTGTGTTACACGACCGCCATGTCCGCCGTTCAAGCTTCCGATTCCCGCCGCATACTCATCCTCATTTGCGTCATGCTGGCCTCGTTCATCGCGGCCATCGAGGTCAGCATTGTTGCCACCGTGATCCCGGAGATCGTGAGCAAACTCGGCGGCTTTTCTCTTTATTCATGGGTTTTTGCCGCGTTCCTGCTGGCGCAGACCGTCACGACCGTTCTTTCCGGAAAGCTTTCCGACATTTACGGGCGAAAACCAGTGATCATCGGCGGCATCGTGGTGTTCCTGATCGGCTCCATCCTGTCGGGCCTTTCCTGGTCCATGCCATCCCTGATCGCTTTTCGACTGATTCAGGGACTTGGTTCCGGTTCCATTCAGCCGGTTGCGATCACCATCATCGGGGACCATTACCTGGGTCGTGAACGGTTCCGGATTCAGGGGTGGGTTTCGACCGTTTGGGCCATCGCCGCGATCGCCGGCCCGTTGGCCGGCGGTTTGATCATCCAGCAACTGTCGTGGCGATGGGTGTTCTGGGTTGGCGTGCCCGTTGGCCTGATCACGATTGCGGGTTTCCTGCTGATGGATGAGGAGCTGCGCCACAAACCGCACGCGCTCGACTATGCGGGCGCTGGATTGCTTTCGGTTGCAATCAGCGCGCTGTTGGTTGCTTTGACGCAAAGCGCCACGCTGGGCTGGACGGAAATCTCGCTGCTGGTGGCCATCTTTGTGGCTTCCACGGTGGCGTTTCTCGTGCAGGAAAGCCGTGCGGCCGAACCGATGATCTCGCTGGATCTCTGGGGAGACCGGATGGTCGCGCGTGCGAACGGCGCCCTGATGTTCGGCACAATGACCCTGATTGGCGTTACCTCCATGCTTCCGGTTTATGTCCAGGCCGTTCAGGGGCGTTCGGCCCTGATTGCCGGCATTCCACTCTCAACCATGCTCTTCGCGTGGCCATTCGCATCGGTGGTTTCCGCGCGCATCCTGAAATATCTCTCGATGCGCGCCACTTTGCGTCTGGGAGGAGCACTGATCTTCCTCGGCGCGGCGCTGCTGCTGCCCATCGGACCCACGACTTCGCCCGCCTATCTGGGCGTGGGCCCGTTCATCATGGGATTTGGTATGGGCCTGCTGAACATCACCTCGATGGTCGCCATTCAGAGCAGCGTCGATTGGTCGAAGCGGGGCAGCGCAACCTCCTCGGTCATGTTCTCACGCACGCTGGGAAACACGTTTGGCGTTACGGTGCTGGGCGCTGTCGTCAATCTCGGTGTGGTGTCGTCCTCAAATGCGCGCGGCAACCCTCTGACGACAGAGCAAGTCCGCGCATTGCTGGGAGCGATCGGCGAAGTGGTCGGTGGGGCGTCCGATCCTGCGCTTCACGACGCGCTCAACGCCGCGCTGCGCATGACATTCTGGGCAATGCTGGTCTTTGCGGCAATGTCGGCAGCGCTGGCGCTGTTCGTTCCGCTGCGCGAGCTGGACGTCGCCGCGGGACATGGTCCACGCACTTCCCCGGGCGCCCGGGAGGAGAAAGAATTCAGCGGTTAACCGGTCGGCCGATCGTGCGTCGCTATTCCCAAAATGCAACCTTCAAACCCGGCCTCGAATGTCCGATGTGAAACTCGAGGACGCGCACACCGGGGCCAGTCGCCCGTTTTGTCATGTTGATGAAGAGCGTTGCGGCTCACACCCAGCCTTCGATCTTGAGCCCGCTCGCCTGTTCGGCTTCCTCGCGCGTCACGTGACGCACGGTCTGCCCAAACGACCAGATATGACCCTCGGGATCTGCCGCCCGATACGTGCGGTCGCCATAAAACTGATGGGAGGGCTCCCCAACTATCGTTGCTCCAGCAGCACGGGCCCGCCGACAATGAGCATCAATATCCTCGTCGAGGTGCACATGCACGGTTTGCGTCATTATACCGCCCGCCGATTTCGGGCTCTGGTTGGCCGTGCCCCATTCCCCCCCGATCATGTCTCGGCATGGAACTCCCGCTGCGACCCGTTATGAGCATGCTCGTCTCGAAGCCGAAGGCGCCTTCCAGCCATTTCAGCGCGGCGAGAGGGTCCTGATAGCTGACGGCGGGAATGAAGGTCTGTCTCGGTACCTGTGCCATAACATCCTCCCGTATTTTTCAATGTATGAAATATTTACCACATCAGATCCGCGCAACCATTCACAGGAGCATCTGTGATGGCCCGGATATTCTGCCAGAGGAGAATTTCCGGCGGCGTGGGATGTCCTTCGTGTATAGCCGCGATGCCAGTTTGCGGCTTCCCGGCGCGCAAGCCGCTGGTGACAAGTTCGGTCAAATTCCTTGTTCGAGATGAATATGTCCGGAAGCTGACCGAGCGATTTTCTGGGAACTGGCACGCCTTCGGATTGCCAAAAGACAGCCTTTCTTCCGTTAAGACCCGGCAGAAAGCGGATTTTCTGGCGATCAGAAAGCGCTCCATCGTTTTGCCGCCTACGGATGTTATTGGTCGGAGCGGAGAGATTTGAACTCTCGACCCCCAGTCCCCCAGACTGGTGCGCTAACCAGGCTGCGCCACGCTCCGATCACGTTGAAACTGCAATATAGCGCGCCCGCATGCAAATTGAATCGGGGCGGGCGCGGATAGCCCCAGGCAGGAGCAGAAACGACAGGCCGGGCCAACGCCCATTGCGCAGAAGAGGTTCAGGCTTCGCCCTGCGCGACCTCGTCGCGGTTGATCTGCGCTTTCAGGACATGCGAGGGGCGAAACACGAGAACGCGCCGTGGTGCGATCGGGACTTCATCGCCGGTCTTCGGGTTGCGACCCACACGCTGCGACTTCTGCCGAACCTGAAATGTTCCAAAGGAAGAAAGCTTCACGGTTTCACCGCGAGAAAGCGCGCCACAAACTTCTTCCAGAATATCCTCAACCAGTTGCGAGGCTTCATTGCGCGGCAAACCGACAGCCGCGAATACAGCCTCGGTCAAATCCGCACGCGTCAATGTTTTTGTGCTCATAAGACCCCCTGATCCAACCAAACCGCCCGGCATCGGTTCGTAGCCGGCGGTTAACCGCAAGGCGGCGCGGTTCCCCTTCGGCGCACAAGCTGCAACGTAAAGGGTTTTGTGGCCGCGTCAAACAGCTAAAATTCGGTTAGCCTCTTGATTTTGCGGGCAGAGTTGGGACGCAGCCAAAGCCTGACGGCCCTGAAGCTTTACCAGCGCAGCAGCGTGGCGCCCCAGGTAAAGCCACCGCCCATCGCCTCCATCAGCACGAGCTGATCGGGTTTGATCCGGCCATCCTCCACGGCAACCGAAAGCGCCAGGGGAACAGAAGCGGCTGAAGTATTGCCGTGCTCGGCAACCGTCGAGATCACCCGTTCGGGACGGATGCCAAGCTTGCGCGCCGTGCCGTCCAGAATGCGCTGATTTGCCTGATGCGGGACAAACCAGTCGATTTCGGAGAGCTTCACTCCAGCTTCGCGCGCCGTGGCTTCGATCGCTGCCGCGATATTATTCACCGCGTGCTTGAACACTTCGCGGCCCTGCATGCGCAGATGCCCCGCTGTGCCGGTGGTCGATACGCCTCCATCGACATAGAGAAGATCGTGAAGACGCCCATCGGAATAAATCTTGCTGACAAGCACGCCACGATCGCTGTTGCCGCCCTCGCCGTCCCGCGCCCGCAGCACAACGGCGCCGGCGCCATCGCCAAACAGAACGCAGGTCGCCCGATCCGTCCAATCGAGCAGGCGCGACATGGTTTCGGCGCCGATCACAAGTACGGTTTTCGCCTGATCCGACTGCGGATCATCGAGTCGGCCACCGTGACGGCATAGATGAATCCGGAACACACTGCCTGAATATCGAAAGCGGCCCCGCCCAGCATGTTGAGCCCGGCCTGCACACGCGTCGCCGTGGAGGGAAAGGTTTCATCCGGCGTCGTGGTCGCGACGATGATCACGTCGATTTCGTTGACCGCGATATCGGAGTTGCGAATGGCGCGACTGGGCGGCCTCGAGCGCGAGATCGGATGTCGTCTCACCATCGCGTGCGATATGACGCAACTTGATGCCCGTGCGCTCGACAATCCAGTCGTCACTGGTATCGACCATCTTCGCCAGGTCGTAATTGGTGAGAATTTTGCCGGGGAGATAGGAACCGCAGCCGAGAACAACCGAACGCGTGAATTTCACGAGACAACCGCCTTCGCCGCGCCGTCCGGGGTGATCCGAGCCGAGCCGCCATCGCCCGGGAATACTTGAAACGCCCGCGCGATCCGAAAGAATTCGCGCGATCATGTCGGATCCGCCCATGTCGATCGCGAGATCGATCGCGCTGGCAAAACCCAGCGCGTCCGCACTACCATGGCTCTTCACGACAACTCCATTCAATCCCAGAAACACACCGCCATTGAGTGTTCGCGGATCGAGCTTGCGCTGCAAACTCCTTAGCGCGCCCGCGGCGAAAACGCGCCCAGGCGGCCCAACATCGATCGCTTTAGCGCACTGCGAAGCCAATGCACGATCAGTTTGGCGGTGCCTTCGGCCGTTTTCAGCGCAACATTGCCGGTAAAGCCGTCGGTGACGACGACATCGACGGCGCCTTCGCCGATTCCGTCTCCTTCGATGAAGCCGCAGAACTCGATGGGAAGTTGGCTGAAGCGCGCAGAATCTGCCCTGCCCGCTTTACCGATTCGATTCCCTTCGGTTTCCTCTTCGCCGATGTTCAGCAGACCGACGGTCGGGCGTTCAATGCCGAAAATCGCGCGCGCGAAAGCTTCGCCCATCACCGCGAAATCCACCAGCTGATGGGCATCGCAGCCGGCATTGGCGCCGACATCGAGCACAATGCTCTGGCCGCGTTTGGTCGGCCAGAGCACCGCAATCGCCGGGCGCGAAATGCCTTCGATCAGACCCATGCGGAACATGGAAATCGCCATCAGCGCGCCGGTATTGCCCGCCGAGACCGCAACCCTGCATTCGCCTGAGGCGACACATTCGATTGCATGCCACATGCTGGTATTGCGTCCGCGACGAAGCGCCTGCGACGGCTTCTCGGCCATGCCGACAACGCCGGGCGCGTGACGGATTTCGGAGGCCTGGGAAAGCATCGGTCGATGAGCCAGCAACGGTTTCAAGACCGCCTCATCGCCATGCAGCAGGAAGCGCAGAGCCGGATGACGACGACGCGCGAGCGCGCAGCCCGCCAGAACTGCCGCAGCGCCTGAGTCCCCGCCCATGGCATCGATTGATAAGATCAAAGGCCCGTTCAAGTTTTCCCGCGCAATGTGGATCGACAGCCCATCATGCGCCAAATCCACCGTTCTGTCGCGGCGGTACCCGCAGCCTGCGCTGCGCCGGAAACGGCAGACGGAATCACGGTTTATTCTTCCGACCGCGACGACTTCACGTCCATCATAATGGCCGCATGCCGGACAGACGTGGTGTGGCCGTTTCAGCTCTCCGCAATTCGAACATTCGGCGTGGGCTTCGGCTGAAATCGCATGGTGCGAGCGGCGCATGTTGCGCCTTGACGGTGAGGTCTTTCGTTTTGGAACCGCCATGGCGAAACCTTTCCTGAATGCGCGGAGCTATGCTGCAACCGCAAAAAAGAGGGGCCGAGGTAGCCGAAACCGCGTCTAACCGCAAGTGCCGGGCATATCGCGAGCTTATCGACCCTTCAGCTTGTGCAGAACCGAAAACGGGCTTTCGGGAACGCTGTCCGAAGCATCCTCCGGCGGCGCAAAATTGACGCCGGGTTTGCGCGGATAGGGATCAAGCGAAAGACTGAGTTCCTCGAGCAGAGGAGCACTGAGGTCAATCACCGGATTGTCGATGGATTTCCGGCGTATCCTCCTCCAGATCCGCGAGCGATGCGACGGGCGAACCCGCGCCCTTTGCGGCACGGCGGCCACTTTTCGGACCCCGCGCGGTGAGCACGAATGACCGCTCAAAATCCTGCGAAAGATGCGAATGTACCGGCTCCAGCGTGACAACGCAGGCCTGCACGACGTCGGCTTTGAAATGGCCGCGATAGAAATACCGTCCCGCTGATCCACGGGTGAGTTTAACGGTGGCCTGGAGGCGCTCCAGGGCCTCGATTTCAAGCAGGGTGGCGATTTGCGCCAGTTCGGCCGGACGCGGTTTCAGTACAAGCTCGGCGCCCTTCTCGGGCAGATTTCCAAGATCGAACAGTTTTGAATAAGGAGCGCGGTCACTCATCATTCATCCCTGTGGGGAACAGGCCCGAAATCCGGTTTTCCCTCGATCAGCGCGACCATTCCGCGGCGGAGACAGTCGCGCGCGGCTATCATATAGGAAGCAAGTTGCGCCGCTTCATGTCCCATGCCGGCATTGCCGCGGTAAAGATTGCGCTGCAGCGCCGCAGTCATTTCCGCAGGCGATCTGGCGGAGCCATAGCTGTCAATTCGACCGTAAAAGGCGTTCGCCATATTGCGAATGCGCCGCGACATGCCGAAATCGCTGATGCCCAACTCACGCAGGGCTTCATCGAAACCCGCAAAGATTGCGTCCGCCAGTTTGCTGCCGAGTTCCGTGGCTGCAGGGCCACCCCCCCTCAGGGCGTCGAAGACGAGAAAAGCATGCAGCGCGACGAGGTCGAAGCGCCCGTCCATGGTATCCGGGACCAGCCAATCCCGGTAAAAATAGCGCCGCGCGGGCGCGAGTCATCAGCGCGAGGTAGAGGCTTTCCGCTGCGGTTGGCGTTCGCGGATGCTGGCGCAATCGGGCGATCATCCTTGTGCTCTCACTGGACTTGCAGCATTTCCTGCGCGAAGCTAGAGCATTGTGCAGAATGGTTGAACCGGATTTGGCGCCGGGCAACAACCCCGCACAGATCGTGAGGAGTCCGGTGATTAGTTGCCCCGCTTTTTTTGCAGTCCCGGCGGTTGCCATGCTGGTGGGCTGTGTTCCGGTGGAAAACCAGCGCGGCTATGTGCCGGATCAGCAGGCGGTTGCGAGCGTCAAGGTTGGTACCGATACCAAGGATACGGTGAGCAGGAAGCTGGGCGATCCATCCACCGCAGCCACTTTCGGCAATGACGTCTGGTACTACATGTCGGCGCATGTGGAGCAGAACGCATTTTTCGCACCGCATGCGACGGAGCGAAATATCCTCGCGGTCGAATTTACCAAAGACGGCAAGGTTGCCGATCATGCATAAGTACACGCTTGCGGATGGCCGGGTGGTCGATTTCGTATCGCGCGAAACACCCACGCGCGGGCGTGAATTGACGTCTGCTGCAGCAGATCTTCAACGCGGTGCCGGGACAGATCGGGCAGGCTGCACCGCAAACGGCAATTCCTGGTGGTGGTCAACCCCCTCCCATCCCCGGGCAGCCTTAAGAGCATTTTCCGCCGAAGTGGCTTCCACTTCGGCGAAGAAAATGCGGCAATCCAAATGCGTTAAAGCGGCTTTTCGATTCCTTCGGGTGGGCGTCAGCCCAACCTTGCCAGAACAGCCAGCAACAGCAATGCCACGATATTGGTAATTTTGATCATCGGATTCACTGCCGGACCAGCCGTGTCCTTGTACGGATCGCCGACGGTATCGCCCGTCACCGCGGCCTTGTGCGCATCCGAACCTTTACCCCCGTAGTGGCCATCCTCGATATATTTCTTGGCATTGTCCCACGCGCCACCCCCTGATGTCATTGAGATGGCCACGAACAGGCCGGTGACGATGACGCCCAGCAGCATACCGCCCAAAGCGTCCAGCGCCGAAGTGGGGCCCGCGACGTAGCGCACAATGACGAACAGCACGATTGGCGAGAGGACCGGGAGCATCGATGGCACGATCATCTCCCGGATTGCGGCCTTGGTTAGCATGTCCACGGCCCGGCCATAATCGGGCTTTTGCGTCCGCTGCATGATTCCCGGCATTTCGCGAAACTGCCGGCGAACTTCCTCGACCACGGCGCTGGCCGCACGGCCGACTGCAGTCATTGCAATGCCCCCGAACAGGAACGGCAGAAGTCCGCCGATGAAAAGGCCAACCACAACCCAGGGATCGGCGAGAGAGAATGTCGGAAGCTCCAGGCCTCGAAAATAGGGGTAATTCTCGCTGTTGGCGACAAAGTATTTGATGTCCTCCGTATAGGCCGCAAAGAGGACAAGCGCGCCAAATGCCGCCGACCCGATGGCATAGCCCTTGGTTACGGCTTTCGTTGTGTTACCGACTGCATCCAGCGCATCGGTGGTCTTGCGCACATCTCCGGTCAGTCCGGCCATTTCGGCAATGCCCCCGGCATTGTCCGTAACAGGACCGAAAGCGTCGAGCGCGACGATCATCCCTGCAAGCGCCAGCATCGTGGTCACGGCAATCGCGATACCGAACAGCCCCGCGAGCTGATAACCGACGATGATGCCTGCGCAAATCACCAGCGCCGGAAGGGCGGTGGATTCCATGGATATGGCAAGCCCCTGGATCACATTCGTGCCGTGGCCGGTGATCGAAGCTTTGGCAACCGACTGAACCGGCCGAAAATCCGTGCCGGTATAATATTCGGTGATCCATACGATCAGGCCGGTCACCACCAGTCCTGTGATACCGCAGAAGTAAAGGTCCCAACCGGTGAATCGCGCCCCGCCGAGAATCGCATATTGCCGATTCAGACCCACAATCCAGTAGGTGAGCGGCAGAAGCGCAGCCAAAGACAGCACGCCAGTGGCGATCAGTCCGCGATAAAGCGCCCCCATGATGCTGCCGCCGGGTCCCAGCCGGACGAAAAATGTGCCGACAATGGAGGTCAGAATGCAGGTCCCGGCGATCGTCAGCGGGTAAAGCATCATCGAGATCCTGTCGGCGCCCGCAAAAAAGATCGACGCGAGAACCATGGTCGCGACGGTCGTCACCACGTAGGTCTCGAACAGGTCGGCCGCCATGCCCGCGCAGTCACCGACATTATCGCCCACATTGTCGGCAATGGTGGCCGGATTGCGTGGATCATCCTCCGGAATTCCCGCTTCGACTTTGCCGACCATGTCGCCTCCGACATCGGCTCCTTTGGTGAAAATGCCACCGCCAAGCCGCGCGAAAATCGAGATCAGCGAAGCGCCAAAGCCGAACGCCACCAGCGCCGTCACGACAATGCGACTCTGCGCCGGATCGGTCACCGATAGCCCAAGGCCCACCGTCAGCACCGTGTAATAGCCGGCAACGCCCAAGCAGAGCGAGACCAACCACAAGAACCCGGTAACCGCGCCCGACCGGAAGGCAACCGAAAGCCCTTCGGCCAAGCCCGTGCGCGCCGCTTCCGCGGTGCGAACATTGGCGCGAACTGAAACATTCATACCAATATAACCCGCCGAGCCGGAGAGGATCGCGCCGACCAGGAAACCCAACGGCTACCTGCCAGCCGAGGAGAGCGAACGCGATGAGAAAGATGATCACCCCCGCGATCGCGATCGCCGTGTACTGCCGATTGAGATAGGCGCCGGCGCCCTCCTGAATCGCGGCCGCGATCGCCTGCATCTCAGGTGTTCCAGCGTGAGCGCGGCAAGCAGCGATTGCACAAGCCAGCCTCCGTAAATCAGGGCAAGCACACCGCAGGCGAGAACAAGTGCAAGCTGCAGACTCATTTTGGGTCCAACTCCGGAGAAGCAGAACGGGGAGAAACGACATTGCGATTTCGGGACCAGATATGGCGGAAACCCCCTTCCACCGTGCCGCGAAGCGCGCGGGAACATGCCAAAGTCGCGGCCACTAGGCAACGCGGCGATCCGGGGTGCGCGTAAAAGTGCATGTCGCCAGACGGGTAACGGTAACTCCCGTCCGTTCATGCCGGTCAAGAACGGGTTCCGCGCGCCCGCTTCCACATGGCCGATTTGAGTGACCGGAATACCTGGTTTCGGCAGCGATATGGGCGCACCAGAGTCGCTACTTTTCCGGAGCCGCCGTAAAGGCGATCTCGTAATCATCGCCTGCCGTGGCCGCGAAAATTCGCGCGCGGACATCGTCCCCGTTTAGAACGGCCGGAGAGCGGACGAAAGCGGAATGCGCAGGGCCGAATCGACAATGATCCGCACCTGGGAAATTTCCGCGATGTGGTTCAGATCCGCGATCAGACCGTCCGAAACATCCAGCGCCGCATCGCAATCCCCGCGAGGCGCCGCCGCCAGACCAAGCCGCGGTTCCGGCAGATGGTAGCGCGCAACCAGTGCTGTTTGTCACCCCTTCTGGCATTCCGGGGCTTCTGTTGAAATGGCGAGTCCCGCGCCGGCGTCCCCGATGGTGCCGGAAACAAACACCAGATCACCGGGTTTTGCTCCCGCACGGTGCAAGGCGGTGCCGACCGGAACCTTGCCCAGCGCAGTAATCGAAACCATCAGGGGACCCGGCGTGGCGGTCGTATCGCCGCCAAGCAGCACACCCGAATAACCTCCATTGGTCCTGCGGCCAACCCGGCCGCAAATTCCGCGATCAACCATGGGTCAGTGCACCCAATCGGGCAGACAAAGGGCAACAAATATCCTGAAGGCGTGGCGCCTTTCGGCCGCGAGATCGGACAGATTTACCCGCAGCGCTTTTGCGGCGATCAGTTCCGGCGGATCGTCATGCATGAAATGGACGCTTTCGATCAGCGCATCGACGGTGACGACGAATTCTTGCCGTTCCCCACGCGCAGGAAAGCTGCATCGTCTGTAAGGCCGAACGCGCGGCGGTCCGAAGCCGCGGCAAGCGGCGCAAAATATTTCGCGATGAGTTCGAATTCGCCTGGTCGCGGCGCGTCAGAACTGGAGTTCGTCATCGGGCGGAGTTTCGCCGAATTCCGTGGCGCGTTTGCTTGTGCGCGAGCCGATCCAGCACGGCGTTTACGAAGCCGGGTTCTTCGCCTTCGAAAAAATCTCGCGCGAGTTCGACATATTCGTCGATAACGACTTTGGCCGGCACATCGCGCCGCGCCACCAATTCATATGTCGCGGCGCGCAGCAGGGCCCGCAGAATGGAATTGATCCGCGCCAGCGTCCACCCGGAAGCCAATGAACGGGCGATCGAACGATCGATTTCCAGTCTGATGACGCGAAAACGCCATGCACAATATCGGCAAAAAACTCTTCGTCGTGCGCGCGACCATGCCCGGAATCAGGGCCAAAGCGATGTTCAAGGAATTCCTGGACAACATCGTCGGGCGCATTGCCGGTGATTTCGAGCTGATAGAGAGCCTGCAATGCGGCAAGCCGCGCGGCGCTTCGCTCTTCATGAGACGTGGCTCGTCGCTCGAGGCGTGTAAAACGGGATTTCAACGCCATCAGCGCCAGGCAGGCGCGCGCGGCATCTCCGCCTTTATTGTCCGCCCGGATCGGCGCGAAGCACGGCCTGCTGTTCGTTTTCCACCGTCAGGATTCCGTTGCCGATGCAGAGGCCCTCGCGCAGCGTCAGATCCATCAGCCCCCGCGCCGATTCGTTCGACACGATCTCGAAATGGTATGTCTCGCCGCGAATCACGCAGCCAAGAGCGACGAAACCGTCGTAATGAGTGGCGGCCTGAGCCGGATCGCGCCGGGAATTTCCAGAGCGCCGGGAACGGCGACGCGCTCCGTCGTGGCCCCTGCAGCAGTCAGTACTCGACATCGCGCCCTCATAAAGAGCATCAGAGATTTCGGGATAAAAACGCGCTTCGACGACGAGAACGCGCATCACGTCACCGTGCCGGGAATCACGGGCCGCGTCTCTGCGATTTTCAGGCCATAGCCTTCGAGAGCGACCAAGCGGCCGCTGCGAATTGCTCGAACAGGATCATGTTCTCGATGCCAAGATCGAGAAGAATTTGCGCGCCGACGCCATATTCTTTCAGCCGCGACTGCTCCATCTCCGGCATGGTCCTGCGTCGATTGTGCGAGAACTTCGGCAACAGGCGCAATGCGGTGGCGGCGGATCAGCACGACGACGCCCCTGCCCGCCTTCCGATCAGGCGCATGGATTCGCCCAAGAATGTCCCCAGGTCCCCATTTTGCCGCGAGCGTATCGTCGAAAAGATTGTAGGCATGCATGCGGACCAGCGGCGGTTCAGGGCCGGAGATATCGCCCTTGACCAATGCGACATGTTCCTGGCTTTCGATCGTGTTGAGATAGATCATCAGCCGGAAATGGCCGCCATTGCGGCTTTCGAAATCCATTTCCTTGATGCGTTTGACGAAATGGTCATGCTTGCGGCGATAGGCGATCAGGTCGGCAATGGTGCCGACCTTGAGGCCGTGCAATTGCGCGAATTTCACCAGATCCGGCAGGCGCGCCATTGTTCCGTCGTCGTTCAGAATCTCGCAGATCACGCCAGCAGGATAGAGACCGGCCAGTCGGGCGATATCCACGGCCGCTTCGGTGTGTCCGGCGCGAACCAGCACGCCGCCGTGCCGGGCAACCAGCGGAAACACGTGCCCGGGCATCACGATGTCATCCGGGCCTTTTGTCGGATCGATCGCAACCGATATCGTATGCGCGCGATCATGCGCCGAAATCCCGGTCGAAACGCCTTCCTTTGCTTCGATCGAAACCGTGAAGGCCGTTTGATTTCGCGTGCGGTTTTCTGCCGCCATCATCGGCAGCTTCAGCTGGTCGGCACGCTCCTGCGTGAGCGCGAGACAGATCAGTCCACGGCCAAAACGCGCCATGAAATTGATCGCCTGCGGCGTGCACATCTGGGCGGGTATGACCAGATCGCCTTCATTTTCGCGATCTTCGGCATCAATCAGGATGAACATCCGGCCGTTGCGGGCATCCTCTATGACGTCGGGAAGATTGGAAATGTAATCGTGGAAAATCGTTCATGGCTGCATCAGCCGCGCCACATAGCGCGCAAGCATGTCGGCTTCGAAATTCAGCCGGCTGCCGATCATCGCGTCACCCAGCGTCGTGACGCTCAGCGTGTGAGGAATGACGTTGATCGAGAAGCGGCTATCTTCGACCGCATTTACGGTCAGTGACACGCCATCGAGCGCGACCGAGCCCCTGGGCGCAACATAGCGCGAGAACTCCGCCGGAATCCTCGATCGTCATCCGGCGCGATTCCCCCTCCGGGCTGATGGCGGTGACTTCGGCAACGCCATCGACATGTCCTGCGACGATATGGCCGCCAAGTTCGTCACCCAGGCGCAAAGGCCGCTCGAGATTGACCCGCGTTCCCGCGCTCCACCCTGCAATGGTGGTTCGGGCCGCCGTCTCAGCCGAAGCGCTCACGGAAAACCAGCGGTCGCCCGTCGTGCCCTTGCCGGTTACGGTGAGACAAATTCCGGAACAGGCGATAGAGGCGCCAATGTCAATCGCTTCGGCATCGTAATGGGTTGCGATCACAATATGGGTGTCGCCACGCCTGGCGACCTAGCGTATTTCGCCAATGTCGGTGATGAGACCTGTGAACATGCCTGCCTTTTAGAGCAGACGATGAGCTTATGGAACGATGTTCCCGCGAGCGTTCCACACCGTCATCTCCCGAATTCAAAAGTTTCAAGGAGATCGGGACCAAGAGGCATCCGTTCGATGAGGCGCAGGCGTGGGGCGAAGATGAGGTCCGTTTGCCATGCCGGTCCGATCGCCGCCGCGCCCTCCGCGCCCAGCAGGATTGGCGCATGAAACAGGTGCAGCAGATCGGCCAGGCCTGATTTCAGAAATGAGGCATGCACGCGAGGACCGCCTTCCACGAGCAGGCGTGTGATTCCGCGTTCGGCAAGCGAAGCGAGAACGGCGCCAATTGCCGGAAAACCGTTTTCGCCCGTTTGGACGCGTTCGATCTCGACACCAATTGCGATCAGATCTTCACCGCCGGACTGCGCGAGAGTGAACACAAGGACGGGGTAGTCGCGCGCTGTCTTCGCCAGTTGAGAATCGCGGGGCAATTGCAGCCTCGAGTTGAGAATGACGCGCATCGGAGAGCCGCTTTCAAGGCCCGGAAGACGGCAGGTGAGGAGTGGATCGTCCGCAAGCACCGAGCCGATGCCCACCATGATCGCATCATATTTGGTACGCAGCAGATGACCTTGCCGGCGCGCCTCGACCGAAGTGATCCAGCGGCTATTCCCGGTTGCGTCCGCGACCCGGCCATCGAGAGTTCCGGCAATTTTCAATGCGACAACCGGGCGCTTTTCGAGCACCTTTTTCAGGAACCCCGCATTAAGGGCTCCTGCTTCCAATTCCAGAACTCCCTTCGTGACCGCGACCCCGTGCTGTTCGAGATAGCGGAAACCTGCACCGGAGACGCGCGGATCCGGATCGACAGTTGCGCCAACCACGTGCGCGATTCCGGCTTGCACCAGGGCATCGGCACATGGGGGAGTTTGCCCGTGATGCGCGCAAGGCTCCAGCGTGACATAGGCCGTGGCGCTTTTGGCATCGGGTCCAGCGTGGCTCAGCGCCATTGTTTCTGCATGCGGCCGGCCACCCGGTTGAGTCCAGCCGCGTCCCGCAACGATGCCGCCGGTCGAAACAATGACACAGCCCACGGCAGGATTGGGAGCAGTCCTTCCCAATGCGCGCTCGGCGAGCCGCAGCGCGTGCTGCATGTGACGGATATCGGACTCTCGCGTGCTCAATCCTGATCGGCGCCGGTGGAAAGCTCACCAACAAAGGTCTCAAAATCCTTGGCTTCGCGAAAATTCTTATACACCGACGCAAAACGAATATAGGCGACCTTGTCCAGTGAGGAGAGCGCTTGCATCACAAGTTCGCCTATTACGTGCGAGGGAATCTCGTTTTCTCCAAAGCTTTCCAGCCGTCGCACAATTCCGGTTATCATGCGTTCCACGCGATCAGGCTCGACCGGGCGTTTGCGCAGCGCATGGTGCATGGCGCGTTCGAGTTTCTCGCGATCAAAGGGCTCCCGCCGTCCGGCTTTCTTGATCACGACCAGTTCGCGGAGCTGGACGCGTTCAAACGTGGTGAAGCGGCCGCCACAACCGGGACACAGCCGGCGGCGCCGGATCGCCGCGTTGTCGTCGGACGGCCTGCTGTCCTTCACCTGGGTGTCGTCATGTCCGCAGAACGGGCAACGCATCTAAATACGGCCTTTCCTTTTTGTCAGGCATAAATCGGGAATTCGCGGCACATTTCGAGCACGCGATTGCGGACATTGCGCTCGACACCCTGGTCACCCTGTTCTCCGTGAGCTGCAACGCCGTCAAGCACTTCCACAATCATGTTTGCGATCGCCCGGAATTCCTCCGGGCCAAACCCGCGCGTTGTGCCTGCAGGGGAACCGAGCCGCACACCGGATGTGATCGTCGGCTTTTCCGAATCGAACGGAATCGCATTCTTGTTACAGGTGATATTTGCCCGATCGAGCGCCCTTTCGGCGGCGCGTCCGGTCACATTCTTCGGACGCAGATCGACAAGAAGCAGATGCGTATCCGTTCCACCGGAAACAATATCAAGACCAAGCCCTTTCAGACTTTCGGTCAAAACTTTCGCGTTCTCGACGACTGAGCGTGCATAGGTTTTGAATTCCGGCTGCAATGCTTCGCCAAAGGCGACTGCTTTCGCGGCAATTACATGCATCAATGGGCCACCCTGCAGACCTGGAAAGACCGCTGAATTGATTTTTTTGCCGAGTTCGGGATCCCGTGAGAGAACGAGCCCACCGCGGGGCCCGCGCAAGGTCTTATGCGTGGTTGCGGTCACCACATGAGCATGGTCCAGTGGATTAGGGTGCTGTTTGCCCGCAACGAGACCGGCAAAATGCGCCATATCGACCATGAAATAGGCGCCCACACGATCGGCAATAGAGCGGAATCGCGCGAAATCAATGAACCGCGGATAGGCCGATCCACCGGCAATAATCAACTTCGGCCTGTGTTCCCCGGCAAGGCGCTCGACTTCATCCATGTCGATGCGGTGGTCGTCGCGCCGCACATTATAGGCGACCGGCCGAAACCATTTCCCGGACAGGTTCACAGCCGAGCCGTGGGTGAGGTGTCCGCCCGACGACAGATTCAAACCCATGAAAGTGTCGCCCGGCTGGAGCAGTGCGAAAAAGACCGCCTGGTTTGCCTGCGCGCCGGAATGGGGCTGCACATTGGCAAAGGTGCAGCCGAAAAGCCGGCAGGCGCGTTCGATGGCAAGCAGCTCCGCAATATCGACGAATTCACACCCGCCGTAATAGCGCCGGCCCGGATAGCCTTCGGCATATTTGTTGGTCAGCACCGAGCCCTGTGCTTCCAGCACCGCCCGGGAAACGATGTTCTCGGAAGCAATAAGCTCGATCTTCTCCTGCTGACGCTTGAATTCTTCCGCAATCGCATTCGCAACCTCCGGATCCCGCTCCATGAGAGGAGCTGCGAAAAAGCCTGCGAATCGTTTGTCCATTTACCTGATCCCCAAAATGCGACGCGGGCGCCTGATTGCGTTTGAAGGGCGCAGCTTTACCAGATATTGGGAGTGGTCACGATAATTCGTGGAGTTGACCCCACAAGATTATACGGGGCTCTCACGCAGCGGGATTTCAGAGGGTGGCAGCTATTTGCCTTCTGAAAACGATAATATTCGGCCAAAAAGAAGAAGGGGGATCGAGGGCAAATTTCCCGGCTGGTCAGACAAACTGCGCGGCTGCATTGCTGTTTGGCTTTTGCCGGGCTTCACGGATATTTCACCCGAAAGCCTTGGGAAGCACTACACCCGCCATGACTTGGTCTTGATTCCACGTGTTACAGCAGCATAAAAGTATCGCTACAGGATTACACATGAGTAGCGTTGAAGGAATCACAGCAATGGCGCAGAACTCGGAAAGCAACGGTCTGAGATCGGATGATATTCTCAAGCTCGCGACGGAAATAGTCGCGGCTTATGTCAGCAATAATCCTATCCCGGTCTCCGAAGTGCCTGCGATGATTAAAAGCGTGCACAGCACGCTCGGCGGATTGGGAACCGGGCTGCAGGGAGAAGCGCTTTCGACGCAAAAGCCCGCCATTCCTGTCAAACGTTCCGTCAACCCTGACTTCATCGTCTGCCTGGAAGACGGAAAAAAGTTAAAAATGCTTAAGCGCTACCTGCGGTCCAACTACAGCATGACGCCCGAGGAATATCGGGCGAAATGGGGTTTGCCGGCCGATTATCCCATGGTTGCGCCAAATTATGCGGCGCAGCGTTCCGAATTTGCGAAAAAGATCGGGTTGGGACGCACGGCTTCCTCCTCGGCGCGGCGCCGTAAGGGATAACAGCGCCTGCGGGACGGCCCGCGCAGCAGCGAATTGTTATTTTCCCAGATTGCCGAACACGGCGGCATGCACCTTGTCGCCGGCTTTCAGTCCCAATTCTGCGGCACGCCCGCCGGCGATTTCGAGCACCGCCCGGACCGGCTCATAAGACGGGATGCTTTCTTCGGACAAAGGCTTTGCGTTCACTGCAATTCGCGCCACCGTGCCATTGGCTTTGATGAACAGCATGTCCAGCGGGATGAGCGTGTTCTTCATCCAGAACGCGGTTTCCTGCTCCTTTCCAAAATCGAACAGCATCCCCGCGTTCGGCGCCAGCGATTTGCGAAACATCAGCCCCTGTTCCTGCTGTGGCCATGTGGTTGCCATTTCGACGGCAAATCGCACCGGGCCTTTCGCAGTGTCGATGACAAGGGGAGCCATCGGCAAAGCGGGCTGCGGACCCGTGATATCCGCGGCATATGCGGAAAAAACGATGCCGGCTGTGAAAAGAAGAGCAAGTAGTGCGCGCATGGGATCAGAATAGCCGGGCCGGGAGAGTGTGCAAGCCCGTTGCTGTCCCGAGCCTACGTTTCGACTATGGGTGATCGAGTATCGCGATTTCTGCAGCGAGCTGACCTTTCGGACCGTCGCCCGCGCGCACCTTCACCCGTTGCCCGGGAAAAAGCTCCCTTATGCCGGACCGCCTGAGTGTCTCCATGTGGACAAAGACGTCCGGTGAATTGGGGTCCCGCGAGACGAAGCCGTATCCCTTTCCACGGTTGAACCATTTGACAGTGGCCTCGAACGCCGGACCGCTTGGGCGCGGTTCGGGAATCTGTTCGGAGTTCGAGGGGAGCGTGGCGGTCGCTGTGCTGTTGTCCAGTTCAAGAACTTTGACGGCCTGGAATCCTTTTGGCCGCTGCACCGCATGGCAAATTACGCTGGCGCCTTCTTGCGCCAGTTTAAAGCCCGACTGCCGCACACAGGACTGATGCAGAAGGACATCCCCCAGGACTCCCTCGGACGGCTTGATAAAGCCGTAGCCCTTTACGGTGTCGAACCACTTGATCTTACCGGCAATCTGAACGATTGCTTCGCCGGTTCCATTGGACTCCGGCATCATCGCGTTTGTGCTCACTGCCCCTCGCCCCTGCCGCAGCTTGAAATAAATTTAACATAGTTGTGATGTTCCGAGAAGGTGTGATTCGCAACTTGTGCGATGGGACGTCATGGCACCATTCCCGGTGCAATTGTTGCAGCCATCAGACCAGAAGTCATGGAATTCAAAGGAAAATACAACATTCCAGCAAGTCCGGACCAGGTCTGGACGGCGCTTCACGACCCGGCAGTGCTGGCCGCGAGTATTCCAGGTTGTGAAAAAATCGAGCAAATTCAGCCCAATGAATACAGTGCCAGTGCGACCCTGAAGATTGGTCCAGTGAAAGCCCGTTTTCAGGGCAAGGTCACGATAGAAGAAAAAAGGCCATTGGACGGTATTGCCTATTCAATGCTGCTCAATGGTGAAGGACAGGGCGGCGCTGCCGGATTTGCACGCGGGCAATCTGAAGTGCAGCTGTCAACGTCAGATGGTCATACTCTGCTTGAATATAGTGCACGGGCGACGGTTGGTGGGAAACTGGCGCAGATCGGACAACGGCTCATTGATGGCGCGGCAAAATCCGTTGCGGACGAGTTCTTCGCCAGGTTTTCCGCACTCATGCAGGCCAGAGTGCCCGTGCCCGAGCCAGTCCCGAAAAAATCCGACGCCGATGTGCCGTCCGGAGGAGAGGGATTGGCGCCGCAGGTGTGGGTGGTTGGGCTGATCGGCATTATCGTCATTCTGCTGATCTTCTTTTCGATCGTGCTATAGCGGGCCGTAACAGAGACATGATGGTTGAAGCTCATGGACGACAGCAGATCAGACGCTTTAACGGCTGCGACCGATTGGTTGAAAAGCGGACGTAAGGTCGCCCTCGCGACAGTGACTCGCACATGGGGATCCGCGCCGCGTCCGGAAGGCAGCCAGATGGCAATTCGCGATGACGGCGCGTTCATCGGCTCCGTCTCAGGCGGATGCGTCGAGGGAGCGGTGATCGGCGAAGCGCAAAATTCTCTTGCCGATGGCAAAGTGCGCAACCTGAAATTCGGCGTCACGAACGAAGACGCCTGGGCAGTTGGCCTTGCCTGCGGCGGCACAATTGAAGTTCATGTGGCGCCCCTAGTCGTGCCGCGGCTTCAGTCGGTATTGGCGGAGTTGAAGCAGGTGCGCGACCGCAACCATTCGGTCGTTCTGCTGACCGATCTGGCGACCGGCGAGAGCATTCTGAAAATGCCCGGCGATGGCGGCGACGATGCACTCGCCGAGGCCGCACGATTGCAGGCTAGGAAAGACCAAAGCACTACCGTCGCGATCGGAAGACGGAACTGGTTCCTGACGGTTTTCAATCCTCCCCTCGACCTTGCGATCATCGGCGCCGTGCACATCGCGCAGCCATTGGCACGAATGGCAACGCTCGCCGAATATGCCGTCCGGGTCATTGATCCCCGCTCAGCTTTTGCCACCGAGGAACGGTTTCCCGGGATCGCGCTTTCGCATGAATGGCCGGACGAAGCATTCGCCGTAAACCCGCTTGGGCCGCGCAGCGCCATTGTTGCGCTGACGCATGACCCGAAGCTGGACGATCCGGGGCTTTCATCCGCCCTCAGAAGTCCGGCCTTTTACATTGGGGCGTTGGGTTCCCGCACGACGCACGCAAAACGCCTGGACCGACTGAAGGCGCACGGATTTCGTGACAACGAACTGGCCCGGATTCATGGGCCGATCGGGCTCGATATTGGCGCCCGTTCTCCCGCCGAGATCGCGATCGCTATTCTGGCGCAGGTAACTTTGGAATTGCGCAAGACATGAAAAAAGCCGGGCGGTTGGATTGGGGGGCCGCCCGGCTCAAGCAGAGTCACGCGCGATGACCGTGACCTCCGATGCCTTAAGAAAACCGCAACACCGTGCCAGAAATTTCCTGAAAAACAGCGAAAGATCACCGCTCTTTGCCGATTTGCGGCGGATGACATATTTTGAGACAGATGAAACCTTGCGGCTGGTCTGTGATCGGAGACTCATAGATGCTGAGTGTGAACTCTCCACAAGGGACGAACCCGGTGTCTGAAGCGGGCGTGCAGCCGCACATCCTTGTTGTCGATGATGCGCGTGACATTCGTGAACCGCTGGTCCGGTATCTGCGCGAAAGCGGCTATCGCGCCTCGGCTGCGGACGGCGCACAGGCGGCGCGGCGTCTGATGCGCACATCGGCCATCGATCTCGTCATTCTTGACATCATGATGCCGGGGGAAGACGGGCTGTCGCTGTGCCGGTCCATACGGGAGAATTCGGGAATCCCGGTGATCATGTTGACGGCCCGGGGGGACGAACTCGACCGGATCGTCGGACTGGAAGTCGGCGCAGACGATTATGTTTCCAAACCTTTCAATCCGCGCGAGCTTTTGGCGCGGGTTGGAGCCGTCCTCCGCCGTACCAACACATTGCCGCCAAGATTGCGCGGCCCGACGGCCGAACGGTATCGGTTCGGGGAATGGACATTCAACGCCGCGCAGCGCGAGATTGTCGGTCCTGAAGGCTTGGCCCTGCCGCTCTCCAGCGGCGAATTCAAGCTGCTGATGGCTTTTCTCGAACGTCCCAAAGTGGCGCTTTCGCGCGAACAGCTTCTCGATCTCACCAAGGGCCGCGATGCAGAAGTGTTCGATCGCTCGATCGACAATCAGGTCAGCCGGCTCCGGCGCAAGATCGAAACCGATCCGAAGAATCCCCGATACATAAAAACCGTATGGGGTGGTGGATACATGTTCACATCGGACGTGGAGATTCTCTGATGCGGATGTTCCAGACGCTGAGGTCGCAATTCGTCGCCGTGGTTGCCGCTGCGGTGATTTTGTCAAACCTTTCCGTGGTCGTGATCCTGGAAATCGGCCGCGAAGGAGAACTCCAGACTGCTCGCATTACAGCCGCGGTTGACCGGATTGCGGCGGTGTTTCGCTATGTGACGACCATTCCGCTAGAGCAGCGAGCTCCGGCGGTCGCCGCGCTCAGCGGCAATCTTTTCCATTATTCGATTCAGCCTTCTCCGCCGTTCCCGGAAAAACCGATGACGGACGCAGAACGACAGATGGCTTCCGACCTTTACTCTGGCGAACGCAGTGCCAATCTCCCGCAGGCGCGCGTGCGCATGATCGAGCAGAATCGTCCCCTGAACGATCAGGGTCCCGTGTTCGAGATTACGCAACCATTTCCGAACGGCGACGGATGGTTGACCGCACAGTTTACCGGCCTGCCTGCACCTTCGCCCGCGCCTGCGATTCTGATTGCGGCACTGCTGGGAACAATTCTTACAGGAGCCGCAGCGGCATGGCTCGCAGGCCGTGTGTCCCGGCCGCTATTGGCGCTCGCCTTTGCGGCCGATGAAGTTGCCCGCGGACGCGTTGCGCCCCGGCTTCCGGACACCGGTCCGGACGACATCCGGCATGCTGCGAAAGCTTTCAATGAAATGAGCGATCGCGTCACCCGAACACTCGAGAGCCACAGACAACTGCTCTCTGCCGTGGGGCACGATTTGCGTACACCATTGGCTGCAATGCGGATTACCGCGGAGTTCGTCGAAGACGAGGAAGTCCGCGACCGATTGACCAGGAACCTGGACGAACTGCAATCCATGACCGAGGCGGTGTTATCAGCCGCCCGCTCCGGCCCGGGCGAAGAAAAGCGGCGCGTTGATCTCGCAACCCTGATCGAAAGCGTGTGCGACGATCTGATTGAACTGAACCAGCCGGTTACCGTGAATATCGACGGCCTCGCTCCGTCGAGTTGCCGCCCAAACGAAATACGCCGTGCCGTGCGGAATCTGATCGAGAATGCGGTTCGTTATGGTGGGGGCGCGCGCGTATCTCTTGAGCGCCGGGATGATTGCTTCATCGTTAATGTCGATGATGATGGACCCGGTATTCCCGCCAACCGCCTCCAGGAAGTGTTCGAGCCTTTCGTGCGGCTGGAAGAATCACGCAGCAATGTGACTGGAGGTTCGGGTCTGGGACTTACGCTCGCGCGGGCCATCGCCCAGGAGCATGGGGGCGATATCATTCTCCTTAACCGCATGGCGGAAGGCCAGATCATGGGGTTGCGCGCCTCGCTGCGCCTGCCGCGCGAAAAACTACGTACCAGAAGCGAGACCGGAACTGCCGTCGCCGAGGCGTTCGCCGGATAAATGCTGTTTTCGAGTGTTCCTCCAGACAAAGCTGAAGGTTGTATTCTGGTCCATGGCTTACGCGCGGGCGGACGGCTTCTGAAAAAGGGCCGCGCGCTCACGAAGACCGATATACGGCAAATTTTCGATGCCGGAATTCGCAGCATTACCGTTGCACGTCTCGAAGATGATGATGTGCCCGAAGATGCGGCGGCAGCCCGAATCGCGGCTGTCCTCGCCGGTGAGGGAGCGCGTGTTGGCGCGGCCTTCACGGGCCGAAGTAATCTTTACGCAGAGAATTCCGGTCTCGTTGTGTTTGATCCGGAAACAATCGATGCCATCAATGGCATCCATGAATCGATCACTCTGGCGACCCTTCCGCCTTTCGCCGCCGTCAACCCCGGCGAGATGATCGCAACGGTGAAAATCATTCCGTACGCTGCACCCTCGCATTCCGTGGAAACGGCTGTTCACCTTGGCGAGCGGGGAATTCGGGTTGCGTCTTTCCGGCGAATGCGGGCGGGACTCATTTCGACATTTCTGGAAGGTCAAAAGCCTTCCCTGCTGGACAAGAACCGGGTTGCACTCGATGGACGCCTGGGCCCGCTGGGGGGAGAGATCGTTTTCGAGCGCCGCGTGCCGCACAGCATCGAGCCGCTCTCACAAGCTTTGCGGGAAACGGCAGCGCAGAAGCCGGATGTATTTTTTATCTTTGGTGCGTCTGCCATATCCGATCGTCGCGACATCATCCCGGCCGCGATTGTCTCCGCGGGCGGAGAGGTTGACCATTTCGGGATGCCGGTTGATCCCGGAAATCTGCTCCTGCTCGCCAGGCTCGAAGGCGTTCCGGCGATCGGACTTCCGAGCTGCGCCAGATCGCCAAAGACCAATGGCTTTGACTTCGTCCTGCAGCGCATCTTCGCCGGTGTTCCGGTCGGCGGAAGGGACATCACGCGCATGGGGGTGGGCGGACTATTGCAGGAAATTCCGAGCCGGCCCCAGCCGCGCGACGCCGGCAATCCCGCTCTGCGCGCGCCGCGCATTGGCGCTATCGTGCTCGCCGCAGGCTTGTCCTCGCGCATGGGAACGAACAAGCTGCTTCAGGAATGGCGCGGCAAACCGCTGCTGCGCTGGAGCGCCGAAGCGGCGCTGGCAAGCGAGGCCAGACCGGTCATTGTCGTCACGGGTCACGACGCGCCAAATGCTGAAGCCGCGTTGCATGGCCTTGACGTCACTTTTGTGCGTAACCCCGGGTATCGCGAAGGGTTGAGCGGTTCACTGAAGACCGGAGATCTCTGCGCTTCCCGATTCCGCAGAAGGCGCCCTGATCCTGCTGGGCGATATGCCGCAAATTGATTCAGCATCACTGAACCGGCTCATTGCGGCGTTTTCGCCGCCCGACGGACGCTCCATCTGCGTCGCAGTGCATGACGGCAAACGCGGCAACCCGGTACTCTGGTCGCGGGCGTATTTCGACGAGATCGCTGCCATCGGTGGCGATATGGGCGCCAGGCAGCTGCTCGAACGCCACGAAGAACAGCTATGCGAAGTGGACGCGGGCGCCGGCGTGCTGCGCGATATCGATACGCCCGACGCTCTTGCGCAACTTCGCGCGTCCGGCCCGGGATGAGCGATTCCCTTTACGGCAAGCCATTGCTCCGCCTGGCCGCGGATGCGACAGGCGCAGGGCGGCTCAAGGATTTCGATGCCGAAGGATCAGCCTACAACCCCGCCTGCGGTGACCGCATTTCAGTCACGCTTCGAACCGGTGATGCGGGGCGAATTGCCGCCATCGGGCATGAGACGCATGCC
Organism: uncultured Alphaproteobacteria bacterium; assembly: GCA_963747255.1. Classification (GTDB taxonomy): domain Bacteria; phylum Pseudomonadota; class Alphaproteobacteria; order Micropepsales; family Micropepsaceae; genus CAIYRG01. The sequence goes on from CAVVEG010000017.1 coordinate 610,155, forward strand.
TGCGTTCTGACACAAGCCTCGGCCTCCATCCTCGGAGCGCACGCCCCCGGAACGGATGAAGCGATAATACGGGCACTGCGCGAAGACGTTCTCGGGATGCTTCAGGGAGATGGCGCCGTATCGTCGCCGTTTGCGGATTATCAGGTGCTGAAACCCGCCGCCATTTATCGCAATCGGCATGCATGTGTCCTCCTGCCGATCGATGCCGTGCTGAACGCACTGGAGCAGCGGGGGGCCAAGAGCGCTCTCTAGACTTCGTCGGTTCGGCTGACCACACGCGATATGAGGCCGTATGCGACAGCCTCTTCGGCGCCGATCCAGAAATTGCGATCGGTATCCGCGACGATCTTCTCGAAAGGCTGACCGGTCTCGCGGGCAATAATGTGATTGATACGCTCGCGCATTTTTATGATTTCTTCGGCTTCGATCGTGATGTCGGACGCCTGTCCGGAAACGCCGCCCAGCGGTTGATGCAGCAGAAAACGCGTGTTGGGTAGACAAAAGCGGTTCGGCTTTTCGGCGCCGAGGAAAATATGCGCGCCGGCGCTCGCGACCCAGCCGGTTCCGATCATCTTCACCCGGGGTCCGCAGAACCGGATCATATCATGAATCGTATCGCCGGATTCGACATGGCCGCCCGGTGAGTTGATGAGTACGCGAATATCTCCGCTTCCTTCGGCGGCGTAAGCGAGCAGCTGACCACAGACCCGCTCTGCGACCTTCATATCAATTTCACCGAAGATCAGAACGGTCCGCGCCTTGAACAGCGCCATCTGCACCGGGGCCATCGGCTGGTCCGGCTTCATTCCCTCGTTTTCGTTTTTCTCTTTGTCCGGATCGTCATCGAGCCTGAAAGGCGGAACAATCATCATACGCTGCGTTCCTGATGTGTGGGTGAAGTGTCGAGTTCGTGAGTGCCGCCGGCGCGGCCACCAAACCATGTCCGGGGGGCTGGCATTGAACCGAACAGCACAAAGCCCATCGTAACAATGGCAGCGACCAGCGCTAGCAAGGCATAGAGTAGCGGCCGGTCATAAAATGCAACCGGGCGATATGCCACGCCGGAACTGAAGAATAGCTCGTCGCCACGAAAACTGGCGGAGACATTACCGTCCGGGCTAGACCAACCGCCTTCGGATGCTGGAAGCAGGATCGCATTTTCTGCTCCCGACAATACAAGGGCGCCATCATTTCCGGCGCGGACCCGGAGATCGCGGCCGGGAAATTTCAAAAATACCAGAGATCGAAGATCGCTGTCAGGTTCATAAGTTCCGGCGACGGAACGAGCAATCGCTGCGTTCTGCTGAGTGCCCGCAAATGGAGTTGTTGCCGGGCGCGGCGGAAGCAATACGTCAAAGATAGCGTCATCCAATGTTCGCCAGAGCCGGCCACTGGGGCGCCCCCTCACGACAAGCAGATAGGCCAGCCTGGGATCGGGCGCGATGACCAGCCGGACGGAGGACCCCTGTGCAGATCCATCCAGCTGCAAAGCTCGCCAACCATTCCGCCGCATTTCGGGTAATCCGAAACCCCAGCCGGGCCTTGCCGCAGATTTTTCCAGGGCCTCCACGGATGCATTTTGCAGGATTGCTCCACTCTCGCTGGCGCCTCCATTCACAATGGCATCGAGAAAGCGCTCCAAATCGGCTATCGACGTTCTGAAAAGGCCATTCTCGATCTGACTGGCGCTCATGCCAAGTGGCCTGAAGATGCGTTCGGAAACCAAATCGCCGGCTGATTTGCCTGAAATCTTTTCGATCACGCGGACGATCGTGGTCGTATCGCCCCCCTGACCGGTCATCAGATTCGACAGCAAAACACCAGATGGATTGCCGTTGAGCAGAACTCCGACATCCTGGTCAGACTTGAGTTGTCCGCTTTCGACAAGCTGCATAATGGCAACCGCGTAAAGTGCGCGCTGAATACCACCCGCCGGAAACTGCGCGTTATCACCCAATGTTCCGGAACTTGAATGCAAGGGGCGATGCTTGTTCTGCACAACCCTGACGGCAATATCCTGGACCCTCTCGTCGGAGCGCAAACCGCGCAGCAGGCCGGAGATAAAGTCGCCCGTCCGTTCGATCCCGCTGCGAACCACCGGAATGGAATCGACCTGAACCTTCGAGGTTGGCGCCGCTACGGGGGGTAAATTCCCGCCGCTTTGGGCCCATGCACAGGGCGCCATGGATAAGCTCAGGATCAATGTCGCGGCCCGGCACAGGCGCATCGAAAGTAATGCTGGATGTTTGGCTACGACCGCAAGCTAGCACGAGCCTGCCGCAACTTCACAGCGCGAAGGCATTAATTCCCGGCAACTGCGAAGCTCAAATCAGTCGGCGATACGAAGCCGGTAACCTACGCCCTGTTCGGTTTGAATGTGTTCGGGCCGTTCAGGATCGTGCTCGATCTTATGTCTCAGCGCCCGGATGTAGATGCGCAGATACTGGATGTCGGCCTCACTACCCCAAACTTCCTTCAACAACGTCTTATGCGTGACCACCTTCCCGGCATTGAGTACAAGCATGCGCAGCAAGTCGTATTCGCGCGGCGAGAATTTCACTTCCTTGCCTGAAACCTTGACCACGCGTCGCACGAGATCCACTTCAAGATCGCCGCTTTGGAAGACGGGCTGCTCGCCGCGACTTTGCATTTTGTGGCGCAGGCCCGCACGAACGCGCGCCAACAGTTCGTCCATGCCGAAAGGTTTCGTGATGTAGTCGTCGGCGCCCATGTCGAGCGCATTGACTTTTCCCTGCTCATCCGCCCGGCTGGAAAGGACAAGAATGGGGGCCGTAGAACCCGCCTGGCGCATGCGCCCGATGATCTCCGCGCCATCCATATCGGGTAAGCCCAGATCGAGCACCACGAGATCCACGTGATGCCGCCGAAGCTGGTCGAGCGCAGATTTTCCATCCTCTGCTTCGAGAAGCTGAAAGCCCTGCGCGGACAGGCTGGTGCGCAGAAAGCGGCGGATTGCCACTTCGTCATCCACAATCAGGATATGTTGCAGCGAAGACCCGGCGCTCATGCTGCTTTGTCCTGGATCGCAAGCTCCCCCACGGCGACGGGAAAACTGATCGTGAACACGGCACCTGCGCGGTCATTCCGGTTGCCCGCCACGATTGTACCCCCCATCGCCTCCACGAAACCGCGGCAGATCGCAAGACCCAGCCCTGTTCCCGCGGTTTTGCGGTCAGTCGCGTGAACGCGGAAGAACTTGTCGAAAATCCGCTCAAGGTCCGCGGCGGGAATTCCAGCGCCTTCGTCCATGACCGCGATTCGAACGAGACTGTCTTCCCGCCAGCCGCGAATGCGGATGCCGGACTCCGCAGGCGAATATTTGGCAGCATTGTCGAGCAGATTAAAAAGTACCTGCTCGAACAGCACGGGGTCCAGTTTCAGCATGGGTAAATCATGTGCAATATCGAGTTCGACGCGATGCGCCGAAAGAATCCCGGACGCTCGGGCGAGAGCGCTGCCGATGATGTCGGAGAGGTCGACCAATTCGCGATTGGGGGCAATGGCGCCCGATTCCAGTCGCGTCATATCCAGAAGATTGTTGATAAACCGGTTCAACCTTTCCGCTTCTTCCTGGATCGTGCGGACCAGATCTTCCTGCGCTGCATTATCGAGCTGCTTTCTGTAAGACCTGAGACTGGTTGCGGATCCCAGAATCGATGCCAGCGGAGTCTTCAGATCGTGGGAAATCGAGGTAAGAAGCGCGCTGCGCAGTTTCTCGGTTTCAGCCGCGATACGCGCTTTATCGACATCGCCGGCCAGGTGGATGCGTTCGATTGCCAATGCGGCCTGACCTGCAAGTGTATCCAGTAGCCGCCGCTGATCCGGGGTCAGCAAAGGCCCGGGCCGATCATTATCGAGACCCACGACACCGGCCGCGCCGCGACCGGTCTGCATCGGGACAAAGAGCCGTTTTGCGCCCGGGAGCGTGTCGGCGCCGCGTCCCGCCGGCCGGTTGTTCTGCCAACTCCACTTGGCCGCGGCCATATCGGCCTCGTCCATCCAGTCCTCCGGTGGATAGCCCGAGCGAACGGAAAGAGTCTGTCCTTCAGGAAGCAGTATCACCACCCGGACCCGAAGCATCGAGGCGATCTGAAAAGACGTAGCCCATAGTAGATCGTCCAGGCTTACGATCCCGGAAAGTTTCCTGCTGAAGGCGTAAAGGTCCTCAGTGGTTTTGGCGCGCTGCTGCGCAGTGACAGCCTGAGCCCGCAGACGCGCGGTCAAATTGCTGCCGATCACCGCAACAATTGCGAAGGTGACAAGCGCAACCACATTCTCGGGGTCGGCGATCGTGAATGTGTAAAGCGGCGGCAGAAAGAAGAAGTTAAATGAAAGTACGGCAAGCGAGCAGGCAAACAACGCCGGCGCCAGGCCATAAGTTACGGCCGCTCCCAGAACCGCGGTAAGAAACACCAGTGCGATATTCGCGATGCCAAGAAACTGCCGCAGCACAAGAGAGACAAACAGAGCCGCAGCGACCATTCCGGCAGATCCGCCGAATTCGCGGGGATTTGGCATACCCCGACGCCCACCGGCCGTTTTTATTCTCTCGCCTGACGATGATGGACCACGTTCCTCCCCACGATCTGCCATCACGTGCACGTTGATGTCGCGGGCACGTTGAATGAGACGGCTGACGGTCGATCCGCGAAGCAGTTCGGACCATCTGGGACGTGTGGTTCGCGAAACAACAATATGAGTGATGTTGTTGCTTTGGGCGTAATTCACGACAGCATCCGCGCGCTCGGCCGCAGGAATCGTCACCGAAACGCCGCCAAGACGTTCGGCCAGGCGCTGACATTCGGCTATGTAGTCGTGATCCGCTTCCCGCAACTGCCGGCTCTCCGGCGTCTCCACGTAAAGAACCGTCCAGGGTGCATGCAGCCGGTCCGCAAGCCGCCTCGCATAACGCACCAGCGCTGCCGAACCGCGATCTTCGCTGATACAGGCAAGCACACGGTCGCTGGTCTCCCACGGCCCCGCGATCGCATGCGTCTGCATGTAACTCAGCATCTGCTCGTCAACGCGCTGCGCTGTGCGCCTGAGAGCGAGTTCCCGCAAAGCCGTCAGATTGCCTTCCGTGAAATAATTCCGGATTGCCCGTTCGGCCTGTTCCGGAATGTAAACTTTTCCATCCTTAAGTCGCTGGATCAGGTCTTCCGGCGTAATGTCGACAACTTCCACTTCGTCAGCGCGATCAAGAATGGAATCGGGAACCGATTCGCGCACCACTACATGTGTGATCTTCGCGACCACGTCCTTGACGCTTTCGAGATGCTGGATGTTCAGCGTTGTGTAAACGTCGATCCCCGCCGCAAGCAGTTCCTCGACGTCCATATAGCGTTTCGGATGACGGCTACCCTCGACATTGGTGTGGGCCAACTCATCCACCAACACCAGAGCAGGCCGGCGCTGGAGGATGGCGTCGAGGTCCATTTCAGCCATCACCTGTCCGCGATAAAGCATCCGCTTCTTGGGGATGGCCTCAATGCCCTTGCTCAGAAGATCGGTTTCGACGCGTCCGTGAGTCTCAACGACCCCAATGACGACATCGAGCCCTTCGAGACGACGCTGACGCGCCGAAGCGAGCATTTCATAGGTTTTGCCGACTCCCGGGGCAGCACCCAGAAAAATCTTGAGCCGCCCCCTCCCCTCCTTATTGGCCTGCTGCAGCAGCGCCTCAGGAGAAGGGCGCTTCCCCGCGGTGTCGTCGCTCATGCGCCATAAGGTAGCTCATCTTGCCTGCGCTTGCATCGCGTCCAGCGCCAGATTGAGCCGGAGGACATTCACATGCGGCTCGCCGATAATTCCAAGCACGCGCGTTTCGACGCGGCTCTGCACCAGTTGGCGCAACTGATCTTCGGTCAGACCCCGCGCCTTCGCCACGCGCGGAATCTGGAACAATGCCCCGGCTGGGGTAATGTCCGGGTCGAGACCGCTGGCGGAAGTGGTGACCAGATCGACCGGAATTGGTGCACCGGGATTTTGCGCCTGCAAATCTGCGGCATCCTTTTTCACCCTGTCCACCAATGCCTTGGATGTTGGTCCGAGATTTGAACCAGAGGAATTGGCGGCGTTGTAGGGCGCGTCCACCGTCTTCGACGGGTCTTTGGGATCCGGCGCATTGGTGGCTGAAGGGCGCCCATGGAAATATTTGTCGGCGGTGAAATTCTGGCCGATCAGTTCCGAACCGATCACCTTGCCGTTCTGCTGAATCAAACTGCCATTGGCCTGATAGGGAAAGATCGACTGGGCGATTCCCGTCATACCCAGCGGGTAAATGATCCCGGTAATCAGGGTCATGACGATAATCATCATGATGGCAGGACGAATCTGTTTGGACATTGGAGCTACCTCACGCAAGACCGACAGCGGTGACCAGAAGGTCGATCAGTTTGATTCCGATAAAAGGCACCGCGATGCCGCCGAGTCCGTAAACCAGCAGATTGCGGCGCAGGACACTCGCCGCGCCGACCGGGCGGTAAGCCACACCCTTCAGTGCCAGCGGAATGAGCGCGATGATGATCAAGGCATTGAAGACAATTGCGGAAAGGATTGCGCTCTGTGGCGAATGCAGACGCATGATGTTCAACGTCTGAAGCTGCGGATAAAACGCGATGAACATCGCAGGGATAATCGCGAAATATTTGGCGACATCATTGGCGATGGAAAAGGTCGTCAGCGCGCCGCGCGTCATCAGCAATTGCTTGCCGATTTCCACAATCTCGATGAGTTTCGTCGGATCGGAGTCCAGATCCACCATGTTCCCGGCTTCGCGGGCAGCCATGGTGCCCGTGTTCATCGCCACGCCGACATCGGCCTGGGCCAGCGCGGGCGCATCGTTCGTCCCGTCACCGCACATGGCCACGAGTTTGCCCTTGGCCTGCTCTTCCCGGATCAGTTTCAGTTTCGCCTCGGGTGTTGCCTGAGCGAGAAAATCATCGACGCCCAATTCGGCGGCAATGGCCGCAGCCGTCAACGGGTTGTCACCTGTAATCATAACGGTGCGGATGCCCATCTTGCGCAGCGCCGCAAATCGCTCACGGATGCCGCCTTTCACGATATCCTTGAGATGAATGATCCCAAGCAGCCTGCCATCCTTTGCGACCGCAAGCGGTGTACCGCCAGACTTGGCTACGCGCTCGGCAAGCACGTTAATCTCCTTGGCGCCAGGCGTGCTCGGCCCTCCGGCGATGGCCAGAACCGCATCGACAGCCCCCTTCCGAATCACCATGCCTTCGGCATCGACACCTGAAATTCGCGTTTGCGCGGAAAACGGAATGAAGCGCGCGTTGAGCGCGGCCATATCGCGGCCACGAATCCCGTATTTCTCCTTTGCCAGCACGACGATGGAGCGTCCCTCCGGTGTCTCGTCCGAAAGCGAAGCGAGCTGTGCAGCATCGGCGAGATCGCGTTCGCTAACACCTGATACGGGGAGGAACTCCGTTGCCTGGCGGTTCCCGAGCGTAATGGTGCCGGTCTTGTCCAGCAGAAGCGTGTCGACGTCGCCCGCAGCCTCGACTGCGCGTCCGGACATGGCAAGCACATTGAAGCGCACCAAACGGTCCATCCCGGCAATGCCGATCGCCGACAGAAGAGCGCCGATGGTTGTGGGAATCAGCGTTACAAAAAGCGCAACAAGTACCAGGACGGTCAGCTTGCCCCCGGCATAGGCGGCAAAACTTGGTATCGTGACAACGGCGAAGACAAAGATCAGCGTCATTCCTGCCAGCAGGATGTTCAGCGCGATTTCATTGGGCGTCTTTTGCCGTTCGGCGCCCTCCACAAGCGCAATCATGCGGTCGAGAAAGGTCGAGCCCTGCGCCGCCGTGATTTTGACCTTGATCCGATCCGAAATGACCATCGTGCCGCCCGTGACCGCTGAACGATCGCCGCCGCTTTCGCGAATGACGGGCGCCGATTCGCCGGTGATGGCGGATTCATTGACGGAGGCGACACCTTCAATCACGTCGCCGTCACTCGGTATAAGATCACCTGCTTCGACGACTACGACGTCGCCGGGTTTCAGAGATGATGCAGGAACTTCGTGCCATTCCGCACCACGGTCCAGAAGTTTTGCGGTCGTTTCGGTCCTGGTCTTCCGCAAGGCAGCAGCCTGCGCCTTGCCGCGCCCTTCTGCCACCGCCTCTGCGAAATTGGCAAAAATCACCGTGAACCAGAGCCAGAGATTGATCTGGAACGAAAAGGCAAGGTTCGGGCCGCCCATTACAAGATCGCGGATGAACAAAATCGTCGTCAGGCTGGCGACGACTTCCACCACGAACATGACCGGATTTCCGATCATGTGACGCGGATGGAGCTTCTTAAACGCATCCCGGATAGCGGGCACGAAAATCCTGGGATCCGTGAGCGTAGCCGTTGGCATGCGCTTGCGCAGCCGCTCGATGCCCATTGGTGTGGTTGTGATCGTGTCCATCGATTTTACCTCAGTACAGATTACCGGCCTGCATCGCGAAATGTTCGACGATGGGGCCGAGGGAAAGCGCCGGGAAATAAGTGAGACCGCCGACGATCAGGATCACGCCCGTCAGCAAACCGACAAACAGCGGCGTATGGGTTGGAAAGGTACCCGCGGATGGCGGCACGATTTTCTTCGCAGCGAGCGATCCGGCCACCGCCAGCATCGGCACGATCATCAGGAAGCGGCCGATCACCGTCGCAAAGCCAGTCGTTACATTATAAAAAAGCGTGTTCGCAGAAATTCCGGCAAAAGCGCTGCCATTGTTGCCGGTCGCTGAAGTATAGGCATAGAGAATTTCGCTAAAACCGTGCGGGCCCATATTGTTGCGTCCAGCGAGCCCGACATCCAGCACCGAAGCGAGCGCGGTAAAGCCCAGCATCGAAAGCGGGAGCACCAGAATGGCGAGGATCGCCATTTTGACTTCGCGCGATTCCAGTTTCTTGCCGAGATATTCCGGCGTGCGCCCGACCATGAGTCCGGCGACAAACATCGCGATGATCGCGAACAGGAGCATTCCGTAAAGACCGGAGCCGACGCCCCCGAAGATGATCTCACCCAACTGGATGTTGAGCATGGGCACCAAACCGCCCAATGGCATCAGGCTGTCATGCATAGTGTTAACGGCGCCACAGGAAGCGTCCGTCGTCACTGTCGCGAAAAGCGACGAATTGGCGATGCCGAAGCGGACCTCCTTGCCTTCCATATTACCGCCAGGCTGTGACACAGAAGCGGAGTAATCGATGTGGAAGGGAAGTAATGCCGGATTGGGTTGGGTTTCCGCCGCATACACGGTGGTAACGCCAGCCAGAAACAGGACACCCATAACCGCGAAGATCGCCCAGCCCTGCCGCTGATCGCCGACCATCCTGCCAAAAAAATTGGTGAGTCCCGCGCCAAGCGAGAAAATCAGGATGATCTGAACCAGATTGGTGATGGCATTGGGATTTTCATAGGGATGTGCGGAATTGGCATTGAAAAATCCACCGCCATTGGTGCCCATCATCTTGATCACTTCCTGGGAAGCAACCGGCCCCATGCCGACGGTCTGTTTGGCCCCTTCGAGCGTAGTCGCATCGACATAGGCGTTCAGATTCTGCGGCATTCCCTGCCAGACGAAGAACAGTCCAACGACAATGGAAATGGGTAGCAGGATGTAGAGCGTGCAGCGCGTGAGATCGACCCAGAAATTACCGATGGTCTGCGCCGAGCGCCGCGAAAATCCGCGCACCAGCGCGACTGCCAGCGCGATGCCGGTTGCCGCGGAGACGAAATTGTGAACCGTGAGCCCCGCCATCTGGACGAAATAGCTCATCGTCGTCTCGGGCACGTAAGATTGCCAATTGGTGTTGGTGACAAAACTCAGGGATGTATTGAACGCCAGATCTGGGGCAACTGCGGAAAAACCCTGCGGGTTGAATGGCAGAAAACCCTGCAGGCGCTGTATCGCATAGAGCGAGAGGAAGCCCGCCAAGCTGAACAGCAGCATGGCGGCCCCATATGTGATCCAATGCTGTTCTTCGCTTTCCTCTACGCCGCAAAGTCCGTAAACGCCGCGCTCTAGCGGGCGCAGCAGTGGCGACAGCAGAGTGCGATCGCCATTGAACACGCGCGTCATATAGCCGCCAATGGGCTTTGTGATCGCGATAATGATCACGCTGAAAAGCGCGATCTGAATCCAGCCGTTGAGTGTCATGGCCGATCGTCCTTAAAATCTCTCGGGGCGGACAAGCGCGTAAACCAGGTAAACAAGCAGTCCCGCCGTTACCAATGCGCCAAGCGTGTAATCGAAAATCATCGTTGGATCCTCAGAAGCGGTCGCAGGAATATTCGTAAGCAATGGCCGCTACGAAAAACGCGGTCCCGGCAGCAAGCAGTATGAGATCAAGCATGGGAATCTCCTTACGTCTAACTCAGAAAAGGATGCCAATCTCGAACGCGAAGCGGTTTTGCGATTTGCCGGTGCCGTTGGGGCCAAAGCCAAAACCGGCAGTCGTCGAAGTGGCAGCCACGTAGGAATATTCAGCCCGCGCAAAGTAGATATCGTACTGGTAAGTCGGCGTGATGGTGAACGAGAAGGCGTTACTGCCGGGGCCGAAGAGCAGATTAGTGGAATCGGTGAGCGTGGAGCCCTTTCCGGTCGAATCGATATATTCAATACGCCCGGCCAACTTCAGATTATCGTCGAATCCGTAGCTGACCAGCAGAGCCACACCGGTCGTCGAGGCCTCATGGAGGATTCCAATCTTGGGATCGGAACCCACCGAGTTGTATTGCAGATAGGGCGAGATCACCCATTGTCCGTCACTATGCGTGTAAATGATGTTGAAAATTGAGCCATTGTTCTGCCAGTACGGGGTTGCCGTGGCCGCATAGTCGGTGTGCGCAAGGTTGCCGGCTCCCACCAGACTGATCGAATCCATCATGTCGATCGTCCATGCGGCCGAACCCGATATCCAGTTGTACCTGTTGGAATAATAACCGTCGTTCAGGGATAGCGCGAAGGCCACCGGACCGGCCGTATAGTTGACCTGCACACCGCGGCTGACTGCTGGCTCCTGATTCCACAGCAATCCGCGGAAGATATTCATGTTTTCAAAAGTGAAGGTGTATTCGTCGCCCACCAGTGTGGGAAGTTTTCCAATCTCCACCGAGAAATTTTCGGCCGGAACCAGTTTCAGAAAGCCCTGCGGCACCCAGCCATAGGTCAGGGATTCTGTCTGATGCGAATTGAGATAGGGTGTTCCGAGCGCCGGCAGCGAATAAATCCCCGCCTGCACGAAAAACTGGATAAGCCCATCCACTTTCTGGACGAAGATCTGGCCGTTGCTGATGTCGAACCGCGACTTGCTATCCGAGCCAAAACCTGTCGCGGGCGTTTGCTGGAAGGCGAGGCCGGAAATCGCGCCATCAATGTAAATCTTGTCTCCCAGCGGCCCCAGATTAAGAGAAAACGGCATCAAAGGATAGGACAGCGGACCTGCAATGGCGGGCATCGCAATCGGAGTCGTCGGCGCAGCGGGAGGCATTGCAGCGGGCGGTGTTGTCGTCTCCTGCGCTTGAGCCACACTCGTGCAAACGAGAAGCGCCGCCGCGCCGGCAGCCATTCGCGTTCTGCCGCAGTGCAAGGCAGGAAGCAGGCCATAGTGGAATTGCCGAAATGCAGAACGCATATGAAGTCTCTGAATATAGTGGTTCAATTGGTGAGTGTGATTACCCGTTCGCATGAAGCTTCCTGGCCAGTCTTTTCCCATCGATGGATGCCCGCCGGACCCCGGGAGTTGTGGCGTGAACTGCACCATCTCGACCGACCAAAGCTGCCATTCGGGCGCCTCCAACGACGGCACCAAATGCAAGCGCCAGCAGAAGAAGAACGATGAACATCTCAGCCTCCAAAACACGCAGGAGAAATCGCCACGACAGCGTATAAATTCGAGAACTGCCCCACTGTCGTTCCGTATAAGCGCCGTATAGGACGATGCAGCTGATTAGGCCGCGCCAAAAAGCTATGCATTGATCTGCCGCAACCACCCCAGTCAGCAGTTCGGATGGTTACAGACTGCCCAATAAGATCTGGGCGATCAGGCCTATCCCGAGAGCAACGGCAAGCGTAACGGCAGTTTCGAACGAGACTTCCTGCACCGTTGGTGCTGCGTTGCTACCTGGGTCGCAGGAGAAAGGCTGGCCTTCCGGCTCCGTCGGTCCGCTCCAAATACGAACAATCTTGTGCCTGGCGTACTGCATGGAAAACTCCGGCAGACCAGGAATTGATCGGCTGGAACGCATATAAAGTCGATACGGCAATCTGGGTATGTCCGTATAAGAATCATAAGAGCGAACGTTTCATATCGCCGGCTTTTATTTTCCCTCACCGCATCAACAATCGAATTGTTATGCGCAGATGGCCAGACTTCTCCCGCGATAATGGAGTTTGGTCATGTGCGCTCGCAATTCTGCCGGGAACGTGACGTTTCAGAGCAACGGAAGCCTCGTCGATCAGTTGATTACCCTGTCTGAAGCGCGGCCGATGGACCGCATCACTGTAACCGGACACCACACGCTCGATGTATTCCTCGGCCTCTGCCGTCGCGGTTTCCTCAACGCCGCATGCCGCACGGCCGCGGAAGGTCCGCATACGGCCGAGAATTCACCGGACTCGCTCTGGATTGTCGGAGCCAACGCGGCGGAATTGCGCACGCTGATTGCACGATGTGCCCGCGACCTGCATAAAGGGGGCAGTCTGGCCGTGTCTTTGCATATTCCTGGGGCCGCGAACGGCGCGCTGGTGCTCGGCGAAGTACTGACGCGGTGTGGATTTGCCCCTGTGCGGCGAATGATTTTCCCGAACCGCGTTCTGCTTCTTTGCGAAAAGCAGGCGAATGCGAACAGTGCACTGGCTGCCTAGCGAATGATCTCATCGCCCACGCAAGCCCCGTTCTCCGCCATGCGCAAACCTCCTCTTCTGCTCGTCGCCGCGACGGCAGTCGTGGCGATATATGCTGCGGTCCAGGATCGTCCGCACGATTATGCGTTGCCGCCGCATCTGCCGCGATTTTCCAGGCTTCCTGTTGATGCGCAAGCCGGCATCGCTGTTCGTGACGCACCCGCGCGCGTAGTATTACCGGTTTCGATCCCGACGGAACGTCCGGCGCAGACCCACGATCTCGCAAACCCACTTGATCCAATCATAAGCGAAGCATCGCAGCGATTTGCCATCCCGGAAGAATGGATTCGTAGGGTGATCCGCATTGAATCCGGCGGACGCACCATAGCAATGGGGCAACCGCTCACATCGAGCACGGGCGCGATCGGAGTCATGCAACTGATGGCCAAAACCTATAACGACATGCGGCTGCGGCACGGACTGGGATCCGATCCGTCCGACGTGCGCAATAACATTCTCGCCGGTACGGCGTATCTGCGTGAAATGTACGAGAGATATGGATATCCCGGTCTTTTCGCGGCCTACAATGCCGGACCCGCCCGGCTGGAGAAGTATCTCAGAAGTCGGCGCACCCCTGCCCTTGGAGACAATCGCGTATCTGCAACTCGCGACTCACGACAGGCGCGAATTTCGCAATTCCGACTGACTGGGGGCTGGGGCGTTATCTGCCCGCCGGGTGATAGGTCCGTTTGCCCACCGGTGTTGCAGTTGCCTCTGCTGGCGCTGCATGCGGACGGATGCGGCCCTCGCCCAGTAACAGCAGAATTGGTGCCGCGATAAATATCGATGACGAGGTGCCGATCACGATTCCGGTCAGCAGGGTGAACCCAAACTGCCGAATATCACCCGTGCTCAGCAGAGCAAGTGGAAGGATCGCAAGGAACACGGTTCCGGATGTGGCAATCGTGCGACTGAGCGTCTCGTTGATGCTGCGATCGATCAGCTCGCGGAGACTCATCCTCCGGAACAGGCGCAGATTCTCACGCACCCTGTCATAGACAACTACCTTGTCATTGATGGAGTAGCCCATAATGGTCAGAATCGCGACAATGCTGGTGGTGTTGAACTGGAATTGCGTCAGCGCATAAAAGCCGCAGATCTTGGTGATGTCGAGCAGCAGGGTGGCGGTTGCGGCGACCCCAAACTGCCACTCGAAACGAATCCAGATGTAGATCAGCATCGCCATTAACGCGACCCCGAGGGCGGTCAGACCTGCGCTGAAAAGCTCGCCGCTGACGGTCGCACCAACAGCATCGACGCTCTCAATCATCGTGCCAGGAAATGCCGTCTGCAGAGTTGTGCGGACCGCAGTCGCCGCATTCTGGTCGGCAACGTCCCCGCCTGGCTGCCGCTCGATGCGAATTGCGACGTCCTGAGGCGTGCCAAACTGCTGCAGTTCGACCGGCCCGAGATTGAGTTTGGCGAGTTGTCCGCGCAGCGCCTGGAAATTCGCCGCCTCCGGCATATGCGCCTGAATGGCGATGCCGCCGCGGAAATCTATGCCCAAATTAAGCCCCGGATAATAACACAGGACCAGGGACCCGATGCTCAGCACCGCCGAAGTGATCAATCCGGCGTAACGGCCTTTCATGAATGCAATTGCGGTGTCGTCCCTGACGAGCCGTGGGCCAAACAGATTGCGTTGTGCCGGATTGAGCACTCTGGGCCGGCTCCGCCGGTACCACGTGGCGATCAATAGCCGCACCAGCACAATCGAGGTGAACATCGAGGTAAGGATGCCGAGGCTGATCGTGATGGCGAAGCCGCGAACCGGCCCCGATCCCAGTCCGTAGAGGATCACCATTTTCAGCAGCGTCGTCATATTCGCGTCGATGATCGTGGACATGGCGCGCGCGAAGCCGGTCTGGATCGCGGCCAGAGCGGTTTTGCCCTTGCGCGCTTCTTCCCGTATGCGCTCATTGATAAGCACATTGGCATCCACGGACATGCCGACAGTGAGCAGAATCCCGACGATTCCAGGCAACGTCAGGCTGGCCTGCAGCAGGGATAGCGCGCCAATCAATAATGCAAGATTCGTCATCATCCCGATCGAGGCAAAGACCCCGAACAGCCGGTAGAAATAGAGCATGAAACCGATGACAAGAACGCCGCCGATAGCGCAGGCATAAATTCCAACGCGAATCGCATCCGCGCCCAGATTTGGACCAACCGTGCGTTCCTCGATCACCTTCAATGGCGCAGGCAATGCGCCGCCCCGCAGCAGGATGGCCAGTTCATTCGCCAATTCAACGGTGAAATTGCCGCTGATCTGCCCGCTTCCACCCAGGATCGGTTCGCGAATAACGGGAGCGGAGATCACGCGATTGTCGAGCACGATTGCAAAGGGCCGGCCGACATTGGCCTTGGTAATATCGCCGAATTCGCGCGCGCCGCGGCTGTCGAAGGCAAAATTCACCACTGGCTCGCCGCCGCGCGGGTCAAACCCGGAGCTCGCCTGAGTCAGCCGGTCGCCATCTACCGCAACACGCCGCTGCACGAGGTATGGCGTCTGTGCGCCGTTCTTTTCGGTTTCGAAGAGAAGTTCGTCTTCGGGCGGAACGCGGCCGGGCGCCGCGTCGGCAGGATTTGCCGTCGTATCGACAAGCCTGAAGGTCATCTTGGCCGTGGTTCCGAGCAGCCGCTTCAGGCGGTCGGGATCCTGTACTCCCGGAAGCTCAACGATGATGCGATCCGAGCCCTGGCGCTCGATGGTGGGTTCGCTGACGCCGGTTTCGTCCACGCGCCGTCTTATGATCTCGACCGACCGGGTCAGTATGTCATCTGTCCTGGCCTGTAACGCTGTCTGATTTGGATTCAGAAGCAGCGTCCCGTTCCCGTTGTCCGCAACTGTGTAGTCGGGCGATGCGCCGGTGCCTACTATGGGCTGCAGCGCATGTCTCGCGTCCGCGACGCGGTTGGAGTCGCGAATATGGATCGATACCGCACTGCCCGTGGCACGCAGATCGTCATAGGGGATGCGAGCCGCCCGCAGCGCACTTCTGACGTTTTCAAGCGTGGTCTGCGCACGCTCCTTTTCCGCCGTTGGTATGTCGACTTGAAGCTGCAGGTAGGTCCCGCCCTTCAGGTCCAGGCCCAGATAGATCTGTTGTCCGAACGGCAAATAACGCAGAACGCCGGGTCCCACGACATTCGGCAAGGCTGCCAGCACACCCAACAGGACGCCGAAAACAATCGCAGCGATTTGCCAGCGTTTGTAGATCATGATTCATCCTCAGGCATGTGCCGAAATGATCTTGCTTCTCGGGCGGAGGAACGGCGGGGGGCGGATGGTTGCAATCCCAACCACGCCAACAGTAACAGAATCGCAGGACCGAATTCGATCGCCAGGCTCACCCGCTCGGCGGCGAACCAATGCAGTAAACCGCCCATCATACCGGTTCGCCTTGCATCACTGGAGCCCGCTCCATTTGATCAGAGCACCGAAAAGCAACCCAAATCCGAGAGCCGCAGCCACGGCCCTGCCGGTGTCGAAAAGAATGGATGACGCCGATGGCAGTCCGTCGAGCGGCGGCTGATGCGCTGCGTCCCGGTCGCTTGGCAAGAAGGATGTTTCCACCAGACCAGCTTCTTCTTCGAAAACGCGCCTGGTCATGCAAACGCCCATGCATCCGCAAAAAATCGCGACTCCTCGAACAACCACCGAATAGCGTAAAGAATTGAGCGTAACCCGGTACCGGATTTATATAAGCGGCGTATAGACGGTATGCCCCGCCAACAAAAAAGCCTTGGGTGAGGGCCAAATTCCACCCAAAGCTTCGCAGTTTCCGAAGTTGACCCTAGCCGAACCGGTTGTTGCGTTGGCTTTCGGCACGAACCTGATCTGCCTGGGTGCGCAGGTGGTCAGCCAGCGCGGCGACGCTACCCCCGTGCTGTTGCAGGAATCCCGTAAAATCGGAGCGTTCCGAAAGCGCCAGCCAGATCCCTTCAAGTTCCATGTCGGTGATGATCGGCCTGCCGTCGGCGGTTTTCCGTACACGGAATGCCACCCGTATCGGCTCCTGTCCGGCGGACGCCTGCGGGTTGACCACAATGGCGTTCACCACGACATCATCCGCGGCGCGTACAACCGATCCTGTCACCTTCAGCGTCTGGCCCGTGTATTTTCCCAACCGGGACTGATAGACGGCCACCGCATAATCCGTGAACGCCCTGTCGAACGCCTGCAGGTCCGCGGGCGAAGCGCCATTTGCGTATTGGCCGATGGTAAACATTCCAATGCGGTGAAGATCGGTGAGCGAAAGCAGAAAATCCTTGAACTGGTCCCGCCGTTGCGCACCGGAAAGCGCGCGGTTATTCAGAATCTGATAGCCGCGATCGACATTCTGCTGAACGAAGGCTTCAGCGGGATTTGCGGTCTGCGCAAAGGCCGATTGCGCTGGCAAAGCCAGAATCGCGGCCAGTGCGACAATCACAGCCGCCTGGGCCGCAAGCCCCCGCCATCGAATCAAAATTGCATACACGAACGCCTCCCGGGAGTTCAGTTCCAAATTGGCAAACGTGCGCCAGTTTGGCTTCGTTCCTGTGCCATGGTGCACGCCACCATTCAAAAATTCGGCAGGTTTTGAATTTCAGGCATGCCGTGCCTGACCTCAGACTCGCGTTCCTGATGGTACAGACTGCGCAAAGACGCATAAAAATCCAATGAAGATTTTTCAATCTCGTCCAGTGTCTCAATGTTGCGCGCGCGCAAATCGACATCATCGAGTCCCTGGCGGCCAAGTTGCCACCAGAAATTTTCGCGCAGCGGAAAATAGGTGAATGGATCAAAAAGGAAATCAACCCCGTAACCCGAGATGTCCCGGACATTCGATGGACCGAGGAGTGGCACGAACAGATAAGGCCCCTCGCCGAGCCCATAGGTGGCAAGCGTCAGCCCAAAATCATCGGCATGGCGTGGGTACCCCCACCCGGTTGCAGGATCGAACAAACCACCGACCCCGACGGTTGTATTAACGCCTATTCGGATCAGAGTTGTGCCCGCCCGATCGACGTCGCCCTGCAGAACATCATTCGCGAATATGATCGGCGAACCGAGATTATTGAGAAAATTCCGGATGCTGTCGCGAACGCCTGATGGGACGACATCACGGTAAGCCACTGCGACTGGCCGGATCACCGCCCGGTCCAGCTGCATGGTTGCGTCGAAAAGCGCCCGATTCTCCTTTTCGAGTGGATCGTAAACGTCGCCGGTATCGGTCATGGGCATACTGGCGCAACCCGAAAGCAGCAGGCAAAACGCGAGCGCCGCGTTAAATCGGTGGGAGAGGCTCATGTGTTTGGATGGTACCGTGTCTCAGCCTGCCGGGAATTGGCGAAGCTCTCGTCAATATACGAACTCCAACGCAAGAATATGCCGGAATTTTTTATGTCTTTATGTGGAACCAATGCTTTGACATGTGGTTAGCGACTTCGTATAAAGACATAAAGATATGTTTATGTTCTGGTGTGACAGATGAACCGTTTGCTTGGGATGTTACGTGCCGCCGGCGATCCGACGCGCTTGCGCCTGTTGCTGCTGCTTGGCAAAGCCGAATTGACGGTGAGCGAAATCACGGAAGTCATCGGCCAGAGCCAACCGCGCGTCAGCCGGCACCTTAAGCTGCTTTGCGATGCCGGATTGCTGGAGCGCATCAAAGAGGGTGCGTGGGTATTCTATCGCGGTACAGACCACGGCGAAGCCGTGGAATTGTCCAAAACATTTGCTCAGTGGCCCGATCTGGGCACTGATCCAGTCTTGCGGGCCGACGTTAAGCGATTGGCCGAAATACGTGCCGAACGGGCGCGACAGGCGGCAAAATATTTTGCCGCGAATGCCGGTCATTGGGAAAAGATCCGCTCTTTGCACGTACCGGAGAGCGAAGTTGAACGCGCGACGATACGCCTCCTGAGGAACGGTTCGCTTGAACAGGTGCTGGATGCGGGCACCGGCACAGGACGCATTCTTGAGGTTCTCTCACCCCATATCCGGCGCGGCATCGGGATCGACAGCAGCCCTGAAATGCTGACGATTGCGCGCGATCGTCTTTCCAACGCGGGCATCCTCAATTGTCAGGTGCGGCGAGGGGACGTTTACCGCCTGCCCTTCTCCGACGGGAGCACGCGCGAGGGTTTTGACGCGGTCGTGTTTCATCAGGTGCTGCACTTCCTCGATGATCCCCAGGCTGCCATCCGTGAAGCCGGACGCGTATTACGTCCAGGGGGGCGGATTCTGGTGGCTGATTTTGCGCCGCATGAACTGGAATTTCTTCGAAAGGATTATGCCCACAGGCGGCTCGGGTTTTCGAATGCCGAGGTTGAGAGCTGGTTCAAGTCCGCCGGGTTGAGGGCTGCCGCCACGGAATGTTTTGCACCTCCGTCGGGGACGCAGGCATTGAGCGTCGCCATCTGGATGGGCGAATCCGCAGTCGCCGGACGGCGCAGCAGGTCAGAGGCGGCCGCATGAACCTGCAGAGTCTTGCTGAGTTGACAACGCGGAGCGCTGTCTCGTTCGAATTTTTTCCTCCGCGAACCGCCGAGATGGAAACGCAACTCTGGAATGCAATCCGGCGTCTTGCGCCGTTGCAGCCCCGCTTCGTCTCGGTGACTTACGGGGCGGGCGGTTCGACGCGGGATCGTACGCACGCGACGGTCAGGCGAATAATTGAGGAGACGCAGCTCAGCCCGGCAGCCCATCTGACATGCGTCGGTGCTTCGCGGGAAGCCGTGAACAGCGTGATCCGCGATTACTGGCAGGCGGGAGTACGGCACATCGTGGCGTTAAGAGGCGACATGCCGGAAATCGGCGCGCCCTATTGCGCCCATGCCGATGGCTACCAGACGACGGCAGAGCTCGTGCGGGGCATACGCGCCGTTGCGCCATTTGAAGTCAGTGCTTCCGCGTACCCTGAAAAGCATCCCGATTCGCCGAGTTTGGAATGGGACCTGGACGTTCTGAAAGCGAAGATCGACGCGGGCGCCGTTCGCGCCATTACCCAGTTTGCTTTCGAGAGTGCGGTCTATGCGCGTTTTCGGGATCGTGCGCACCGGGCCGGCGTGGATATTCCGATCGTGCCGGGATTAATGCCAGCGACGAACTTCAAAGGCGTGGTCCGGATGGCGAAACGCTGTGGCGCAACCATCCCGCCATGGCTTGGCGCGCTGTATGAAAAACTGGACGATGACCTCGAGAGCCGGAAGCTTGTAGCCGCAGCGGTCCTGGTCGAGCAGGTTCGTGAATTGAAGGCCGAAGGCTTCGACCAGTTCCATTTTTACACGCTGAACCAGGCGGAGCTCACTTTTGCCGTCTGCAATGTTCTCGGCATCAAACCCGCGACACACAAACCGGTGACCGCATGAGCGCCCTGCGAAAGTCACGCCTCGACTGGTTGATCGCGGCCGCGCGCGAACGCATTCTGCTGCTCGATGGCGCGTGGGGCGTAATGATCCAGGGTTACGGTCTGACGGAGCAGGATTTCCGTGGCCCACGTTTTGCCGATCATGCCCGCGACCTAAAAGGCAACAACGATCTTCTCGTACTCACCCAGCCCGACATCATTCGCGAGATCGGGCGAGCCTATCTCGAAGCCGGGGCCGATATCATCGAGACCAACAGTTTCAACTCCACTTCCATCAGTCAGGCGGATTATGGGCTTGAATCGCTGGTCCCGGAGCTGAACGAAACGGCGGCACGACTGGCGAGAGAAGTGTGCGACGCGTTTTCGAAGCCGGGCCGGCCGCGCCTTGTGGCGGGAGTATTGGGACCGACCAATCGCACCGCCTCTCTTTCGCCCGATGTCAACGATCCGGGTTTTCGCAATGTGGATTTCGATACGCTGGCGGCTTCTTATTCAGCTGCAACGCGCGCGCTTATCCGTGGCGGCTCCGATCTGATCCTGATCGAGACAGTGTTCGATACGCTGAATGCCAAAGCTGCCGTCTATGCGGTGGAAGAGGTATTCGCCGATCTCGGCGAGCGTCTCCCGGTGTGGATCTCCGGCACGATCACCGATCTGTCGGGGCGAACGCTCACCGGTCAGACGGTTGAGGCCTTCTGGCATTCCCTGCGCCATGCGGCGCCATTTGCTTTTGGTCTCAACTGCGCGTTAGGCCCAAAAGAACTTCGGCCCTATGTCGCGGATCTCTCCGAAGTCGCCGATACCCTGACCAGCGCGCACCCGAATGCAGGGCTTCCCAACGCATTCGGCGGCTATGATGAAACGCCCGAGTCGATGGCGGTTCACATCGAAGAATTCGCACGCGAGGGGCTCGTCAATATTGTTGGGGGCTGCTGCGGCACAACTCCGGCGCATATCCGCGCTTTTGCCGAAGTCACAGCAGGGCTGCCGCCGCGCAAAGTCCCTGAGAAACCAAGACGGTTGCGCCTCTCGGGCCTGGAAGCGTTCACACTCAATCCCGAAATGAATTTCGTCAATATCGGCGAACGAACGAACATCACCGGTTCTGCAAAATTCCGCAAACTGATCGTAGCGGGCGATTTCGACGGCGCTCTGGAGGTCGCGCGCAGCCAGGTGGAGAACGGCGCGCAGCTGATCGACGTCAACATGGACGAGGGCTTGCTCAACTCGGAGGCCGCCATGGCGCGCTTCATGAAACTTGCGGCGGGCGAACCCGACATTGCGCGGGTACCGGTCATGATCGACTCCTCGAAGTGGAGCGTCATTGAGGCGGGCTTGAAATGCGTGCAGGGCAAGCCGGTGGTGAATTCGATCAGCCTGAAAGAAGGCGAAACGGCTTTCGTGGCGGCCGCACAAAAAATTCGCCGCTATGGAGCGGCCGTCGTCGTGATGGCTTTTGACGAACAGGGACAGGCCGATACGGCGGCGCGAAAATTCCAGATCTGCCGGCGCGCTTACGACATCCTGGTCGACCGCATTGGTTTTCCGCCCGAAGACATCATCTTCGATCCCAATATTTTTGCAGTCGCCACCGGTATTGAAGAACACAACGATTATGGCCGAGCCTATATCGAAGCGGCTTCAACTATCCGGCAGGCGCTTCCTTTTGCGCATGTGTCAGGCGGGGTTTCAAATTTTTCCTTCTCGTTTCGCGGCAATGATCCGGTTCGCGAAGCGATGCATGCTGTGTTCCTGTACCATGCGATCAGCGCCGGGATGGATATGGGAATCGTCAATGCGGGCAATCTGCCCGTGTACGAGGACATAGCCCGGGATCTGCGCGACGCGATCGAAGATGTGCTGTTCAACCGTCGCGGCGACGCCACCGAACGTCTGCTTGAGCTGGCACAGAACTACC
Organism: uncultured Alphaproteobacteria bacterium; assembly: GCA_963747255.1. GTDB lineage: Bacteria > Pseudomonadota > Alphaproteobacteria > Micropepsales > Micropepsaceae > CAIYRG01. Next base: position 632,372 of record CAVVEG010000017.1, read on the forward strand.
GCAAAACAGGAAAACAGCCGGCAGCAGAGCAGGAACTCGCCTGGCGTTCGCTTCCGGCCGGGGAGCGTCTGACCTATGCGCTGGTACATGGGGTCGCCGAGTTTGTCACCGACGACGTCGAGGAGGTTCGCCGCACAGCGAAGCGTCCGCTGGACGTAATTGAAGGCCCGTTGATGGCGGGGATGAATATCGTCGGCGACCTGTTTGGCAGCGGAAAGATGTTCCTGCCGCAGGTCGTCAAGTCCGCGCGGGTTATGAAGAAAGCGGTTGCCTATCTGATTCCGTTCATGGAAGCCGGTAAACAGGGTGAGCGCCGGGAATCCGCCGGCCGGGTCGTACTCGCGACCGTCAAGGGTGATGTGCACGACATCGGGAAAAACATCGTTGGGGTTGTGCTGCAGTGCAACGGATATGAAATCGAAGACCTGGGCGTAATGGTGCCCGCGGCGAGGATTCTTGAGACTGCGCGCGAGAAGAAAGCCGACGTTATCGGGCTCTCCGGGCTGATCACTCCGTCGCTGGACGAGATGTGCCATGTTGCGGCGGAAATGGAGCGTGAAGGTTTCGATATCCCCCTGCTGATCGGGGGAGCAACCACCAGCCGCGTACACACGGCGGTCAAAATTCACCCGAACTACAGGCGGGGACAGACCGTTTACGTCAACGACGCGTCGCGTGCCGTCGGGGTCGTGTCGAGCCTGATTTCGAGAGAGACACGTGCTTCCTACATCGGCGACGTCCGTGCCGAATACGCGCGCATCATGGCATCCCATGATGCGCAGCGCAGTCCGCAGCGGCGGCTGACTTTGGCCCAGGCGCGGGCGAACCGTTTTGCCCCGGATTGGGCCAGCTATACGCCGCCCGCACCGCATTTCCTCGGCACCCGGGACTTTGTCTGCGATGTTTCCGGATTGATTCCGCTGATCGACTGGACTCCTTTCTTCCATGCCTGGGAAATGAAAGGCCAGTACCCGCAACTGCTTGACGATGCGAAATCCGGCACGGCTGCGCGTTCGCTGTTCGCCGACGCAGAGGCGATGCTCGCGCGAATGAGGGACGAAGATTGGCTGACGCTGCGTGCGGTCGCCGGTTTCTGGCCCGCCGAGGCGGAAGGCGATGATATCGTTCTGTATTCGGACGATACACGAACCCGGCGTACTGCCATTCTTCGCACGCTGCGCCAGCAGGTTGCGCGCGAGCGCAATACTCCCAACCTGGCCCTGGCCGATTTTGTCGCGCCTTCGGGCACCGGCATTTCGGACTATGTCGGCGCATTTGCGCTGACCGCAGGTCTGGGCGAAGAGGCCATTGCCGAACGCTTCCGCGCGGACAGGGACGATTACAGCGCCATTCTGTTGAGCGCCTTGGCCGACCGCCTCGCCGAGGCGCTCGCCGAATATCTGCATCGCGCCGTACGCCGTGAATTGTGGGGCTATGCGCCGGTTGAAGACCTTTCAAGCAAGGAGTTGATCGCCGAAACCTATCGCGGTATCCGGCCCGCGCCCGGTTATCCGGCGCAACCGGATCACAGCGAAAAAGCCACTTTGTTCCGGCTTCTGGATGCACAAGTGCGCACCGGCATGAAGCTCACCGAGAACTACGCCATGTGGCCGGCGTCTTCGATCTGCGGCATTTATTTCAGCCATCCCGAGGCGCGATATTTTGGCGTCGGCAAGATCGAGCGCGATCAGGTGGAAGATTACGCCGCGCGCAAGAACTGGAAAGTCGCTGAGGCGGAACGCTGGTTGGGGCCAATTCTGAATTACGATCCCCGCAAGACAGAGGCGGCATGAAGCTCAGCGGTCACGATTTTCGCCCTCCTCCCTGTCCCATTCTCCCGGTTGGGAGCCGTCGAAATCCGGCATCATCGCGAGCAGAGCGAAGAAGACTCCAAGAACACAGACCGCCTGCATCCATTGCGAGAGGCTGCCAGCAAGAGGCACTTCAGACTGTTCCGGATGCTCCCGCTCCGACAGGGTCCAGCCCACCGGCATGGCGCCCGTGGCGCCGCATTTTACCGTCTCACCTTTCAGATTTTGGCAGGTGGGCGCGCCTGCCGCCGGGGAACCGGCGAATATCAGCGCCGCAGCCACCGCAATAACGATTCGCCGCGAGATACAGGCTTTCATCAGAGTAACCGGGGAATCGATCGCAAAATCATACCGCAAGGAAGGGTTTCACTGGCATATCGGTTTGGCGGAGCCGAGGTTTATTTTCCGGCTTGCGGCGGGTCCCAGGATTGACCACAGTTGCAAGCTCCGCCGGAAACGCGGAATGGGGCTGATGGCTCCCAAAGGTCTGGATCACAGATTGCACCTCACGAGTCTCCTTTGTTCTGCCGTGCTTGCAGGCGGAGTGCTCTGTTCCGACGGTGAAGCGGCGCCGGCCAGCGTGGACCTCGCCCTGGTAATCGCAGCCGATACGTCGTCGAGCGTTGACGATACCGAGGCCGCGCTCGAACGCCAGGGTGTGATGGCGGCTTTTCACAGCCCCGACGTCGTTCGCGCCATCCGAAACGGTTCGCTTGGCCGTATTGCCGTGCTGTACATGGACTGGTCGGGAGGACCGAATAACCGGATTATCGTCAATTGGCGGACGATCAGCGACAAGGCGAGCGCCGATGCGTTTGCCGAAGCCTTGCAGAAGGCGCCGCGAACCTATGGCCGCGGCACTTCGATCGCTGACGCAATCGAAATGGGCGGGGCGTTGATAAAGTCCAGCGGCTTCGACGCGACACGGCGAGCGATCGACATATCCGGCGATGGCCCCAGCAACACCGGCCGCCCTGTCGCCGAGGCGCGGGATGAAGCCGTCTCGCGTGGGATTATCATCAATGGTTTGCCGATCCTGTCCGGTGATTACGGAACGGGTGATTGGGGCGCCTATCCGGGCGAGTTGGACAAATATTACCAGCACTGTGTTATTGGCGGACAGGGTTCGTTCATTGTGCCTGCGAAGGGCTTCCAGGAATTTGTCGCGGCGATGCGGCGAAAACTCGTGCTGGAAATTTCCAACGATGACGGCGGATCTGTTTCCGTCCGAAAGGCCGCGTTCGCGCCGGATTCATCCGTGAAGAAGCCTGGCACCGGCAAACCGGCGAACCAGGATTGTGGCAGTGGGTACGGCGGATTCGGCCGTTTCCGTGGCTTCGGCGGCTTTCGCTGATCGGAACCTGCTAGCGGGAGAATCGGACGCCCGCCGCGTCGAATTTTCGCCAGACAACCGAGCAATTACACGCATTACCATCCCAGCGCAGTTCGAATTCCTGGGGTACGGTCAAGGCGTTCGCCACGTTGATCAGGGCGCCTGTTTCCGAAACATTGCGAACAGTGCAGTCGAGGACAGAACTGCCCTTGTTGAACACAATCGTCCCGGCTTTGAACACACGGCGCCTTTGGGCGATTCTCCTTTCTGACATGCAGCCTGCCAATGCGCGGTCCGCGACGCGTCGGAGCTACGGACCAGTGAGGTTGAAACCGGCGAAACCTGTCGTCCATCTCACGGGGCACAACCCACAAGAACAACGGTACCAAGCACAACCAGGAATAGCGCAATCACCAGCATCCAGACATCCGAACCACCGCCGCGCAGCGGAGAATGCGTAGCGATCACCGTCGCGACCAAAAAACCGCTCAGGAAAATGAGACCAATCGGCAAGTACTTCATGTGGTGATGCGCGCTGGCATTCTTTGGCTCCTTCGAATCGCAAGCTTAACAGAATTCTGAATTTTCATTCATAAACATTTATGGCGTCGCGGCTAGAACTTTCGACTGAGTTGATTGGTCGGGTGGCTGACGAGACAAGGATTCTCCCCAGATCGCCGGCCCCATGTCGGTCGCGACCCATCCCATCATGTGTTGAGTTACCTAACCAAAGGAGCCAGAACCATCGAGGCGCTTTGGCAGGCCATCGGTGACATCTGTAGCCTCTTCACCCCGGACGAGTGCTGGAATTTCTTCCGCCACAGCGGTTACGCCGTCGACTTCAGATGAAAGTCCGGTGCTCTAGCCCGCGGCGCGTGATCCCCTGGCGGCTCCGGCCAAAGTCTCCTGCGTCTTGGAACGCAAGTTATCGGTAAGGGCGGATATATCGCCGCCGTGCTGCTGCAGGAATGCTGTGAAATCGTCACGCTCCGAGAGCGCCAGCCATATGCCCTCGAACTCCATGTCCGTCAGGACGAAACGTCCATCCGGCGTCGCGCGCACGCGGAATGCGAGTTTGAGAGGCGCGCCATTTTCCGTCTCGGAGGGACGGACCATTTCGGCATTGACTACGAAATCGTCAGGCGCGCGCGCCGTTGTGCCGCTCACCATGATTCTGCCGCCTTTGAATTTGTCGAGCCGCGTTTCAAAAGCGGCGGTGGCGTAATCCGCAAACGCATTCTGAAACGCACTGATTTGCGACGGTGTTGCGCCGTTCACATACTGACCCAGCGCAAAAAGGCCAATGCGACGGGTGTCCGACATCGACTGCATCAATTGCCCGAATTCCATGCGACGCTGTTCTGCGGAGATCACCGGATTGTCGAGAATGGCATTGGCTCTCTCGACGTTCTGTTGAACGAATGCTTGCGCCGCATTGGCATCCGCTGCACCTGCAGGGTGCACGCAGAACAGCATTGACGCGATGACCGCTAGCGCGGCGACAAAGGAAAAGGACGAGCGATCAAATCGTAACGAATGCGTGGCCATTGTTGACTCCCGGCGTATGCACAGCTCCGAGTTTGCAACGACCCGCGATGCCATGGGTTCCGGTATTCGGAAATACGGAGAAATTGCCTGGACAGAGCTGTGGCCATTAATGGTGCCGCGCTACGAATGGGTTTTTCTGCCATACGCCGCGCGGTTTTCGCGGCTGTTTTTATCGTTTTGTCGAACATGCTGCGACTGCCCGGCCACGCCAGGAATAGCGCGACGCCGGTCCGTCGGTTTGGTTCCAAACGAATTTTGGAGGGAAGACGCAATGCGCAAAGCGACCAACAACTCATCCGTTAAGCGCGGGTGACGCGGGATCACTGTCCCCCTTGAGGAATTGCTCCCGCTCCACCGCCAGTTCCGCCCAGCGATCTGCGAGGCGCTGGTAATGTGACCTCAGGGCTTCTGTTTTTGCCCTCCGTGCCGATGCCCGGCACTCGTCGGCTTTTTGGCGGTATTCGATGACGAGCTTCATCCCCGTGCCCCGCTGCTCCGGAAAATCCTATTGCTGGCTTGGGGTACTGACCAGTAACGGGTGGGTGAGTTTGCGCGATCAGGGAACTGGCATTGCATGGACAAGTCTGTCCTGCCATTCCGATCCATGCACGCAGGAAGTTCCACGCCGCGGTTTCGGACGTCATTCCCGTTCCTGGCAACAATTTGCGCGCAATCCACGTAGGCGATGTTACTCCGCCTTGTGCGCCCCTGTATGGGTGACCCAATCGAGGCAAATCAAAATAGCTCGTAGTGCGTGCACCAACCGTCGGGGCTAACTGGTCCCGCAACGACATTACACATGTTGGGGCCATAGAAGTGGTGGCAAATGCCGCAGTGCTGCAGGCCATTTGCGTGGTCCTGATACCGCGCCTCGATCTTTGACAGGGTACCTGCCATGAATGGCGGCTTTGTCGCGCAACCACCTAACGTAGCGCCGGCAATTACTGCACCGCCTGATCCGGCAATGAAGCGGCGGCGGGAAATGCGAAGGATGATTTTTGATTCATCGGACATGGCTGCCTCGCGAGCCCCCCTCGGTTGCGGCACATACAAAACGCTCAATTTTCAAGTCCGACCTTTGTTGGCAAAAAATTTGCTCATGGGGGGAAGATCGGGCACTGGATCCGATTCGACCGGTACTGCACGGAACTGGCATTGCATGGACAAAACAGTCCGCCATTCCGGTTGGTCATGGCGCGCCCTAGGAGAGTCGAACTCCTCTTGCAAGATTGAAAATCTTAAGTCCTAACCGATAGACGAAGGGCGCGGTGCGGTTGTTTCGGCATGCCCGGAATCCCCGGGCACAAGGACGCAGACTGTTAACGGCCGAAAGCCGCGAATTCAAGCATCGGCGGCTGCAGCATCCTCGATGTGCAATTGCACTTTGGGAACTCCGTCATAATCGTCCCGTTTGAGTTTTCCCGCGAGATGAATGCGGCGGCCGCGGGAATTAAGCAGGCTGCTGCCCAATTCCGTACCAACCGCGCGAAATGCGATTGCGCCGATGCCTTGACCATCACGCGCAACACAACGCAGACGCACGTGATTTTTGCCGGCGACAGCGGCGTACACCACCAGCAGGTCCGGCATCAGAAATTGCGGTTCCGGATTGCCGGCCCCATATGGCCCAAGCCGTTCGATTTGCTCCAGAAAACCCGTTGTGGCACCAGTCGCGGAAAGCACGGCGTCGGCCTCCAGGTCACGTTCAGCGGAAGCTCCGGTTGCCGATTCGATCCGGTTGCTGAGGAAGGCGGCAAATTCGGGCAATTTGCCGCGACGAATGCTGAAACCGGCCGCCATTGCGTGACCCCCGCCTGAATCCAGGATGCCTTCCGCATGAGCTGCGCGAATCATGGCGCCGAGATTGACATTCGCAATCGAACGCGCGGAGCCACGTCCAATTGCATCCAGATCGTTCCCGGAAAACCCTGCGACCAGCGCCGGTTTGGCGTGGCGATCCTTCAACCTGCCGGCGACGATCCCGACCACTCCTGGGTGCCAACCATCGCCACTCACAAGGAGGAAAGCGTTCTCCCGTTGCGCAGCAGCCAATTCGTTGGCCGTTTCCAGGATCCCCGCCTCGATTGCCTGCCTTTCGCGATTGTGACGATCGAGTTCAGCCGCGAGCATCTCGACCTCCTGAAGATCGTCTGATGCGAGCAGGCGCGCGCCAAGATCGCAGCGCCCCACCCTGCCACCGGCGTTGATCCGTGGCCCAAAAACAAATCCCAGATGATACGCCGAGAAGGGGGGGGTGACCTTCGCAAGCCGCGCGAGTGCCGCGAAGCCTGGCCGCTGAAGCGCTTCGAGGCGCCGCAGACCCTGCCGGACAAAAGCTCGATTGATTCCGGTCATAGGAACGACATCGGCAACCGTGGCAAGGGCCACGAGGTCAAGTTCCGCAATCAGATCGGGCTCGCCGATTGCGTGTTCCGCAAACCAGCCCTGCAGACGCAGACTGCGTTGCACCGCCACCAGGAAAAGGAAGGTCAATCCTGCGGCACAGATGCTGCGCAATCCGCTCCCGTCATCCGGCCCATTCGGATTGACATGGGCCAGTACCGGTGGATTCGATTCCACCGCGTGGTGGTCGAGCACGATCACGTCAAGGCCCGAAGCCGCCGCCACCGCAAAAGCATTGTGCGCGGTTGCACCGCAGTCGAGCGTGAGAAGAAGCGAAGCGCCTTGCCCGCGCAATGCCGTTACCGCCGCCGGCGAAGGTCCATATCCTTCCGTAAGCCGGTCGGGCACATGTAAAAGCGGCGACAAACCAACACGTTTCAGATATTGCAGAACGAGTGCGGCGGAGCAGGCCCCATCGACGTCGTAATCAGCAAGAACTGCGACGGTTTCCTGGCGTTTGATTGCCATGATGAAGCGTGTCGCTGCCGTTTCCATCTGCGCCAAACGGCACGGATCGGGAAGCAGGTCCCGCAGCTTCGGCTCCAGAAATTGCATCGCGGTGTCGCGGGTAACACCGCGCGAAGCGAGCAGTTGCGCCAGGGGCGCAACGAAGCCCGCGAGTTGAAGAGCGCGCGCCGCATCTTCGTCAAAATGGCGCATTCGCCAGCTTCGGCCCGAAAATGAATGATCTACGGCAAGCGCAAATTCAGCAGGTGCGAGCGCCGGGAGGGCGGCCGATGCAGCAACCCCGGCGAATGGATCAGCCATGATCGATTGGGTGGCGCATTTTTACCCAGCGGACCGTCCGGGTCGCCGAGCGCATCACAATGGAATGGGTGGTCACATAGGTCCGGTGCACGTGCACACCCTCCAGCATCGACCCGTTGGTTACGCCTGTCGCGGAGAAAACCACATCGCCCGAAGCAAGATCCGTCAGATCGTATCGCCGGTTCAAATCGGTAATGCCGAAGCGTTCGGCGCGCGCCCGTTCGCGGTCGTTGCGGAACACAAGCCGCGTCTGCAATTGCCCACCGACACAACGCAAAGCCGCCGCGGCGAGCACACCCTCCGGCGCGCCTCCCTGCCCAAGGTAAATATCGATACCCGTCAAATCGGGTTCTGTCGTCGCGATCACGCCGGCAACATCGCCATCCGTGATCAACTGGACAGAAGCGCCCGCCTTGCGAATTGACGCTATGACCTTTTCGTGCCGCGGGCGATCCAGTACCAGCGCCCCTATTCGCTCGGGTTTGACGTCCTTGGCCTTCGCGAGCGCAATGATGTTGTCCGCGGGTTCTGCGTCCAGATCGATGACGCCGTCCGGATAACCTGGGCCGATCGCGACTTTATCCATGTAAACATCGGGGGCATTGAGAAGCGTGCCGGCTTCGGCCATGGCCATCACGGCAATCGAATTGGGCAGCCCTTTGGCACAAAGCGTGGTCCCCTCCAGCGGATCAAGAGCGATGTCCACCTTCAGCCCACCGGCGCCCACTTTTTCCCCAATGAACAACATCGGCGCTTCATCGCGTTCACCCTCGCCGATCACGACCGTGCCGTCGATCGGAAGATGATTGAACGCCCAGCGCATTCCCTCGACCGCAGCCTGATCGGCCGCGCGTTCGTCGCCCCGGCCGACAAGAACATGAGCGCGCATCGCTGCCGCTTCGGTTACGCGCACGGCTTCCAAAGCCAGTATCCGGTCAAGGGGTCTGGACATTCGATTCGCTCCTCATTGACTCTACCAACTTGCTGAAATCTCTACCCCCCAATTTCGTCGGTCTCACCACAAGCAAATCCAATGCCATTCCCTCCCGCACAGGCAGGCCGACGGACCATTCTGGGCACGGTTCCGGATTTTGGGCAAACGAGTACAGCCTGAATCGACCGGCGCGTCAGGCCGTCTCCATGGGGATCATGCAGGGGAACTCGACCACCTTGTCGGATGAAGCTATCGCCTGCAGGGCGCGAAGAACAGCCACGTGCTGCGCTTCATGCGTTATCATCACGATCGCAACGGGTTCACCGGGGGCGCGCCCACGCTGAATCATGCTCTCGATCGATACCAGCTGGTTCGCGAGATGACGCGAAATCTCGGCCATTACGCCGGGTACATCCAGAACCTGAAAGCGCAGATAATAGGCGCTCATTCTGGCTTCGGCAGGCTCGCGTACCGGAGGAATCAACCCCGCTGCGGGCCGGCCGAAAGCAGGTCCGAGCGCGCCCCGGGCTACATCGACCAGATCGGCGATCACGGCCGAAGTGGTTGGACCGCGCCCTGCCCCGCGCCCCTGGAAAAAGAACGGGCCGGCTTCGCCGGCATCTGCAGCCACTGCATTGAAGCTGGATTCCACATCGGCGAGCGGCGTGCCGGCTCGCACCATTGCCGGATTGACCAGTTGTTCGATTCCATTGGCGGTACGGCGCGCAATACCGAGCAGTTTGACGCGGTAACCGAATTCGCCCGCGAAGGCGATATCGGCGGGCGTGATCTTATCGATACCCGTCATAGCAACCCCTCCGAAATCCGGAGCGGTGCCAAACGCAAGGCTGGTCAGCAAAGTGAGCTTGTGGGCGGTGTCGCCGCCTCCTATGTCGAGTGTCGGATCGGCTTCGGCATAGCCGAGGCGCTGCGCCTCCGCCAGCACTTCCCCGAACGGGCGTCCAGTCGCTTCCATCTGTGTCAGGATGAAATTGCAGGTGCCATTCAGAATGCCCCGCACAGCGGAGATGTCGTAGGAAATCAGGCCCTCGCGCAACGCTTTGACAATGGGGATGCCGCCGCAGATCGCCGCTTCGAATTTCAATCCGACGCCATTTCGTTCCGCGAGTGTCGCAAGCGCGGCGCCATGACGCGCGAGCAGGGCTTTGTTCGCCGTCACGACATGCTTTCTGCCCCGCAGGGCACGCTCGACAAGAGCACGCGCGATCCCCTCCTCACCGCCGATCAGTTCGACAACCACATCGACATCGTCCCGTTCGGCGAGGGCAAGCACATCCGGTTCGAAGGACGCTCCGGCCAGATCGATGCCCCGGTCTTTGCTCCGGTCGCGTGCAGAAACCGCCGTGATCCTGATGTTCCGGCCGGCGCGCCAGGCCAAAGCACGCGCATGGTCCTGCAGCACACGTGCCACACCGCCGCCGACCGTTCCCAGACCCGCCAGACCTACCCGGACCAGATCACTCATGTGGCAACTTCCATCACCCGGGCATTGCGGCCGAAATCCAGAAAGCGGCGGACATTGCGCGCGGCCTGACGAATGCGTTGCTCATTCTCGACGAGGGCGATGCGCACATAGCCTTCGCCATACTCGCCAAATCCGACGCCGGGCGACACTGCGACCTTCGCTTCCAGCAGCAGGCGTTTGGAAAACTCCATCGATCCCATGTGCCGGAACGATTCCGGAATGGGTGCCCAGGCGAACATGGATGCTGGTGGGCTCGGAATATTCCAACCGGCGCGGGCCATGCTTTCGACCAGAACATCGCGTCGCGCGCGATAGATCGCGCGAATTTCGCGCGCACAATCCTGTGGGCCGCCAAGTGCGGTCGCCGCAGCAACCTGAATCGGCGTGTAGGCTCCGTAATCAAGGTAGGATTTGATCCGGGCGAGCGCAGCAATCAGCGTGCGATTGCCCGCCGCGAAACCCATTCGCCAACCCGGCATGGCGTAAGTCTTGGACAGCGACTGGAATTCAATGGCGACATCACGCGCGCCTTCCACCTGCAAAATCGACGGTGGCGGTTTCGTGTCGTCAAAATAAGTATCGGCATAGGCGCAGTCGGAGAGCACCCACATTTCGCTCTTTTTCGCGAGCGCTACGATCTCGCGATAAAAATCGAGATCGACGACCTGGGCTGTCGGATTCGAGGGGTAATTCACCACAATCGCAAGCGGCGAAGGCTGCGAGTGCCTGATCGCCGTAGCGGCGCGCGCAAGAAATTCGTCCGGGCTTGTAGCAGGAACATGACGGATCGCCGCTCCCGCGAGAATGAACCCGAAGGCGTGGATCGGATAAGCAGGATTGGGGACCAGCACCACGTCGCCAGGCGACGTGATCGCCTGTGCAATGTTCGCGAACCCCTCCTTGGACCCCAGCGTGGCGATCACTTCAGTATCCGGATCAATCTCCACTCCGAAGCGCCGCAGGTAATAGGCGCTCATGGCGCGGCGCAAACCCTTTATTCCCCGCGATGCCGAATAGCGGTTGGCGCGGGGATCCCGTGCTGTCTCGACCAGTTTGTCGACAATGTGGGTTGGCGTCGGCATGTCCGGATTTCCCATGCCGAAATCGATGATGTCCTCGCCACGCGCGCGCGCCTCGGCTTTGAGACGATTCACCTGTTCAAAGATATAAGGGGGGAGCCGGCTTATCCGGTGGAAATCTGTCTTCATGGTTAGAACGGGTTTTGGACCTGCGCTGGGGCCGGATTTATGAATGGTTCGGCGCGCAACCTGTCAGCGGCCTGTTCGGTACTGCCCCGCTGTTCCGATAGCGCCCCCATCGCCATTTCGCTTACGCCCGGTTCGGTAACAGGCGGCGGGTCGGGTATATCGGTCAGACTCCGGTAACTCGTCGGCGCCTCCGCGCTGAGATTCGGCAGAGGCATCCCGTTGATATCGGGCAGATGAGTACAGCCTCCACAAAGGACCGTCGACAGGACAAACACCAGCAAAAGCCTCGGCGAAGCCGTCCGGTCACGGACAGGCCAATCCTCTCCGGCGGGGTTCAATATGGCCATTTTTCCCTTTCGCTGCCTCACCTCAGGTCCCATATTGTGCAATGCAGCATCCGAGTCACCATTCGTCAAATCAATATGGCCCAAAGCCCGCAATCAAAACACAATAATTCCGGACAATCCGCCCGGACTCCGCCGGAAGCTCCGAAGTCCGCCGCCGAGAATCCCTATCGCATCACGGATGCACAGGCTTTCGGCAGAAACATGGCCAGAGTCGCGGAGCGGAGCCAGCGCCTGATCACCGAATTCGTTGCCCGCCAGGCGGAGCGTGCCGGTCACGGACCTTTCGACCCGCTCAATATTTCCGGGGCATATTTCGCGCTCCTGAAGCAAATGGCAGCCAATCCGGCAGCGGTGTTAAATGCGCAGCTTGAACTGTGGCGGGATTACATGAACCTGCTCCAGCGCACGGCGGAGCGCGCGATGGGCAGGAAGGTCGAACCGGTGGTCACGCCGGCGCCCGGCGATCGCCGGTTCCGCGACCCGGAATGGCGGGAAAATCAGGTTTTCGATTTCATCAAGCAGTCCTATCTGCTGACGGCCAATTGGCTGCAGCGGACGGTGGCAGGAGTTCCGGGCATCAATGAGAGGACCCACAATCGCGCGGTGTTCTATGCAAAACAGTTCGCGGACGCGATCGCGCCATCGAATTTCGTGCTGACCAACCCCGAAGTGCTGCGCGAAACCTTGCGCAGCAATGGCGACAATCTCGTCCGTGGCCTCGACAATCTTCTCTCCGATCTCGAGCGTGGCCAAGGCGAGCTTTCGATCCGCCAGACTTCCGGAAATTTCACCATCGGAAAAGACATCGCGACATCACCCGGAAAGGTCGTATTCCGCAATGAACTATTCGAACTGCTGCAATACGCTCCCGCGACGGAGTCCGTGCATCGCATTCCGCTGCTGATTTTTCCACCCTGGATCAACAAGTTCTACATTCTCGATCTGAAACCGGAGAACTCGTTTGTAAAATGGGCGGTCGGACGCGGCTACACCGTCTTCATCGTCTCGTGGGTCAATCCGGGACCGGCGCTCGCCGAAAAGAATTTCGAAGATTATATGCGGGACGGCATTTTCGCAGCCATCGATGCGGTTGCGAAGGCGACGGGCGAACCGGAAGCAAACCTGATCGGTTACTGCATTGCCGGGACCCTGTTGGGTGCAACCCTCGCCTATATCGCGGCCACTGGCGAATATCGGGATCGAATCCACTCCGCGACATTCCTTGCGGCGCAGGTCGATTTTGCGGAATCGGGCGATCTTCAGGTCTTTGTCGATGACGAGCAGCTTGTCGCGCTGGAACAGCAGATGCGCGCCAGTGGCGGCGTGCTGGAAGGCTCGAAAATGGCGATGACCTTCAACCTGCTGCGCGCCAATGATCTCATCTGGTCATTTGTGGTGAACAATTACCTGCTGGGCCGCGAGCCCGTCCCGTTCGACCTCCTGTATTGGAATTCCGACACAACGCGCATGCCGCTCAGGCTGCATCTCACCTATTTGCGCGAATGCTATCGCGACAACACCCTGGCCGAAGCGCGGATGCGCCTGGCCGGTGCGAAACTGGACCTCGGAAAAATCAGGACTCCTGCGTTTTTTCAGGCTGCACGGGAGGACCATATCGCACCCGCTGTTTCGGTTTATCGCGGCGCAAGACTGTTCGGCGGAGAAGTCCGCTATGTGCTGGCAGGGTCCGGCCATATAGCGGGTGTGATCAATCCCCCCGCAGCGGGAAAATACCAGCATTGGACGAACGAGGCGCTTCCGGCATCACTGGATCTGTGGCGCGCCGGTGCGACCGAACATCCCGGTTCATGGTGGCCATACTGGGATTCATGGCTGGCACAGCGGTCTGGCGAGCAGGTGCCGGCGCGAATTCCGGGTGACGGCGACCTGCCGCCCCTTGGCGATGCGCCGGGTACCTATGTGCTGATCACGGAGGGTGGCATTAACACGCGGACCAAGGTCGGAAAACGCAGGGCAGCGTAGAAGATTTATAGCCTCAGGACTCGGGCAAGTGCATCCGCTGCGCGGCTGCAGTCGTCGCGGCTCACGTCCAGATGCGTGACGGCACGCAGTTTCTTTTGCCCGAATACCGATAGCAGAACACCATAATCACGGGCGCGCTTCGCTATCGCGGCCGCATCCGGGGCATTGTCGCGAAGGTTGAGAATGATGATATTGCTTTGCACGGTATTGAGATCAAGAGTGACGCCAGGAAGATCACAGATGCGTCCGGCGATCAGCCGCGCATTGGCATGGTCTTCGCCAAGCCGCCCCAGATTGTAGTCCAGCGCATAGAGTCCGGCGGCGGCAAGGATGCCCGCCTGACGCATTGCCCCGCCGAACATTCGGCGGATCCGAATGGCGTGCTCGATATCGGCGTTCGTTCCGGCCAGCACGCTTCCCACCGGGCAGCCAAGCCCTTTCGACAGAGCAACAGAAACAAGATCGAAGGGCGCGGCAAGTTCCGCCACGTCCATTCCCTGCGCAGCGGCCGAATTGAACAGTCGTGCGCCATCGAGATAGCTGCGTATGCCCAACCCACGGGCGGTCAGGCAAATCGATTCAGCATCGTCCTGCGGAAAAACCAAACCACCGCAACGGTTATGCGTGTTCTCGATCGCAACCATGGTGGTGGGCGGAAAAAGCATATGTCCGGATGGCTTGATACTGGCGCGCAGTTCGGCGGCCGTGAACAGACCCTCAGTTCCGATTGCCGTAAACTGGACCCCGGAATTCGCCGCTCCTGCGCCGCTTTCATGCCATACCATATGGGTTTCATGCCCAACTATAACATCATCGCCGGGACGGGTGAGCAGCTTCAGCGCGATCTGGTTGGCCATGGTGCCGCTTGGAACGAACAGCGCAGATTCCTTCCCGAGCATTTCTGCGATACGTTCCTGCAAACGGTTGACCGTCGGATCTTCGCCATACTGATCGTCGCCGACTTCAGCATCGGCCATTGCACGACGCATGGCCGCCGAGGGTCGCGTTACTGTGTCCGATCGCAGGTCGATCAAATCCGCCATGGTGTCACTCAGGATGGTTCCGGAACCACCGAATAGACATCGGCCGGCGTAAGGACAATTCCGATCAACAGCCGAATTGCGATACCGAGAATGAGAATTGCCAGTGCTGCGCGCGTCTCCTCGCCCCGCAATCGGGAGCCTATTCGAATTCCGAACTGCGCGCCGAAGACCCCCCCGATGATCAGAAGAAAAGCCAGGACGACATCAACGGTGTGATCGCTGATTGCATGCAGGAGGGTCGTCATGGCAGCGACGAAAAATACCTGAAATTGCGATGTGCCAATCGCAATGTCCGTGCGCATGCGCAGCAGGTAAATCTTGGCCGGTATCAGGAGGAAGGCGCCCCCGGTCCCAAGAATTGCTGTCATGATACCCACCGTGAGACCCAGTACGACCACCGGAATCGCGGAGATGTAAAGCCGCGAACGGCGAAATCTCATTTTGAGCGGCAGGTTGTGGATCCAGTTATGCTGCCCGGGCTTGTGGCTTGGCATCTGCACGCCACGGCGAGTTGCCAGGATGACCTGAATGCTTTCTTTGAGCATCAGTCCGCCGATCGAGGTCAGAAGCACGACATATCCGAACTCAACCGCGAAATCGAGCAATCCCAGGCGCTGCAGAACGTTGAACACGAACACGCCAATTCCGGACCCAGCCAGACCGCCGCAGAGCAGAACCACTCCCATTTTGAAATCGACGCTCTGTTTCGCGCCCTGCGACAATGCGCCAACGAAGGATGCGGCTGAGATGGGGCTGGCCTGGGTCGCAACGGCGATCGCAGGAGGAATGCCGTAGAAGATCAGGAGCGGTGTCATCACGAAACCACCACCCACACCAAGCATGCCGGCGAGAAAACCCACCGCCGCACCCATGCCGAGAATCATGGCCCAATTGACCGAGGTTTGTGCAACGGGAAGATAAATTTCCATAGAAACTTTGCTTGAACTAGCGACAAGGCGCCGGGACCGGCGCCTTTCCCTCAGGCGTGGTTCGAGTCGGCTAGAATCGGCCCAACCCGCGGGATGTCAACCCGCGATGCGGCAACAATCAGACAACCAGTCCCAAAGTTTCGGGCCAGCCGAGCATTGAGTTCAGGTTTTGCACGCAGGCCCCCGCTGCGCCTTTGCCGAGATTGTCGAGCACGGCGACCAGTCTGGCCTGACGCCGCGCTTCATTGCCGAACACATAGAGACGCATCCGGTCGGTACATCTCAGTTCCTCGGCATTAAGCGATCTTCTCCCCGCCGCATCCTCGCGAGGCGATACTTCGATGAGCGCCTCGTTCCGGTAACTGTCCGCGAGCACCTCGTGAATCGAACGCGGGGTCGGATTTCCCGGAAGCGCCCACAATTGCAGCGGTATTTCCACGAGCATGCCGCGATAAAATCTTCCGACGCCCGGCGCGAATATCGGCCGGCGCACAAGACCGGAATGGACCTGCATCTCCGGCACATGTTTGTGTTCCAATTGCAGCCCGTAAATGCGGAAAACCTCGCGCGAGTAATTCGTGGCGCTTTCGCTCTCGAATTCCGCAATCATCTCCCGGCCGCCCCCGGAATACCCCGAGACTGCGTTGCAGGTGACGGGAAAATCCGGTGGCACGATCCTTTCACGAAGCAGCGGTCGAAGCAGCGCGAGAAAGCCGGTCGGATAACATCCGGGATTGCTTACGCGTGAGGCGGAGCGCAACTCTTCGCGGCGTTGCCGCTCAAGTTCGGCAAAACCGTAGGTCCAGCCTTGCGCTACGCGATGAGCCGAACTCGCATCGATGATACGCACTTCCGGATTTTCGATCAGTGAAACCGCCTCGCGCGCCGCGGAATCCGGAAGGCAAAGGATCACAATCCCGGCATTATTGAGAGCTGACTTCCGCGCCGCTGCATCCTTGCGGTTCTGTTCGTCAAGCGTGGCAACTGCGACACCGCTGCACTTTTGCAGACGGTCGCGAATTTCCAGACCCGTAGTGCCCGCGGCTCCGTCAATGAATAGCCTGACCGTCATGCTTGCGTCCGCAGTTGACATGAATTCGCGCCCGCTCTTACCTCGCAATGGCGGGAGGCAACAAGAGCAAGCCATCGACAACCGCATTCCGCCGCTTGCGGGAGTTGCTGATGGACGTCAAATTGTCAGCCGGAATTTTCAGGCGCGTTGTCACGGCGCATTATTTCGATTTTCATGGGCGCGCCGGAAGAGCCGAATTCTGGAATTATATCGCGGTTTTTTCTGCGATAACGGTTTTCGCGGAAGCCCTGGTCCACTTGCTGTCACTTACCCCGATTCGCATGCTTTTCACCGCATGGTCGCTGGGCTGTTTCCTTCCAACGGTCGGGATCGCCATTCGCCGGCTGCACGACCTGAACCGGAGTGGATGGCTTCTGGTCACGCCATTGATACCGGCGTTTCTGATGCTGCTGCTTTTCTTCTGGTTTTGGCCAGTCACGATGCTGCTGGCTGCTGCCATGCTGGGCGTTATGGCCTATCTGCTTTATCTGTGTTTGCAGCCGGGCATGAGCGGACACAATCGCTATGGTCCTGAACCGCCGAGGATACCCGTCTAAAACAGGTAAGGAATCAACATTCGGGTACGCCGAACATAGGCGGGATACTCGTTCGGAAAGGTCTGCAGCATCAACTGCTCTTCTCTTCGCGCCGCATAAATGAACTGAGCGGTATTCACCAGAAAAATTAAAATCCACCACAGGCCGAGGACCAGAACAGAGCCGAGCATCGCCAGCAGAATGCCGGAATAGATTGGATGCCTGACATGGGCATATGGGCCGGTAGTGACGAGTTCGTGGCCCTGCTTCAATGTCATCGGCATGCCCCAGTTTGTGCCAATGACCACCCTCGCCCAGACGGCGTACCCGATCCCCAGGGCGCAAAGCAGGACACCAGGCAATGCCAGGCTTGGGGTCACGATTCGCGCGGAGGCTGACGCGAGGAGACCGCCGCGGAATGGCCCCCATAAGACTGCCAGCAAAATGAGCACGAGGGCGATCCGGAACGGAACGCGCAACCACCAGGGACGTCGCACCAGGTTTTTCTTTACGCCGAAGGCGGCGGTCATCCAAATCAGGCAGAATGCAAGCCAAAGACCGGCAGCTAAGCTCTGACATATCTGAAATCATCGGTCGAAAATCCTGCGAGCCATACGCGCAGTCTGGCTACTGAACCCTGATTCATTTCCAGCAGTCATCATTCGGCTGCCCTTACAAGGGGCAGCGACATCGGAGTAATCTGAAGTGCGAGGTGCAAAAATGACGATTTCACGAAGACACACCCTGAAGGCCGTAGTGGTGGCCGCAATCGCTGGAGACCCCTTCAGATCCGCCACAGCGCGGGGCCAGCCCCGAAAACAGAATTCGGCTGATCATTCTCGATATCGGCGGAACGATTATCCAGGACCATGGCGAAGTTCCAAACGCGATGCATGATGCACTTGGAAGGCACGCAATCGAAGTCAGCTTTGCCGAAATCGCCGAATGGAGAGGCGCGTCCAAACGGGAAATGGTCCGCCATTTCGTTCAACTGCGAACCGGATCGGCACAACAATCGCTGGTCGACGCGATTTATGCCGATTTCACCAGTCACGTAAACAAAGCTTACGCCGATGTCAGGCCGATCGACGGCGCGGAAAATGCGATGCACCGCCTTCGTGACGATGGATACATTCTGGCGACCACGACCGGCTTTGATCGTCCGCTGACGCAAACCATTCTCGGGCGGCTGGGCTGGCGATCCATGTTTGCAGCATCCATCACCAGCGATGACGTCGTTGACGGTCGGCCCGCGCCTTTCATGCTTTTCCATGCCATGGAAGCCGCACGTGTCGATGACGTCGCGGTTGCGATGGCGGTCGGTGATACGCCTCTCGACCTGCAGGCGGGGAACAATGCGCGGCTTGGTGCAGTCGTCGGAGTGTATTCCGGTGCAGCCACCGAAGAACGGCTCCGAATGGAAAAATACACCTCCATCCTGCCCAGTGTTGCCGCTCTCCCGGCTCTGCTCCGAAGCGGTCTGTGATCAATGTAGGGCCTGCGTTCAGACGGTGACGATGAAACATGCTATAAGGTTGCGCGCCGGCTCGGTCCGGCAGCAGGTGGGCATCTTTCAGGAGGGACAGATGAAGTATTTTTTGGCCGGATGCTTTGCGGCATCCGTCCTGATCGCCGGAACCGGTGCTGCAAATGCAGCGGCGGCTCCGGACGCGAAGGCGATTTTGCAGGCAGCTGATAAAGCCATTGGAGCAAGCAGCGTCAACTCCATTCGCTATGCCGCGACAGGACGCATCAGTTATCTCGGGCAGAATTTTACGGTGACTGACGATTGGCCGCGGGTCGATCTGAAGAGCTACACGGAAACCATCGATTACCCAAGCCGGTCCGCCAGCCTCGATTACACGCGTGTACAGGGCAACAATCCTGCGCGGGGCGGCGGTGCCGGCTTTCCGATTCAGGGAGAACAACGGGCGCAGGAATATGTCAGTGGAAATTCCGCATGGAATATCGACGCCCAGGGACAACCCGTAGCCCTGAGCCCGATGGATGCTGAAGCGCGCCAATTCCTGCTGTGGGTCAGCCCACATGGTTTCATAAAGGCTGCGCTGGCGTCGCCGAACGTTACCGAGTCGGAGCGCTATTTCGCCGGGGAAGGACGCACACTCCACGTTGTGGGCTTCACCACGATGGGCAAATACCGCGCCACAGGAGAGTTCAACGACCAGAACATGCTTGAGCGCGTGGTGACCTGGATTCCGAGCCCGATGATGGGCGATATGCAGGTCGAAATCCGCTACAGCGATTACCGCGATCTGGGCAACGGTGTGAGAATGCCGTTCCACATTCATGAACATCAGGGCGATCACCCGCTGGTTCGCGGAATGAACTGGATGGACATCCAGCTGACCGGCGCACAGGCGAATGTGCCAAACGCGGCAGTGGCCGTTCCGGCAACTCTTCGCCCAACGCCATCGCAGGCAGTCGCATCGCGCAGACTGGCCGATGGCGTCTGGTTCATCGGCGGCGGATCGCACAACAGCGTTGCCGTCGAGATGAAGGACTACATCACCCTCATTGAAGCGCCGCTGGACGATTCCCGCACCATGGCCGTGATCGCGGAGGCCAAACGGCTGATCCCGGGAAAGCCGATCCGTTATGTGGTCAATACGCATCATCACTGGGATCATTCGGGAGGACTTCGGGCCGCTTACGCGGAAGGCGCAACCATCGTCACCAACGAGGCCAACCGGAATTTCTTTGAAAGAGTCCTGCTGGTCCCACAGCCGCGGTCACTCGATCCGGATCGTCTGTCGATGTTCCCCTTTGCCACCACGGGACCCGGACCGGGCAAACTTGAGACCTATCGCGACCAGTACACGATCAGTGACGGCAACCAGACCGTGGTCAGTTATCATGTCACGAACTTCAATCATGCCGGTGACATGGCAATCGTTTACCTGCTGCCTTCGAAAATCCTGATCAACGCGGACATGTATTCCCCCCCGGCAGCAGGTGGAAATCTGCCAAACGTGAACGCGAATGCCGTTGCGTTATTCAACAATGTCAAGCGGCTGAAACTCGACGTATCTCAGCATGTGCCAATCCACGGCAATCCGGGAGCCAACAACGATTTCGTGCGGATCGTTGGACCCGTTGCTGCTCGCGGGCGTCCGGCCGGCGCCGCTGAAGGCGGATAACAGGAACATTGTTTGTGGCTTTAAAACGGGTGACCCTGCCGGGTCACCCGTTTCCATGCCGGTTTATTTTCCCAGACGGTCCGGACCTTGCGCGAGCATGTCCAGCCGGTACAGTGCGCGGCGCGCGGAAATATACAGCGTATGCTTTTGCGGCCCCGCGAACGCCATATTTGACGGCTGGCGGGGCACCCCGATCGTGCCGAGATAACTGCCTGTCGCCGCAAAGACCTGGATCCCGCGGATCGTCGCCACATAGACGCGCCCGTCGCGATCCACCGCCATTCCATCTGCGACGCTCTCTTCGTTCGGCGCAATGTTTTTCAGTTCGGCAAAGACACGCTTCCCGATCGCTGAACCGCCATTTCGGATGTCGTAGGCATACACATTGTTTCCGATCGTATCGTCCACATAGAGCGTCTTCTCGTCCGGGCTGAGCGCAATTCCATTCGGACGTCCGATCGTATCATCGACAACGGAAGGCCGATGGTCACCCGGGGCGAGGTAATAGACGAACACCTTCAGGCCCGGGATCACCGGCCTGGGATTGTGGTCCGTAAAATAGATGCCTCCACTCGCATCGATGATGAGGTCGTTTGGTTCCAGCAACCGAAATCCGGCGGTGAGATTGAGATAACCGCCGGCAGGGTTGCGCATTGTGATGCCCGGAAGATCGCCTTCGGCCCACACGAACTCCCCATGACGGGTGAAAGCGAGCCCATTCCCGCGATGTGTATTTTCGCGTTCGATCCACAACCGCCCGAAGCTATCGATGTGATAGGTTCGATTTGCCGCCGTATCGGAGAAATACACGCCGCCGTCCGGGGCGCCGAGGGGCGCTTCCGTGTTCATGAATTGATCGCTGACCAGCACCGGTTGGGCATTTGGGGCGACTACACCAGGAATACCCGACAGCGCCTGAGCGAAAGCCATCGTGCAAAAAACCGGAAATAGAAATGCCGGGATGGTTGCCTTGTAGGTGAATTTCATTCCCTGCGCGATCCACACTGGCCACGAAATCAGATTATCAGCAAAGCCGCGCGTATTGTCAGTGCCAGAAGGACGATCGAACCCAGCATGAACACCGTAAAACGCGGCATAATCAGATTGACCGTCGCCTGTATCAAACTGTGCACGATCCGCAAAGCGACGTAGGTCCAGGCCAGCATGTCGTTCAGCCCGCCGCCGGCTCCAACGAGGGCCAGTGCAAGGGCGACAGCATAGAACAAAGTCGGCTGTTCCATCAGATTGTTGTAATTGTCCGCTTTCCAGCGCACTTCGGCTGGCAAGTTGGCCATGAATTCGGAACTCGGGCGCTGCGGATCGTAAATGATCTTCAGTTTTGTAATGGCTGGAATCCGGGTGGCATATAGCCATCCCCACATCACAAACGACCGAGGACCAGTGCCAGCAGGGGGGCCAATATCGGACTCGGCATCAGAAGTCGCCCGTACCGGCCATCAGAAATCGGAACTTGCTGCGACCGGCACGTGATAATCGAACAGGTTCACGGT
Organism: uncultured Alphaproteobacteria bacterium; assembly: GCA_963747255.1. GTDB lineage: Bacteria > Pseudomonadota > Alphaproteobacteria > Micropepsales > Micropepsaceae > CAIYRG01. The sequence continues at coordinate 654,442 of CAVVEG010000017.1, forward strand.
GTTGTTTTCGGCGCAGATTTTTTCCACGAAATCCTGATCGATGCGGCGGTAGCGGCGTTTCGCGGTCCATGGCTTATAGAAGCTGCCTGGATCGTCGACGGTGAATACGGCCTCCATGGTTTTGCCGCCGTCGATCAAATGCCACCGTTCGACAACGTGGAGATTATCCGTGTGCGGCGTACGGTAAATGTCCACAACGGTCTTGTCGTTCAAGCCGATCGTGTCGATGACCAGGGAGTCCCCTTCATAATGGCCTACTGATTCTCCGTACCACGATGGTTTCAGGTTCTTTGAGTGCGGCACGTTCAAATAGACGCGGCGAATTTGATTGTCCTCGGTCCAGATCATCCAGACTTCCTTCGGCGTTTGCAGGAACACGATCGGATCCGGTCCGCCATACCCCATGAAGAAGGGAACCCCCGCGGGCACGCAACTGGACTGGGCCGTAAACGCGCTCTTTTTTCCGGCCATAATTTCATCGATATCCTGCTTCATGTGATCCCTGACCCAGGGCATCAGATTTGGGTTGGTCAGATCTGCAATCCGGAATGTCGGTTGACGCCCCTGTCCATTCGGCACGAACGGGTGAGCAGGGTCTGACGCAACCGGGGGATTCGTTCCAGGAACGGTTTCATAGCCCGGGCCTCCGCCACCGAGGCCGACCCACCCGGCAAAATTCGAAGAAAAATCGGGGCGGACAACATTCTGCTGGGCTGCCGGGGACAATGGACATGCCATGAGGACGATGATCGGGGCGATCAGGGCGTAGCGTGCCGAAGACATTGTAAACCCTCGTGTTCAAGCGTCGCGAACGCTCGCCAATCTATCAGAAATCCGGAATTTCCGCTTCAGGAATGGGACCGAAGCTCGATCCCTCCTGAACGTCGTGATTGTTTTCCGCCAAACGATTTCGTCCATTGAGGTGGTAGTTTTGTTCTGCGACGCCCGTTCAGGATCGACGGCCAGCATGAATCGTCTGAAGACGTGCCCGCAACCCGATTTCCGATCACGCATGACGATTTCGCGCACCAGGATTGCAGGACCGGATTGTCAAAATCACCAGCCCGGATATTGCCCGATGATAGTACGGTTCTGCGCTCCCGGCCGTCAAAAAACCCCGTTTCGACCTGCATGATCGTTGTTTGCGGTGGCATCGGTTACCATATCTGGCAAAATTTCTCCGCTCCCCAACCGATGTGATCTTCGATGGCCCGAGATATTGCGCGTGACTGGATGTGGTCGCAGGCTTGCGAAATGCTTGCGCGCGCTGAGCGCTTGCACCGCGAATTTTTTCGCCCCACGGCTTCCACCGCGTGGGAACCCCCGGCCGATGTCCTCGAAACCGGATACGAAGTTCTGGTCTTCGTCGCACTGCCCGGCGTACCTGCCGATAAGGTCGAAGCGGTGATCGAGGACGGACACCTGCTCATAGCCGGAACGCGCACGCTGCCGGCGGAGCTCCGCACCGCCACGATCCATCGTCTGGAATTGCCGCAGGGCCGTTTCCTGCGCCGCATCAGTCTGCCCGCGGGGCATTACACCCAGGTCACCCGCGTTATGGTGGAAGGTTGTCTGTTGATCAGATTGGAGAAAGTGAACCGTGGTTGAAGCGGAAATGCGCAGTGCAGGCGAACAAGGGGCGGCAGCGAACGGACCGGCGGCCATTCCGTCGCTGCCGACCGATGCCCTGATAATCATCCCCGTGCGCAATATCGTCCTGTTTCCGGGGATGATGTTTCCGATCGCCATCGGCCGCCCGAAGTCGATCGCGGCGGCCCAACACGCGGTGCGGGAACAGCGGCAGATCGGCGTTCTCATGCAGCGGAAACCGGACTCGCCCGATCCGGCGCCTGCCGAAATGCATCGGATTGGGACTGTGGCCAATGTTGCACGCTACGTCACTGCTCCAGATGGAAGTCACCATCTCGTCTGTCAGGGCGACCAACGGTTTCAGGTAGCGGAATTTCTTGAGGGATGGCCTTTTCTGGTTGCGCGGATATTGCGCATTCCCGAGCCCACGTCCGTGACGCCGGAAATAGAAGCAAGGTTCGTAAATCTTAAGTCGCAGGCGGTCGAAGCAATTCAGCTTCTTCCCCAGGCTCCGCCCGAACTCGCAGCCGCGATCCAGTCGATTGAGTCCGCCACGCTGCTCGCCGATCTCTCGGTGGCGTATATGGACGCAACGCCCGAGGAAAAACAGGAGATACTCGAAACCATCGATCTGCCCTCCCGGATGAACAAAGCAAGCCGGCTGCTTGCCCATCGCATCGAAGTATTAAAGCTGTCACGCGACATCGCGCAGCAAACCAGGGCTGCGTTGGACGAGCGTCAACGCGAAATGCTGCTGCGCGAACAGATGGCGACAATTCAGCGCCAACTGGGCGAAGGCGATGACGCGAGGGCATCGGAAATCGCGGAAATCGAGCGCGCGATCGCAAACGCAAGAATGCCGAAGGAAGTCGAGGAACAGGCGCGCCGCGAGCTGCGCCGGCTGCAGCGGATGCCGGAAGCCGCAGGTGAGTTCGCGATGGTTCGGAACTATCTCGACTGGCTTACAGAATTGCCGTGGCATATCTCCGAAGAGACGCCTATCGACATTGGCGACGCCCGTCGCATTCTCGACGAGGATCATTACGACCTTGAAAAGATCAAGCGCCGGATCATTGAGTATCTGGCGGTGCGAAAACTCGCCCCTCAGGGTCGTGCCCCGATCCTGTGCTTCGTCGGGCCACCCGGAGTGGGCAAGACTTCGCTCGGCCAATCCATCGCCCGTGCAATGAACCGGAAATTCGTGCGCGTCAGCCTTGGTGGCGTTCATGACGAAGCTGAGATTCGCGGCCACAGACGTACCTATATCGGCGCGCTTCCCGGAAATATCATTCAGGCGGTCCGCAAGGCGGGATCGCGAAACTGCGTCATGATGCTGGACGAAATCGACAAACTTGGCGCCGGTATCCAGGGCGATCCCGGCGCCGCGCTTCTGGAAGTTCTGGATCCGCAGCAGAATAACGCGTTTCGCGACAACTATCTTGGCGTGACATTCGATCTCAGCCGGACCGTGTTCCTGACCACCGCAAATATGCTCGATACGATTCCCGGACCATTACGCGACCGGATGGAGATCATCACGTTGCCCGGTTATACGGCCGAGGAAAAACTGGAGATCGCCCGCCGGTATCTGGTGAAACGCCAGATGGAAGCGAACGGCCTGAAGCCGGAGGATTCCGCAATTGATGATGATGCCATCCGCAGCATCATTCAGAGTTACACGCGGGAAGCAGGTGTGCGGAATCTCGAACGGCAGATCGGTCAGGCGCTTCGGCATGCCGCCGTTCGCATCGCCCAGGGAGAAAAAGGACCGCTTCAAATCACATCCGGAGATCTCGCCGCCATACTTGGGCCGCCGCAATTCGAAAGCGAGGTCGCCATGCGGACGAGCGTCCCCGGCGTCTCGACCGGACTCGCCTGGACTCCCGTGGGGGGCGACATCCTTTTCATTGAAGCGACGCGCATTCCTGGTGGAGGCAGACTGATACTGACGGGCCAGCTTGGCGATGTGATGAAGGAAAGCGCGCAGGCAGCTTTGAGCCTGGTGAAGAACCGCGCCGAAGCTTTTGGCATCGATCCGGTGCGTTTTGAAAAAGTGGATATTCATGTCCATGTTCCGGCAGGTGCAGTGCCGAAAGATGGTCCCAGCGCCGGTGTCGCGATGTTCATGGCGCTGGTGTCACTGATGACCGAGCGCAACGTTCGCAGCGACACGGCAATGACAGGCGAGATCAGCCTGCGCGGACTGGTTCTGCCGGTAGGAGGAATCAAGGAAAAGGTCATTGCAGCGCATCGCGCGGAGATCAGGCGCGTCATCTTGCCGGCACGGAACCGGAAGGATTTTGACGATATCCCCGAAACCGCTCGCAATCAGATGGAATTCATCTGGATTGAACGGGTCGACGAGGCGGTTGAAGCGGCGCTGGAATCACAGACGACGCCGGAGATTGATGCGGGCGCGGTGCGGCACCTTATCCAGGCCGAAACCGGCAAGTGAACCGGTTTTCGTCATCGATCAAAACAATGGCAGCTCGCCGGGACGTTCACCAGTAGCCGATCATGCGTCCAGCACCGATGGATGTGAGCCAGCAGAGAAGGGACGTACCGCCCATGGCCGCCAGTTTGCGGCGTTCGGCCAGTGACAGCTCACGTGTCGAATGAGCCCGCCACGCGGACGTGCGATGCACCAAAGCAACATTCAGAAGGCCAAGCGCTATCGCCGGAAACTTGACGTAAAGAAACGGATTACCGACATATTCCGTCGCCTTGGTGGCGAGCAGCCCGGCCCCGCTGATCGCAGCAACACCGAAACCCGCCGCCGCCATTCGGACAGTCGGCCTCGACAAAGCTGCCAGAGGTACATCGGACCAGAGCCCGAGCAAGCGCAGATCCAGAATGACCACTGAACCAAACAGCGTCGCTACGCCCAGAATATGCGTCAGATTGACTATGCCGTAGAACCAGACGCCGTTGTCGCGCATGAGATGGCCGAGGGCAGAACCCTCAAGCCACGCCATGAACTTTGGAAACGTCAACGCAGAGAGGCTTGCCGTTCCGGGTACACGTTATAGTGCCGGCCGGCATACTCCACCTGGATCGTTTTCATTTCATACCGATTCGGATCGCGGTTGCGGTTGCCCCGCACGGTCACCATTGCGCCGACCGGAATTGTGTCCTGCTTCAACCCGGCAGACGAGGTGCGGTAGGGCGGCGCCAATGTGATGTCCCATACTTTTCCGTCGAGAGTTTTGATCTTCATAGTGCCGTGCGGTCCCGCGAGCTTCACCCCTTCGGTGACAACGCCGGTCATCGACGTCACTTCGTCCACATTGCCGCCCCAGCCGTGATGGGCCAGGGCCGGAAAAGCGCACAGAACCGCAATCGATGCTCCCAGAGAAAGTGTACTCAGCCGCATTCTGACCTCCCGCGCGAGATGGCGTCGTTCAAACTTCTTCCTTGGGCTTTTTCCTGCCTTCCGTATCCACGGCAGCAGGCTTGCGCTCAGCAATGAATTCGAAAGCGAGCTTGTCGTTTTCGCGATCCAGGAGAACCCGCACGGTTCCACCGTTCTTCAATTTCCCGAAGAGGATTTCATCGGCGAGCGGCTTCTTGATGTGCTCCTGTATCACACGGGCAAGCGGGCGCGCCCCGAATGAGTCGTCATAACCTTTTTCTCCCAGCCAACGCGTGGCCTCGGGAGTAAGATCGAAGGTGACGTCCCGATCGATCAGCTGGGCCTCCAGTTCGAGAACGAATTTCTCTACCACGCGGTCGATCGTCGAGCGCGAAAGAGGCGCGAAGGCGATTACCGCATCGAGCCGGTTGCGGAATTCAGGCGTAAAAATCCGCTTGATCGCTTCTTCGTCCTCGCCTTCCCGCTTGCCCCGGCCAAAACCGATCGACTCACGGGCGGCATCGGAAGCGCCGGCATTCGTCGTCATGATGAGAACGACATTCCGGAAATCGATCTTTTTGCCGTTGTGATCGGTCAGCTTGCCGTGATCCATAACCTGCAAAAGGATATTGAACAGGTCCATATGGGCTTTTTCGATCTCGTCCAGCAGCAGAACGCTGTGCGGGTGCTGATCGATGCCGTCGGTGAGAAGCCCACCCTGGTCGAACCCGACATAGCCCGGCGGCGCACCGATCAGCCGCGAGACCGTGTGGCGCTCCATGTACTCGCTCATGTCGAAGCGCAGGAGTTCAACGCCCATGATATTCGCGAGCTGCTTTGCAACTTCGGTTTTGCCGACCCCGGTGGGGCCCGAGAAGAGATAACAGCCAATCGGCTTTTCTGCCTGGCGCAGACCGGCCCGCGCAAGTTTAATTGCGGATGCCAGCGCATGGATTGCCGAGTCCTGCCCGTACACGACACGCTTGAGATCGTCCTCCAGCGACCGCAGCGCTTCGGTATCGGTCTTGGAAACCGACTTTGGCGGAATGCGCGCGATCTTGGCGACGACATCCTCCACTTCCCTGACGCCAATAACCTTCTTGCGCTTGTTCTCGGGAAGCAGCATCTGCGATGCGCCGACTTCATCAATGATGTCGATCGCCTTGTCCGGCAGCTTGCGGTCGTTGATGTACTTCGCTGAAAGTTCGACGGCCGCCTTCACGGCCTCGCTCGTGTACCGCACCTTGTGATAATCCTCGAAGTAAGGCTTGAGCCCCCTCAGGATCTTGATGGCGTCCGGGATATTCGGTTCGGCGACATCGATCTTCTGAAAGCGGCGAACCAGTGCCCGGTCCTTCTCGAAATATTGGCGGTATTCCTTGTAGGTCGTTGAGCCGATGCAGCGCAGCGTGCCCGCTTGCAGAGCCGGCTTGAGCAGATTGGAGGCGTCCATCGCTCCGCCCGAAGTTGCGCCTGCGCCAATCACCGTGTGGATTTCGTCAATAAACAGGATGGCGCCCTTCAGGGCCTCCAATTCCTTCACCACGGACTTGACCCGCTCCTCGAAATCGCCGCGGTACCGCGTTCCGGCGATCAGGGAGCCCATGTCTAGAGAATAAATCGTACAGTTCTTCAGCACATCAGGCACTTCGGCCTTGACGATTTTCCGCGCCAGCCCTTCGGCGATTGCGGTTTTGCCGACGCCCGGGTCTCCTACGAAAAGTGGATTATTCTTGCTGCGGCGGCACAGGATCTGGATCGTCCGGTCAATCTCCGGCTCGCGACCGATCAGAGGATCGATGCGGCCCTTGCGCGCCTTCTCGTTGAGATTGATGCAATAGGCTTCCAGTGCATCCGTTCCCTGCTTGGCGCCCTTCTCAGTGCTCTCTTCGTCGTCATCGGCGCCGCGCACCGGTTTGGACTGCGTCATGCCGGGACGTTTGGCGATGCCGTGACTCATGTAGTTCACGGCGTCGAGCCGCGACATGTTCTGCTCCTGGAGGAAATAGACGGCGTGGCTCTCGCGCTCTGAAAACAGCGCAACCAGAACGTTGGCGCCCGTTACTTCGTCACGGCCGGAGTTCTGGACATGAAGCACGGCTCTCTGCACAACGCGCTGAAAGCCCGTGGTTGGTTTCGCGTCCTCGCCGTCGTCAATCGTGAGCGTTGCGAGGTCTTCATCGATATACTTGGTCAACCCGGCGCGCAGTACCTCCAGATCGACGTTGCACGCGCGCATGACCTGCGCCGCATCGCTGTCGTCCACGAGGGCGAGCAGCAGATGTTCGAGGGTTGAATATTCATGGTGACGCTCGCTTGCCAATCGGATGGCGCGGCGTAATGCCTGTTCGAGACTGCGTGACAGGGAGGGCATCGGTTTCGGTTACTCTTTCTCCATGGTGCATTGTAGCGGATGTTGATGGCGGCGGGCCAACTCGATCACCTGCGTCACCTTTGTTTCCGCCACCTCAAAGGTGTAAACGCCGCAAATCCCGACGCCATGCCTGTGAACATGCAACATGATCTGGACAGCTTCTTCATGCGGCTTGCCAAAGAATCGTTCCAGCACATGAACCACAAACTCCATTGGCGTGTAGTCGTCGTTGAGGATCAGGACCCGGTAGAGCGAAGGCTTCTTGGTTTTCGGGCGGGTCTTCGTGACGATGCCGGTTCCGGTTCCCCGGTCACCTGAATCGCCGTTTCCCCGGCCCGGACCACGCGGCGCTCCACCTCCAGGGCCGGAATATTCCCACATTACCTGACGCTCGCTCATTCAGTTTTCAAGCCTGTGCCGCCGCGGTGGCACAAATAAGACGCAAGGAACCGCGATAGGTTACGAGCGCTGGAAAAAAAGCGAAAGGCCCCGGAGCTGTAATGCTCCAGAGCCTTTTCCAACAAAATTAAGGAGGTGACTCTCAGCCGGCGCGAACGAAATCTCCGACTGCGGCAACGCGCGCCTGAAATGGTTCGGCTGTTTCGCGAGCCGTGGAGAGCGCAAGCTCGCCGAGCCTCGCCGCTTCATCCATCTGGGTCTGGAACAGGGATTTGCCGAATTCCCCTTGCAGGTGGAATGCTTCCTCAAAGGTTCTGGCCGAAAGAACCGCTTTGGTAACCGCAACACCGTCTTCGATCACCTTACGTGTATAAGCAAAGACTTCGGTGTTGATCGTCTCCAAACCTTTTCCGGCCGCGCTTGCTGACTTCAGCATCGCTTCAGCGTTATCCTTGCCGAACGCCATGAGTTGGTCATAAGTCTTAACTGCCTTTTCGAAGCCCTCTTTCATGGCTTCAGCACCGGTCACTACTGTTGCTTCCATCGGCTGTTCGCCGGCATGTGTTGATTTCCTGCTTGCCATCGGGTCCTCGCCTGGGTTTGTTGCACTGCAACATCACCTATTTGGCCCCCTTGTGTTCCTTTGTCAATGGTTATTGTGCAGTGCACAATAAACTAAAGCGAATGTGAACCGCGATCGCGGTTAAACCTATGCGTTCAGGCGATATTATTGACAGGTGTTCCATGGTTATACCGATTCGGTAGTACGAACGTTGACTCGAGCGGGATTGCGTCAGTCGAACAGCTTGCACGATCAACCACAATTTGGTCTCATTCCCGCGGCGAGGCTGCGTCGAGAGGAAGTACATGTCAGGTAAGGGGTTTAGCGGATCGCGCATCATTGTCGTTCTGATAGCGGCGGTCTCGCTTCTGTTGCCGGCAGTTGCGCCGCGCTCGGGTGCTCAGGCTGCAACAGCGCACAAGGCGAAAGTTGCCCGTGTGGAGCGGGTGTTTGCACCAGCGCCCGAAAAGGACGCGGCCATCATCGTAGACGGCGCTACCGGCAAAGTTCTTTACGCCCGCAATCCGGATGCGATTCGCTATCCCGCATCCCTGACGAAAATGATGACGCTCTATCTGCTGTTCGAGGCGCTTGAAAAGGGCACGATCACCCTCGACACTCCCATGATAGCGTCTTCCCACGCTGTGGCGCAGTCACCCACCAAGCTCTACGTGCCGCTCGGTGCCTCGATCGACGTGGATACGGCAATCAGGGCCGTCACTGTTTTGTCAGCCAATGATGTGGCTGTGATTATCGCCGAAGCACTGGGCGGCGGCAGCGAAAGCACATTCGCCGAAATGATGACCCAGCGGGCGCATCAGCTCGGGATGACGAATACCAATTTCCACAACGCGTCTGGTTTGCCGGATTTGCAGCAGCTGACCACAGCGCGTGACATGTCGTTGCTGGCCCGTCACCTGGCATATGATTTCCCCCAATACTTCCATTACTTTTCGGCTCCCTCGGTCACATTCAACGGTCGGAGCTATTCCAACCATGACAACCTCCTGGGTGAGTTTCCCGGGACCGATGGCATGAAGACGGGCTACACGCAGCTCTCCGGCTACAATCTCGTGAGTTCGGTGGTCCGGGACAACAAGCACGTCATCGGCGTGGTCCTGGGAGGACCGACGGCGGCCGTCCGTGATCGCGAGATGATACAGCTGCTCTCTGCCACGTTCAGCGTTGCCAATGAAAATCCGACTTACCTCGCCGACGCCAATGTGCCCTGGTACGGCGGCGCCGGTCCGGGCGGCGAATTGTTCAAGGCCAATCCCGGAGAAGACAATTACCTTGTCACTGTTCTGGACTCCCGTGGACGCAAAGGAGCGCCGGTTCTTCTGGCTGAGACGCGACCAGCGCCAGTCCAGCCCGGCAATGCTGTGCCGTTAATCACGCCTGCCGGCTCGACAGCGGCAGCGGCCAGTCCCCTGTTGAGGCCCGCTGCACCGGCCCAACCGGTGACACCCACGCAGCTTGCCGAAGGGCCAGGAAATCCGGCCGTTGCCGAAGGCGACTCCACCCAGAATGCCGGAGCAATCATTCCCTTTGCCCCGAGACAGGTCGCCGCAGTCAAGCGTTGGGTAGTCCAGATTGGCGTATTCGCAAATCAGGCGGTGGCAGAGGCGCGATTGGCGACTCTCGCGCGGCGGAGCGTCGATCTGCTCGGACAGGCCGAGCAGATAGTGGCGACATTGCCCAGCAAAAGAGGGCATCTACTGTATCGGGCGCGCTTTGGAGTCTTCGCCGAGGATGAAGCACGAGGCATTTGTCAGCAGATGAAGCGCCGTGGCGAATCCTGCATAGCGGTTCCAGCGAGCCCTGAGGCGAATCGCGGATAATCTACCGCCCCAGCAACACGTCCCTCGCCTCGTTGATCTTGGCAGCGAGATAGGTGCTGCCCCCCCTGTCGGGATGAATTTGCTGCATCAAACGCCGGTGCGCTGCCCGGATTTCGGCCTCGCCCGCGTCCTGATCCAGTCCAAGTACGGTGAATGCTTCTGCTTTGGACATGCGTCCCGAGGGTGCCGGCACACTGCTTGCCCGCGACCCGGTTTTGCTGCGCCTTGTGGAGTCATAGGCAGTCCGTCCGGAGGATGAACCAAACAGCAGCACCCAGGCGACCATAACTGCCGGGATGGCAAGGCCGATTTCCCGCATCATGAACAGCGCTATTGCCAGGAGCGCAACCATGACTCCGGCTGCAAAGCGCTGGCTGCCCGCAGCTCCCCGGGAATGTGCCAGCGAGTAGGCGCGCGCGAGCAGAAGCAGGACCCCGACGGCAACAAGGCCATCGATGATAGCGGGCATTTTTGCAGTCCGGCTCAGGCTGTGCCGGATTCCCTTTCAATTCCCGGCAGTCGCATAGCCGCAATCAACGCGCGCACCTCCTGCCGGGCCGCGATATGCGACATGGTGAGCGGCATGGCAAGCCCCGGGACCGGCAGGTCCAAAACGGTCAATCCGAGCGGGAACAATTCCCGGAAAATCACCCGTTCCGAAAGCCCGGCCGCGATCCGGCAACCGATGCGCGAGGATACGCGCTCGATGGCGGTTGCCACCTTGCGTTTGTTGCGCGCTTCGATCGAGGAAACCCGGTTCCGCATCACGACCCACTCGATGCTGGAGTTCTCGCGGTTGGTTAGTAGCCGCTTCTTACGACAATCCCAGACAAATTCGGCGTACAGACTCGGGCTTCCGATTTCCAGCGTCTCGGGGTCACATTTGGCGAGCAGATCGAAATCCAGGAAGCTGTCGTTCATTGGCGTCAACAAGGTATCAGCCGCCGAGTGGCCCCGCCGCGAAAGCTCTGTGTCGCTGCCCGGGGTGTCGATCACGATGAAATCCGAAGCGGCTTTCGCGAAGGCTAGAATTTCAGTCAACCTTGCTGCTTCCTGTGCGGTTGCGTCGGCCGACTTGACCCGCTCGACCACGTGAACATCCGGCAGGGGCAGCAAGTGACCGGTTCGCGAGACGAACGAACGCCGATTCTCGATGTATCGTGCGAACGTCCGCTGACGGCTGTCGAGATCTATCGCCGTAACCGTGAAGTTCGATCGCAGGAGCGAAACGACAATATGGATTGCGCTGGTGGTCTTTCCCGTTCCACCTTTTTCGTTGCCGACGACAATGGTGTGGGCTCGCGCCCTGGCGCCAGTCATCGCAGCAGGCGCAACTGTGACATTCATGCCATCTCCCCCGATGCGGCGAATCGCAAACAGATTTTCAATTGTAAGTCCGCTCACGCGGTCTTGTGCAGCCGCAATGATCAATCGGGATCTGGATTCCTCAGAGATCTTCGAGGCTAAGGAGTGCCGTGTCGCCTCCAGCGGCGGCCGAATTGAGGGAAAATGTCCGCTCCACGGCGAAGCGCGGCAGGTAATGGGGCCCACCTGCTTTTGGTCCGGTGCCCGAGAGGCGCTCGCCGCCGAAAGGCTGAGCCCCGACCACCGCACCGATCTGGTTGCGATTTACATAAATATTTCCAACATGAACGCGCTCACGAATCACGTCGGCCGTGCGATCGATCCGGCTGTGAACACTCAGAGTGAGGCCGTAGCCCGTCGCGTTTATCTGATCGCAAACCCCGTCGAGATCGCCGCCGCGATAGCGCACAACGTGCAGGATGGGACCAAACACTTCGCGCGTAAGCACCGTTATCGCCGGAATCGCGAAGATATGAGGCGGGAAGTAAACGCCGTTTGACAAATCAGGATGAAGGTCCAGCCGCTTCAGCAGGTGCGCCTGCATCTCCATTCGTGCGGCATGTGCCTCCAGATTACTGCGCGCTTCCTCGTCGATTACGGGCCCGACGTCGGTGGTGAGATCGAATGGATCGCCCAATTTCAACTCATCCGCTGCGCCGAGGATCTGGTCGAGCATCCGATCGGCAATATCGTCCTGAAGAAAAAGAACACGGAGCGAAGAACATCTCTGCCCCGCGCTGTTAAATGCTGAGACCAGAACATCCCTCGCAACCTGTTCCGGCAGCGCCGTGGAGTCGACGATCATTGCATTCAGTCCGCCGGTTTCGGCAACCAATACGGGTATTGCTCCTTCGCGGGCAGCAAGGGCACGATTTATCAGCGCAGCCGTTTCCGTCGACCCGGTGAATGCCACACCCGCAATGCGGGAATCGGGCAGCATGGCTTCGCCGATTTTTGCGCCGTCGCCGGGAAGCAGGTGCAATACATTGCCTGGTACGCCCGCTTCGAACAATAATTTGACGGCGGCAGCCGCGATAAGCGGGGTCTGCTCGGCAGGTTTGGCGAGCACCGCATTGCCAGCGGCGAGCGCAGCCGCGACCTGGCCAGCGAAAATCGAGAGTGGAAAATTCCACGGTGAAATGCAGGCGAAAACGCCCCGGCCACGCAGCGCCAGTTCGTTTCGTTCGCCTGTAATCGACGGGAGTATCGCAGGACGCTCGAAATGCTCACGGGCCTGCTGCGCGTAGTAGCGCAAATAATCGATGGTTTCGCGCCATTCATTCAGGGCGTCCTGGACAGTTCGCCCTGCCTCGCGGACCAGAAGCGCCATCAAAAACCGGCGGTTGGTCCCGAACAAATCTGCTGCCCGTTCGAGAACTTCAGCACGCTTCGCCGCGCCCTGCCGGTCCCATTCTTCCTGCGCCGCTGATGCAAGCTCCAGGGCTTCACGGACATCCCCGACATTCGAGTCGCTGGTCTTACCAATCTGACGCCTGCGGTCTGACGGATCCGAACACGTTCTGTATTCGCCAGCACGCTGCTTTCCCCCGATGATGGGACCAGCCGTAAATTCGCCGGTTTCGAATGCGTTCTTCATTCGCGAAATCAGCCGGTTCGCGGCAACCGGGTCGGCGAGCAGAACGCCGGGCGCAATTTGTCGAGCGGGGAACACATTTTCCGGAAACGGGATGTTGGGGTTACGCCTGGGCGTGAGAGATTTCAGCCGCGCGGCAGGATCAGCAATCAGCTTCTCGACCGGAGCCTCATCATTGGCGAGGCGGTGCACGAAAGACGTGTTGGCACCGTTTTCCAGCAAGCGTCGAATGAGATATGCAAGAAGATCCTCATGGCTGCCAACCGGCGCGTAAATCCTGGTAGCTGCACCAAGCCTTCGCGAACGGGAAAAATCTTCGTAAAATTCGTACAGGGCTTCGCCCATTCCGTGGAGTCGCTGAAATTCGAAATCACGGTTTGAGTGGGCGATCGCCTGCACAGCGGCCAATGTATGGGCATTGTGGGTCGCGAATTGCGGGAACAGCCGGTCATGTGCGGCGAGGAGCGCACGCACGCAGGCGATGTAGGAGGTATCGGTCCCGGACTTTCGAGTGAACACAGGGTAATCGGCAAGCCCCAGTTCCTGCCCGCGTTTGATTTCGGTGTCCCAATAGGCGCCTTTGACCAGACGCACCGGAATGACGCGCTTCTGGCGATCAGCCAGATCGGCAAGCCAGGCAATCACCGGCAGCGCGCGTTTTTGATACGCCTGAACGGCAAGGCCAAGCCCATGCCATCCCCGGAGCGCCCTTTCCGCTCCCATATTCTCGAAAATGTCCAGCGTCAGGTCAAGCCGATCCGATTCCTCGGCATCAAGGGTTATCGGCAGGTTTGCGTCGCGGGCCTCGCTGCACAGTTGGGCGAGTTCGGGGATCAACTCCAGCAGGACACGTTGTCTTTTCGTGTGTTCGAATCGCGGATGAAGTGCCGTGAGTTTGATGGAGAGCCCAGGGCGCTCAAGAACGGAGACGGTCCGTGATGGCCAGGCGCCTGCAATCGCCCGAATGGCTGCGCGGTATCGTTCGAAATACCGCAATGCATCGGCGCGAGTGACCGCCGCTTCCCCAAGCATGTCGAAAGAAAAGCGATATCCGCGCTGCACCAGCGGACGCGCTTCGCCTATGGCCTCCTCAATCGTACGTCCAAGGACGAAGTGCCTGCCCAGCAATCTCACCGCCGCGATCACGGCCTGGCGTATGACAGGTTCACCAAGCCGGGCCGCAACCCGCCTCCAGATTGCGTCAAAATCCCAGCGCGCGGTATCGGCTGCTGCGACAACCCTGCCTGTGAGCAGCAGTGCCCAGGTGGATGCGTTCACAAAGTTCGAATCGGACCGGCCAAGATGGCGATCCCAGGCGCGTCCCGCGATTTTATCCCGAATGAGGCGATCCTGCGTTTCTGCATCCGGCACACGAAGAAGAGATTCGGCAAGGCACATCAGCACCACGCCTTCTTCACTCGACAGCGCATATTCCTGGGTGAATGCATCGACACCGCTCCGCCGATGCCGGGAGGATCGGAGCTGCGAGATCAGCTCGCCCGCAAGAACTCTCGTTGCGGCATCTTCGGCAGGCGACATCTCCGCCTTCCGGATAAGCTGCTCGAGCAGAGCATCTTCGTCGGTCAGATATGCGGCGGAGATTGCCTGACGCAAATCCTGTGTCATGGGTTCGCCTGATAGGGATGACCCGAGCATAGCGCAACTGCAATGTAATGCGTAATGTTGAGGCATGTCCGGACAAAGCAACCCGGTTCCCATCGCATGCCAAACCGGGGAACTGAATTCAGTACTCAGGGACTGGCGCAAATCCGGTTTGCGTATTGCGCTGGTTCCAACAATGGGAGCGCTGCACGCCGGACATCTCGAACTGGTGCGCATTGCGCGCTTGCACGCGGACCGAACCGTTGTCAGCATTTTTGTCAACCCGGCGCAGTTCTCACCGAATGAAGATTTTGCGCGCTATCCACGAACTCTGGAGAAGGACCGGTTGGTTCTGAAGCAGCAGGGAGCCACCGACCTGATCTGTGCACCGGAGGCCAGCGATGTTTATCCGGAGGGCTTCACGACACACGTTGTTGTCGACGGTCCTGCAAGGGGATTGGAGAGTGACTTTCGGCCGCATTTTTTTTCCGGGGTTGCGACAGTCGTTGCGAAACTGTTCATCCGCTGTCGTCCCGACGTAGCCATTTTCGGAGAAAAGGATTATCAGCAGCTTCTTGTCGTACGACGGTTGTCAAGTGATCTGGATCTGAACGTCCAGGTCATCGGTGCACCAATCGTTCGAGAGTCCGACGGACTCGCGCTGTCCTCTCGGAACGCATATTTGAGCACAGAGCAGCGGCAGATTGCCGTCGCGCTCAATCGGGTTTTGGATTCCGTCGCTGCACGGGCGAGGGCCGGTATTTCTGTGCCCCAGACGGAAGCCGAGGGCGCGGCAGGATTGATTTCTGCCGGATTTGAACGTGTTGATTACGTCGCCGTTCGCGATGCCGGGACCCTGGAGCCTTTGCGGCGCATCTCTCGTCCGGCACGTGTACTTGCGGCCGCACGAGTCGGCGGCGTCCGGTTGATAGACAACAAGCCTGTTCTACCCGCTTAAGGGCAGTCTTCCGAACGCTACAGGAGCCCAAGTTCCGTCAACTCTGCACGGAGTTTTTCCGGCATTGCCGATCTCTTGCCGGAAAGATCACGCGGCGCATCTTTGGCTTCAAGATAGCGCCAACCCTGGAACGGCCGGTGTTTCCGGGGGACCGTCGGGACGATTCGACGTTCCAGGATCAGTGCGCAATGGGGAACACCCTCACGCGTGATGGATTTCAGCGCAATAAGGCGCTGCCGTGCCGCAATCTGGCCCCTGATTACCCAGTACAGTGAACCACGATCCAGTAACTCGTCCGCCCGCTTCGGCGTCATGCGAGTGATGTGCATGATGGCGCTGCTGCCGCCATTATTTCTGCGCTCGGCGGCCCGCTGCTTTTGCCATCGTGCAAGGTCGGAAATCGAGTCGGCTCCAACGCACAGCTTTATCAAATGCAAGGTCATCGAAGGATTCGCACTTACTCTACGAACGCAAATCGCGTGCCGGGCCAATCACACGCCGGAGTTGGATTGCAGCAATAAAGCAACGATTCGGCTATGGATCACGGGAGGCCATGTAAGCAACGAGATTGACCATGTCCTCATCCGAAAGCTTTGCAACGACAGGCTTCATCAGCGCGACGGCGCTACCCTTTCGCGCTCCATTCTTTATGTCATTCAACTGGCGGATAAGGTAATAGGCTCCCCGGCCGGAGAGCCGGGGCACGTCGCCAAGGCCACGGTAATCCGAACCGTGACAGATTGAACATTGAACGGTCTTGCCGTTGCCCCCCGTCGTGGCGAGCAACTCACCCTTCCTGATACTGCCTTCGGGAACGAAATCGACAAATCCGGCATGCTGGTCGCGGAGCTCGGCACCCTGCCCGTCCGCCGCGACTTCGTAGATCATATTTGCCGGTACCGGCACGGTTTCGCTGCTGCCTTCGTCAAAGAAGCGCATACCGCCGTTGCCGACATGATTTTTGGGGGCGGCCTTGGTCTCGACGACCCTGATCCATTTCTGCTGTTCCCGCGGAATCGAAGCAAAATAGTCGGCCGCCTCCTTCAGTTCCGCCTCGCTGATGTCCTTTGCCATCTCGACCATTACGGGTGCGCGGATGTTGGTCCGGTTGTCGTCGCGGAATTCGTGCATCTGCTCGATGATGTAGTTCGCGGTCAGGCCCGAAACGCTCGCCGATTCGGGGTGCCCGTTGCCGTGCGGCAGATGGCAAAGCATGCAGGCCCGGACATGAGGCGCGCGGCCATTCTTCACGGTCGGCGGCATGGCAGGATGCTCATCCGGAAACCAGTCTGGCGGACCGAAATTGTTATTGATCTGCGCCATTGTCAGCATCATGCCGGTCTTGGTGCCTTTTGCCTGGAACGTCTGGCTGGGATCCGGACGAGGCAGGCCCTGTGGCGCCACCGGGTAGGCCCATTGCAGACCTCCTGCATCGGCGCCGAGCGCAATGGCAGGCAGCAGTGCGGCCACAGATGCAAGAAGCAGCTTTTTCATCATTTCCCTCCCGGTTAGGCAACCCGACATTATCGGGGCGCCTGCGCAACTTCAATTCCTTGCGCTTCCGAAAAATGTCGCAGAACCATTGAAAAAACAAACGCTTGTCCCAAGAGGGGGCCAATTTATGCACCATTGATGCATAACGGTTTTTTGGAATAGCCGGCGCACGGGATGGCCCGGAAATGGTCCCGGTTGGACGCTTGAGCATGCGTGCGGGCCGCGCGTGCTCGTTCAATAAACGACTCCGAAGACGCTCGGCCTTTCTAACGTCCCCGGACCACACTGACCGCTTTGGCGCTAACAACGGATACTCATGAGAGATCGGATCATGGCTGAGTCCCACAAGGGACTCTTCGATGGGCGTGACCGTCCAGGCACTGCCGCGCCGGGACGGCCGCGTACCGTTATGCGCGCTTACTGTGATTTTGACGTCAGTGCCGCCGTCAGATTGTCATCGAGATCAATCACGGCCCTGCGGTTCTGTGGCTCACGAACACCGTGGCCGGTACGCACCAATGGGTCCGAAAAACCCCGGCCGGACGTGGTAATATCTTCGCCCTCCATTCCGAGGCGTATCATTTCGGCCTTCACCGCTATGGCACGCCGCTCGGAAAGCGCTTGATTATAAAGCATTGAGCCAACCGTGTCGGTATGACCGACAACGGTAATACGCGCCCTGCCTGTGTTCTGGGCCGCCGTCACTGCTGCAGCAACGATCCGGCTGGCCTCCGGGCTCAAATCAGAACTGTCAAAGTCGAAGAAGACAATGAATTCCCGTATCGCGGGAGGTGGAGCTTGAGCCCGCGGAGGCGTCACTTCATTTGCAATGAATGCGGGGGCCTGAGCCGGAGGAGGCTCTGGTTCTTGCGCGGCAAACGCCGGAGCAGAGAGCGGAGGCGGATCGATCCTGGTCACACCGCCAAAGGCCCGGCGGAGGTCGGCTGGAGTCGGGTTGGGTGCAGAGCCGATATTGAGATTAGTGCCCAGCTCCGGGTGAGAGAAGTAATTTGCGGATGCAGGCGTGACACAGACGACGGCCGATAGCAGCAACAGGGATCTGATGGCATTTTTCATGATGATTCCTCGTTTGTAACGAGGCTCCTGTAAGGTTGACTGGGTTGGTTCCGCGTTGGAACGATGGCGGTTCGTCGCCACTTGCACTTCGCAATTTGCACACATGGAGCGACAATCGCGTGTGGGTTTGTGTACGGATTGTTGCGCGGGCAGCGACGAAGCGCACGTCGCACGGGCGGAGACGAACACAGTAAGGACGCGACAAACGATCGAATAGTTTCCGTATAAGGAATAAATAAAATTACGTGGACCTCTTGACCTGGCGATTATTGATATGGCCGTGCCCCCCGCACGCACGGCGCTGCGTCCCTGCGGTTACTCTTCGATGACTGTCGGGATTTCAGGCGCCGGCCCCGAGTTGGCTCGTTTTTCTATTGAAAACAGGTCCGGGCATCACCATTTGTCTGACAGGCCCGAGCATTAGGGCTTACGCATTCTAAGTGCGTTTCAAGGAAGCCCGGCCCCCCCCCCGTCCGGGCTTTTTTGCGCGCGAAATCCCTGGCTGCCTGGAAAAGTCACCCAGCGTCGGCTTTGAGTGCGTGTGTTTCGCACTTCCGATCTGGGGCTGATCATAGAGGACCACGCTCAGCAGTGAGCTGTGGACCTCCAATTTGCCGTTGTAACTGATGAATCCAAGTCTTCGGAACTTGTTCATGAAGAAACTCACCCGCGCCCGGGTTGTCCCGATCATCTCGGCAAGCGTCTCCTGACTGACCTTGGTGATGATGGGCTCAGGTCGGCCCTCCTTGCCAAAATTCGCCAGCAGAAGAAGAGCGCGCGCCAACCGCTTTTCGCTCGAATTGAACAGCTGATCGACCAAATCTTCTTCGACGCGAATCGTACGGGCCAGAAGATGTGCGACGAACAGTTCGGAGAAAGCCGGCTGTTCGTGGAGCACGCGCGTAAGCGCCACCTTCTCGATTCGCATGATCTCGCATTCCGCGATCGCGGTTGCCGTTGCCATACGCCGGGGCTGACCGGACAGACATCCCTCGCCGCAGAACTCATCCTTCCCGAGCATGGCAATGACGGCCTCTCTGCCTCTTTCGGAGACGACCGTGAGCTTTATCCTTCCCTTCTGAATGTAAAATACCAAATCGGCACTATCCCCCTGCGAGTAGATCCGCTGATTTTTGCGGAACTTCGCAACAGTGCGGCCTGCGCCCACAACCGACAGGAATGCCTGCGGATTGAAAGACAGAATGTCGCTCATGAACCTGGGACCCTGATATTTGGTGATGGCGCTTCGGCTGCCGAATCCGGCTGACCGAAAATCATAATATGGCGCTGGGTAGCGGATGGAAAACGGCAAGACTGGTCAATTCGGTACAGACCGCTGCCAATCCGCATCGTACCCAATAAAGTGCCGGAGCGGCTCGGCTTCGCTCTTCACGGGGGGCATCCTCCCGAAGGTCCGCTGCTTCCGGCGACTTTTGCAACCTGTGGAGGATCCGAGCAGGCCGCGCGATTTCAGGAGCAGTCGAAGTTGCAGCAAAATGGCAGAACGAGGGTGAAATCTGCTGGCAAAACTGCCCGCGCGCCTGCGATTTCGATCTTTGAACTGGACCGCCGCAATGCGCTGGCGCACGCCATTGTGGCAACCATCCGGGAGCCGCTTATTGTCCTTGATCGCAGCCTGCGCGTGGTGGCGGCTAGCCGCTCCTTTTATCATCTGTTTCAACTGGAGGTTGCCGCGACGCTGGGCTGTCTGTTCCAGGAACTGAAAGGCGGAGAATGGAATGGTCCTGAAATTCGCCAGCTTCTCCAACAGGTTCTCAGGCAGAATATTGCGGTTGAGGGCCATCAGATGGAAGTCGATGTCCCGGGCATGGGGCGGCGGCGCATGCTGCTCAACGCAAGACCCGTGCTGGGACAGGAACCATCGCATCCGGCTCTGCTCATCGCTCTCGAAGACGTGACATTACGCGATGAAGCCGATCACCTGAAAGACCTGTTGCTGCTCCAACAGAAGACGCTGCTCGTCGAAATACAACACCGTGTCGCCAACAGTTTGCAAATCATCGCGAGTATCCTGAACCTGAAAATTCGTACGGTGACCTCGGAAGAAACCCGTCTCCATCTGCGCGATGCCCGGCAGCGGGTTATCGCGGTTGCAACCGTGCAGCAACACCTCCGGGGATCGGATTTGGCGGGCAGTATCGAAATCGGACCATATCTCTCCCGGCTCTGCGACAGCCTGGCTGCGTCAATGATCGCTGAGGACCGGGGTCTGACGGTACACTCTTCGGTCACCGGCAGCGCGACATTTTCGAGTGACGCCGTGAGTCTCGGCCTGATCGTCACGGAGCTCGTCATCAATGCGCTTAAACATGGATTTCCCGAAGGCCGGGAGGGCCACATTCAGGTGGACTTCGATGCCGATGCAACAGGCTGGCGGTTATCCGTTTCGGACGATGGCGCGGGCAGACGAAGTGAAAACGGGAAAGCCAGGCATTTCGGCCTCGGGACGAGCATCGTCGAAGCGCTCGCCCGGCAGCTCAATGCCCGAATCGAGACTTCCGATGCGCCGCCCGGCACAACAGTATCGATCATTCATTGAAACCAAAACGCCCTATTCCTGCGCCGGCTTGGGCTTCCTTACGGAACTTTTTAACGCCTTCGTTCGTTTCGCCATCAGGATGAAGTTGCACCTTCAGCATTTGCTGCGCGCGTCATCTCCATCAGAAAGAACCCGATGAAAATCCAGACGACGTCGTTGGCTGCCGCCGCAGCCACAGCTTTTTTGGCGCTCTCGTCCTTCCAGCCGGCTGCGGGCCAGTATCAAGGGCCTGAGCGACAAGATCAGGGGACGAACGATCCGTATCAGAACGATCGAAACAATCAGAACGGCCGAAACGACCGGTACAATCCGTACAATCAGGGTGATCAAAACGGACGAAATGGACAGATTGATCGCAATGACCAGAACAATCGGGCCGGTAATCGCCGGGATAACGAGCAGCAGGCTAACCGCGGTCAGCTTTGGGAGCGACGCTATTCACGCGTCTACACCACCAATGACGATAATTATTATCAGCAGTGCACCGGGTCGGCCGATCCCGCAGGCGTCATCGCAGGCGCATTGATCGGCGGCTTAATTGGCAATGCGGCGGGACATGGCAATTCCGGCGCCACAATCGCCGGAATCATTGCCGGCGGAGCAGTTGGTGGAAGTCTGACACGCAATCTCAACTGCGAAGACCGAAGTTATACTTACAAGGCATATTATAATGCCTTCAACGATGGTCGTCCCAATCGGCAATATCAGTGGCGCAATCCGCGAGACGGAAGGCGTGGCGTGATCAATATCGGCGCTTATTATAATGATCCTGACGGATTCCGCTGCGCGACCTTCAGCCAATCAGTCTACATTCGGGGCAGAGCACAGCAGGCGCGTGGTCGAGCCTGCCAGCAGCCGGACGGCGTTTGGGCCATCGTGGGCTAACGCTGCACCTTACCGCTTTCCGGACGTCGAATATGACGGGGCACCCCGAACTTTCGTGGCCGAGGTACCCGCCATTCTGCAATCCTCAAACCCAGAGGATATGATGAAGAATCCAGGACATATACTGCTCGTGCCTGTGCTTGCAGGCGCAGCCGGCATCGGTATTCCCCTCTTGATGGGACATCAGCGCCGGACCCGCAGCCATAATCGTAAACCAACGCTTTTTCTTGTCCTGCTTGGTCTCGCAGCGGCGAGCCTGATAACGGATCTGGCGCTATTGGTGGGAGCGGTTGTCATCCATTGAAGAATCAGCACTTGCGGCGTCTTCGTGCGAACCGCTTGCGGGAAAACAAATCCGGTTCGGACAGTATTGCCGGGCGCGATGACCGGCGGCATGGTGAGCCGATGCAGGCGAGAGAAGACGGGCTCGCCCACGAACCCGACAATTTGACGCTCATTTCAGCTGCTGCTTCGCAGACATCGATGGCCGGATTCTCGGGGGCTGCGACAATCTTTCTCGGTGGGCTGTTTGCCATCGCAGGATTGGCAGCACTTCGTGAAGCGAGCGCAATCATTCTGCCGCTCGTATTGGCTTTCATCCTGAAGTTGCTGTTGCAGCCCGCAATGCGACTCCTGCAGCGATTGCATGTGCCGCGTGCCCTTGCATCGCTGCTCATGATATTTTTGGTTATCGCTTGTTTCATCGGTTTTGGCACCGCGCTATCCGGCCCTGCAGCGGTATGGGCGGCAAAGCTGCCTGAGGGAATTCCCCGCCTGGGGGAGCATCTGCGGTTTTTGAGAACGCCGTTCGACGCGCTACAGCACATCCTGCAACAGGCCGAGCAGATTACCGCGGGGTCGCCCCGGAGCGGTACCACTGTTGTGGCAACGCAGAGTGGCTTTGCCGGCGCGCTTTTCGGTAACGTGCGAGCCGCCGTGGATGGGCTGTTCACCACGACGCTAATTCTGTTTTTTCTGCTGGTCTTTGGCGATACGTTCCTCCGCCGGCTCGTGGAGATACTGCCGCGATTCCAGGACAAGCGGCGGGCGGTCGATATCTCACAGCAGATCGAACACGATATTTCCGGCTACCTCGTCACCATTACGGCGATGAACGCGGGCGTCGGCCTTGCGACCGGCATAGCAATGCAAGTCTCCGGCCTCGGCGATCCACTCCTTTGGGGGGCGGTCGCGTTCCTGTTGAATTATGTGCCAATCCTGGGACCTCTCACCGGAGTTGCCATTTTTTGCCTGGCCGGATTGTTGACCTTCGACTCTTTGTGGCGTTCCTTTTTGCCAGCAGCGCTGTACCTGTGCATCCACCTGATTGAGGGGGAGTTCATAACGCCGATGCTGATGGCCCGGCGCTTCACGCTCAATCCCGTTGTCGTCATTCTGTCGCTGATCTTCTGGTTCTGGATTTGGGGACTGCCGGGGGCCATCTTATCGGTGCCGATTTTAGCCATAACAAAGATCGTCTGCGATCGAATTGGCCGTTTGAAGGCTCTGGCTCATTTACTGGAGGGTTAGCGGAGCGATTTAACAGACCCGAAGCGCGGCTGACTTTCGTGTCGTTTCCCGTGGGCGCCGCAATCCGGCTATTCGCAGTTCTGCCTGTCACGGCCGTGGCAGAAAGCGGCGCAAGCCCTTGTGAACGAGACGCCACGCAGGAAAATCTGCGCCGAAGATCCACAAGAGCACCGCTCGCCCGCGCCAAAAGGACATTGCCCCAATGCGCGGCTTTGTCCGTAAGGACCGTAAATCGCAGCGAACAGAGTCCACGCCAGGACGAAAGAGACCGCCATGTTCAACGCGAAGCGATACTTTCGGACAGGTTTAGACCTCGGCCTGTTCAATAGGATACAGACACCGCATGGCCACCGACTTATAATTTGATCCTCTGACAGCATGTCAGTACACCCCCCCGGGAGATAACTCGATGTCGATAGGCATGATTTTGCTCATTGTTCTGGTCATTGCGCTATTGGGAGGTTTCAGCGGAATTGGGGGAGGCCGCTTCTATGGCACGGGCTACTATGGCGGAGGCGGTCTTGGTGTCGTCCTGGTAGTGGTGCTGATTCTCGTTTTGCTTGGAAGATTTTGAGCCGCCAACTGACTTCCAATGGCGTGGGACAATTCAGGTGCTGCACGCGGAGCAAGACTCAGCGCCGGTGTTCAGAGAGATCAATGTGGCTGGCTTTACCCGATTTGGCAGACGAATAAATGTTCCATCGAGTTTGCAGATCCGCAGCGAGCTGAGGGCGCTTGTCGCAGATGAAAACGCCCGCGAACTTTGCGCGGAATCTGAGGGATTGGCCGATAGCGCCAGCTGGCAGGAAATTGTCAGGCACCGCCGCGGAACAGCCGTGGCCGCGGGCGGTGAGCAAACGGAAATTTGAAATCTTCCCATATTCAATTGGGAACCAATCCCGGGTTGGAAGTTGCTGCAGAAACTCGTATGGCCCGGCCATCAGATTCGATCCCGTTTCGAAGGCAACGTACAGGACCGTGCACAACGGGCCGGTCCGATTGGCGGCCAGCAGTGACGCGACAGCCGACGGGGACACGTACGTTCGGAAGGTGCAAGACGATTCTGGCAGACTGGCAGCAAAAGCTGCGCGAGTTCGGCGAGAAGGCGAAGATTGAATGCCAAAAAGACACCACCGCACTCGAGAACGATCTGAACAAGGCTTGGACCAAAACGAAAACCGAGGCGGGCAAGTTACGGAGCGAGCGCGGACGACTGGACGAGCGCCCGGGTTTCCTATGAGAAAGCGTTGCGTGAACTGAGGGATGACTGGCGTAAGATCGACGGCGAAGGCAAGTAAGTTCAACTCGCCGAGGAGAGCGACAGCGGCCCTAATGGTTGCGCGTCCGCACATCTTACCGGTTATGTGAAGACCACGACCATGACAACCCGGCTGTCCGCAAAAAGCGTTCCATCCGCCATGCTGGCAAGCGCGGACGAGGCAAGTCCGCAGAATGGTCTGACCAGCGATGAGGCCGGCGCTCGGCTGGAGAAATTCGGTCCAAACGCAATGCCGGATACGAGCGCGCACCCATTTCGCATGGCGGTCGTTAAGTTCTGGGCGCCCGTCCCATGGCTGCTCGAGGTTGCGATCGTCCTCGAACTGGTGCTCGGCAAAAATATCGAAGCCTCCATTATTGCCGCTCTCCTGGCATTCAATGCCGCACTCGGCTTGTTCCAGGAGAGCCGTGCCCAAGCGACCTTGGCGGCGTTGAAGTCGCGGCTCGCGCTGAACGCGTCGGTCCGGCGCGACGGCATGTGGAAAACCGTGCCCGCGGTTGAGTTGGTGCCCGGCGATGTGGTGAAGCTTTCGCTCGGTGCCGTGGTCCCAGCGGATGTGCACCTTATCGGAGGCGAAGTTCTGCTCGACCAGTCCATGCTCACGGGGGAATCGGTTCCCATCGAAGCTGGTGCGGGTGTGGAGACCTATGCGGGGGCATTGGTACGGCGTGGCGAAACCGAGGCCGAAGTGACCGCCACGGGAATACACACGAAGTTCGGCCGCACGGCCGAACTTGTCCGTACGGCGCATGTCGTGAGTTCCCAGCAGAAGGCTGTGCTGCGCGTCGTGCGCAATCTCGGTGCTTTCAATGGCGTCGCCATCGCGATGTTGGTCGCCTATGCCGCCTTTCTGAGAATGCCGCTCGCCGAGATTGTTCCTCTCATTCTGACGGCGGTTCTCGCTTCGATACCGGTAGCACTTCCGGCCACTTTCACCCTTGCGGCAGCGCTCGGCGCTCGCGCTTTGGCAAACCAGGGCGTTCTTCCGACGCGTCTGTCTGCGGTGGATGAAGCGGGAACGATGGATGTCTTGTGTGCCGATAAGACCGGCACGCTGACCCAGAATGAGCTGACGGTGACGACCGTTTATCCTATGCCGGGCTTCGATGAGACGCATGTTCTGGCGCTGGCCGCTCTGGCGAGCGCCGACGGCGGGCAGGATCCGGTCGATGCGGCGATTCGCTCGGCCATATCGAGCGCGGGCGTCTCCGACTCGCTGAAATTGATCAAGTTCGCGCCCTTCGATCCGGCGAAGAAGATGTCAGAGGCAACCGCAACCGATTCCGCCGGTGCCGTGCAACGCATCGTCAAGGGCGCCTTTGCAATAGTCGCCGGGCTCGCACAAATCTCGCCGGCCGCGGCAAAAGCAGCAAGGGACCTTGAAGGACGGGGTTTTCGCGTCCTCGCGGTCGCGGCCGGGGCGCCAACGGCGATGAAGCTGGCAGGAATCATCGCGCTCAGCGACCCGCCACGTGCCGATTCGGCCAGGCTCGTCGCGGAATTGCATGACTTAGGCGTTCGCACGGTGATGGTGACGGGCGATGCGCCGGTAACGGGCGCCATTGTCGCTCATGTAGTGGGACTCGATGGCCCGGTCTGTCCGCCCGGACCGATCCCCGACAGCGTCCATCCCGAGCAATTCGCGGTCTTCGCCGGAGTCCTGCCGGAGGACAAATACCGGCTCGTTAAGGCGTTCCAGCACGGCGGCCATATCGTTGGCATGTGCGGCGACGGCGCCAATGACGCGCCGGCGCTACGCCAGGCGCAAATCGGCATCGCTGTCTCGACAGCGACCGACGTAGCCAAATCGGCTGCCGGCATGGTGCTGACTGAGACCGGACTCGCCGGCATCGTGGCCGCGGTCAAGGAAGGGCGAGTTATCTTCCAACGCATCCTAACGTATACACTGAACTCCATAATCAAAAAGATCGTGACGGTGTTGTTCCTGATCGTAGGCCTGATCATGACCGGTCAGGCGATCCTGACCCCGCTGCTTATGGTCATCGTGATGGTCACCGGAGATTTTCTCTCCATGTCATTGACGACCGACCTCGTGCGACCGTCACCGGCGCCGAACGCGTGGCGGATCGGCAGTTTGACGGTGGCAGGTGTCGTGATGGGGATATGCCTGCTCGTTTTCTGCAGCGGCGTCCTGGCAGTCGGCAAATTCGAGATGCATCTTGGAACCGGGGCGCTGAGAACTCTGGCCTTTGTGGTCCTGGTATTTGGTAGCCAGGCGACGCTATATGCCATTCGGCAACGCCGGCGCCTGCGGGATATTCGTCCAAGCCTCTGGCTTGCAGTTTCGTCCGTTGCCGATATCGCAATTGCCTCGACATTAGCAGTCTGCGGAATCGCAACGTCAGCAATGCCTGCGTTGCTCGTAGCCGGGACGCTTGTTGCGGCGATTGCCTACGCATTCATCCTGGACATGGTGAAGGTTCCAGTTTTTCGTCGTCTTGAGATCACCTAAACGGCAGCTCGACGTCAAAGGGATTGGAATGAAAATAGATTCAGACGAATTTCGCGTGCCGGAAGGGCACCAAGTCAACCTCAAAAAATGGCCAACAAAGATTGCCGCCGTGTACCGCTCGAAAGATCAGTACAAAAGACGTTTGGAAGAACACATTGCGCGCTTAAGTTCGCAACAGCAGCTTCTGTACGCAGTCAACCGCCATGCCATGCTGTTGATCTTTCAGGCAATGGATGCGGCGGGGAAAGACGGCGCTATCCGGCACGTGATGTCCGGTGTCAATCCCCAGGGCTGCCAGGTATTCAGTTTCAAACATCCCAGCGCCGCGGAACTGGAACACGACTTTCTCTGGCGCACCACGCGTGATCTGCCGGAGCGCGGCAAGATTGGCATCTTCAATCGGTCTTATTACGAAGAAGTGCTGATTGTTCGCGTACACTCTGAGATTCTTCGCAGTGAAAGATTGCCTGACGCGTTGCTCGACAAAAAAAAGATCTGGCACCACCGCTACCGTTCCATTGTGGATTTGGAGCGACACCTTTATGAAAACGGAACGCGCGTCCTCAAATTCTTTCTTCATCTCTCAAAGGATGAGCAGCGAAGGCGCTTTCTAGCTCGCATTGATGAACCGGAGAAGAACTGGAAATTCAGTTTCGCGGACATCGAGGAGCGGAAATTCTGGAACCGGTATATGAAAGTGTACGGGGAATGCCTCAGTGCGACGAGCACCGAACGGGCGCCCTGGTACGTCGTTCCGGCCGACGATAAAGAAAACGCCCGGTTGATTGTTTCCCAGATCGTCCTCGATACTTTTGAGAAACTCAAAATGTCATACCCCAGGACGACTGCAAAACGGCAGAAGGAACTGCTCGCGATCCGTAAGCGGCTCGCAAAGTGAACCTTTGCGCCCCTCAGAAGGCGCGCCAAACGGAATTGGAGGGCAAGGCATTCAAATTGATCAACCGGCCGCCGCCGTATTTTGACGATTGAAGCAACCGGTAATTGCTGACTTTACCCGCTTTGGCGGACGCATAAACCTGTGTTGACGAATGACCCCTCCCGATCCTCGCGGTGGTTACGTCTCCTCTGGCGCTCTACCGCCGCAAATAAGCGACTTGCCCCGTTAGTGCACGCGCACGGCGCCTCTCTGTCGATACCTTTGCTGGCTGCCACGTCCGGCAACAGGATGCCCGTCACCAATCAGTGGATCGCAATAATGACGGCAATTGTGGTCAATCCGGTACAGACGCACTTCCCTGCGTTGCCTTACCGTACTTTTAAGTCAAGGCCCGCGATTGCAGCGCCCACCTGGGCAATATCCGCACGCCGCTTTGGCAGCCAGATAATCATGAGGAGAAGCAATTATGAAATACCCGGTACAGGCCGCGATGCTCATTTTTTTACTTGGACTAAGCGCCTGCAACGTCAGCGCTCCCGCAGCCGTGCCGGGCCCACCAGGACCGACCGGTGCCCAGGGTAATCAGGGAAATGCCGGTTCGACCGGGAGTGTCGGAAACACAGGGGATACCGGAGCGACTGGCGCAACAGGAAATCAGGGCAACACTGGTGATACCGGCGCAACTGGAGCTACCGGCGAACAGGGAAACAAGGGGCGTACAGGAGCAGCGGGAGGCGACACGACCATCATTGTCAAACCTTAGGCACGCATGGTTGGGCGCAGGTCACACAGGCACAGAAACTGGCGTCTACATCAAAATGAACATGCTCAATGCAAATTATCAACATCGGACAAATTATCAACATCGGAGTCGCTCTATAGACCGTTAATACCTTTATCCCGATTGACGTAAAGATCAAAAGCATACTGAATTTATTCGTTGTGGTGGTGGTTTCCGTATGGTTGTTACTTTGATTTTTATCGCGACGCTGTTCGCAACTGGACCAGGCGAGAAACCGGTGCTTTTTTGACTACGGAACAGCACACTTGCCTTTGCTGGGACAGACAGGCTGAGAAAGGAATATCGCCTTGAATTTCTTTAGCACCTACATTGTCTTGTCTCTGCTTGTTGTCGCATTCGCAATTTTCGCCGCGTCGGTCAGGATTGTGCATTCAGATGAGCGCGCCATGGTGTTTACACTTGGTCGTCTCAAGGGCGTCAAAGGTCCCGGCATTGTAGTTCTGGTTCCTTTTTTCCAGAAAATGGTGCGTGTTGATTTCAAATATGGTGCGCGCGCCCTCGAAAGCAGGCGAAATTCGCTGAACTACACCCGCCACTCTGCAGTCGCGCAGCGTCCAAATGTTGATCGGGATCGGCGCCAAACAGCATTCGAACATCAGCATCATGGCGATTGGCATTCTCAAGTCGATTACGCGCAGTCTGGATAGGGCTCGGCGGGCAGTCGCGGATTGCATTCGTACCCCGATGTGATTCGGGCCGAACGCTATGAATCAGATCACGCAATAACAACCGGACAAACGATCGTCCGTTCCTGGCTCAGAACCGCTTTTGCTATTTCGGCGTGGCCGGTCAGGTTGCGAATTGCGAAGATCGTGACTGGTCCGGGTTGGACCACACCGTGTCGCATATATCGTGAAAGGCGAAGTCCCCGTCATCCGTCTCTACGACAGCCCATCGCACCCGGAGCTAAACATGGATGATTTTCCTGTGGGTCGCATTCGTGAGCATATTTGCGGCTGCATGCCAGCGCTTAGTTAGAGCATATCGGGCGATAATGGCGCCGCGAGTTTTAAGACGACGGCCCTTTATGGTGGAGGGGTTCCCCATGACGCCGAGTTCGTCCGACCCAAAATGTCCAGCAGCCGGGCGCGTCCACGCGTAACACGACTTTTCATTGTTCCGATCGGCGCAGCCGCGATCCTGGAGGCCACCTCATAAGTAAGTGGCCCCGTGGTGACCAGTAGCAAGGCTTCCCGTTGCTTAGCGGGCAGGTGAAGCATCGCCCGGCGTACATCCGAGAGCTCGCTTATCCACTCTTCCAGGGCAGGAGCAGCGATTCTCTCTGCAGCATCCTGATCCCACGCCACTTGCCGCCACGCACGCCGGCGCTCAGATGTGTATTCATTTCTGAGGATGGTGAAGAGCCAGGCTTTCATTTTGGTTCCGCTCCGGAAAGAGCCTCGTGCCTTCCAGGCTCTGGTCAACGCTTCCTGTGCCATATCCTCGCCCAAATGCCGGCCGCACAAGCTGATGGAGAAAGCCCGCAGATTAGGTATCAGGCCGAGAAGTTCGGCTTCGAATTTTTGATCGGATGCGACCTGAGACAGGTTGGGCGTCACGAATGATTTCGACAAGCTCATGTGAAATTCCTTTTTTCCCGGTCGCCGAACTCCTGTTGGAGGCCGCAGCTTTTTCACCTTGTGCCGATTTCATTCGGCGATCCGGATTTACGCTGCCAGAATAGTCGGAGCCGGCCAGGAATGCTGGTCAATTTGATACAACACCGTGCTTCCGCCAGATGGCATAGGTGCTCCGGGTACCGAATGTGCCTTGCCGGCTTTGGCTTCTGTCCGACCGGCCAAAGCCGGATTATAGATTAGAATCAGGACGGACTACGGACGCAATTGTCCTTCTGCTGGTTCATGGTTTAGATTTCATGTTGTAAATTGCATCGAACGGAGCGGTTCCGGTGAATAGACGAATTATGATGTGACAGTATCAACGTTATTTTTTTCACAATTATTGGAACAATATCGTGTCGTGAGGCGTTATTATCAGCAGTGAGCGGAACTCTCGTTGACGCACCGCTCCTCTCGCACCTCAGTCAGCAGATCAAGCAATGCGCGGCCGAGCGTCCGAGCGAACCCATCTACGATCAGAAAAGGTAAATCATATGAAACGCGCGCTCCTTCTTGCTGGTATTGCGGTGTTTGCCGCGGCCTGCGCCACTCCTCACGAAGACCAGGTCACTTACGACCGGCCTGATCTTGTCGGTCCCATGGGCTACACGGGCGCCACCGGCCCGCAGGGCGCCCAGGGTCCAACCGGCCCGACCGGCGAATCTGGCTATGCATTGAGAGGTCCTCCGGGTGAGGCCGGACCGGCTGGACCGCGAGGCGTGCAAGGCAATGTCGGCGAACAGGGCCGTGCGGGCGGTGTTGTTGTTGGCGCTCGCGGAAGCACCGGCGCGGCCGGTCCTCCGGGCGACCGGGGTGAGGCCGGTCTTGCTGGTCTTCAAGGGTCAAGCTACGCCGGTGCTGCCGGTCCGGCTGGTCCTCGTGGCCCCGCTGGCGAGCAGGGACTTGCCGGAGACAGGGGCCCAGAAGGCACAACTCTCGTCGGTCCTGCTGGACAAACCGGCCGCACTGGCGCTGAAGGTGTTCAAGGCCAAAGTGGACAGACCGGTGATCGCGGCGTTTTCGTTGCAGGGATTGCCGGCGAGGCCGGACCTTCCGGCCTGCAGGGCGGACGCGGCCGGGAGGGACAGACTGGCGAGCAGGGTCCTGCCGGCATCGTCGCGCTTTGGACCTCTTATCGGGATTTTGACTTCGATCGTACTGAAACCAGTCTTCGTGCTTCCGAGATGGATAAGATTGCCGATATCGCTGCCTATCTCATTCAGAATCCATCGCTTGAAGTCGGCATTGATGGCTCGTTGGGTGAGCGGTCCAGTCGAAACAATCGCGACCTCAGCAGCCGTCGCGCGGCTTCCGTCCGCGATGCGTTGATGCAGGCCGGAGTGCCGGCCAACAAGATCGAGACAGGTGCGTTTGCCGATCCGGAACGCAGACATGAAGGCCAGATCCAGGTCCTGATCAAGACGCGCGCATAGCGGCGTTACCGTCGCCGCTCAAACCGCGGCACCGTCCGAATCTCCTTCGCCTCATGAACAGGCGGAGGAGATCTGGCGGCCCAGCCTGACGGAGCACCATAACAAGGCAACGAGCGCAATACATAGGCGAATGCGATCAGCTGCCGCCCGATATAGGTATTGCTGACGGTTGCTTGCGCGGCGGTGATCAATATTGGACAGACAGCCGGCTGACTTTCGTGCCCAAATTACGCATTCCATATGTTCAATGTTATCGACCCCGGCATCCACCACGGAAGGAACAGAAATCATGGACAAGGACCGCGTCGCGGGATCGGCGAAGCAAGTCAAGGGCGCCATCAAGCAAGCTGTCGGCATGGCGGTTGGTGACGCCAAGCTTGAGTCCGACGGCTTGGCCGACAAGATTGAGGGTAAGATTCAGAACGCGGTCGGCGGCCTCCAAGATACACTCAAGGGGAAGTAGGGCAATTTCTTCCCCTGCACCCCCCATAGAACCCAAGACTTTCGGAGACATTGCATGACCGCGCAAATCCTGAACCTCGATCTTGTTGTCGTCCAGCCGTTGGTCGCACTGATCATCGGGATTCTGATCCTGCTGGTGCCACGCTTTCTCAGTTTTTTCGTGGCGATCTATCTGATTCTGATCGGCGTGTCGGGCCTCTGGCCGCACCTGATCGCACATTAGCGCATCCTTTTCCTTTCCCAATTTCAATGGAGACGAATCGTGCCGACCCGAAAACTAATTTCAGAGGCTTTTGAGCATAACATCGCTCAATTCCAAAGACAGATTGAAGGCGAAACCGATCTGTCCAAGCGCAAGGAACTGGAGGAATTGCTCGCGCGGGAACGCGCAAGACGGAAGGCAACGTCACCTAGATGAATAGAAATTTGAGAGCGGCGAGCAAGATGCGCTTTGCTGCGGCGAGTGTGACCGTGTTTGATTTCGTGTATGGTAGCCGCGCGCGCACTGGCGCCTTATTTTTTCGCTGGTGCCGTAGCACTCCTGTTGCAAGTCCCGTCAGCACACGCCGACGCAAAATCGGCAGAGACGTTCGTTCAACAGAGCGTCGACCAGGAATTCGCCATATTGAAGGACACCAGCACCGCACAGCAGGAACGCGAGATTCGGTCCCGCGCTTTGCTGCGTTCAATCATTGATGTCAAACGCGTCGCAATGTTTGCGCTTGGGCCCTATGCCCGCGATGCCTCCGATAAGCAAATCGATGATTTCGTGAATGCCTTCTCTGATTACTTTCTGAACATGTTTCACTCCGATTTGGACCAAAGCTCGGGGCAAGGGACCATTGCGATTACCGGGGCGACAGCGCGCGCGGCGGACGACGTCATCGTAACCGCGAGCGTTGCTGGCGCGGATGCGCGATCCCCCACAGGTACGCCGATGACCCTCGGCTTCCGGGTACGCAAGAATGCCGCCGGCAACGACACGATCGTGGATGTGCTGGTTGGAGCCATCTCGATGGCAGTGACCCAGCGCGACGAATTTTCGAGCTATCTCCGGCAGCACGGTGGCAACATCGACCAGCTTTCCGCAGAATTGGAAAAACGCGCGGCGGCCAAATGAGTTGGCACCGGGCTGCGTGCTTGATGTTCCTTCCCGCATCGTGGCCATGCGGGCCGATACACGCACCCCATTTTCAGCAGCTTTTGACACTTTGGCTGTAGAGCAAGCTATGTGCCCGCCTGACCATAAGGTGGGCACACAGGGCGAAAAGCAAAGTGACTTTGAGCGCCTGGTTTTTTTAAGGTGGTGCGGTCGAGAAAGGTACCATAACGCCTTTTCTTTACCGCACTTGTCTCAAGGTGCGGGTACGAAAAGCGCCATTGGAACACAATGGTGTTTTCAAGCGCCTCCCGCACTTTTGGAGAGGATCCGGACAATGCGCACTCCTACGGAAAACCCGCCTAGAGCATTTTCATAATTGGTGGCGATAGCCGGCATTTGTGATGAAGTTGGCGCACTCTTGCGGTGTGAACTTTTTGAGTGCGTTTGCGATCGCCTCGATGAGGGTTTCGAGAGTTCGCGCGGCATCCTTGCGCAGATGTGATTTGAGCTTCGAGATCGCCTGTTCGATCGGATTGAGGTCGGGTGAATAGGGCGGCAGATATCGCAACGCAGCGCCCGTTGCCTCGATGGCCTCCTCGATGCCGGCGACCTTGTGGTTTGCGAGATTGTCCATGACGACAATGTCGCCCGGCAGAAGCGCCGGTGCGAGGACCTGCTCGACATAGGCAAGGAAACAATCCCCATCCATCGGGCCGTCGAAGACAGCAGGCGCCGTAATGCGGTCCCATTTGAGGGCGGCGACGAAGGTAATGGTCTTCCAATGTCCCCACGGCACTTTCGAGATGAGACGCTCGCCGCGCGGCGCCCGCCCGTAGCGCCGTGCCATGTTGGTTTGTGCGCCGGTCTCGTCGATGAAGACGAGACGCTCCATGTTCAGCTCGCCTTGAGCCGCATGCCAGGCTCTGCGCTCCTCGGCGACGTCTTCGCGGTCTTGCTCGGCGGCGTGCTGCGACTTTTTTTTAACGGCAATCGCATCCGCTTGAGCGTGTTCCAAAGACAGCCGATGCTCACCTTGAGGTCATGCTCGGCCATGAGCCATGCCCGGATCTCTTCAAGCGTTGCATCGGAGAACTCTGTGACGTGGCCGCGCAGCGTCTCCTCGTGGTCCTTGAGCTTGGGCCGCGCACCCGCCGCCCAGGGCCGCGCCGTCGTGATCCCGGTCGTGCGCCGCCGGATCAGCACCTTGTAAATGTAGGACACATCGACCCGGAACAGCTCGGCCGCCTCTGAAGCAGACATCCCGCCATCGATCGAAACCAGCACGCGATCACGCAAATCCTGCGAATATGGCCTGCCCATTTTGGTCCTCATCCCGAATCAATCATGAGAACCACGAATCAGAAATCGCCCCGAATAGGAATCCTTCCGATTCAATCTACGCTCTAACCGCTCTCATTGACCCAAAACATTTTTTCGGAGCGTTGGCAAACCGGGCAATAGCTACGGACGCTGGTCGCGCCGAATGGCCTTCAGCGTCGAGTCGATGCGACCCGGCTTTTCCGCCGATTGAGTCGAAGATAGGGTGCTGAGGGAGCGCGGCCGGTGTGTTTCCAACGGGAATACTCTGCCCCCCTGCGGAGACGATGCGGGCGAACTTTGCCGCGGCTCCGCGGACTTCCGAGCCCCCGACCGTTTCGTGGATGAACTAGGGATAGCTGACCGCAGAAATGCCAGATTTGTTTGGTGCTGGCCGCCGCAATCTTCGGGTGGATGACCCCAAATGGCGTCGCTGTACACGCGATCTGCCCATCGCAGGAAGATGTCGTTAAACGCCCACGACCGGCTGATTGGAACGCCTGTCGAACATTCTATGCCCGCACCTTGTGATGAGGTGCGGGCGCTACAGCGAATCGTTAAATGAATCCAGTCGCCTATTTTTTAGATGGTGCGGTCGAGAAGACTCGAACTTCCACGGGTTGCCCCACTAGCACCTCAAGCTAGCGCGTCTACCGTTCCGCCACGACCGCACGGTGGGAGGGGGATTTAACAAACGGCGGAACGGTTGGGAAGCTGCGTGCTACTCCAGTCCCCGGATCATGGCGCGTGTCCTTTGCGACACCTCCTCCGGTGGGAGCCCCTGGTCGCGCCATTTCTGGCGTGCTGCCGAGACCGATTTCGAGAATTTCGCCCCATTCCGGGCCAAAGACGGAGTCGAGATGCTCTCTTACCACCCGCGAGAGCCCCGGAGCACGTCCGGCGGTCGAAACGGTAATCAGCAAATCGCCCCGCCGCAGCTGGGCTGGCACATGGAAATCGCAGAGTGCAGGTCTGTCTTCGACATTTACCAGAACACCGGCGGCCCGGGCGGCTTGCACCAATGCCATCGACTCAGTCTCGCCAATCCCGGCCACGAACAGAACAGCAATTCCCGAAAGTCCAGCCGCCGAATTTTCGGAAATGACTTTTGGCGAAGAGATTCCTGCCTTCTCCAGCAAAGCAAGGCGGCGCTCCAGCCCGGGGCCACGGCCGGCCACAGCGACAGAAACGCGCGCTACGTCAATGATTATCGGCAGCAACAGCCTCTCCGCGACAGCTGACCTGTTCAGGATACATTAGCTACGGCCGGGCGGAATATATGCGCTATGGTGGACGCCATGCGCATGCCATCGATCATCGACAGCATTGATTGGAGAATTGAGCCCAACCTGACGGGTTATGAATATGCCGTAGCCGAAATGGAATCCCGTGTGGAAGCGATCCGGAACGGTGACGCGCCGGAGCAAGTCTGGCTGCTGGAACACCCGCCTCTGTATACCGCCGGAACAAGCGCAAAGGCCGGCGATTTGATCGATGGGCGTTTTCCGGTCTTTCAATCGGGACGGGGTGGCCAGTACACCTATCACGGTCCCGGCCAGCGCGTTGCCTATGTGATGCTCGATCTGAGGCGCCGGCTGCCGGACGTTCGCCGTTACATCGAGAATTTGGAGGAATGGCTGATCCGGACCCTGATGCTTTTGGGGATCAAGGGCGAAAGACGGCCCGGCCGGATCGGTATCTGGGTTTGTCACGGCGATGGCACGGAGGACAAGATCGCCGCCATCGGGGTGAGGCTGCGACATTGGGTCAGCTTCCATGGCGTCAGCTTGAATGTGGATCCCGAGCTCGGTCATTTCGCGGGCATCATCCCCTGCGGGATCAGAGATGCGCGATTGGGTGTCACAAGCCTCGCGGCGCTCGGGATTCCAGCAAGCATGACAACGGTTGACGAGGCGCTCAGGATCGCTTTTCAGGACGTGTTCGGGCCCATCCGGCAGGCCGGATAATCAGAGTGAGGGCCGGCGAACGAAGCCGATCGATTCCGGCGGATCGGTTGGTTGCAGGTTGACGGCGGTGACCCGGGCGCCTTGTGGGCCCTTCATGCACAACGCTATGAATTCTTCGACGTGATGTGAGGGACCGTGGGCAACAGCCTCGACCGAACCGTCAGAGCGATTTCTCACCCAGCCTCTGAGTTTCCGTCCGTTCGCCTCCCGCATGGCAAAGTCCCGGAAGCCGCAGCCCTGGACCTGCCCCTCGATCCGGATGTTCATGGTGGTGATTTCGTCGCTCATGCGGTCTGGGCTAATAATTGACCGCGATGGGGCGCGTTTCTCCCGCCAATGCGCGATAGCCATTAAGCGTAAATTCGGTTGCGGACTGCGCCGCACCTTCAAGGCTGCTCGAATTTGGCAGAGTTTCGGCTAATCCCCAGGCCAATCCCCACACTGCGCACGCCAGAACCTGGGCGTTAACCGGGGGAAGAACACCTCGCCCGATCGCGGCCTCTATGTCATGCTTCAATTCACTTAAGCCAAGGCTGTCCGGCTGGGAACGCAAGAGGTCCGGGCCAATGCCGGCGGCGCGCCTCTCGGCAACAAAAGCAAAGAACGCAGTGAAAGTACCCAGGAAGAACGCTTCCGCGGACTTCGCCTTTTGTCTCGCCTGCCGCATCGCGGGACCGACAACCTGCACCGCCTCCTGGCAGAGCGCCTGAAAGACCTCCTCCTTTGAACGGAAGTAATTGTAAAATGTCCCCGCCGCGAGCGGCGTTGCCCGAATAATGTCACGGACCCTGGCTGCCCCATAGCCCATCTCGGCGAACACTTTGCGCGCTCCGTCAAGGATCATTCGCCGATTCTGCGCCTTGATCAGAGCTCGCTTACCCTGGGGGGCGACAGTCTTTTTCAGGCGAATTGGGACAACCAGCATCGCGGAATTCTAGCCGATCCAGACGGCCCGTCAAACCGCCCGGGCCAAGCCTAAAAATTGAGCAATTACAGAGAGATCTGTCAATTTTTTTGAATTCAGGGAAGCGACTTCGGGAGCCTCGCCCCAAATCTCCGACTGGTACTTGCTGTCGAGTTCGGCAGCCTCGAATGCCTGGCGAACATCAATTCGTTCTTCAAACAGAGCCAAAGCCAGAACGGCCGATCCCAGAATGTTTGCAGCGGCAACCAAGCCGGCAAGAGCAAAGGGGTCAAGCTTCGCAAGGAAAGATTTCAGCCCGGCAAAATCATCGGCGCGCGGAACGACTGCCGTAATTGTAAATCGGACAGCAAAATGAATCCCATATCTCGCCTCAGCCCACTCCAACAGGGGCGCCCAAAGAGCAGATTGCCGTTCGACCAGTGTGGGGGGGGCAGGTGCCCGGAAACAAAGCAGATCGCCGGCTGCAAAGTTGAGCATTTCCTTAACCGCCACTTCCCGATTTGCTGAAACCAGGTCTATCGCGGTGTTCGCGAGCCGGATTAGCCCAATACCCTCGGATCGCATCGCGTCGGCCCGGCTGCGCCATTCTTTGGCGACTGCGCCGGCGAGGCTCTCCGATGGGAGCATCAGAGAATTGCCCGCCGGGGTTTTCGCCGGGGTTTCGCCCAGTCAGAATCTGCCAGTTACCGGGAGCGACCTCCCGCGGCCGCGCCTCACGGTGGGAGTGAGCCCTGGTTTTCATCTTTCAAATGGATCTGCAAGCCGGTCCGAATTGAAGCCGAAGAGCTTCCAGGCGCGCGTCATATGGGGGGGCAAACTTGCGGTAACCGCCAACCTGCCACCATCGGGATGGGCTATGTCGATCGCGCGCGCGTGCAGATGCAGCCTATTTTCAAGCTCGCCCAAACCTGCGGCTTGGTCACCTCCATATTTCAGATCACCGACCACAGGTGTCCCGATATGAGCGAGGTGCGCCCGCAACTGATGCGTTCGGCCCGTCACTGGCCTCAGGGCAACCCAGGCATACTGATCGGCCGCGGAATCGATCACGACATAATATGTCAGGGCAGATTTTCCGGTTTCGGAGGCTTCTACCGACACCACCATTCGCTCATCCGTTCCCCTGGACCCGAACCCCTGCTGTTTTTCCAAAACGGTTCGAATTGAACCGCTTCGCGGTGCAGGTACGCCCCTGGTGAGCGCCCAGTAGGTCTTCCGCGCATCACGGTGGCGCAGAGATTTGGGAAAGGGCCGCCGCAGCAGGAACGGTTCGCGCAATGATCAGCACCCCTGACGTATCCCGGTCCAACCTGTGCACCAGCCTGGGACGCTGGCGTTTGTTGTCCTGCAACGCGTCGAGCATTCCATCGATATGCCGCGTCACACCCGAACCGCCCTGTGTCGGGATGCCGCCGGGCTTGTTCAGAACGATCACGGAAGGATCTTCGTAGATCACGAGGCTTCGCAACCATTCCCTGTCGCTTCCGCTGACCGGTTTGGCCGACGCTGACGTTTTGGGGAGAAGCGATTTGAGCTGAGGCGGAATCCGTATCAGTTGCCCGGATTGGATCCGGTCAGCGGCACGGGCGCGCCGGCCGTCAATTCTGATTTGTCCGCTGCGAAGCAGCTTTTCGAGAGGGCCATGGCCAAGCGCGGGGTAATGGCGCCTGAACCAGCGGTCGAGGCGCAAACCCTCCTCTTCTTCGGCTACCGCAACGCTTTGGGTCACTGCGCGGCGCCCGTTTTGGCCCGCAGTCGAGCCCAGTAAGCCAGTCTTTTTGCGATTTCTTTTTCGAAGCCAGTATCGCGCGGGCTGGTAAAATTCCTGCCTCGTCATTTCCGCCGGAAAGTAATTCTGGCCTGAAAACGCATTCTCTGTCGCATGATCATATTGGTAACCGGCGCCGTAGCCGAGCTCGCGCATCAATCCCGTGGGTGCATTCAGAATGTGAGGTGGAGGGGCAAGCGAGCCGTGTTCACGAGCGGCCATCGACGCGGAACCCATGGCTGAATAGACGGCATTCGATTTGGGCGCCGATGCCAGATAAAGGACCGCCTGCGCAATGGCCAGTTCGCCTTCCGGGGAACCGAGAAAATCGTAGGCATCTTTTGCAGCGATTGCCTGCTGGAGCGCCTGCGGATCGGCCAGGCCGATGTCTTCGGACGCGGCACGCACAAGACGGCGAACGATATAAAGCGGCGATTCCCCACCCGAAATCATGCGGGCGAGCCAGTAGAGCGCAGCATCCGGATCAGACCCGCGTATGGATTTGTGAAGCGCCGAGATCAGGTTGTAATGCTCGTCGCGGCTCTTGTCGTAAACAGGCGCCCGCTTCTGAACCAATCGGATTAATGTCTCGGTATCCAAAGAAGGTGGGACCTGGACTTGCGCCACTTCCTCGGCGAGGTTCAGGAGATACCGGCCATCGCCATCTGCCATCGCTCTCATCGTCGCGCGCGCCTGTTCGTCCAGAAGAAGCGGATGCCCGTAGAATTGCTCGGCCCGCCGCAGCAACTGTTCGAGATCCTCGTCATCCAGCCGGCGGAGCACCAAAACCCTGGCCCGCGAAAGCAATGCGCCATTCAATTCGAAGGAAGGGTTCTCCGTTGTCGCACCAATAAGCGTGATCGTGCCGTCCTCCATGACCGGCAAAAACGAATCCTGCTGCGTTCGGTTAAAGCGGTGGATCTCGTCAACAAACAGCAATGTGCCCTCACCCACCCGCCGGCGTGCACGGGCGGCTTCAAACGTCTTCTTCAGATCGGCCACACCCGAGAAAACTGCGGATAACTGGACGAAATTCAGTTTGAATGCGGTCGAAAGCAGCCGCGCGATCGTGGTCTTGCCAGTGCCCGGAGGGCCCCAAAAAATGAGAGATGACAGCCTGCCGGCCGAGATCATCCGCGAAATCGGACCATCGGGCCCAAGCAGATGATCCT
Source organism: uncultured Alphaproteobacteria bacterium (assembly GCA_963747255.1). Classification (GTDB taxonomy): domain Bacteria; phylum Pseudomonadota; class Alphaproteobacteria; order Micropepsales; family Micropepsaceae; genus CAIYRG01. The sequence goes on from CAVVEG010000017.1 coordinate 694,842, forward strand.
GCCCCACCACTTCGCCGAGCTTCTTCGGCCGAAGCCGGTCCGCCAAGGGACGCGGAGCATCCTTTTCCAAACCAGCGGCGCCAAACAGATCCGTCATGATTGCAGATTACAGGCTGCGCTATGCGCGAGCCAAACGCCAAAGATCAATATCATGAAGCCCGCAACCGGACTTCAGTTCGAAATACCGGCCCGCTATTGCACGTTCAACTGCAAAACACGATCACCGCGCTGAAACGCCATCAGCCACGAGTCGCTCGCGGACAGCCCCCGTTTCAATTGGCCGACATTCACAATGGAATCACCGTTCAACTGCCGTACGATGTCGCCCGACTGAATTCCAAAACGGGCGGCTTGTGATGCACGTTCGACCGCCGTCACCACGACTCCATGGGCCATCATGTCCATCTGCATTTCATCGGCGAGCGCGGGCGTAATATTGGCAACCCTGGCTCCTTGCATGGGGTTGAGGCCGGAGATGACGACTTCGTCACGTCCCTGATCGGGGGGCAGCGCAATTCTCGTGGTGGCATCACGCATCGCGCCGGAACGCCAGTAACGCACGTTGACCGTATCGCCGGCACGATGCGTCACCACGCGATAGCGCAGTGCGTTGGAGTCCGTGATCGGAAAACCATCGATTGCCAGGATTACATCGCCCCTGGTCAATCCCGCCTGTGCAGCGGACTCGCGGGTAGATCTGTGAGACCAGCACACCTTCCGGACGTTGCAGGCCAAGCGCCTTGCCAATTTCTGCCGTGACGGCCTGACCATCGGCACCGAACCAGGGCCGCTTGATTCCGCCGCCAAGAGCGCCATCAACGACTACACGCGCCATATTGGACGGTATGGCGAAACCGATTCCGATATTGCCCCCGGATGAAGATACGATCGATGAATTGATCCCGATCAGCTTGCCGTCAATGCTGACGAGAGCGCCCCCGGAATTCCCGGGATTGATCGCCGCATCCGTCTGGATGAAGAATTGGTAATCCGATGCGCCACCATTCGAACGCGCGAGAGCAGAAACAATCCCGCTGGTCACTGTCTGCCCAACGCCAAACGGATCGCCGATCGCCAGCACCAGGTCTCCCACCTGCAATTTATCGCTATCGCCCAATTCGAGTGCGGGCAGCTTCTCGCCTTTGGTATCGATCCGGAGCACCGCAAGATCGGTCCTGGGATCGGCCAGCACCACTTTGGCCTGATACTCGCGCCGATCCTGAAGGGCAACCTGGATGTCCTGTCCGCCCTCAATCACGTGATTATTGGTAATGATGATGCCCTCCGGGCGAATGATCACGCCTGATCCGAGCGACTGCTCCACCCGGTTGCGCATGGGGCTTGCGCCAAAGAACTGTTGGAATATCGGATCGACTGGCTGTCTGATTACGCGCCGTGCGTACACGTTCACGACGGCAGGCGCCACCTTTGATACGACTGGTGCAAACGACAGCTGGATTTGAGCCGGGGTTTGTGGAACGGCGCGTTCAGCCCCTACCGCCCCGACGCCCATGGCCAAAGCCGCCATCGCGGCCAACAGCAGCCGCATCTCCGATCCTCCGTGTTTTCTGAGCGAGGCATATAGTAGCAGGATCAAAAAAATAAAGTGCAAAACAGCATCTGTGCCCGTTACAGCCCGGGTTAAATTCCTGCAATGACGCACTTAATGCGATCAGGCGCGCGGTTGGGGAATCCGGATCTGTTGAGTCCGACTGAACTGCGCGGCGATTGCGCGGGATCGCGAAACCGGACAGCATCTGCGGATTCGAAACGAAAACCGCTTGTGCCAGTTTGAATTTCCTCGAAATCGCGCTCCTTGCCGTTCCGATTGTCCTCGCCGTCACCTTCCACGAGGCTGCGCACGGATTCGTGGCGCTGTTCTTCGGGGACGACACCGCAAAGCAGGCAGGACGGCTGACCCTCAATCCGCTGAAACATGTGGACCCGTTCGGAACAATTCTCCTGCCACTGCTGTTGATCGTCTCGCATGCCGGGTTCCTGTTTGGTTACGCCAAACCAGTCCCGGTCAATTTCGGGGCACTGAGAAATCCGCGTTGGGACATGTTGTGGGTGGCTGCCGCCGGCCCGCTGATGAACGTCGCGCTCGCGCTCGTCTCGACGGCGTTGTTCTACGCGGTGAACAATTCGTCCGTGGACGGCACATCCGGGATGCTGAGAGATGTCGTGCTGCTCTCGGTGCAGCTCAACATCGTGCTCGCGATCTTCAACATGCTGCCGCTGCCCCCCCTTGACGGGAGCAAGGTGGTGGCGGCGTTTCTTCCCGGTTCCATCATGCGGCCCTATCTGGCATTTGGGCGCTACGGAATGGGACTGCTCCTGCTTCTGCTGATCGTACTGCCTCTGGTCTCGGCGCGCACCGGGATAGGGCTCGACTTATTTGGCGTACTTGTGCAACGCCCGGCCGATTGGCTGATCCGCGGATTGCTTGGCGCGGCGGCGGGATAGGCGCAAACGCCGCCCGCCGCATAGCTTGTCGGATCAGGCTGCGGCTGATTCTTCGGCGGCTTCGACCGGACCGGAGTCCTTGCCCTTGGCATCCTTGTCGCGGTCAACGAACTCGATCACCGCCATCGCCGCGCGGTCACCATAGCGGAAGCCGGCCTTCAGGATGCGCAGATATCCGCCATTACGCTGCGCATAACGCGGGCCGAGCACGTCAAAAAGCTTTGTGACCATAGCCGCGTCACCGACCCGGGACAGTGCCAGACGCCTTGCATGCAGGCTGCCTTTGCCGTTTTTCGCAGCCGTTACAAGCTTTTCCACCACCGGCCGAAGATCTTTTGCCTTCGGCAAAGTCGTGGTGATTTGCTCGTGCTTGATCAGAGCACAGGCCATGTTGGCGAACATGGCCGTACGGTGCGCCGAACTGCGGTTCAGTCTCCGGCCGGATTTCAGGTGTCGCATGACAATCCCCTCGTACGAAGATCAGTATTGATCTTCGTAACGCTTTGCGAGTTCTTCAATGTTCTCCGGCGGCCAGCCAGGCACTTCCATTCCCAGATGCAAGCCCATCTCAGCCAAAACCGCTTTGATTTCGTTCAGCGACTTGCGTCCGAAATTCGGCGTCCGAAGCATCTCGGCTTCCGTCTTCTGAATCAGATCACCGATGTAAACGATGTTGTCGTTCTTCAGACAGTTGGCGGAGCGCACCGAGAGTTCCAATTCGTCCACTTTCTTCAGGAGCACGGGATTGAAGGCCAGGTCCGGTTTGGTTTCGTCGGCGACCCGCTCCTTGGGTTCTTCGAAGTTGATGAAGACTTGAAGCTGGTCCTGCAGAATCCGCGCCGCATAGGCAACGGCATTTTCCGGAGAAACCGCTCCATTCGTTTCCACGCTCATAGTCAGTTTGTCATAGTCGAGGATCTGGCCTTCGCGCGTGTTCTCGACCTTGTAAGAGACCTTCTTCACCGGGCTGAACAACGAGTCTACCGGAATAAGGCCGATGGGCGCATCTTCCGGCCGGTTGCGGTCAGCCGGGACATAGCCCTTGCCGGTGGCAACCGTCAGTTCCATGCGCAGGGAAATTCCATCGTCGAGGGTGCACAGAACGAGATTTGGGTTGAGGATTTCCACGTCCGAAACCGGGGTAATCTGGCCGGCCGTGACTTCGCCCGGCCCGTCGGCGCGGAGGGTCAATCGCTTGGGACCCTCGGCGTGGAGCCGAAGCGCGATCTGCTTCACGTTGAGCACGATATCGGTGACATCCTCGCGCACGCCCGCAATAGATGAGAATTCGTGCAGGACGCCATCGATCTGAATCGCCGTAACCGCCGCTCCCTGCAGGGAAGACAGCAGAACGCGGCGAAGCGCATTGCCCAATGTGAGGCCGAATCCGCGTTCCAGCGGTTCAGCGACGATCGTTGCGATCCGCGTCTGCTCATGGCCCGTGTCGACCTTGAGCTTTTGCGGCTTAATCAGTTCTTGCCAGTTTTTCTGAAACACCTTGCTACCTCATCGTTTCCCGGACGGGCGCAACGCCCATCCAATTCGTGCGATGGAAAAAAATACAGCCCGATCAGACGCGCCGGCGTTTTGGCGCGCGACAGCCATTGTGCGGAATCGGAGTCACATCGCGAATTGCCGTTACATTCAGGCCAACCGTTTGCAACGCGCGCAGCGCTGATTCCCGCCCGGCGCCCGGACCGCTGACTTCGACCTCAAGCGTCCGCATCCCATGCTCGACCGCCTTCTTGGCCGCATCTTCGGCTGCCACCTGCGCCGCATAAGGCGTGGACTTCCGCGAACCTTTGAACCCCAGCGAGCCGGCTGAAGACCAGGACACGGCATTCCCCTGCCCGTCCGTGATCGTCACGATGGTGTTGTTGAACGTCGCATTGACATGAGCAACGCCCGTCACAACGTTTTTCTTTTCCTTCTTGCGGGCACGCGGAGCGGCCTTGGCCATGTTATTTGGTTACCTTTTTCTTGCCTGCAATAGCGCGCGCCGGACCTTTTCGGGTACGGGCATTGGTGTGGGTGCGTTGTCCGCGAACCGGCAGACCGCGGCGATGCCGAAGCCCGCGATAGCAGCCGAGATCCATCAGACGCTTTATGTTCATCGCCACTTCGCGCCGAAGATCGCCCTCGACGACGTAATCGCGGTCAATCGTCTCGCGGATCTGGATCACTTCCGTTTCGGTCAGATCGCTGACACGGCGATCTTCACTGATGTCGACTTTCTTGCAGATATCCCTGGCATTCGAGGGTCCGATGCCATGGATATAGCGCAGGGCGATTTCCACCCGCTTGTTTGTCGGAATGTTAACCCCGGCTATGCGGGCCACGGCAATCTCCTATCCGATGAGCGGCGGACGCGCAAACAACAGCGCCGGAATTCCGCGAAACTCCAGCCGCAAGGGCGTGAATTATAGGAACCGGCGACTTGAAGTCAACCGGCTATGCCATTCACGTCCCCGCGCGCCGCCCGGATTATGCCGGCCAAAGTGACGCGGATCTCGGATGCCACCTGCGGGATCGGCGCCATGCCATCGACCGTCCGCAACTTACCCTGAGCGCTGTAGAATTCGAGGAGAGGTTGGGTATTTTTCCGATAAACGCCGAGCCGACGCTTGAGCGTTTCAGGGTTGTCATCGGTACGGGCGGCTTCACCGGATTCCCTGACCCGCGCTTCCATGCGCCCAACCATCGCCTCGTCATCCACCCTGAGTTCGATCACCACATCGATCTGGCAGCCTCTGCCCGCGAGCATTCGATCAAGGGCTTCTGCCTGAGCGATCGTCCTCGGAAAACCATCGAATACTGCGCCGTTGGCGCAGTCGGCCTCATCCAGACGTTCCGAGATAATACCGATGACAATCTCGTCGGGAACGAGATCGCCGCGCTCCATGATCGTTTTGCAGCGATTTCCCAGTTCCGTTCCGGCCGCAATAGCAACCCTTAGCATCTCTCCGGTGGAGAGTTGAGGTAACCCGAGTTCCCTCTGCAGGATGGACGCCTGCGTGCCCTTGCCAGCGCCGGGCGGGCCAAAGAGGATCAGGTACATGGAGTTCGTCCGGTTATTTCAACCGTGCGCCTTTGAGCCGCGCCTTGCGGATCAGCCCTTCGTATTGCTGCGCGATCAGATGGCTCTGGATCTGAGCCACCGTGTCCATGGTGACACTAACGACAATCAGCAATGACGTCCCGCCAAAGGCAAATTGCTGAACATTATAGGCGCCACCGATGATCTCCGGAACCAGACAGACGAAGGTGAGATAAAGCGAACCTACAACCGTAATGCGCGTGAGGACATAATCGATATATTCCGCCGTCCTCTTGCCCGGCCGGATGCCCGGGACAAACCCGCCATATTTTTTTAGGTTATCGGCGGTCTCTTCCGGATTGAACACGATAGCTGTGTAGAAGAAGCAGAAGAAAATGATTCCCATTGCATACAGGATGATGAACAGCGGTTTTCCATGACCCAGAAGCACCACAATGTTCTGCAGCCAACCCGGAATGTTCGCCGCGTTGAAATTTGCAACAGTGGTCGGCAGCAGCAGCAGAGACGACGCGAAAATCGGCGGAATCACGCCTGCAACATTGATCTTCAGCGGCAGATGGGAAGATTCTCCGCCGAAAACACGATTGCCCTGTTGTCGTTTTGGATATTGAACAAGCAGCCGCCGTTGGGCCCTCTCCATAAACACGACGAAGGCAATCAGCCCCGCGAACAGGGCAAACATTCCGATCAGAAGCGCCGGATTGACCGAGCCGGTACGGGCCTGTTCAAAAACTTGCACGAGAAAGGTCGGCAGCCGTGCCACAATCCCGGCCATGATGATCAGTGAAATGCCGTTTCCAACGCCGCGGGCGGTAATCTGCTCACCAAGCCACATCAGAAAAATCGTGCCGCCGGTCAGCGTAATTACGGTTGAGAGACGAAACGCCAGGCCGGGCGCTATGACCACCGCGCCCCATTGCTCAAGTCCAATGGCAATGGCATATGCCTGCACTGCGGCAAGCATGACGGTTCCATATCGCGTGTATTGATTGATCTGCTTACGGCCCGATTCGCCTTCTTTCTTGAGCTGTTCCAGCGTGGGGGAAACAGTCGTCATCAGCTGGATGATGATGGATGACGAGATGTAAGGCATGATGCCGAGCGCGAAGATCGCCATGCGTCCGATGGCGCCACCCGCAAGCAGGTTGAACACGTCGAGAAGGCTGCCCTGCTGCTGCTGAATCTGTCGCGCCAATTCAGTCGCGTCGATGCCCGGCATCGGAATATAGGTTCCAAGTCGAGCCACAATCAGTGCCACCGCCGTGAACAGGATCCGTTGTTTGAGTTCCGTCGCCTTTGCGAAGGCGGATAGATTGAAATTTGCTGCTAATTGTTCCGCTGCCGACGGCATGGCGTACTCCGATCCGAAAGCCCTTTGGCTCGACTATACAGGAACTGGGGCGAAAACGCGGGCCCCAGTCATATGGGTCCGCATGGCGCCAGTTTCAGGAGGTCTGCAGTTGGCCGGCGCGCTTTTCAGCCGCCGCTTTACGCCTTTGTACGCGTTTTCCCGGCTGGCCCTTGCGGTTGAGACGAACCGGTTTGCTGAATGTGGTTGTAACGGACCCGCCTGCCCTCTCGACGGCTTCGATGGCCGCACTGGATGCGCCGGCGACCTCTATGGTCAATTTCGCCGTTATTGTTCCCTTGGCCAGCAACCGAACGCCGTCACGCGCTTCGCTGACAAGGCCTGCTTCAACCAGTTGCACGCCGGTGATCGTCGCGTCAGACTTGAGAAGCCCGGAGTCGAGCGCAGCCTGAATACGGCCCAGATTAATGGGCGCGAACTCGCGCGCAAAATGATTGTAAAAACCACGTTTTGGCAGACGCATGTAAAGAGGCATCTGGCCACCTTCGAAACCATGTATCGACACGCCGGCACGCGCTTTGGCGCCTTTGACACCGCGACCGCAGGTCTTGCCCAGACCGGAGGAGGAACCGCGCCCAACTCTGGTATGCGTGCTGCGCGCGCCGTGGTTATCCCGCAACTGATTGAGCTTCATGGCGTCATTCTTTCGTGACTTCCACAAGGTGAGCCACCTTGCGGATCATTCCCCGCACCGAGGGCGTATCCTCGAGAACTTTGCTGCGTCCAATTTTTCCCAGTCCCAGACCCCGCAACGTCGCGGCCTGCACTTCGGGGCGGCGCGCCTGACTCCGGACCTGGCGTACGGTCAGTTTGCCGGAATTTTTTGTCTCTTCAGCCATTGTCAGGCCCCTGCTGCCGCTTCAGTCCGGTCCTTCGCCTGGGCTTCGCGCTTCTGGATGATTTCGGACACGCTCTTGCCGCGGCGCTGAGCGATGTGCCGCGGACTTTGCTGTTGCTTCAGCGCGTCGAATGTCGCGCGCACCATGTTATAGGGATTCGATGTTCCCAGACTCTTGGCCACAACATCTCCAACCCCCAGGCTTTCGAATACCGCCCGCATCGGGCCTCCTGCTATAATGCCGGTACCCTGTTCTGCCGGGCGCACTATGACCTTTCCCGCCCCATGTCTGCCGACGGTTTCATGATGCAGTGTTCGGCCGTCCTTCAGTGGAACGCGCAACATGGCGCGTTTGGCAGCATCGGTGGCCTTGCGGATGGCTTCCGGAACTTCGCGCGCCTTACCGTGGCCGAACCCGACCCGGCCGCGCTGGTCGCCGACGACAACCAGTGCCGCAAAACCGAAGCGACGTCCGCCTTTCACCACTTTTGCAACGCGATTGATATGTACGAGCTTATCGACGAAATCGCTTTCGCGGTCGTCGCGCTCGCGAGGTTCACGTGCCACTGATTATCCTTTCGTTCAGAATTCGAGGCCGCCCTCGCGGGCCGCTTCTGCAAGCGCCTTGACGCGCCCATGATAAAGATATCCACCGCGATCGAACACGACCTGCCTGACGCCCTTTTCCACGGCGCGCTGCGCAATCAGTTTGCCGACGGCAGCCGCGGCTGCAACATTGTAGGTCTTCGACAATCCATCTTTGGCGCCCTCGACCGAACTTGCCGCGACAATCGTTTTCTGCGAACCATCGTCGATCAACTGCGCGTAGATGTGCTTGCCTGACCGGAATACGGAAAGGCGCGGCCGTCCGCCGCTCACCTGGGCGATATGATATCGCACCCGGCGTCGCCGCCGCTCAAACAGATCTCTTCTATTGGCCATCGCTGATCACCGTTACTTCTTCTTGCCTTCTTTGCGGCGGATGCGCTCGCCAGCATATTTGACGCCTTTGCCCTTATACGGTTCCGGCGGCCTGTAACTGCGGACCTCGGAGGCAACCTGTCCCACCAACTGCTTGTCGATTCCAGTAATCGTGATCGCTGTGGGCTTTTCGCATACTACTTGGATTCCCGGTGGAATCGGATGCAGCACGTCATGCGAAAAACCCAGCTGCAATTGCAGATTCTTGCCCTGCACGGCTGCGCGATACCCCACGCCGGATATTTCCAGCTTTTCGGTGAACCCCTCCGTGACGCCGCGCACCAGGTTGTTGAGCAACGTCCGCTGCATGCCCCACATCGCGCGGGCACGATCCGACTGTTCACGCGGCGTGACGGAAATTCCGTCATCGCCGATTGCGGCTTCCACCTCGGGCACGAGATGAAGTTTCAGCTCTCCCTTGGGTCCCTTAACAGACACTGTTCCTGCTTCCACCCTGGCGGTAACGCCTTTGGGCAGGGGAACCGGTTTTTTGCCGATACGCGACATCAGTTCGTCTCCATCTGCATCAGGTGCGGAAATTGCCGGCTCAGAACACCCGGCAGAGCACCTCTCCGCCCACATTTTTTTCCCGGGCGTCGGAATCCGACATTACGCCCTGGGGAGTAGAAAGAATTGAAACTCCCAGACCGCCCCGGTACGGCTTCAGTTCACTGACGGAATTGTAGACACGCCGTCCCGGCGTTGAAATTCGCGTCAGCTCGCGAATTACTGGCCGTCCGTCGTGGTATTTGAGCTCGATTTCAAATTCTGCCGCGCGGCCTTTCATCTGCACTTCGCTATAACCGCGGATGAATCCCTCTTCCTTCAGCACGTCGAGCAGGCGCCCGCGCAATTTGGAGGCGGGCGTTGACACTTTGGCGAGGCCCCGCATTTGACCGTTGCGGATTCGCGTCAGCAGGTCGCCGATGGGGTCGTTGATGGCCATCGCGTGTACTCCTTTACCAGCTTGCCTTGGTCATGCCGGGGACCTGGCCGAAATTCGCCAGATCCCGGAGCGCGATGCGCGAGAGCTTGAGTTTGCGGTAAAACCCCCGGGAGCGCCCGCTCAGGTCGCAACGATTATGGATGCGCGAGGGCGATGAATTGCGCGGAAGCTTCGCGAGCTTCAAACGGGCGGAAAAGCGTTCCTCCGGCGCAACCGAGAGATCTTCGGCCCTTGCTTTCAGAGCCGCGCGTTTGTCGGCGTAGCGCGCGGCCAATTTTTCGCGCTTTCTGTTCCGGTTGATCTGGCTGAGTTTCGCCATTCGTCCTTGGCTCCCAAATTTCAATTCATGAAGGGCAGACGGAAACCCGCGAGAAGCGCCTTGGCTTCATCATCGGTTCGCGCCGAGGTCTGGAAGATGATGTCCATCCCCCAAACCGTTTCAGTCTTGTCGTAATCGATCTCGACAAACACGATGTGCTCTTTCAGCCCCATCGCATAATTGCCGCGCCCGTCGAAGCTTCTGCCCGAAACGCCGCGGAAGTCCCGCACGCGTGGCAGTGCGACAGTGATCAGGCGATCCAAAAATTCGTACATGCGATCCTTGCGCAACGTGACCTTTACCCCGACTGGCCGTCCTGCAGTGATTTTGAACGCCGAGATCGCTTTCTTGGCCCGCGTAATCACCGCTTTCTGCCCGGCAATAGCCGTCAGATCGTTCTGTGCGCTTTGAATTTTCTTCTGATCGGCTGCCCCTTCCCCCGCGCCGATATTGAGCACGATCTTTTCGATACGGGGCGCCTGAAGTTTGTTCTTGTAGCCGAATTTCTCCATCAGCTGCGGACGGACAACATCAAGATAATGCTTCTTGAAGCGCGGTATGTAATTGGGATCCAGCACCGGTTCGGCGGCCGGTGCCGGGGCTGCCTTCGCGCCATCGCCTTTTTTCTTTGCGGACTTTGCGTCTTTACCGCCGCCCGCGGCTTCCGGCTTTCCGCCTTTGGCCTGCTTTCCCTCCGCAGGCTGCTTTGGCGCCTTCGCCTTCTTTGCCGGCTTTTCTTCTCCAGCATCAGACATCGAGAACTTCTCCGGATTTTTTGGCAAAACGCACGAGCCGGCCATCGTCCAAACGCTTGAAACCCACGCGGGTCGGACCACCCGTTTTCGGGTCGACATGCGCGACCTTCGACAGGTGTAAAGGCGCTTCTTTGGAAACGATGCCACCCTGGGCGCGCGCTGTCTGGCGCTGATGCCTTTTGACGACATTGACCCCGGCGACGAGCACCCGGCTTTCTGACGGGTAAACGCGCAGCACTTCGCCGGACTTGCCTTTATCCCGTCCGGCGGTGATCACGACCCGGTCGCCCTTCTTCAGTTTAGCGGGCATCAGAGCACCTCCGGGGCAAGCGAGATGATCTTCATGTGATTTTTGCGCGAAGTTCGCGCGTTACGGGACCGAAAATTCTGGTACCGATCGGCTCGTTCTGATTGTTGATGAGAACGGCCGCATTCCCGTCAAAACGGATCAGCGAACCATCAGGGCGGCGGATACCGTGCGCAGTCCGCACGACGACCGCCTTCAACACCTCGCCCTTCTTGACTCGCCCACGGGGGATTGCCTCCTTCACCGAGACAACAATCGTGTCGCCCACATCGGCATATTTCCGGCGCGATCCCCCAAGAACCTTGATGCACATGACGCGGCGCGCGCCGGAATTGTCAGCCACGTCGAGTTCCGTTGTCATCTGGATCATGGCTTACGCCTTTCCTTCGGCTTCAGCGGGCTGTCCGACGACTTCCCATCGCTTGAGTTTTGAAATCGGCCGGCATTCGCGAATACGTACGATGTCGCCAACCTTGCAGCTCTTGTTCTCGTCATGGGCATGGTAGTTTTTCGACCGCCGGACGGTCTTGCCCATGACCGGGTGAATAAAGCGGCGTTCGACCTTGACCACCACCGTCTTGGCATTTGCGTCGCTGACCACGACGCCTTGCAGCACGCGTTTTGGCATCTTGTTCTTCCTATCCGTTCCCGCGCGGCTGCTGACCCTGGAAGCGTTCCGCCGCCCGGCGCAATATTCCCTTGCGTCTCTTCTTTGGCGGCTGCTCACCCGGCGTCGGTTTTTGCCCGGCGCCCGTTTCGCCGACGCGCTGCTCCAGCACGGTCATGATGCGGGCGATGTCGCGGCGCACGACGCGGAACCTGGCCGTGTTCTCAAGCTGTCCACTGGCGCGTTGAAACCGCAGATTGAATTGTTCTTTTTTCAGACGCACGAGTTCATCGCCAAGTTGATCGACGCTCCTGTCGCGAAATTCACCAATCTTCGTCATCGCGACACCTCTCACGCCATGAGCCGCGCGACGAATTTCGTCGCAATCGGCAATTTGCCTGCGGCGAGCCGCATGGCTTCTTCGGCCAATTCACGGGGCACCCCGTCAACCTCGAACAGGATGCGACCCGGCTTTATCTTGCAAACCCAGAACTCCGGCGCTCCCTTGCCGGACCCCATGCGCACTTCTGCGGGTTTTTTCGATACGGGCACATCGGGAAAGACGCGAATCCAGACGCGGCCGGCGCGTTTCATATGCCTGGTGAGGGCGCGGCGCGCGGCCTCGATCTGCCGCGCGGTGACACGTTCGGGCTCCACGGCCTTCAGACCATACGAACCGAAAGCCAGCGAAAATCCGGCCTTTGCGGCGCCGTGTATCCTGCCCTTGTGTTGTTTCCGGAATTTTGTCCGTGCCGGTTGCAGCATCGCGGTTTGCCTTTTTCTATGCCGAGGCTTGGGGACGGCCGCGGCCGGGACCCTCCGCGGCCTCGTTCAGACGCCTGTCCTGCGCCATCGGGTCGTGCTCCATGATCTCGCCCTTGAATACCCACACCTTCACGCCGCAGGTGCCGTAGGTGGTTTTGGCCGTGGAAACTCCATAATCGATATCGGCGCGCAGAGTGTGCAGGGGAACACGCCCCTCGCGATACCACTCGACGCGGGCGATTTCGGCGCCGCCCAATCGGCCGGTGCAATTGATCCGGATTCCCTGTGCACCGAGCCGCATGGCGGACTGCACGGCGCGCTTCATTGCCCGGCGGAAGGCGACCCGGCGTTCAAGCTGCTGCCCGATATTGTCGGCGACCAGCTTGGCGTCGATTTCCGGCTTTCGGATTTCGACGATGTTCAAGTGAATTTCGGAGTTCGTGAATTTCGACAGGTCGGCCTTCAACTTCTCAATGTCGGCACCCTTTTTCCCGATCACCACGCCCGGCCGGGCCGAATGGATCGTAACCCGGCACTTCTTATGTGGCCGCTCGATGAAGATGCGCGACACTCCGGCCTGCTTCAGTTTCTCCATCAGAAAATTGCGTATCTTGATGTCTTCCTGGAGAAGCTTCGAATACTCCTTTTTGTTCGCGTACCATCGTGAATCCCACGTTCGATTGACGCCGAGCCTGAGCCCGATCGGATTGACTTTCTGACCCATCAGGCCTGCTCCCTTTCGGCGGTTTCGCCGGCCGCTTTCGTTTCCGGTTTTCCGGATTTCTGCGGCGCCTTTGCCGCTTCGCGTTCCTGGACGATAATCGTAACCTGCGAAAACGGCTTTTCGATGCGTGCGCCGCGTCCACGGGCGCGCGCATGAAAGCGCTTCATCGTCAGATTCTTTCCGACCGAGGCTTCACTGACCACGAGACTGTCGACGTCGAGGTCATGATTGTTTTCCGCATTCGCAATTGCCGATTCCAGCACCTTTTTGACCGTGCGCGCGATGCGCTTTGGAGAGAAGGTCAGCGTGGCGAGCGCCGCTTCAGCCGTCTGGCCACGGATGGATTGCGCGACCAGATTCAGCTTGCGCGGGCTGGTGCGAATATTTCGCCCGATTGCCTTTGCCTGCGACTCCGAAAGCGCGCGTTTTTTGGCCGGTTTGCCCACGTCAGGCTTCCTTCTTGGCTTTACGATCGCCGGAATGGCCGTGGAAAATGCGGGTCGGCGAGAACTCGCCGAATTTGTGCCCGATCATGTCCTCAGTCACCATAACGGGAATATGCTTCTGACCGTTGTAAACTCCGAAAGTCAGGCCGACGAATTGCGGCAGGATGGTCGAGCGCCGCGACCAGATCCTGATCACTTCCTTGCGGCCTGAATTGCGCGCGGCTTCCGCCTTCTTAAGCAGATAACCGTCGACGAAGGGACCTTTCCAGACGGAACGAGTCATGTCTTATCCCTTGCTCCTCGCGTGCCGCGACCGGATGATATCGCGCGTGGTGCGCTTGTTCTTGCGGGTCTTCCCACCCTTTGTCGGCTTGCCCCAGGGGGTCACGGGATGCCGTCCGCCCTTGGTGCGTCCCTCGCCGCCGCCGTGCGGGTGATCGATGGGATTCATTGCGGTGCCGCGGACGGACGGACGGCGGTTTCGCCAGACATTGCGTCCGGCCTTAGACAGCACCTCGTTCATATGGTCGGGATTGGAAACTGCGCCAACCGTCGCACGGCAATCGAGACGCACCCGGCGAACTTCGCCGGAATTCAGGCGCAGCAGCGCGTAACCGGCATCGCGCCCGAGATATTGGGCATACGTACCGGCTGCGCGGGCAATCTGACCGCCCTTGCCGGGCTTCATCTCGACGTTGTGCACGATCGTGCCCACGGGCATGGAGGCCAGCGGCATGGCATTGCCTGGCTTAACGTCAACCCTGTCTCCCGACATGACAACGTCGCCGGCTGCGAGGCGCTGCGGCGCAATGATATAGGCGAGATCTCCGTTCCGGTATTTGATCAGTGCAATGAAGGAAGTCCGGTTGGGATCATACTCGAGACGTTCAACGCTCGCCGGTTCGTCATGGCGTCCGCGTTTGAAATCGATGATGCGATAGCTCTGTTTGTGCCCGCCACCCTGCCAGCGCACCGTGATGCGGCCGAAATTGTTCCGTCCGCCCGGCCGCTTCTGGCCCTCGGTCAAACGTTTGACGGGCGCACCCTTGTGCAGCCCGGTACGGTCGACCAGCACCAGCTGGCGCTGGGCATTGGTCACCGGTTTGTAGGTCTTGAGCGCCATTTTTCGTCTCTCACAATCCGGTTGTGACGTCGATCTGGTAACCCTCGGCAAGCGTCACGACGGCTTTTCTCACATCGCTTTTGCGGAACCGCTTGCCGCGAAAATTCTTCACTTTGCCTTTGATCCGCAACGTATTGACCGCTTTCACCTTGACTTTGAACAGTTCCTCGACCGCTTTCGCGATCTGGGGTTTTGTTGCGTCCCGCGCGACCCGAAACATCACCTGGTTGACCTCGGAAAGCCGGGTCGATTTTTCCGTGATCACCGGCGAAAGGATGACATCGTAATGGCTCATGCCAGTCGCTCCTCGATCGCCCTGATGCCGGATCTGGTGACGATGAGCGTATCCCGGCGCAAAATGTCGTAAACGTTCAGGCCCTCGACGGAGAGCAGCGACACCTTCGCCAGGTTCCGCGCCGAGAGCGCGAATTTCTCGTCAAATGCGCCGTCCACCACCAGCATATGGCCATCGCCCAGCTTTCCCAGGCGCCTGGCAAGCGCGCCGGCTTTTACCTGATCGACGGCGGCCAAATCCAGAACCACGAGTTTCGCTTCCCTGGCCTTTGCCGACAGCGCATGGCGCAAAGCCGCCGACCGCACCTTCTTCGGCAGATCGAATTCGTGGCTGCGGACGACAGGCGCCATGGCCTTGCCGCCACCCACATAAAGCGGCGCGGAACGGGCGCCATGACGTGCCGAGCCGGTGCCCTTCTGCCGGTAGACTTTCTTCGTCGTGCGGTTTACTTCGCCGCGGGTTTTGGTCTTGTGCGTTCCGGCGCGGCGCTTGGCCAATTGCCAGACCACCACGCGGTGCATCAAATCGGCGCGCGGCTCGAGCCCAAAAATGTCGTCGCTCAAGATCGATCTCGCCCGGCTTCCGCGGCATCGAGCGTCAGAACCTTCGCTTTCATCGCTATCCTCCTGCCGCCACTTCCGCCTTTTTGACCGAGCCTGGCGCCGGAAGATCTTTATACGGACGTTTAACGGCATCCCTGACCATGACCCAGCCGCCCTTTGCGCCCGGGACGGCGCCACGCAACATGATCAGCCCGCGCTCCACATCGACTTTCGCCACTTCCACGTTCTGGGTCGTGACGCGTTCGACGCCATAATGGCCATGCATTTTCTTGTTCTTGAAGGTTTTGCCTGGATCCTGACGGCCACCGGTGCCGCCCAGCGAACGATGAGAGATCGATACACCGTGCGAAGCTTCAAGGCCGCGGAAATTCCAGCGCTTCATCGCGCCGGTAAAGCCGCGGCCTATGGTGATGCCGGTCACGTCCACCTTCTGGCCGGGCATAAAATGGGAGGCGAGGATTTCATCTCCCACATCGAGCAGATTCCGGGCGTCGACACGAAACTCGGCCACTTTGCGTTTCGGCTCGACGGACGCTTTGGCGAAATGGCCGCGTTCGGCCTGGGTCAGGCTCTTCGGCTTGACAAAGCCCGAACCGAGCTGGACGGCGGTATAGCCGTCCTTTTCGGCCGTTCGCACGGCAACGACCTGGCACTTTCCGAGTTTCAGGACAGTGACAGGGACATGCCGGCCGTCCTCGAGGAACAGGCGGGTCATCCCCATCTTCTGCGTGATAACTCCGGTTCGCATCCGGCGCTCCTAGAGTTTGATCTCGACGTCAACACCCGCGGCGAGGTCGAGCTTCATCAGCGCGTCCACCGTTTGGGGCGTGGGATCGATGATATCGAGAAGCCGCTTATGGGTCCGGATTTCGAACTGTTCGCGGCTCTTCTTGTCCACATGCGGGGAACGATTGACGGTGAAACGCTCGATGCGCGTGGGAAGCGGGATAGGCCCCCGAACCTGCGCGCCGGTGCGTTTCGCCGTGTTGACGATCTCCTTGGTGGAGTTGTCGAGGATACGGTGATCGAAGGCCTTTAGCCGTATACGGATATTTTGTCCCTGCATTGTTTTCTCCTGCGGCTCAAGCCGCACCGTCGTCCTATTTCAGGATGTTCGTGACGACGCCCGCGCCGACGGTCCGGCCGCCTTCGCGGATCGCGAAGCGGAGCTTTTCCTCCATCGCGATCGGCACGATCAGCTCCACCTCGACGGCGACGTTGTCGCCCGGCATGACCATTTCCGTGCCCTGCGGCAGCTTCACGACGCCGGTGACGTCGGTGGTGCGGAAATAGAATTGCGGACGGTAGTTGCCGAAGAACGGCGTATGCCGTCCGCCTTCCTCCTTGGTGAGGATGTAGGCCTCGGCCTTGAAATTGGTGTGCGGCGTGACACTGCCGGGCTTCGCCAGCACCTGTCCGCGCTCGACCGCTTCCTTGTCGACGCCGCGCAACAGGCAGCCGACATTGTCGCCCGCCTCGCCCTGGTCGAGCAGCTTGCGGAACATTTCGACGCCGGTGACGATGGTCTTGGTGGTCGGCCGAATGCCGATGATCTCAACTTCCTCGCCAACCTTGATCTTGCCGCGTTCAATGCGGCCGGTGACCACGGTGCCGCGGCCGGAAATCGAGAACACATCTTCGATGGGCATCAGGAAGGGCCGATCGATCGGGCGCTCCGGAAGTGGTACATAGGTGTCGATAGCCTCGTACAGCCTCAGGATCGCCTCGTCGGCGAATTCGCCCTTCTCGCCGTTCAAGCGCCTTGATCGCCGAACCGCGGATGATCGGCGCATCATCGCCCGGGAATTGGTATTTGCTCGAGCAAGTTCGCGGATTTCCAGTTCGACGAGATCGAGCAGCTCCGGATCGTCCACAAGGTCAACCTTGTTCAGGAAGACGACGATGTAAGGAACGCCGACCTGACGGGCGAGCAGAATATGCTCGCGGGTTTGCGGCATCGGGCCGTCGGCCGCGGAAACCACGAGGATCGCGCCGTCCATCTGCGCGGCGCCGGTGATCATGTTCTTTACATAGTCCGCATGCCCCGGGCAGTCCACATGGGCATAGTGGCGGTTGGCGGTCGAATATTCGACATGGCTGGTGGCGATGGTCAGAATTTTGGTCGGATCACGGCGGCCCTGGCTTTCGGATGCCTTGGCGACCTGGTCATAGGAAACCGCTGTCGTGGTCCATCCCCTGTCCGCCGAGACTTTGTCAGTGCGGCGGTAAGTGTGGTCTTGCCGTGATCGACATGTCCGATCGTGCCGACGTTGCAATGGGGCTTCGTCCGTTCGAACTTCGCTTTGGCCATGATATTTTCTCCGTCGTCTGTCCAATTTACAAGGCTTCAGGCGTATTTCGCCTTCACCTCTTCCGCGATTGCCTGCGGCACTTGCTCGTAATGATCAAATTGCATCGTGTATTGCGCGCGCCCCTGGCTCATCGAGCGCAGCGTGTTGACATAACCGAACATATTGGCGAGCGGAACCATGGCGGTGATGACCTGCGCATTCCCGCGCGTATCGGTGCCATGCACATGTCCGCGCCGCGAGTTCAGGTCGCCAATCACGCCGCCGAGATATTCCTCCGGCGTCACAACCTCGACTTTCATGATCGGCTCCAGCAACTTGACCGCGCCACCGCGGCTGCTGATTTCGCGAAACGCCGCGCGCGCCGCGATTTCGAAAGTGAGCGCGTTGGAGTCCGACTTCATGATATTTGCCGTCCACCAGCCGCGCTTTGAAATCGATCACGGGAAAGCCCGCCAAGAGCCCGCTCTC
Source organism: uncultured Alphaproteobacteria bacterium (assembly GCA_963747255.1). Lineage (GTDB taxonomy): Bacteria > Pseudomonadota > Alphaproteobacteria > Micropepsales > Micropepsaceae > CAIYRG01. Next base: position 713,184 of record CAVVEG010000017.1, read on the forward strand.
CTTCTGGGCCTTCAGGCCCTTTTCGACCGCCGGAATGTATTCCCTCGGCACGGCGCCGCCGACCACGTCCATTCTCGAATTCAAAGCCTGAACCTGGAGGCAGCGGCTCGAATTCGAGCTTCACTTCCGCGAACTGGCCTGCGCCGCCGGTCTGCTTTTTGTGCGTGTACTGAATGGTGACCGGCTTTGACAGCGTCTCGCGATAGGCGACCTGCGGCTGACCGATATTGGCGTCGACCTTGTAGGTGCGCTTCAGGATATCGACCTTGATCTCGAGATGCAGTTCGCCCATTCCCTTGAGGATGGTCTGGCCGGACTCCTGATCGGTGGAGACACGGAAAGACGGATCTTCCTGGGCGAGCCGATTGAGCGCGACGCCAAGCTTTTCCTGGTCGGCTTTGGACTTCGGCTCGATGGCGATCTCGATCACCGGATCGGGGAATTCCATGCGTTCCAGAACCACCGGCTTGTGCTGAATCGCAAAGCGTCTCGCCGGTGGTGGTGTTCTTCAATCCCGCAAGAGCGACGATATCGCCGGCATAGGCTTCCTTGATATCTTCGCGGTTGTTGGCATGCATCAGCAGCATGCGGCCGACCCGTTCGCGGTTGTCCTTGACGGAATTCAGGACCGAAGTGCCGGAGGCCACCATGCCGGAATAAATGCGAACGAAGGTGATCGAGCCGACGAAGGGATCATCCATGATCTTGAAGGCAAGCCTGGCGAAGGGAGCCTTGTCATCGCCGGAGGAAGGATTTTTTCCTCCGAATGCGGCTTGGTGCCTTCGACCGGCGGGACGTCCATCGGCGAAGGAAGAAAATCCACCACCCCATCGAGCAGGGGTTGAACGCCTTTGTTCTTGAATGCGGCGCCGCACAGCACGGGAACGAAGTGGAATGCGCATGCGCCCTTGCGGATGCAGGCTTTGAACTGATCGGCGTCGGCATGTGACCTTCGAGATAGGCTTCAAGAAGTTTCTCGTCTTCCTCGACTGCCATTTCGACCAGTTTTGTATGATACGCATTGGCCTTTTCCGAGCATGTCCGCCGGAATGTTCAGCGACCTCGAATTCGGCGCCGAGATTTTCCTCTTTCCAGATCAATCGCCTTCATGGCGACGAGATCGACCACGCCTCTGAAGCCGCTTTCGGCGCCGATCGGGAAGCTGGACCACCAGCGGTTGGGTTCCGAGGCGGTCGATCATCATCTGCACGCAGCGGAAGAAATCGGCGCCGGTGCGATCCATCTTGTTGACAAAACAGATGCGGGGCACGCGGTATTTGTCGGCCTGCCGCCAAACGGTCTCCGATTGCGGCTCTACACCGGCAACCGCGTCGAACACGGCCACGGCGCCATCCAGAACGCGCATCGAACGCTCAACCTCGATGGTAAAATCGACGTGGCCAGGGGTATCGATGATGTTGATGCGGTGATCGCGCCAGAAACAGGTGGTCGCGGCAGAAGTAATGGTGATCCCGCGTTCCTGTTCCTGTTCCATGAAGTCCATGGTCGCGGCGCCATCATGGACTTCGCCGATCTTATGCGAACGGCCGGTATAGTAGAGGATGCGCTCCGTCGTGGTGGTCTTGCCGGCATCGATATGCGCGGCAATGCCGATATTTCGGTAATGATTGAGGGGGGTTTGCCGGGGCATTAACGTTTTCCTTGATTACCAGCGGTAATGCGAGAACGCGCGATTGGCCTCGGCCATCTTGTGCGTGTCTTCGCGTTTTTTGACAGCGGTGCCGCGATTGTTGGCGGCATCCATGAAGTTCCCCCGATAATCTCCCCTGCATCGTTGGTTCATTGCGATTGCGCGCCGCGGAAATGATCCAGCGGATGGCGAGCGCGCGCGAACGGTCCGTCCGGACTTCCACCGGAACCTGATAGGTTGCCCCACCGACGCGGCGGGACCGCACTTCCAGCGCCGGACTGACATTGCGCAGCGCTTCGTGAAAGACGTTCAGCGGATCCTGTTTGGTCTTGGCATGGATCGAATCGAAGGCGCCATACATGATGCTCTCGGCAACGGATTTCTTGCCCTCATACATCAGGCTGTTCATGAATTTCGCGAGAATCACGTCGCCAAATTTTGCGTCGGGAATAACCTCACGTTTCTCTGCACGATGCCTGCGGGACATGGCTTGTTCCTTATCGATCCTTCACTTCACCAGATCCCGGCTCTCCACTCGTCCGGGATGAGTTTCGGCGTTCAGCCGGACGTCACTTGGGTCTTTTCGCCCCGTAAACCGAGCGACGCTGTTTCCGGTCTTTCACGCCCTGGGTGTCGAGAACGCCACGCAGGATGTGATAACGCACGCCGGGCAAATCCTTCACCCGGCCGCCGCGGATCAGGACCACGGAATGTTCCTGCAGGTTATGGCCTTCGCCAGGGATGTAGCTCACAACCTCATAGCCATTGGTCAGCCGGACTTTGGCAACTTTACGAAGTGCGGAGTTCGGCTTTTTCGGGGTCGTCGTATAGACGCGTGTGCAGACGCCCCGCTTTTGCGGACAGTTGGTCAGCGCCGGCACCTTGTTGCGCTTCGGTTTTTCGCCCCGAGGCTTCCTGATCAACTGGTTGACTGTCGGCATCTGCCATTCCCATCTTGCGCAGTTCAACCGCGCATGTTGCACAAAAACAATCCGGCGGACGGCCGCGTGGGGGTCCGCAACATGCGTAGGATCCGGGCGCGTACTGCCCCCGGATCGCGCTTGATCCGCGTTTACACTATCTTCAGACAGCGTCTCGGGATTCGACCGACGGCCTGTCGCGAAGGTTGGCGTGTATATCCAGGCGCAGGCGCTCTGCGTCAATAGCCGAAACCATGAGTTCGCGGTGCTCTCTCCACGAATTCAAACTGATACGGGCTGTTGTCGATAGCCACAAGCGATCACGCGAGTTAATTGCGAGTTGGTCGCAGTTTCATTCCTGAACATGCTTGAGAGGCGGAAGCGAACGTCCGATATAGGGGGCTATGCAAATCCGCTGGTCTCTTTCCCGAAAACCGGATCAGAGGCGCGAACCGGGGCTCGGCTGGAAGGACCAGTTGGCCGTGGTCCGGCGCGTGCTGCCCCTGCTCTGGCCCAAAGACGAACCCGGGCTCAGGCTCCGCGTGGTTGCGGCCTTTGCTCTGATCCTGATCGCCAAGCTGGTCAATGTTCTGCTGCCGATCGCCTATAAGAAGATAGTCGATGCCCTGTCCGGTCATCCTGGCGCCATTGTCGCCGTACCGGTTCTGCTGATCGTTGGTTACGGCGTCATCCGCGTCGTCGCATCGGCTACGACCGAACTCCGCGACATGATTTTCGCCAATGTGCAGGAGCGCGCCCTGCGGCTGATTTCCGTCCAGGTGCTGCAGCATCTGCACGAACTATCGCTGCGCTTCCACCTCGACCGGCAGACCGGCGGACTTTCCCGGGCCATCGAGCGCGGCACCGAAGGGGTCGAGTCCCTTCTGACCTATCTTCTCTTCAATATTGCGCCGATTTTCCTGGAGCTTGTGCTCGTAACGGGTGTGCTCTGGCATTATCTCAGCTTTGGTCTTGCTGCCTCCACCTTTGCGGTGGTGATCGGTTATGGTGCGTATACGGCCGCAGCGACGAAATGGCGGATGAAATATCGCCGCGAGATGAACGCGCAGGACCGTGAAGCCAACACGCGCGCGATCGACAGTCTGCTGAATTTCGAGACCGTCAAATATTTCGGCAATGAGAAGCACGAGATTGACCGGTTTGACGAAGCCAAGCAGGATTATGTGACGGCGGCGATCGCAAATCAGCGTTCGCTTTCGCTGTTCAATATCGGCCAGGCCGGCATTCTTTCCACGGGAGTGGTCCTCGTGATGGTGCTGGCGGCCTATGGCGTAACAGCCGGCCGGATGACCATCGGTGATTTTGTAATGGTCAACGCATATCTGCTGCAGCTTTATCAGCCGCTGAATATGCTCTCGTGGGTGTGGCGAATCCTGCGCCAGGCTTTCACCGACATCGAACAGATGTACGGATTGCTGGCGGAGAAACTCGGAAATCGGCGACAGACCCAATGCACCTGCACTGAAGCGCGGCGCGGGCCGGATCGTCTTCGACCATGTCGGTTTTGCCTATGATCCGCGGCGCCCGATCCTGAGCGATCTCAATTTCGAAATTCCGGGAGGCCGCACTCTCGCCATCGTGGGACCGACGGGCGGGGGCAAATCCACCATCGCGCGGCTGCTCTTCCGGTTTTATGACCCCGGGAGTGGTTCCATCATTATCGACGGCCAGGATTTGCGTGATGTCACGCAGGCCAGCCTGCGCCGCGCAATCGGCGTCGTGCCGCAGGATACGGTGCTGTTCAACGACAGCATCTATTACAACATCGCCTATGGCCTGCCCGAAGCATCGGAGGCGGAGATCATTGAGGCTGCGCGGCGGGCGCAGCTTGTCGATTTTATAGCGAAACTCCCGGACGGCTATGCGACCCGTGTCGGCGAGCGGGGGTTGAAACTTTCCGGAGGTGAAAAGCAGCGCGTTGCCATCGCCCGCGTGATCCTGAAAAATCCGCAAATCCTGATCTTCGACGAAGCGACAAGCTCCCTCAATTCGCGCACTGAACATGAAATTCAGGCGAGCCTGAACGAGCTCTCCGCGCGGCGCACGACCCTGATCATCGCGCATCGGCTTTCGACGGTCGTGGATGCCGATGAGATTCTGGTGCTCGACGATGGCGCCATCATCGAACGCGGCACCCATGGCGCATTGTTGGCGCGCGGCGGTACCTATGCCGCCATGTGGGAGCGCCAGCAACGCGCCGAACGCCTCGGCGAAGCCGCGGAGTGATAAAAAAGCCCCGGATGTTGGTCCGGGGCTTTCGGTTTGGATATTTCTTATTCGGCAGCCGTGGCGGGCGCTTCCAGAGCCGGAGGCGTCGCAGCGGCAGCAGCACGCTCGGCCTGAATGGCCTTGTCGCGCTCGCCCGCAATGCGCCGGATGCGCGCAATGGCGCCACCGGTGCCGGCGGGAATGAGCCGTCCGACAATCACATTCTCCTTCAACCCTTCGAGCGTATCGACCTTGCCATTCACGGCCGCGTCGGTGAGTACGCGCGTAGTCTCCTGGAAGGAGGCTGCCGAGAACACTGAGCGCGTTTGCAAGGAGGCTTTGGTGATTCCGAGCAGAACGGGCCGTCCCGCTGCAGGTTTGTGCCCCAGTTCCACCGCCTTCCTGTTTGCGTCTTCCAGCTCCAGCAGGTCGACCTGTTCGCCGACGAGCAAAGTCGTGCCGCCGCCGTTTTCGATTTCGATCTTCTGCAGCATCTGCCGGACGATCACCTCGATATGCTTGTCGTTTATCTTCACGCCCTGGAGACGATAAACCTCCTGGATTTCATTGATCAGATAAACCGCGAGCTCCTCCACGCCCTTGATGCGCAGGATGTCATGCGGCGAGGGATGCCCTTCGATGATGAAGTCGCCCTTCTCCACATAATCGCCTTCGCGGACGCTGACATGCTTGGCCTTGGGCAGCAGATACTCGATCGGCTCCTGATCCTCGCTTTTCGGCTTCAGAATCACGCGCCGCTTGTTCTTGTAGTCCTTGCCAAATTCGATATACCCGTCTGTTTCGGCAAGCACGGCGCAGTCTTTCGGCTTGCGCGCCTCGAACAGTTCCGCAACCCGGGGCAGACCGCCAGTGATGTCACGGGTTTTCGCGCCTTCTGTCGGAATACGCGCGAGCACGTCGCCGGCTTTCACTTCCGCGCCGTCCTCGACCGACAGAATTGCATCAACCGACAGGGGATAGCGGGCCTCGCCATTGGGCAAAACGACCGAGCGGCCCTTCTTGTCCACCAGCGTGATCGCCGGGCGGAGATCAGAGCTCTTCGAGCCGGAACGCCAGTCAACGATCACCTTCTGACTGATACCGGTGGTTTCGTCGGCTACCTCCTTCAAGCTGAGGCCTTCAACGATATCGTCGTAACGAACGATACCGTCCACTTCGGTCAGAATCGGGAGCGAGTTGGGATTCCACTCCGCAATTCGCTCCCCGCGTTTGATCGCCTGTCCTTCATCGACCATGAGTCTCGCGCCATAAACGATGCGGTGCGCGGCACGTTCGATACCGCGGGCGTCGACGATTGCCACCTGCATGTTTCGGCCCATCGCCACCAGCTGGCCCTGCGAGTTCCGCACCACATTACGATTGACGATCTTGATCTTTCCGTCATGCGAAGCTTCGATCTTGGACTGCGCCGCCACTTGCGCGGCGCCGCCGATATGGAAGGTGCGCATGGTGAGCTGTGTGCCCGGCTCGCCGATCGATTGGGCGGCAATGACGCCGACCGCCTCGCCGATATTGACAGAGGTTCCACGGGCCAGATCGCGGCCGTAACACTTGCCGCACACGCCATCGAGCAATTCGCAGCAAAGGACTGAACGCACCCTGACTTTCGCCACGTGCGCATTTTCAATCTTCTCGGCCAGCTCTTCCGTGACTTCCTTGCCGCGGCGGACCATAATCTCGCCGGTTTCGGGGTGCTTCACGTCCTCCGCAGCGGTACGGCCAAGAATGCGTTCGGCAAGCGAGGCGACAACCTGCCCGCCGTCGATGACGGCTTGGACGCTGATGCCTTTCTTCGTTCCGCAATCTTCGGCCGTGATGATGCAGTCGTTGGCCACGTCCACGAGGCGCCGCGTCAGATAGCCCGAGTTGGCGGTCTTGAGCGCTGTGTCCGCGAGACCCTTTCGCGCGCCATGCGTCGAATTAAAGTATTCGAGCACGGTCAGCCCTTCCTTGAAGTTCGAGAGAATAGGCGTCTCGATGATTTCTCCCGAGGGCTTCGCCATCAGGCCGCGCATGCCGGCCAGCTGCTTGATCTGCTGTTGCGATCCGCGGGCGCCGGAATTCGCCATCATGAAGATGGAATTGATTTCCTGCGTCCGGCCGGTTTTGGGATCGACCTTCGGCTGCGAAATTTCCCGCATCATCTCGGCCGCGACCTGATCGGTACATTTCGACCACACATCAACCACCTGGTTGTATTTTTCGCGATCGGTGGTGACGCCTTCCAGATATTGCTGCTCGAATTCGCGCACCTGGTGGCGCGCGGTATCAATCAGCTTCTCCTTTGCCCTGGGTACGACCATGTCGTCCTTGCCGAATGAGATCCCGGCCTTACAGGCTTCGCGGAAGCCAAGAGCCATGGCGGCATCGCAAAACAGCACAGTCTCCTTCTGACCGCAGTGACGATACACTTCGTCGATGATGTGACTGATTTCCTGCTTGCGAAGCTGACGGTTCACCAGTTCGAAGGGAATCGCCGGATTGCGCGGCAACAGCTCGGCCAACATCATGCGACCCGGCGTGGACTGCACCCGCCGCGTTATGGGATTGCCGTTCGAATCGACGGTTTTGTAGCGCGCCTCGACTTTCGAATGCAGCGTTACCGCGCCTGCAAAAAGCGCATGCTCGATCTCGCCCATATCGTTGAACTTCATGCCCTGGCCGGGCTCGTTGTCCTTGTCGAGCGACAGATAATAAAGCCCGAGCACGATGTCCTGGGTGGGCACAATGATCGGCTTCCCATTGGCGGGCGACAGGATGTTGTTGGTGGACATCATCAGCACACGCGCTTCCAGCTGCGCTTCCAGCGACAGGGGCACGTGAACCGCCATCTGGTCGCCGTCAAAATCGGCATTGAAGGCTGTGCAGACAAGCGGGTGCAGCTGAATGGCCTTGCCCTCGATCAGCACCGGCTCGAATGCCTGGATTCCCAGACGATGCAAGGTTGGCGCGCGGTTCAGCAGCACCGGGTGCTCGCGGATAACCTCTTCGAGGATATCCCACACTTCGGGTTTCTCTTTCTCAACCAGTTTCTTCGACTGTTTAACGGTGGCGGAAAATCCCTTCGCCTCCAGCCGCGCGTAAATGAACGGCTTGAACAGCTCTAACGCCATCTTCTTCGGCAAGCCGCACTGATGCAGTTTCAGTTCGGGACCGACCACGATCACCGAACGACCGGAGTAATCCACCCGCTTGCCGAGCAGGTTCTGCCGGAAGCGCCCCTGCTTGCCTTTCAGCATGTCGGCAAGCGACTTTAGCGGACGCTTGTTGGCGCCCGTGATCACGCGGCCGCGTCGGCCATTGTCGAACAAGGCATCAACAGCTTCCTGCAGCATGCGCTTTTCGTTGCGCACGATGATGTCCGGCGCCTTCAACTCCATCAGCCGCTTTAAACGGTTGTTGCGGTTGATGACCCGGCGATAAAGATCGTTCAGGTCCGAAGTTGCAAAACGGCCGCCGTCCAGCGGAACCAGCGGCCGGAGTTCCGGCGGAATTACCGGCACCACCGTCAGAATCATCCATTCCGGACGATTGCCGGATTCGATAAAGGCCTCGACGACTTTGAGACGCTTGACCAGCTTCTTCGGTTTTTCCGTGCCTTGCGCCACGGCAATCTCGGCACGCAGGTCGTGCTGCAATTTGTCGAGATCGATCTGCTCGAGCAGGATGCGGATCGCCTCCGCTCCAATCATGGCGTTGAAGCTATCCTCGCCATATTCTTCCTGTGCTCTGAAGAACTCCTCTTCCGTCAGTAGCTGGCGTGGCTTTAACGGCGTCAGCCCGGGCTCGAGCACGACATAATTCTCGAAATAGAGCACACGCTCGAGGTCCTTCAGTGTCATGTCGAGCATCAGGCCGATGCGGGACGGGAGCGACTTCAGGAACCAGATGTGGGCCACCGGCGAGGCGAGTTCGATGTGCCCCATGCGATCGCGACGGACCTTCTGCACAGTCACTTCGACACCGCATTTCTCGCACACGATGCCCTTGTACTTCATGCGTTTGTACTTGCCGCACAGACATTCGTAGTCCTTCACCGGACCAAAAATCCGGGCACAGAACAAACCGTCCCGCTCCGGCTTGAAGGTGCGGTAGTTGATGGTTTCCGGTTTCTTGATCTCGCCGTGCGACCAGCGCAGGATTTGATCCGGGCTCGCAAGGGAGATCCGAATCCGGTCGAAGGCAGGAATTTCCTTGCCTTGCTGGAAGACGTTGATCAGTTCCTGATTCATGTTCTTTCTCTTCTCCTGGGGAAGTCCCCCCGCATTTCGCGAGGGGACTGTCGAAGAATCACTGGTTCAGAAGTTCGACGTTCAAACCAAGCGAACGCATTTCCTTCACCAGCACGTTGAAGCTTTCCGGAATGCCGGCCTCGAAATTATCCTCGCCACGGACAATGGCCTCATAGACCTTGGTGCGGCCTGCCACGTCGTCGGATTTGACCGTGAGGATTTCCTGCAGCGTGTAGGCGGCGCCGTAGGCCTCAAGCGCCCAAACCTCCATTTCGCCGAAGCGCTGTCCGCCGAACTGCGCTTTTCCTCCGAGCGGCTGCTGGGTAACGAGGCTGTACGGACCGATTGAACGCGCGTGGATCTTGTCGTCCACAAGATGGTGCAGTTTCAGCATGTAGATGTAGCCAACGGTCACCTGACGCGTGAACCCGTCTCCGGTCCGCCCGTCGAACAGCGTCACTTGACCCGTTCCGCTCAGACCGGCATTGGTCAGCATCTCGACGATGTCTTTTTCCTTGGCGCCATCGAAAACCGGCGTGGCAACGGGCACTCCGGTGCGCAGATTGCCCGCCATTTCGAGGATATCCTCCTCACCGAGTTCACCAAGCCGTTCATCGCCACCGTAGATCGCCTTGAGCGTTTTGCGCAGTCCATCGGTGCGGCCGTCCCGTCGAACGCGGTCCAGCACATCGCCGATTTGCCGGCCCAATCCGGCCGAAGCCCAGCCGAGATGGGTTTCCAGAATTTGGCCCACATTCATGCGCGATGGAACGCCCAGAGGATTGAGCACGACATCAACCGGTGTACCATCATCGAGATAAGGCATGTCTTCCATCGGGGTGATGCGGGAGATCACGCCTTTGTTGCCGTGACGTCCGGCCATCTTGTCGCCGGGCTGGAGCTTGCGCTTCACCGCCACAAACACCTTGACCATCTTCATCACGCCCGGCGCCAGTTCGTCGCCGCGGCGGAGCTTCTCCACCTTGTCCGCAAACCGTTTGTCGAGGCGCTGACGGGATTCGTCATACTGCTTTTTCAAACTTTCGATTTCGGCCTGCGCCTTCTCGTTGCGCAAACCGATCTGCCACCACAGATGCCGCGGGGTTGCATCGAGCACCTGCTGCGTGATCTTGGTTTCCGCCGAGATGCCCTTTGGGCCCGACACGGCAACCTTGTTGAGAAGCAGCTCCGAAAGCCGCGCAAACATGTTGCGTTCGAGAATGGCGAGTTCGTCGTCCCGGTCCTTGGCGAGACGTTCCTCCTCGGCACGCTCGATGGCCAGCGCCCGCTGGTCCTTGTCGATGCCGTGGCGGTTGAAAACGCGTACCTCAACGACTGTTCCGGTAACGCCGGGCGGAACCCGCAAACTGGTATCCCGCACGTCGGCTGCCTTTTCGCCGAATATCGCACGCAGCAGTTTTTCCTCCGGCGTCATCGGCGTTTCGCCTTTCGGCGTCACCTTGCCGACCAGAATGTCGCCCGCATTCACTTCCGCACCGATATATACGATGCCGGCCTCGTCGAGATTCTTGAGGGCTTCTTCGCCGACATTGGGAATGTCCCGGGTGATTTCTTCCGGCCCGAGTTTGGTGTCGCGCGCCATGGTCTCAAATTCCTCGATATGGATCGAGGTGAACACATCGTCGCGGACAATGCGTTCGGAGATAAGGATTGAATCCTCAAAGTTGTAGCCATTCCACGGCATGAACGCGACGAGTACGTTCTTGCCGAGCGCGAGCTCGCCCAGTTGCGTGGAAGGACCATCTGCTATGATATCCCCCTGCTGCACGGTATCGCCCACCCGCACCAGCGGACGCTGATTGATGCAGGTGTTCTGGTTCGAGCGCTGGAATTTTGCGAGCCGGTAGATGTCAACACCGGGTCTCGTCGGATCGGTTTCTTCCGTGGCGCGAATTACGATACGGGTCGCATCCACCTGATCCACAATTCCGGGGCGCCGCGCCGCAATGGCGGCTCCTGAAGTCGCGCGCAACAACATCCTCCATCCCGGTGCCGACAAGCGGCGCCTCTGCGGTCAGCAACGGGACCGCCTGACGCTGCATGTTGGAACCCATTAGCGCGCGGTTCGCGTCATCGTTCTCAAGGAACGGAATGAGAGCCGCAGCTACGGAAACCAGCTGCTTCGGCGATACGTCGATGTAATCGACCTGTTCCGGCGTCGTCATCATGAAGTTGCCGCCCTTCCGGCAGGAGACCAACTCGTCCACGATGCGGTTGCGGCTGTCCAGCGTCGCATTGGCCTGAGCAATGGTGTATTTCGTCTCTTCCATCGCCGACAGATAAACAACCTCATCCGTGACGTGCTTGTTGTGCACCTTGCGGTAGGGGCTCTCGATAAATCCGTATTTATTCACCCGCGCATACGTCGCCAGCGAATTGATCAGGCCGATGTTCGGGCCTTCCGGCGTTTCGATCGGACAGATGCGGCCGTAATGGGTCGGATGAACGTCGCGGACCTCAAATCCCGCCCGCTCGCGTGTGAGACCACCAGGTCCAAGCGCGGACAGGCGGCGCTTGTGCGTGACTTCCGACAGGGGATTGGTCTGGTCCATGAACTGCGAAAGCTGCGACGAACCGAAGAACTCGCGGACAGCAGCAGCAACCGGCTTCGCATTGATCAGATCGTGCGGCATGACGGTGTCGATATCCACCGAACTCATGCGCTCCTTGATGGCGCGCTCCATCCGGAGCAGACCGATCCGAAACTGGTTTTCCATCAACTCGCCGACAGAACGGACGCGGCGGTTTCCGAGATTATCGATATCGTCAATTTCGCCACGGCCATCGCGCAGATCCGCGAGCGCCTTGAGGATGGCAAGAATGTCTTCCTTCCGCAAAACGCGGATGGTGTCCGCGCAATCGAGCCCAAGACGCATGTTCATCTTGACCCGGCCGACGCTCGACAGGTCATAGCGCTCTGAATCGAAGAACAATTGTCCGAACAGAGTCTCGGCGGTCTCGGCCGTTGGCGGTTCGCCAGGACGCATCACGCGATAAATGTCGATCAGCGCCTGCTCACGGCTGTGGTTCTTGTCCACCGCCATGGTGTTGCGGATATAGGCTCCGATATTGATGTGATCGACATTGATCGTAACGATTTCCTGAAAACCTCCATCGCGCAGAACCGCGATGTTATCGAGCGTCAGTTCGTCGCCGGCTTCGACATAGATCTCGCCGGTTTCGTAATTGACCATATCGAGCGCGGAATAACGGCCGACCAATTCGTCGTCCGGCATGGCAACCGATTTGATTCCCTCTTCCTGCCACTTGCGCAGGGCACGGACGGTGATCTTCTGACCGGTTTCGGTCAGGACCTCACCGGTTTTGGGGTTCGTCCATTCATTATTCGGCTTGGCATTGCGCATCCATGAGGCGTCCACCGGCGTTGTCCACTTGCCATCCTTGCCGGTACGGAAAGGAACCTTGGTATAAAAATGGTCGAGGATTCCCTCCTGGTCTAAACCGAGCGCATACAACAGCGTTGTAGCCGGAAGTTTTCTCCGGCGGTCTATGCGGACATGGATGATGTCTTTGGCGTCGAATTCGAAATCGAGCCACGAGCCGCGATAGGGAATGACGCGGGCGGCAAACAACAGTTTGCCCGACGAATGGGTCTTTCCTTTGTCATGATCGAAAAACACGCCCGGGCTGCGATGCATCTGGGAAACGATCACACGCTCGGTACCGTTGACAATAAATGTGCCGTTGGAGGTCATAAACGGAACATCGCCCATATAGACGTCCTGTTCCTTGATGTCCTTGACCGACTTGGCTCCCGTTTCCTGGTCGACATCGAAGACGATAAGACGCAGCGTCACTTTGAGCGGCGCCGCATAAGTCATCGAACGCTGCTGGCATTCTTCGACGTCATATTTCGGATCTTCGAAATGGTAATCGACATATTCAAGCAGCGAGCTTTCGGAGAAGTCGCTGATCGGGAATACGGACTTGAAAACCGTCTCCAGGCCCATGTCGAGACGGCCGGTTTCGGGCTTCTCGACCTGCAAAAACTGATCATAAGAGGTCTTCTGCACCTCGATCAGATTTGGCATCTCCGCGACTTCGACCATGTGGCCGAACAGCTTGCGAAGTCGTTTGCGACCTGTGAAGGAAAGTGTCATGAGCAATTCCTGTTAATGTCTATGTTCCGGCCAAAACGCCCCTAGCCCCCGGGAAATCTCTTTTCCGGGGGAGAGTGGGAATGAGCCAATTGCGCGTCAGCCAGGGACAGCCGCCACGCCTCCTTATTTCAGCTCGACCTTCGCGCCCGCGTCTTCAAGCTGCTTTTTAAGCTTTTCAGCTTCGTCCTTCGACACATCCGTCTTCACCTCTTTGGGAGCACCTTCAACGAGGTCCTTGGCTTCCTTGAGGCCCAGTCCGGTGATGGCACGGACTTCCTTGATGACGTTGATTTTCTTGTCGCCGGCAGACGTCAGCACGACCGTGAATTCCGTCTTTTCGACGGCTGCAGGTGCAGCGGCGGCTGCGCCGGGCGCAGCCGCGACCGCAACCGGAGCAGCGGCGGAAACGCCCCACTTCTCTTCCAGAAGCTTGGAGAGCTCAGCTGCCTCGAGCACCGTCAGCTTCGAGAGTTCATCGACCAATTGTTGGAGATTTGCCATTCTCAGGGTTCCTATATGGTGGTTTTCAGCGATTTTACCAGAGCCAGTTACGCCGCTTCCTTTTTTGCATAGGCCGCGAGCACCCGCGCGACATTGCCGGCAGGAGCCTGCAGAACACCTGCAATTCTGGTCGCAGGAGCCTGCAACAGGCCAAGCAGCTTCGCTCGAAGTTGATCCAGTGACGGAAGTTCGGCCAGGGACCGCACTGCGTCCGGACTGAGCACCGAGCCGACGGCAAAGCCGCCGATAATCTTGAACTTTTCATTTTCCCTGGCGTAGGCCACCAGGACTTTGGGTGCGGCGACCGGATCATCAGAAAAGGCGATCCCGGTCGGCCCCCTGAAAAGCTCGGAGATGCCCGCTGCCGGGGTTCCTTCGAGCGCACGCATGGCAAGCCGGTTTTTGGCCACTTTGAACGATGCGCCTGCCTTGCCGAGACGAGAGCGCAATTCGCCCATCTGGGCCACCGTCATGCCGCTATAGTGGGCGACGACAATAGTTCCGGATTTGGCAAAAAGTCCGTTCAGACTTTGCACTGCCTCGGCTTTTTGAGTTCTATCCATACCCACACCTCAGGTTTGAACGTCTGGCGCGCGTCGCCAAACCTTCCTCAAGACCGATCGCAAGAACTGCGCCCTCACGCACTCCGCGACAACTCCCGTCCCAAGGCACACCCGAATCGCGGGGAATCTCATCCCCAAAATCCGGTTTATCGCCCCGTCTGCGCAGGCCATTAAGTCCCCCGGACGGCGGACACCTGCGGTCTTGGACAGGTCCTCCGGCTTACGCGCGCCGGAAAATCATTCTCCTACACCGCCCCCGCCTGGCCCACGGAATCGAGAGAAATCTTGATTCCTGGTCCCATTGTGGAGCTGATGGAAATCTTCTTCAGATAGTGGCCCTTTGCGCCCGCCGGTTTTGCACGGACTACCGAATCTACGAGGGCGCGCACATTTTCCGTGATCGCGCGGTCCTCAAAGCTGGCCTTGCCGACACCGGCATGCACGATGCCTGCTTTTTCGACCCGGAACTCAACCGCGCCACCCTTTGCATCCTTGATCGCCTGGGTCACATCCATTGTCACGGTTCCAACCTTCGGATTCGGCATCAGTCCGCGCGGCCCAAGCACTTTGCCAAGGCGGCCAACAATGCCCATCATGTCAGGCGTTGCGATGCACCGGTCGAAATTGATTTCGCCTTTCTGCACCTGCTCGGCCAGGTCTTCGGCCCCTATTACGTCTGCACCGGCCCGCCTCGCCTCATCTGCCTTTGCGCCTTTGGCGAACACCGCGACCCGGGCCGAGCGACCAGTGCCGTTCGGCAGCGATACGACACCGCGCACCATTTGATCGGCATGCCGCGGATCGACACCCAGATTGATGGCCACCTCGATTGTTTCGTCGAACTTCGCCTTTGCCCGCTCTTTCAGCAACTTGACCGCGTCCTCAAGCGCATAGGACCTGGTGCCGTCAATACCTTCCCGCGCGACGCGAATACGTTTTCCAGATTTCGCCATGATCAGCCCCTGACCTCGATGCCCATCGACCTTGCCGAACCGATGATCATCTGCATGGCAGCATCGACATCATTGGCATTCAGATCTTTCATCTTTGCTTCGGCGATGGTGCGGACCTGCGCCATCGTGACGACGCCCCGGAAATCGCGCCCCGGAGCCTTTGAGCCGGCATCCAGCTTCGCTGCTTTTTTGAGGAAGTAGGAAGCCGGCGGCGTTTTCATTTCAAAGGCGAAAGACTTGTCCGAAAAAACGGTGATCGTAACCGGAATCGGCATGCCTTTTTCCTGCTCCTGGGTCTTGGCATTGAACGCCTTGCAGAACTCCATGATATTCAGCCCGCGCTGTCCCAAAGCAGGACCGATCGGCGGCGACGGATTGGCAGAACCCGCCGGCACCTGCAGTTTTATGTAGCCAATAATTTTCTTCGCCATTGAACACGTCCTCCTTCGACGGCCGCGGTACTGACGGTCCGGCGAGGACCTTCCGCTTTTCCGGCCCGTCCCGGCCGGGTTAGATTTTCTCTACCTGCGAAAACTCCAATTCGACCGGTGTCGCCCGGCCGAAAATGGATACTGCGACTTTCAGCCGGGAACGGTCCTCGTCCACCTCTTCGACAGTGCCGTTGAACGAGGTGAAGGGGCCATCGGCAACACGAACCTGTTCGCCCACTTCGAAGGTGATAGATGGTTTCGGGCGTTCCGCGCCTTCCTGAACCTGATTCAGGATGCGATCAACTTCGCTCTGGCGAAGCGGCATCGGCTTGTTGTTCTGTCCGAGGAAACCGGTGACCTTCGGAACATTCTTGATCAGGTGGTAGGCTTCGTTGGTCAAGTCGGCCCGGACAAGTATATAGCCCGGAAGAAATTTGCGCTCTGCGTTGATCTTGTGGCCGCGCCTGATCTCAATGACCTCTTCCGTCGGCACCATAACTTCTTCAATAAGATCGTTAAGCCCCTGGATCTGGGCTTGCCGCTTGATCTCCTCCGCGGCCTTTTTCTCGAAATTCGAATAGGTGTGAACGATATACCAATGTGCCGTCATCGTTTGCGTCCCTGGTGTCTCAATCATCGGATGCCCAGCACGAAATTCAGGGCCAGCCCGAGGCCGTAATCGACCACCGCAAAAAACACCATGGTCACGACGACCATGATGAAAACCATGATCGTGGTGAGATAGGTCTCACGCCAGGATGGCCACGTGACCTTCGACGTCTCGCGCCGAACCTCCTGGAAGAACTGCAGAGGCCCTGTACGCCGGCCGGGCCCGGTTGCGAGTTCCTTTGATGCTTCATCGGCCATCAGTGTTCCGTACGCGTTATAGTCGTTGGCAGGAGTGGTAGGATTCGAACCCACGGCCTACGGTTTTGGAGACCGCCGCTCTACCAACTGAGCTACACTCCTGCATGTTCAACAAATGCTTACCGCACAATCATTTGGTCTGACCGCACCATGGGCGATATTCTGGAGCGGGTGAAGGGAATCGAACCCTCGTATTCAGCTTGGAAGGCTGCTGCTCTACCATTGAGCTACACCCGCATCACGCCTGCCGCGCCTCAGGATGACCGGTCGTTCCTACCCCACCACTCCTCTTTGACTGTCGATCCGTTTCCTCTTCCGACTGGTGGGGGAGGTAGGACTCGAACCTACGAAGGCTGCGCCAGCGGATTTACAGTCCGCCCCCTTTGCCGCTCGGGACACTCCCCCGTCTAAAGATGGCGTCTGAAACCTGCTATTCCGCCGCATTCGTCTTGATCTCATGGCAAAAAACCGGCTGACAAATAAACATGACAGCCGGCAAGCGCATTCGCTCCGGAGGAAGACTGCGGAGGGCGCATATTGGGGAATTGTTTGCTGCTGTCAATAGGATCGTGGCGGCCTCGCGCGTCGGTGCAGAAATGCACGAATCCCGGCTGCCTACCAAATAGATGGCTTCCCAATTCACTCCGGTCCATGCTTCCGCGAAATGATCACGAATCGCGAACGAACCGATCACCGACAAAAATCCAGGAAGGGGACTTTCTGGCTTTACGGAATTCACGCGGCCCGGGCAGCCCTGTTGAACCCGCGACGGACGGTTTTGAGGGCTGTACTGACCGAACAAGCCTGGGCTGAGCTTCAGGACACCATCCGCCCCGATATCAGGACGGAACTTTGCCGGGCCGAAAGACTCGCCCAGATTCTTCCCCCCGGCTCAGTCCATCAGGGAATTGGGCTGCTTTGCGAACCGCTGCCGTCGCTTGACCTCGAGGACATTTTCGTGGCCACGGGGACTGGGGCACGCCGTGTGGCCGTGCTCGACCAGATCACGGATCCCCATAATGAAGGCGCCATTCTGCGCTCGGCCGCCGGTTTTGGATTTGCGGCAGTGGTCGTGCAGTCGCGTCATTCCCCGCCGGAAACGGGCGTTCTGGCCAAAGCTGCGTCCGGAGCGCTTGATCAGGTTCCAAGGGTTCGCGTGGTCAATATTGCCCGCGCTCTGGAGGATCTGGGCCGAATGGCAGCGTGGCGCATCGCTTTGACTGTCGACGGCAGCGAAGATTTCCGCGATGCGCTTACCGCTGGCGATGTCGCAATTGTCCTGGGCGCCGAAGGAGCCGGTTTGCGGCGGCTGGTCCGCGAACGATGCGATACGAGTGCGTTTATCCCGTTAAGCGGATCAATGGAGAGTTTGAATGTTTCCAATGCCGCGGCGATCGCATTCTACGAATGTGCCAGGGCGGCAGGACCGGATATCAAAACGGCTGCAGCGCATCGGAAAGAATGAACTCTACTGCGTCCAGAACCAGGCGGGACTGCAGACCGTCGGATCGTCCGGCACCCGGATTAACAGTCTCGAGGAAGCTCCTTGCGAGCCCATGGCCCAAGGATACTAAGGCTGCGGCAGCGCGCCAGTGGCCTGGGCATGCGCTGGCTGCCGGATAACCAAAGCCAGTTTTTCGGATTGTGGCATGGCGCTAACCAAAAGCTGTGAGATGGGTGGTGTACTCTCCACATCTTCGATGATCACCAGAGCGCGGTACCCCTGTTCCATGACGATCTGACCGCTCCTGTCGCGCGCCAGTTCACCAGTATTGTTTGTGGTTCGCGTGCCCGGGAAATAGGCAAAGCGTGGAACCGCGCCTTCGAAATTGTCGCGAACGAGATCAAACAGTTTTCTCGAGCCATCCAACGAAAGCTGTACGCAGCCCGCACTTGCCCGATGCCCGATTGCAGCGATTGCCCCAGGGTCGGTAACCCCGTGAATGGCCAGACCTGTACGCGTCCCGCTTTTCTCCAAGTTGAAAAACATGGCGTTGGGCATGTCCAGTTCCCATTGCCTCGAACGGTGGCCAACTTGAAACCGCTCCGGATCGAGTTCATAGAATCCACTTGGGGTGGACGTCGAAACAATCTGCCCGTCTTTGGCCCGCTCCATCGCCTCCCGCCCCGTGGAGACCGGCGCGTCCATCATCAAGATCACATCGCGCTCCGGGTTCGCGCTGCTGGGTTTCGCAAACGCGTACAGATGCTGCGACCAGGAACCCCGCTCCGCCTTGTTCACATAAATGAACAAATCGAAGTTATCGTAGAGTTCCTGCGGCAACCCGCTTTTCAACCTGGACCATAGCAACTGTACGTTGCCAGCGGTCCGTGCGAGCGGGACAGGAAAATCGTCATGCTGACTGTTTGGCGAGACGGCTTCCGAATTTCCGGCCCACAGCAGAAGTGCAAGAAACAAAGCGATGCCCGGAGAATCTTTGCACATGTCGATCGCACGGACGTCTGATCCGGCCGTGGCTTCTCTCGTATCCGTTACCCTAATGCGCATCCAGCCGCGCCGTTCCTGTGATAAAACAGTGCATGGCTTGGGCTGAAGCAAATGGAAAACATTCCGTACACTGCATCCGAGACCGTTCAAAACCAGCCGCCGCGTTTTGAAAACATCAATCTGTTCTCGAGCGATCGGGTTCTCCTGGAGACGATCGCCCGCGAAGGAGCGGGCATCGAAACTGTCCGGCTGCAGCAGTTTGGCGCTGCGATGAGCTCCGCTGAAATGTGGGAAATGGCCGCCGCAATGCATCGGCATACACCGGAGCTTCACGCCTTTGACCGCTACGGCCGGCGCACAAATACCGTCGAATATCACCCGGCCTACCATGCCGTGATGCGTCTCGCCCTGGAGGCAGGAACATCGGCGGCTCCATGGCGAAGCGACAAACACGGTCACACCTTGCACGCCGCGCTGGAATATCTGCTGGCGAAAGTGGAGCCTTCGGTCTGTTGTCCCGTTACAATGACTTATGCGGCCCCTGCTGCGCTGAAGCACGCGCCGGAAACGGCTCCCGAATGGATAACCCGGATCGCAGCCGCACAATATGATCCCTCAAGCCGGCCCGCTGCATTGAAAGCCGGGATCACCGTTGGAATGGCAATGACCGAGAAACAGGGCGGGTCCGACCTGCGGTCCAATACAACCCGCGCAGAGCCGCAGGAGTACGGCTGGTACGTTCTGAATGGACACAAATGGTTCTGTTCGGCGCCGATGTCCGATGCATTTCTGACACTGGCGCAGTTGCCACCGGGGCTGACCTGCTTTCTGGTGCCACGGTTTCGCCGTGACGGCCGTCCCAACGGCATGCAGTTGATGCGACTGAAGGAGAAGATCGGCGATCGCGCAAATGCTTCCTCTGAAATTGAATACCATAACGCCGAAGCCATGCGCGTTGGCGAAGAGGGAAGAGGAATCCCGACCCTTATCGACATGGTTCACCACACCCGGCTCGATTGCGCGATTGCGCCCGCTGCCTATATGCAAACCGCCATCGCACAGGCGCTATGGCATGCCGCGCATAGAACGGCTTTTGGTAAATTGCTTATCGACCAACCGCTGATGAAGCAGGTGCTTGCGGATCTTGCGGTCGAAGCAGAAGCCGCAACGCTGCTTGCCTTCCGGCTGTCACGCAGCTTCGACGAAATGGAGCGAGATGTAGCCGCGCAACTTTTTTCGCGCGTTGCAACTCCGATTGCAAAATACTGGTTGAACAAGCGCGTTATCGGGCATGTTGCAGAGTGCATGGAATGTCATGGTGGCGCCGGCTACGTCGAGGAGTGGCCCATCGCACGATTTTACCGGCAGGCTCCGCTGAATGGTATTTGGGAGGGATCGGGTAATGTCATCTCGCTGGACGTACTGAGAGCGTTTGCCCGCCATCCCGGAGCGATTGATGTCATTCGTGCGGAGATCCGGATGGCCGGGGGCGTCAATCCGGAGTTCGATCGCAAGGTACGTGAAGCCGACACCATGCTGGTTGAGCCACTCGAATCGGGTGCACGCCGGATTTCGGAACAGATTGCGCTGCTGCTTCAGGCAAGTTTGATGCTCCGTTATGCGCCACCCGCCGATTCCGATTTGTTTTGCGCTTCGCGCCTGACCGGCGAAGCGGCGTTCACCTACGGCAGCTACGCTGCCAAAGCCGACGTGAACTCCATTATCGCGCGCGCAATGCCATCGGCCTGATCAGCCCAAGCGGTTCGATTTGGCAAACCCCCGCGGCACAACGCGCCCGGCGTGACCCCGCTCGCTGAGATACTCCTTGAGTTCGGAAACAGAAAATACGCGCCCGTTGGAATCACGCAGCCCTTCCCGCCGCTCGAAGACGCTGGCGTCGCTGAGCTTGCCTTCTTTGTAACGCTGCAGAATCACACCCCGTCCCTTTGCCAGTTCGGGCAATTCGCTTAGCGGAAATATCAACAGCTTCCGGTTCTCTCCGAGGATCGCGACAAAATCCCCGATAGCAAAGCGGCAGATCGCGGCTTCGACGCCTGTCGGTACATTCATCACCTTCTTTCCGGTGCGGGTCATCGCAACTGCCGAGTCGGCACTTGTGACAAACCCATGTCCGGATGTCGATGCAAGCAGCAGTTTTCGGTCAGGGCTATGCACAAAGGCCGCGACGATATCGGCGTCGGGGGGAAGGTCGATGAAATCCCGAATTGGTTCGCCGAGTCCGCGACCCCCGGGAATCCTGGAACAATCCAGCGTAAAGAACCTGCCATCCGTTGCGAACAACATCAGGCGATCGGTGGATTTCGCGTAAAGCCAGAATTTGCGCCGATCGCCTTCGCGATATTTAACGCTGTCGTTTTCCTCCTGGTGCCCTTTCAGGCTCCTGATCCAAAGTTTTTCCGAGCAGACGACGGTAATCGGTTCCCGTTGGACCGCGGCGATAACTTCGGCAGCTTCATCGGCCTTCGCCAAAATCTGTTCGACTTCCTTTTGGCCGGCAATAATCGTGCGCCTCTTCCCAAGCGCCGTGCCCGAACCAAACTTCCTCTCGATTTCCCTGATCTCGTCCACCAGCTTTTCCGACTGCAGTTTGCCGGACCGAAGCAGTCGATTCAGATCCTTCTGCTCCGTCGTCAGGGATTCGTGCTCGCGGCGAATCCCTGTTTCCTCCAGCCTGCGCAAAGCGCGCAAACGCATATTCAGGATTGCTTCGGCCTGCCTTTCCAGGAGTTTGAATGCCTTCATCAATTTTGGTTTCGGCTCATCCTCGGTTCGAATGATCCGGATCACCTTGTCCACATTCAGGTAAACGGCCAAATACGCATCGAGCACCTCAAGCCGGTCTGCAATGCGGGCCAGACGGTGCCGGCTCCGCCGTTCGAGCACGTCGCGCCGGTGATCCAGGAAGGCCTCCAGCGCCTCGCGCAAGCTCATGACGCGGGGCACGATACCGCGGTCGAGTACATTGAGATTCAGTGGAATGCGTGCTTCGAGTTCGGTTTCGCGGAACAGCTGTTCCATCAGAATGTCGGCTTCAATGGTCCGGCTCTTGGGCACCAGCACGATGCGAATATCTGCCGTCGATTCGTCCCGAACATCGTCCAGAGCCGGAATCTTCTTTTGCTCGATCAGTTCGGCAATGCGTTCGATCAGTTTCGATTTCTGAACCTGGTACGGGATCTCCCCGACAACGATCTGCCACGCCCCACGCGCACCGTCTTCCTTGCGCCAGCGAGCGCGCACGCGAAAACTCCCGCGCCCGGTGCCGTAGGCTTCCCGGATCGTTGCGGGATCATCGACAATTACCCCCCCGGTTGGGAAATCGGGCCCTCTGACCAGCCGGAAGATCGTCCGGTCTTGCAGATTCGGATTTTCGATAAGCGCAACCAGTGCCTGGCACAGCTCACCGAGATTGTGGGGGGAATCGACGTCGCCATGCCCACCGCGATTCCCGTTGAGCCATTGGCCAACAGATTGGGAAAGGCTGCAGGCAGGACAACGGGCTCACGCTCTTCGCCGTCATAGGTTGGACGGAAATCCACGGCGTCCTCTTCGAGGCCCTGAAGCAGCGCATCAGCAAGGGCGGTGAGGCGACTCTCGGTGTAACGCATCGCAGCCGGATTATCGCCATCGACATTGCCGAAATTCCCCTGC
Source organism: uncultured Alphaproteobacteria bacterium (assembly GCA_963747255.1). Taxonomy (GTDB): domain Bacteria; phylum Pseudomonadota; class Alphaproteobacteria; order Micropepsales; family Micropepsaceae; genus CAIYRG01. The sequence goes on from CAVVEG010000017.1 coordinate 735,815, forward strand.
CCTTCCACCAAAGGGTAGCGAACGGCGAACTCCTGCGCCAATCGCACGAGAGCGTCATATACGGCCTGATCACCATGCGGGTGAAATTTGCCGATCACGTCTCCGACGACGCGCGCGCATTTTTTGAATCCGGCGGTCGGATTGAAACCAAGCTCACGCATGGCAAAGAGAAGCCGCCGGTGTACGGGTTTCAATCCATCGCGAGCATCGGGTAGCGCACGCGAAGTAATGGTGGACAGTGCATAAGCCAGATACCGCTCGGACAAGGCACGGGCGAGCGGCTCAGGCCTGATATCGTCCTGTTGCGGAGCATCATCCATGATTGTCACTCAGTCAAAATGGCGACGTTAGTTTGACGAACTGCAAAATCGGTCAGCCTCTTTCGCGCGAAAGGAAGTTCTTTGCCGCACGGCCCGAGCACCCAGCGATCGAAAAAATATGCGGTCAGGCGCAGTCCCGCCGAAATTTCCCCGGCACTCACCCCACGAGGCCCATTTCGGATAAGAAACGAAGGCAGCGGTAACAGCCGATCTCGATAGGGACTACCCGCGTTGCGTGAAACAGCACGACCGCTGCGCGGAGAAACATAGGCAAGATCGTCCGCCATTCCCGAAACCGCGCAGGTGCTCAGATCCAGCCCAAAACCAAGCTCATTCAGCAGACCAAGTTCCCAAAGGACAAACAGTGGTCCCCATTGGACCAGATCGCCGGCCGTAATGGAATCGAGCAACGCTTCGCTTCCTTCAAAAGCAGCTTCATGCGGTTCCCGTTCTGGAAGAACCGCAGTCGCGATGGCAATTACTGCGTTCAATGCAAGAAGCGCACTGTGTTGTCCGAAATACTGTGGCGCACGCGCGTTCGCCAGTTCGGCGGCCATCACGCCGATATGTTCGGGGACGCGAGCACGCCAGGTTACGGTCAGGCCATTTCCGGATTGCAGTGCCGCGCAATTCCGCGCCGAGGAGCAACCATGGACCACCCCGAGATGCCGCCCGTGCTTCCGCGTCAACACCTCGAAAATGCCTGCCGTTTCGCCATGCACCCGGAGTGACAGCACGATTGCTTCGTCGCTCCACTGCATGGTCAGGCGCGCCTTCCGCCAATTTTCCCGCCGAATTGCCGTCCTTCGGAAACTCGAGACCCCATTCGCGATAATGGGCCGGCCGGTCCTGCCAGTTCTCCATCACCTTCGCCTGGAGGAACAGATGGATCCGGCGGCCAAACAACTGCTCCAATTCCATTCTCGATGCCTGGCCAATCGCCTTGATCGCCTGTCCGGCTTTGCCGATTACGATCGCTTTCTGGCTTTCGCGCTGCACGAGAATGGTCTGATCGATGCGAATCGATCCGTCCTTTTGGTCCTTCCAGTTTTCGGTGATCACCGTCGAAGAATAGGGCAACTCATCATGCAGGCGCAGATAAAGCTTTTCGCGTGTTATTTCTGCGGCAAGCAATCGCGACGGAATATCGGCAGCCTGATCCTCCGGATAGAGAAACGGCCCTTTCGGCATCAGGCTCGGCGCAAAAATCCAGCAGATCGGGAAGACCATCGCCCGTCGTCGCAGAAACCATGAAAACCCGTATGAACTCAGCGCGCCCGGTCAGCGATTGGGTGAGCGGCAACAATAGCTCGCGATTTACGGCATCCGTCTTGTTGAGAACCAGTATGGGGCGCCTGCTGCTGTCCCTGAGGCCATCCAGAATCAATTGGGTATCACGCTGCGGCATGCCCTGACGGTTTGCGGCCAATTCGGCAGCGTCCACAATGACGAGGATGCATCGGCATCGTCAGCGCCTTTCCAGGCGGCTTTCACCATCGCGCGGTCCAACCGGCGCTTCGGCGAAAAAATGCCCGGCGTATCCACGAAAATGATCTGCGTTTTCCCGCGCATTGCAATGCCGCGCACGGGAATGCGCGTGGTCTGCACTTTCTGGGTGACGATCGAGACTTTCTGCCCCACCAACGCATTCACAAGGGTCGATTTGCCCGCATTCGGCGCACCGAGAATAGCAATGAACCCGCAATGTGTTTCGCTCTCTGCAGGCGCAGGCGAATCACCGGTGTCCAGATCATCCCCTGACCGGTCGCAAGGGTTCACTTCCACAACCCCAGTTGAAGCAACATGCTCCGGGCTGCGGCCTGCTCGGCCTCGCGCTTGGTTGCGCCTTTGCCGGTTTGGGGAACATGTCCCGGAAGACCGACTTCGACTGTGAAAACGCGGGGCATGATCGGGACCTGCACGATGCTTCAGGCTGTATCGGGGCTGCGGCCGGTCCGGTAAGGCTCCAGACTGCGACCATTCCTGAAGCGCCGTTTTTGCATCCCGCAATTCCGGATCGGTATCGGCGAATGCATCCGCCCAATGATGAAAGATGAAGCGCTTCGCTGCCGTCCAGTCCGCCGTCCAGATAAAGCGCTGCAATCACAGCTTCGCATGCCCCGGCAAGAATCGCGTTCTTCTCACGCCCCCCGCTTTCCGATTCTGCGTTTGCCATGATGATATGAGGCGCAAGACCTGCGGCTCGCGCCGCCCTGGCGCATGCATCGCGGCGCACAAGCGCGTTCAGGCGCACGGCCAGCCCGCCCTCATCCTCATCCGGGTATTCGGCATAAAGCCTGGAGGCGATTATCACTCCAAGAACACGATCGCCCAGGAATTCGAGCCTCTCGTTCGAACCGCCGCCAACGCTGGCGTGAGATAGCGCGAGAAGAAGCAATTCCGGATCGGAAAAGCGATGGTCAAGGCGTTCTTCCAGAGCGGCCAGATCGGCCCGTTTAATGGATGATTTCACCGATCCGCTCATAGCGGATGGTGAAAGGCCATTTCCAGAATTCCCAGAAGTGCGCGTCGCCATTTGTGGAGAAAAATATGACCTCTGCCTTGCCGACCAGATTCTCAAACGGAACATAACCGACATTGGCGCGGCTGTCGGCGGAATTATCCCGATTGTCACCCATCATGAAGTAATGACCCTCCGGGACGACGAACACCGGGGTATTGTTCAGATCACCTTCCGGATCCCGCTGGAGCACATCGTAACTGACTCCGTTGGGCAGTGTCTCACGGAGCTGGGTTACGTGATTTTCCTGTGGCCCGAAATGTTCGATGTAATCCTGAACCCGGACGCGGGGTACCGGTTTGTCATTGATGTAAAGAATGCTGTTCTTCATCTGAATCCGATCGCCCGGCAAGCCAATCAGCCTCTTGATGTAGTCGGTCGAGTTATCGCCAGGAAACTTGAACACGACGACATCGCCGCGTGTTGGCTTGAACGGCAGAACCCTGCCCGAGAAAGGAATGATCCCCCACGGAAATGAGTAGCGGCTATACCCATAGGCGGATTTTGAAACGAACAGATAGTCGCCGACGAGGAGCGTGGCTTCCATGGAACCTGACGGGATATTGAAGGGCTGAAAAATCAGGGAGCGGATTACGCCGGCAATCAGCAACGCATAGACGATCGTTTTGAAAACTTCGAACCACGATTCTCGCCGGACAGGTTTCGCTTTCGGTCCGGCTGCCGCGGTTCTGGTTTCTTGAAGATCTTCACGAGGCATTCAATCGGCCTTTTCGTTTCAACGGTGACGCAGGTCCAAACATTTCGCCATCTTTCAGCCCTATTACAGCATGCGCCGGCGATCCGGGCTTAGAGCGCATATAGCGTTCCGTCAACCTTGGGTCTGTTCAACCTCAACCGGTTCAGCCGTGATTATCACGATTGCCTGAGCGATTGGGAAGTCGTCGGTCAAGGTCAGCGCGATGCGCGCAGTCATTCCAGCGGGTGTGATGCGCCCAAGACGCTCGGCTGCGCCTCCGGTGAGTTTCAATGCCGGCTGTCCTGAAGGCAAATTGATCACGCCGATATCGCGCCAGAACACACCGCCTCTCAGTCCGGTACCCAGAGCCTTTGCGCAGGCCTCTTTCGCCGCAAATCGCTTGGCGTAGGTGGCGGCGCGTTGTGCCCGGCGTTCCGATTTGCGCTGCTCAACATCCGTAAACACCCGATCCAGAAAGCGGCGGCCGTAACGATCGAGAGTGCTCTCGATGCGCCGGATATCAATCAGATCGCTTCCAAGGCCGATGATCATCTTGCGTCGTCCATCACTTTGCGCATCCGGCGAATCGCAGCTTCCAGACCGACGAAAACTGCCTCACCGACGATGAAATGGCCGATCTGGAGTTCAGCAATTTCCGGGATTGCGGCGACCGCGGCGGCATTTCCGAACCCCAGACCATGTCCGGCGTGCACTTCGAACCCGAGTTCCGCGGCCTGCCGCGCAGCGCGCCTCAGAGTTTCAAGCAGTTCCGCCGCCTTATCGGTTTCTCCGTCATCGGCGGCATTACAATATGCGCCGGTGTGCAACTCAACAATTTCCGCACCGATCATGCGCGCTGCATGCAGCTGCTTGGAATCCGGTTCTACAAACAGCGAGGTGGCAATTCCCTCTTTTTTGAGTGCTGTTACAACGGTCTGCAAACGCCGCACGTTTCCCGCAACATCCAGCCCGCCTTCCGTCGTGCGCTCTTCACGCCTTTCCGGAACCAGACAGCAGGCCGACGGCCGGACTGCAACCGCAATTTGCTGCATCTCGACTGTTGCAGCGATTTCCAGGTTAATCGGCATATTCGCCTGGATGAGCCGAGACAGATCGTTATCGGTGATATGGCGGCGGTCTTCACGGAGATGGGCCGTGATACCGTCAGCGCCCGTGGCCATCGCAAGCATCGCTGCGCGCAACGGATCGGGATGGAAGCCGCCGCGAGCGTTCCGGACCGTGGCGACGTGGTCAATATTTACGCCCAAACGGAGGCGGGTGGAGGTACCGGACATTGTTCCTGCTTAATGTCTGGTATGTTCCAGCGGCAGAACGCCTTGCCCCGGTTCAGGTTGTGGCAGCGGCCTGGCTCTATGATCTTCGTCCTCCGGTCCCCGCACGCGCTCGACCGCCTCGACCACGGTATCCACTTTCAACGCGCGGATCAGATTTTCCAGGTGCGCGGCATTGCGAACTTCAACGTCCATCAAAAACTCGAAATAGAGTGGATTTCGATTCGAGATCTTCAGATTTGAGATATTGGCACCATTGTGACCGATGACATTGGCCAGCGCCGCCAGGGCACCGGGCATGTTCTTCACCCGTACAATCACACGCGCCACGGATAAGGCGCCGCCATGATCCCTCCACCGGACATCGATCCAGTCGGCCATGCTGTCCTGATGGCGGTCCAGGACTTCGCAGTCCACGGTATGAACAACGCAACCTTCACCTGGCACCATCAGACCGATAATACGGTCCCCCGGAATAGGATGGCAGCAGGCACCGAGGCGATATCCGATGCCCTCCGTCAGGCCGGCGATGGAAAGCCCGGTCGATTGCGGTTCCAGATAGGTTGGCCGCTTGCGGGATGAATCCCGCCTGAGTTCCGGATATACCGCCTGAAGCACATCATCGGCGCGAATGGCGCCCCTGCCCACTGCAGCATAGACGTCCTCGGCTTTGGCCAGACGCAATTTCCGCAGCACCCCTTCGATGGCCTTGTCAGTCAATTCAAACCCCTCGTCTGCAAAGACCTTTTCGAGAATTTTGCGCCCGAGCGAAACCTGCTGATCGCGCTGAGCATGGCGCAAAAACCGGCGAATCTCCGCTCGTGCGCGACCGGTGACGGCAAAACGTTCCCAAACCGGAGAAGGAGTCTGTTCACGCGAGCAGATGATCTCGACCTGATCTCCATTCTTCAGCGGCGTGTGCAATGGCGTATGCACGCCATTTACCTTGGCGCCCACAGCAGTGTTGCCGACATCGGTGTGGACAAAATAGGCGAAGTCAATCGGCGTGGCGCCGCGAGGAAGCGCAATCAGATTGCCTTTCGGGGTGAAACAGAACACCTGATCCTGGTAAAGACTGAGCTTCGAATGTTCGTAGAATTCTTCCGGACTCTCGCCGCGCTCGATCAATTCCACCATATCGCGCAACCATTCGTAAGCACGAATAGCGGTTGGATCGCTCTCGTCAATCTTCTCCCGGTAACGCCAATGGGCGGCAACACCGCGTTCGGCAATATCATGCATTTCCTGTGTGCGGATCTGTACCTCGACGCGCTGGTTTTCCGGTCCCATGACGGTCGTGTGAATAGATCGGTATCCATTGGATTTCGGCAACGAAATGAAATCCTTGAAGCGCTCGGGCACCATTGGCCAGGTGCGATGAAGGACGCCCAAAGCGCGATAACAATCCTCAATCGAGGCGACCACAGCGCGGAAGCCGAAAACGTCGGACAACTGCTCGAAATTGGTCTTCTTGTCCTTCAGCTTGCGCCAGATCGAGTAAGGACGCTTGGCACGACCCTGGACCCAGGCTTCGATGCCATTTTCCGCCAGCTTGCGCCGGATTTCATCGGCAATGCGCGCAATCCGGCCCGAGGATTGAGCGTCCAGGAGTTCCATCCGCCGCACGATTGATTCCCGGGCTTCCGGATCGATTACCGAAAACGCGAGATCTTCCAACTCCTCCCGCATGTTCTGCATGCCTATGCGTCCGGCAAGCGGCGCATAAATTTCCAGAGTTTCCTGCGCAATGCGCAACCGCGCGTCCACGTCCCTGAGATGGGCAATTGTGCGCATGTTGTGTAGCCGGTCGGCAAGCTTCACCAGCAGAACCCGGATATCGTTGGACATTGCCAACATCAGTTTGCGAAAATTCTCGGCCTGCTTCGTGCGCTCCGAAAACAGCTCAAGCTGGGAAAGCTTTGTGACACCGTCCACGAGGCTGGCGATCTCGGATCCAAAATTGATTTCGATATCCTTGATCGTGGCGCTGGTGTCCTCCACCGTATCGTGGAGGAGCGCTGTCGCGATGGTGGCTGTGTCGAGCTTCAGGTCGGTGAGAATGCCCGCGACTTCGAGCGGATGCGAAAAATACGGATCTCCCGAAGCGCGTCTTTGCGGGCCATGCGCCTGCATTGCAAAAACATAAGCCTTATTGAGAACGGATTCATCCGCATCCGGGTCGTAGGCACGGACACGCTCGACCAGCGTTGCCTGGCGCATCAGCCGGTTGCGGCGGGCTGTCACTGCAACACACCGTTGGGAGAATGAATGATTCCAGGTTTACGCGCTGTCGAGCCCGGCACGACAGGTTCGCCCCGCCGAAAAAGGAAAACCGCTGCGAATTCTACTCCTCGTAGTCTCCAGTGTCTTCGGGTTGTGGTTCGGCACGGCGTTGAGCCTCCGAGGTTAGCGCTCGGAGGAGTTCTTCCTCTGTAAGCTGCCGGTGGAGCATATCTTCGCTTGCCAGTTCTTCCATCTGCGGCAGCGTCTCCGGTTCATCCACTTCGGCATGGCGCTGCAGGCTCTTGATAAAGTCCTCCCGGAGCTCCTCGGACTCGAGCTCCTTCCCGGCGATTTCGCGCAACGCCACCACTGGATTCTTGTCGCGATCCCTGATCAACCAATGGCTCGGCACCACCAGAGAGCTGCCGCCCGCGGTAGGCTGCCAGCAGGACGAGATCGAAACGGTTGGGGATCTTGTCCACACAATCTTCTACGGTGACGCGTGCCATTCAGTCCTCGGGTTCGGTCAGGAGCACAGCAATGTATGGAACGATCACGCCCACCGCAAGTACGAGCGATTGCGAGCATCCGCCGCGAACAGTCCGAGTATCGCCACCGCGGCTACAGTATATTGAAAATCAACAGTTTGCGCGCCAATTGACCGTCACTTGCCGCGATCCTGATCACAACTTATGATTCGCGGTTTCACCGAACGGTCCAGCCCATGCTCCAGCAACTGCGCAGTCGCGTCCAAATCCTGGGTGGCATCTGTCATTATCGGCGTACTTGTCCTCGCTTTTGCCTTGTGGGGAGTGGCCGATATTTTCCGCGGCGGAGGAGACACCGTAGTTGCGACCGTGGGGGGCACTGATATTTCTGCCACCGATTACGACCAGCAACTGCGCAATCAGATCAGGTCGCTTTCGGCCCAGACGCAGAATCAGATCACGATGGAACAGGCCAGGGCGATCGGGCTCGATCGCAGTGTACTCGATCAGGTTATCAACCGGACAGCCCTGGACGAGGAAGCCAGCAATCTTGGCTTGACGGCATCGCAAAAGGCCGTGGTAGCCCAGATTCAATCCAACCCCGGTTTTCGGGGAACCGATGGAGCGTTCGACCCCAATCTTTTCGCCCGCGCGCTTCAGGATAACGGCCTGAGCGAACAGGGGCTGCTGGCGCTGACCGGCAAGGACATCGCCCGGGAACAGTTGCTGGATGCAGTGGCGGATGGGATCGCAGCGCCCCCCGGACTGACGCGAATCCTGTACAATTACGCGAACGAGACCAGGACCGTCCAATATGTCGCGGTAACACCGCAGGATATCGGCTCCGTGCCCGAACCGGCAGAGGCGGACCTCGTTGCCTACCACAAATCTCATGCGCAGCAATTCAGTTCACCCGAGTACCGCACCATCGACTACGTACAGATCGGCCCGGATCAGGTAGCTGGCGAAATTCAGGTTTCGGATGCCGACATGAGGGCCCAGTATGATGCGCACAAAGCCGATTATCAGAAACCGGAACAGCGCGATGTCCAGCAGTTATCTTTTCCGGACAAAGCGGCAGCGGATGCTGCCGCAGTAAAGATCAAGAGCGCCGCCGACTTCATTAACATTGCGCGCGAACGCGGTTTGAAAGATCAGGATCTGACACTGGGAACCTTTGCGGCGGGCGGGACCGGGCTTGATCCCAAACTCTCCCAGGCGGTTTTTGCTGTCCCGGATGGCGGTGTAACTGCCCCGGTGCAGGGTCCGTTCGGATGGGTGATTTTGCGGGCAGCCAAGGTAATCCCCGGCGAGAACAAGACCTTTGATGAAGTGAAGGATCAGATCAAAGCCGACCTTATCAAGGCGCGTGCCGGTGCGAAGGTTACGGATATCGCAAACGCTTTTGAGGATCTCCGCGGTAGTGGAACGGCCCTGCCGCAGGCCGCCGCCAAACAGGGGCTGATGGTTCACCACGTTCAGGCGGTGGACCACCAGGGTTTGACGCCGGAAAAAACCAAAGCGGATATCCCAAAGGAGCCCCAGTTTCTCGATCAGGTGTTTCGCACCGAGACTGGGGAAGAGAGCGACCTTTTCCAGACGGACGATGGACAATATTTCGCCGTCAAGGTGACAGGCGTTACCCCGCCGGCTGTTAAGCCGCTGGATTCTGTCCGGGAAGAGGTCAAGGAAGGCTGGGCTAATGAACGGCGCAACAAGCTGCTTCAGACGAAAATCCAGCAACTCGTCGCTGATGCGCGCAAGGATTCGAACATCGAGGCTGTTGGAAAAGCCATCGGACATGCCCCTGTGACGAGCATGCCGCTCAAGCGTGGCCAGGCGAATGATGTTTTCTCGATGGAATTGGTCAATCAGATCTTTGCCGTGCCACCCGGATCAATCGTCAACGGTTCGGCCGGCAAGGGAAACGCAAGCGTCATCGCCAAGGTAATTTCGTCGAGTGACCCCGACACGGACGTCACCAGTGCCGAATACACCAATTTCCGCAAGGCCGCGGCACAGCAATTGGGTGAAGGTCTCATCGATTCTGTGGCTGCTGCCGCGAGACAGAAAGCGGGTGTAAATGTCCATCAGGCCACGCTGCAGCGAACGCTTGGTGACACACAGCAATAGCACATGGATATTTCTCCGGGGTACCCGGCGTTTGCTTCAGTGTACGAAGCAGATCGGCCACAAACACTGCATCTGCGGCTGATTGCCGATCTGGATACGCCAGTATCTGCATTCCTGAAACTGGCGTCGAATGCTCCCAACAGTTTTCTGTTCGAGAGTGTCCAGGGAGGCGAGTCCCGTGGACGATATTCCATTATCGGGCTGCAACCCGATCTTGTCTGGCGTTGCCGGGACGGCCACGCAGAAATCAGCCACATGAATGGATCATTCCTGGGCGACGGCGCCGACCCGGTTGCATCCCTGAAGAGGTTGGTGAAATCAATCCAGATTGATCTTCCACCGGAATTACCACCGATGGCAGCCGGGCTGTTCGGGTATATCGGCTATGATATGGTTCGGTACATCGAAAGGCTTCCGGCACCGCCACCTGACCCTCTGCGGCAGCCCGAGGCCGTGCTGCTGCGGCCTACCATCACGGCGATATTCGACAATGTCCGTGACGAAATCATCGTCGTCACACCGGTCTGGCCGAGTGCGCGCATATCTGCGCGGCAGGCGTATGATGCCGCCGTGGCGCGGCTGGAGCATGCGGTCGAACAATTCGGCAGCTCGCCTGTGGAAATTCCAACGCCGCAATACCCTTCCGTATCGTCGGATATTGAGTCAAACACCCGTCATGACGATTATCTGGACATGGTTCGACGGGCGAAGGAGTACATCTTCGCCGGCGACATTTTCCAGGTGGTGCCGAGCCAGCGATTTCGGCGCGCTTTCCCGCTACCGCCGTTCTCACTCTACCGCGCGCTGCGGCGTCTCAATCCGTCGCCGTTTCTTTACTTCCTCAATTTTCCTGATTTTGCGGTGGTGGGATCAAGTCCCGAAATCCTTGTGCGCCTGCGCGACGGCATTGTGACAATACGTCCAATCGCCGGAACTCGTCCGCGCGGGGCGACTAACGCCGAAGATCGCAGGCTTGCGGAAGAATTGCTGGCCGATCCCAAGGAACGCGCAGAGCATCTCATGCTTCTCGATCTTGGCAGAAATGATGTCGGCCGGGTTGCCGAAACCGGTACGGTGACAGTTACGAACCAGTTCTTCATAGAACGCTACTCCCACGTCATGCACCTTGTCTCGAATGTTGAAGGCCGGATCCGGCGCGGCCTCGATGCCGTCGATGCGTTGATCGCGGGTTTTCCCGCAGGAACTCTTTCGGGAGCACCAAAAATCCGGGCGATGGAAATCATCAACGAACTCGAAAAGGAAAAGCGCGGGCTATACGCAGGTGCGGTTGGATATTTCGCCGCAAATGGCTCTATGGATACCTGCATTGTCTTGCGCACTGCAGTCGTGAAGGACTGTACAATGTATGTGCAGGCGGGGGGCGGCGTTGTCGCGGATTCCGATCCGGAATCGGAATTCCAGGAAACCGTCAACAAAGCCAGGGCGCTTATGGCGGCAGCCGATGAGGCAGTGAAACAATCGCCCTATCTGAGAAATGGTTTCAATCCACCATCCAGCCGCCATTCGGCGGAATAGCTCAAAAACAGGCGGAATAAATCCAGGGGTGAATGATCGCTGCCGAAAGGCGCGATAGCTCAACGGCTGACGTTCTCGTCACTTCCGGGTCGAGGCCGGACCACATTGCACCTGCCGCCGCGCCCGCGATCAAAATCGGCCAGACCGACGTCCCCTTGGATTTCTCCGCGCCATGGTTGCGCGGCGGACACATGTTCACGTGCTTTGTCATGGCTGGATGGGACCGCAAAGCACGGTCTGGATCAACGATAACCGGATAATTGCTTGAACAAAGCCTCAGCGTCCGCGGCGGAAGTTTCAACAAATATGATGAGTAATTGCGGGCTGCTTGCGTCAGGCGTTGTAGTACTCGTGATCGCTTTCAGCGACGGAGCCGGCCGCATTTTACGGTTTTTCGTCTCAACTGCGTTTGAGGCATGGCGCGACTGCAGCGTACCGGAACCGGATCAGGTTGAGCGCACGCAGCCTTGAAGAGGAGCTCCTTACACTTTAGGGACATTTGGAGAAAAATGTACGACCGCTACCGGCGGGATTGAGGACGCTCCACGCATGCTATTGCTGATCGATAATTACGACAGCTTCACCTACAACCTTTTTCATTATCTTGGTGAGCTGGGTGAGTCGGTGACGGTCGTTCGAAACGATCGCATTTCGGCCGCCGACGCAGTCGGCATGCGGCCCGAACTCGATCGTTCTTTCCCCAGGTCCCTGCGATCCCGACAAGGCAGGCATTTGTCTCGAATTGATCCGTATCGCCGCCGGAAAAATCCCGATCCTCGGTGTGTGCCTTGGGCATCAGGCGATCGGACAGGCGTTTGGCGGCCGGATCGTGCGTGCCCCCCAACCGATGCACGGGAAGCTTTCACAAATCCATCACCGCGGGACCAGTGTATTTCGCGAACTGGAGAATGGCTTCAGTGCGACCCGCTACCATTCCCTGGTAATCGATCGCGCAAGTTTTCCGGATGTGCTGGAGATAACCGCCGAAACGGATGACGGCATCATCATGGGCGTGGCGCATAAGCGATTTCCTGTCCACGGCGTACAATTTCATCCTGAAAGCATCGCTTCCAAGCACGGCCACAGGATCCTGCGAAATTTCCTCGATATCGCGCGCGTGTCCGGCTCCGCCGTGTCATGACTTTTTCGCGTCCCGATTTTGTGCGCCTGCTGAAACGGATGGCGGCGGGCGAATATCTCAGCCCGGCGGAATCGGCCGAGGCGGTCGGCGCAATGATGGCGGGAGAAGCATCCGAGACTCACATGGCCTCTTTCCTCAGCCTGCTGGCCCTGCGGGGACCAAGTGTCGGTGAGTTAACCGGCGCAGCGCAGGCCATGCGCGAGGCGATGACTCCCGTTGAAGCACCTGATAATGCAATCGATGTATGTGGAACAGGAGGCGATGATTCGGGTACACTGAATGTCTCCACGGCCTCGGCGTTTGTGGTTGCCGCCTGCGGCGTACCCGTGGCGAAACATGGCAATCGCGCAATGTCATCGAACACAGGCGCGGCTGACGTACTGGAAGCACTTGGGATTCCCATCGACAATAGTGCCGAAGTCGCGCGGGCGCGATTGCTGGATCCCGGATTTAGCTTCCTTTTTGCACCCCTTTTCCACCCTGCGATGAAGAATGTGGGGCCGGTGCGAAAACAACTGGGATTTCGGACGATTTTCAATCTGTTGGGTCCGATCTGCAATCCCGCCGGCGTAAAGCGGCAATTGCTGGGGATTTTTTCGGCGAAATGGCTAGTGCCTGTCGCCGAAGTGCTGCGCGATCTGGGCGCCGAACGTGCGTGGGTCGTCCATGGAAGCGATGGCCTCGACGAAATGAGCACCGCCGGGCCAACAAAAGTCGCGGTGCTGGACCGCGGCATGATCAGTTTGCGCGAGGTAGTTCCGGAGGAAGCGGGACTTGAACGCACCCGACTCTCAATGCTTAAGGGTGGAAATGCCCGGGAAAATGCCTCCGCGATTCTCCGGCTCGTCGAAGGCGCAAAAACCCCGTTTCGCGAGATCGTACTTCTCAATGCCGGGGCGGCACTTGTTGTTGCGGGTATCGCTGGTACCATTGCGGAAGGCGCCTTGCTGGCCGCCGAAGCCATTGATCAGGGTCGCGCTGCGGACCTTCTGGATCGCAGCCGCAGCGCGGGTGCAAACGGATGAACGTACTCCACAAAATCGCTGCCTATAAACGCGCGGAGGTGGAAGTAGCAAAGACAGAACAGCCGTTGCCCAGCCTTTTCCAAGCGGCGCGATCGGCCACAGCGCCGAGGGGATTCGTCGCCGCATTGCGCAATGCCGCGGCGGCACGGCGTGCCGGGCTCATTGCGGAAATAAAGAAAGCAAGCCCCAGCAAAGGTCTGATCCGGTCACAATTCGATCCTGGGCAAGCCGCCCGCGATTACGAAAACGGGGGGGCTGTCTGCTTATCCGTGCTGACCGACAGTCCTTCGTTCCAAGGGTCCCCCGACCATCTTGTGCAAGCCCGCGCCGCGGTCAAGCTGCCGGTTTTGCGCAAAGACTTCATACTTGAACCATATCAGGTGGTGCAGTCACGTGCGATGGGAGCGGACTGCATTCTCGTGATTCTCGCAATGGTAGAGGACGATACTGCTGGGGCGCTGATATCGGCCGCACGCGATTGGGCAATGGACATACTGGTTGAAGTGCATGACGAGACGGAAACCTTGCGGGCCGTGGACCTGGGTGCGGATCTGATCGGCATCAATAATCGCGACCTCAAGAGTTTCGTCACGAATCCGGAGACAGCGATTCGACTGAAGCCGCTTATTCCAACCGGGCGGATGGTCGTTGCGGAAAGCGGCCTGTCGACTTCGGCGGATTTGCGGCGATTGGCTTCTGCCGGAATTGGAGCTTATCTCGTCGGTGAAGCATTGATGCGCTGTGACGATCTGCAGGCTGCAACCCGATCACTGATCACGGACTGGAGACCATGAGCAAGCTTTCCCATCTCGATGATCGGGGCAACGCTTCCATGGTGGATGTTTCCGCCAAAGCTGCATCGGAACGAGAAGCCACCGCTGAAGCGCGAATCACCATCTCGCGCGATGCGTATCAACAGGTTGTTGAGGGCACGCTTCCGAAGGGCGACGTGCTGGCAACCGCGCGTATCGCCGGTATCATGGCGGCCAAGAAAACCTCCGAATTGATCCCACTTTGCCATCCGATTGCATTGAGTCATGCCGGGATAGAGATCGAAGCCTTGCCTGACGGACGCACGCTTCAGATCACCTCCACTGCAAAGACGTCCGGCCAGACCGGCGTCGAGATGGAGGCGCTGACGGCGGCGGCGGTGGCGGCACTGACGGTGTATGACATGGTGAAGGCAGTCGATAAATCCGCGATAATTGACTCCGTTCGTCTGCTGACGAAATCCGGGGGCAAGAGCGGCAGCTATCAGGCGCCCGAAAGGGAACCGTTGAAGCCACCTGCGGCAAAACGTGGAAGCTCCCGGGTAGCGCCCCGGGCTCTTTCGGATGGGGTGGCGCCGCCGCAGCGCGTGGATGCAGCGGAGGGCAGGGAAACTTTGCGACAATTCATGATCGCTCGCGGACTGCGGCCCTCGGAGTGGGCGCAATCGGCGGCCGTGCCGCTAAACGAGCTTTACGGCTATCTTTCCGGGCATTCGCGCAGACTTTCGTCCGAATCCATCGAAAAATTGGCCAAAGCTGCGAAAGCCACGCCGCAGGAGATGATGTCCGGCAAGAACGTGCGATGATTTCTGTCGATGAAGCACAGGCGCGAATAATAGCGAGCTTCAGCACTTTGGCGCCGGAAACCGTTGCTCTCACTGAAGCGGCGGGGCGCGTGCTTGCAGAGCAAATCGCTGCCGGCTTCGATCAGCCTCCGTACGATGTCTCAGCGATGGATGGGTATGCGGTCCGGTCGTGTGACACACGTGCCGGTGCAACACTCACGGTGATCGGCCATTCGCCCGCGGGAAAACCATTTCGCGGCACAGTTCACCCGATACAAGCGGTCAGGATCCTTACCGGCGCCGTCATGCCGGCAGGCGCCGACACCGTTGTCATTCAGGAAAACGTCGTACGAACGGAAAACGCGATTACGATCCTTGAACCACCCCAAAAGGGCGAAAACATTCGGGCCCGCGGACTGGACTTTCATCAGGACGAGACCCTGATCACCCGTGGGAAACGCCTGAGCGCCCGGGATGTAGCGGTCATTGCCGCTGCCGACCAGACGAGGGTAGTGGTCACGCGCAAACCGCGGGTCGCGATTTTCGCAACCGGCGACGAGCTTTCCCGCCCGGGAGAACCTCGGAAAGACGGCGGTGTCGTTGCCTCTTCAACCTATGCCATCCAGGTCATGATCCGCGAATGGGGCGGTGAAGCTCTGGATTGTGGAATCCTGCCCGACCGCATGGAGGCATTCGAAGCTTTGCCGGAGCGAACGGTGGGCACCGATCTGATTGTGACCCAGGGTGGCGCATCGGTTGGGGACCACGATTTGGTGCAAGCCGCTTTGGGACAGCACGGGTTTGAGTTGGACTTCTGGAAGATCGCAATGCGGCCGGGCAAACCGTTGATTTTCGGACATATGCAGGGCACTCCACTGATCGGCCTGCCGGGCAACCCCGTTTCAGCAATGGTCTGCGCGCAACTGTTCATTCGCCCGGCAATCGCGAAGATGTTGGGCAGCTCCTTCAAAGCTAAAGTCGTGGTCGCTTTATTGACAACGCCGCTGCCTCGGAACGGGGATCGGCAGGATTATGTTCGTGCACTGGTCGAAAGCCGTGACGGTGAGCTCCTTGCCACACCTTTCCGGCTCCAGGACTCCTCCACACAGAAGATCTTCGCGCAGGCGGACGCGTTGATCATCAGACGCCCCCATGCACCGAACTCAGTCCCAGGTGACCGCGTTCATTTGATGCTGCTGGACGATTGATCCGTTCCGTAATGCCCTCGTTGACCTCCCAAAAGAACTAAAGTAGAACGATTCGCGTTTCGGCTTTGTTCGCGAAAGCCTGAGCGGTGGATTGGGGGTACCATGCTGACGAAGAAGCAATACGAACTTCTGATCTTCATCCATCAACGCATCCGGGAGACGGGCGTCCCGCCCTCCTTTGATGAAATGAAGGACGCGCTTGACCTCAAATCGAAATCCGGAATTCACCGGCTGATTACCGCGCTGGAAGAGCGCGGCTATATCCGCCGCCTGGAGAAACGTGCACGAGCCCTGGAAGTGATCCGGCTTCCCGAAAACGCGTCCGATGGAGTGAGACCTGCCGCTACGCGCACCCAGGCGCAACGGCTGACGCGGCCTGAATTGGGGACTCGCCCGGTCAGGGTGGAGAATCGTGAACATCGAATTGAAAACCGCATTCCGGCGGATACGAGGCAGGTTGCAGCCCATTTCCGTCGAGGTGAGAGCGATGCGGTCCTTTCGGTACCGGTACTCGGCAGGATTGCTGCGGGCACGCCAATAGAAGCAATCCAGCACAAGATTTCTGAAGTGGGCGTACCGTCCGTGCTGACCGGCAGCGGCGACCACTATGCCCTGGAGGTCACCGGTGACTCCATGATCAACGCCGGCATTCTGGATGGCGATACCGTGATCATCCGGAAAACAAGCACCGCCAATACCGGCGATATTGTCGTGGCATTGGTGGACAATAGTGAAGCAACGCTGAAACGTCTCCGCCGTCGTGGTGACTCGATTGCTCTGGAAGCTGCGAACCCCGCATATGAGACCAGGCTATACGGTGCGGATCGCATTAATATTCAGGGTACCCTGGTCGGCCTGATCCGTCGCTACTAGACCAGGGGCGTCTGCCACGATCATCGGCAACGGTCTCCACTATCTGATGTCCTGCGCGGAACGTGACGGCGAGCGCACCGGTGCGGGCAATATCGGATCGGTCCACCAGGAGTTCCGGACCACGACAATTGCCATGCAGGGGAAACACGCTGATCACAATCCGGGCTCGGGAGCAGTCCTCGGCTAAGGCCGAAACAGTGGACGGAATCGCAACCACCCTGCCCTCCTTTCCCGAAGCCACACAGGAGGATTGATCGCAGCGAGCAGCCGAGCGCGTCTGCGCCAGATCCCTGCGGTCACCATCCCGAATCAGCCATTGACTTGCCGTGTAGCCATCCGGCTTCAAACCGATAAGGATGAGCTTCCCGTCGGGGCCGCGAATCGCCGCAGATTGGAGATCTCGCGCAATGAGCAAATCAGGCGGCGAGCTACCGACAATCATCAGAAGAGCCGCACAGATCGGTACGAGCCCGTACCAACGCCATTGTTGCCGCCACAAGGCGATCCAGAGTCCCCCGAGGATCATGATCACGAGGGCGCTGACGGGCCACGCACGAACCATCGCGGTTGCGCCAGGCAATCCCGCCACCCAATAGGCTATTGCGCTCATGGCATGAACGCCCCACCCCATGATGTGGAGCGGAAAAACCTCGGCGCCTATCGGCATCAGAATAACGGCAATTGCCGCGGCGGGCATGACGACGAATGCAACGACCGGTTCCGCGAGCAAATTCGCAAGCAGTGAATAAGCCGCTGCACGGTCAAAGTGGTATATAGCCATCGGCATCGTCGCAAGCGTCGCAACCAGACTTACGGACAGCGCTCCCATCACATACCGCCTCAATCTCAACCAAATGCGGCCGATGGCGTTTGCGGGAGGCGGCACATTGGAAGGCCGTGCGGATTGCCATTCCGCCAAAGCAATCAGTCCGATTACAGCACCGAAAGACATTTGAAAACTTGGGTCTACAATGTCTTCTGGCTGAAATATCAATATCACAAGTGCAGCCATAGCCACCGAGCGCATCGACAGCGCCGGGCGATCCAGCATCACCCCCAGAAGCATCATGGAGAGCATCAGATATGATCGGTCGGCCGGGGATCCGCCGCCGCTGATCGCAAGGTAGAACGTCGATCCCAGGAATGCGCCGATAGCTGCCCATTTCTTGATTGGTTGGGTGAGTGCTACTTGCTGCCATAATGCGAGCAGCGCGCGCAAAACCCAGAACACACCCAGTCCTGCGAGCGCGAGGTGAACGCCCGAAATCGAAAGCACATGAGCGAGCCCGGAATCACGATATGCCTGATTGTCCTCCGGATCGATTTCGCCGCGTTCTCCCGTGATCAGGGCTGCCGCTATACTGCCATCGGGGCCCGGAATCGCTCGCTCGATGCGGCCGGTCATCGAAAGCCGCAATTCATCCAATCGGCTGTTCACCTGTTCCATGACGCCCGATATGGGTGCCTTGAGGACTCTGGGCGTTCCGTATACGAACCCTACCCCTCCGATTCCCTGGAACCACGCCCATCGCGCGAAGTCATATCCATGTGGCAAAGCCGGCTCGGGCGGAGGGCGCAGCATCGCGAGTGCTGAGATCACCGCTCCTGGCGCAATCGTGGAAATCGCTCGTTTCCCGGAAACCGCCAACCTGACATAATCCGGAAGATCCTTCCGGCCTTCAAGATCGGAGACGGCGAGTACGATACGGGCCCGATCGGCCGCGCGCATTTCAACATCCTCGACCCTGCCGGTGACGCGAACCGGCCCCGTATCCCGCAAAATGATCGGAGCAGCGACAATGCGTGTACGGAGCTGAGCATCCGCAATACCGAATGCCGCGCAGGCTGCGAGGAGCAGGATAAAACTGGCCGGGATGGCCGAAACGAACCTCCGTGCCGCGATACAGGCGATGGCAATAACCAGTGCACCGGCAATGGCACCAACAGGCGGCTCGGTATCGAGGCCGAAATACACTGCTATCCCGGACCCGAACGCAACCACTGCCCACGCAAACCAGCGATCTTCCTCCTGGGCAAGGCGCCGGCTAATGCACTGCATTCGTGCGGACGCAAAGTTCCAACTGAACCATGCTGGGCGGTAGTTTGGGCCGAAATAGCCGCCACTCCCCGTCGCGGCGCCGTATGAAATCCGGTCTGCCATTCAACCGAAATACCCTATAAGCGCAGGACGCGCGCGTGCTCCATCCGTCGAAGCAAGTTCACCCATGAACGATAATGACTGAAAATTCCAAACCCGTCCTGCGTTTTGCACCTTCGCCTACTGGCTACCTGCATATCGGGGGAGCACGCACAGCCCTGTTCAACTGGCTTTATGCCCGGCACACTGGTGGAACGTTTTTGCTGCGAATTGAAGACACGGACCGGGAGCGATCCACGCCCGAAGCCGTGGGCGCGATCTTTAATGGGTTGACCTGGCTCGGTCTCACCTGGGATGGCGAACCCCTGTTTCAGTTTGCCCGTGCTGATCGCCATCGCGAGATAGTCCACGAGTTGCTCGCGCGGGGGCATGCCTATCGCTGTTATGCAACACCGCAAGAACTGGAGCAAATGCGGTCAGAGCAAAAGGCGAAGGGACAGTCGATCCGATATGACGGCCGGTGGCGCGATCGGCAACCCGGACCGGAAAAGAGCGGTATGTCCTTTGTAATCCGGATAAAGGCCCCGCAAACCGGAGAAACCGTCATTGACGATAAGGTCCAGGGCACCGTTCGATGGGCAAATGATCAGCTGGACGACATGGTGTTGCTTCGCAGCGACGGAACACCGACTTACATGCTGGCCGTCGTGGTGGATGATCACGACATGGGTGTCACGCATGTCCTACGGGGCGCCGATCACCTGAACAACGCAGCACGGCAGTTGCAAATCATACGGGCAATGGGTTGGGCAGAACCTGTCTATGCCCATGTGCCCCTGATCCATGGTCAGGATGGGGCGAAGTTATCCAAACGCCATGGGGCGCTGTCGGTAGAAGCATATCGCGATATGGGCTATCTGCCGGAGGCAATGCGCAATTACCTGCTTCGGCTGTGCTGGAGCCACGGCGATGACGAAATCATACCGACGGCAAAGGCAATCGCGTGGTTCGATTTCGACGGTCTGGGGCGTTCTGCGGCCCGCTTCGACCTGAAAAAGCTCGACAGCCTGAATGCGCATTATATGCGGGAGATGTCCGATGGAGCACTCGCCGATGAGGTAATCGCATTCGCGCAACGACGCAGTCCGGATCGCAAATTCGATAGCGCTGCCCGCGCGCGGCTGACCGCGATGATGCCACATTTGAAGACGCGGGCGAAAACACTGGCCGAACTTCTGGACAAATCTGAATACCTGTTCATTTCCGGACCGCCGGCGCTCGAGGCCGCAGCATCGGCGATTCTAAAGCCCGAAAGCCGCACGCGACTCGGCGCATTGGCGCGAGTTCTGGAACACACCAATTGGGATTTGCCCGCGTTGGAAGCAGCAGCGCGCGAATTTGCTGAAAAGGAAGGCATTGGTCTGGGCGATGTCGCGCAGCCTTTGCGCGCCGCAATAACCGGACGTACGGCATCTCCTCCGGTGTTTGATATTCTTGTCGTTTTGGGACGAGAAGAAGCCTTGACACGCATTTGCGCGCAAGGCGAATAAGGTCCACAGCAGGTGCAACTGTCGCCGGCCCGGCAATTTGCCGATGCCTGCCATACTGTTGCCGAGGCATGGAGCCAAATGATGAACACCAGAGCGAGCGGTGCCCGGCCAAACGGAACGGCAACGCTCACCTACGGCAACAAGCGCATCGACCTTCCCGTGTACAAACCCACCGAGGGGCCCGATGCGATCGACATCCGCAAGCTTTACGGCGAAGCGGATGTATTCACCTATGATCCAGGTTTCACTTCGACGGCGTCGTGCGAAAGCGACATCACGTTCATAGACGGCGATGCCGGCATTCTGTTGTACCGGGGCTATCCGATCGATCAACTGGCGAGAGAATCGACGTTCATAGAAGTTTGTTACCTGCTGCTTTATGGCGAACTTCCGACATCCACCCAACTGAAGGATTTCGAGCACACCATTACGTATCACACGATGGTGCATGAACAGATCAGCTTCCTGTTTCGCGGATTTCGCCGTGATGCACACCCGATGGCGGTGATGGTCGGAGTGGTTGGCGCGCTTTCGGCGTTTTATCACAATTCAACCGATATTTCGGACAAGCGGCAGCGGGAGATCGCCAGCCATCGCCTGATCGCCAAAATGCCCACAATAGCGTCCATGGCATTCAAGTACTCCATCGGACAGCCTTTTGTTTATCCGCTGAATCATCTCGGCTATACCGAGAACTTCATGCGGATGTGTTTCGGTGTCCCGTGCGAGGAGTACCGCTGCAATCCTGTGCTGGCGAAGGCGCTGGATACCATCTTCATCCTGCATGCTGATCACGAGCAGAACGCTTCGACCTCCACCGTCCGGCTGGCTGGATCTTCCGGCGCCAATCCCTTCGCGTGCATCGCCGCGGGCATCGCCTGTCTATGGGGACCAGCCCATGGTGGCGCCAATGAGGCCGCGCTCAAAATGCTGCAGGAGATCGGGAGTATCGATCGAGTGCCGGAATATGTGAAGCGGGCAAAAGACAAGAACGATCCGTTCCGCCTGATGGGCTTTGGTCATCGCGTCTACAAGAATTACGATCCCCGCGCCCGGGTTATGCGCGATCAGTGCTATGCCGTGCTGGATGAACTCGGAAAGCACGATGATCCGCTGCTGAAGACCGCTCTGGAGCTCGAGCGGATCGCGCTGCGAGACGAATACTTCATTGAAAAGAAGCTCTATCCGAACATTGATTTCTATTCCGGAATTACCTTAAGCGCCCTCGGATTCCCGACCGATATGTTCACTGCGCTGTTCGCGCTTGCCCGAACAGTCGGTTGGGTCGCGCAGTGGCAGGAAATGATCGAAGACCCGCAGCAGAAGATCGGGCGTCCGCGTCAGATCTATACGGGAGCCCACCGGCGAGATTTCATTCCGCGGGAAAAGCGCGGCTAAAGCGGAGGCAAATGCGCCGCAGAACCGTCCAGGATTGGGAGTTGCACCGCGTTTCGCGCCGTGAATCCCGGCTACCCGTCTGACGCAGGCTACTCTCCGTGGCGGTTGCCAGGGCATTTACTGCGGCGATTATTTCGCTAGGATTGGGCCGGCACAGGCACGCCCCGGTCGATAGGACCCCGGATGTGACGGCTTCGCCTTCCATGAGCCACAGCGGAACATCCCGATGAACCGGTTTCGCATATTTCTCCTTCCATTGATCCTTGCATCAGCATTCGTTTTTCCTGGTTTGTGCTTCGCCGCTGCGCCTCAGGAAATGGCGCTGTCTGCAACCGAGCGCCCCGTGAAAGTAGAATTCTATCCCGCCGCCGGAACGGCCAGGCGTCCCACCATTTTGATGCTGCATGGCGGACAGGGTTGGGGAGGTGCCGAGGGACAAATCGAAGATTTCAGGCGTTATGCCAGAGAAATCGCCGGGCACGGGTTCGATGCTTACATGGTTTACTATTACAGCGATCAGGATATCTCCGACCGAAAATCGGATGCTGCAATGGTCAGTATTCATCGCTTTCCTGCCTGGGCAAAACTGGTGAGCGACCTGACAGCGGATGTTAAAAAGCTGCCGTCTTCAAACGGAAAAGTCGCGCTGGTTGGCTTTTCGAACGGCGGTAATCTTTCGGCCCACGCCACGCCACTGGATCCCGGTATCGACGCGGCCGTGATCTATTATGGTGGTGTATCGCGCGTTCCGGGGTTCATGGCGAAAAGGTTTCCACCACTGCTGATTTTCCATGGCGAAGCGGACACCAGAGAACCCATCGAGCGTGGGATCAAGCTTTTTGAAACGGTTAAGGCGCTCGGCGGGCCCGTAGAGTTTCGCTCCTATCCCGTTGTAAATCATGGTTTCGGACAAAATCTTGGCACGCCAGCGGCGGACGACGCCTTTGCGAGAACCATATCCTTCCTGGACAAGAACCTGAAAGGAGATTGAGCCCATGCTGCAATCGGTTCAGCGATTTTTCGCCACAATCGCGCTGTTCGCTTGCGTCGTCTCACTTTCGGCAAATGCCGCTGAAATCCAGGGAAAAAAAATGACACTGCCGTCAATCGAACGGCAGGTCACTGTGGTCCAGTTCAAAGCGCCGGGCGTCAATCCCCGGCCTTCCGTCCTTCTTCTTCATGGCGCAGGTGGCTTCGACCGGCAAATCGCCGACTACAATCGCTATGCTTCGGCTTTGGCGAAACAGGGAATGGACGCCTATCTCGTCTATTACTATAGCGACACGGACGCAAAGAACATGTCCTATGGTGTCGATGTCTTCGAGCAACGCTATCCGGCCTGGGCGAAAATGGTTGGGGAGATTGCGGAATATCTTGAAAAGCAAAGCGACTCCAATGGAAGGACTGAACTCATCGGATTTTCGAACGGCGGGATTCTGGCGACCGGCGCCTCCACGCTCAATCCGAAGATCAACGCCGCGGTGATCTATTATGGGACGGATCCCTGGCCTCTGGGAACGCCTGCGAAGCGCTTCCCGCCGCTTCTGATTCTTCACGGCGATGCCGATCAGGTGATCCCGGTCGAAAATGGGCAGCAATTGGCGGCACTCGCGAAAAAGCTGGGAGCGCCGGCTGATCTTGTGATTTACCCGGGTGAAGTGCATGGGTTCGGCGCCGATCTTTCCAAGACGAACGCCCAGGACGCACTCCAGCGAAGCATTGCTTTTTTGCGCAAAGAGCTTTCGGTCGACTGATCTGAGGGACTTTCCAAAGCGAACGGCCAGCCCTGCTCCGTCAGAGGATTGTTGCCGCAACTCCACTGCTGATGTGATCGCCGGCTGAGCCGAAGAGCTGGTTCGGGTCGGTCCAGTTCAACGCATCACAACAGTAGGTGCAATCGCCAGGGCCTTTGGCGGCCAGGAAACAAAATTGTAGAGTTGAGCGCCTGGAGTGTGCGATGGCGAAAAACAATCTGCCAATTCAGCGGTCATCCTCTCGCGAGGTGGATGCGTTTCTGGCGAAAGCAGCGAAATTGCCGGCACTGAGCCAGGCGAAGGGCCGGCTGATTTTTGCAATTGACGCGACCATGAGCCGGCAGGCGACATGGGACCGCGCAGCCAATATCCAGACTGAAATGTTCTCGGCTGCGGAGAGTGTAGGCGGCCTCGCCGTCCAACTCGTTTATTTCCGCGGCCTCGGTGAATTCCAGGCAACCCGATGGACCGCATCGGCAACGGCTCTCGCCAGACAAATGCAGTCGGTCAACTGCCTCAGTGGTGGTACGCAGCTTTGCCGTGTCCTGCAACATACGAACTCAGAGGCCCGGAGGACGAGAGTCACCGCACTGGTATTTATTGGAGATTGCTTCGAAGAGAGTGCTGACGCCGTGGTGGCCGAAGCCGCCAAACTGGCCATGCTTGGCGTTCGGGCATTCATGTTTCACGAAGGCGTGGATCCATCTGCGGCAACGACCTTTCAGGAGATCGCCCGTCTTACCAATGGCGTGTATGCCCACTTCGATCCCACCTCGGCCCGGCGGCTTCGCGAGCTGCTGACGGCCGCCGCCGTGTATGCGGCCGGCGGCGCGCCTGCTCTGAAAGAGTACGGCGCGCGAATGGGGGGCGAAGTGCTGCGCCTGTCGCAACAGATCGACCGAAAATAGATGGCTCCCGTCGCGGTCGGCGTTCTGGCGCTCCTGCTCATTCTTCTGGTCGTGCGCGGATTGGCCTACGCTGATCCCAAAGTCCTGTTCCGTATACTCAGATATTTCGGTGCTGCAGGGCTTGGTCTGATAACGGTTCTGCTGGCGCTGACCGGCCGAGTGGCGCCTGCCCTATTTCTTGGGAGCATGGCATGGGGATTAGCGACGGGTGGACATGTTTGGCCCGCCGGATGGCCGCATTTTTCCGGTGGACACAGTCGAGCAGCTTCCATGTCAGGCGCATCGAGTTCGATCCGGACCGAATGGGTCGAAATGGAACTTGATCACGACACTGGTGAGATGCGGGGCATGGTGCTGAAAGGAGAGCTGGCGCAAAAGCCGCTGGATCAACTAAATCGCGGGGAGCTTCTGGCCCTATATCACGAAGCCGCCGGACAGGACCAGGAAAGCGTGCGCGTGATCGAAGCCTATCTGGATCGCACTTTCGGTCCGGACTGGCGCAACGCTGCCGGAACGCAAGATCCCAAAGGCCAATCCGGCACAATATCACGCGAAGAGGCATTCAGGATTCTCGGTTTGCCCTCCAGTGCATGCGAAGCGGAAATTCGCGCCGCCCACCGGCGCCTGATGGTGCAAAACCATCCGGATCATGGCGGATCGGATTATCTTGCCGCCAAGATCAATGAGGCACGCGACGTCCTACTCGGGACTTGAGGCGATCGGTGCGGCGTCAGAAAATCACTTTTTTGCGATCGCAAGCACCGTTCGTGCGGCGCGCACACTTGGAGATTCTTCTCCCAGGCCAAATGCCCGCACCGCAATCTCGAGATCGCGCAGTTGCCGCGCGCGCGCTTCGCTGTTGTGGATTAATGGCCGGATGGCGGCCGCCAGCGCCTCGGCGGTGCACGCGCTTTGGATCAATTCCGGAACAGCCTGCCTCTGCAATACGAGGTTGATCAGCACGATGTGGGGCACATGAACGAAAGGTCGCGCGAGCGCATAGGTCAGCCAACCGAGCCGATACCCGACCACCATCGGAGTGCGTGCCAGAGCCAATTCGGTGGTTACCGTCCCCGAAGCGGCCAGGGCTGCATCCGCCGCGTCAAAAGCTGCAAACCGGTCCGGATTGTCTTCGACAACATGCACGGGTGTAGGCCAGCTTTGCGCAGCCGCACGGACCAGACCAGCGACGTGCCCAACAGTTGGCATGACAGTGATGAGACCAGGTATCTCACGGGCGAGAATTTCGACAGTCCGGCGGAATGGCGGCAAGATAAAGCGGATCTCGTTTCTGCGGCTGCCCGGCAGCACCGCAAGAACAGGTGCAGTTTGTGCAATTCCGCGCGTTTCCCTGAAATCAGCGCCACCCTGCATAAGACTGGCGCGTTCAATGACCGGATATCCCGCGCAGTAGGCTGGAATGCCGAAGCGCTGAAAGAATTCCAATTCAAAAGGGAAAAAATTGATGACCGCATCGATATAGCGCGCCATTTTCTTCGCGCGATAGGAGCGCGATGCCCAGACTTGCGGCGGGGCGTAGTTGACGATCGGGATTGAAGGATCGTGGCGCTTGACGCGCTGAGCGATGCGATGGGTAAAATCCGGACTGTCGATGATCACCAATGCATCCGGTTTTTTTTCCACGGCAAAATCGCTCACTTCCCGAACACGTTTCAGGATGGCAGGTATGCGTGGAACGACCTCCCTCAAACCCATTACCGAAGTTGCGTCGATTGTGAACAGAGGATTCATCCCCTCTGCCATCATCGCCTTTCCGCCAACCCCGGTGATGGATATGCGGCGGTCAAGGCCGTTCAGCGCAGCGATCAGTTGGGCCCCCAACGCATCGCCCGAGGGCTCCCCCACGACAATCATAATGTTGGTCTCGCGCGTCACCCGACGCTCACCCGACCGGCAAGCCGAGTTCAGCTCCGTACACGAACATTCCATAACGATCGGCTGCAAGGGCGACATGCTGCCGATTGAGCACCAGCACCGTGCCCGACTGCACCGCGATTCCGGCGAGCATGGCGGCCGCGGCCAACTCGATCGTTGCGGCGCCAATGACGGGCAGATCGACGCGGCGTTCCTGTAAAGGCTTAACGGCTTTCACCAGAACACCGCGCCGGACGGATTCGGTACCGCGCAGAGCAGAAGGCAATCCAGCCACCCGGGCCAGCATGGCATCCGTGCCTTCCGCGGCTTCGACGGCCAGCACAAGACCGCCGCAAACGACTGCCGCCTGACCGACATCGAGCGCACCCAATGCCTCCACGACCCGCAATCCATGACGGATGTCACGCAGATCTTCTGGCTTGGGCTCAAAGCGGCCCAGCGCCCCCTTTGGCGCCAGGAGGGTGCGTGTAACATCGTCGGATCCGAGCACGCACAAACCCTCGTTTTCCAGGATGCCAATCACCGCGCGAAGCAGTGCATCGTCGCCATCCAGCGCCGCCGCCAGTATTCGTTCGATGCACTGAGCACCAAGATGATCCAGCTTGAGTTTGGAGAAATCCGGCCTTGTTACTTTCCCGGCAAGCGTCACTTCCGAACAACCGGCGTCCTTAAGCAGCATGATCACTTTGGCGACCTCACCCACCGATGCCCATGCATGCGGAAACTCCACCACGGACGAGGGATCGGCGATCCCCTGCAGTGCGACCACAAACACCGGCCGGCCGTCATCGCGAATTGCCCGGGCAATGGCCCAGGGGAGCTCGCCGGCGCCGGCAATGACACCGAGGGGCCGAGGCACCGCCATTCAGGTCAAAGCCGGCCCGGAATCCATTTCATCAGTCCTTGGCGGCACGCAGATCGGCCGCTTTCTTTTTGCCTGAATGAAATGGACAATCTCGAGAACTTCCGGCACGTCCGGCCACCGCTCGCCGGCCCGTTGCGCGCGCGTTAACAAAGTACCGGAGCCAAAGAAAATCTCGCGAAATGCGGCACGAAGGCTGTGAATGCGTTCGCGTGAAAGTCCCTTCCGCTTCAGGCCAACAAGATTCAGCCCCTGCAGCCTTGCCCGTTCACCCCAGACGATTCCATACGGAATGACATCGTCCGGGACACCGGTAACCCCTCCCACAAACGCATAACGGCCGATATGACCGAACTGCTGAATTGCCGAGAGACCACCAACATTTACCCCGTGCTCGACTGTGACATGGCCACCCAATGCAACGCCGTTTGCAAAGGTCACCCCATCTCCCACATGACAGTCATGTGCGATATGGCTGTACGCCATGAAATATCCGCCGTTTCCTATGCTGGTATTGCCTCCGCCTTTTTGTGAGCCGCCATTGATCGTGACGTGTTCCCGGATGACGTTGCCGGAGCCGATAACCACACGCGCGTTCTTCCCGGTATCGCCCCGAAATTGCGGAGCCCCCCCGATCACCGCATGAGAATAGACGATCGTGTCCTGTCCAATTCGCGTTACTCCTGAGATCACGACATGGGAATAAATCTGAACGCCCGGAGCAATCGTGACGCTTCCGCCGATAAAGCAATAAGGTCCGATCTCAACATCTGCGGCCAATTCCGCGCCGTCTTCGACGATCGCAGAGGGATGTATATTCGCCATTCCGTCACACGTCAGTCGAGGCTGGAGACCCTGGAGGGGTCGAATGCTCGGTCAGCATCGCGCTGTATTCGGCCTCGGCGCAGAGTTCTTCGTCGACAAACGCTTTGCCCTCAAACCGCCAGACGGAGCCGCGATGGCGTATGACCTTTACCGGCATACGCAGCATTGAACCGGGAAGCACCGGTCGCCGGAATCGTGCTTTGTCAATGGTCATGAAATAGACCATCGGATTTTTGTCCTGAAGCCCGAGCGTGTGCACAACCAGTGCGCCCGCGGTCTGTGCAAGAGCTTCGATGATCAGTACGCCCGGCATGACCGCGAAGTCCGGAAAGTGACCCAGAAAATGGGGCTCATTAAAACCGACGGCCTTCCATCCGGTAGCCAACTCTCCAGGGACAATTTCGGACATTCGCTCCACGAAGAGGAACGGAGCGCGATGGGGCAGCAGTCGTTTGAGCTGCACCACATCGAGAGCGAATTGGGCGTCACCGTCAGCCATCAGCGTCGTCTTTTTTCGTTTTGCGCGTCATTTTCGACAGATAGGCCGTTTGTCTGTGCCATTCCCGAATCGGTCGCGCGGGAATGCCACCATAATCCCGACCCGATTCGAGGTCATGAGCAACTCCCGTGAAACCCGCAAGCCGCACCCGGTCTCCTACTCTTACGTGATCGGCGATGGCTGCCCTTCCGCCAATGGCTACAAAGTCGCCAACGACTACGCTGCCAGAAATCCCGGCCTGGCCCGCGATAACGCAATGACGGCCCACCCGAGTGTTGTGCCCAATCTGAACTAGATTATCAATTTTGCTGCCCTCACCGATAATCGTGTCACCCAGCGCGCCGCGATCGATGGTCGAATTTGCGCCAATCTCCACACGATCCTGGACGATGACACGGCCAAGCTGCGGAATTTTCAGACGCCCTTCCGGCCCCGACGCAAAGCCAAATCCCGATGCGCCGATCACAACGCCCGGCTGAATGATCACCTCATCCCCGACATATGCAAAATCGATCACGGTATGCGCACCAATTTCCGTGGAGCGGCCAATTGCGACACCCCGGCCGATTACGCAGCCGGGCCCGAGACAAACACCGTCACCGATTTCCGCATTTGGTCCAATGATGACCCCCGGACAGATCTTTACCCCGGAGCCAATTTTCGCGGATTCATGGACCTGCCCCACCTGTGCCGACCAGCCGAATTCGTGTTCCGGATAAAACTGCCGCGCGACTTCCGCGAAGGAACGCGTAACGGCTTTGGACAACAGATAACGTGGCGAGCCTGACGAAAATCCAGCGGGCCTGCGTCCAACAATGCACCATCCGGCGTTGCTCACAATTCCGCTCGTTGCCGGGGGCTTATCACAGAAAGTGAGGTGAAAAGGTCCCGCCGTGTCGAGGCTGGCAACGTCGTGGACGGCGGCGGAAGCATCCGCGTCGTCGCTTTCGAGTTGCGCAAGAGCGCACAATTCGCCGACACGAAACGGGCCGCGATTATCGTAAAACCGCGGATCCGCCATCGCTCGGGCTCCGAGCGCGGCTTACTTTTTTACCTGGGCTGCCGGAACAATCGGGGAGGCAGTCTGTGGTCTCGGGGCTGCGGCCAGTGCGGGTCCGCCTGCCGGCGCTGCGCCAGCCGGCACTGGAGTGAGTTCAACCTTCACGTGAGGGAGAGCCTTATCAAGTCTTTGCACCGCGACCGGCGTGACATCCACATCCACGGAAGAAAGAATTATTGCGGAACGGTCCATCACCATATTGGCGCCGCGCTCAATCATGATGCTCTTGAGGATCGGCTCGAGCGCGACTTCGAGTTGGTGCGCCGCTTTGTTGAATCCTGCCTGGATTTCGGCCTGACGCTGCGCGACCTTGCCCTGCAACGCCTGCTGCTTGTTCGTGAACTCCTTTTCCTTCTGATCCCGAACCTCAGGCGCCAATATCGCGAGTTGCTGTTGCAACTGTGTGGCTTCGGTCTGGAGCTGCCCTTCCTGAGCTTTGAATTCGGTCTCCGCCGCCTTGGACAGAGTTTGGGTTTGGTTGACCATGTCCTGCCCGGCTGACGAGCGTTGCAGGATGAAATTACGATCGATGACAATGATTTTGGGTGCCGGCACACCATTCTGAACCGCCGGAGCCGCGGCTGGCGCTGCAGCTATAAAGGGCGCCGGAGCAGCAGTCGCCGTGGGATTGGCAATCACTGCCCTCGGTTGGGCGGTTGAAGACGCCGCTCCCCAGGCTTCAAACGCGGTAACCGATCCGATCGCGATTGCACCCAGCGCGAGCAGAATCGCGACGCGTTGCAACTGAGTCCCACTCATCGGTGTAATTCCTCTTCCATCAGAATTGCGTGCCTGCATTCAACCAGATTGCCTGCGGTTTATCATAACTCTGCTTCAATAATGGGAGTCCGAGATCGATTTCGATTGGTCCGAAAGGCGACTTCCAATTCACCGCAATTCCGACCGTCACGCGCATGGCCAAATTGTCGCGGATGCAGGTGGCAACAGTGCAACTCGTATCCTCACCATGGATCAGGCCGACGGTACCAAAATCGCTAAAGGCCGACAAATTGATCCCATAGTCAGGCGGCAGAATGTCCGGTAGGCGCACCTGGTATGTGCCAATTGCAAACAATTGCCCACCCACGGCTACGTTTGCCACCGTCTCTCGCGGTCCAACCCCCGCAATCTGGAAACCCCGAAAGGACGGACCACCCTTGAAAAAGCGTTCGTTGATCGGAATGTTCGTCCCACCGTAGGCGCTGATATACCCCACATTCACCGCAAACTCGCCGACCAGATTGAAGAAGAATGGGTGATAATATTGGAACCCTGCCGTGCTTCGCAGGTAATCCAGACCACCACCGAGACCCGCCACGTCCTGGGTAACATACAGGCTCACCCCTGTTGTCGGCTTAATCGGATCGTCGAGCGTGTTATATGTATAAGTATATCCTATCGAAGAAGCAGAATAGGTGCCCTGCGCGAGCAGGACAGCGGTCGCGGTGGTGTTCACCGGAGTGATCTGCGTAAAGGCGAAATTATAATGCGGTGAAAGACGGCCGAATTCGGACACCGGAAATCCGAAAGAAAAACCAGCTGCAGTAACGCTCGAATTGTATCCGAGATATTGCGAAAAGTCCGTTATCACGTCGTAGGCAATAAATCCGGCAGAAAGCGGACGGCCCAAAAAGTATGGTTCCGTGAACCTGAAATCGTAATCCTTCTGATAGGTCCCGACGGAGACATTGGCCCGCACGAATTGTCCACGGCCAAACAGGTTCTGTTCCGTATAGCTGAAATTCAGCAGCAACCCCTGGAAAGACGAATAACCAGCTCCGAGCGAAAGTTCGCCGGTCGGCTGTTCGGTTACGTTGACGGTCAGCACGGTGCGATCCGGCGCCGAGCCCGGATCTTCCTTGATGGTGACGTCCTTGAAAAATCCCAGAGCGCGAATTCGCGTCCGGGATCGGTCAGCAAGTACGCGGTTGAATGCATCGCCCTCGGCGAGACGGAATTCGCGACGGATGACCTCGTCCCGTGTGCGGGTATTTCCCACAATATTGATGCGCTCGATATAGACGCGCGGCGCCTGATCGATCTCGTAGAACAGGTCAACGGTTCTTGTTTCTGCGTTGCGCTGCACTCTCGGGCGTATGTCGATAAAGACAAAGCCCTGCGTGCCCGCCGCAAAAGTCAGCGCTTCAATCGATTTGTCGATCAGGTCTGCGTTGTAGACATCGTTCTGTTTCGTGAGCAGCAGACTCTGAAGCGTCGTTGGATTGAGATCGCGTATCTGCGATTGAATCTGCACATTTCCGAAATGGTACAGATCGCCCTCGTCGACTGTGAATGTGATGTAGAAGTTGCGGCGGTCCGGCGCGAGTTCGGCCACTGCGGATATGACCCGGAAGTCCGCGTAGCCCCGGGCGAGATAGAAACGGCGCAGCTGTTCACGATCGAATGTCAAACGGTCGGGATCGTAATTGTCGTTCGTGCTGAGGAATTTCCACCATGCGCTTGTCGCGGTGGCTATCTGATCGCGCAAATCGGAATCGGGAAACACGCGGTTGCCGATGAAATTGATTGCGGCAACGCCCGTCGTGGGTCCCTCGTTGATCTCGAAAACCAGATCGACGCGGTTTTGAGGCCGTTGAATGATCTTGGGTTCGACCGTAGCGGCGAAGCGCCCGGATCGCCGGTACAGCTCGATGATACGCTGCACATCGGCCTGGACTCGGGCGCGGGTGAATACCATCCTTGGCCGGACCTGCACTTCCTTGTTCAGGTCCGTGTCCGACAAGCTCGAGTTTCCTTCGTACACAACCTGATTGAGAATTGGATTCTCGACCACACGGACGGTCAGTGTCATGCCGTCCCAATCCATACGGACATCGGAGAACAGCCCGGTATCGAAGAGGACCTTCAGGGAGCGGTCGGCAACAGCCGGATCATAGGCCTGCCCCTGGCGCAGCAGGAGATAGGAAAGGACACTGTCCGGTTCGATGCGCTGCGTTCCCTCGACAACGATGCGTTGGACAATTCCCTGGCCCGCTGGCGCAGGCATCGGCGTGACGACCGGCGCGACCTGATCCAGAGTCATTTGCGGTCCCGGCGGAGCCGGGCCCTGCATCGGAAGCGCCGGAGGAGGCGCAGGCTGCCCGTTCGCGGGCGCTGCCGCCGGTTGTGGGGATTCGGGTTGCGGCGGCGGAGCTGCGGATTGTGCCAGCA
Organism: uncultured Alphaproteobacteria bacterium; assembly: GCA_963747255.1. Lineage (GTDB taxonomy): Bacteria > Pseudomonadota > Alphaproteobacteria > Micropepsales > Micropepsaceae > CAIYRG01. The sequence continues at coordinate 768,848 of CAVVEG010000017.1, forward strand.
CAGGGGCCTGCGCCAATGCGGGGCCCACGGCCGAATTCAGCACCAAAGCACAGGCTGACAGCCGTGCGCATCGGGCGATAAGGTGGCCTCTTGAGGTCATCACTCGCCTTCATATACGTCGGCGCTCCAGCGCGCGACGTTATTTCCCTTAAAAGAGATTTAGGCGGACCAGGTCATTAAAGGTCGCAAGCAGCATCAGACAAAGCACGAATGCCAAACCAAGTCTGAAACCAACTTCCTGCGCACGCTCCCCCAATGGTCTGCCAAGAACCGCCTCACATGCATAATACAGCAGGTGTCCACCGTCGAGCACCGGAATGGGCAAAAGATTTACAAGCCCAATGCTCACCGACATCAGTCCTGCCAAACTCAACAATGCCAGAAAGCCAATCCGCGCGGCCTCGCCCGACACTTCTCCAATACCAAGTATCCCGTGCAACTGATCGGGACTTTCCCGCCCTGTCACGATTCGGGCAATATAGGTGCCCGTCTGTGCAATAACGAACCAGGTTTGGTCAACGCCACCTTTTAACGCAGCGGGGATTCCGACCCCAACGGTCGCATCCCGAATCCCCAATCTTCCGATCGCGTGTTTGACACCTGCAGAATCGACGACCTCGGCCGCAGCAGGCGTAGCGGAGATTACAATCTGTCGGTGATCGCGAATAATCGTCAGCTGCAGGTCATGACCGGAATTCGCACCGATGACGCGTTGCAGTTCGAGAAAATCACCAATGGCGACATTTCCGACTTTCAGAAATCTCATCACCTGGTCGGATGCCTGCCATTTCTGCCGCAGAACCCGGGTTGATGCCGTCCACGACGGGTGGTGCCGCGGGTTTGCCGGAGGCGAGCAACACGGCTGCAAAGATGAAAATCGCAAGGATGAAGTTCGCGAATGGGCCGGCCGCTGCGACAAGTGCTCGCTGCCAGACGGGTTTCAGATGGAGAAGCTCGGAGTTCCCCGCTGCCCGAAATTCGCCGGGCTTCATATTCCCGGATCGTCTCACGGTCCGGCCGGCTCGAAACGTCGGCATCCCCCAGAAATTTTACATAGCCCCCTAGGGGAAGCCAGGAAACCTTCCAGCGCGTGCCCTTGCGATCGGTGAAACCGAAAATCTCATGGCCGAAGCCAATCGAGAATGCTTCAACCTTTACCCCGCAGAGCCGCGCCACAAGGAAGTGGCCAAGCTCATGAATGAAAACCACGAGCGTGATGACGAAGAGAAACGCCGGAAGGCCAACGCCAAGCCAGGAAAGAAAATGTCCAATTATACCCGGCATCGCAGCTCCATTTCCCTACGCAGCCTGACCGGCCGCCTGCACCGTAAACTCGCGCGCTTTTACCCGCACGGCCGCATCCAGTTCCAGCACTTCACTCAGAGTCGCGGGCGCCTGCCCATTTGTCATGCATTCGAACGCATTAAGCGTTTGCTCCACAATTTGGGCAATTCCAAGGAACCCGACCTTTCGATTAAGAAAATTCTCCACGGCGACCTCGTTTGCCGCATTCAGGATCGTGGGCGTATTGCCGCCGGCCTGCAGGCAATCGCGAGCGAGGCGCAAACAGGGAAAGCGCCGGTAATCCGGGCATTCGAAAGTCATTTGCCCCAAATCCGCAAGATTCAACCCCCGCGCAGGTGAGACTATCCGATGGGGCCAACCCAGGGCATGCGCGATAGGCGTCTTCATGTCAGGCGCCGACAGATGCGCCAGGACCGAACCATCCGAATAAGATACGAGGCAATGAACAACCGACTGCGCGTGTACGATTATATCGAGTTTTTCCGGCGCCACCCCGAATAGGACATGGGCCTCGATCAGCTCCAGCCCCTTATTCATCAGCGTGGCGCTATCCACCGAGATTTTCGCGCCCATCGACCAGTTTGGGTGCCGGATTGCCTGTTCGGGCGTAACAGCGGCCATTCGCTCGGCCGACCAGCTGCGAAACGGCCCGCCTGAAGCCGTAAGTGTGATCTTTTCGATGGCCTGATTTTGCGCAAAATCCAATAGTTGAAAGGCTGCGCTGTGTTCGGAATCGACGGGGATGAGAACACCCCTCGAATCCGCGGCAGCCCGGCGGAAGACCTCGCCGGCCGCGACTACACATTCCTTGTTTGCGAGGGCGACGATCGCACCGCGCTTCGCCGCTTCGAGCGTTGGGGCCAGGCCTGCGGCCCCGACAATCGCACTGACGACCATTTCACTGGGCCGGGAAGCGGCCTCAATCAGCGCCTCCGGCCCCGCAAGGACTTCGATGCCCGTACCCAGCAGCGCATCGGCCAGAGATTCCTTCAACGACACGTCGCCAATCACCGCGAGAGCGGGGCGCAGTTCGCGGGCCTGCGCGGCCAGAAGGTCAACGCTCTTCTGAGCTGTTAATGCTTGCAGGGGAAAAGCGTTCGAACCGTAATGCGTACGTGCAAAACGAATCACGTCCAGCGTCGCGGTCCCGATCGAACCTGTGCTGCCCAGCACAGTGATCCGCCTGCCCAGCACCGGCAGCAAATGAATTTCAAAGTTTTCAGCGAAAAAGCCGTTTCTCATGATGCTGGGCCCTACAGAGGATTCCATCCCGGAAAGGCGACCAGGAACACACAAGCTGGCGCTACGAAAAGCAGACTGTCAATCCGGTCCAGGACTCCCCCATGCCCTGGAATCAGGCCGCCGCTGTCCTTGGCGCGAAACCGGCGCTTAACACAGGATTCGAACAGGTCCCCGGCGTGCCCGATCAATGCGATCGAAATTCCAAAAGCGAACCCCCCCGCGGCGCTGCCATTCAGCAATCCGGTATAGACGGCTTCAGCGATTCCGGCCGCAACGGTGCCGACAACAAGACCTGCCCAGGTCTTGTTCGGGGACAATCTGGGCGCCAGCCTGGGTCCGCCGATCAGACGTCCGCCGATCAGAGCACCTGTGTCCGCGGTCCAGACCGCCAGAAATATTCCCAGCAAAAGATATTCGCCTGACGGCGCGGCGCGCAGGATGACCAAAGCAATTGCGGCCAAGCCGATATAAACGGGTCCGGCGCCGTGCCAGAACGGCGCCGGTCTGCGACTTGCCGACCACAGCAGCACTGCGGCCGCTCCCAATGCAAGGACCAGCAGCGCCACCGCGAACCGGTCAACGTACAGCGCAGTGAATACCGCGGCCGCAACCGTTAGTGCCGATGCGATCGTCTCGGCCGGTACATTCCCGTCATTCACCAGACGGTGCCATTCCCGCAAAGCGGCAATCGCTCCGATCGTGGTAAAGCAGGCAAACACGACGCCGCCAAGTATAGCGACATAGATCGCCACGGCAGCCAACACGACTCCCGAGACAGCGCGCGCCGGCAGCTCGATCGGAACAGACATCGATGGTTGCCAACCCATTAGCGCTTGCTTCCGGTCCGTTCCAGGAAGGCCGGCACGGAACCCAACCTTGCTTCCTCAATCCCGCCCTTGCGCGAACGCTCAGAGGGAACTCCGCCAAACCGCCTCTCACGCCGCGCAAATTCGGCCAGTGCCGATTCCAGATCTGAGGCTCCAAAATCAGGCCACAGCTTATCGGTGAAAACCAGCTCCGCATATGCGGCCTGCCAAAGCAGAAAATTTGAAAGACGCCTTTCCCCACCGCTGCGGATTACGAGATCGCAATCAGGAATTCCCGCGCTTTGCATGCTGCGGCCCAGAAGGTCAGGTGTAATGTTCTTCGGGTCGAGTTCGCCATTCGCGGCTGCACAAGCCAGCGATCGCGCCGCATCTGCCAGCTCCTCGCGAGACCCATAATTGAAGGCAAATGCCAGATTCAGAGCGGTGTTGTTTGCGGTGAGGTTTTCGGCACTCTCAATCAATTCGGCAATATCGGGGGCAAGCCCGCTTCGCGCTCCGATAAAACGAACCCGTACATTATGGGCGTGCAACTTCTCGATGTCGGCGCGGCAGTAGCGGCGAAACAATCCCATGAGATGCCGAACTTCCGAATCGGGACGGCGCCAATTCTCGGTCGAAAATGTGTAAAGCGTCAGATACTGGAGTTCCAGAGCGCGCGCCGCACGTACCACCTTGCGAACCGCCGAGATGCCCTTGACATGGCCGGCCTCTCTGGGCAGCAGCCGGTTCCGGGCCCAGCGCCCATTCCCATCCATGATAATAGCCACATGACGGGGTAAAGACTGGGGCTGGCGCGGCAAACCGGGATCTGGATCGGGCACTGGCTTGGTCAAAGAATTGTCCCTTCGCTGCAGTCCGAGCCGGTCACGACCGCTCAGACATGCATGATTTCCTGTTCTTTTGCAGTGAGCGCGGCATCGATTTCATGCACCGATTCGTCGGTCAATTTCTGCAATTCATCCGATAATTTGCGGTGCTGGTCCTCACTGATGGCATGATCTTTCTCAAGCCGTTTCAGGTGGTCCATCCCGTCACGCCGGACATTGCGCACCGCAACCCGCGCATGTTCGGCATATTTGGCGGCCAGTTTCGCCAGTTCCCGGCGTCTTTCCTCGTTCAGTTCCGGGATCGGGATACGGACCAACTGCCCGTCCAATTGAGGATTGAGGCCAAGACCCGCGTCACGGATGGCCTTGTCCACCGCTTTCGCCAGACTCTTGTCGTAAACCTGCACGGTAAGCAGCCGCGGCTCCGGCGCGCTGATCGTCCCGAGCTGATTGACCGCCATGGTGCTGCCATAGGCTTCGACTGTGACGGGTTCGAGAATGGCGGGGTTGGCCCGCCCGGTCCGCAAACCCGCAAATTCGTGCCGCAGAGTTGCCACCGCGCCCTTCATGCGCCGCTTCACGTCTTCTTTGTCGAATGGCAGTAACTGAGCCATTAAACTCTCCATCAGATTCGGATCAAATTTACTCTAACCCCGCTCGCCGATCACGGTGCAGCGGCCGCCTCCTTTTAATATCGCCGTCAGGTTGCCTCGGGTATGGATCGAGAAAACAATAATCGGAATGCGGTTTTCTCGTGACAGGGACACTGCAGACGCGTCCATGACCCTGAGGTCGCGCGAAAGAACGTCATGATAGGAGAGAAAATCATAGCGTTCGGCATCGCGGTCGAGTTTCGGATCGGCGCTATAGACACCGTCCACCTGAGTGGCCTTGAACATCGCATCGCACCCCATCTCGACGGCACGAAGCGCCGCGGCCGTATCTGTGGTGAAAAACGGATTGCCGGTTCCAGCGGCAAAGATCACCAATCGTCCTTTTTCCATGTGACGCATTGCGCGCCTGCGGATATAGGGCTCACAAATCGACATCATGGGTATGGCCGACTGAACCCGCGTCGGAAGCTCGATACGCTCCAGGGCGGCCTGAAGCGCCAACGCGTTCATCACGGTTGCGAGCATGCCGATATAGTCCGCCGTCGCACGCTCGATCCCGGCCGCCGCGCCAGACAAGCCGCGGAAGATGTTTCCGCCGCCAACAACCAGGCAAACCTGTGCCCCCGCATCGACGGCTTCCTTCAAATCGGCTGCGATGGCGTCAACGCTCGCGGTATCGATTCCGTAGGACCGCGCCCCCATGAGAGCTTCGCCGGAAATCTTGACCAGGACTCTGTTGTATTTGGGGACGATTACCATCGGTCGTATTCTGCTATCCGGCGATGGAGTTAAGGCGTCCCGGCCGTCGCCCTCACTTCGGCGGCAAAATCGGTCGTCGGCTTGTCTATGCCCTCGCCCACTGCGAAGCGAACAAACCCGGTAATACGTACAGGCGCGCCGACATCCTTTGCTGCGATCTCGACCACCTTTGCCACCGGCGTTTCGCCATCCACCACGAAAACCTGCGACAGAAGCACGTTTTCTTCGTAGAACTTGCGCATCCGCCCTTCGACCATCTTCCCGATGACGCCCTCCGGCTTTCCGGTCTGCCTGGCCTGATCTTCATAAATTGCGCGTTCGCGCGCGACAGTATCGGCAGGGACTTCGTCCGGGGTGAGAGCCAGGGGATTGGCCGCTGCGACATGCATCGCGAGCTGTTTGCCAAGACGCAGCAGTGCTTCCGCATCTCCGCCGGATTCCAGCGCGACGAGAACGCCAATCTTGCCGAGATCCGGGGCCACGGCATTATGCATGTAGGAAGCGACCACGCCGGGCGAAACGGCCAGACCGGCGCTACGCCGGACAGACATGTTTTCGCCAATTCTGGCAACAAGCGCCGTCAGGGCTTCCGCCATGGTCGTCCCGTCCTCAAAAGGCGACAAAAGCAGCCGCTCGAGTTCCCCCTCCTCCTCCAGCGCCTGTTGCGCGGCCACGCGGACATATTTCTGGAATTCCTCTCCGCGTGCGACGAAATCTGTTTCCGAATTGACTTCGACGATTGCGCCGCAATCCGCTTTCGTTGCAATGCCGATCAGGCCTTCGGCGGCAGTGCGGCCGGACTTCTTTGCGGCCTTTGCGAGGCCCTTTTTACGTAGCCAATCAACCGCGTGTTCAAAATGACCATCGGTCTCGGTCAGCGCTGTCTTGCAGTCCATCATCCCGGCGCCGGTCTTTTCGCGCAATTCCTTGACCATGCCGGCTGTTACATTAGCCATGAGTTTTCCTTTTGCCCCCCGGTTCTGGTGGTGGCGTATCAGCCGAGCGGACTCGCCTCGACTTCAGCGTGCGCCGGCCCGGCGCCAACAGTTTCGGGCATTTCTTCAGACGCTCCCAGGTCGACGCCTGCTGCGGTTTGACCTTCAGACAAACCGTCAATGACGGCCCGGGCTGCGAGATCGCAGTAGAGCGCAATCGCCCGTGAGGCGTCGTCGTTACCCGGGACGGGATAGGCGATGCCTTCCGGCTCGGAGTTGGAGTCCAGAATTGCCGCAACCGGGATTTCCAGTTTGCGGGCCTCGGCAACCGCGATCGATTCCTTGTTGGTATCGATTACGAAAAGCATGCTGGGAAGTCCGCCCATGTCCTTGATGCCGCCAAGCGAGCGTTCGAGCTTGTCGCGCTCGCGCATCAGCTGAAGCAGCTCCTTTTTGGTCAGGCCGGAACTGTGAGCCGAATCCAGAGTCTCCTCGAGATTGCGGAGCCGCTTGATGGAATGGGAGATGGTTTGCCAATTGGTGAGCGTACCACCCAGCCAGCGGTGGTTGACATAGTACTGTGCGCACCGCTTGGCGGCCGCCGCAACCGGCTCAGACGCCTGCCTCTTCGTCCCGACAAACAAAACCCTGCCACCGCCGGCGACAACATCGCGCATGGCGACCAGCGCCTGATGAAACAGCGGCACTGTTTGGGTCAAGTCGATGATGTGGATGTCATTTCTGACCCCGAAGATGAAGGGGGCCATTTTCGGATTCCAGCGCTGGGTGCGGTGGCCGAAATGCGCGCCAGATTCCAAAAGCTGGCGCAAACTCAGTTCAGGCAATGCCATGGTAACTCCTGTTTTCCGGTTACAGCCTGGCGCGGGAGTGATTTGCGGTTAGCGAACACCGGAAGGGCGAGTAGACCGTGAGGAACAGCCGCCCGAACCCGCGCTGTGGGATGCGCGGCTTATAGGTATTTCCGGCCAGCCGCGCAAGTTCGGCCGAGCCGGAGGACTGCATACTCTGGTCACGAAGTCTGGCCGACGATTTTTTTTGACCGATGAGCCTTCGCAACATGCCGCTTTGAGAATTGTCCAGCGCAACCGTTACAAAGTTACAATCCAGGGATTTCCCGGGGTTTTCACGATTTCCAACCGTTACAAGGAAAGTTACAAGCGGGTTTTCGAGGCCTGAACCCAGCGCTGAGACAGGCAGTCCCCAATGTTCCCAGTCCAAACTTCTCCACAAGGCACTTCCCTGATGGATCGATGTCGCCTTCAAGGGCTATCTTTGTCCGGGCCGCCGCACAATCAACTGTTTCCCGCGAAACTGTCTGTTGACATATCTGCTTTTTCCGAGCCACCACCACTTCATGAATTGAACAGAAAAACCATCAGGAACAGAGCATAGACCCAGGGTGCAGCAAAAAGGGCGATGACCTGCCCCGGTCTTCCCCGGCGCCTTTGGGCACGCCATGCTGCGAAAGGGGCCGCGAGACAAAAAACCGGCAGGGCGGCGAAAACAAGAGTAATGGCGACCGGCAAGGGCGCTCCCGAGGTTCGGGCGGCGATTTCAGCCGCGGCAACCGCCATATAGATTCCGAAGGCCAGAAGAAAAATATCGGCGCAGGTGGCGGCCCAGAACCAGCCACGCCTGCGCATTCACACGGATTCCACTTCAGCGACGCCGGACAGTGCAGCGATCATCGTCTTGAGTTGGGGGTTGACCTGAACGCGTCTCGGCAAAGCGATCTCGATTTCCTGGCGCGAATCACCCGGCACTACCAGCGTAATGAGGCCCTTGCCCGGCGACTTCAATTCGCGCGCGATCAGCGGAAGGGGCGCGGGATCGATCAACTTGATCTTCAAACCTTCGCCCGCCTCCGCCGCCGCCGCGTCCAGATCGTCGATGGAAATCGCGCGCAATTTCAGTTCGTCTTCAATCCAGTCGCCGATAACGCGAAGCAAAACGGGACGGCCGACCTCCAGATGCTGACGCGAACTCGCGAGTGCCTCGGAAAAAACCATGACTTCGAACATTCCCGTCGGATCTGAGAGCGCGATAAAGGCAAAAGGATCGCCGCTCTTGCCTCTGCGTTCCTGGCGGCGAATGACAGTTCCGGCAACTGTCGTTTTGACGGCCGAGCGCCGCGCATCCGCCACCAAATCGGCATAAGACACCACTCCCAGCCGCTTTAACGCGGTGGCGTAACCGTCGAGCGGATGACCGGACAGGTAATATCCGATCGCCGAGAATTCCTCGGCGAGTTTTTCGTGCGGCGGCCAGTCCTCTACAGGTTGGAGAACCGGACCGTCGCGTGTCGGATCGGCTCCGCCAAATGGACCCGATCCGTACGTACCCATTCCAAATAAGCTCGATTGCCCTTCAGTACGCTCGCGGGTCCTGCGTGCTGCATCGCTGAGAATCAGATCAGCGGATTCCAGCAACTGGTGCCGGTTTGCATGAATCGGATCGAAAGTGCCCGCCTTCACGAGACTCTCGAATGCCCTTTTGTTGACGAGCCGGGGGTCGATCTGCGCCGAGAAATCGGCAATCGAACGGAAAGGCCCATCCTGTTCCCTTACCGCGACGACATGCTCCATCGCCTGGGGGCCAACATTCTTTATGGCCGCGAGAGCGTAATTGATCGCCCCGCGCTGCCCTGTTCCGGCCGGCTCGCAGGAGAAATGGACCTGGGACCGATTGATATCGGGTGGGCGAACGGTGATGCCCAACCGCCTCGCTTCCTGCCTGAACACATTCAGCCGGTCGGAATTGCCGATATCGAGGGTCATCGATGCGGCAAGGAATTCGACCGGGTAATTGGCTTTCAAATAGGCTGTCTGGTAGGCGACCTGGGCATAGGCCGCAGCATGGCCTTTGTTGAATCCGTAGCCGGCAAATTTCGCCGCCTGATCGAAGATCTGCGCCGCAATGTCGCTGTTGATCCCGTTCGTAACCGCGCCGGCGACGAATTTCTCGCGCATGACCGCCATCTTGGCCGCAATCTTTTTTCCCATTGCATGACGCAGCAGATCGGCCTCGCCCATCGAGAAGCCGGCGAGCTCGCGCGCGATCCGCATCACGTCTTCCTGGTAGGTCATGACTCCGAACGTATCGCGGAGGATCGGCTCGAGACCGGGATGCAGATATTCGGGTCTCTCGCGGCCGTGTTTGCAGGCGATGTATTTGGGAATCGAATCCATCGGCCCGGGGCGGTAGAGCGCCACAAGGGCAACCAGATCATTGATGTGGTCCGGTTTCAGCCGCTTGATCAGGTCGCGCATCCCCTGACTTTCCAACTGAAACACGCCGACGCTCTCACCGCGCGCGAGCATCTCGAAAGTCGTTCGATCGGCGAAATCGATCCGTTGCGTGTCGATGTCGATACCGCGCGATTTCAACAGCGCTTCCGCTTTCGCGATCACCGTAAGAGTCTTGAGACCGAGGAAATCGAATTTCACCAATCCCGCTTTTTCAGCGTCCTTGAAATCGAACTGCGTGACAGGCATTTCGGAACGGGGATCGCGATAAAGCGGAACGATCTCGTCAAGCGGACGGTCGCCGATCACAACACCCGCAGGATGGGTGGATGCGTGCCGGTAAAAGCCCTCGATCTTCTCCACGACAGCGAAAAGCTGCCGCACTCTTTCATCCTCATCCGCGGCCTGCTTCAGTCGCGGCTCGACCGCGATGGCATCCTTCAGCGCAACGGCTTTGCCGGGCGGATTGGGGATAAGTTTTGCCAGCCTGTCCACCAATCCGAAAGGCAACTGCATGACGCGGCCGACGTCGCGAACGGCTGCCCGTGGCTGAAGCGATCCCAGAGCGATGATATGTCCAACGCGATCGGCACCGTATTTTGACTGGACATACCGGATGACTTCATCGCGCCTCTCCTGGCAGAAATCGATGTCGAAATCCGGCATCGATATCCGCTCCGGATTGAGAAAGCGTTCGAAAACCAAACCGAAACGGATCGGGTCGAGATTGGTGATTTCCAGTGCCCAGGCGACGAGAGACGTGGCCCCGGAGCCACGCACGCCGACCGGAATTGCATTGGCGCGCGTCCATTTCATGAAATCCGAGACGATGAGGAAATATCCCGGAAAACCCATTCTGGTGATGATATCCAACTCGTATTGCAGGCGTTCCGCATAGTTTTTTTCGTCCGCAAACATGCCATGTTCGCTGAGCCGTTTGCGGAGCCCGGCTTCCGCCTGCGACCGCAGCTCCTGTTCCGGCGACAATCCCGACTCGGGAACAAACTGCGGCAGAATCGGCGCATGTTTGCGGGGACGGAAGGCGCAGCGACGCGCGATCTCAATTGTGTTCGCGATCGCTTCGGGCAAGTCCGAAAACAGGGCAGCCATTTCTTCCGGCGCCTTGAAACGGTGCTCCCGCGTCAGGCGACGGCGATCCTCGATATCGAGGAATGTTCCGTCGGCGATACAGAGCAGTGCATCGCTTGCCTCATACATGTCTTCAGTCGCGAAATGCGCGTCATTGGTTGCGACCAGGGGCAGATCTTTCCGGTAAGCGAGCGCAACCAGTCTGTCCTCGACCGCCGATTCGTTCGGCAGGCCATGCCGCTGCAATTCGACATAAAGCCGATCGCCGAATGCCTCTGCCAGGCGATCAAGAACCCGTTCGGCGGCCTCCGGTTGGCCGGCCGCCAGCAGCCGGTTCACGGGTCCGGCCGGGCCACCGGTGAGCAATATCAAACCCTGTGAGTGGCGAACCAACTGCTCGAGAGTGGCATGAGGCGCCTCCTCCGGCGCAACCCCGGTATAGGCGCTTGAAATCAGTTTTGAGAGCTGAACATACCCATTTGCATCCTTCACCAGCAGTGCGACCGAGGAATAGGATTCTTCGCCCTGCGCGTGGCGCACGGGAGTGGACAGATCGTCGGGAAAGGCCACCGAAAGTGTAACGCCGGTGATCGGCTGAATTCCCTGCTGAGCCAGCGCCCCGGAAATCTCATATGCCCCAAAAAGGTTATTGGTGTCGGTCACTGCCGCGGCCGGCATGCGCAGTTTTCGCGCCGTTTCCGCCAGTTCCTTCGGCCGGATTGCGCCCTCCAGCAGCGAATAAATGCTGCGGACGCGCAGATGCACAAAAGCTGAGTGTTTCTTATGCGACACGGTTTCCAGCGACATTGGTCGACTATGCACGATTCGACCCGATTATCGCCGGTCAATTCGCCGCGCGCGAAGAGCTGTTTCGCGACATCCACAGCCTGGCGCCGGGCAAAGCGGGCAACCGGCGTTTCAACCCCGCCGGTGCTCCACGAGCGAACCTTTGTCGAGCATCAGGGTTCGGTCCATTTTTCGGCTCAACTCGTAATTGTGGGTTGCAATAAGCGCCGCGAGGCCCTCGCCGCGCACGAGTTCGATCAGCATATCGAACACGCCGTCTGCGGTCCGGGGATCAAGATTGCCGGTCGGTTCGTCGGCAAGCAGAACACGTGGCGAATTGGCCAGGGCGCGCGCAATGGCGACACGCTGTTGCTCGCCTCCAGAGAGTTGGGCCGGCCGGTGGGTCATCCTTTCGGAAAGGCCGACGAGAGAAAGCAACCGCCTCGCCTCCTCAGCCGCTGTCTTTCGCGATTGGCCCGAAATGCGCCGCGGCATGCTCACATTCTCTTCGGCGGTGAATTCCGGCAGGAGGTGATGGGCCTGATAAACGAAGCCGAGCGCTTTGCGGCGCAGTTCCGTGCGGCGGCGTTCGGGCAGGCGCGAGACCGCTTCACCGTCGATGAAAACCTCTCCTGCGCTCGGCGTCTCAAGAAGGCCGGCAATATGCAGCAAAGACGATTTCCCGGCGCCCGACTGTCCGACAAGGGCGACAATCTCACCCTCGGCCAGCGCGAAAGAAATGTCCCGAAACACGATCAGATCGCGGCCTGCCTGCCTGTAGACACGCGCTACGCGATCAAGCCGCAACGGCTCGTGTTCATTCATATCGGAGCGCTTCCACCGGATCGAGCCGCGCCGCGCGCCATGACGGATACAGCGTGGCGAGGAACGACAGGGACAGCGCCATGGCGATCACCGCAATCACATCATATGGGTCGATTTTTGCCGGCATCTGACTGAGGAAATAGATGGTCGGATCGAATAATGTGGTGCCGGTAATCCGCGACAGAAATTGCCGGATTGTCTCGATATTTGCGCAGAAAACGACACCGATCAGCACGCCGAGAACCGTGCCGGTGGTGCCGATGAAGGCACCCGCGATGAAGAACACGCGCATCACAGCACCCTTGCTGGCGCCCATGGTGCGCAAGATCGCGATGTCCCCGCCTTTGTCCTTCACCAGCATGATGAGACCGGAAATGATGTTCAGGGCGGCGACCAGTATGATCAGGGTAAGGATCAGGAACATGACATTTCGTTCGACGCCAAGCGCGCCGAACAGGCTTGAATTCATCTGCTGCCAATCGACGACGCGAGCCGAAGGGCCGGCGGCGCGCTGGACCGGATTGCGCCAGGCCGCAATCTCGTCCGGCTTTGTTACCATGACTTCGATTCCCTGCACCGCGTTACCCAGCCCGAAGAAAAGCTGCGCCTCCATCAAAGGCATGAAAATATAGGTCTGATCGTATTCGGACATTCCGATCTTGAAGGTGCCCGCAACGCGATAGGTCTTGATACGCGGCGTCGAGCCAAAAGGAGTGATATCGCCATTCGGAGACACCAGTGTCACGGTCATTCCCGGCGCAATACCGAGCCGTTCGGCAAGCCGTGAACCCAGAATCACCGAATCATCGTTGCCAAAACCGGCGAGAACCTGGGACGATATGGTCGAGGAAACGGCCGTGAGCCGCTTCAGATCATCGGGTTCAAGACCGCGAACGAGCGCTCCCAGCGACTGACCCTGCGAATCCACCAGCACCTGACCCTCGATAAAAGGCGTGGCGTTGGTCACACCCGGAATCTGTCGCATGCGCGCGACAATCGCGTCATAGCCAGGGATAATTCCGGTGACACTTTGTACGATCATATGGCCATTGAGGCCGAGTATTCTGCCCAGGAGTTCCGCGCGGAACCCATTCATCACACTCATTACGATGATCAGAGTCGCGACGCCCAGCGCGATGCCCACCAGAGAAAAACCGGAAATCACCGAAATGAAGCTTTCCTGTCGCCTGGCGCGCAAATAGCGTCCGGCGACCATCCATTCAAAACCGGAAAAGGGGTGGGAAGTATTGGCCATGCTGGCTCTTCTTGTGATGGGTTGCCTGGTTTAGTGGTACGTAACCTTATGCATAACGGCAATTTGGCGAATTGGAGCCCTGGATGCAAAGAGCTTTAACCGCACCGCGCGAGACGAACGGGAAATCCAATTTCGCGGAGTGGTATCAGACGGTTGTGCGTGAGGCGGAGCTGGCCGAAAACTCGCCGATTCGTGGCTGCATGATCATCAAGCCCTGGGGATACGGCATTTGGGAGCAAATTCAACGGCAACTCGATGGCCGGATCAAGGAAACCGGTCATGACAACTGCTATTTCCCGCTGTTCATCCCGCTCTCCTTCATTGCCAAAGAGGCACAGCATGTTGAAGGCTTCGCCAAGGAGATGGCGGTCGTCACGCATCATCGCCTGAAGATGTCGGGCGGCAACCTCGTGCCCGACCCCGATGCGAAGCTGGAGGAGCCGCTGGTTGTGCGGCCAACCTCGGAAACCATTATCGGCGACGCCTTTTCGCGCTGGATCAAGAGTTACCGGGATCTGCCGCTGCTGATCAACCAATGGGCCAATGTCGTGCGCTGGGAAATGCGCACGAGGCTGTTTTTGCGCACCTCCGAATTCCTCTGGCAGGAAGGTCATACCGCGCATGCGGATGCATCTGAAGCCATGGCTGAATCCCTGAAGATTCTCGAGCTTTACCGCGAATTCGCCGAATCGGTTCTGGCAATGCCGGTGATCGCGGGTGAAAAACCCGCCAATGAACGCTTTCCCGGCGCGGTAAACACCTATTCGATCGAAGCCATGATGCAGGACGGCAAAGCCCTGCAGGCCGGCACGTCACATTATTTGGGCACCCACTTTGCCGAAGCGCAGAACATCCGGTTCCAGAACGAAGCGGGCGAACTCACCCCTTGCCATACCACGAGTTGGGGCGTGTCAACACGCCTGATTGGCGGTGTGATCATGGTGCATGGCGACGATGACGGATTGCGGATCCCGCCGGCGGTCGCGCCCCGTCAGATCGTGATTGTCCCAATGCTCCGGAACAAGCCGGAAGACGCCGACGTGCTCGGCTATTGCGAATCGCTGGCACATGCGTTGACGCGCGAGACCGCGCTCGAAGATCGCATCAGGGTCCAGCTCGACACGAGGGATATCCGATCCGCGGACAAGCGCTGGAACTGGGTTCGCCGCGGCGCCCCGATCATCATCGAGATCGGCCCGCGGGACGTTGCAAACGGACAGGTGACGTTTATGCGCCGCGATGCATTGCGCGATGGTGACAGGGTCAAATCGGCGTTTCTGCCGCGCGAACGGTTTATCGCCGAGGCGGCGGGCATGCTGGCCGAAATACAGGTCCGCCTGTTTTCCGAAGCCCGGACCCGGCTCGAGAGCAACATCCACAGCGACATCAGGAGTTTCGCCGAACTCGAGGCATATTTCTCGGGCGGAGGAGACGACGAAGACACAGCGGAATTCCGCGGCTGGCTCCGGGTGCCATGGTCGCGGCCCTCCGGTGCAGCCCTCGACGAAGTGGACGAAAGGCTGAAAAAACTGAAGCTCACGATCCGCAACGCTCCACTGGGTCAAAGCGGAGCGTCGTTGGGGAAGTGCATCTTCACGGGTGAGCCCGCCGTTCAGGAAATTCTGATTGCACGGGCCTATTGACCGCTGACGCTGCGGGCACCGGCTAAAGCGTGTGCTGCCCGGTGCGCCCGGGCAATGTCGAGTTCACGATAAAACGTATAAAGGCCAGAGCCGATGATCAGCAGTGTCCCGGACACGCTAAACAGGTCCGGAACGTCGCGCCAAACGATGTAACCGGCGATGCTGGCCCAAACGGCTGCCGTGTAGCGGAAGGGCGCCACGACGGAAACCGCGCCGGTGCGCAAGGCCGCGATGTAGAGGTAATTCGCAATGGTGACCAGAATTCCGGCGCCCATCAGATAAAGCAATTCGACCTCACCAAACGCGCGCCAGTGTTCCCATAAAACACCAGGTACGGCGATCAGCCCAACGACGACCGTGTTGATCAATGCGACCGTAACCGAAGGGATACGGATTCCGATCCTGGAAGTGATCAAATCCCGAAATGCCCAGGTAATGGCGGTGAACTGGGCAAGAAAGAGGTACGGATTGACCGAGCCGCCGAGGGGATTGGCGACCAGCGCAACTCCGAAGAAGCCGATAAAAATCGCAGACCATCGCCGCCACCCGACATCTTCCTTGTAGATCAGGGCCGAAAGCGCGACGAGGATGATCGGGACGGTCAGCAGAATGACCGCGCTCTGGCCCAGCGGGATGAAAGGTAACGCTGCTACGAAAGCGATGGTTCCTGTGCCCTCCAGAACACTCCGGCCAATGACCACGCGATCCCGAAAGGCAGCCGTATGGCGCAGGCCGCCAAGCTGCCAGGCGAGCAGAATGATTATCGGAAGCGAAATCAGATTGCGCATCACGACAACTTCCGTAGCCGGAAGGCCGGAGCTCGCAAGTTTTGTGAAGGTGTCGCTGCCGGCAAAAACAACGCGCGCGAGCACCATCAGCAGGATGCCTCGCAGATTGCCGGTCATTCCGGAAAAGCCGAAAACACTTGTGCCGCCCATAATGACGGACCCGGGCACGACATAAGTCCAGCGTCAAGAGTAGATCGTGCGGGGTGGTGTTTGACAGGACCGGCCTCCTGCCGTGAACGGGCAGGAGGCCGTTTGCGTTTCAGTCCGGTGTCAGCGGCCTACCGGCTTCATCCCAACAAAAGCAACCCGGTCGCCGATATGATCGATCAGGCCTTTGACATCGGTGGTGGGTGGAGCATCGGCCCCCGATATGTTCGAAATTTTTTCAAGCTGCGCCACGTCAAAGCCCATATGCGACGCATAGTCCCGATCGGCCGAATTGCGCAGCCGCTGCTCGGCCTTGTACCAACGCTTCTTGGTCTCATCATCCGTGCAACTCGCGGCTTCTGCGCCGGTGGCGCCCCAACGCCGCTCGACACAATGATACGGGTCGAAGTCGAGCCGGAACAACCGCTGCGCCACATCATCGAAACCGAGCGTGACAGGCTCACCGCGACTGTTTGTGTAGGTCACCGTGCAGGCCGCGGCTTCCTCCTGGTACATCTTCTGCAGATCCTGCTTCAGAAACAGACCGTCATAGACGATCCGGGGATCACGCTGATTGTAGAGAAAGACCATTTTTTCAAGATCGATATAGAGCTGGGCAAAAGACGCCTTCAGACGGGCATCGCGGGAAGGACTGGCGTAGCTCTCCCATTCGGGGTTGTTTGCCGTGTAGATGTTGTCCGGCAGATGGACCGGTTCGGGCTTCCTGTCGATGCCGTCCTTCACCGCGAGATCGACCGCAAGCACACGGTCTTTGATGTCGTTGCAAATCGAGCGCATTCCGGAGCGCAACTCGTAAACCGGGTTATAGGTCGGCGAGCCGCCCGAAATCGCGACGCGGACATATTCGTACATGCCCAACTCGACGCCCTTGTACTGGAAGCGTGCATTGTCGCCATCGCCATGGGTGCCCGGAACATTGCCGGTATATTGTTCCATTGAAAAATCCGGGATTTCGCCGTTCTCCGCCAGCGCGATATGGCCGCCGATCAGTTTGCCGCCCACCTCGCGCGCGCCAACCAGTTTCATCGGGCGCCAGTCCTTCAGTCCACCACCGAGCCGCGCCGGGCTCTGACCGAATTGCGCGCCATAGACACTGCGCGTGACCGTGAAATCGGGATGGGCGTCCATATAATCGATACGACCGTCCTGCTCGACATCATAGACGATACCGACATGCCCGTTGGTATCGTAAATGGCTGTACCCGGACGAATCGCTCCCGGCTGGATTTTCGGTGAATAAAAATCCGAAAGAACATCGCCCTCAAACCCCGGGTTGGTGCGGTAGGTCGCCGAAGAGACATCCACATGAATATCGTGGAGTATGTCGACCGCGCTCAGCCCGCTGCCGTGATCCACGAGGTCCCGCCGGTTGCCGGGGCGGTTTCCACCGCCGTAAAAGCGTATATCGCTACCTTTTCCCGAGATTCCGTTGACATAGCCAAACGGCAAGCCGTTTTTCCACGCGTAATAAGCCCGAAGCATGTACGGAAAGTCCGCGCAATCGGCAAGAAACCTCAGATTTTTCGGGTCACTGCCGCGGTAAGGATTAGACAGATTGCGCAAACACTCGACCGTATTGTCACAGCCGCTGTGGCCAATCGCGCGTATGAACTCGCCAAATCCTTTTTCATCAGCGGCGCTCCACCCGGATTTCGTGATGGTCCAGACACCGGATACCGGCTTCTGATCTTCCGCATGGGCTGCCGAACTGCCGATCAATCCTGCCACAAACGCGGCGCAGTAAAGCTTACGCATGGATGCTCTTCCTTTCGCCCCGGCACGGATTCGGGAACGCACGAAAGTGAGAGCGGTTTTACGAAAATCGTCCGTGCGCGTTCGCAGTCAGCGAAGGCTTGACCGTTGTTTCAGTGCGCGGCGATATAGATGATGTAAATGTAATCGAAGATGGCCCACACAATTGCCGCGATTACTGTATTCGCCATGAGCTTTAGCATCAGGCGCGGGCGCGCAGGGGCGCCTGGTTCGCTGCCCGGGACCACGTCGTCAAGCTCATGCTGGCTCTGCACACCGAAAGGCAGAATGGCAAACAACGATGTCCACCAGATGATGAAATATGTCGCGGTTCCGAGAGCCCAGGTCATCGCGAACTCCCGTCAGATTGCCACCAGTTGGACACGAACCACGGGTTTCTTACCCCATATATTGCTGGCCGCACGCCGGGCTGCGATCCGCACATGTTCTTCGAGCTCGTCCCGCACTTTTTCCCCGAGCGCACGGGTGACGGCAACCCGGATAGCATCCTCAACAGCGGCAGGAATGCCCTCAATATAGAAAACGGGATCGGCTGCCAATCTTCGCTTGCGATCCAACACAAGCGTGATCGCGACATAACCTGCAAACGACAAAGAACGCCGGCCACGCGCGTGACCGTCCTCTTCGTGGACGAGAACGCGTCCATCCAGATGGAGGCGTCCCGATGGTGCTTCGTCCACGATTTCGGGTTCGCCAGGCGCGAGGCGAAGCATCTGACCATTGATCACCACAATGGCTCGGGGTACCTGCAACTCGCGGGCGAAACGCGCATGTTCGGTCAGGTGCCGCAATTCGCCGTGTACCGGCACGGCAATCCCTGGTTTCACCCATGAATACATGGCGGCAAGTTCATCGCGCGCGGGATGGCCGGAGACATGAACAAAGTGATCGCGTTCCGTCAGCACTGCCACCCCCTTCGCGGCAAGGCGGTTCTGAAGCGCGAAAATCTCCAGGTCGTTTCCGGGGATGATGCGGGAGGAAAAGATGACGGTATCGCCCTCGCCGAGACTGATATTGGGATGTTCATCGGCCGCAATACGCGCGAGCGCCGCCCGCGACTCGCCCTGACTGCCGGTGCAAAGATAGAGCACGTGGTCATCGGGAATTTCGGAAGCATCCGCTTCGTCAACCGTGGCCGGAAAATTCCTGAGATAGCCGGTTTCGCGCGCGCAACTCACCATATGACGCATCGAGCGTCCGACCAGCACGACTTCGCGATTGGCGGAGCGCGCCGCTTCAGCGATCGATTCCAGACGCGCGACATTGGATGCAAACGCCGTAACGGCCACCCTGCCCCTGAGCGAACCAATCAGCCGCATCAATGCGCGCCTGACCTCGGCCTCGGAACCCGATTTACCATTGACCAGCGCATTGGTGGAATCGCAGACCAGCGCAAGCACGCCTTCATCGCCCAGACGGCGCAGTTTGCCGTCATCGGTCACTTTGCCGAGCAGCGGATCGGGGTCGAGCTTCCAGTCGCCGGTGTGGACCACCATGCCCGCCGGGGTACGGATCGCCAGACAGTTGGGTTCGGGAATCGAGTGGGTGATGCCGATGAATTCTATGGAAAAGGGTCCCAGCCTGATGCTGCCACCCATTGGAACCGGCGTAATTTTTACCCGGTCCGCAAGGCCCGCTTCCTCCAGCTTGCGCTCAAGCAGTCTTACGGTGAACGGGGTCGCATAAATCGGGCAGCGCAATCTGGGCCACAGATGCGCAACCGCGCCGATGTGATCCTCATGACCATGAGTTAGTACGATGCCGAGTACATCCGCCCTGACATTTTCCAGAAAGCGTATGTCGGGCATGATGAGATCCACGCCCGGCGTGGATGTCTCACGTCCAAACAAAACGCCGCAATCAACTACAATCCAGGCGCGTTCATTCTGCGGCCCATAACCATAGCAATTGAGATTCATGCCGATCTCGCCTGCCCCGCCAAGGGGAAGAAAGACAAGTTCGGCGCTGCCGTTCGCGGACTGCTGCATAGCCTCTATTAACGCGTGACCCGGAATAACTACGCCGGGTTTCGTGCGGACCTGTTCAATCGATGCAGGTTGCGCGCGTGGATGAGGATCAGACCCTTGATGGTAAGGTCGTCATCGACATGTTCGATCACGGAGATATCGCGTTCGAAGAGGTGCGCGAGTCCCCCGTTGCGACGACCTTCATTGGAGTTCCATGTTCCGCCGTTATTCGGGCGACGAGACCCTCTATCAATCCGATATAACCCCAATAGAGCCCCGACTGCATTGCTGGGACCGTGTCCTTGCCGATGACAGCATGGGCGCGGTGTATGGCGACACGTGGAAGCAGAGCAGCCGCGCGGTGCAAAGCTTCAGCCGACAGATTGACGCCCGGCGCAATGACGCCGCCCTCGTAATCACCGCGCGCGTTGATGACATCAAAATTGGTTGCCGTGCCGAAATCGACGACGACACAATCGCCCGGATACAGATGATGCGCGGCTACGGCATTGGCGATGCGATCCGCACCGACGGCACCAGGCCGGTCGGTTTTGATTCCGATGCCAAGCTCCACACCGGGCTCGCCGATGATCAGCGGTTCGCATTTCAGATATTGACGGCAGAGATGCCGAAGATCGAAAAGAACAGCCGGCACGACCGTCCCGATCACCGCGTCGATGAGATCGGCAAAACCAAACCCGTGAAGCTTTAACAGTTCGGCAAGCCAGACGGCATATTCATCAGCGGTCCGGACCGTGCTGGTGGCGAGCCGCCATTTGTTGCGGATCACATCGCCATCGCAAACAGCGAAAACGATATTGGTGTTGCCGGCATCGATCGCGAGCAGCACTCTCAGCCTCCGTAAAACACATCGGCGGCGGTGATCCGGTGCGAGGCGCCGCTGCCGTCGCGCAGCACAAGCGCGCCGTCCGTGTCGAGAGTTTCAAAGATTCCCTCAACGCTGGCCAGCGGAGTTACAGCACGAATGGATTTTCCGATTCCTCCGGCACGATTGAGCCACGCGGTGCGAACCGTATCAAATCCGTGCTCGTCCCATACTGAAAGCCATTCATTCATGCGCGCAGCCAGCGCGGCAAGGGCCTCATCCGTGGACGGAGCAGATCCTGCGATTTCGGCCACCGAAACAGCGCACATTCCCATGGGACAATGCGAAAGGTTAATCCCGATACCGGCCGCCACGACGCGGTCGGAGACGCGGTCCACAAGAATACCCGCCACTTTTCTGCCGCCAATCAGCACGTCATTGGGCCATTTCAGTTTCACGGAACCGTCCGGCACATATCGGGCAATTACGTCTGCAGCGGCAATACCGGCAATAAAGCCGATCTGCGGGGAATTTCGGGGCGCTGCCTCCAGGAGAAGGGTGGCGAAAAGATTGCCGCTTGCAGACACCCATTCGCGTCCATGCCTGCCGCGGCCAGCCGTCTGATGCGCTGCGACGACCCAAAGCGGTCCGCGCTCGCCTGCACGCGCAAGGCGCTTTGCTTCCTCGTTGGTTGAGTCCAGCATGTCATGATGGCGCAGGCCGATGCCGTCGGGCCAATCCGGAATTTTCACGGAAACAGCGCCTGCGCGGCAACCGCAGCACCCTGGACCAAAGGTGCAGCGCCGATGACGAAGAACAAGGTGAAAATCCCGGACCCCGTGATGACGGAGGCGATGCTCCAACCCATTCCGGAATCGAAACCTGGCGCCGGTTCGTCGAAATAGATGATTTTGACGATGCGCAGATAATAGTAAGCACCCACCACGCTTGCGAGCACGCCAATGACCGCAAGCGGGTAGAGTCCGGCATTGATCGCGGCAAGAAAGACATAGAATTTGGCAAAAAATCCGGCCAAAGGCGGAATGCCGGCGAGGCTGAACATCAGCATCGCAAAAACAAAGGCAAAACCGGGATGCGTCTGGGCAAGCCCCGCGAGATCGCCGATGTTCTCGACCATGTGGCCGCCGCGCCGCATCGCAAGGATGCAGGCGAATGTCCCGATCGTCGTCACGAGATAAATGGCGAGATAAAGCAGAACGCCCTGCACGCCCTGGGTCGTGCCGGAGGCGAGGCCGATCAGGACATAACCCATATTCGCGATCGAGCTATAGGCCATCAGGCGCTTGATATTGGTCTGGCCAATCGCCGCCACCGCGCCGAGAACCATCGATAAGATGGAAATCAGGATTATGATCTGGCGCCATTGGTCGATTGCACTAGGAAACGGGGCCAACATGGCGCGCACGAAGAGGGCCATCGCGGCAATTTTCGGCGACGCCGAGAAAAATGCAGTGATTGGCGTCGGCGCCCCTTCATAGACATCGGGCGTCCACATGTGAAAGGGAACCGCCGCAACCTTGAATGCCAGGCCCGAGATCAGGAACACCATCCCGAAGATAAGCCCGATGGATATATTACCGGCGTGCACCAGCATGGCCACTTTCGAAAAAGTCACGGTGCCGCCGAAACCGTAAATCAGAGAAATTCCATAGAGCATCATTCCGGACGACAGCGCGCCGAGGATGAAATATTTCAATCCGGATTCGGTCGAGCGAAGATTGTCACGATCGAAAGCCGCCAGCACATAAAGCGCCAGACTTTGCAGCTCCATGCCGAGATAGAGCGCAACAAAGTCGCCGGCCGAGGCCATCAGCATCATACCCAGCGAGGAAAACACGACGAGCAGGGAGAATTCGAAGCGAGCCAGATTTTGGCGCTCGACATAGCTCTGGCCCATGAAGAGGACGAGCGCGGCGCCGGCAAGCACCAGAATCTTTACATATTCTGCAAATGCATCGGCAATGAATGATCCGCCGAATGCGGCGCCACGCGGTTGCAGGGCCAGCAACACCCCCAAACTGGCCAGCAGAATCGCAATGGCGCACCAGTTGAGGAGGCGCTGCCACCGATCGCCGGCGAAAACCCCACCGATCATCAGCGCCATGCCACCAATGGCCATGATGAACTCCGGCGCGAGCAAGCCAGATTGGCTCACGGTCCTACCCCTGCCACGCGAAAATTGGTCTCCGCGGCGGCAACTCCCTGATGGTGCAGTTCGACGAGATGCGCCACAGAGGCGCGGGTCACGTCGAACACCGGCTTGGGATAGAAACCGAAGAATATAACCAGAGCGGCAAGTGGCGCCATGATGGCCACCTCACGCGGGCTGAGATCGGCTATCGCCCTGAGAGTTGTCTTATCGAGCACGCCAAAAATGATCCGGCGGTAAAGCCAGAGTGCATAGGCTGCCGAAAGAATAATGCCGGTGGTGCCCGCGATGGCGAGCCAGGTGTTGAACCGGAACGCCGCCAGAAGAGCCAGGAACTCCCCGACAAAACCACTGGTGCCCGGCAGTCCCACATTGGCCAGAGTAAAAACCATGAAAAAAGCCGCGTAGAGCGGCATGCGGTTGACCAAACCACCATAAGCAGAGATCAGCCGCGTGTGCATGCGGTCGTAAACCACGCCCACGCTGAGGAACAGGGCTCCGGAGACAAGCCCATGGCTGAGCATCTGAAAAATGCCGCCGTCGATGCCCTCATGGCTGAAGGTGAAAGTACCTAGCGTCACGAGGCCCATATGCGCGACAGAGGAATAGGCGATCAGCTTTTTCATGTCCTCCTGGGCGAGCGCCACGAGCGAAGTGTACACAATGGCAATCAGCGACAACGCAAAGATGAGAGGCGCGAATCTTTCGCTGGCGACCGGAAACATCGGCAATGAGAAACGCAGAAAGCCGTAGCCGCCCATCTTCAGGAGGATCGCGGCAAGGATTACCGATCCCGCCGTGGGCGCCTCGACATGCGCGTCTGGCAGCCAGGTGTGCAGGGGCCACATCGGCAGCTTGACCGCGAAAGACGCGAGGAAGGCGAACCACAGCCAGCCCTGCATGGTGGCCGGAATCCGGTGGCTGCCGTCAAGGAGCAGCGCAATATCCGTGGTTCCGGTCTGCCAATAGATCGCCATGATGGCCAGCAACATCAGTACCGAACCGAGCAACGTGTACAGAAAAAATTTGAAGGTCGCATAAACACGACGGGGGCCACCCCAGACCCCGATGATGAGAAACATCGGTATGAGGCCGCCTTCGAAAAAGACGTAGAAGACGACAAGATCGAGCGCGCAGAAGACGCCGATCATCAGCGTCTCGAGCAGAAGAAACGCAATAATGTATTCGCGCAACCGGCTGTGCACGGCCTCGCTCGCGATAATGGCGACCGGCGTGAGGAATGCCGTCAGGACCACGAAGAGAACGGAAATTCCGTCCACGCCCATTTTGTAGCCGATGCCGCCGCCCAGCCAATCGGCGGTTTCCACAAACTGGAAATCGGATGTCGCAGTATTGAAATTGATCCAGAGCAGCAACGAGAGCACAAAATCAGCAACCGTGAAGGCGAGCGCAACCATGCGCATTCTGCGCTGGGTATCCGGGCCAGCACCGGGCAGCAACATGATAACCAGTGCGCCAAACGCAGGAAGGAAGGTCGTTATCGACAGGATCGGCCAGCCCAGGGAATTCATCACGCCTTGCCCGTCGAGAAGAGGAACCAGGTGATGATAACCGCGACACCGGCCAGCATCACGAAGGCATAATGATAGACGATATCCGGATTGCAGCCTGACCGCAGCCCAGGTGGCGTTCAGCACGCGTGCGGAGACGCCATCCGGACCCAATCCATCGATGATCATGCCGTCGCCCACTCGCCAAAGGATTTGGCCGAGCCGCTTTGCCGGGCGAACGAAGAGAAAGTCGTACAGCTCGTCAAAATACCATTTGTGGTACAGGAAGACGTAAAGCATCCCCTTGCGGGCGGCTAGCATGGGCGGCAGTTCGGGATGCAGGACATAATAATACCAGGCAATTGCAAAGCCGGCGATCGTCAGCAGGAAGGGCGCGATTTCCACCTGCCACGGAACTTCGCCCGGAATACCGGGTCGTCCGGCGATTGCGGCAATGCTGCCGTGCCAGAAGGTATTTGCCCCTCCACCCACGAAAACGCCATCGAACAGGCCCCCCGCCACCAGTGCACCGGCCGCAAGGACAAAAAGCGGCGCCAGCAGAAGCCATGACGGTTCGTGTACGGAATCCAGACTGATCGCATGTCCATGCTCGTGGCCCGAATTCGGTTCGTCATGCTCATGCGCTGCGGCATCGGCATGCGAAAAGTGTTGGTCCTGTTCGCCGCGGTAACGCCCATGAAAGGTCATGAGAAACTGCCGCCAGGAATAGAATGAGGTCATCAGCGCAGCGGAAAGAGTCAGCACGAAGGCGTAGGTTCCGATCCTGGTGCCCGACTGGAACGTCGCGTTGATGATGCCGTCTTTCGAGTAGAAGCCGGATGCCCCGATACCAAGGAAGGGGATTCCGAAACCGGTCAGCGCAAGATTGCCGATCAGCATCATTGCCCAGGTGACCGGCAGCCGGCGGGCCAGACCGCCCATTTTGCGCATATCCTGTTCGTGATGCATGGCATGAATAACCGAGCCGGCGCCCAGGAACAGCAGCGCCTTGAAAAAAGCATGCGTGAACAGGTGGAACATGGCGGCGCCGTAAGCCGACACCCCCGCGGCGGCAAACATGTAGCCGAGCTGAGAACAGGTGGAATAGGCGATCACCCGCTTGATATCGTTCTGAAACAGGCCGACGGAGGCAGCAAAGAACGCGGTCGTCGCGCCGATGAAGGTGACAAACGCGAGTGCGGTGGGCGCCAACTGGAAAAGCGGCGAACAGCGACAGACAAGGAATACGCCGGCCGTAACCATGGTCGCGGCATGAATCAGCGCCGAAACCGGCGTGGGCCCTTCCATCGCATCCGGCAACCAGGTGTGCAGACCCAGTTGCGCAGATTTTCCCATCGCCCCGATGAAAAGCAGAATGCACAAGGTCGTCAGGATATCGGTAGAATAACCGGCAAACACGAAGGACTTTCCGGCGAACATCGGTGCGGCGGCAAAAACCCTGTCAAAATCGAGCGTGCCGAAGACGTAAAAGACCCCGAAAACACCCAGCGCGAATCCAAAATCGCCGACGCGGTTGACGATAAAGGCCTTGATGGCCGCAGCATTTGCTGACGGGCGCTGATACCAAAACCCGATCAACAGATAGGACGCGAGACCGACACCTTCCCAGCCGAAAAACAACTGCAGGAAATTGTTCGCCGTTACCAGCATCAACATGGCAAAAGTGAACAGCGACAAATAGGAAAAAAAGCGCGGACGGCCGGGATCGTCATGCATGTAGCCGATGGAATAAAAGTGCACCAGTGACGAAACACCCGTGACAACCACCAGCATCACGGCCGTCAAACTGTCCACGCGCAAGGACCAGTCGACATTCAGCATTCCCGATGTGATCCATGGGATCAGCCGGACAAAGCCGGAATGACCAAGCCAGCAGACGTCATAAAATACGTAGCAAGACAGTGCAGCCGAGACGAACAGCAGTGCTGTCGTGATCGCCTCCGAGGGGCGTGCCCCGATCACGCGGCCGAACAGACCGGCGATGATCGAGCCGATGATCGGAAGAAAGACAATCGCCGCGTACAGCACCGGCCCGGTCAGCCTTTCATCATATTGATTTCATCAACCGCAATTGAACCGCGGTTGCGGAAATAGACTACGAGAATGGCAAGGCCAATTGCAGCTTCGGCCGCAGCTACCGTCAAAACGAATAGAGCAAAGACCTGTCCGGTCAGATTGCCCAGATAGACCGAAAACGCGACCAGATTGATGTTGACGGCCAGCAGGATCAGTTCGATCGCCATGAGAATGACGATGACATTCTTGCGGTTGATGAAAATGCCGAACACACCGATGGTGAAAAGCAGGGCGGCGACAATGAGGTAATGGGTCAATCCTACCACCACGTCATACCCCCTGCCCCGGTTTGACTTCGAGCAGTTCTATCGCGTCCGCGGGAACGCGGCTGACCTGGCGCCGGATAGACTGACGCCTGACCCCCGGCCGATGGCGCAGCGTGAGAACGATGGCACCTACCATCGCAACGAGAAGGATCAACCCGGCGGTCTGGAAGTAAAATATGTAATCCGTGTAGAGAATACGTCCCAGGGCTTCGGTATTGCTGAGGCCCGGCGTTGTGGCCGACGGCGTCACGGCCGGCCCGGCAAAAGCCCATCCGGCCAACACCACGACAAGTTCGCTGATGATCACAAGGCCGACAATGGCGCCCACGGGCAGATATTGCATAAATCCGGCACGAAGCTCGGCAAAGTCGATATCGAGCATCATGACAACAAACAGGAACAGTACCGCGACCGCGCCGACGTAAACGACGACCAGGATCATCGCCAGGAACTCCGCGCCGAGCAGCACGAACAGCGCCGCGGCATTGAGAAAGGCGAGAATGAGAAACAAAACCGAATGCACCGGATTGCGCGCAGCAATCACCATCAGCGCGGAGAAAATGATCACCGCGGCAAATAGGTAGAATGCAATCCCCTGCAACATTTCAAGTTCTTATCCGGCTATGGTTCATTCGATTCCGTCCGGAGCGCCGCTGATTTCGCTAACGGTATGGCGCATCCAGTTCGAGATTTCTGGCGATTTCGACTTCCCACCGGTCCCCATTCGCCAGCAATCGGGCCTTGTCGTAAAACAGTTCCTCACGCGTTTCAGTTGAAAAATCCATATTTGGGCCCTCGACGATCGCATCCACAGGGCATGCTTCCTGGCAAAGGCCGCAGTAGATGCATTTCGTCATGTCGATGTCGTAGCGCGTTGCGCGCCGGCTGCCGTCATCGCGAGGCTCCGCTTCGATGACGATGCATTGTGCCGGGCACACGGCTTCGCACAATTTGCAGGCGATGCAGCGCTCTTCCCCGGATGGGTAACGCCGCAGTGCATGTTCGCCGCGAAAACGCGGGGAAAGCGGTCCGCGTTCGAAGGGAAAATTCAGCGTCTTTTTCGGCGCGAAAAAATACTTCAGCCCCACGGCAAACCCCGAAACGAAGTCCCACAGGAAAATCGAGCGCGCCGAACGATCAAGCCAGGCCATATTACCCTTCTATGAAAACCGTCCGATGGCAAACAAATACCCGGCCGACACGAGGACCCAAAGCAGCGAAAACGGCAGAAACACCTTCCAGCCAAGCCGCATCAATTGATCGTAGCGGTAGCGCGGCACGATCGCCTTGACCATGGCGAAGAGAAAGAAAAAGAACCAGATCTTCATGATCAACCAGATCACACCGGGCACGGCATTCAGGGGCCAGACATCGACGGGCGGCAGCCATCCCCCGAAGAAGAGGATGGATGCCATCGCGCACATCAGCACAATGTTCAGATATTCGCCGCACATGAAAAGCAGGTAGGGCGTGGAGGAATATTCCACGGCAAAACCCGCCACCAGTTCGGATTCGGCTTCCGGCAGATCGAATGGTGGGCGATTGGTTTCCGCCAGCGCCGAAACAAAGAACAGAATGAACATTGGAAACAGCGGCGAAATGATGAACCAGTGCCGGATATCGGGTTGCTGCGCCAGCACGATGTCCGAAATCCTCAGCGATCCTGCGAACAGCAGAACCGTAATCAGGATGAAGCCGATGGAAACTTCATAGGACACCATCTGGGCAGCCGAACGCAGGGAGCCGAGAAAGGCGTATTTCGAATTCGACGCCCAGCCCCCCATGATGATTCCGTACACGCCGAGCGAGGAGACGGCGAAGAGATAGAGAATTCCGACATTGATATCGGCGACCACCCAGCCAGGCGCGAGCGGCACGACGGCCCAGGCGGCAAGGGCCAGCGTGAACGCGATCACGGGCGCAAGAAGAAAGACGCCCTTGTTTGCGCCAGCGGGGATTACGACCTCTTTCAAAACGAATTTCAGGAAATCGGCAAAACTCTGGAGCAGCCCGAAGGCCCCTACCACATTGGGACCGCGACGCATTTGCACGGCCGCCCACACCTTGCGGTCGAACAGCAAAAGGAAGGCCAGCATCACGAGCAATGCAACGCTGAGAATCAGAATGAGAACGACCTGCGAGATCAACCACGCAGCGCCATAGGGAAGGCCGAGCGACTCCAGCCAGCCGGTCAGCAGCATCAGCGAACCTGTCCGCCTTTGAGGGAGCGCCCGGGCGTAATTTGCAAAACTGATTTCACTCTGCTGCCATTTTGCTGGAGCTGACAAACATGCGCGAACATTGCGCCATGGTGTTACTCGCCCGCGCGATGGCGTTCGTCAAATAATAATCCGCGACCGGACTCTGCAAAGGCAGGGCGGATTCCACTTTGCCCGGGACCCCGATCTTCTCCCAGATGGCAGGATCGGCACCGACAGACCGGGGGAGACAATCCCGCTGCGCGAAATGCGGTGCATCCGAAACAATAGCCGCCCGAAGCGCTTCTACATTGTCGTAGGGCAGCGGTCGGCCCATTGCGCCCGAAAGAGCGCGCAAAATCGCCCAGTCTTCCCGCCCTTCGCCGGGAGGAAATGTCGCGCGTTCCCCAAGCTGAACGCGGCCTTCGGAATTCACGTAGAGCCCGGACTTTTCCGTATAGGCGGCGCCCGGCAACAGAATATCGGCGCGATTCGCGCCCGCATCGCCGTGCGTGCCCTGATAAATCACAAAGGCGCGTCCAAGCCGATTCATATCGATTTCATCGGCGCCAAGCAGATAGACGAGATCGATCTCGCCACTTGCCGCTCCATCGAGAATACCGGTCGTATCCCGTCCCCCATTTTCCGGAACAAAACCAAGGTCGAGTGCGCCAACGCGGGCCGCCGCTGTGTGCAGCACATTAAATCCGTTCCAGCCGCCTTCGGACGGAGTGCCGGCGGGACCGATCATGCCGGTTTTGGAAGCGATCCGGGCGGCGAGTGCAAGAATGGCCGCGCCGTCAGGACGCGCTAATGCGCCCTGGCCGAGGATCAGCATCGGCCGTTTGGCTTCTGTCAGTGTGCGCGCAAACGCGTGACCTTCCTCTGCGATCTGCTGCAGCAGGGAAGCGTCTTGTCCCAACTGTTTATAGGGATAGGTCAGGTCAAGCGGCAGGCCCAGATTGGCGATGCGCAGATTTCCGCCCAACCAGGCCTTTCTGATTCGGGCGTTCAGGACCGGTGCTTCCCAGCGGGGATTGGTTCCGATCAGAAGCAGGGCGTCCGCCGCCTCGATGCCGGCAAATCCTGTATTGAACAGATAACCCTGGCGCGGGTGACGCGCGAGTTTTGCGCCGTCCTGGCGGCAGTCCAGATTGCCGACGCCGATGCTCCGCATCAAGTCCTTGAGCGCCTTGATCTCTTCGGCAGCCGCGAGATCGCCGGCGATTGCGGCAATCTGGTCCGCAGGCGAGGCTTTCAGCTTGCTCGCTACCAGCGTGAGGGCCTGATTCCATGTCGCAGGCTGCAGGCGCCCATTCTGCCGGATATAGGGCTGATCGACGCGCTGGCGCCGCAAGCCATCCCAGACGAAGCGCGACTTGTCGCCAAGCCACTCCTCATTCACCGCCTCGTTCACGCGCGGCAGGAAGCGCATAACTTCGCGGCCGCGCAAATCCACGCGGATGTTGCAACCCATCGCGTCCATCACATCGACAGACTCAGTCTTGCGCAATTCCCAGGGCCGCGCGGTGAAGGAGTATGGTTTTGAAAGCAACGCGCCGACCGGACAGAGGTCGATCACGTTCCCCGACAATTCGGACGCAATCGCCTCCTGCAGATAAGTGGTGATTTCCATGTCCTCGCTGCGCCCGGTTGCTCCGATGTCCGGAACGCCGGCGATTTCCGTGGCAAACCGCACACAACGGGTGCAGTGAATGCATCGGTTCATGCTGGTCTTGACCAGCGGCCCCATATATTTGTCTTCCACGGCGCGCTTGAATTCGCGATAGCGCGTGAATGCGGCGCGGCCATAAGCCATGGCCTGATCCTGCAGATCGCATTCACCACCCTGGTCGCAAATTGGGCAATCCAGGGGATGATTGATCAGCAGAAACTCCATCACCCCTTCGCGCGCACGCCGGGCGATAGGCGACTTCGTATTGATCTTTGCCGGGGTGCCGTCGCGATTTGGCGGAATATCCCGAACCTGTAACGCGCAGGACGCCTGCGGTTTGGGCGAACCGACCCATTCCACCAGACACATACGGCAGTTTCCGGCGATCGACAGGCGTTCGTGGTAGCAGAAGCGCGGAATTTCCGCTCCGGCGAGTTCGCAGGCCTGCAGCAGGGTCAGCGAAGGATCTGCATCGATCTCGCGGCCGTCGATGATGAGTTTTGTCATGCGGCGTCCGCCTGAAGAATTGCCGGGAGGCGCATTCTCAATTTCCGTCCAGTCGGCTGGCCGGATCGTTGCGGGAGATGCAGTCGTGCATCTTCAGCCAGTCGTCGGAAGCCGAATTGAGGCAGAAAAGAGCAACCTGAGCAGGAGAACCGGAATTATCGCCGCCCGGCCCGGCATCGGAAAAAGAGTCGACGGGATCGGCGGAGAGAGTCGGATCCGCTGCCGGACCGCGCTCAGACAAAGGATCGGCGGCAGGTGTCGCATCCGGGTCGGGATCAGCCGCGTCCAATTGCGCCGAAAGCTGAATCTGTCCCATATCGATTCGGCCGTCGGTCAGAAAGCCATTCAGATCGAGCCATGCGCCGACAAACTCGGCGGCTGAGTTCTCATCGCTGATGCAGCCCTGCAATTCTGCGCTGCTTACGCCTGCGGCGGTGCACATCTGTTCGGCAGTCGGGAATTTGATGGCGGGCTCCGCCGCATCGGCAGTCGCCCGCGTCTGGCGTGGATGCAGAAGCGCCTGGTAATGCGTCGCGCCAAAGAGCGCGACGACGCCGAGAACCATTGAGCCGCCCAGGCCGCCGGCAATCCAGTCGGATCTTGTGGCCATCAATTACTCCGCCGCCTGCGTCATTTGCACGGGCGCCTGGGAGGCGGCAATTCGCCGTTCCAGCTCGGGTCGGAAATGACGGATCAAACCCTGGATCGGCCAAGCCGCCGCATCGCCAAGCGCGCAGATCGTATGACCTTCGATTTCCTTGCTAACCTCCTGAAGCAGGTCAATCTCGGGCGAAACGGCGTCTCCGACAACAAGACGATCCATGACGCGGCGCATCCAGCCACAACCTTCGCGACAGGGCGTGCATTGGCCGCAGGATTCGTGCTGGTAAAAGGCCGCGAGCCGCGCAATCGCCTTCACGATATCCGTGCTCTTGTCCATGACGATAACGGCCGCAGTGCCGAGTCCCGACTGAACCTCTTTCAGGGAATCGAAATCCATAAGGACCGTGTCACAGATCGATTTCGGAATCAGCGGTACCGATGATCCGCCGGGAATGACCGCAAGAAGATTGTCCCAGCCGCCGCGAACCCCGCCAGCATGCCCGTCAATGAGTTCGCGCAGCGGAATTCCCATGGCCTCTTCCACATTGCAGGGCCGGTTCACATGGCCCGATATGCAGAAAACCTTGGTTCCGGTGTTGTTCGGCCGTCCTATGGACGCAAACCACTCTGCGCCCCGACGCAGAATTGCCGGGGCAACTGCGATGGATTCGACGTTGTTGACGGTGGTCGGGCAGCCATAGAGGCCGACATTCGCCGGGAAAGGCGGCTTCAACCGTGGCATGCCCTTTTTGCCTTCGAGGCTTTCGAGCAGCGCGGTTTCCTCGCCGCATATATAGGCGCCCGCGCCATGGTGCAGGACAACGTCTAGGTCCCAGCCGTGAACATTGTTTCTGCCGATCAGATTTGCCACGTAAGCCTGATCGATTGCGGCCTGGAGAACTTCGCGTTCGCGAATGAATTCGCCGCGAATATAGATGTAGCAGGCATGCGCACGCATCGCGAAACATGCAAACAGGCAACCCTCGATAAGAAGCTGGGGGTCGTGCCGCATGATATCGCGGTCCTTGCAGGTGCCGGGCTCCGACTCATCGGCGTTGACCACGAGGTAATGCGGGCGCTCCTTTACTTCTTTCGGCATGAACGACCATTTCAGGCCGGTGGGAAATCCCGCTCCACCCCGTCCACGGAGACCCGATTTCTTCATCACGTCCACGATGGCGTCCGGTCCCCTTTCCAGAATCGCCTTGGTGCCATCCCACGAGCCGCGCCTGCGGGCCGCGTCGAGACGCCAATCCTCAAAACCGTAGAGGTTGGTGAAAATGCGGTCTTTGTCGGCAAGCATCGGTTTTTCGGCTCAGGTTTTCGCGGTCGTTTCGAAAGCGGCTGTATCGATCAATGTCGTCCGGCCGCCCAGGGGCTCGGAGGAACGGCGCTCCGACTGGGGTCCGGGCCTGGGTTGTTCGCCCATCCGGTAAGCGGCCAGGATGGTTTCAAATTTCGCTGCATCCAGATCCTCATAAGGATCCTTGTCGATCAGCACCATCGGAGCGTTGACGCAGGCGCCGAGACATTCCATTTCGGTCCAGGAGAATGCGCCGTCCGGCGAGATTGTCCCCTGCTCCCGGTGAATGTGTTTTTTGCAAACGGCAACGATGTCGTCTGACCCGCGCAGCCAGCAGGGCGTGGTGGTGCAGACCTGCACGAGGTGTTTGCCGACCGGGTGCAGATTGAACATTGTGTAGAAGGTGGCAACCTCGAGCACCCGGACATAGGGCATGCCGAGCATGCGCCCGACTTCCTCGATCATCGGCCGGGTAACCCAGCCTTCCTGCTCCTGGGCGCGCCACAGAATCGGGAATGACGGCCGAGGCCTGCCGGCCCGGCGGATATTTATTCATCTGCTCCGTACACCACGCGGCATTTTCCGGCGTGAAGGCGAAATGTGCGGGCTGATGCTCGGCAAGGCGACGCAGCGCCATCAGTGAATCCGTTTCAGTGCTGGTTGCAAAAGCGTCATCGATCGATCTCGCCGAACACGATATCGATGGAGCCAAGAACGGCGGAGACGTCGGCCAGCATGTGACCCCGGCAAAGTAAGTCCATCGCCTGCAGATGCAGGTAGCTGGGCGGCCGGAATTTGCAGCGATAGGATTTGTTGCTGCCGTCCGAGACCAGATAAACGCCGAATTCGCCTTTCGGGGCTTCCACGGCCGCATAAACCTCGCCAGCCGGCAGATGATAACCCTCCGTGTACAGCTTGAAATGATGGATCAGCGCTTCCATCGAGCGTTTCATTTCGGCCCGCCTCGGCGGCACAACCTTGCCATCCGCAGTCATCACCGGGCCTGACGGCATTTTCTGCAGGCACTGCTGCATGATCGAATTCGACTGGCGCATCTCTTCCATGCGCATCAGGTAACGATCATAGCAGTCGCCGTTTTTTCCAACCGGAATCCTGAACTCCAGATCGGAATAACATTCATAGGGCTGAGCGCGGCGCAGATCCCAGGCGTAGCCGGTCGAACGCAGCATCACGCCAGTCATGCCCCAGGCGAGCGCGTCTTCCTTCGACAGAATGCCGATATCGACATTGCGCTGCTTGAAGATGCGGTTTTCCGTCAGCAACTCCTCGATATCGTCCAGCACCCCGGGGAAGTGTTCGCAAAATCCGCCGATATCGTCGAGCAGCGATTGCGTAACGTCCTGATGCACGCCCCCGGGACGGAAATAATTGGCGTGCAGGCGCGCACCCGATGCGCGCTCATAGAACTCCATCAGCTTTTCGCGTTCTTCGAAACCCCAGAGCGGTGGGGTCAGCGCGCCGACATCCATGGCCTGTGTCGTGACATTCAGCAGATGGTTGAGGAGACGGCCGATCTCGCAGAAAAGCACGCGGATATATTGCGCCCGCGGCGGAACGGTGATGCCGAGCAGTTTTTCCTGCGCCAGCGCAAAGGCGTGTTCCTGATTCATCGGGCAGACATAATCGAGGCGATCGAGATAGGGCATCGCCTGCATATAGGTCTTCTGCTCCATCAGTTTTTCGGTGCCGCGATGCAGAAGCCCGATATGCGGATCGACGCGCTGCACGATTTCTCCGTCGAGTTCCAACACAAGGCGGAGCACGCCATGCGCTGCGGGATGCTGCGGTCCGAAATTTATGCTGAACGTCCGGTCGGCTTCGGCGGGAGCACCACTCATCGTCTGGGCGTGTCCTTGCCTTTATCTTCGTGCCAGGGGCGGATGTAACTCGCGCCCTCCCATGGCGACAGGAAATCGAAGTCACGCCATTCCTGCACCAGCTTGACCGGCTCGTAGATCACGCGCTTCTGTTCGTCGTCCCAGCGAACCTCGACATAGCCGGTGAGAGGAAAATCCTTGCGCAGCGGATAGCCGGTAAAACCGTAGTCGGTGAGGATGCGCCGGAGATCGGGATGTCCGGAAAACAGAATCCCGTACATGTCGAAGGCTTCGCGCTCGAACCAGTTGGCCGAGGGATATACCGAAACCACCGAAGGAACCGCGGTTTCCCCGTCCGTTTGGACCTTGACCCGTATCCGCAAATTCTTCTCGATCGAAAGCAGATGATAGACCACGTCGAAACGGCGCGCGCGGTTGGGATAATCGACACCGCAGATATCGATGGGCACACGGAACCGGCACTCCTCGTCATCGCGGAGAAAAGAGAGAAACGGGACGACAGCCTGCGCTTCGATTTTGGCCGTGAGTTCACCAAAGGCGATGGAACATTCAGCATCCGGCCATTTCGTCCTGATGCGGTTTTCGAGTGTTTCCAGTTCGGCCGTCATCGGGTCATCACCGCTCGATCGTGCCGGTGCGGCGGATCTTCCGCTGCAGCAGCATGATCCCGTAAATCAGCGCTTCCGCCGTCGGCGGACAGCCGGGCACGTAAACATCCACGGGCACGATCCGATCGCAACCGCGCACGACGGAATAGGAAAAATGATAGTAGCCGCCGCCATTGGCGCAGGAGCCCATGGAGATCACATAGCGCGGTTCCGGCATCTGGTCGTAAACCTTGCGCAGCGCTGGCGCCATTTTATTGGTAAGGGTTCCCGCGACGATCATTACATCGGACTGCCGTGGCGACGCGCGCGGGGCAACGCCGAAGCGCTCCATGTCCCAGCGCGGCATCGCGGCCTGCATCATTTCGACAGCGCAGCAGGCAAGCCCGAATGTCATCCACATCAGCGAGCCCGTCCGGGCCCAGTTGATTAGCGCATCGGCGCTGGAGACCAGAAATCCCTTGTCCTGCAGCTCGGCATTGAGCACGCCGAAATAGGGATCGTTCTGTGAATTATCCACGCATTGCTCCCTGCGCGGCCAGACCGCAGGGGTCGATCATTCCCATTCGAGCGCCCCTTTCTTCCACTCGTAGATGAAGCCGACCGTGAGGATTCCGAGAAATACCGTCATCGACCAGAAGCCGAACCCACCGATCGATTTCAATGCGATCGCCCAAGGAAAAAGAAAAGCGACTTCGAGGTCGAAAATGATGAACAGGATTGAGACCAGATAGAAACGCACATCGAATTTCATGCGCGCGTCGTCAAAGGCGGGAAAGCCGCATTCATAGGCGGAGAGCTTTTCGGGATCAGGTTTGGACGGCGCGAGCACAAAGGGCAGCACCAGAAGCACGCCCCCGAGCACAAACGCGATCACGATGAAAATCAGTATGGGCAAATATTGCAGCAGAAAGGCGTCCATTTTCGCTCGCATGCCTGGCTTTGGTGTGGCAGTTTTCCCGCCTGTTTGCAAAGGCTCGCAGGCGCGGAACGGCGTGCGCGCAAGGACGTGCCACAGCTTGCAGGCGGCGCGCGCGGTTAGAGCAAGATTCGAAACGAAAGAAAAGACTTCAGGTCCGGATTTTCTGAAGATTGGCGGGAGCGACGGGGCTCGAACCCGCGACCTACGGCGTGACAGGCCGTCACTCTAACCAACTGAGCTACGCCCCCGCAGGGCAATGGGTCCAATTCTTCAGAAACAGCGGATGTAAGCGGCCGCACTGGAGGTGTCAAGGCAGGGTGGGTGGTGAGCCGCGCGTTGAGATGGAAAAGGGAACACACGCTGCTTTTTGGCGTGCCGCCGCAAAACAGAATTCGTACACACGCATCGTCACCAGCGACGTCGTGCAACTCGTTTGTTCGAACACGTCCTTCGATGATCGACAGATGCATTGCGATCGCGAAGCCGTAAAGGGGCCGGGGGGACTTATTTTCGGCGTGGCCGGGTAGGCGGATCGTCCCCACACACAAATGGTGCTGACGGGCTGGATCACAGAGGAGTGAGAATACGCGAAATTGGGAACCTGGCGTCCCGAACCTGCCCGCATGCCGGCTGGGGATTCTTGCGGAATTTGCGCAAATGGCGCATAGAAATCTGCGATTTTGGGGGTTTTCGGAGTTGACGGGCGCAACGTGACGCAATTTCTGGAAATTCGGTCCGGTACCGTAACGCCGCGGAGTTTCGTGGCGCTGCTGGTTGCGATTGCATTCGCGCTTCAATGTTTTCTGACCCAAACCCATATACACGGTCTGCCGCAGCATCCCGAGTTGCTGGCCCATGTCAAACTTGGCGCCAGCACGCCGGCAGGCGGCGAAACACCGGCCGACAACAGCCCGCTCGACTGTCCCTATTGCCAGGCGGTTGCGCATAGCGGTTTCTTCTTTACGCCCGCGGCGCCCCTGCTCCGCCTGCCGGTTGCGCTCGGCGAGCAGATCCTTCCGCCGATCACGGTCCAGATCATCAAAAGCGCCGCGATATTCAGCCGGCGAAGCCGCTCACCACCCCGCTAATCCGAAATCCAGCGTGTTGCGGCCGCTTATGCGGCTGCTGCCTGGCGCACGGCACGCAATGCCGGTGCGCAGACCAGGCGGATCGTTCGGCACAGCAACGTGGTGCACCGATGAGACAAGTAAAAACTACCCGAATTACACGCAAATTCCACCGCTCGGCGCCCGTCCGGCGCAGCCAACGCGCGGCCATCGCATTGGTACTGCCGCTCGCCGCCTGCACGGTGGGACCGGATTTCCAAAAACTGTCGGCCCCATCGGTGACGGATTATCAGGCGATGCCCGCCACAACGACAACATCGACGCCGAATGTGACCGGAGGTGCGGCGCAGACTTTCACAAGGGGAAAGGACCTGGCGGGCGATTGGTGGACTCTGTTCCATTCGCAGCCGCTGAACGATCTGATCGAGAAGGCGCTCGCCCACAATCACGATCTGAAAGCGGCGCAGGCGGCGCTCTCGGTTGCCCATGAAAATGCGCTGGCCCACAGGGGCGTGTTTCTTCCTGCGGTTCAGGCGGGGTTCGGAGCCAGTCACCAGAAGCAATCGGCTCTGATCGCCCCCACGCCCAATGCGAATATTTTCCAATACGATCTGTTCACCCCTCAGGTGAGCATTTCCTATACGCCGGACGTTTTCGGGCTGAACCAACGCACGCAGGAATCCCTGAACGCACAGGAACACGCCGTTCGGTTCCAGATGCTGGCGGCCTACACGACGCTGACGGCCAATATCGTGGTCACGGCCATCCAGGCGGCAGCTTTGCAAAATCAGATCGATGAGACCGGTCAACTCATCGATATCGATACGAATATCGTGAAAATCCTGCAGTACCAGCTCGACAAGGGCTATGCGAGCCGCGTCGATCTGGCGGCGCAGCAGGCGCTGCTGGCTCAGACCAATGCGACACTGCCGCCGCTCCTGAAACAGCAGGCACAGTTGCGAGATCTTCTGGCGACTCTTGCCGGCTTTTATCCGAGCGAGGCGCCGGCCGGGGCTTTCGATCTTGCGACGCTGCAACTGCCGACGGACCTGCCGTTGAGTCTGCCTTCCGAGCTGGTGGCGCAGCGCCCCGATGTGTTGCAGGCCCAGGAGAACCTGCATGCCGCAAGTGCCGAGATCGGAGTAGCCGAGGCCAACAGGCTGCCCAACATTCTGCTCACTGCCGATGCGGGAAGCACTGCGCTTGCCATCGGTCAGGTGTTCTCCGCCGGCACCGGTTTCTGGGGCCTGGGTGCGGCACTCACCGCGCCGATTTTCCAGGGCGGAACGTTGCTGCATCAGGAGAGAGCGGCACGTGCGGCATATGACCAGGCGGCGGAGCAATATCGAAGCACGGTGCTGAATGCGCTTCAGAATGTGGCCGACACGCTTGTGGCGCTGCAACAGGATGCGGAAGGATTGAAGGCCTCCGCCAGCGCCGAAGCCGCAGCCAAAGTAACGCTGGATCTGTCGCAGCGTCAGGTCGAGGACGGATACAGCGGATATCTTAATCTGCTAAATGCGCAGCAGGGCTACCAGCAGGCGCGGATCGCACTCGTGCAGGCTGAAGCCAATCGTTTCGCCGACACGGCAGCGCTGTATCAGGCGCTCGGCGGTGGCTGGTGGAATCGCGCGGAGTTGGCGGAGAACAAAAATGCGCATTGATGGAGGAAGGAGCGCGCGCGGCCTCCAATTGCTGAACCCCGCCGCATATGCGTCTGCTGGCGCGGCCTCCCTGCTCATTTTTCTTTCCGCCTGCTCACCCGGCGACAGCAGTCAGGCGCAAACCGCTCCCGCACCCGTGGCGAAGAACGCCATTCTGACCCCCGACCAACGGCAACACATCACACTGTTTACCGTGGCATCGTCGAACTACCGGCGCAGCGTCGAAACACCGGGTGTCGTCGACTTCGACGGCGACCAGTCGACCAGCGTGCTGGCTCCGATTTCCGGTCCGGTGTCGCGCCTTCTTGTTTCGATCGGTCAGCATGTGAACAAGGGCGATCCGCTTGCGCTGGTGGAATCACCGGATTTCGCCACCGCCGTCAGCACCTACCGCAAAGCCATTGCGACTGCGCAAACGGCACGCCGTCTTGCCGACCGCGATAAGGATCTGTTCGAACATCAGGGGGTGCCGCAGCGGGAGATGGAGCAGGCACAAACCGATGCGGCCAATGCGGAAGCCGATCGCGATGCTGCGCTGCAGGGGCTCGTTTCCCTCGATGTCGATCCACAGTCCATCTCGGACATTCAGCAAGGAAAAATGACATCGCGCGTCGCGGCGGTGATCAGGGCCCCCATCGCGGGAACCGTCGTTGAAAGGCTGATCACGCCGGGACAACTCCTTACCGCCGGCACAACTCCGTGCTTCACCATGGCCGACCTCTCGCGCGTATGGGTAATCGCCCAGGTTTTCGATTCCGATATTGCTTCGGTCGCTGTCGGCGATCCGGCCGTGATCGTTACCGGAGTCGGCTCCCGGACGTTTCCGGGAATCGTGGGGAATGTCGCCGCGCTGGTCGATTCCAACACAAGGTCCGTTGCAGTGCGCGTGGTGGCGAACAACCCGGGCGAAATTCTCAAAAAGCAGATGTATGTCCGCGTCCGAATCAATAACCGCCAGCAAACAAATGCCCTGCTGGTGCCGGATTCAGCGATCCTGCGCGATGACGTAAACCTGCCATTCGTCTATGTCGCCCAGCCTGACGGCAGCTTTGCGAGGCAGCAAGTCACGCTGGGCTATCGCACCGGAGAACAATACGAGATTCTGTCAGGCCTGAAGCCGGGAGACCGCATTGTCGCTGAGGGCGGGATTTTCGTCCAGTTCATGCAGAATCAATGAGCGAATATCCCCCGGCTGAACTCCCGCAACGCCCGTCCGTGATGAACCGGATCGCCGGCTTTTGCCTGAACCAGCGCATGCTGACGCTACTGCTGACGCTGGTATTGGTAGTGGCGGGCTCACGCTCTCTCGACCGCCTGCCGGTCGATGCTTATCCGGATCTCTCCCCGCCCAAGGTCGAAATCGTAACGCAGTGGCCCGGCCACGCGGCGGAAGAAGTGGAGCGGCTGATTACAATCCCGGTTGAAAGAACAATGAACGGGCTTCCGTCAATGGCGACGGTCCGTTCGATCTCCCTTTATGGACTATCCGACGTAATTCTCACCTTTGAAGACGGCACGAACAGCTATTTCGCTCGCGACCGCGTCTTCAATCGCCTGTCAGACATCAATCTGCCTGCCGGCATAACGCCATCCGTGTCGCCGCTCTTTTCTCCGTCGGGCCTGATCTATCGTTACGTGCTGCAGAGTTCCGATCGCTCTCCGATGGAATTGAAAACTTTCGAGGACTGGACCGTGGAACCGGCCTATCGCTCCGTGGCCGGCGTGGCGGATGACTCCGGTTTCGGCGGTGGCACGATGCAATACCAGGTGCTGCTGGATCCGGCGAAGCTCGCAGGGGTCGGTCTCTCGGTCCAGCAGGTCGAGTCTGCACTGGGCGCCAATAACGGAAATGCCGGTGGGGGGTTTTATTCCCAGGGCGGCCAGTTTTATTACGTGCGCGGTTTGGGGCGGATCCGGGCCGTTGAAGACATCGCCAATGTGGTCGTGGCAGTGAATAACGGCACCCCCGTTCTGGTCAAGGACATCGGCCACGTCGAAATCGGCATTGCCCCGCGCCTGGGGGAGTTCGGGTACGAGAAGCAGGACGATGCCGTTGAAGGCGTCATTCTGTTGCGCACGGGCGAGAAGACACAGGACGTTCTGAAGCGGGTCGCGGCTAAAACGAAGGAACTGAACGAGCAGGTCCTCCCCAAAGACGTGAAGGTCGTGCCCTTTTATGACCGCAGCGACCTGATTGCGCTGACCACACAGGTGGTGGAGAACAACCTGCTTCGCGGCATGCTGCTCGTCGTCGTGATTCTCATTTTCTTTTTGTACGACTTTCGCGCCGGGTTGATCGTTGCTGCGACAATCCCGCTTGCGCTGTTGTTCGCTTTCATCTGTCTCGACCTGCAACATGCTTCGGCGAACCTGCTCTCGATCGGCGCGGTGGATTTCGGCATTCTGGTCGATGGCGCCGTGGTCATGGTTGAAAACATTTTCCGGCAGCTCGCGCTTCGCCGGGAAGGGCCGGTGAATGTCATCGATGTGATCCGGGCAGCGGTGGCGGAAGTGGACCGGCCCATTCTGTTCGCGGTTGCCGTTATCGTGGCGGGTTTCGCGCCCATCTATGGGCTCAGCGGGCCATCCGGCACGCTGTTCAAGCCGATGGCCGATACCATGGTTTTCGCGCTGATTGGCTCACTGATTATCACGATCAGTCTGCTGCCGGTCCTCTGCTCGTGGTTCATGCGCAAAGGCGTCAGAGAGCGGCGCAATGTGATATTCGATTTTATCAAATCCCTTTATGCGCGGATCCTCGAAGCATGCGTCGTGCGGCCATGGGCAACCACACTGCTTTGCACCGTAATATTCTGCGCCTCACTCGCCCTGATTCCGCGCATCGGAGCGGAATTCATGCCCAAACTGGATGAAGGCGCCCTGTGGGTACGCGCCACAATGCCCTACACGATTTCTTTCGATGAGTCCGCGAAAATCACACCCCAGATCCGAAGCATCCTGAAGTCCTTTCCGGAAGTCACCACGGTGGCCTCGGAGCTCGGACGTCCGGATGACGGCACCGATCCGACGGGCTTCTTCAACGTCGAATTTTACCTGGGGCTCAAGCCCTACTCCCAATGGCGCGGCGCTTATCGGGACAAGGCTGGATTGATCGAAGCGATCAATCACCGGCTCGAAGGTTTTCCAGGCATTGTGTTCAACTACACACAGCCTGCGGAAGATGCGGTAGACGAAGCCGAAACCGGGCTTAAAAGCGCGCTCGCCGTCAAAATTTTTGGACCCGATCTGCAAACACTCGAGCAAAAGGGAAAGGCCATCAAGGACATTCTCGGGCAGGTGCGCGGAATCAACGATGTCACCCTCGTCCGGGAGCTTGGGCAGCCCAGTCTGACGATCGATATCGATCGCGCCCGGATCGCGCGCTACGGCCTGAACGTGTCCGACATCAACGCTTTGATCCAGACAGCGATCGGAGGTGATGTGGCAACCCAGATTGTACAGGGCGAAAAGCAGTTTGACCTGGTTGTGCGGCTCGATCGTCAGTACCGGGAAAACCCGGAGGAAATCGGCAACATTCCGGTGGCGACCAGCGGCGGCCAGCAGATTCCCCTCAAGGAATTTGCGGATATCCAGGTGGAAAACGGAGCCTCATTGATCTACCGGGAGAACAATTCACGTTACATAGGTGTGCAGTTCTCCGTCGACGGACGCGATCTCGCGAGCGCGGTTGACGAAGCCATTCGGCAGGTGAATGCCAAAGTGGCGCTGCCGCTGGGCTATCGGCTGGATTGGGGCGGAGAATATACGGAGTACACTGCATCCCGCGCACAAATGAATGTCATTCTGCCGCTCACCTTTGGACTGATTTTTATCCTGTTGTTTGCGCTGTACAACAATTTCAAATTTCCATTCATCACGGTTCTTGGGGTGATTTTGTCGGCGCCCGCGGGCGGTCTCGCAGCATTGTGGCTGACCGGCACGCCGTTTTCCGTTTCTTCAGGCGTGGGTTTTCTGGCGCTGTTCGGAGTCTCCGTGCAAACGGCGGTTGTGTATATTTCCTATGTGAACGAGCTTCGCCGCCGTGGGATGCCGATCGAAGACGCTGTTCGGAAAGGCGCCGTTATCAGGCTGCGCCCGATCATGATGACGGCGCTGGTGGCGGCGTTGGGCCTGTTGCCGGCCGCATTCGCCACCGGAGTCGGGACGGACAGCCAACGGCCTTTTGCACTGGTGATAGTCAGCGGCCTGTTCACGCGGCTGCTGATCAGCGTTTTCCTGATGCCGGCCTTGTACGTAATTGTCGCGCGCCCGAACGATTGCCGGCAGGCTTAATCGCGTGGTGGCGACGGCGGGAACATCTGCGCCGCGCGGCGCAGATGGGTTCCCTTCACCCCGCCGCAACTTCATTGCGGCTCGCCGGGAATGACAACGTCATCAATCTCCCGGAACTGTAAAGCTTTGCGCGGGCAGGCCCATGGCGTGCCGATTATGCATTTCCGACAGAGCCGCTTCAAAACGCCGGGTAAAGGCTTTGATGTCGAAGCGCCATGCGCCGATCTTCCGGCGGATTGCAGCAAGGGTTCCGGTGCCGCGTGCCAGGCCAATCGCCATCGGTTCATAATCCTGCATCGATTGCGCGATCAATTCCGGGACTCCGGCAGCCGAAAGCAGGCTTGCCCCTGCCCGTCCCGCCATGCTGGTTCCAGCACAGGTCAGCACGGGAACACCTGCCAACAGTGCATCGATCGCCGTCGAATGCGCATTGAACGGCAGAGTATCGAGGAACAGATCGGCGGCTGTAAGGCGCTTCAGATGTCCGGCAAACGACGGGAGATACGGCGCGAAGATCAGCCTGTCCGGCGCCACGCCCTGCCGCTCGGCTTCGCGGCCCAAATTCGTCCGGGCGGCGGGATTGGGATCCGATAGCCAGAGAACGCTGCCGTCCGTGGCACGCAAAATCGCCATCCAGGAGGCGAATATCGCGGGCAGAATTTTGTAACAGCCGTTGAAACAGCAAAATACGAACGCGTTTTCCGGCAGCCCTGCGCTGGCTCGCGACGATGGTTGGTCCGGTGGCGCACGGTCGCGCCCGCAGGGCAGATAACAATTCTGCAGCCGGGCGATCTTCCCGGAATATTGGTGCTGTTCGGATTCCGGAATGACGATGGGGTCCGCGATAGTGTAATCGATGAAATCGGCGCCCATGGTTCCGGGATATCCGAGATATGCCACCTGGACCGGCGCAGGACGGGCGGCAAAAATCCCCGGACGGCAGCCCTCGGTGACTCCCATCAGATCCACCGCGATGTCGATTTCGCGCCCACG
Source organism: uncultured Alphaproteobacteria bacterium (assembly GCA_963747255.1). Classification (GTDB taxonomy): domain Bacteria; phylum Pseudomonadota; class Alphaproteobacteria; order Micropepsales; family Micropepsaceae; genus CAIYRG01. The sequence goes on from CAVVEG010000017.1 coordinate 813,476, forward strand.
CAACTGCACCGCGATGTCGATATCGCTGCGTCCCCGCGCATCGATGAAATGTTCAAACGATGAGCTGATGCGCCGGCGCATTTCACTGTTGTCGTCGGGGCCAAAGGAGAGTCCAAAAAGTTCGAAGTGGTTCCGATCGTGATTTTCAAACACCGGCAGCATCAACGCGGCCACCGGATGGGCGCGAAAATCCCCCGAGATGAAGGCAATGCGGAGACGCGCGTGGTCGTAGCGTTCACCGCGCCATAGCGGCGGCGAAGCTGCGACATGCCGCGCCATCCAGATGCGGGCACATTGCAACTGGTTGGCCGGAGAACTCGAAATGAACAGATTGCCGAACGGGACAATCGCAGGCCGACCGTTGGACAATTCTTCCGCGATTTTCAGCCGTTCTTCTTCAAAGTCCTGCCAGTCGCAGCAATTCAGCCTCGCCAGCATCAGGTCGCCGCGAAGCTCGGGAAGATCCGGCTGGATGGCGAGCGCCCTCGCATGGTCGCGCACGGACTGTTCGAAATCCCCGGATTCCGCGAAAGCGAGCCCGCGGTTGTGCCATGAAGCCGCGCTGTCGGGACGCAACGCAAGTGCTTTTCCGAAGGACTGGGCCGCCAATCCAAAGCGCTTCGTTTGCGCAAGCGCCATTCCCCGGTTGTGCCAACCCTCGCCGCTTGAAGGATTGGATGCGAGATAGGTGTCGAAGACAGCGATGGCCGCATCGAACCGCCCAAGCGACAGCAGCGTGTTTGCGCGCTGTAGTCTTGCATCGGCATGGGCGGGATCGAGCGCGATGATTCTGTCGAACAGCGGGAGCGCCTCGGCGCCTCTGTTCATCGCCTGCAAGGTCCGTCCAAGAGCAAAAAGCGCCGTGATGCTATTGGCGTCGCTTCGCAGAATACGCGCGTATGATTCGGCCGCTTCGGCCAACCTGCCCGATTGCTGCGCCTCGCGCGCCCGCTCGAGGAGCGCCTGGTCCATTATTCACGTCCATCCGCAACGGAGAAATCCGCCGGCGGGAGGCCCTCCGCCCTTTTTTCCCGGATCGTCCGGTAGGCTGTTTCCAGATTTCGCGTGAATCGCGCCGTATCGAACAAAGCGCAGTTCGACCGGTTCTCCCACAGCTTCTGTCGAATACGCGCCAGCCGCCCGGGATTGCACGCGAGGTCCCGTGCGGTGTTTTCGTACTCTGTCAATGATCCCGTCACCAGCTCAGGCAGACCGGCCGCTTTGAGCACGCTTGCCGCGACCCGTCCGGCGAAGTTTGTCCCCTGCACTGTCACGAGCGGCAAACCCGCCCAAAGCGCATCGCTGGCCGTGGTGTGCGCATTATAGGGCAGCGTGTCGAGAAAGAGGTCGGCATTGCGGAGTCTCGCCAGATGCGACGCGGGATCGGTATGGGAAGCGAATATGAGACGTTCCGGGTCGATACCATGCGATTGCGCAGATGCCCGCAGGTTGCGAGCCGCAGTCTGATTGTCTTCCAAAAGCCAAAGCACGCTTCCACTGACGGCCGTCAGCAATCGCATCCAGACGGCGAAGATATCGGGCAGGATCTTCTGGTTGGAATTAAAACAGCAAAATACAAATCCGGGCGGCAAACCGGATTCGTATCGCGTCGGGGCGCGACCGGCGGTATCCCGCCGATCGTCGTTACACTGATAACTATCCGGCAGATAAACGATCTGTTCCGAAAACACGGGTCGGAGCGATTGGGGAATCAGAACCCGATCGGCGATCAGATAATCGATAAAATCGACCCCCATGGTGCCGGGAAAACCGAGATACTGCGCCTGCACCGGCGCCGGGCGATGGGCCAGAATGGCCGGCCGGCTTTCATTGGTGTAGCCCTTGAGATCGATTGCGATATCGATCTCAAGATCGCGGATCAGTTTCGCGGCCTCAGCATCCGTCATATCGCTGACATCCACGAACCGGTCGAACGCGTTTAACAGCCGGTCGCGCATGGGACTGCGATCGTCCGTCGACCAGGAAATCGCGATCACTTCGAATCGCGACCGATCATGCTTCTCAAATACGCCGGCCATGAGAAAGGCCGTGGCATGGGCGCGAAAATCTGCTGAAAGATAGCCAATGCGAATGCGCTCATGGCTGTATTGCTCGCCGCGCCAGAGCGGCGCCGCCGCAGGACAACGGTCCCGTGCCCAGATCTTCGCACACTCCAACTGCTTTTCCGGTGAATCGGAGAGGCAGGCCATGCCCACGGGGTCGATGACGAATTCGCCGCGTTGCAAAGCGTTTGAAATAAAAGACCGTTCGCTGTCGAGGCGACGCCAATCGCAGCAATGCATCCGGCACAGTGCGAGGTATCCGCGCAGCCAGGCCGGAGGCGAAGCCGACGCCAGCAGGACCTCGTAATCGCGAGCTGCTTCGTCCCAGCGTTCCAGCTCAAATAGAATATTCGCGCGGCCGGTACGGATCGCGTCATTGTCAGAATCGAGTTGCAGCGCGCGCTCGAAACAGGCCAGCGCTTCGTCCCGCCGGTGGAGAAACTGCAGAACACAGGCGCGGGCGTACCAGCCGGCCGCCTCGTTCGGCGCGAGCGCAAGATAGTCCTCGTATGCGCTTGCCGCTTCACGAAAGCGGCTCAGCCGGGTCAGGAGATCGGCGATGATACCCCTGGTTTCGGCTTCCGCCGGCGAAAGCTCCGCGCATTTCCGGAACGACTGTAATGCCTCATCCAGGCGCCCGATCTTCTGCAACAGCGCACCGCGGTGTTTCCATCCGGCAGCATTGCCCGGACTCAGAGATAAAAGGCGATCCCAGTCCCGGAGTGCATCCTCGAACCGGCCCAGGGCGGCAAGAACGGCCGCGCGATTCTGCCATGCCTGGGGCAAATCGGGTTGCAGAGCGATCACGTGCCCGGCATTGACCAGAGCTTCTTCATGACGGCTAAGGGCACTCAGAGCGGCGCCGCGGTTCACCAGCGCATGCAGATAATTTGGTTTGATGGCAAGCGCGCGGTCAAAAACGGCCAGGGCTTCTTCCAGCCGATTGAGCTTTTGCAGCAGGCAGGCATGGTTATAGGCGAGTTCGGCATTGTCGGGACGCAATCTGGCAGCGCGTCCTATCGAAAGTTCCGCATTTTCGAGTCGCCCGAGTTGATAGGAAAGGATGCCGAACGCATGAAGGGCCTCGAAATGCGAGGGATTCAGCTGCAGTACCTGATCATAAATCGCCGCCGCTTCGGTGATTTTCCCCTGGCGCCGCAGCAGGGAGGCGTTCTCGATCAGCTCCCGGGTCACGGCGTTTCCCGAACGTCAAAACTCTGCGGCGGAAGTCCCTGCCAAAAGCGTAGCGCCACGGTTTCAAGCGCGGACTCGAAGTGGCGGGTGAATTCCGCCGTGTTGAACAGATGCCCCGTCCCTGAATTTGCGGCGAGCTTGCTCCGAATTCCCTGCAGACGCGCGGGCTCGCGGGCTAGCACCAGGGCGTTTTCTTCGTATGACCCGAGATCGGGCGAAATCAGCTCATCCATATCCAGCGAGTGGAGAAGACTCGCACCGACGCGCGCAGGGAAAGTTTCACCCCTGATCGTCAAAACGGGAACACCGACCCAAAGGGCATCGCTTGCGGTAGCATGGGCATTGTAAAGCGGCGTATCGAGAAACAGATCGGCCAACTGCAGGCGCGCCAGGTGCCCGGAATCATCGGCGACAAATGGCGCAAAGATGATCCGCTCTGCCTCGATGCCCCTGCTTTTTGCCTGCGCGACAAGATTGCGCTGCGCCGCAGAGTCGAGCTGATTGAGCCACAGCACGCTGCCGCGAACGCGCCGCAACAGATTCATCCAGACGTCGAAGATACCGGGAATGATTTTGTAGCTGTGGTTGAAACAGCAGAAGACGAAACCCCGTTGCGGGAGACCTGCGTCCGTTCGCGACACTGGGCTCGCAACCGCCCGCAGCGAATCCTGCGGCAGGTAACAATGCGGCAGCCGGATAATTTTTTCAGAAAAATGCGCTTCGCTCCCAGGGGGAATGACGGTTCCATCGGCGATCAGATAATCGATGTGATCCACAGCCATGGTGCCCGGATAAGCGAGATAATTGATCTGAATGGGGGCCGGGCGCTGCGCCAGAATTCCGGGGCGGCTGTTTTCGGTAAACCCCATCAGGTCAAACACGATGTCTGCTTCACGGTGCCGGATTTCGTCAGCGACGCGCTGATCGTCCCAGCTGCTCACGTCCACAAATTCGTGGAAGGCCGGAATGAGCCTGCGCCGCATAGACCCGCCGTCATCGGGGCCAAGCGAAAAAGCGGTGACTTCGAACCGGGAACGGTCGTGATGTTCGAAAACACCTGCTATCAACCGGGACACTGCATGATTGTGGAAACCGGCAGAGACATACCCGACCCGGATGCGCTCACATGTGTGCGCGGCGCGGTGCGGCCGACGTTCCGCATTACCGGGAAATTCGGCTGCGGCAAAGTCCCGCGTAGCGCGGAAGATAGCTTCTTCGGAATCCAACGCGACCAGTGCGTGAAACGGCTGCACGGCGAGCCTTCCGGTCTGCACACCTGTGCGCAACTCGTCGCGAAGTCCGTCCAATGCGGGCCAGTCGCAGCAACATAGCTTCGCAAACACCAGGTGCCCGAGTGCGTAGCGATATTCCGGGTGGAGCCTGACAACCGCGGCATAATCCCGGACAGCATCCTCAAATCGCCTCAAACCAAACAGATTGTTGGCGCGATTGAACAGGCAGTCCGCCCCGTCCGGGCGCAGCGCGATCGCGCGCCCATAACTTTCGACGGCTGCCTCATTGCGGCCTGCCGCGGCAAGAACATCGCCGCGCAGTTGCCAGGCCACGGCGTCCGACGGGTCGCGCGCCAAAATCCAGGCGATATCCGCGAGCGCTTCGGCAAATTGCCGGAGTGAAAATGCCAACCAGGCGCGTGCCCGGCGGGCTTCGATGGAGTCGGGTTTGACGGTTATTGCCTTGCTGTAACTTGCAAGGGCTTCCCGATAGCGCGTCAGCTTCATCAGGGCCGCGCCCTGATTGCTCCAGGCTTGCGGCCATGACGGCCTGGCAATCGTGAGAATGCTGTAATCGGCAAAGGCTTCATCGTAACGGCCCAATTCCATCAGGACCGCGCCGCGATTGCCCAATGCTTCGGGGTAATCCGCCCGCACGGACAGCGCCGCGTCGAAACAGATCAGCGCTTCGTCCTTTCTTCCGAGCTTTTGCAGCAGGGATCCCCGGTTGTAGAGAATTTCAGCCGAATCCGGACGCAAGGCGAGCGCCCTCGCCAACAGGTTTTCCGCCGGCTCAAACTCGCCCTGCTGAAAGTACACAGCGGCAAGCGCGTGGAGTGCGTCGAAATTCTGGGGATCCGCCTTCAGAATCCTGGCATAGGCCTCAGCCGCTTCGCGAAGCCTGCCGGCCCGAAAGAGCCGCGCGGCATCCTCCCCGCCAACGCTCATGGAATTTGTTCTACCGCAAAGCTGCGCGGGGCAAGACCCTTGCGCTGAAGCGTCATCATTTCACGATAGGCCCGTTCGAGATCGCGCGTAAAACGGGCCGTGTCGAACAGAGGCGCGCTGGTGCGATTGCGCAGCAGCTTCGCCCTGACGGCTTTGAGTTCTTCGCGATTCTGCGCGAGAAAAAGTGCGCGCGCCTCGTAACTCCCGATCGAATCGGCTGCGAGTTCGCTCATGCCAATGGCATTCAGCAGACTGACCGCGACCCGGGCCGGGAAAGTGGGACCGTAAAAGCTGACCACCGGCAATCCGACGAACAGCGCATCGCTGCAAGTGGTATGCGCGGAATAGGGAGAAGTATCCAGGAACAGGTCGGCCAAACCCTGGCGCGCCAGATGTTCCGCCGGCGAGATGCGGGGCGCGAAGATCAGGCGCTCCGGAGCAATCCCGCGCGCCGCGGCTTCGCGCCGGAGATTCGCGGCCGCATCTTCATTGTCCTGCAACAGCCAAAGCACGCTGTCGGGCACTTTCCCGAGCAGGCGCATCCAGACGTCAAAAATCTCCGGTGTGATCTTGTAGTTGTTATTGAAGCAGCAGAAGACGAAACCGTCCTCAGGCAAGCCCGTTTCTGCGCGCGTGAATATCCGCTCCGAGATTTCGCGTCTGGAGTCATTCGCCTGGTAGGTATGCGGCATATAAACGACCTGTTCCGAATAGAGGCGACGTTCCTCCGCCGGAATCAGAAACCGGTCGGCGATGATGTAATCGATATGCGATGATCCCATCGTCCCGGGAAAACCCAGAAAATTCACCTGGACCGGAGCGGGCCGGCGCAGCAGGATACCGGGGCGGCAGCCCTCGGTGAAACCGGTAAGATCAACAGCGATCCCGATATTCCTGCGGGACAGTTCGCGCGCAATATCGTCATCGGTGCGATTGGAGGCATCGAGGAAATTCTCGAACGCTTTCGAAATTCGATCGCGGATTTTGCTCTCTTTGGGATGCCCCAGCGAAATGCCGGTGAGTTCGAATTCATTCCGGTCATGGTGTTCGAATACGCCGGCAATCAGAAATGCGACCGGATGAGGCCTGAAATCCGCCGAAACATAAGCGAGCCTGATCCGCCCATTTTCCGAAGCCTGCCGTAGCCGCGGCGGGGGTGCTGGGGCAATCTCATCTTTCGAGAAAATGCGCGCGCAACGCCATTGGTCCTCCGGGTTTTGGCAGATCGCGAGATAGCCTTGCGGATCGATCACGCGCTCGCCTTTCGCAAGGCCGGCCGACAGCCGCTCCTGATCGACCTTCACCGAACGCCAATCGCAGCTTCGCAGACGTGACTGGATCAGGAATCCGGCGGCGTATGGCGTTTGCGGCGCGGCCTGAACGACCTTTTCGAATTCCCGGGCCGCTTCCGAAAAGCGTTTTCCTTCGAACAGAATATTTGCCCGGTTGTTTCTTGCCTCGGTATTGCGGGGATCGAGCCGTATGGCTTTGTCGAAAGATTCCAAAGCCTCGGCGGCGCGTCCAATCTGGACCAGCGCAATTCCGCGCCGATTCCACGCGTCGCTATCATTCGGGTTCAGGGCAAGGCCGGCATCATATGCGGCGACGGCATCGGCGTTGCCTTTCAACATCGAGAGCAAATCGGCCCGTTTGAACGCAAACTCCGGATTTCCTGGCTCGACCTGAACGGCGCGTTCGACAGAAGACAGTGCCTCCGCAGGCCGGTTGAGGGCGACGAGCGCTTGAGCCCGATCGATCCACAACCCCGCAATCGAGGGATTGCGTTGGAGCGCGCGATCGAGACTGTCGAGCGCTTCCGCAGGCCGGTTGAGGGCAAGCAATGCGCCGGCGCGCACAGCCCAGGCCGGAAGCAGATCGGGACGAATGCGGACGAGAGCATCGCATTCCGCGAGCGCTTCCGAACTCCGGCCGAGATGAAGAAGAACGCCGGCGCGATTCCCCCGCGCCTCGATGTAATCCGGTTTCAGCTTGATCGCTCTGGTGAAGCGGTCCAGCGCCTCCTCCAGCCTGCCGGTTCGCATCAGCAGCGATGCATGATTGTAGAGCGCGTCCGCGGCGCCCGGATTGACGCTGACCGCCTGTGCGATCAGAGGCTCCGCATCCTGCAGGCGTCCGGAACGGAGAAGGAGAACACCCAACGCATGCAAGGCGTCGAAATTGCGCGGCTCGCGCTGCAGCACCTGGCGGTAAAGGGCCGCAGCTTCCGCAAATTTTCCTGCGCCTCCCAACGTGGCGGCAGCCCGAAGCAGGGATTCACTCACAGTCGATTGCAAGTAGTGCAGTCAGGCGCCGGCCCATCAATAGTTGGGCGGCCGGGTGCCCGAGTTAGCCGGCTGAGCATCTGGAGCAGGCTGCTGCGGCGCAGCGTCAGGCTTGCCCGGCGCCGGGCGTGGTGGAATCGGCATCGCGGGTCCGCGCAGTTCGATCAATGTGACGCGCCCGTCCTTCTTCTTGTCCACGAGATCGAAATAGGAATGCACCGTATTCGCGAATTCCCGGAAATCAACGCAGCCATCGAGATTCCAGTCCACCAGAGGTGAAGCCTGCGCGCCGTCGCGCGCGATCCGCCGTTGATTTTCAGCCCTGGTTTCGGCCGGATCGAGGCAGCCGTCGCCATTCGTATCCGCGGCGACGAAATCGGCCTTTAATCCCGCTTCCATTTCTTCACGCGTTACAATGCCGTCTTGATTGGCGTCGTAGCGCAACAGCAAAGCGGCACTTGCCGGGAGCCCGGGCGGCAGACGTTGGGCCGCGTGAGCCGTTCCCAGAACTGCGGTGGTGACCAGAAAAATCGCGGCGATCCCACGCATACGCATTTCCCTCGGTTATCCGGGCGAAACTACAACAATTCCTTTTGCCCGCAAAATGTCTTCCCGTTCACGCGTTCGGGGTTGCGTCAGCCAAAAAAGCCCGCTTAGCGGCCACGCCGCAATCGTCATCGAACCGCAGGTGGTGACCGAGTTTATTGCTCTCCAGGAGCTGTCAGGAATTCACCCGCCGATTTATGTCATGCAAATCCTGCGAAGCGCGTCAGCGCGAAGCAGGATGGTGGGCGGTGACAAACTCGAACTGCCGACCCCTTCGGTGTAAACGAAGTGCTCTACCAACTGAGCTAACCGCCCGATGCTGCAATCTGTCTATGCTCGGCCTGGCATCCGGACTTAAGCGACCGGATTGAGCGCATCCTTGAGAGGCTTGCCCGCCCGAAAACGGGCCGCCCTGGAAGCCTTGATGGTGATCTCTTCCCCGGTTTGCGGATTGCGACCCTTCCCACCCTGCCGGGAAGACACGACGAATACGCCAAACCCGGTCACCCGGACTTCATCTCCCGCCTTCAGCGAATCGGTGATGACATCGAACACGCCATCCACTGCCTTCTGAGCGTCCATTCGGGAAAGACCAGTCCGCTCGGTTAATTTTTGAACAAGATCGTTTTTGTTCACAGGATTCTCCTCTCGGCGCGCGACTCCCCCGCGGGTGCCCAAGATTAGGGCGCGATTTCGGGCCGCGTCAAAGGCGCATTTGCAAAAAAATACCCCCGCTTGCGCGGGGGTATCGAAAAAATTGCCAAATCAGTGGGTGACCACGGCATCCTCGCCACCAGCTTCCGGCAAAGGCGGTGTCGCGGTTTCGTCCGGTTCTTCCCAAACGACGGGAATAGGCGCGCGGACAAGTGCGATTTTCAGCACCTCCTCCATGCTGGAGACCGGAACGATCTCAAGCCCGCCTTTCACGTTGTCCGGAATTTCGGCCAGATCCTTTTCGTTTTCGGCCGGAATGATCACGGTCTTCAGTCCGGTGCGAAGGGCAGCCAGCAGCTTTTCCTTCAACCCGCCGATCGGCAAAACACGGCCACGCAGGGTTATTTCACCCGTCATCGCCACATCGCGCCGCACCGGAATCCCGGTGAGAACCGAGATGATCGAGGTCGCCATTGCAACACCTGCGGAAGGTCCGTCCTTGGGCGTCGCACCTTCGGGAACATGGACATGGATGTCCCTACGGTCGAACAGTGGCGGCTTAATCCCGAAGGTGATCGCCCGGGACCGTGCATAGGAGCGGGCGGCATCGATCAATTCCTTCATCACGTCGCCCAGTTTGCCGGTCGCCTGAAAGCGGCCTTTGCCCGGTACCATCACCGATTCGATCGTGAGCGTCTCGCCACCAACTTCGGTCCAAGCGAGCCCGGTAACCACGCCAACCTGATCGGCGCCTTCGATTTCGCCATAGCGGAATTTTCTGACGCCTGCATAGCCGCCGATGTTTTCCACCGTGACCTCGATGCGCTGCGCTTTGCCGGAAACGATTTCCTTCACCGCCTTGCGCGCGAGATTTGCCAATTCGCGCTCAAGGTTGCGAACGCCGGCTTCCCGCGTGTAGTAGCGGATCAGGTCACGCAGGGCGGTATCGGTGATCGACCACTCGTTGTCTTTGAGGCCATGCGCCTCGAGCTGCTTTGGCAGCAGGTGACGTTTTGCGATCTCAACCTTCTCGTCCTCGGTGTAGCCGGGGATCCGGATGATCTCCATACGGTCCATCAGAGGCTGCGGCATGCGCAGCGTGTTGGCGGTGGTGATGAACATCACGTCGGAAAGATCGAAATCCACCTCCAGATAATGGTCATTAAAGGAGTGGTTCTGTTCGGGGTCGAGCACCTCCAGCAGAGCTGCAGAGGGATCACCGCGCCAATCGGCGCCGAGCTTATCGATTTCGTCCAGCAGGAACAGCGGATTTGCCGATTTCGCCTTTTTCATCGACTGAATGATCTTGCCCGGCATGGACCCGATATAGGTGCGCCGGTGACCACGGATTTCGGCCTCGTCGCGAACGCCACCAAGCGACATCCGTACGAATTCGCGCCCTGTAGCACGCGCAATCGATTTCCCGAGCGACGTCTTGCCGACACCCGGAGGTCCGACGAGACACAGAATGGGGCCTCTCATCTTGCCGGCGCGAGCCTGCACCGCGAGATACTCGAGTATCCGCTCTTTCACCTTGTCCAGACCGTAATGGTCCTCATGAAGGACGGTCTCGGCCAGAGCGATATCCTTCTTGATCTTGGACTTCTTTCCCCAGGGCAGCGACAGCATCCAGTCCAGGTAATTGCGTACGACTGTCGCCTCGGCGGACATCGGGCTCATCGAACGGAGCTTCTTCAGTTCCGCCTGCGCCTTTTCACGCGCCTCTTTGGAAAGCTTGGTCTTCTTGATTCGCTCTTCCAGTTCAGCAAGCTCGTCGCGGCCTTCCTCGCCTTCGCCGAGCTCCTTCTGGATCGCCTTCAACTGTTCGTTCAAATAATATTCGCGCTGCGTCTTCTCCATCTGACGCTTCACACGCGAACGGATTTTGCGTTCGACCTGAAGTACGCCGATTTCGCCCTCGATCAGGGCAAGCACGCGCTCCAGCCGCTCCACCGTATTCAGCGTTTCGAGCAACTGCTGGCGATCGGGAATTTTTACCGTCAGGTGCGAAGCAACCGTGTCGGCGAGCTTGGCCGCGTCTTCGATCTGGGAGACCGAGGCCAGAGTTTCCGCCGGCACCTTCTTGTTGAGCTTGATGTAGCTTTCGAAATTCGTCTTGACCGAACGGACCAGCGCCTCGATCTCCTGCGCATTGCCCGGCTGTTCGGCAATCGGCTCGATCATGGCCTGGAAAAAATCGGTACGCGGCGAAAAGCCTTTGACGCGCGCGCGCGACTTGCCTTCGACGAGGACGCGGACGGTCTGGTCCGGAAGCTTCAGCAGCTGCAGGACGGTGGCGAGCGTTCCAACGCGATACAGGCCATCCGGCGAGGGATCGTCTTCGCCGGCATTCTTTTGCGTCAGCAGAACAATCTGCTTTTCTTCGGACATGACCTCTTCAAGGGCGCGAACCGATTTCTCGCGGCCGACAAAAAGAGGCACAATCATATGTGGAAAAACAACGATGTCCCTGAGCGGCAACACCGCAGCCAATTGGCCTTCACTTGCGGCGGGCTGCATTGGATCAGGGGAAGGACTCGAATCGGGCATTGCATACTCCTTGCCCGCCCCCTCTGATGCTCGGATGGGTTTGGGCTGATTTCCGTGCCCCGGCCGGGCACACGGCGTTCGAGCGGCGCCACTGCGGGCCACCGCCCGGGTCTAAAAGTGGTCCCCCACGGTTCCATATTCAAGGCTGAATGTATGCCCTGGTATCGGGGGAACCTTTCATTTCCGTGGGTAATTAGCCAGACGTGATCTGGACAGAAGCGCTTTTCCACCGGCCGTTTATTCGCCATGATCTGCGCCAAACACGCCGGAACCGTGGGAGGATAGGATGAATCGTCGGACCTTTAACTCGCTGCTTGCGGGCAGTATCGCCGCCTCTACCGGCGCATCGGGGAAATCCTCACCTCCAAAATTCGCATTTTACGCCAGTGTTGGGCCCGAGATGGTCCTCTACGGTGTGGACGTGGAAGCTGCGGAAATTCAGCGCCGTGGCTCCGTCGCGCTGGCGGCAAATGTCCAATACGCCTGGCCGCACCCGTCCAGACAATTTCTTTACGTTGTTTCGAGCAATGGCCAACCCGGAGGCGGCGATGCGGCAAAAGGCGATACCCACGTTGCTACAGCGCTACGGGTTGCGCCGGATGGCGCACTGTCGCTGCACGGAACACCGGCGCGCCTTCCTTCACGTCCCATCCATACCAGTGTCGATGGCAGCGGTCAATTCCTGTTCATCGCCTATAACGATCCGAGCAACATCACGGTTAACCAACTGAATCCCGATGGAACGATTGGCGCTGTTGTGGTTCAGCAGCAGAAACCCGATGCCGGGATCTATGCGCATCAAATTCGCACGACACCGACGAACAGGACGGCAATTCTCGTCACGCGGGGTAACAATCCATCGGGAGATCATGGCGAAGATCCCGGCGCACTGAAGGTATTCGCATTCGAGGACGGACAGTTGCGGAAACTGCAGTCGCTCGCGCCCAACAACGGATACGGATTTGGCCCACGCCATCTCGATTTTCATCCGAAGCTACCATTCGTCTATGTGTCTCTTGAACGCCAAAACCGGTTGTACACGTATGGTCTCGCCGCTGACGGAAGGCTGAGCCCGGAGCCTTTGTTCATGAAAACCTCGCTTGCCGATCCGGGCAATCCGCGTCCCGGTCAGGGCGCCGGCACGGTGCATGTCCACCCCAATGGCCGCTTTCTCTACCAGGCGAATCGCAATGCCAATGTGACCGATTTTCGGGGTCAGAAGGTTTTTGCCGGAGGCGAGAACAACATGGCGGTTTGGTCCATCGATCAAAAAACCGGAGAGCCCACTCTGATCCAGACCATTGATGGCCGCGGAATACAGCTTCGGACATTTGGCATCGATCCCTCCGGACGGCTGCTGATCGCGGCGAGCATTCAGCCCTTGCTGATCCGGAATGGCGAGGCGGTAACCAATCTCAGCGCCGGGCTCTCACTCTACCGGATTGGCGATGATGGAAAGCTGGCCTTCGCCCGAAAACACGATGTCGATACCGCCAAAGGCACGCAATTCTGGAGCGGAGTCATACCGCTGGCCTGAACGGCAACTCAGGAATTAAGACGCGTTCTGCTCGCGCATCTGGCCCTTGTCGCTGTAGGTGTAGAGCGGACGCGCTCTTCCTTCCACCACATCGGGCGTGATGACGACTTCCTGAACCGCGTTCAGGCTTGGCAGCTCGAACATCGTTTCCAGCAAAATGCCTTCGAGAATCGAGCGCAGGCCACGGGCGCCGGTCTTGCGCAGGATGGCTTTGCGGGCGATCGAATTCAGCGCTTCCTCATGGAAGCGCAGCTTGACGCCTTCCATTTCAAACATGCGCTGATATTGCTTGGCCAAAGCGTTTTTGGGACGGGTAAGAATCTCGATCAGCGCGCGTTCGTCCAAATCCTCCAGCGTTGCCAGAATTGGCAACCGGCCGATGAATTCGGGAATGAGGCCAAACTTCAGCAGATCTTCAGGCTCGACATCCCGTAACACCTGACCCGTGCTGCGTTCATCGACCGAGCGGACATTCGCGCCAAAACCCATCGACGTGCCCTGGGTCCGCGAAGAAATGATCTTGTCCAATCCCGCAAAAGCTCCACCACAGATGAACAGGATATTGGTCGTATCCACCTGGAGGAATTCCTGCTGCGGGTGCTTGCGTCCGCCCTGCGGAGGAACGCTGGCAACCGTTCCTTCCATGATCTTCAGCAGGGCCTGCTGAACGCCTTCGCCAGAAACGTCGCGCGTGATGGAGGGATTGTCGGATTTGCGGCTGATCTTGTCGACTTCGTCGATGTAGACGATGCCGCGCTGCGCCCGTTCGACATTGTAGTCGGCATTCTGCAGCAGTTTGAGGATAATATTTTCGACGTCCTCACCGACATAGCCCGCTTCGGTGAGCGTCGTGGCATCGGCCATCGTAAACGGCACATCCAGAATACGTGCAAGCGTCTGGGCCAGCAGCGTCTTTCCGCAGCCGGTCGGCCCGACCAGCAGGATGTTGGATTTCGCGAGTTCTACTTCGCCCGACTTACCGGCATGGTTGATCCGCTTGTAGTGATTGTGAACGGCGACCGCGAGAACCTTCTTGGCATGACTTTGGCCGACGACGTAGTCGTCCAGGACCTTGAATATCTCGGAAGGCGACGGCACGCCTTCGCGGGATTTCATCAGGGAGGTCTTGTTCTCCTCCCGGATGATCTCCATGCACAGTTCAACGCACTCATCGCAAATGAACACCGTCGGGCCCGCAATAAGCTTGCGAACCTCGTGCTGGCTCTTTCCGCAGAAGGAGCAATAGAGGGTGTTCTTGAACTCCGATCCACCCGATTTGCTCATACCTACTCCTTCCAATCCGCTCTTCGGTCGCCTGCCGGGAAGCTGTGCCTTGGCAGCGGAGACTTCAAATCCCTATTCGACCACGATCAAACGACCCTGATCAAGACCCCATCGGTCTCGAGGAAAATAAGGGCTTTTGCCGATCTAAGTTCCCCCGAAGACCCGGGATGCTACCGTTTTTCACCATCGAGAACCGGTCGTCGGGAGTATACCTCGTCAATCAGGCCGAAATTCCGCGCCTCGTCGGCAGTCATGTAAGTATCCCGATCCAGAGCCTTTTCAACGGCTTCGAGCGCCTGACCGGTGTGCTTTGCATAGATTTCGTTAAGGCGCCGCTTAAGCTTTACAATTTCCTGGGCGTGGCGGGCAATCTCTGTCGCCTGGCCGCGATAGGAAGCAGATGGTTGATGAACAAGAATGCGCGAATTCGGCAGGCTGTAACGACCACCTTTTGCGCCGGCACATAACAGCAGAGACGCAGCAGAGGCAGCCTGGCCTACACAGAGCGTCTGAACCGAAGGGCGGATATATTGCATCGTATCGTAGATCGCGAGCCCGGACGTGACCAACCCACCGGGTGAATTGATGTACATCGCGATCTCTTTCTTCGGGTTCTCCGCTTCCAGAAACAGCAATTGCGCGGTGATCAGGCTGGCAACATTGTCCTCAATCGGGCCCGTAACAAAGATTATCCGCTCCTTCAGCAGGCGCGAATAAATATCATAGGCGCGTTCGCCCCGGGCGGTTTGTTCCACCACCATCGGCACGAGCATGTTCATATGCACTTCAGGGTTCATGGTCATCGGGGTGCCGTTGGTATGGTGAACGGAAATATGTAGGAAGCGATCCGGTCAATTTCACCCAGGTTGCTCGCCGGAAGCGGTTTCTTCCGCCCCGGAAGCGACTTCCGCCGGAGCCGCAGGAGCGGCTTCGCCCTCCGGCTTTAGTTTTTCTTCCGCTTCGTCGGGGTCGAGGTACAGAATCTCAGCCGGGACGGTCTTGTCCTCAACCTGAACCATTTCGGCCAGGAAATCGATCACTTTGTCCTCGAACAACGGAACGCGCAGTTCGGCCATGGCTTGCGGATTGTTGACGTAGAAATCGACCACCTGCTTTTCCTTGCCGGGGAACTGCCGCGCCCGGGCGGCAAGCGCCCGCCCGACCTCGTCCTGATTGATGGTAATCGCGTTCTGCTCGCCGACCTTTGCCAGAATCAGTCCAAGCTTCACGCGCCGTTCCGCAATGCCGCGATACTCGGCTTTCAGCTCGTCCTCGGATTTGCCTTCGTCCTCCGGGCTCATTCCTTCGCGCTGCAATTCGGCCTCGACCTGGCGCCAGATCATGTCGAATTCGGCATCAACCATACCGGCCGGCAGAGGGAAATCATGCGCAACGTCGAGTGCGTCGAGAATGCGGCGCTTGAGGTGGATGCGGCTGGCGCGCGCATAATCGGCTTTCAACTGCTCGCCAACGCGTTCCTTTAACTGGTCCAGCAACTCAAGCCCGAGTCGTTTTGCCAGTTCGTCGTCTATGGCCAGCTCGTCCGGCGCTTTGACTTCCCTGACCGTCACCTGGAACCGGGCGTCTTTTCCGGCAAGTTTTGTGTTGGTGTAACTCTCGGGGAACGTGACATTTACGGTTCTTTCCTCACCCGCGCGAGCGCCGATGAGCTGATCCTCGAACCCCGGAATGAACGCGTTGCTGCCGAGTGTCAGGCTGAAACCTTCGGCTTTTCCGCCTTCAAACGGTTCGCCCCCGATGGACCCCTCGAAATCAATGGTAACTGAGTCCCCGGACTGGGCCTCTTCACCCTCAGGCTTGGGCGTAAAAGTCCTCTGCAATTCGGCAAGCCGCTTCAACGCGGCTTCCAGGGCCGTATCATCGACCTCGGAGGTCAGCCGCTGCGCCTTTAATTCACTGAGATTGACGACCACGAAATCGGGCATCAGATCAACCTTCATTGTGAATGAAAGGTCGGCCTTCCCGGCAATCACGCTGTCGAGCGAATTAACGAAGTCAACGCGCGGCGCTGTTGCCGGCTTGATTTCCTTATCCTTCAGCACCTGCTCGCTGGTCTGGTTTATCGTCTCGTTGACGATCTCCCCCATCAGCGACTTGCCATAGGTCTTCTTCAGAAAGGAGACGGGCGCCTTGCCGGGCCTGAATCCCTTCAGATGCAATTTCGGCTGTATTTCGACCAGTTTTCCGGTGAGCTTGGCCTCAAGATCCGTCGCTCCGACGATGACGGAAAATTCGCGGTGCAGCGGCTCGGAGATGGTTTCGTTGACTTGCATTGCATTCCTCGATTGCGCGTTCGTACAGGGCGCCGTGGTGCGGGCGGAGGGACTTGAACCCCCACGACTTTCGTCACGAGAACCTAAATCTCGCGTGTCTGCCAGTTCCACCACGCCCGCTTTCCTCACGCTACAGAAAACGGAGGAGGTGCAGAAGGCCACGCCCTATATCACAGCGTTTCCGCAAAGAGCTAGCGGTGAGCGTATTGAGCGGGTTTCCCCGTTGCAGTAGATAGCTGACGCGCAACTGCCCCGAAACACCTACCGGAGCCCTGCCATGAGAATTGCGCCCGCGATACCGCTGACCTTTTGCATGTTCATCCTGGCGCCGAACGCCGGCGCCCAGCAATTGCCAAATGGCTCGGCGATGGCAGTGGTCCAGATGGCCTGTTCCGCATGCCATCAACTGAATGTCGTTACAAATGCAGGGCACACGCCGGAAGAGTGGGACCGCATCGTAGGGGAAATGGTTACCAAGGGCGCCGTCCTTGGGGCCAATCAGGTGCCTGCGGTGACGCAATATCTCGCCTCGAATTTTCCGCCCCGGGCGCGCCCGCAGAGTCCGGTCTTGACTGGAGCGGTGCAAGCAAGCTTCAGGGAATGGCCGCTACCCTCGCGAGCCTTTCCGCACGATCCCTATGCTGCGGCTGACGGTTCGCTCTGGTACACGGGTCAGTTCGGAAACCTGCTCGGGCGCCTTGACCCGAAAACCGGCCAATTCAGGGAATACCCACTGAAAACCGCCTCCTCGGGTCCGCATGGGCTGGTGGGAGATCGCAACGGTAATATCTGGTTTACGGCAAATTTCCGCGGTTATATCGGCAAACTCGACCCGAAGACCGGCCAGATCACCGAATACAAGATCCCCGGCGCGCGCGATCCGCACACTCCTGTTTTCGATCAGCAGGGCATCCTCTGGTTCACCGTCCAGGGGTCCAATCTGGTTGGCCGGCTTGATCCTTCAACGGGAGACGCAAAAACGGTCCCTATCCCGACGCAGAGCGCCCTTCCATACGGCATGGTGATAAGCTCGAAAGGTGTGCCCTTCTTCGCGGAATTTGGTTCGAACAAATTGGCGAGCATCGATCCGAAGACGTTGCAGATTGCAGAATATGTGCTTCCAAACCGGAACAGCCAGCCGAGACGCATTGCCATCACGAGCGACGATGTTTTGTGGTACGGCGATTATGGCCGTGGATTTCTCGGAAGCTATGATCCGAAAACCGGCAAAGCACAGGAATGGAAATCGCCCGGTGGCGCAGATTCCGAACCTTACGGAATAACCGCTCTAAACGACGTTATCTGGTACAGCGAGTCCGGCGTCAGCCCGAACACACTGGTCCGCTTCGATCCCAAAACCGGCAAATTCCAGACCTGGAAGATTCCCTCCGGCGGTGGAACGGTGCGCAATATGATGCCGACGCCGGACGGCAAACTGGTTCTGGCCGAATCCGGCGAGAACAGGATCGCGCTGGTCGAATTAAAATAGATCCGTTTCCAGCAACCGGGCGGCCTGAAGTACGCCGGGTATTTGTCCGGGCAAATCCTCGGCGATCAGTCCCGGCCCAAATCGTCCCGCCGCCTCGCCATGCAGCCATGCGGCGGCGTTTGCCGCATCGAATGTATTCATCCCCTGGGCCAGCAGCCCTGCGATCATACCGGTAAGAACGTCTCCCGCCCCCGCGGTCGCAAGAAATGGCGGCGCGTTGCTGTTGATTGCAGCCCGGCCGTCGGGCGATGCCACCACCGTATCGGCGCCTTTCAGAAGAACGACACAGTTGGCCGTGGCTGCCGCCTTCCGCGCAGCCTCCAGTTTCGTGGTTGCATCGCTCATGTAACCCGGAAAGATCCGTTCGAATTCCCCTTCATGTGGCGTCAACACGCAATTTTTGTGCAGTTGCCGGAACAGCAGTGCCGGGTCATCGGAAAACGAAGTCAGCGCATCGGCGTCCAGCACAACTGCCGCGCCACTCGCCAATACGGCGGCCACAAGATCCTGAGTGGCGGCGCCCGCGCCGCAGCCCGGACCAATTGCAACCGCATTGAGCCGCCGATCCGAGAGCAACGCCGTAAGTCCCTTCGCGCCGTCAAATGGCTTTACCATAATGGCCGTCAACTGCGCCGCGTTTATACCGACGGCATCAATCGGACTGGCAACGCTGACGAGTCCCGCGCCCGCACGCAGCGCGCCGCGTGCCGCCAATCGTGCTGCACCCGTGGCATGCATCGGACCACTGACGACCACCGCATGTCCCCGGGCGTATTTGTGACCGTCTGGCGCCAGGACCGGATAGCGCTTCTTCCACAAAGCCGGACCATTGGCGAAGCAGCGCGGATCGATTTTGTCGAGAACCTGCTCCGGGATCCCGATATCGGCAACCTTGAGCTCGCCGCAAAATCGCCGTCCCGGCATCAGGAAATGAGCAGGCTTCGGCCGGAAGAATGTGACCGTCCGGGTCGCTCGCACGCAAATTCCCGCGGGTCCATCGAGTGGCCGGCCAAGATCACCATGCAATCCGCTGGGCACATCGGCGGCGACAACCGCCGCTCCGCTGGCATTCACGGCGCTCGCGACTTCCGCTGCGGCTCCTCCGAGCGGGCGCGACAGGCCGGCGCCGAACAGAGCATCCACAATGATTGTAGCGTCCCGGACGATGCCGGAAGATACCGGATGGATCGGTCCAGCCCATCTTCTCGCCATCTCGGCAGCGTCCCCCCGCAACGCCGGCCGCTCGACAAGCGAGTGCACACGAACCGGATAGTCGCGATCCTTCAGATGGCGGGCTGCACAAAATCCGTCACCGCCATTGTTTCCCGGTCCGCAAAGCACAAGCACGGAAGCAGCCGGCGTGCACGTAACCACGGCGTCGGCAATGGCGCGACCGGCACCTTCCATCAAATGGATGGACGCGATTCCCATGGCTTCCGCAAGACGATCGGCTTCCATCGATTGGGCGACGGTCAGGATCTCGGCGTTCATTTTCCCTGGGTGCCCGCGAAATATCGTGCGAGCCGTGACCCGGCCTCCTCGATAATTGCCGGCGTTTTACAGAATGCGAACCGGACCAGATCCAAAGGCGGGTTTTCGCTATAGAAAAC
The DNA here is from genome assembly GCA_963747255.1 of uncultured Alphaproteobacteria bacterium. Lineage (GTDB taxonomy): Bacteria > Pseudomonadota > Alphaproteobacteria > Micropepsales > Micropepsaceae > CAIYRG01. Next base: position 833,159 of record CAVVEG010000017.1, read on the forward strand.
AGATAGCGGGATTGCCGCGACCCCGGCTTCGCGCGTAATCCGCTGGCAGAATTGAAAATCCGTCTCGTTTGCGATTTTTCGAATCGACGCCGTGATGAAATATGTTCCTTCGCTGCCGAGCACATCGAAACCGGCGGCCTTCAACGCCGTCCCAATCTGGTTGCGCCTTGCTTGCAGTGACCGGGCATTTGCCAGCGCAAAATCCATGTGATTGCGAAAACCCTCCACAATTCCAAGCTGCAATGCCGGGGAGGTCGTGAAGGTGTTGAACTGATGCGCCTTGGTAACCACTTCGACGAGTTGGCGCGGGCCGCATACCCAACCGATTTTCCAGCCCGTGAGTGAAAACATCTTTCCGGCCGAACCGACGCGGACGCAGCGGTCGCGCATGCCTGGAAGGGTCAGCAGCGGATTGTGACGACAGCTGTCAAACACGAGATGCTCGTAAACCTCATCGCAAACCGCGTAGGCGTCGTATCGCGTGAGAAATTGCGCCAGCAGGTCAAGCTCCGAGCGGTCGAATACCCGGCCGATGGGATTGAGTGGCGAATTGACGAGAATGAGTTTTGTTTGAGGCGAAAATGCCGCAGCGAGCGCATCTTCGGTCAGCCGGAAATCCGGTGGAGAGAGCCTGATGCTGCGGATCTGCGCTCCCATCGCCGACAGCATTGGACGATAGGAGTCATAACACGGCTCGATCACGATCGCCTCATCACCCGGCGCCAGCAAACCCATGATGCAATCCCCAAGCGCCTCGGTCGCGCCGGAAGTGATCAGCACCTCCGTGCCGGGATCAAATTCCAGTCCGTAAAAATCCCGGCTGTGTCGGGCAATCGCGATCCGAAGTTCCAGCATGCCCTGCATGGGCGGGTACTGATTGGGACCATGGCGCAGCGCTTGTCCGGCGGCATCGCGGATTCCCTCCGGACCGTCTTCGTCCGGAAAGCCCTGCCCAAGGTTTATCGCGTGGTGCTCCACCGCGAGCGCCGACATGACGGTGAAGATTGTTGTCCCGAGTCCGCTAAAAGCCGGGTTGAATCTCTGACCTTCCATGCCCCCATCCGCTTGCGCAATTTTTCGGGCCGAAGCGCCCATGTTGCGACCGGGCTCACGCGGCCGCCTGTGTGATTGCAAGGTGGCAAAGACCCCCTCCCCGGGCAATGAGAACTTGTGTCCCCGGTAGCCTTAAAACTGGGCAAATGGCCTGTTTTTTCGGCATGATATTGTCAAACAGGAGCGTCACAGCAGCAAAATGCGGCAATTGCTGATGTTTTTATGGATTGCGAGATTGGCATGGTGCCTGCTACGCGATGGTTCAGACGCGACGCTTCGAGGGGTCATCGAGGAAGCCCGGCATGAAAAAAATTGAAGCCATCATCAAGCCTTTCAAACTTGACGAGGTCAAAGAGGCACTGCATGAGATCGGCGTTCAGGGAATTACCGTGACTGAAGCCAAGGGTTTTGGCCGTCAAAAAGGCCATACCGAACTCTATCGCGGCGCTGAATATGTTGTTGATTTTCTGCCGAAGGTGAAAATCGAGATCGTATTGATGCCTGAGCAGGTTGAACCTGCCGTGGAAGCGATCCTCAAAGCCGCCCGCACCGGACGAATTGGAGACGGCAAGATTTTCGTACTCGATATCCAGGAAGCAGTCCGGATCCGGACCGGCGAAAAAGGCGCGGACGCCCTCTAAGCACAATTTCTCCCACGCTCGATAAAGGAAAGCAGAATGGCTGATGCAAAATCCGTCCTGAAATTGATCAAGGACAAGGAAGTGAAATTCGTCGATCTTCGTTTCACGGATCCCCGTGGCAAATGGCAGCACGTCACGTTCGACCTGTCGCTGATCGATGAGGACATTTTCACGCATGGGCTGATGTTCGACGGTTCGTCGATCGCGGGATGGAGAGCGATCAATGAATCGGACATGACCCTGATGCCGGATCCGGATTCGGCGGTTATCGATCCTTTCTTTGCGCAGACCACACTCGCGATTTTCTGCGATGTTCACGAACCCATGACGGGGCAACCCTACAATCGTTGCCCACGCTCGATCGCAAAGTCGGCGGAGAAATATCTGCAGGCCAGCGGCGTTGGAGACACTGCCTATTTCGGGCCGGAAGCGGAATTCTTCATTTTCGATTCGGTTCGGTTCGAAACCGGAATGAACAAGGCCTTCTACTTCATCGAATCCAAGGAGGGTCCCTACAGCAGCGGAATCGATTACGAAGACGGAAATACGGGTCACCGTCCGCCGATCAAGGGCGGCTATTTCCCGGTCCCGCCGGTGGACTCATATCAGGATATCCGTTCCGAGATGCTGGCTGTCATGGGCGATATGGGAATTCAGCCCGAAAAGCATCATCATGAGGTTGCGCCTTCGCAGCATGAACTTGGTTTCAAGTTCAACACGCTGACGAAATGCGCCGACTACATGCAGATCTATAAATATGTGATCCATCAGGTGGCGGCGTCATACGGAAAGTCCGCTACTTTCATGCCCAAGCCGATTTTCGGCGACAACGGATCGGGCATGCATGTCCATCAGTCGATCTGGAAGGAAGGCAAACCGCTTTTTGCGGGTTCTGGTTATGCAGATCTGTCGAACACATGTCTCTATTACATTGGCGGCATCATCAAACACGCCAAGGCGGTCAACGCTTTCACCAACCCGCTGACGAACTCGTACAAGCGCCTCATTCCCGGTTTCGAAGCGCCAGTTCTGCTCGCCTACTCGGCGCGCAACCGTTCCGCGTCCTGCCGCATTCCGTTTGGCCAGGGGCCGAAAAGCAAGCGCGTCGAAGTTCGATTCCCCGATCCCGGCGCGAATCCGTATCTCGCCTATGCCGCGATGCTGATGGCCGGTCTGGATGGCATCGAGAACAAGATCCATCCTGGCGAACCGATGGACAAAGATCTCTATGCCTTGCCACCGGAAGAGCTCAAAGATGTTCCGCAGGTCTGCGGTTCGCTCCGCGACGCTCTTTCCTATCTCGATGCGGACAGAACCTTCCTCAAGAAGGGCGGCGTGTTCAGCGATGATTTCATCGATTCCTATATCGAATTGAAGATGGGCGAAGTGCATGCCTTCGAACACTCGCCGCATCCGCTGGAATTCAAAATGTATTATAGCGTCTGACGCGGCTGATTCGGTCTGGTGATAGGGGGGCGCGGACTTTCGCGCCCCCCTTTCATTTGGTTGACACCGCACCGATGTGAAGTGATGCGTCCAGGAGACGCAGGCGCCAGACCATCGGAATGATGACGTGCAGTTTCAGTCCCGTCGAGTGAGCGGAGCCATGGCGAAAATTCGCGACCTTTTCGATGAGCCGGAACAGGGGGCCCCGCGTGCAGGGAAAAAGACCGAACACGCCGGCAGCTACACAGCGAAAGACATCGAGGTTCTCGAAGGGTTGGAGCCGGTGCGGCGGCGCCCCGGAATGTATATTGGTGGGACGGACGAAAGAGCGCTCCATCACCTCGCAGCGGAAATTCTCGACAACGCCATGGATGAGGCCGTCGCGGGCCATGCGTCGCGCATCGAGGTGGAATTGCAGCCCGGAAACGTTCTCACCGTGCGCGACAACGGACGCGGCATTCCGGTCGACCGGCACCCGAAATTCACCAGCAAATCAGCGCTGGAAGTCATCATGACGACATTGCACGCCGGAGGGAAATTCGGCGGCAAGGTCTATGACACATCGGGCGGATTACACGGTGTCGGCGCTTCGGTCGTCAATGCGCTGTCCGAATGGATGGAGGTTGAGGTCGCGCGCGACCGTCAGGGCTACCGGCAGCGTTTCGAGCGCGGCCATGCAGTTACGAAGCTGGAATCACTTGGCCCTGCAAACCGGCGGGGCACGATCGTCCGGTTCAAACCGGACGCAAAAATTTTCAGTGCTGCGCATTTTTCGCCACAAATCCTGCATCGCATGGCTCGCTCGAAGGCCTATCTCTTCCGTGGAGTCGAAGTACGCTGGAAATGCGACCCTTCACTGCTGAACCCGGAATGGTCCATTCCTCCCGAAGAAATTTTCAAGTTTCCCGGCGGGCTGCTGGACTTTCTGAAAGTGGCGCTGGGCAATGCAAAAACCGTGACCCGTCTGTTCGCAGGCCAGATAGCGAATAAAGACGGCAAGGGTGCTGTTGAGTGGGCAATAGCCTGGACTCCGCAGATCGATCCATTCATCAATTCCTACTGCAATACCATCCCGACGCTTCAGGGTGGGACGCATGAACAGGGATTGCGCAGCGGGCTGACCCGTTCCCTGCGCGCCTTCGGAGAGAGAACCGGCAACCGCAAAACCGGATTGATAACTCCGGAGGATGTCATTTCCGGCGCTTGCGCGGTCCTGTCGATTTTCATCCGTGAGCCGGAATTTCAGGGTCAGACGAAGGAAAAACTCTCGACCGCTGACGCTCAGCGACTTGTCGAAAATGCCCTGCGCGATCACTTCGACCATTTTCTGTCGGAAAATCCCCAGGAAGCGGAAGTCTTGCTGGCCTTCGTCGTCGATGCGGCAGAGGATCGTCTGAAGAAGCGGCAGGAACGGGAGGTGAGCCGAAAGGCGGCCACCCGCAAGTTGCGGCTGCCGGGAAAACTTGCCGATTGCACGCGCGAGGGCCAGAACGGCACGGAAATCTTTCTCGTCGAAGGTGATTCCGCGGGCGGATCGGCGAAACAGGCACGCGATCGCGCGACCCAGGCCGTGCTTCCTTTACGTGGCAAAATTCTGAATGTCGCAAGCGCCGCCGCCGGCCGCCTGCAACAAAATCAGGAACTTTCCAATCTGATGCAGGCGCTCGGGTGCGGCAGTGGCGACAGGTACCGCGATTCGGACTTGCGGTATGAGCGCGTCATTATCATGACCGATGCGGATGTGGACGGCGCCCACATCGCGTCACTTCTGCTCACTTTCTTTTATCGCGAAATGAAGGGTCTGATCACGAACGGACATCTGTACCTTGCGCTGCCGCCGCTTTACCGCCTCAGCCAGGGCGACAAGACCGTTTATGCACGCGACGATGCGCATCGGGAGGAACTGGTGCGACGGGAATTCAGGAGCAATGCAAAAGTCGAAGTTTCGCGGTTCAAAGGGCTGGGCGAGATGATGCCGGCGCAGCTCAGGGATACGACGATGAAATCGGGTGCACGCACCCTGCTACGCGTGGACTTGAGCGATTTGGATGCCTCCCAAACAGATCTGCTTGTCGAACGGCTGATGGGCAAGAAGCCAGAACTTCGCTTTCAGTTCATTCAGGAAAACGCAGTATTCGCAGCCAACGACGTGGACGTGTAACCTGCCTCTGCACTCCCACTCTCGTTATGCCCGGCAGGTTGACTTATCGGGACTTATCCTTATTTTGGGGCTTGCTGGTCGCTGGCAATTCCAAATTTGGCGCCCGAACCAGATTATTTTGGGAGTTGTTTCACTATAAGTAATGATCTTTTGTCCGGCGTGAGCGCCGGACCACTTTGCGAGATTCCCCAGGAACCCGCAATTCCCCCTTTAACCACCGACGAAGTCAGTTTCGCCAGCTTGGGCCTTGGTCCGGAGTTGCTGCGCGCAATTCGGGACTCCGGCTACACGACCCCTACGCCGATCCAGGCGCGGGGAATTCCCGAGGTATTGAAGGGCAGAGATATCATTGGTATTGCGCAGACCGGGACGGGGAAAACCGCGTCCTTTACGCTTCCAATGATCGAGCTGCTGTCCCGCGGGCGCGCCCGTGCGCGCATGCCCCGGACGCTGATTCTCGAGCCGACGCGGGAACTTGCCACCCAGGTGGCCGAAAGTTTCGAGCGCTACGGCAAGTACCACAAACTCTCGATGGCCCTGCTGATCGGCGGGGTCTCCTTCGAAGACCAGGACAAGAAGCTCGACCGCGGCGTTGATGTCCTGATCGCGACACCCGGCCGCCTGCTGGACCATTTTGAACGTGGCAAGCTGATGCTCACCGGGGTCCAGGTCCTGGTCGTGGACGAAGCGGACCGCATGCTTGACATGGGCTTTATACCGGATGTGGAGAAAATCGTTAAGTTGACGCCGTTCACCCGGCAGACACTGTTCTATTCGGCAACCATGCCGCCGGAAATCAAACGCATCACCGATCAGTTTCTGCAAGCGGCGGTCCAGGTGGAAGTCTCCCGTCCCGCGACGGCGGCTTCGACAATTACCCAAAGGGCCGTCATCGTTCCGGGAGGCGAGTGGTCGAAGCGCGAAACCCTCCGCCGGTTGATCCGCGAAGAAGGCGTGAAAAACGCCATTGTGTTCTGCAACCGCAAGCGCGATGTCGATACACTGGCGCAGTCCCTGCAGAAGCATGGCTTCTCCGCGGCAGCATTACACGGGGACCTCGATCAGTCCGTGCGTACGCGGACACTGGACGCTTTCCGGGCCGGTCAGATTGCCATTCTGGTCGCGAGCGATGTTGCGGCGCGCGGTCTCGATATTCCGGCCGTCAGCCACATCTTCAACTTCGATGTACCGCGCCAGCCGGATGACTATGTGCACCGCATCGGGCGCACCGGCCGCGCCGGGCGACCGGGCGATGCTCTCACCCTGGTGGGTCGTGGCGAGGAGAAATATCTTTCGGCAATCGAAAACCTGGGCGGCAAAGCGATTGAACGGCGCCGGATGGAGGGTTTGCCCGAAGAATTGCCGCGCAAATCCGGCAATCGCCAATCACCGCGCGAACGAACGCGCGGCCGTACCCGCAGGGAAAGCAAGGCCGTCGCGGCCGAGCGTGCCAGTCCGCCGGCATCGGCACCCGAAAAGAGCAGAGACAAGCAGCGCGCAAGCCAGGCAATCCAGTTTGCAGGTACAAACGATGCGAGCCAGCTTCCGGCATTTTTGATGCGTCCGGTGCCGCTTCCGCCAAAATCGGTCAGGAAACTCGCGGCGGCGGATGCCGATTAAAGCCGGACGCGGCGGAATTCATCCGTACACCCTTCGCAGCCGCGCGTAGTACCAAGCCCAGGCATTTCTGAACAGGCGCGCAAGTCGCCCTGCGGGGCCGTGTCAAGTTTTTCATTTTCTTGTCTTTTATACTTCGCACCCCATAATGCCATCATGTCTTCGACCGCATATCGCCCGCGCTTTGGCTACGATATTCGCATCAATGCGCCGCGCCCGCAGACCATCTCCGCCAAAGGTCGGCCATGTTCGTCTCCAGGCTGCCGCGAGCCGGCCGAAAGCAATGTGCCCAAATCCCGGGCCAACCTGGAAGACAGGCAATGGCTCTGCCGGGCGCATTTGAGGGAGCACAACAAACGCTGGGATTTCTTCGAAGGTATGAGCAGTGCCGAAATCGAGCGTTATTGCCTGGATGCGGTGACCGGACACCGCCCGACATGGCCGCTCGGCAAGCGCACGGCCAACACACAAACAACTGGTACGGCGCAGTTCGCCTATCATTTCGAGGATGGTTTTGCCGTTTTTGAAGAAGCTGCAGCGCCGGCGCAATCGCGGCGCAGGCCGCCCCTGACCAAAGCCCAACTGGACGCGTTGGCCGTACTCAACCTTGAAGAGACCGCCGGCTTGCACGAGATAAAGGCCCGGTATAAGGAACTCGTGAAGCGGTTTCATCCCGATGCCAATGGCGGCAACCGCGGCACGGAAGAGCGGCTGAGACAGGTCATCAAAGCCTACGGCCATCTTCGGGCTGCAGGTTTCGCGTGAATTGAAACTCAGCTCGGCTCCGGACAGGCTGAAGGACCTCCGCGCTGGTCTTTGCGGATTCCTGCGATCCTCAAATATGGATGAATGATGCCCACAAATGGTCTTGATCCCGCCGCAACGCCGGACATGATGGTGGATGTGCGGAATACGTTTGGCCTCGACGTGGCCTTGACCGTACCCGCATTTTCGAGGCCGAACGAATATGTGCCGGACCTCGATCCCGCTTACGTGTTCGACCGCGAAACCACCCTGGCGATTCTCGCGGGGTTCGCCCACAACCGCCGCGTCCTTATCCAGGGCTATCACGGCACCGGAAAATCCACCCATATCGAGCAGGTGGCCGCGCGGCTGAACTGGCCCTGTGTGCGCGTTAATCTCAATTCGCATATCAGCCGTATCGACCTCGTCGGCAAGGACGCGATCGTGCTGAAGGACGGAAAACAGGTCACGGAGTTTCGCGAAGGCATTCTGCCATGGGCAATCCAGCACCCGGTGTGTCTTGCCTTCGACGAATATGATGCGGGTCGTCCGGATGTGATGTTCGTAATCCAGCGAGTGCTGGAGGTGCAGGGAAAGTTGACCTTGCTGGATCAGAATCGGGTCATTCGTCCGCATCCATCCTTTCGTCTTTTCGCGACCGCAAACACCATCGGATTGGGCGATACGTCGGGCCTTTACCACGGCACGCAGCAGATCAATCAGGGACAGATGGACCGCTGGAATATCGTGGTCACGCTGAATTACCTGCCACACGACACCGAGGTCGACATCGTACTCGCGAAGTCTCCCGGTTACCAAAGTGCGGAAGGCAAGAAGGCGATAGCCGCGATGGTCCGGGTTGCCGACATGACTCGAAATGCGTTCATCAATGGCGATATTTCCACCGTCATGAGCCCGCGAACGGTAATCACCTGGGCAGAGAATGCCGTGATTTTCGGCGATGTGGGATTTGCCTTTCGCGTCACCTTCCTGAACAAGTGCGATGAACTGGAACGTGCTGCGGTCGCCGAGTTCTATCAGCGGTGTTTTGGGGAGGATCTGCCGGAATCCGCCTCCAAAGTGAAGGTGGCCTGAGCGGGGTTCGGCGGTGACGGACGAAAACCCCACTGACCCATTCAAGCGCGCCGTCGCTAGCGCAGTCCGCTCCATGGCGGGCAATTCCGAGATCGAGGTCTCCTTCTCGCCCGAGCAGCCTTCGCTGCGCGGAAAAAAGATACGCCTCCCCCTGCCCTCGCGCGGCCTGCCAAGCGAGGAAGTCGCCGCGGTTCGCGGGGCGGGCGATGCTTATGCACTGAAGCTTGCCTATCATGAAGATTCCATTGATCGCGAACTTCGACCGGGCGGTGCCGATGCAGGCGCTATTTTCGAGGTCGCCGAGCAGGCCCGTGTGGAAGCGATAGGGTCGAATGTCATGCCCGGTGTACGAGAAAATCTTGGCGCCATTCTCGCAATGCGCTGCAAGGCCCTCGGCCTGGGGGACGTGAAGGAACAGATTCAGGCGCCTCTTACCGATGTCCTGGGGCTGATCGTCCGCGAAAGGCTGACCGGGGATCCGCCACCCGAGATCGCGCGCCGGGCCGTGGATTTATGGCGGCCCTTCGTGGAAGCGAAGGTGGGAGTCGATCTCGACAAGCTCAGGGGCACGGTCCGCGACCAGCGTGCATTCGGCAAATTGACGCGTTCCATCCTGACGGGACTCGAACTCGCGGACGAGTATGTCGAAGAGCCCGAGGGCGAGGAGGAATCTCCGGAAGGAGCGGAGCAGGAGCAGGCGGACGCCGAGCAGGATTCACTGGGGGAGGAACGCGAGCCCTCCAACCTCGAAAGCGAAGAAAAGGATTCCAGCGAGGCGGGCGAAGACATTGCCGGAGAAATGAAATCCGAGAATTCCGACCTCCAGGATTCGCAGGAGACGCGGGAAGGGAAACGTCCCTTCCGGCCCGATCTTCCCTTCACCGACGTGGAGCGCTGGGATTACGCGGCGTACACCACGCAATTCGATGAAACGGTCCGTGCGGAAGATCTCTGCGACGCAGACGAGTTGACACGCCTGCGTAACTTCCTCGATCAGCAACTCGCCCCTGTGCAAGGTGTTGTTGGCCGCCTCGCAAACAGGCTGCAGCGGCTTCTGATGGCCCAGCAGAAGCGCTCCTGGGATTTTGACCTGGAAGAAGGGCTGTTGGACAGCGCACGTTTGTCTCGCGTGGTCATCGACCCGATGCATCCGCTGTCCTTCAAACTCGAACGCGAGATGGATTTCCGCGATACCGTGGTCGGATTGCTGCTGGACAATTCCGGATCGATGCGCGGCCGGCCCATCATGGTGGCTGCCATGTGCGCGGACATTCTCGCCCGCACGCTCGAACGTTGTGCGGTCAAAGTGGAAATCCTCGGGTTTACGACGCGGGCCTGGAAGGGGGGGCAGTCACGCGAGCGCTGGTTGAATGAAGGCAAACCGGCGCATCCGGGACGCCTCAATGATCTCCGGCACATCATCTACAAGGCCGCCGACGTTCCCGGCCGCCGCACGCGACGCAATCTGGGGCTGATGATGCGTGAAGGGCTGCTGAAGGAAAATATCGATGGCGAGGCGCTGATCTGGGCACATTCCCGGCTGATCGTCCGGCCGGAATCGCGCCGCGTATTAATGGTGATTTCCGATGGGGCGCCGGTTGACGATTCGACGCTTTCCGTCAACCCGGGCAACTATCTCGACAAACATCTGCGTCAGGTTATTTCGGAGATCGAGACCAAATCGTCCGTCGAATTGCTTGCGATCGGAATCGGGCATGACGTGACACGCTATTATCGCCGTGCAGTGACCATTCTGGATGCGGAGCAACTTGGCGGCGCAATGACGGATCAACTCATTGATTTGTTCGCCCGAAGCGCGGTCCAACATCCGCAATCGCGACGCAGGGATCGTCAGCGCGCCGCCTGAGTCAGTTTCCGGGATCGCCGAACGTGCCCGAGGTTCAGGATGGCTGCGCCGTCGACTGCGCATGCTTTTTTGCAATCTGCCGTTTCAGGCGCCGTGCGCGATCGGACAGCAATTCTTCTTTCGCCTTCAGGAGAAAGGAATCAAGCCCGCCGATCCGATCGATGGTTCGCAGCGCATTCATGCTGATCTTGAGCGAGACCTTGCACCCCAAAGCATCGCTCGCAATGCTTACGGTCTGCAGATTGGGACGGAAGACGCGTTTCTTCCGATTGTTGGCATGGCTGACCAGATGGCCGCTTCTGACCCCTTTTCCCGTCAATTCACAGCGGCGAGCCATGGCAAAATCCCTATATACCCCGAGCGAACGCGTCTCATAGGTGAAGCGCATTGGGCGCGTCAAGCATCTCACTCGAATGGGAAGTGGTGCCATTCAACGCATCGTTTCTTCTTTTCCGGTCAGTTGCCGCCTAGAATTGGCTTTTCGGATCCGGGCCAAAGCCGCGCTCCCGGTCTTGCAATTCCCCGGGATCCGCACATTTTGGTTTTGCTATAGCTGGAGGCAAGATGAAATCTGCCACTGCGGGACTGTTGGGCGCATGTTGCGCTGGATTGATCGTGATTGCCCCCGCCTCCGGGGCGGGTGGTGAAGATCCGGCCATCGACAGCGCGCCGTCATCGACCCTCGACCTGACTTACAACCTGTATGTAGGCGGAATCCCCCTTGGAAAAGTGGCGATGTCTGCGCGATTCCAGGGAAATGATTACAAGGCGATTTCCAGCCTGGAAACCAAAGGGGTCGTTAACGCCTTCTGGCAGTCGAAAATCGAAACCGCCTCCAGCGGCTCAGCGACGAAGGACAAACTGCGTCCCAGTCTGTATGACTCTTTTCCCAGAACCGTGCGGTTCAACGACAGCATGCGACGCTGACCTTTGGGCCCGACGGACCAGTATCGGTCTCTTCCGATCCTCCTTACCGGGACAACAAATATCCGATCAGCGATGATCAGAAGAAGGGCACCCTCGATCCCCTCAGTGCGGCGGTTTACCTGACCGGCGGCATCGCGACCACAGATCGCTCCAGGCCTTGCGATCTGACCGCACCCGTTTTCGACGGTCGCCGTCGCTACAATGTTGTTTCGAATTTTGTGAAAACAGCGGCTGTGCACATGGACAACGGCCTGTATAGCGGTCCGGCCATGGTTTGCCAGATCCACTACAATGAAATTGCCGGGTACAGGCAGAGCATCATCGAGCAAAGCCGGAATATGCCGAAAATGTACGCGTGGGTTGTATCGGTGCCAAGCAGCACCGATCCCAACCGCCGTTACATGGTCCCGATCCGGATATGGGCCGAGACAGAGTATGGCATTGTGGCGGCTGTCGCATCTCAGGCGAAGTTGGACGGCCAGCCACTGAATCACGCTGGTTGAGTGAACTCCAAATGAAAATTTCGGTCGATGACCTGCCCAGGCGCCCTTCGGATGCGTGTGATCACGATCGGTTGTTTCCAATTTGGAATGGACATCAATAACTTGTGCGTGAACGAAAAATGATATCCACCGGGGTTAGCGATTCGGGCATGTTTCGTTCCCAATTCGTGCTGGCGAAAAAGTTTGCTTCGTAACGGGTTTAGACACCATTCGCGATTGCATTTCGGCTCGCGCATAATGCTGCTCAAAGACAATCACAAATGCGCAACCTGAGTTCAACGCCCCTGCCGTCGCGGCCGGCGAAAGGTGCAACCACACGTCATCAGGGCCGGGTCACCGCCGTTCTTGGCCCCACCAACACGGGGAAAACCCATTTCGCGATAGAACGAATGCTGGCACACCGATCGGGCATGATCGGGCTCCCTCTGAGGCTGCTTGCGCGTGAAGTGTTTGACAAAATCGTCCGCATCCGCGGCCAGGCCGAAGTCGCGCTGATCACGGGCGAAGAGCGTATAATCCCCAAATCTCCCAGATTTTTCGTCTGCACGGTTGAGGCGATGCCGGTCGATATCGGCGTTGCCTTTCTGGCTGTGGACGAAATCCAGCTTTGCACCGATCCTGAGCGAGGTCACATTTTCACCGATCGGCTGCTCAACAGCCGGGGTGAAGAAGAAACGATGTGGCTCGGCTCTGCGACCATGCGGGCCGTGATCAGTCGTGTGGCACCGGAAGCCCATTTCATCACACGTCCCCGGTTTTCGGACCTCGCTTCCACCGGAACAAAGAAACTGTCCCGCCTGCCACGGCGTTCGGCGATTGTCGCGTTCTCGGTGGAGGACGTTTACGGGATCGCCGATACGGTGCGCAGCCAACGCGGCGGAGCCGCCGTGGTTCTGGGCGCGCTCAGCCCGCGAACGCGGAACGCGCAAGTCGCGCTTTATCAGGCGGGCGAAGTTGATTTCATGATCGCGACCGACGCGATCGGCATGGGCATCAACATGGATGTTGACCATGTTGCATTCGCAGCCAGAGACAAATTCGACGGGTTCACCATCAGGCCGCTTAAACCTGACGAAATTGGGCAGATCGCCGGACGCGCGGGACGCTACATGAATGACGGCACTTTTGGCGTCACAGGCGACGTGGAGCCCTTTGACAGTGATCTCGTGCAGCAGATCGAAAATCACCGCTACGACCCCGTGAAATTCCTGCAATGGCGGAATAGCCGTCTGAATTTCGGGTCTCTGGACCGGTTGCTTGCCAGTCTGGAAGAACCGCCACCATGGCGCGGTTTGGTCAAAAGCCGGCCCGTTTCCGATCAGATTACATTGCAGTCTCTGAGCCGCGATCCGGAAATCAAAGCAGCGGCTACAGCACCTGCCGCTGTCCGGCTTCTCTGGCAGGCCTGCCAGCTTCCGGATTTCCGCAAATTGACGGCGGATGAGCATACGAAACTGGCGGGGCGAATTTTTCGCCATCTGATCAGCGATTCTGGCGTTCTTCCCGAAGATTGGCTGGCACGGCAGATCAACCGCCTGGATGTCATTGACGGAGACGTGGACACGCTTTCAGGGCGCCTCGCCCAGATCCGCACCTGGACTTATGCCGCGAACCGGCCGAACTGGACCAGTGATCCACGGCATTGGCAGGAGTTGACCCGAGCCGTCGAAGACCGGTTGTCTGACGCGCTCCACGAACGACTAACGCAGCGCTTCATCGACCGGCGAACGTCGCTGCTGATACGCCACCTGAGGGATGACGAGCAGCTGTCGCTTGAACTCGATGATACAGGTGCCGTGAGGCTGGGACCGGAACAGCTTGGAAAATTGGAAGGATTCGTTTTCACGCCGGATCCGCGCGCGGATGCAATCCATCAGCGCACCCTGCGTGCGGCGGCCGTGAAATTGCTGGAGCAGGAATTCGAACACCGGTCTCGAGCGCTCATCAATGCACCGGACGATTCCATTTCGCTGACATATCACGGAAGCATCTGGTGGTCCGGCGCGGTGGTTGCGAAGCTCGCCGCAGGCAATCACGCTCTCAACCCCGTGGTTGAAGTGAAAGCCGACGATCCGTTGCGCAGCAATTTGCGGCAGGCCATGAAAGCGCGATTTCGAATCCTGGCTTGCCTCCTACATTGAAAGCCGTCTGGAACCGCTTCTTGCGCTAAGGCGCGCTGCCGCTCGCGCGGTCTTCATCATGGGAGAACGGCGGCCTTGCTGGTCCTTGCCGCGGGTTGGCTTTCCGCCTGGCGGAAAATCTCGGGCACTTGCCTTATGAAGACACGCCCCTGACCGGCGAAACCCGCGCGGCGGCGAAGACCGCTGAAACGGTTCGGCGTTAAAGCCGGCTGCCGTGCGTTCTACCTGCCACGTCTGATCAAGCCTGCAGCTTCGGCCCTGACTGCGATGCTCTGGGCAATCAAGGCAAAACTTCCCCAATCGCCCGCCCCGCCCAATCCCGGACTGACTTCCTTTACGCCGGCGCCGGGAGACGGTCCCTGCGGCTTTCTCGAAGCCGCCTGTTTCCGGATTGTTGCAGGACGCGCCGTCCGGCTCGACATACTCGACCGAATTGCAGAGGTGCTCGCCACAGCATCGAAGGAGCGTTCCGACGCCGACCAAAGTCTGAACACTCTTGTGTCCCTGCTTGGCAGCAACACTGAAACCGCCATTGCCGTTGCGACAGGTTTAGGCTGGAAGCGCGCGCCGGCCGAAAGCTCCGATCCACCCATCCTGCAATGGCAGCAAAATCCGCAACCGCAAACGATCGCAGCGCCGGCGACCACGGCAGGACTCTCCCTTTGCGGGTCTGTCGGTGCTTACTTCGACCGATTAGCGCGTTTGAGCGAATTCCTCCGGATCGACAAATGGCTTTGGCACGCGCGCTTCTGTAAGACGCGCGCGCTCGCCCAGCAAAAGGCTACGCAGGGTCAGATCAGGCTCAATGGCCAGCGGGTCGAGCAGCCGGGCGCCGCAGTGCGGGTCGGTGACGTCATGACTTTTCCCTCGGGAGGAGAGGTTATCGCAGTCAGGGTCACCGCTCTCGGAGTTCGCCGCGGCCCGGCAACGGAGGCCCGTATGCTCTACGATATTCTCGCGGAGTAGCGATTGTGAGCGGCAGCGCGGCAAAATGCCAGGGGCAGGACACGCTAATCGCTTGATCGTTTCGGCCGCTCGCCTTATGCAGCGCAAAACTCCGGAGGCCCGATATTCGAATGACCTACGTCGTCACCGAAGCTTGCATCCGCTGCAAGTACATGGATTGCGTCGAGGTCTGCCCCGTAGACTGTTTCTACGAGGGCGAGAATATGCTGGTCATTCACCCCGACGAATGTATCGACTGCGGTGTCTGCGAACCGGAATGTCCCGCCGATGCGATACGGCCTGACACGGAGTCCGGTCTCGAAAAATGGCTCGAACTGAATGCCTCATATGCCAAACAATGGCCAAACATTACGATCAAGGGAGAACCGCCACCGGATGCCAAGGAATGGGACGGCAAGCCGGACAAATTCGCCGGCTTTTTCAATCCCAATCCCGGAACTGGCTCCTGACAGGTCAAGCCTCCGCCGTACGAGTTTGCTTACGCGGTACTGACACAATTACGTTATGTTTCTGAAATTCGCGCGTCTTCAATGGGTTGGATCAGCAATTCTGCTTTCATTTCCGCTCTTATCTGTGGTATATGTTCGCCGGTACA
This sequence comes from uncultured Alphaproteobacteria bacterium, assembly GCA_963747255.1. Classification (GTDB taxonomy): domain Bacteria; phylum Pseudomonadota; class Alphaproteobacteria; order Micropepsales; family Micropepsaceae; genus CAIYRG01. The sequence goes on from CAVVEG010000017.1 coordinate 848,915, forward strand.
ATGGTGGAGTTCCTGTCGGCTTTTGTCGCCCGGTAGTGCTTCATCCCTGAGCGTGCTCAGGCGTCGGAGGATGATTCCGAGGTTTTTTGGAACGGGTACGATTTGGCCTCTGACTGGGCGGGTGCAGTCTCGGTTCGCTCGAAATAACATTACCGGCGCAATTCCGGCCGGTGAGGGTCATTTCGTGCCAAGCACTTGGAAGGTCTTTGATATGTCGGCAGCAGTGAAGAAAAAAATATCCGGTCCCAACCTCAAGCTCGTCCCTCCAAAAGCGCCACCGCCCAGCCAAAGCGCCATCATCTGCCAGATCGCCCGTATCCACAAAGATGCCGCCTGGAAAATGGCGGCCGTCGCGAAAACACAGCCGGCAAAAGCCCCGTCAGCAAAACCTGCCATGGCTCCCAAAGCCCGTCCCCGGCAAGAAAACACGAATTCAAAGCAGGAGATTTCGTCGTCTACCCGACCCATGGGGTTGGCCGGATTCAGAAGGTAGACGAAAAAGAAGTTGCCGGCGCCAAACTTGAACTTTTCGTCATCGCCTTCGACAAGGACAAGATGATCCTGAGCGTGCCCACGGCGAAAGCAAAGGCGATCGGGATGCGCAAATTATCGAGCCCTGACGTGGTCGCGAATGCGCTGAATACGCTGCGGGGCCGCGCCCGCATCAAGCGGACGATGTGGAGCCGCAGGGCACAGGAATATGAAGCCAAAATCAATTCCGGCGATCTCGTCTCCATCGCGGAAGTGGTGCGTGACTTTCATCGTGCCGGAGGTCAGCCCGAGCAGTCCTACAGCGAACGTCAGCTGTATGAAGCTGCGCTGGCACGAATGGCGCGCGAAGTCGCAGCCATTGAGCGTATCGAAGAGCAGGACGCGGTGAAACGGGTTGAGAGCTGCTCTCATCAAACGTGCAGCCTGAATTGAACGTCTAGAGCATCGGACTGTCATTAGGAATCGCGAGGGGGATTCCCTGGGGTGGCAAATCATAATTCACCGTGGTCGGAGGTGAATCATGGGCAAGCCGTATTCTGTGGATCTGCGTAAGCAAATCATTGGATTTGTTGAAGGTGGCCGATCGCGACGGGACGCTGCCGATCATTTTGAGGTAAGTGCCAGCTGCGCGATCGAGTTGATGGATGGCTGGAATCAGACTGGCTCGGCCGCTCCAGGCAAGCGTGGCGGCAGCATTGGCAAGCTGACACCGCACAAGGATTTTCTGCTCGCTGGGGTAAAGGAGAAGGCAGATATCACAATGCCGGAACTGGCCGCGGTCCTGAAAGCAGAGACCAGTACGGAAGCGGCTCCGCGAGCCTGTCCGCTTTCTGATCCGGCATGGGCAGCGATTCAAAAAAAACATTGCTGGCAAGCGAAAAAATCGCCCGACGTCGCAAGCCGGCGCGATGAGTGGATCAGGCTACGCCAGCCGCGTATGTGCCTTGAGCCCCATCGCCTGGCCTTTATCGACGAGACCGGCACAACAACGAAGATGACGCGGCTACGAGGGCGTGCACCTCTCGGCGAGCGTCTGAGGATGCATGTGCCCTTCGGCATTGGCACACCCAGACTTTTGTTGGCGCTCTTAGATGCCACGGTCTTACAGCACCCTGGGTGCTGGACGGACGATGAACGACCGCCTTTGAGGTCTATGTCGAGACACAGCTCGCCAACTCTTTCCAAGGGCGACGTCGTTGTCATGGACAATCTGTCCTCCACAAAGGACCGCGTGTGACAGAGCTTATTCAGGATCACGGCGCTTGGCCGCTCTTCCTGCCGCCCTATTCGCCGGACCTCAATCCGATCGAGATGGCCTTCGCCAAACTGAAGGAACTCCTACGCAAACAAGGAGCGAGAACCATCGAGGCGCTTTGGCAGGCCATCGGTGACATCTGTAGCCTCTTCACCCCGGACGAGTGCTGGAATTTCTTCGCCACAGCGGTTACGCGTCGACTTCAGATGAAAGTGGTGTCTAGCGTCGACGTATCTGACGGCCGCCGACCACCTCCAACGCTTCCGGCACGGAAACTTCCATTATGGGCGGCACATCAAAGCCGATCCAGCCGCGCACGCGAATTGTGCGCCCGCGCAGGCGCCGTACATCCACGTCCGCACTGCGGAGGGCTCGCGCGGCCTGGGGAAGAACGCTGAGCAGAAAGCTGGAGGCATTGGCAAATTCAATCATCTCCCTGCCTTTTACCAGACGCACTCGCCAAACCTCGCCGTCGATGGTTTCGAACCGGCCGGCACTCTTCGTAACCTGATCCGGCGTCCTGATCCGGTAACCTCCGTCACCCCAATGACCAGTTTTGCCGGATATTGCATCGTCCTCGGCGGCCAGCATGGCTGCCGTGCAACCGCCTGCCGGTCTTTCCGGCGCAACCCGCAGCAGACCCTGACGAAGCATCGTGTCTTGAACCCAGATACCGTCTGCGAACAGTTGCGCATTGACCCGCTGGTACCGGTCCGGCCCCCCAACAATTGACAGCGACAATATCCGTGTGCCGCGATCACGGAAGCGAGCGCCACGCGCGCGGCCGCGAGCTCATCCGGTAATGCCCCTTCACGGTCTTCACCCGGACCGATGACGCCGGCCAGCCGAATCTCCCTGCCGTCCTCAGCCCGGAACGAAGTTCCGGTAACAGCCTCACTGAATTTGGCTGGAACCGAGCCGGAGCCCGGGCAGGATCGTTGAACGGCTACGTACGCACCAGCACTCTGCGGTCCGGCGGCGATGGGGGCGACAAACAGAACAAGCGCGAGCGCAGACAAGAACACGACACGCATCCGCAGTCCTCGCGAGGGCAGTGAATCCCCAATCTCCCCGGCTGTTACTCGTGACCGGGGAGTTGTTCGACTGACGCCGGCCTGGCTGTTCGTCAGTTCAGGTTGCCACCAATATTCAGGCCGTATTTGCCGGCACCGAGAAGCGCAACTGCAAATCCTCCCAGCAGATAAAACATCTGGGTCTCCAGGAAGTAGTGATCCCAGTGGTTTCCTGCCGGATTATTGGCGACCATGAACAAATGGTTTTGCGCTCCCATAAGCCCTACATGGGCCATGAAAATGGCAATGACCATAAAAACCCCCAGCAGAAAGCCTCCCACTCGGGCATAGGCTCCCAGGATCATGGCCAATCCGCCGCCGAACTCCACAATGAAACCCAACCACATGAGATCTGTCGGCAAATGCCAACGCGCTAGATTGTTAGGAATCCCAGCGTCGCCGGTCGCAAGCGCGAGACCATGGAACACAATCAAAATTCCAACTGTCAGACGAAGGACCAGTTTGCCGAGGTCCTCACTGGATGCCTGTGTGATTGTCGTTGTTGCTGCCACTGTTTCCCCCTGTTTTGGGTCTGAACTCGCCGAGGTCGGATTTATACGGTAAAGGCACTCGATTTTACAGAGTTGGTTAACCCGGACTTTCTATTGTACCTCAAGCTTAAGTGAAATTTATGTGCGCAGAGCGCTCCGTCGAAACCCGAATTGTTCCGCCTGATCCGGCGCACATAAATGAAGCCGCGCAAATGCTGCGCGCAGGAAAGCTCGTCGCATTTCCAACGGAGACGGTGTACGGCCTGGGCGCGAATGCGCGCGACGATTACGCGGTAAGCGCTGTTTTTGCAGTGAAGGAACGCCCCCGTTTCAATCCCCTGATTGTCCATGTCCGTAGCTGGGAGAGCGCCACAGAATTTGTCGAGCCGAACAGGCTTTCGGAAATTGCCGCGCAGCGCTTCTGGCCTGGTGGGCTGACACTGGTATTGCGCCGGCGCCGAGGCTCTACGGTGTCGCTGCTCGCGAGCGCCGGACTGGATACAATTGCGGTTCGTGCCCCTGCCCACAGGACGGCGCAGGCGTTACTGGAATGCGCCGGTGTTCCGATCGCGGCTCCCAGTGCAAATCGAGCCGGCAGCCTCAGCCCCACAACCGCAGAAGATTGCCGCCAGGAGTTGAACGGACGCGTGTCGCTCATTCTCGACGGTGGTCCCTGCGCGCTCGGCATCGAATCCACAGTTATCGGATTCGAAAACGACGCTCCCGTGCTGCTGCGCCCAGGTGCAATATCCCGGGAGCAACTCGAAGAGGCAATCGGTCCGATTCAAATTCCGCAGTGCGATTCAATCCGCGCGCCAGGAATGCTCGCGAGTCACTACGCGCCGAAAGCATCCCTGCGACTGAACGCATATGAGGTCCGCCCAGGGGAAGCATTGTTGGCTTTTGGAACTCCCATCGCCCCGGACGGGCGCGCTATTCGCAATCTCAGCCCTGCCGGGGATCTGCAGCGGGCAGCTGCCAATCTCTTCACAATGCTTCGCGAACTGGACAACACCGGCGCAGAAGTGATTGCGGTCATGCCGATTCCGGAAACTGGTCTTGGTGAAGCGATCAACGACCGGCTCACCCGCGCGGCCGCTCCCCGAGCGTCAGAATGAACACGCTCGACGCTGCGGTTGCAGTGAAACTGAAAGAGGCCGCCGGCGCATCAGGCTGGAGCGAAGATCCAAATGAGATCGCTCCGCATCTGACCGAGTGGCGCGGACGCTGGGTGGGCAAAACACCCCTGTTGCTGCAACCCGGCATGACGGAACAGGTCGCGCGTATACTTGCTGTCTGCAACGAGACGCGAACAGCGGTTGTGCCGCAGGGTGGAAATACAGGGCTGGTCGGCGGCCAAATTCCGACAGGTGGAGAAATACTTCTGTCGCTGGCGCGAATGAATCAAATCCGGCGAATCTCGCCGGACGAGAACTTGATGATTGCAGAGGCCGGTGTGATCCTGGCCCATGCGCAACGCGCCGCAGCAGCGGTGCAGCGCCTTCTGCCCCTCAGCCTCGCCGCTGAAGGCACGTGCAGCATTGGCGGCAATGTGTCCACAAATGCCGGCGGCGTCCACGTCCTGCGGTACGGAACGATGCGCGACCTGGTACTCGGGCTCGAAGTGGTGCTTGCCAATGGCACGGTGCTTGACCTGATGAAAGGGCTCCGGAAGGACAATACGGGTTACGATCTGAAGCAACTCTTCATTGGCGCCGAAGGCACTCTCGGTGTCGTCACCGCGGCGATGCTGAAACTGGTCCCTCAACCTTCATCCTATGTAACGGCCATGGCAGGGATTCCGGGGATTTCGGCCGCGTTGCCGATCCTGAACGGCCTGGAGCAAGCATCCGGCGGGCAGGTATTCGCGTTCGAAGTAATTCAACGGCGCGCGCTCGATCTGGTGCTCCGCGAAATTCCGGGTACATCCAATCCGCTGCCGGGCGATTATCAGTGGGCCCTGCTGATCGAGGTTGGAAATTCCTCAGCCGTGGATGCCACGGACGCCACCGAGCAGGTTTTGTCAGATGCCATTGAGCGGGGAATGGCGTCGGACGCCGTGTTCGCCAAGACACTGCGCGAACGCGAGGCCCTTTGGCGTCTGCGCGAAGCCGTTCCGGAAGCGCAGAGGAAGCAGGGCCTTTCAATTTCGAATGACATCTCGGTACCGCTGGCGCAGCTTTCCGATTTTGTCACTTCCGCGGAATTGGAAGTCCGCCAAATCCTTCCTCAGTCCGTCTGCATCACCTTTGGCCATGCAGGCGACGGAAATCTTCACTTCACCGTTCTGGCGCCTGGCCACGAAGAGAAGCTCGCTGCCCTGCGGTCCTCGATCAAATCGGCCGTGAACGAATGCGTTTGGCGCCTGAACGGCTCCATTTCCGCAGAACATGGAATTGGAGTGGCGAAACGCGAAGCACTGAGCCGGCAAAAATCGCCTCAGGAGATTGAAACAATGGCGGCACTGAAGCGCGCGCTCGATCCCCGAAATATTCTCAATCCAGGGAAACTACTGCGCGCCGGGCTGCCCTGACGGCGGAGGTTCCACCTTCAGCAGCGTCATATCGAACACGAGAGTTCTGGTTCGGGGGAATCACACCGCCCGCCCCCGCCTCGCCGTAACCCAGATTCGAGGGGATTACCAACTCCCATTCATCGCCCTCCTTCATTTTCTGTAGCGCTTCCACCCAACCGGGAATCAGTTGTCCGGCCGGAAAAGTCGCCGTCTTTCCGGGCTGCGTTTCGTCGAAAACCATGCCGTTGATCAGTGAACCGCGATAGGTCACCGTCACAAGATCATTCGGCGTTGGCGACTTGCCCGAGCCCGTCTTTATGACCCGATATTGCAACCCGTCCGGAAGCACCATGACACCGGCCCGTTTGGCATTATCGGCCAGGAACTGCTGATTTGATTCGGGGCTCAGGTCCTTCGCAACCGGTGTTTGCGCCGGGGCGCCCGATGTGTCAGCCGGAGCGGCGCGCGATGCTGCCTGCTGTGACGACGGTGCTGCCGTTCCATTACTTTGCTGTGAGTTCTGATTGCATCCGGCGAGTATCATTCCGCCAAAGCACATCGCGACGACAGCAAACTTGATTGAGACCGCCATATGTTCTCCTCCCCGGGTGCCGGACTTCATAGCCGTAAACGCCGGAACAGGGAAGTTGCCCTTCCGCATCCCCTGCTTCATGGTTTCGAAAAGACGGAAACAGGAACAAGAGATGGAACCTTCGCGGTCACCAATTGCGGGCGTCGGCGCAGTGATCACCAACAGCGGAGGACAGCTGGTTCTTGTACGCAGAGCCCAGTCGCCACGGCGCGGTCAATGGAGCATTCCCGGTGGAAAACTGGAATGGGGCGAAACAGCAAGGGAAGCTTTGTTGCGCGAAGTCCTGGAAGAGACCGGTCTGACGGTTGAAATCGAGCGGCTGATCGATGTGGTGGATCTGCTCACCCGGAATCCTTCGGGCGTCGTGGTTGCGCATTACGTCCTCGTGGATTTCAAAGCTTCCTATGTCCAGGGAACGTTGCTTGCAGGAAGCGATGCCGCGGATGCGCGGTGGGTCGATCCCACCGATCTTGACCGGTATGACTTGTGGGAGGAGACACGGCGCATCATTGCAGCGGGTTTGGAGATCAAGGGCTGACTTTGCGGATCATTTTCGTCCATCGCACAATTGTCGATTACACGGTTGAGACTCCGTATCGCCGCGCGGTCGGCGGGACAGAGGCTGGAATTTCTTACCTTGCGGTCGAGCTTGCACATCTCGGCCATTCGATCGTTCACCTTGCCAACACTTCGGAGCCCGGGACGGTTCTCGGCGTGGAATGTCTCAATCATCATGCAAATTTCGGTAAGGAACTGCTCAACGGCGCCGATGTGGTGGTCGTCGCCAATGAAGCGATCGGAGCAATGCTCCGCGAAATGGGCGTTCAGAAACCTCTCGTTCTTTGGGCGCACCATGCGGACGATCAGCCTCCGATTGAACCACTGGAATTCTCCCGCGAACGCAGGGCGTGGACGGGTTTCGCCTTTGTCAGCCAGTGGCAAATGGAAGAGTACGGCCGGGTTTACTGGCTTCCGCGAGAGCGCGCGCGCGTGATGCGCAATGCAATTTCACCCCCTGTCGCTGCGGCAACTCCCGGGCCGCCCTGGTACATCAACAAAACACCGCCCGTCCTCGTTTATACCAGCGCGCCCTATCGCGGACTTGATGTGCTGTTGAATGCCTTCCCCGCCATTCGTCAGGTCATCCCGGATGCACAGTTGCGGGTTTTCACGGGTCTTTCAACAACTCGTGGCGGCCCCGAAGACAATCGGTATGCAGATTTGCAGCGCCAGTGCATGTCAACCACGGGGGTCGAATATGCCGGTCCCGTATCGCAAGCCGCCCTCGTTGCCGCGCTTCGGGAAGCCGCCATGCTGGCCTACCCATGCACCTATCCCGAAACTTCGTGCATCGCAGCGCTTGAGGCCATGGCGATGGGTGCAACGGTCGTTACGACAAAGCTGGGGGCATTGCCGGAAACACTTGCCGGCCACGGCGTTCTTGTCGAATCCATCGATGATGAAGAACGGTTCGCGCCGGTGTTCGCCTCGGCGGTCATCACCACCCTGAAATCGCAACGGCTGTTGCCCGCCGCCGCATCGGTCCGGCGAGCGGCTCAAATCGCTTTTGTCCGGGAGAATTACTCCTGGCCCCTGCGCGCCCGCGAATGGGAGGCATGGCTGACGCAACTCGTCGCGCGATAATTCGTGGCCTAAGCGAAATGCATCGCGAGATTGCCCAGAACCACTACGCCGAACAGCGTCACAGCTACCCCAAAAACGTGGTTGATGTTCCGCATTACTCCGGTGTCGATATGGCGATGGAAAATTCCCACTATCGTCGTCAGCGCAAACCACCAGATTGTTGACCCGGCGATTACCCCCAAAACGGTAATCGCTGCATCAACAAAGCTTGCGCGTCCACCCGAAAGGCTGCCCAGACCGGCGAAGAGCGCGGTGAAACCGAACAGCGTTGCTGGATTGGTGATTGTCAAAGCAAAAGTTGAAAGAATTGTTCGGGTCAGCGACGAGGCGGCATTGTCGCGGACCGGGACGCCTTCCCCGCCTCGCAAGAGGGAAACGTCCGCCCTGAAAATGTGAAGACCAAAGCCGATCAGCATCAGGCCGCCGGCAAATTTCAAAATGGTCGAATACCCTTCGATCCATTGCGAAATTGCCGTAATCCCGAAAGCCGTGATAATCGCAAACATCCCGTCGCCCAATGCGGCGCCCAAACCGGAAAAGAAGCCGTTTAGCGGCCCGTAGAAAAAAGTCCGGCGTATACAAATCAAATTGACAGGGCCGATGGGTGCGGCAACGATCAGCCCAATGACGATTCCACCCAATATGAGAAACAGGAAATCCATGATTGCAATCCGTGCAACGGCAATTTGCAAGTCTTCCGGCTTGCAGCATTGACCAAAACTGGCACCCGGTACCCGCGAGTGCCAGCGGCAAACGTGAATTCTGCCCCACGTGAAACGTGTGACGATGTCAAGGGCTTGACGAAGAAAACCGAACTCCGGAAAGGTTTCAGGTCATCAAAGATGATTGCGGCGTGAAATGCGTAACGTGCAACTGGCCAATTTGTGACACGGAAGACAATTGGGAACCTTGGATAAAGGAAAGCTTTACCAACCGTGTGTAAACAAGAGAAGCGAACATGAGCGATCTGCTACGTCAGATGAGAGGTTACCGGCTGACCACGGCAGAAATTCTGTATCACCGGCCGGATCATCCCGCTCTCCTCCAGAGCTTCGTGTGGCAGGAATACGACATTGCACCACGCTTCCCCGTGCTGAACAAGTTTCTGCGCTTCTGGGAGCGTGAACTGGATGGAAAGCTGCATTCGGTTTGGGTTGCAGCCACGGGGATCATCGCGCCTGCAGAATTGAAATTCTACGACGGTCAATTCACTCTGCAGTGAGGACATCGCCCGGCACCGCCGAAGCAATTCGGGCGGTAGCGTTTTCAGGCGTGCAGCGTCTCAAAGACGTCCATTCCGGGGTGAATACCCTCTGTGTGAACCCGGTGCCAAAGCGAATAGAAAAGCAGTAGCCAGCAGGCAATTCCCTCATGCTTCCCACCGCGATCGCCCAGCCGGATAAACAGTCTACGGACCATCTCGGGTACGCATATTTCAGCAATCCCGCCCGATTTCGAAATGGGATCGGCGAGATCGCGGGCACGTGAGCGGATCCATTCTGCAACCGGCACGGTGAAGCCCTTTTTCGGCGCAAAAGGCCGCGCAGCCGGCAGCCTGCCGGCCAACCACTTCCGCAGAAGATATTTGCTGGTGCGACCGGAGATTTTCAGCCCGTCGGGCAACCGGAATGCGACACCGGCAACAACCGGATCAAGTAAAGGCGTACGTCCCTCCAGGCCATGCGCCATCAAGCATCGATCAAGCTTCAACAAAAGATCGTTTGGGAGCCAATCCGTGCAGTCCAGAGCCTGCGCCTGCTGCAGAATGCTCATATCGGCAGCCGCCAGACGCCGCTCCGCGGCGGCTATCCCGTTCCGCCATCGGTGCGTCTGATCCCGGAGCACGCCAAGGCCATCGAAGAAGCCTCGTTTTCGCATGATACGCCCGCCGAGAAAGGGTGAGCGAAGCAAGGTGCGATAGCGGCTGTACCCCGCAAAAATTTCGTCCCCGCCTTCGCCCGTAAGCACCACTTTCAATTCCCGAGCGGCTTCGGCAGCCAGAAACCAGGTGGGGACAATGGCATAATCGGCCGCGGGATCGTCCATGGCAGAAGCGATGGCCGGAAGATGTCGCCAGAACTCCTTTTCCGTCACGGTGATTTCGACGTGCTCGGCGTCTGCAGCTTTCGCGACCGCTTTTGCATGCTCGCGCTCGTCGTGCGCGGATGTGCCGGGAAATCCCGCCGTGAACGCTCGCACCGGTTTGTCGTTCAGCCGGGCCATGCAGGCAAGAACGGCCGACGAATCGATCCCCCCTGACAAAAACAGGCCGTAAGGAACGTCCGAACGTTGATGGACCATGACACTGTCCATCAGAGCCGAATCGAGTAGCGCGATCGCATCCTCTTCCTGCAGGTCTTGCGGTGGGGATTCGGGTAAAGCCGGAGCAAGCTTTCGATCCACAATATGTCCACCCCGCAAGGTCAGTGTTTCGCCCGGGCGAACGCGGTGAATACCCTGGTAAATCGTGGCGCGACCCGTCGTGAACTGAAGTTGCAACAGTTCGACTGCCTTTTCCGGGCGAATGGCGGCAGAAATCAATCCGGTTTGGCGCAACGCCCGAGGTTCGGAGGCGAACAGAATCCCTCCCGCATACTCGGCGTAATAAAGCGGCTTGATGCCAAAGGGATCGCGCGACAGATATAGTACGTGTTCCCGAGCATCATGCAGCGCGATCGCATACATGCCGCGCAGGGGCGCCGCAAACCTGTCTCCGTCGCGCCTGTAGGTAGCCAGCGGAACTTCGCAATCGGAGAGAGTCCGGAAGGATTCGGACGGGAAATCCCGCCGCAGCTCGAGATAGTTATAGATCTCTCCATTGGCGACCAGAGCGGTACCATCTGAACCATAAAGCGGCTGATCCCCCGTTTTGAGATCGATGATTGCAAGCCGGGTCTGCACAAGGCCGGCGCCCGGAGCAACATAACGGCCCTCACCATCCGGACCGCGATGGCCGAGACTTGCAAGGAACGTATCGAAGACGGCCGGCGCCTGAGCACCGTCTGCGGTCATGTATCCCGCTATCCCGCACATCCGCTACGCCGCCACGAAACCGAACAAATCGCCATATCGCTTGACCACCGCGGCCTGGGAAAACTCGCCCTCGACGCGGCGCCTGCCCGCCGCGACAAGCTTTTGCCGCAACTCTGGCGAGCCCATCAACTCCTCGATCGCGGCCGCGAGAGCCGAATCGTCGTCGACAGGAACCAGCAGGGCGTCCTCACGATCCCGCGCCAGCCATGATGGTCCGGCCGTTCTGGTGGAGACAAGGGGTAAGCCGCAGGACCAAGCCTCGATGACGACATTCCCGAATGGCTCCTCACGCGACGGATACACGCAAATATCCGCGGATGCATAAAGCCCGCCGCGATCACTGCGCCAACCGAGAAATCTGACGCGGTCCGTCACCTTCAGTTCGTGCGCAAGTTGCTCGAGATTCCGCCTATCCGGCCCATCGCCGGCAATCCAGACGAACAGATGGGGGATGCGGGCGGCGGCACGGAGCAAAACGTCAAGCGCCTTGTTGGGATGGAACCTGCCCAATGCAAGCGCCAATGGCGCAGACTCCGGTGTATCGAAATCGGAGCGTTTGACGGGCTGCGCCGCCGGCACAGAGGCAAAATTCGGAATCAATGATGCTTTCGCTTCCGGCCAACCTTTGGCGAGCACATGCCGCATGACATCGGGAGAGTTGCAGACCAGATGATCGCAGAAACGGAAATTCGTGAGATTATAGTATCCGCCAAGACGCCCGATAATCTTGTATGGGCCCCTGGGCACAAAACGCGCAGCACGGCCGGCAAAAGCAAGAATGACTTCGGGCTGGAATTCTGCGGCCTTCTTCCGGATGGTTCGCGTGGTGCTCCAGTCGAATGGAACCGTGAAGGGCGCCGTGACGAAATCAATGCCCGCCTGCTTCAATGCCGACTCGCGGAGCTCGTTGGGCTTAAGCACCGACCGGACAGCAATCCCGTCGTGAGCGAACGCCGCGCTGAGACTCGTGAAAAAAGTCTCCGCTCCGCCAACGGGTGCGCCCGCAAGAACGGTCATTACTCTCGAATTCATCAATTCCGCTTCGGCATCTGGCGCCAGAACTACGATTCGTCCGCCTGCTTTGCAACCGCTTGCCTCCAGGCGGCCAAGGCATTACGCAATTTCGATGGCCAATGCCGAAATCCTCAATGACCGCGCCATTCTCGCGCTGGAGGGCGCCGATACCCGCAACTTTCTCCAGGGACTCGTCACGGGTGATGTTGTGCATTGGGATGTGGGCGAATCGCTTTACGCGGCGCTCCTCACGCCCCAGGGGAAGGTCCTCTTCGACTTTATCCTGACGATGTGCGAGCCGGTTGTACTCCTCGATTGTGCGGCGGTGCTGGCCCACGATCTCGTCAAGCGGCTCAACTTCTATCGTTTGCGTGCGAAGGTGAGCATTATAGCGCGGCCGGAACTTGCGGTGGCAGCACTCTGGGGCCAACCGAGAGCGATTGGCGGTGATATCGTTTCTGCTTCCGATCCACGCCTTCCGGCTCTGGGCAGCAGGCTCGTAGGAACCCGGGAGAAGATCGGGGCCGCGATCGCGCAAATACCCACTGGTGATTACGATGCCTTCCGTTTGCAGCTTGGCGTACCGGGCAGCGCAGATCTCCCGCCCGATCAGGTTTTCGCGCTGGACGCCGGAATGGAAGAACTTCACGGCGTCAGTTTCAGCAAAGGCTGTTATGTTGGACAGGAAGTCACATCCCGAATGAAGCATCGTTCGAGCGCCCGGCGCCGCTTCTACATTGCGGAAGGACGGGAGATTCCTCCGCCAGGCACAGCAATAGAGGCGCAGGGACGGGAGGTGGGCCGTATCACCAGCGCAAATGGCCCCCTTGGCCTGGCGCTTGTTCGCCTGGACCGGCTCGCCGAAGCCGAACAAAACCACTCGTCGTTGCTGGCCGCAGACAAACCCGTTTCACTGCGCCGCCCGGATTGGCTGAATGTCCAAGACCAAAGCTTCTGAACGCTGCCCGTGGCCGGGCGAGGATCCGCTATACTGTGCCTATCATGACGAGGAGTGGGGCGTTCCGGAGTTCGATCCCCGGGCGCTTTACGAAAAGCTCGTTCTCGACGGCTTTCAGGCGGGCCTGTCGTGGATAACGATTCTGCGCAAACGGGAAGCTTTCCGCATAGCCTTCGAGGGTTTTGCCCCCGAACATGTCGCGCGCTATGGCGCTCGCGAGATTGATCGGCTGCTCGGCAACAGCGCGATCATCCGCAGCCGGGCCAAAATCGAAGCCGCCATTTCAGCGGCGAGGCTCTGGCTCGATATCATGGAAACCGAGCCGGGCGGGTTTTCCCGGTTTATCTGGAAACATGCCGAAGGTGAGCAGCGCGATCGCCGATGCATGAGCATGACCGATATCCCGGCTAGGAGCGAAATGAGCGAGCGGCTCTCAAAGGATCTAAAATCGCGCGGATTTAAATTCTGCGGGCCTGTTATCGTCTATGCCTTTGCGCAGGCCATCGGGATGGTCAACGACCATCTGATCGGTTGCCATCGTTATGCCGCATGCGCCCGTCTGCAGGCTCAACCGCGACCGCGATAGGGTTCGACCTCGAGATCGGGTAAGAACACGCCCCTGGGCACACGGCCCTTTTCCCAGATTACGTCGATGGGAATCCCGCCACGCGGATACCAGAAACCGGCAATCCGCAGAAATTTTGGCCGGACTTCTGCCGCAATCCGCTTTCCAATGGTTACCGTGCACTCTTCATGAAATCCGGCTGTGTTGCGAAAACTGGCCAGAAAGAGTTTCAGGGATTTGGATTCGAGAAGGCGCTTTGCGGGACAATAGTCGATGACAAAATGAGCGAAATCCGGCTGGCCGGTGATGGGGCATAGAGTCGTGAACTCCGGAACCGTGAAGCGAACCGCGTAGTTCGTGTCCAAATGCGGATTTGAGACCGAATCCAGAACGGCGGTCTCCGGTGAAGCCGGAATTGGCACCGGACGTCCAAGCTGCAGGTCTTTGCCTCGCCGCGCCACCTCACCTTTCCTCATAGGTGCAGGACTGGCCAAGCGAAGGCCTGGAAAGACGCACCCGGCATACTTCCGGCAGACGCCTTTGCGCCTCCCGGAAAATAAAGGACGAAAGGTTTTCCAAAGTCGGAGGGCCGAGTTCAATCAAATCGTTCAGAAGACGATGATCGAGACCGTGCCGTATCTCGCCAAGCGCGGCATTAACTTCGGCAAAATCCCGCACCCACCCTCGCGTCGTGTTCGGCTGCCCCCGCAGGGTGACTTCAACATAGAAGCTATGCCCATGGATTTGACGATTGGAGTCTTTAGGAGCTGCATCGAGGTAATGCGCCGCGTCGAAGGTGAATTGCTGTGTGATCTCGATTGTGGGAGCGGCCATCACGCGGCCTTAAAGTGACCGGAGTGAACCGTCAAGCAGGGCAGCAGATAGTCAGGCTATCCCGATCATTTTGTGGGTCTGCAGACTGAGACGCCACTTCGGGTGGGCAAGGCAGTATGCAATCGCTGCCCTGGTGTTCTCGGCAATTGTGGGACCATCCATCGGCTGCAGGAAAAAGTGGCGAAAATCGAGGCTGTCAAAGGTTGCCGGATCGACATTTTCCTGCGGGTAAACCAGCTTCAGCTCATCGCCCCTGCGCGCCACAACAACAGCGTTTGCCTTGGGACTGACGCAAATCCAGTCAAGGTCTTCGGGCGGAGCAATCGTGCCATTGGTTTCGACGCCAATCTCGAAACCGGACCCATGGAGTGCGGAAATCAGCTCCCCGTCCAATTGCAGAAGAGGCTCTCCACCGGTGCAGACAACATATGGCCTGCCCGAGTCGTGCGGCCATTTTGCTTTGACAGCCGTTGACAATTCAGCCGCACGGGCAAATCTGCCGCCCCCACTGCCGTCAACGCCGACGAAATCCGTGTCGCAAAACTTGCAGATCGCGGACGCGCGATCGGATTCGCGGCCGGTCCACAAATTGCATCCCGCAAAGCGCAGGAATACCGAGGCGCGGCCAACCTGCGCGCCCTCGCCCTGAAGCGTGTAATAGATCTCCTTCACGTGGTACGTGACGACTTCTCCTCGATATAACGGGCATAACCGGCCGACCTCAGTCGGCACGCCGGACATACACCACAGCCGTGACCCCATTCGTGGTGCGCAGGATCGGCCCGATAACAGGTGAGGCTGTCTTCAATGGTGAGATTCACCAGCTTCTCGCCTCCGAGCTCCTCCGCGAGCCGCCAGGTGGCCGCTTTGTCGAGCCGCATCAGCGGCGTATGGACGAGAAGATCAGAAGCCATTCCCAGTCTGAGCGCGGTTTGCGTCGCTGCGATGGTTTCGGCCCTGCAGTCGGGATATCCGGAATAATCTGTCTCGCACATCCCACCCACAAGGTCTCGAATTCCGCGCCGGGCGCCGAGTGCAGCCGCGGCGGTCAGGAACAACAAATTCCTTCCAGGAACGAAAGTGTTGGGCAGACCGTCGGGACGGGTACCGATCGCCAGATCTTCGGTCAGCGCCGAACCGCCGATTTGCGCAAGTAAATCGAGCCCAAGCACGTGATCCGGCCCAAGCTTCGCGCCCCAATCCGGGAAATCCGCCCTCACCCGCTGCAAGACAATCTTGCGCGCCTGCAACTCCGCGGCATGCCGTTGGCCATATGCAAATCCGACGCTTTCTACAGCTGCGAAACGATCGAGTGCCCACGCCAGACAGACAGTCGAATCCTGCCCACCAGAGAACAGCACGAGCGCAGGCCGGTCATGGCTACTCATGATCATGCAAATATCGGACGGGACAGCGCTGCTTCAATGCACCATGAATACCGCTACATCGGCATGGGCGATCACGTGCCGTGTCACACCGCCAATCAGGCTTTCACGCAAGCGCCCCCGGCCATAGCCGCCGATCACAAGCAGGTCCGTGCTGTCCTGTTTGGCCGCTTGCAGCAGGGCTTCCCCAATACGCTTATTGCCTGCGTCGATCAGGCGTTCGGTCGCCATTACTCCATGAAGAGCAAGATATTCCCTTAGCCCCACGGTCGCTTCCGGCATCAGTGGCGGGCGCTGGATACTGAATATCTCCACCTGGGCAGCCCGTTTCAGGAACGGCATGGCTGCGCTCACCGCCTGGGATGCGGCCTTTTTGCCATCCCAGCCAATGGCAATGCGCTCGGCGAATCGAACGGGAAGTTCGTCGGTTGCGCGAAGCACGGGCCTGTCGGTATCCACAAGCACCTTAACGAAAGCATCGGCCAGACCAGCCTGGTCGCTTTCCCGCATGGGACCGAACACAACCAGATCCGAAAGACGGGCTTCCAGCGCAAGTTGATCGCCAAAATTGCCCTGCACCTCCCGCAGCGACAGCGTCACTCCATTGCGCCGCACGGCCGTATCAACCCGCGTCACGCCGGCTCCGCTGCAGGCCGCCGATATTGCCGTCTCGACCCGCCGCGCAGCCTCATCGCCCGCATCCCGCGTTGCCCGCACGACTTCATCGACCACGATGCCAGATGCGCCGTCGGAGAAAAAGGCCAGCGCTTCGGCAAGGTCGGGCCGGACAAAATAAGCCATCACATGCGCATTGAACGGTCTGGCGGCTTCGATCGCATACAGAAGCAGAGCCGTATCGCGTCCCCCGCCTGTGACGGGGACCAGGACTTTTGCAATGTCCATGACAACCTCGGGTGAACCCGCAATATTATCGCTTCGGAACCCGATTGAGGCAAACACCAATGGCACGAAGCAGTGCCCGCCGCGCATGGCAGCGCATGCTGAGCGGCCGCCGCCTCGATCTGCTCGATCCATCCCCCCTGGACATTGAAATCGAGGATATTGCGCATGGGCTGGCCCGCGTTGCGCGCTGGAACGGTCAAACCAAAGGGGATTGTGCATTTTCCGTTGCACAGCATTGCATTGTCGTGGAGCGGATTGTGCACGAGATCAAACCGCGATGCGGCGTGGCGCTCCGTCTCGCCGCGCTGCTCCATGACGCCGCCGAATATGTCATCGGCGACCTAATAAGCCCTTTCAAGACCGCGATCGGGCTGGACTACAAATGGTTTGAGACCAGGCTATCACGCGCAATCCATCTGCGCTTTGGTTTGCCGCCCGATCCCGCACCAGCCGACGCCATTCTGATCAAGCGCGCCGATCACTTATCCGCCTATTTCGAAGCCACCCAACTTGCCGGGTTCTCCGGCGACGAAGCGGAAGAGTTCTTCGGCGCACCCAAAGGCATCCGTCAGCCGCACCTGGTGCCTCTGTGCGCCGCAGACGCGGAGGAAGCATATCTGGATCGCTTTCGCCGTCTGTCTGCGGCTCTCTGAGGCTTCACTGTCAGTTGCGCGGGAAATCGTCCCCCCCCCCCGCCGAATTCCGTTTGCCTCCGGCATCCCCGCAGCGGCACATTACCCGTATGACCAGCGTGCTGATTGCACCATTCTCCGCCGTTGAAGAGACGGTTCGCCGCTACCGGCCATCCCATCTTCTGACGTTGATGGTGGAACCTTTCGTGCCCACGCCCGCTTCAATTCTGCCCGAGCGGCATTTGCGTTTGTCCGTACACGATGTAACCGAACCAGCCGCCGGAATCGTTTGTCCGGAGCACAGCCACATCGCCGACCTGCTATCTTTCGTCCGCGGCTGGGACAAATCCTCGCCTTTCCTGGTGCATTGCTGGGCCGGTATCAGCCGGTCCACCGCTGCTGCTTTCATTGTTCTGTGCGACGTGCATGGACCGGGACATGAACGGCGGATTGCCGGGAGCCTTCGCTTCCATGCCCCTCATGCGCAGCCCAATCGCTTGTTGATCAGGCATGCCGATCAACTGCTTGGGCGTCAGGGACGAATGATCGATGCGATCGAGTCGATGAGCCCCGCGCTCCCGGCCTGGGAGGGACAGGTAGTCCGACTTCCGATCGTTCTGGATGAATTGTGAATTCCCCCGCCAAACTCAGCCATGCTGTGGGCCCGCGGCAGCGCGCCGGTGAACACGCCGTCCTTATCGGGCTTTCCGCGGCAATCGTTTCGGTCCAGGAGGAACGCCCACGGGTACTGGTGGTGCACCGGAACGATGGCGCCGATGCGCTTCCTTTCGGAAATTTCGATCCGCTGTCTCATCGGACCCTCGAGTCCGGCCTGAGAAGCTGGGTGCAGGAACAGACACAACTGCGTCTCGGTTACGTCGAGCAGCTTTACACATTTGGAGATCGTGGAAGACATCTTGCCAGCCCTGGTGAAGGTCCCCGCGTCGTTTCGGTTGGATATCTCGCCTTGACGCGAACTCCATTGCCGCAAACACCGGGTGTCCTGTGGCGCGACTGGTATGCCTATTTCCCGTGGGAAGATTGGCGCCAGAATATTCCCGGCGTGATTGCGTCACTGATCCTTCCGCGGCTCAACCTCTTCGCCCAATCGGCGCCGAACTCCGAGCTGCGGGAAACCCGCCATGATCGAATCCGGCTCTGCTTCGGGACCGAAAGCAGCGGCTGGGACGAAGAAAAAGTCCTGGAGAGATATGAACTTCTCTATGAAGCCGGGTTGGTCGCGGAAGCCCAGCGGGATCGTGGCGCTGCTCCCCCCGGCGGTCCCGTTTCCGAGTTGGGCGCGATCATGGTGTTTGACCACCGCCAAATCCTCGCCACAGCAATGGGAAGGCTGCGGGGCAAAATGAAATACCGCCCCGTAGTTTTCGAACTGATGCCCACCGAATTCACGCTGCTCGAGCTCCAGCGCACCGTTGAAGCACTCTCCGGAATATTCCTTCACAAGCAGAATTTTCGCAGACTTGTCGAAGCACAGGGTCTCGTCGAGGGTACCGGGAGGATGTCCCGAAAAACGGGCGGACGCCCCGCCGAAATATTTCGCTTTCGCAGGGAGGTGCTTAGGGAACGGCCGGCCCCGGGCGTTCGGGTCGGTATCGGCCGGGGTGCACGCGCGCAGACTTGACGTTATGCTCAGGGGAAGCATATTAGGGAGTGCCGGGCCGGTCCGGCTTTTTTTGGTGCATAGGATATGCTCATTCCGAGCATAATAGAAACATGCAACAGCTCCCGTATACCGCTGAGATTGCTGCGGAAACCGCACCGCTCTTCGATCGCGTCAAGCGTGTTATTCCGGCAATCGAGTGGCAGGTTTTTGCACCCTGGATATCGGCAATAAACCAGCTCAAGCGCGAAAAACACGCTGTCGTTCTGGCGCATAATTACATGACGCCGGAGATATACCACTGCGTGGCGGACTTCGTCGGCGATTCCCTGCAGTTGGCCCGCGAGGCGGCGATGACCGATGCGAGGATCATCGTGCAGGCGGGCGTGCGGTTCATGGCCGAGACGGCAAAAGTACTATCACCGCAAAAAACCGTTCTTATTCCGCATGAGCAGGCAGGCTGCTCGCTCGCTTCATCGATAACGGCACAGGATGTCAGGGGGCTCAGGCGGGCCCATCCCGGACTTCCTGTGGTCTCCTATGTCAATACGTCTGCGGAGGTGAAGGCTGAATCCGACATCTGCTGCACCTCAGCCAATGCAGTCGATGTTGTCGAAGCGATCGCCAGCGAGCGGAACGTCGATTCTGTGGTCATGATCCCGGACGAATACCTCGCGAAAAATGTCGCAGCCCAAACCGAGGTCAAGATCATCACCTGGAAAGGTCACTGCGAGGTTCATGAACGTTTTTCAGCGATGGACATTCGTGAATTGCGCGCCGGAAATCCCGGGATTGCCGTTCTGGCGCATCCGGAATGCTCTCCTGAAGTGGTGGCGGAGGCCGATTTTGCCGGTTCGACCGCGGCCATGAGCAATTACGTGAAGTCGCGACACCCGGCGCGTGTTGCCCTGATCACCGAATGTTCGATGAGCGACAATGTCGCGGTGGAAGCTCCATCCGTCGAATTCATCCGGCCCTGCAATCTCTGCCCGCATATGAAGCGGATTACGCTGCCGGGGATCCTGCGCGCCCTGGAAACGGAAACAATCGAAGTTTTGGTCGATCCGCTGGTCGCGGTTCGCGCGCGCGCGGCGGTTGAAGCGATGCTGAAAGTTCGGTCAAAGGCGCACAGGCGTGCCGCGGCGTAGATCATGGATTCCCGATCTCCACAGCCGCCTGAGATCAATGCACCTCATCCGCTGCTGATTGAACCCATCGTACGCAGGGCGCTCGAAGAAGATCTCGGGCGCGCCGGCGATCTGACGACCGATCTTCTGCTCGCTTCGGGTGTTGCGGCTCGCGCCGCAATTGTGGCGCGCGAGGGAGGAATTGTTTCCGGACTGATGGTGGCAGAGATTGCATTTCACGCAATCGATCCGGCAGTCCATGTCGAAGTCACTGCGCCGGACGGATCCTGCGTGGCGCCCGGGCAAACTGTTGCCGTGGTCGACGGTTCAGCCCGCTCCATCCTTACGGCGGAAAGGGTGGCGCTGAATTTTCTCGGTCATCTCTCGGGCGTCGCAACAGCAACGAACGAACTCGTGCAGCGCATCGCAGGTACCCATGCGTATATTATCTGTACACGGAAAACGATACCGGGTCTCCGGCTGCTGCAGAAATATGCTGTCCGCTGTGGCGGCGGGCTGAATCACCGCTTCGGGCTCGACGACGCCGTCCTGGTCAAGGACAACCACATAGCCACCGCGGGCGGACTTGCCGCCGTCATGTCCCGATTGCGCGGCAGGCTCGGGCCCATGGTAAAAATCGAGGTTGAAGTCGACACGATTGAGCAGCTTCAGGAAGCGCTGGCTCTCGGTTTCGACGCAATTCTGCTCGACAACATGCCGCCGGAGACGATGCGACGGGCAGTTCGGATCACGGCCGGCCGCGCCAGTCTTGAAGCATCCGGGGGCATTACGCGCGACCGTGTGCGCGAGATTGCCGAAACCGGGGTCGACTTCATTTCGTCAGGCGCCCTGACTCACAGCGTCCGCAGTCTGGATCTGGGACTGGACTTCCTCTGACCGCGTGTTCGAGGCAGGTGCCTGCACAACGGCTGCGGCTGCGCCTGTTCCAGCGTCAACCGCATACGCGTCCGCGGTGGTCTCATTCTGACGCGCCGGGTCGCGCCTGTAAAAGACGTGGTTTCCGATCTGCGCGGTTTTCACCATGGTGTCCGCCCAGGTGGGCTCGACGTCGACATTATGGTAGGCAATCGCGTGCCCCGTCTCACCAGCCAGCCGAACCGCACCCGATACGATTGCTTCGGCCAGCCTGCGCACCCGGGCCCAGGTGATTCCCTCCTTCGGCTGCCTCAGTGCGCCGTCGCAGGCGAAGGAAAACTGACAATAGGGTTTGTGCGACTGTACGCCGTCGTAAACGACGCCGCATATGGTGCGCGGATAATTCCCGTCGCGCGTACGCTGAAGAACCACTTCGGCTACGGCTTTCTGGCCTTCCGTGCCCTCGCCCCTCGCCTCGTAATAGAGCACCTCTGCAAGACACTCCGATTGATCCTCGTCCGCAGCCGCAAACATGGCCGCAGCCGGCGTAACCGCAACTTGAGCCGGAACAAATACAGCTGACGGTTTATATGCCGTGTAAAGATTAAATCCGGCGCAGGCGACAAGCCCGATAAGGAGAACCGCCGCGGCACGGTTCAGAACACAATCGGCCCGGCGGTGGGCCGCATCAACTCCGTTAATCATGCCTGCACTCCTAGCACGATCCCGCCCACCCCATGCGATTCAGGTAACAGTGCCAATCGGGTTTCGTCAATTAAAAAATTCTCCATTCGTGACGCGGCGTCACGAAACATACAATCTCTATACTGATGATTTAACCGGAAATCCTATGCATTCCCGCTGCCGATGGCAGCCTGCGCAGCGGCAAGTCGCGCCACCGGCACGCGAAAAGGGGAACACGAAACATAATCGAGCGACGCCTGGTGACAAAAACGTATTGAAGCCGGATCGCCGCCATGCTCGCCGCAAATCCCGAGCTTGATGTTCGGCCGCGCGCGGCGTCCGCGCGCCACTGCAATCTCAACCAGCTCTCCGACTCCGCTGACATCGATGCTGACGAAGGGATCGCGGTCGATCAGACCCAGCGCGAGATATTCGCCGAGAAAAGTCGCCGCGTCGTCGCGGGAAACGCCAAGCGTCGTCTGGGTAAGATCGTTGGTGCCAAAACTGAAAAACTCTGCGATTTGGGCAAGCTCTTCGGCTCGTAAGGCGGCGCGCGGCAACTCGATCATTGTTCCGATGAGATAATTCGGATTTATTCCGCGGACGGACGCCACGGAATCCGCAACCTTTGCGATCCTCTGTTTCAGGAATTCGATTTCGCTCCGGAATCCTACCAGAGGGATCATGACTTCAAGCTGTACCGGTTTTCCCGTATTCTGCTGCGTCCCGACTGCCGCTTCGAAAATTGCCCGCGCCTGCATCTCGTAGATCTCGGGATAGGTTATCCCGAGACGGCAGCCGCGGTGCCCAAGCATCGGATTGGCTTCCGCAAGCGCCAGCGCGCGTGCCCGCAATTTTTCGGGGTCGGAACCGGACACCCGCGCCACATCGGCGATCTCTTCGTCACTATGCGGAATGAATTCGTGCAGCGGAGGATCAAGCAACCGGATCGTCACCGGCCGGTCTTCCATGATGCGGAAAATCGAGGCGAAGTCACCGCGTTGCATCGGAAGCAGTTTCGCGAGCGCCGCCTCGCGCCCCCTGAGATCGTCGGCGAGGATCATTTCCCGCACGGCCAGAATGCGCTCGGACTCAAAGAACATATGCTCGGTCCTGCAGAGACCCACCCCTTCCGCTCCAAACCGTTTCGCTGTCTCGCAATCGGAAGGCGTATCGGCGTTCGCACGGATCTTCAGCCGGCGCCGCGCATCGGCCCATTCCATAAGCAGCGTAAACTCCGGCGTCATTTCGGGATGAATGGTGGGCACTTTCCCACGGTAAACGCGCCCTTCCGCCCCGTCGATTGTGATGAGTTCTCCGCGTGAAAACGTGGCCCCGCCTGCGGTCATCAATCCCCGCTCGGGATCAAGTTTGAGCCCCCCCGCGCCGGTCACACACGGACGCCCCATACCACGGGCAACCACGGCTGCATGACTGGTCATGCCGCCCCTGACGGTCAGGATACCCTTTGCAGCGTGCATCCCGTGGATATCTTCCGGGCTGGTTTCGAGCCGAACCAGGATTACCGCCCGGCCCGTCGCTGACGCTCTTTCCGCCTCGTCGGCAGAAAATACGATTTCTCCCGCGGCCGATCCGGGAGACGCGGCAAGGCCCGAAGCGATGAGTTCCCTGGGAGCACTCGGATCAAGCATCGGATGAAGCATCTGGTCCAGCGATGCAGGATCGACCCGCAACAATGCTTCGTCCCTGGTGATCAGACTTTCAGCCGCCATTTCCGTCGCTATCCGCAGTGCGGCCCTGGCGGTGCGCTTACCGGTCCGCGTCTGCAGCATATAGAGCCGCCCCTGCTGCACGGTGAATTCCATGTCCTGCATGTCGCGGTAGTGCTTCTCCAGCATGCTTGCGATGCGGGAGAGTTCCGCGAATGCCGCGGGCATAGCCTCTTCCATTGAGGGCCGTCGCGAGCCCGATGCCTCGCGGGCCCTGCGCGTTATCGATTGCGGGGTGCGAATTCCCGCGACCACATCCTCGCCTTGGGCATTGATGAGAAATTCGCCATAAAGCAGACGTTCGCCGGTCGACGGATCGCGCGTGAACGCAACGCCGGTACAGGAAGAGTCGCCGCGATTCCCGAAGACCATCGCCTGCACGTTGACGGCAGTCCCCCAATCTTCCGGAATGTTGTGAATGCGGCGATAGGTCTTCGCGCGCGCTCCCGACCATGAACCGAAAACGGCGCCGATAGCGCCCCATAGCTGATCGTCCACATCCTCCGGGAAGGGATGGCCCAACAGTTTCTGGACTTCCGCTTTGAAGAGTCGCGCAATGCGCTTCCAGTCGGCAGCATCGAGTTCCGTATCGAGTTCCAGGCCTTTGCGGTTTTTCTCCGTTTCGAGAATCTCCTCCATCCGGCCGTGTTCGATCTCCAGGACCACGCTGGAATACATCTGAATGAAGCGCCGGTAGGCGTCATAGGCAAAGCGCTCATCACCCGTCAGTCTGGCAAGCCCCCGAACCGTTTGGTCGTTGAGCCCGAGATTCAGCACGGTGTCCATCATTCCGGGCATTGAGGCTCGGGCGCCGGAGCGCACCGAAACGAGAAGCGGCCTGTCGCTGTCGCCAAACCGCGCATCGGAAAGTTCACCCAGCCTGTGCAGCGCCACTTCCACTTCAGGGCTCAATTCCGCCGGATAGCGACGCCCGTTCGCGTAAAACCAGGTGCAGACTTCGGTGGTGATCGTAAACCCGGGAGGAACCGGTAGACCGAGATTGCTCATTTCCGCAAGATTTGCGCCTTTGCCGCCCAGAAGCGTGCGCATCGCGGCACTTCCCTCGGCCTGTCCGGCTTCAAAGCTGTAGACCCACTTGGCCATCGGCATCCGCCCTGTGCTCCCTTAATCCGCAATATGTCAGGAATCGTCGATCCGGTTCCATGCAAGCGGTTGCGGATCAGCCCTCGACTTTTGAGAAATCCGCGACCTGGTGCGCCGTCTCCACAATCTGCGACAGAAGCTTCAACCGGCTAACTCTCAGCAGAGGATCGCTCGTGTTCACCGTAACCCGGTCAAAGAAACGGTCCAGAGGCGCCCGCAAACGCGCAAATGCCGACATGCCTCCCGTGAAGTCCTCTTCGCTCAAGCATCGCGCAGCTTCCACTTTGGTGTGGATCAGCACTGCATGAAGTTCCTGTTCCTCTTCCTGGTGAAGCTGTCCCGGAATCCCGCGATAGGAGCATTTGTCTTTTTTTTCTTCGATCCGGAGTATGTTCGCGGCACGCCGGTAACCGGTCAGCAGATTGGCGCCATCATCCGATGCGACAAAGCTCTGAAGCGCCTCGACACGCCGGACAAGCAGCACCAGATCGCCCTCCCCGCCAAGCGCAAAAACCGCCTGGATCAGATCGTGGCGAATTCCGCGTTCGCGCAGCGCGACTTCAAGGCGTTCTATGAAAAAGAGGAAAATTTCGTCAGCCACCGGGCTTTCCGCCGGAATCTGCGGAACAGATTCGCGCAGGCGCGCAAGGTGCTCGCGCACGATCGTTGCCAGCGGCAAACGCAACCCGCGCTCCAGAATGATCCTGATAATTCCGAGTGCGGCACGGCGCAGCGCATAGGGATCGCCCGAACCGCCTGGTTTTTCCCCGGCGGCAAACAGGCCGGCCAGCATGTCGATCTTGTCAGCAAGCGCAACCGCGATTGCGACAGGCGTCGACGGCAAACTGTCCGACGGACCTGCGGGCTTGTAATGTTCGGACAGCGCAACGGCGACCGCTTCGGGTTCCCCGTCATGCAGTGCATAATAGCGTCCCATAACGCCCTGAAGTTCGGGAAATTCACCCACCAGCTCGGTCACGAGGTCGGCCTTGCACAGCATTGCCGCGCGTTTCGCCAGTTCAACACTCGCGCCGATTCTTCGTCCAATTTCGCCGGCAAGCGTGACAATACGGTTGATGCGCTCGAATTGCGTGCCGAGCTTCGCGTGGAACACGACCCGCTTCAGGGCTGGGATTCGCGACTCGAGGCTGCGTTTGCGATCCTGTTCCCAGAAAAATTTCGCGTCCGCCAACCTTGGACGCAACACACGCTCGTTCCCCTTGACGATCTGCCTCCCGCCATCCGGAGCGATCCTGTCGGCAACGACTGCGAACCGATCGGCCAGCCGGCCGGTGCTGCTATCCCGCAACGCCAGATATTTTTGATGCGTGCGCATCGAGAGTTGCAGGATTTCTTCCGGCAGATCCATGAATTCGGCCGAAATCGTGCCGATCAGCACCGATGGCCATTCCGCCAGCCCGGCTAACTCGTCCAGCAGTCCCTCGTCTTTCGCCGGTTCAAGGCCGAGTGCAAAAGCCTTCTGTATTGCCTCATTCAGGATCGTTTCCCGACGTTGGGCATGATCAACGCTGACGAAGGCCTTGCGAAGTTTGCTCTCGTAATCGTCGAAATGACGCACTTCAATCGCTTGCGGCGCCAGAAAACGGTGCCCACGGGTGGCATTTCCGGATTTCACGCCCGCCAGTTCGAATTGCACGATTTCGCCGTCAAAAACCGCGAGGATTGCATGCAACGGCCGGACCCAGCGGAAACTGCCATTGCCCCAGCGCATGGATTTGGGCCACGGCAGGCCTGCGATCGCAGCGGGAATAATATCTGCAAGCACTGCGGCGGTATCGCGTCCCGTCCGCGCAATACGAGCGACATAAAAATTGCCCTTCTCGTCACTACGCTGCTCACAGTCGTCCAGAGAGACCCCTGCCGATTTCAGAAAACCCTGGATTGCTTTTTCCGGTGCGCCAATGCGGGGCCCTTTCCTCTCCTCCACACGGTCCGCCTGCTTTGCTGGAAGGGCGCCGATTGCAACCGTCAGACGGCGTGGCCCGGCAAAACTCCGCGCCGATTCGAACAAAAGACCGTTGTCCGACAAGTTTCCGACCAGCAGCCGTTCGAGTTCTCTTGCAGCTTTGACCTGCATGCGCGCGGGAATCTCTTCGGAAAAAACTTCAAGCAGCAAATCAGGCATGCGCTGCCTGCCTGACGGGGTACTCGCCCTGCCCGCTCCGAAGCCAGGCCTCGCAGCAGGCTTTGGCGAGCACCCTCACGCGGCCGATATACGCGGCCCGCTCCGTCACGCTGATCACACCCCGGGCGTCCAGAAGGTTGAAATTGTGACCGGCCTTGAGACATTGGTCATAGGCCGGCAGCGCGAGGCCCGCATTCAGCAGGTTTTTGCATTCCGTCTCCGCATCCGCGAAATGGCGGAACAGAATTTCCGTGTCGGCATGTTCGAAGTTGTAAGCCGAATATTCCCGCTCAGCCTGCTGGAAAACCTCCCCATAAAGGAAACGGTCGTTGAAGCGCAGGTCATAGACATTCTCCACGCCCTGCACATACATCGCGAGGCGCTCCAGACCGTAAGTCAACTCGGCGGAGACCGGGGCGCAATCAATACCACCGACTTGTTGGAAATAAGTGAATTGGGTCACTTCCATCCCGTCGCACCACACTTCCCAGCCCAATCCCCAGGCGCCCAGAGTGGGATTTTCCCAATCATCCTCCACGAAGCGGATGTCATGCTGGCGCGGATCGATTCCCAAACGTGTCAGACTTTCCAGATAGATATCCTGCACGTCTTCCGGTGAAGGCTTCAGAATTACCTGATACTGGTAATAATGCTGGAGCCGGTTTGGGTTTTCGCCATAGCGCCCATCTTTCGGCCGGCGGGACGGCTGGACATAAGCGGCCCGCCAGGGTCGCGGTCCAAGCGCGCGCAATGTCGTTGCCGGATGTGAAGTTCCTGCGCCCACCTCCATGTCATAGGGCTGCAGAATCAGGCAACCCTGATTTGCCCAGAAATTCTGCAGCGTCAGAATCAGGTCCTGAAATGTGGCGGGTTTTTGCAAAGCTGCTGGCAATCGGATCTCTCGGCGGGCAGGCATGCGAATTAGCCGTGCATACGCGCAGCGGTCAAGGAGCCGTAACGGCGATGCCTCTCAGGACAGCGACAAATCGGCCCTGCCGCGCAGAACAGCTTCCGCCTGTTCGGTGTTGCCACCGCTGTCGCGGTGGAGAATCAGTCCTGCAGCCCGGCACACCGAACCACTTACCCCGGCCGTGACCCTGACGATGGCGCGCCGGGGCTGTGCCCCGTGACGGGGATAAAGCGGAAAAACCAAAGCCGAATGGTTCGCGCACGCGGCAAGTATTTCATGAAGGCGGTCGAAACGGAGAACGGCCGTCACCGTACCTTCCGGCCCCACTGCACCAAGCGCAGCTTCCATCCATTTCGCAATCCCGCCACCGGTGTCCCGTTTTGCCATTCTCCGCGCCATGTCCGGGGATCGGGTTCCTTCGCAAGAATGAAACGGCGGATTGAAAAAAACATGGTCGAATTTTGCGTGCACCTGCGCCGCATCGCGAACATCACCCACCAGGAAATTGACGCGTGTCTCCATGCCATTGCGAACCGCGTTCGCACTGGCGAGCCCGGCCAGTTCGGGATCGATCTCCACGCCGGTTACTTTGGCGACACCGACACGCCGTGCGTAACAGAGGGTTGCGATACCTGCCCCTGAGCCCAATTCCAGAACTCGCGCGCCCGCCGGGACCGCAGCCGCGAGCAAGACCGAGTCATGGCCGGCCCGAAACCCAAGTGCCGGCTGTGCGGCGACCACGCGCCCATCGAGAAATCGGTCCAGCGTGCATTCGATGGTCACGTCCAGTTGGATTCGGGCGGTTCGGCTTCGATCAGCAGCGTTTTTGCACGGGTGAAATCCCAATCCGCGACCATCAATCGCCGCGGCAGCACACCAAGGCTCCCTTCCATCACGCTCATATGACTGTCGAATACCAGACTATCGATCCCAGCATCCTGCAGGACTGCCTGGGCAAAGGACAGGTAAACAAAATTATTGGTGCGCAAGAGCTCTTTCATGGCCATTCCCGCCCTCGCCGTCCGGCCGGTATGATCACTGTTCCTTGACCGGGAACGGGGGGGTTCACTAAATGGCGCGAATATCAGGGGGCGGCAAGCCGCCATGGACAACATTGCGCGCGAGATTGTGCCTCTACCGCATCCGGATAACCCGGTGGAGCGCCTGGCCATGCTAGCAGGCGATGATCTCGCTGCCGTCGATGATGTGATCCACTCGCGCATGCTAAGCGAAGCGGCTCTGATCCCGCAGCTCGCCCGTCACCTCATCGACTCCGGCGGGAAACGGTTGCGGCCCTTGATCACGCTGGCCTCGGCTCGACAATTCCGGATCACCGGCGATGGACATATTAAACTCGCCGCCGCCGTCGAGTTTATTCACACCGCAACACTTTTGCACGATGATGTCGTTGACGAAAGCACACTTCGCCGCGGTCATCCTGCCGCGAATATGCTCTGGGGCAACAAGCCCAGCATCCTCGTTGGCGATTTCCTGTTCAGCCGTGCCTTCCAGCTTATGGTAGAGGTCGGATCGCCCGTCGTGCTCGCGATACTCGCCAATGCCTCGGCTGTCATCGCGGAAGGGGAAGTGCTGCAGCTTCGCCTCTCCCGAAATCTCGCGATCGGTGAGGCCCAGTATCTCAACGTGATTACCGCCAAGACTGCAGCGCTTTTTGCAGCCGCCGCCGAAGCCGGCGCATACGCCGCCGGAGCCGAAGCCCGGCAAACCGATGGGATGCGCAACTATGGCCATAATCTCGGCATCGCCTTCCAACTGGTCGATGACGCGCTGGACTATTCAGGACGGCAGGCGGTCATGGGCAAGTCCGTCGGTGACGATTTCCGTGAAGCGAAGATGACACTGCCGGTGATCCTGTCGCTGGCTCGCGCAGGCGAAGAGGAACGCCGCTTCTGGCGCAAAACCATAGAGGTCGGGATTCAGGAAGAGGGAGACCTTTCGCGCGCCATCGAGATTCTCGAACGCGGGGGATCGCTTGCCGAGACGGTCGAACGCGCTCGCGCCTATGCGCGGGCAGCGCGCGATTCTCTCGTTGCCTGCCCCGAATCCGAAATCAGGTCGGCGCTGGCCGACATTGCCGATTTCGTGGTTGACCGGGTTTACTGACCTAACTGCGGCAAGCCCACATCCGGACCGGCAAGATGGGTGAGGGACACCCACCATTCCGGATGGTCCTGCACGATGCGTTCGGCCGCGCCGCGGGCAAAGTCGTGCTCGTGAAAAAAGGCAAAACAGGTGCTGCCGCTGCCGGACATCGCCGCCATGGCGCAACCCGGCTCACGGTCAAATGCGTGCAGGACCTCCTGGATGACGGGCGCAAGCCGGCAGGCCGGCGCCTCGAGATCGTTCCCTGCGTCATCAAGATAGCCGATCACATCCCAGAGACTTTCCAGAACTCCGGCCGGCGGCGCCTTACCGGTGCCCGTCCGCGCGTTCAGACTGCCGAATACGGTTGCCGTGGACAGTTCGATGCCGGGATTTACCAGGACCGTCGAAATACGCGGCAGAGGCGGTAAGGCGGTCAGAATTTCGCCCCGGCCCTGAACCCAACAGGGGCGCGACAGCAGACAAACCGGAAGATCTGAACCGAGTTCGGCCGCAACAGCGAGAAGCTCATTCTCCGTGCATTTGAGTCCCCACAACAGATCCAGTCCGCGCAACACCGCGGCCCCGTCGGCGGATCCACCACCAATCCCGGAAGCGACAGGCAAATTCTTTTCAAGCCTGATCGCCGCACCGGCCTGCACGCCGCTCGCCTCCTGCAGCGCCCGCGCGGCTCTTAACGCCAGATTGCTTTCATTCCGCGGAAGCGCCTTCGCGAATTGTCCCGCGGTCGATAGAGACAAACCCGGCGCTGCCGTCAGCGCTATACGGTCGGAGACTTCCGCAAACGCAATCAGACTCTCCAACGCATGATAGCCATCGGGCCGCCTTTCGTCGACATGCAGAAGCAGATTGATTTTCGCCGGAGCACAAACCTGTACCGTCGCCGAAGCTTCGCGCCCTGGAGCCGGCTCGGGCTCTACCCCACTGCTCACTGGCCCGAAGCGGATACCGCGTCCAGGCCGAATTGCAGCTTACGCTCGAGCACCGGCTTTTCTTTGGCGTCCGGATCCATCTGGAGCGCGTGCTGCCACTGATAACGGGCATCGATCTTGCGCCCGACGCGCCAATAGGCATCGCCGAGATGGTCGTTGACGTCGGCAGCTCCGGGCGCCAATTGAACAGCTTCTTCAAGCGTCCGCACGGCATCCTGGTAGCGGCCGAGCCGGAAATAGGCCCAGCCAACGCTATCGGCAATGAAACCGTCCATCGGCCGCAGAGCGCGGGCCTTCTCCAGCATCGCTACTGCCTGATCGAGGTGCTGACCCTTCTCGATCCAGCTATAGCCGAGGTAATTCAGCACATCAGCCCGGTCCGGATTGATCTTCAATGCAGCCTGAAAATCGCGTTCCGCATCTTCCCAGCGGTTCGACCGCTCGAACGACACGCCCCGAGCGTAATAGAGCCCGGTCAGCCTGCGGTCGCCGGCGGGAATTCCGGCAATGGCCTTGTCGTAGGCCGCCGCCGCTTCTTTGTATTGATCCGAACTCCTGAACAAATCCCCCAGCGCAGTCCACACATCGGATTCTTGCGGCTGACTCGCCGATAATGCCTTCAATTTGAGAATGCCGTCCTTGGTCTTTCCCTGACGGCCGTCGTTGATACCGGCCTGTACCTGCGTCATGCCGTAATAAGGAGAACTGGACGCGATGCCGGTGTAGATCCCATTCGCGACGTCAAATTTCCCCATGGCCTCATAACGGCTGGCCAGCAGCACGCGGCAAAGATCGAAATCGGGTCGGAGATATAGCGCCAGGTTCAGATACAGAATCGCAACATCCGTGCTGCGCTGATCGTTCAGCGAAGCGGCAATCCCGAAGAGTCCTTCCGCCACACCATCGGCGGGCGACGCGGCCAGTGGCGCCGGATTTTTCGCATTCACCAGATCGTGGAGCGCCCATTGCGCAAAGGGATTGCCGGGGTTGTCGCGAAGAACCCGTTCATACAGGGCTTTCGCGTCATCAATCCTTCCATGCCTCAGAAGAAAACGGCCATAGGCTTCGGAGCCGCGCGGGCCCGAGCCCATCAGCGCTGTCGCCTGTTTGTAGGCGTCCTCCGCCTCCTTGTCGCGACCTGCGTAATCAAGGATGAGCGCCTTATGCATCAGCCGCAGGCCATCCACACCCCGCTGGTTCGAGAGCGCGTCAAGCGCCGCGAGCGCGCCGTCGATATCTTTTGCTCCCGCGCGCGCCCAGGCTTCCATGATCCGGTTGGTCAGCATTGCGAACAAGCCATTGGCCGGCGCCGTCGCATCCTTGATTGCCGCCGCGTAGTCCTTCTTCATCAACGCGCCGGCCTGAAGCACAAGATGCGCTGGCCGATTTTCCGGATCGACCGAAAGCACCCGGGCCGACAGCGTGATGGCCCGATCCATGTCGCCCCCTTCGGCGGCAAACAGGAATGTCCGTTCCAGCAAATCCGCGTTGTCGGGCGCGTCCTTCAGCGTATCGGCATAGTACCCGGTCGCCGCTTTGACGTCGCCCTGCGCCGCCGCAAAATTGGCGGCCAGATAAGTGCCGGCGAGCGAATTTGCAGGCGGCGCAGCGTTTTCGCCGGTCAGCGCCGCAGGCTTATTCACCGTGCTGCACGCTGCCAGTGAAAGCGCCGCGAAGCCCGATGCCACAAGCAATGTTCTGCTGAATTTCACCGTATTATCTTTCCTCTCGACATGTTCCAATCATAACGGGCTTTGGCCGCGGCGTCACATCATGCCGTAGGCTGGTCCTTCACCCCCTTGCGGTGGTACCCACACGATATTCTGCGCAGGATCCTTGATGTCGCAGGTTTTGCAGTGAATGCAATTTGCTGCGTTAATGACAAATCTTGGCTGCCTCTCACCGCCGCCAACCACCTCGAACACTCCAGCCGGACAATAGCGCTGCGCCGGTTCGCCATAGACAGGCAAATTCTCCCGGATCGGTAGTGCCGGATCCTTCAATTTGAGGTGAACCGGTTCGTCCTCCTCGTGCCGTGTTCCCGAGAGAAACACTGAGGACAGCCGGTCAAACGTCACGACGCCGTCGGGCGCCGGATAGACCACAGGCCGTGCTTTATCGGCCGGCAGCAAATGCATGTAGTCCGGCCCCATACCGCGTAAAGTTCCAAAAGGGCTGAACCCGAGCACCCCGTTGAACCACATATCGATAGCGCCGAGTGGCACGCCGGCCAAAGTTCCCAACCGGGTCCAAAGCGGTTTGACATTTCGCACCAGGCGCAATTCGCGATAGACGGGTGACGCGCGCCAACGTTCTTCGTAGCCGGTCAGCACGTCGCCGGCCCGCCCTTGCCCAAGCGCATCGAAGGTGGCTTCGGCCGCGTAAATGCCGGTCAGGATTGCGTTATGGCTGCCCTTGATACGCGGGACATTTACAAACCCGGCAGCGCAGCCGATCAGCGCGCCACCGGCAAACGCCAGTTTCGGAACAGCCTGCAGCCCGCCCTCGGTGATCGCGCGCGCTCCATAGGCGATGCGGCGCCCGCCCTCGAGCATTGGACGTATCGACGGATGTGTCTTGAACCGCTGGAATTCCTCAAACGGCGAAAGAAACGGATTTGAATAGTCGAGATGGACGACAAAACCGACCGACGCGAGGTTCTCGCCGTAATGGTAAATGAATGATCCACCTCCGGTCCTCTTATCCAGCGGCCAACCCATCGTGTGCATCACCAGACCGCGTTGATGCTTTTCTTTCGGCAGTTCCCAAAGCTCCTTCAGACCCAATCCAAAGGTTTGAGGCTCGCTTCCTTGCGCCAATCCGAAATGGGCGATCAGCTGTTTGGCCAGCGAACCGCGCGCCCCCTCCGCGATCAGCGAATACTTGCCGCGCAGGACCATTCCGGGCGTGTAATTCTCCTTTGGAACACCATCGCGTCCCACGCCAAAATCACCGGTGATAACGCCGGCAACCTCACCCGAAGGCCCGAATTCCACATCCACTCCGGCAAAACCCGGATAAATCTCGACACCGAGAACTTCTGCCTGTTGCGCGAGCCAGCGGCATAATAGTCCCAGGCTCGCGATGTAATTGCCGCGGTTGCTCATGAGCGGCGGCATCAGAAGGTTCGGAATCCGAATTCGGCCGGACGGACCAAGATAATAGAACCGGTCGTCGAGAACGGGTGTGTCCAACGGTGCACCCTTTTCCCGCCAGTCAGGTATGAGCGCGGTCAATCCGCAGGGGTCGATTACGGCACCCGAAAGAATATGGGCGCCAACCTCGGCTCCTTTCTCGATTACGCATACGCTAATTTCGGCGTTTGCTGCCGCGGCGAGCTGTTTCAGCCGGATTGCGGCCGCCAGCCCCGCCGGTCCGGCGCCGACGATCACAATGTCAAATTCCATGCTTTCGCGGGTGGTGTTCATCTGACGCTTCGGCTTTTTCCCCAGATTCGGTTACATCATAAACCCATGTCTGGTCTGTCCCGAGAAGAGGCTCTGGCCGCCCTCCAATGGCTGGTCGAATGCGGAGCCGATGAAGCGATCGGGGAATTTCCCGTCGACCGTCTTTTTACCCCTACGGTTGCAGCACCCGTTCCGCAGCCGGCTCAGGCGCGCCCGTCACCTGTCGCTCCGTCCCCTTCTTCTCCCACGCTGAAGCCGCAAGTGGCCGGCGCTACCATCGAAAGCGCTGAGAAGATCGCCGGGGCCTGCCGCACACTCTCCGAGCTTAAAGATGCGATGACCGCTTTCGAGGGCTGTGAACTAAAGCGGTTCGCCACCAACACCGTTTTTGCCGATGGAAACCCGGATGGTGGCATTATGTTCATCGGCGAAGCACCCGGGCTGGAGGAGGACAGGCAGGGACTTCCATTCGTTGGCCGTGCCGGTCAGTTGCTCGATCGAATGCTCGCGGCGATCGGGCTCGACCGCCGGAAGGTTTACATCACGAATATCGTGAATTGGCGCCCGCCGGGAAATCGTGACCCATCGCCGGAAGAGGCCGCCATCTGCCTTCCCTTTCTCCACCGCCATATTGAGTTGGCTAATCCCCAATTTTTGGTACTGCTCGGCGCCGTTCCGGTTCGGCATCTGACCGGACTTCAGGGGATTTTGCGGTCGCGCGGGAGATGGGAAGTTTATCGATTTCGCTCGATTGAGCATGAGGTTCCTGTAATGTTGACACTGCATCCTGCTTATCTGCTTCGTCAGCCATCAGCTAAGCGCTTGGCGTGGCAAGATTTTTTGGCAATTGCCGAGAAAGCCTCAAGCCTTGGGCTTGCATAGACAGCCCTCGGTCGTGCAGCATCAGCTTCGAAGCATAGACGGAACCGGCATTTGAAAACACGCGCGCTGCTCCTGCTCTCGGCATTAATGTCCGTAACCGGACTGTCTCAAACCAATGCCGCCGAACCGGTGACCAGCTTCACCGTTCTTTCTCCCGCAGACGTGAAAACTTACGCCGAAATTTTTGCCGCGGAGAAATTCGGGCAAACCGGGAAAGCCGACGCTTTGTCTGGACACCTTTCTGACACCTCCTTGATGGGGTATGCCCTTGAGGAGCGTTATCTTGGGCTTCACTACCACAGCCAATTCTCCGAACTGAAAGCGTGGCTGGAGGATTACGGTGACCTCCTCGGCGCCGACCAGATTTACAAGCTTGCGGTAAAGCGGGCGCCCAAGAAAACCTCTGTTCCGGCGCCGCTTCGGCCGCATTGGCGCGGCGCAGATAATGAGCAGGCCGCCTTTGGCGATATTGGGTCACAGCATCAGAGCGCGCTCCGGATTGAGGCGCAACTGCGCGCATTGCAGAGGGAAGACCGCCCGGAAGCTGCCGAGGCTTTGTGGAAAAGAATTGCGGCGCAAAGCAGAATGCCGGATGCCGAGCTGGACCGCCTGGGCGCCTATGTTGCCACAGCCTATTTGGGGCAACTCAAGGACCGTCAGGCACTGTCGGTTTGCGAAAGCATCATTGAAAAAACCGTCGACACCGCCCAACAGTGCCATTGGGTGGCCGGATTGGCGTCTTACCGGCAGGGGGATCTCGCGGCTGCCGCCAAACACTTCGAAAGCGTGGTCAACAGCTCCAGCGTACCCCGAACTTATGCGGCCGCTGCGTTCTGGGCTGCACGCAGCTATATGCGAATGGGACAGCCGGAACGCGTCCTGACCCTCTATGAGCGCGCCGCATCGGAACCGGATAATTTTTACGGCCTGCTCGCCTTGCGCCTGTTGGGCCGCGACATGAATGGGCAGTTCGCGGAACCGGCGCTGGACACGGTCTCCTTCGCGCAATTGATGCAGGACAAGCCTGCGCACCGCGCTGTTGCGATGTGGCAGATCGGACGGGCCGATGTCGTGGGACCGGAACTGTCGCGCGCCTTTGGCGAAATCTCGCCCGATCTCGATCCCGCTTTCGCAGCGCTCGCGCGTGACCTCGGCGAACCTTCGCTGGAATTGCGCGCAGCCGAAACTTCCGCGCCCGCGCTCCGGCTCAGCAGTCTCTATCCCGTTCCTCCCTACCAGCCGGAGGGCGGGTATGTCGTCGATCAGGCGGTAATCCTGGCCTTTGCTCGTCAGGAAAGCCGCTTTCAACCAACCGCCATCTCGCGGGCCGGCGCACGGGGCGTGATGCAAATCATGCCGCAAACCGCCGTGACCATCACCCATGACCGCTCGCTGGCAGGCCGCAACAAGGACCGGCTCGACGATCCCGTGTACAATATGACGCTCGCGCAGGACTATTTGCGCGATCTGCTCGAAAAACAGAACGGTAATCTTTTCAGCATCGCAGCCGCCTACAATGCCGGCGAGGGTAATCTTTCCAAATGGCAGTCGCTGCAGGAATCCGATACCGACCCCCTGCTCTTCATCGAGACCATCCCGCTGGCCGAGACGCGGGATTACGTTAAACGCGTCATGACGAATTTCTGGATGTATCGCCTGCGTCTGGGCGAACCCGTCACCGGCCTGGACGATGCCGCCTCGGGCACCTGGCCGATCTACCGGAGTGCGGCCGAAGAAACCGCCGTTCACTGATCGCGAAAGCGCCGTGCCAGATCAGCTTCGCGAATTCATTCCCGCGCGGATCGCGATCCTGACCGTTTCGGACACCAGGACGCGCGAAAACGATGTTTCCGGCGACACGCTGGAAGGGCGCGTGCGGGATGCGGGCCATCTGGTCGCTTCACGAATGATCGTACCGGACGACCGGCAGCTGATCATCGAGCAGTTGCATCGCTGGATCGACGATCCCGATGTTGATGTCGTGATCTCGACCGGAGGAACAGGACTCACCGGCCGCGATGTGACGCCGGAGGCGTTCCGCAGCGTTTTCGAGAAAGAGATCGACGGTTTCTCCGTGGTTTTTCACCGCATCAGTTTTGAAAAGATCGGCATCTCGACCATTCAATCGCGGGCGTGCGCCGGGGTCGCCCATGGCACTTATCTCTTCGCGCTTCCCGGGTCGCCCGGCGCCGTGAAGGATGCCTGGGACGGCATCCTCAAGCTGCAGCTCGATTACCGGCACAAGCCATGCAATTTCATCGAGATCATGCCACGGCTTGAAGAACACCGGCGGCGGCAACCGTAACGGCCCGCGCCCGGCATTCTCCTAACCTGCCGATCGGGGCGCCGGCGCTCCGGGTGGCCCTGCAGGTGAGCCGGGCGGGGCCACAGGAACCTGTTCCCATCCACCATTGCAGGCGCGCACATAGGGGTAATAGCCCTCGGGGTTACCGCAGCGATACCAATATTGCTGTGGCTGAACACCCGTTGGCTCCGGCAGGTAACCCGGCAGCGGCGCGTATTGGATAACGGCTGCCGGCGGCAGATAGGGATATGCAAAGGGGTAATAGAACGGGTCATACGACCACCAGAATGGATCATACCAGCCGAATCCCGGGCCAATAAAAACGCCACCACGAAATCCTCCCCCAAATCCTTCGCCCCGAAATCCGCCGCCACGGAAACCCTCACCGCCCCGAAATCCACCGCCACGGAAACCCTCGCCTCCCCGGAACCCACCACCACCGGCGCGCGCCCCGCCGCCACCCCCGCCTGCTGTCGCCGCGTCGGCAACTTCACCGCTGGCGAACGCAAGACCCAGTGCGGCAATTCCTGCTGCCACGAATTTTTTCATCTTCGTTTTCCCACTCGATTCTGACGCAACTCTCCAAGTTCCCATGATTGGACCTGTCAATCTGAACCAAAGCTGAACCATTTCGGGCTGTCATTGATCTGGAACAGAATATTGCAGGATGTTCTTGCTATGTTCTCATTCTGCTGTTAATTCAGCGATGATGCAGCGTGAAACCGGAGACAAGGGACAGTTCAAAGGCAGAGGCGCAAGATCGAATAAATCGAGCCGCTACGATTCGGAACGACGCGCTACATTCGATGATGGCTGGGATCTGGCGGAGGAGGCACCACGGCTCCGCACGGAGATCCTGAAGGACGCGACGCGCAGCATCATCACCCGCAACACCTCGCCCGATATCGGCTTCAATCAATCGATCAATCCCTATCGTGGCTGCGAACACGGCTGCATCTATTGTTTCGCGCGGCCGACGCATGCCTATCTTGGCCTCTCACCTGGCCTTGATTTCGAAAGCAAGCTGTTCGTCAAGCCTGATGCAGCGCGGCTTCTGGCGCAGGAATTGCGCCGCCCGTCATACCGGCCACAAGTCATCGCAATGGGAACAAACACCGACCCCTACCAACCGGTCGAACGCGATCTCAAGGTGATGCGCGCGATTCTCGCCGTGCTGTGGGAATTCCGTCATCCCGTGTCCATCGTCACCAAATCCGCCCTGATCATTCGCGATCTCGATATTCTCGCCCCCATGGCCGCCGAGGGGCTGACCAAGGTGTTGTTATCGGTTACCACGCTTGACCGGCGCCTTGCCCGAATTATGGAGCCACGCGCCGCCGCGCCCGACAAACGCATCGCCACGCTGCGCGCGCTGTCGGAGGCCGGCGTTCCCTGTGGCGTCATGACCGCACCCATGATTCCGGCTCTCAATGATGCCGAGATGGAGGACATACTCGCCGCCGCGGCCCAGGCGGGCGCCAAAGAGGCCGGCTACACGCTTCTTCGCCTGCCGCTGGAGATCAAGGACCTGTTTCGCGAATGGCTGGAAAGCGAACTTCCCGATCGCGCCAAACACGTGATGGCGCTGATCCGGTCCGTGCGCGGCGGCAAGGATTATGACGCGGAATGGGGCAAACGGATGACCGGCACCGGGCCCTATGCTGAACTGATGGCCCAGCGCTTTGCGCTGGCAACCCGCAAGCTCGGACTCAATCGTCAGCGCGCGCAACTGACCTGCAGCAAATTTCGCAAGCCGCCACGTGTCGGCGATCAGCTCTCTCTCTTCTCCTGAAACTCACCCGGCGGGCAACTCCACTGTTCCATGCGGGCGAGACGGGAATGGGCGGGTCCTGCTGACATCATGTGGGTAAGGCGTTTTAGCGGTTCCGGCGCGGCCCTCCGCTTTGCTATGGATCCTGTGACGCGATTCGCGGGGCAGGAATTTGCCGCATTATATTTTCGAGGCGCGGCTGCTGAAAACCATGCCCGGCCCGATCGCCGGGGTGGATGAAGCGGGACGCGGTCCTCTGGCGGGACCTGTCATCGCGGCTGCCGTCATCCTGGATCGCCGGCGAATTCCGCGCGGTCTCAACGATTCCAAGCAGATGACGCCTGAGGCGCGGGCCAAGGCCTTCACGAAAATCCTGGCGTGCGCGGTCGTCGGCATCGGCGAGGCCAGCGTCGATGAAATCGATCTCATCAACATCCGCCAGGCAACTCATCTTGCCATGGCGCGCGCCGTTCGGGCGCTTCCGGTCGCAGCACAATTTGCATTGGTCGATGGCAACGATGCCCCCGCCCTGCCCTGCCGCTGCGATACGCTGGTGGATGGTGATGCCCGCTCGGTTTCAATTGCCGCCGCCTCGATTATCGCCAAGGTCACCCGTGACCGCATCATGGAGGATCTTCACCGGCAATTCCCCAATTATGGCTGGTCCACAAACAAGGGCTATTGCACGGAAGGACATGTGCTTGCGCTGAACCGCTTCGGACCCTGTCTCCACCACCGGCGGAGCTTTGCCCCGGTGTATGAGATCCTGCGTCCAATTGACTCACAGGCTGCTTATTTGGCCTCCTGACTCAGCCCACCATTGACCGCGAGTCGGCGCTGAATCACTCTGTGCCGGCATCGACGGCGCAGGGCGGGAATGCCGGGACAGACAGCCTCTTCGGGAACGGAAGAATTCCGCCCCAATACGATCATCAACGGTGACTGCATCTCGGCGATGAACGCCTTGCCCGAGGCGATTGCCGATATCGTTTTCGCCGATCCGCCCTACAACCTGCAGCTCGAAGGAGAACTGCGCCGCCCGGACAATTCCGTCGTCGATGCGGTGGACGACGGCTGGGACCGCTTTGCCAGTTTTGCCGAATATGACCGCTTTACGAAGGACTGGCTCACCGCCGCGCGCCGTGTTTTGAAGCCGGTCGGCGCGCTGTGGGTGATCGGTTCATACCACAACATCTTTCGCGTCGGTTCCATCGTACAGGATCTCGGCTACTGGATTCTGAATGATGTGATCTGGCGCAAGACCAATCCGATGCCCAATTTCCGGGGACGCCGCTTTACCAATGCGCATGAAACACTGATCTGGGCTGCGCGATCGCGCGACCAAAAATCCTACACTTTCAACTATGAAGCGATGAAGGCGCTGAATGACGAGCTGCAGATGCGTTCGGATTGGCTTCTGCCGATTTGCTCCGGCGGCGAGCGCCTGAAAAACCGCACCGGCACAAAGGCCCATTCCACCCAGAAGCCCGAGGCGCTGCTGCATCGTGTGCTGCTCGCCTCGACCAATCCCGGCGATCTTGTGCTCGACCCCTTTTTCGGCTCCGGAACGACAGGCGCTGTCGCCAAACGGCTGTCGCGAAACTTCATCGGAATTGAGCGCGACGCCGGGTATGTGGAGCTGGCGCGTGAACGTATCGCCAATGTCCAGCCTTCGGAGCGAATCGCATCGGAGTTGACACGGTCCAGAAAGACGGAGCCGCGGATACCCTTCGGCTCGCTCGTGGAACGCGGATTGCTCAAACCCGGCGTCATGCTGATGACGCCGGACCGTCGGCACTCCGCGAAAGTGCGGGCCGACGGCACGCTGGTCTGCGCTGACGCCACCGGATCGATCCACCGCATCGCCGCCCATGTGCAGGGACTGGATGCCTGCAATGGCTGGACTTTCTGGCACTTCGAACATCGCGGGACACTGGTCCCGATCGACTTTCTTCGCCAGCAGCTACGCGCCGAACTCAACTGAATGATTACCTGCCGCCGCTCACCTCGAGCGCTGCGTTCCAGGTGAATTCGACAAGGCGGTAGAGCGATGCTTCCGGCAGCCGCTCGACATCGCTGTGGGCGCCGTAATCGATCTCGTCGCTTTCGGTAACGGGCGCAGCAATCCCGTAGGACTGCACGCCCCGCGGCCGAAGATAGGACATGTCGGTTGCGGCGGTCAGCATCATGGGAATAACGGCCGCTCCGGGATACATGCGCCGGGAAACCCGTTCCAGCGCAGCATACATTTCCGAATCCAGGCGTGACGGCGGAGCCGCCGGACGGGGATTGGGTATGGGGACGACTTTCACCGCAGGATCGCCGATCACCCCCGCCATATCCGCAAAC
Source organism: uncultured Alphaproteobacteria bacterium (assembly GCA_963747255.1). Taxonomy (GTDB): domain Bacteria; phylum Pseudomonadota; class Alphaproteobacteria; order Micropepsales; family Micropepsaceae; genus CAIYRG01. Next base: position 890,269 of record CAVVEG010000017.1, read on the forward strand.
AATTGCGGGACGTTTTCATCCGGCAGGGCGCGAATATCGAAAACCGCCTCCGCTTCCGAGGGAATGACATTTTGCCCGACGCCTGCCTTCAGCTGTGTGGGCACGATGGAAGTTCGCAGCATGGAATAACGCTGCGGCTCGTGCCCGGCGAGGTAGCGTTGTGCCGCCTGCGCGGTAGCCGGATTGAAAAGCGCGCGGTAATTGTCCGCTTTGTCCGGCGGGCTGATCTTCGCCATCTGTTCAAAATAATTTCGCGTCGTATCGTTCAACCGCATCGGTGTTTCCCATGCCGCCAGCCTGGCAATCGCTTCCGACAAATGGATGAGCGGATTGTCCAGCCGCGGAATTGATCCGTGTCCGGACGTACCGCTGGCGATCAGCCGCATCCTGCGCGGCAGCTTTTCGGTGGTGGCGATGGCAACCGCGGTGACAACGCCGTTTTCCAGACGCGTGCTGCCGCCCTCGGTCAGCGCGAATTCCGCATCGATCTCCGGGAAATGCCGTTCGACCATGAACTTCATCCCCACGCCGTCGGGATCGGCCTCCTCGCCCGATTCCGCGAGGAAAATCAGGTCGCGATCGAGAGGCAAGCCGAGTCTTTTCACCAGCAGCATGGTCATCAGATTGGCGGTCAGCTTATCCTTGTCGTCATTCGTGCCGCGTCCCCACACATATCCATCCCTGATCACGGCTCCGAACGGCGGAACGGGCCACTTCTCCGGCTGCACGCCGACCACATCTGTGTGGGCAAGCAGAAGAAGCGGCCGTTTCCGGCCGTTCCCCCTGATTCGAGCGACCAGATTGGCGCGCGCCGGCTGCAGCGCGAAAACTCGCGCCGGGATGCCTTCGCGATCGAAAAGCTGTTTCAGGAAATTCACGGCAGCGGTCTCATGTCCGCTGCGGGTGTCGATCTGCACCAGATCGCGATAGTGGCGCAGAATTTCGGCTTGCTGCGCTTTCCAGTCGATCGCCGGCGCTTGCGCGGCGGCGGGCAGCGCAACCAACGCGAGAGCACCGCAGGCGCTTCTCAGCGCAGTCGAAAACCAGTGCATGACTAATTCCCTCATGCGGGTAAAATGTGTCAGCCGATGAGTTGAATGAAAATCAGGATCAGTCCTGCGACCGATACGCCCCATGCGGCCGTGCGAAGCCATGGAATTCCGGCGATATAAATCGCCGCATGGGCAACCCGCGCCCAGAAAAACAGCTGGGCCCCAAGCACCGTCATGCTGTTTCGCACGCCCGCAAACTGCGCGACCAGAATCAAAATCGCGAACAGGATGAGGCTTTCAAGCAGATTTCGATGCGCGCGCGACGCTCGTCCGGCCCAGCCGGCAATCTCCGGCATGTGTTCGCGGTTTCCCGCAAGCTTCGGCAATCCGACCTGCAACGTGGCGCCGCTGGCTGCGATCACAACCAGAATGAACGCCAAAGCAGCGGACAGGATCAGATACAGGAGTTCTGGTGTCACGAAGCGCCTCCCCGATGGGGCCACGCTCCGTTTCGGCGCGGCCGTGGCTCCATGATGGAGTTTCTGCCTATCCGGTACAAGCCGCGGGCATAGTGGTGGGCTAGGCTTCGACTTCAGCCTGCTTCAGCAGCCTGGAATAGGCTTCGTTGATTCGCGCCGTGTTCCGGGTTCCAAGCTCCTGATATTCCGCGCTCAGGCCGAAACCCTTTATCCGGTCCGGATGATTGGCAAGGCAGAGTTGATGATAGGCGCGCTTCAGTTCTTCCAGAGACACGCCTTGCTCGACGCCGAGGATTTTGTAGGGGTCGTTGCCTTTGTACGCATTCGCTTCCGATGCAGTCAGCGTCACCTGTTTGATGAAGGATTTGGCGATCGCCAGGTATCTGCCGTCGGTAGTCTGCACCGGCAGAAACTGACGATCATCGTTCAACACATCCGTCAGCCGCGCCTGGCGATGAACGAAAATATTGCCATGGAATATCGATCCGTCGGTCAGCGAAACTTCGACAAGGATCGGTGATTTGGGCAGCGCGCGGGTCATATTGTTCATATTCCGACCTGCCCGTTCGGCGCCATTTGCCGATGCATCTCCTGATCCTTCTCGCACATATCCATTTGGTCCAATGGCTTATCCAACCGCCCCGCGCCGTCTCGCTGCCATTTGACGCGAATTGCGCTAACATTATTGATATGCACCACATTGGTTAGTGATTGGATAACACCGGTTCCGGTGCTGCCGGCTTCGGCGCAGCCATTCGGTGTCCTGGGCGTTACAAGATCCACCCGCCTCTGGAGCAGCAATGTTGAAACGCCTTGCACCCTGGCTGTTTATCGGGCCGATCACCGGCCCGCTGGCCGAGGGCATCTATCGAAACTGGCGCAAGAGCGAGACCATGCTCGCATTTTTGTATGCATTAGCATTTGCGATCGTGTGGTTCGATCTGGCGATCGCATTCCGCACATTCGTGCAGATTTAGCGCTCCCGCTTTCGCGCTCCCAATTCCGGTGAAATGGTTATTTTTCTGGTCAGTCGCGCCATCGTTTAACGGCCTCGTAACCAGGGCCCCCTAGCATTGGATTGCAATTGCGGGGCAGCCCATGAGTAAACAGGTTGAATACCATCAATACGCCAGCGAATGCCGCGCGCTGGCACAGATGCTCAGCACGGAAGAAGGGCGGGCACAACTCCTCAAGATCGCCGAAGCCTGGGAGGCGCTCGCCGCCGGTCACTCGCGGCGGTCCAGCGCCCCGCCCGGTGAACCAACAGGGCCTTCTCTGCTCCAACGCGCCACGGCCCGCGCTTTATCGCTCACCGCCCGCAGCTGATCCCGCGTCAGGCCGAATGCCTGCGGAATATTGGACTTCGCGGAACTCACGCGCTGCAGTTTCAGAACTGATATCGCAGACCAATCATGACCGTGTGAACATCGGCGCTTCCGGTTCTGGATGCGGTTACCTGGGTCGATGTTCCGCCTGCGGACAATGTCGTACCGGTGCGCAACTGGCCCGGATCGAAGAACCGGTACGAAATATCGGCGGTCAGTCGCGGCCCCAGCGGATACCCGGCGCCGAAGCCCAGCGCATAGGCTAAATTGGTTTGCGTCGATCCCGCTATCGTGAACGGGCCGATGGCTCCGGAATGGCCGCTTGTCGTTCCGAGATTGTTGCTCGCAAGTCCGATGCCGGCATCCAGATAGGGCTGCACCAATCCGAAAATTCCCGGCGGCAGCTCGGGAAAATCAACATAGATGTTGGCCAGCGCGATAATCGAGCTGACATTGGCGGACGCTGTCGAGGGAGGCGTTGCCAAATCATGGCCCGTGACTTTGGCGGAGGTCAGATAATCGAGACTGAGTTCGGTCCGGAAAACGGGTGTAAGCCGCAATCCGACGCCGGCGCCGACAATGGCGGAACTGCCGACCGTGCTCGGAAACGTCGTGTCGCACAGGTCGCAGTTTGCGGCTTGCGCGTTCGTGTCCCGGAAGAAAACACTGTCATGAAAGGCGGCGCCCACCTCGCCGCGAACGTAAATGCCCGCGGGAACAGCCACCTGCGCCTCGACGGGCATTGCAAGAAATACGGGCAGCAGCGCCATCGCAAACGCCGCATGTCCGGAAAAGGAATAACGTGCCAACAAAGTCCCCCGCATCGCAGCAGGTCTAAATGCCTGCTGGCCCTGTCAAGTTTCCGCTTATTAACGCTTTTCCGCGGGGCTGACTAGGGTTGCAGTATAAGGGTAGCTTGCGCATCGAACGCTCCGTGAACTTTACCTGACTCAACCAATGGGGCCCTTCCGCGGCCTGGGCAGCCGCAATTCAACAGCCGCCCCCGGGTCGAGTACATGAGCTTTCTCCAGCGCATTCTGGCGCTTAGCGGTGTCTCAATCACTCTGCCTTAAGATTTTCGGCTTTACATAGCGAATGTCATGAAAACAAAGCCAGGAAGTCTCGTCGTTCGCGCTCGACAGGGAATGGAGCCGAAGAAGAACTATGCCCTGCAGGTTAAAAAAGCCCCGAAAGGTTTTTTTGGCGCACCACGCGACTTGACCACCCACAGCCAGTTTGGAAAACGCGACGAAATCGCTCTCCGCAGCCACAGGCGATGGTTCATGGCGGTTCTAATATTTGTTCGCACGCGATTCCGCGCCATTGGCTTTTAGCGTCTCGGCCATCCCGCTTCCTCTCTGAAAAGGCGAGAGTGGGGTCAGAAGTGCTGCATGGAAATGCTGCCCGCGGCTTCACCGGGTATCCGATAAGCATGGACGTCGGTGACAATAAAATCTCAGACTGTCTGCTGGTGCGTGGCCAGCTTCCAGCCATCGGGCCGATGTACGTATCCGCTACTGACTAACGCGTGGTGCAGTTGGCCGTCCTTGCGTCGAGCGGTGCAGTCATAAGCGATTACCGCTGAGGTACCGGAGAGCTGCACGAATCCTTTGGGAATGATTTTGACTTCCGTCCAACGGCCCTTCTCTGCGGTCTTGGCGATATCATCACGGCGCATCACCGCAGCCATCCCCACGAAAACAACAAGACAGACATCGTCACAGTGCTCGGCATAGGCTTCCGGGCCGCCAGTCCAGAACTCTTGTTCAATTGCCAATAGGTCAGATTCAAGAGGCATTGCCTGCTCCATTTCTGGTTGGCAAGGTGGAGCACACCCGATTGTTCCAGCGCCTGGCGGCCCCCTGGGGTGCATCGGTTCGATGGGTACGCCAAGACCGGCTGATCGGTGCCTGGGTGGTCGAGTTACCGATGTCCAACTACGAGCCCGGTGTATTGCCCAGAGTGGCTGAAGGATTATCTGGGGGCAGGCTGATATCCGTGGTTGTAACCCAGTGAATCTTAAGTACTTGCCGCGGAATTTGGCGCGCCACGGAGGACGATGATGAGCATGATGCCTACGCCATAGCCCTATGTTGACGGGAAACTCAGTCCGGAGAAATCAAGGACAGTTTCGGAAAATAAGTCCGATAGCGCGCCGCGTCCCGTGTCATAAGCACATATCCGGCAACGGCTGCATGAGCGCCAATGAAAAAGTCTGGAAGCGGCGATCGCTTTGGTCCGCCCCGCCGTCGGTAAACCAGGAACGACTTGCCGGCGAGAAACGCGGCTTCGTAGGGAATTGCTTCGCGGTCGAACATGGTTTTCGGAAGCGCCATGTCGAGTTCCTCGATCCGCGAATACCAAATCGAGACCTCCGCGTAGATGACCGGATTGATGACGAGTCGATGCCGGTCGGCCGCGCGCTCTATGGCTGCCGCCGACCACGCGAGCCAACGCGCGTCTTCCGTCATGACGTCGAGAAGAACGTTGGCGTCAATCAATACGGAACTCATTCAGTCGTCACGGGTGAGCGCCATAATGTCATCGGTGCTCATGGCGACATCGCCCCGGCCTCGCAGATGGGCGACAAGACGAGCGCCGCGGCTGTCCCGCTTTCCCGGTTTGGCGCGGACGATGCGCACGACCTTGCCATCGAACTCGAATTCAACTTCGGTCTGCGGCAGCAGTCCCGCTCGCTCGCGGATTTCAGCCGGAATGGTCACCTGTCCCTTCGACGTGATGCGCATGATCTCTCCTTACTCTTACGTGTAAGAGTAAGGAATGTTTGACCGATTGGCAAGGCATTCCCGCTCTGATGCCTCGGCCGGATCGGTCGGGCGCCGTGGCCATCGCAGAGAAGCCAATCGCAATGCAGGACACTATGAAGGTCGTGGAGTGCTTTGGGTGTGGCGGATGGGGAGGGATTCGAACCCCCGGGAGGCGCAAACCTCCGCCGGTTTTCAAGACCGGTGCTTTCAACCACTCAGCCACCCATCCGGCGCGTTTCAGGTGATGCATGCCGGATCGCCGGAAAGCAACCATGCCTGGCCTGGAACGGCAATCGACGCATGTCCCCATTCCCCACCGAGGCAATATGAACGGTTTTTCATTTTGTATTTAGAAATGAACGTTACTCTCGCCATATCCGCAGGCAGGCATTGTGCTAGCTACTTTCCGGCGCAAAATTAGCGGCTTCGATCTTGGCAGGAGAATCTGGCGACTTGCGGAAATGTGCAAGCTCAGACGGAAATCGTGTTGACGCGCATGGCGGCCGGTGATTCATTCTTATGAATGATTCGTCCCCGAACCTTGAAAGCCCGCGAAAAGCTCCTGCGCAATTTGCCTGTGACCGGCGAGTTGCTGCGCGGCACTTTGCTGGAGCGGACGGTTCGTCATTCCGGGAACTGTCCAAAGTGCGCGCGTGGTGAAGGGCACCGGGTTTTTGTCCTGACTGTGACGTATCCCGGCGGACGCACGCGGCAGATCAGCGTGCGCCGCGAACGTGCGGATGAAGTCCGCCGCTGGCTGGAGAACTATCAGGGTCTGAAGCAGGCCATTGAAGCGATTTGCGAGCGTAATCACGAGCTGCTTCGACCGGAGCGGCGCTCGAAGGCTCGTCATGATTGAGATGCGCCGAGCCCAACTCAGCTTCGGCGACGGACTGATCGTCGAGGAAGTCCGTGATCTGCGGGAAGACTGGATGGCGCATGCCGATGAGGTCCTGGCGGACGAGGATCTGGTGACGGCTGTGTACGATGCCTTGTCGAAGCGTCATCCCAAGAGCCGCAGCCGGGGCCGCCGCGCCGCTCCGGCCGAAATGGTATTGCGGCTTCTGATCCTCAAGCATGTTCGCAACTGGAGCTATGAAGTGCTGGAGCGCGAGGTGCGCGCCAATCTGGTGTACCGGGACTTCACTCGCGTGGGCGCCGCAAAGGCGCCGGATGCCAAGACAATGGGCCGCTGGGGAACAGCGCTCGGACCCGAGACAATCGAGAAGGTTCACGCGCGGCTTGTGAAGATCGCGCTGGACAAGGGGATCGTGAAAGGCCGGCGTCTGCGCGTGGACACCACGGTGGTCGAGACCAATGTCCACTATCCAACGGATTCGAGTTTATTGGGCGACGGTGTGCGGGTGCTGATCCGCACGATGAAAAAGATCACCAAGATCGCCGGAGAGGTTGGAACGAAATTGTGCGATCGTGGCCGCAGCGTGAAGCTGCGCGTGCTCGACATTGCGCGCGCGGCTCGCGCCAAGGGCAAGCCGCATCAGGAGCGTCTGGCCCGGGCTTACGGGCAGTTACTCAACTCGACGAGCCGGGTCGTAGGACAGGCGAAACGATTCTCTCGCGAAATCGTCCAGGGCGTGAAACGATCGAAAGATATCCTGGATCAACTGGCACTCGACGGCTTGCGCCAGCAAATCGATGCCATGGTTCCATTGGTCAGGCAGGTCATGAAGCAGGCCCGGGCTCGCATCTTCCGCGGCAATACCCGTTCGGAGGGCAAGCTCCTGAGCCTGTTTGAGCCCTCAACAGAAATCATCCGCAAGGGCAAGGCGGCCAAGCCCAACGAGTTCGGCAAGATAGTCAAGGTGCAGGAAGCCGAGAACCAGATCGTGACCGATTACGAAGTTTATGGCCGGCGGCCCAACGACTCGGACTTGCTGATCGCCGCCATCGAAACACACCAGACACGGCTTGGGCGCGTGCCGCGTCTGGTCGCCGCCGATGCTGCATTCTACTCCTCCAGGAACGAGGCGGCGGCAAAAGCGATGGGCGTCAAACGCGTCTGCATTCCCAACCGCTCAACCAAAAGCGCAGAGCGAAAGCGCGAACAGAAAAAGCGCTGGTTCAAAAAAGGTCAGAAGTGGCGAACCGGCTGCGAAGGCCGTATCAGCGTCGTCAAGCGCCGCCACGGGCTCAACCGTTGCCATTACAAAGGCGTCGACGGAATGCAGCGCTGGGTCGGCCTCGGCATCATCGCCGACAATGTCATCAATATCGGCCGCGCGATGCACAATCGCGACAAAGAGTAGCCGTCCTATTCACCCAAAAGATCAAAACGTAGCCCGCCCCACCAGGCGGGCTACTTTTTTGCCCGCTCCGTTGACCGCCAACTCAAAACCCGTAATTTTGCGCCGGAAAGTAGCTAGCCGTCAGTCGGGAGTTATCGGAAGGCGACAATGTCCAAATTCCTGTCCCGATTTTTCAACGACGAATCCGGCGTGACCGCGATCGAATACGGCCTGATTTCGGCGCTCGTCGCGGTGGTGATCATCACGGCAGTCAGCAAGGTTGGCGCCAATCTCAGCGCCACGTTTCAGACCCTCGCCACAAAAGTTTAGCCGCGGCTGACTCAGCGGTACGGCATAGGTCCCTCCCCCGCGGTTTAGCAGTTTCTCCCATCGGTGGTATGCTCGGCTACCATTTCGCCGGGTCAAACACTGCAATGAGGGGATCATGAAAAGGAAGGAAACGGCTTGCGCCGCCATGCTGGGTGCAAGCTTCGCCGCGCTGCTCACCGGATTATCGCTGTTGCCTGCAGCCGCATTAGCGGCGCCCGCGGCGGCGCAAATCCGCATCGATGCGGACGACATCGGCGGCACGGTCACCGACGCAAAAGGGCCGGAAGCCGGCGTCTGGGTGATCGCCGAAACGCGCGATCTTCCCACCCGCTTCGTCAAAATCGCGGTAACCGATGATGCGGGGCGATTTGTCATTCCCGACCTGCCCAAGGCGAATTACGACATCTGGGTGCGCGGCTATGGTCTTGTCGATTCACCCAAGGTGAAATCCGCGCCCGGCAAGCTGCTCGATCTCAAAGCGGTGCCCGCTCCGAGCCGAGCCGCGGCGGCCGCCTATTATCCTGGCATCTACTGGTACTCGATGCTGCATATCCCGGAAGCGAAACTGTTTCCCGGCACCGGGCCGCAGGGCAACGGCATGCCGGTAACGCTGAGGGATCAGGGCCAGTGGTTGCGCTATGCAAAAACCGACGGCTGCATCCATTGCCATCAGCTGGGCGATCTCGCGACCCGCACAATTCCCTCGCAGCTTGGTCATTTCAACACCAGCGCGGAAGCCTGGGAGCGGCGCATCCAGTCGGGACAGGCCGGGCGTGGCATGGTCGATGCCATCGGGCTGTTCGATACCGGGCGTCAATTGCAATTGCTCGGCGACTGGACTGACCGTGTCGCCAGAGGCGATCTGCCCAAAGCCGATCCGTCCCGCCCCAGCGGCATCGAACGCAACATCGTGGTTACCGAATGGGACTGGAACACGCCCAAGGCCTATGTCCATGACGGCATTTCCACCGATAAACGCGATCCGCGCGTCAATGCGAACGGCCTGATTTACGGCTCGACCGAGGCCAGCACCGAATATCTTCCCTGGGTCGATCCAGTTCACAACAGCACGGGCGTGCTGAAGACTGTCTATCGCGATCCCAAAACGCCGACGACCAAAACCGATCCGAGCCTCGCGCCCTCGCCCTATTGGGGCGATGAACCGATCTGGGACACGCACACCAATGTGCACAATCCCATGTTCGACGAAAAGGGCCGGTTATGGCTGACGGCACGCATCCGCCCCAACAATGCGCAGCCCGCCTTCTGCAAGTCCGGCTCGGATCACCCTTCCGCGAAGGCCTATCCGAAGAACACGTCCAACCGTCAGACCGAAGTGTTCGATCCCAAGACCGGCAAGATCAACATGATCGATCTCTGCTTCAACACGCATCATCTGAATTTCGATGACAGGGGCGTGCTGTGGTTCAGCGCCGGCGGACCCTATGACGTCATCGGCTGGCTCGACGTGAAGAAATGGGACGCCACGCATGACGACGCGGCGAGCCAGGGCTGGTCGCCATTCGTCATCGACACCAATGGCAACGGCAAGCGCGACGAGGGCTGGACCGGGATTAACCAGCCGCTCGACCCCGCTAAAGACAAGCAGATCATGGGTGCGCCTTACGGCATCAACACCGCGCCCGACGGCAGCATCTATGGCTCGATCCTCGGCTTCCCCGGTGGCGTGATCCGCTTCGATCCGAAGACCCAGCTGAGTGAATATTACGAAGTCCCCTACAAGAATCCCAAAAACCCGATGTCGGGATTCTCGCCGCGCGGCATGGGCATCTCCAGCGAGGGCGTGGTGTGGCTGGCGCTCGCGAGCGGTCACGCGGCCAGCTTCGACCGGCGACTCTGCAAGGGGCCTCTGAACGGGCCGCGCGCTGCCGATGCGCAGAACGTCTGCCCGGAAGGCTGGAAGCTTTATCCGCTTCCGGGTCCGGCATTTGAAAATCTGCCATCCGGCACAATCGGCGCCACCGCCGAAGCGCCTTACGCGATGTGGGTGGATCAGCAGAACACTTTGGGCTTCGGCAAGAACACGCCGATCGCCACCGCCAGCCAGTCCGACGCACTGGAAGCTCTGGTGGACGGCAAATGGGTGGTCATGCGCATCCCCTACCCGATGAGCTACTACGCAAAAGGAATGGATGGGCGAATTGATGACGCGAACGCCGGGTGGAAGGGGAAAGGCTTGTTCTCCACCTACTCCGAACGTGCGCCGACCCATATCGAAGGCGGCAAGGGCCAGACAAGCAAAGTGGTGCATTTCCAGCTGCGCCCGGACCCCCTCGCAGATTAGAAGCAGGCAAAAAGAGAGGGCCGCCCCCGGCGCGCAGATTGAGCTTGCTACGTGCACGGGCGATGGAGGTTCACGGTCGCATAATCTCGCCAACGCCGAAACGGATGAACCGCTGCAATCTCATGAGGGCCTCTCATGGGCCCTCGCCGGCGAAAAATGGCTGTTCTTCACAAGGGATTAGAGGCCACCTGCCGGAGCGCGGCGGGCCTCCTGACTGGATTTTTCCCGTGAGGGAACCCGCTGGTCCTAAAGGCGTTTACCGGCAGTCGCTGTAAGGGGGTGCGTCATGGCCGGGCTGCCGGCCCGCAATTCGGTTCTGGAACAGGCGTCCTGGCCTTTTCTCGCAGGCGGCGGAGAAATGGGCGCGAAGATGCGGATGCTCGACTGGTCCGCGACGGAGATCGGGACTCCGGAATCGTGGCCCCAGAGTCTCCGCAGCGCTGTCAGCATCCTGCTTCCGTCGAGAGCCCAAATCTGCCTCTTCTGGGGACCGCATCTCGCCGCCATCTATAATGATGCCTATGTGCCCGTGCTCGGAATGAAGCACCCCTGGGCACTGGGCCGTCCGGCGCGCGAGGTTTGGAGCGAATTCTGGGACGATGTCCTGCGGCCGCTTCTCGAAGGCGTTCTGAACACGGGTGAGGCTTTCTGGGCGAGCGATTACCCGTTTTTTCTCCAACGCTACGGCTATCCCGAAGAAACCTATTTTGACATTTCCTACGATCCGGTCCGTGACGAGAGTGGCAGGGCCGGGGGCGTCTTTTGCATCGTCAGCGAAACCACGGGGCGCGTGATCGGCGAGCGCAGATTGCGGATTTTGCGCGATACCGGAAAAGTCGCAGGCCAGGCCGATGACGCAGATGCGGCGCTCCTGCGTATCGCGGAAGTGCTCGGGCAACATCCGAAGGATCTGCCTTTCGCACTGCTTTACCGGCTGGATGGGCCTGGCAAAGCGCCACGTTGCGTCGCCCATTGCGGCATCGGCCCGCAAGAGTCCTTCATCCGGCCGCTGGCCGAAGCGGCTTCCGGACGCGAGCTCGTGCTGGACACGGACAGCTTGCAGCATTGCGGGCCCTTGCCGGGCGGACCCTGGCCGGAACAGGTCCGGAATGTCGTGGTGCTTCCACTCAGCGTACCGGGACAAACGCCGTCCGGATTCCTGGTCGCCGCGGCCAGCCCGAGGCTGCCTTTCGATGAAGACTATCGCGATTTCCTGCGCCTCATTGCCTCCAATATTGTGGCCGCACTTTCGGCCGCCGAGACGCTGGCGCAGGAAAGGGCACGATCGGAAATTCTGGCCGAAATAGACCGGGTAAAGACCACCTTCTTTTCCAATATCAGCCACGAATTCCGCACGCCTCTGACCCTGATGCTGGGCCCGGTCGAGGATATCCTGAACGGATCCGCGTCGACTCTTTCCCGGCCGGAGCGCCAGAAACTCGAGGTGGCGCACCGCAACGCCTTGCGCCTGATGAAGCTCGTCAATGCGCTGCTGGATTTTTCGAGGCTGGAAGCCGGACGCATGCAGGCGTCCTATGCCCCGCTTGATCTGAGCAAGCTCACGGCGGAGCTGGCCAGCACCTTTCGTTCCGCGGTCGAAAAGGCCGGGCTCGAACTCATCGTGGACTGCCCGCCCCTGCCCCAACCGGTCTATGTCGACCGGGAGATGTGGGAGAAGATTATGCTCAATCTTCTCTCCAACGCGCTGAAATTCACCTTCAGCGGGGAAATTGCGGTTCGCCTGCGCTGGAGCGGCGACGGCCCCGTTCTGACCGTGCAGGACACCGGCACGGGAATCGACGCTGCCTATCTGCCGCAAGTATTCGAGCGCTTCTACCGCGTGCCCAATGCGCGCTCGCGCACCCACGAAGGCAGCGGCATCGGCCTGTCGCTGGTGTACGAACTCGTCAAGCTGCATGACGGCGAGATCACCGTCGAAAGCGAAGTGTCGCGCGGCACCCGTTTCCAGATCAGGTTGAAAGCGGGCGAGGGCCACTTGCCCAAAGATCGCGTGGAAGCACGCCGCGCCGCGACCAGGCCCGCTATGCCCGGTTATTTTGCCGATGGGGCACAGTCGTGGCTCGGCAGCGGTTCCGATGAATCGGTGACCGATCCGCGGCCCTCGGACAAACGGCCCGCACGCATCCTGTGGGCCGACGATAACGCCGACATGCGCGACTATGTCGCCGAGATCCTTTCCCCCTACTGGACCATTGAGGCGGTTGCAGATGGAGCGGCGGCGCTGGAACGCGCGCGGCGCGAACCTCCCGATCTGGTGCTCGCCGACGTAATGATGCCAAAACTCGACGGCTTCGGGCTATTGCATGAGCTCCGCGCCGATGAACGCACATGCGCCCTTCCGGTGATCCTGCTCTCCGCGAGAGCCGGCGAGGAGGCAAAGATCGAAGGGTTGGACGCCGGCGCGGACGATTATCTGATCAAGCCATTCACGGCACGCGAACTGATCGCCCGCGTGCGCGCCCATCTCGAGATGAGCCGGGCACGCAAGGAATTCGCTGCCCGCCAGTTCGAAAGTGAGGCCTGGTTCAGGATTGCCGTCGAGGCCGCGCGATTTGGCGTCTGGGAAGCCGATCCCGGGAACTGGTCTGTCAGAATAGACGCAAACCTCACGCGCATGCTGCGCCTCGAGTCGCAGAAAACCGAACTTTCGCTCGAAGAGTGGCGCGATATGGTCCATCCGCTGGACCGCGATCATGTCGTCGAGGAATTTGGCGCCTGTGCATCCGGCGCCAGGCCGTTGGCGATCGAATGTCGCGTCAACCGTGCCGATGGCGAAGTTCGTTGGCTGCGCGCCCACGGTGATGTCGTGCATCGGACGGATACGGTACCGGCGCGCATCGTCGGCGTGATCCAGGACATCACCACGCAGAAAAAAGCCGTCGAGATTCAGAACCTGCTGGTCAACGAACTGAACCACAGGGTGAGGAACACGCTGGCCACGGTGCTGTCGCTGGCTCGCCAAACGGCCTCCCGTGCTACCAGCCTCGCGGGGTATATTGAGGGCTTCGAATCGCGCCTGATGGCGCTGGCCAGTGCCCATTCACTGCTGTCGCGAAGCAACTGGAATCCAGTGCCTCTGCGCGACGTCGTTTCCGAAACTCTGGCTCCGCATTCCACGGGTGGCGCGCTGCAGATCGATGGCCCGGACTGCGAACTCAATCCCCAACATGCGCTGGCTCTCACCCTGGGCCTGCACGAGCTTGCGACAAATGCCTGCAAATATGGAGCGCTCACTTCGCCGGCAGGACGCATCCAGATCGGCTGGAGCAGGACCGCTTGTGAGCGGGGTCACCTGATTCAGATCCATTGGCGTGAACTGGGAGGCCCGCAGGTGGAAAAACCCAGGCGCCACGGCTTTGGAACGCAACTGTTGGAAAAGGCGCTGGCCTCCGATCTGGGCGGCAAAGTCGAATTGCAGTTCGAGCCCGCGGGACTTTCCTGCAGCATCGGTTTTACGGTGGAATGACGGCCGCCAGACCGTTCCCCCTGGCAATTATCAATTGCAAATACACTCCCGGGATGTAGCAATAACAATCGGAGTTGGGGAGCCGCGGGGTGCAACAAGTCGAGGAATACCGCAAACACGCAGAAGAATGCCGGGCCATGGCGAGCAGGATGCGCAACGCGCCGCAGCGTGAACAACTGCTTTATCTTGCCAGGCAGTGGGACGGACTCGCCGATGAAAGGGAGAAAATGCTGCGATCCCAGCTGGCGCCCGGTGCAGATTAACGGCTCAGTGTGGCCCGAAACCGGTTCAGCACGTGAGCGATCTTTTTGTCGCCGCTGGCCTCAGAATGCAAACTCAGCCACTCCGTAGCCAGGCGAAGCCACGCTTCCTTTTCCCGTATCTCCGAAGAGGCTTCGAACATCTGCTGGCAGAATTCAACGTGCCGAAGGCAATCGTCTGCGACAGCCGAATTTTCGGTGTCTTTGCGCAACTTCCTGCCCCACATGCAAAAACGCAGCGGCCCCGCTGAAACTTAGTGTCCTTGTATCGCGAAGCTTTGTTCAGACACCCGGTTAGGATCGTTGCGAGTTCCGCAAATTCGATCGTGAAACCACCGCGGCAATGTGCGCCCGCCTCAGGCGGCCTGATAGATCGCCGAATGGCTTTCGCAAACGCGCGCGATATCGGCCGCGGCATCTTCGGTAAATCCGGCCCTGGGATAAGCACAGAACAGGGAAAAGGACTGACTGCGGCAAAAATCCGTCCAGAGATGTTCCAGCCGGATGGTCGCGCCGCACAACCCCTTCGCCCACAGAAGTGCGACCATTTCGCCGAAAGCCCTCACCTTTCGGCCATCGCGGGTCGCCTGTTCCAGAACTTCGCCTATCACGTGCTGGAACAGATCTTCGTCCGGCCATTCATGGATGAAGAACTTTGCAATCGTCTCTTCGGCGTCAAGCAGCAGCAGCTGGTCGCTTTGTATCAGTCCGGAAATGTCGAACCCCCTGCGAGTGAGATTCTTGGCCAGAGCCAGACGATGCTGCGGTGTCGCAATAATGATGATGGCTTCGCCGGCAACCAGCCCGCCCGAGACGAATTCGGCCAGATGATCGAGGAATTGCCCGTCCTCCTGGTAAAACTCCACGACATGCGAGCAGGGTGAAAGTTCTCCCCAGAACGCCTCAAATCCCGGCTTCGCCATTTCATTCTCCAAGCGCCCGAAACAGGCAGTCCAACACAAATGGCGATGTCGTCCCATGGATTCAACACAATATTTAAAGTTGTCCGGGCGCGTCCTTTGGGAACTTTCCTCGAATCTGTGCGTACGGTGTCGGAGGAGGGGGAGGAAATGCCGGGCGCTACACAGTCCCAGGAAAGATCTGCTGTAAATCTGCCATTTTCTCCATGGCGGCGGCCAATTGGGAGAGTTGATGCGCTCCCATGACTGGTCGAAATCGCCGGTGGCGTAGCGCCGTGGATTGCGGTCCCGCAACCCCACTTCGCGACGAATGCGCATGGTCGTCCCGCTTCGCTTCAGGAAGGACGGCCTTGTTACGGGAGGGATTGAAATATGGAATACGACAGAACCGCCGGTGACGGTCAAGTTCGTGACGCCGACCCGCCGCGCATTTCCACCGGCAATTTGGCCCTGGACAGTATTCTCTGCGGCGGCTTTGATCGCAATCGCCTCTATCTGTACGAGGGCAAGCCCGGCGCCGGAAAGACCACGATTGCGCTGGAATTTCTGCTCGAAGGCGTCAGGCAGGGCGAGCGTGTGCTCTACATCACGCTCTCCGAGACCGAGAGAGAACTTCGCGTCGTTGCGAGGCGGCATGGATGGTCGCTTGAAGGAATTCAGGTATTCGAACTCGTTCCGCCCGAGACGACTCTGGATCCACAGCGTGAGCTTACGGTTTTCCACCCTGCCGAAATGGAGCTCTCCGAGACTACCAATCTGATCCTGTCGCGGGTTGAGGCACTAAGCCCGTCACGCGTGGTGATCGACAGCCTGTCCGAACTCAGGCTGCTGGCACAGAGCGCTCTGCGCTACCGGCGGCAGGTGCTCGCGTTGAAGCACTTCTTCGCCTCGCGCAATTGCACGGTCGTGCTGCTCGACGATCTCACGTCGCATGACAATGACCTCCAGCTGCATTCCATCTCGCATGGGGTTGTGCTGCTTGAACAGTTGGCGATCGAATACGGCGCGGAGCGTCGGCGGCTGCGTGTAATCAAGATGCGCGGCATTCAATTCCGCGGTGGCTATCATGACTTCGTCATTGCCCGGGGCGGCCTCAACATCTTTCCGCGCCTCGTTGCCGCCGAACACCACGCCGATTTCGCCAGTGGATTTGCCAGCAGCGGCAACGCGCAAGTTGATCAACTGCTTGGCGGCGGCCTCGAGCGCGGCACCAATGCTCTCTTCATCGGTGCGGCAGGCGTGGGCAAATCGTCACTGGCGCTGACCTACTCGGCGGCGGCGGCTGAGCGCGGCGAGCATGTTGTGTATTATGCGTTCGACGAAGGACGGGGCACGATGGAAGCACGCGCCCGCACACTTGGTATTCCATTGCAGGAACATGTCGATCACGGGCTGCTGCGCTACCAGCAGATCGACCCCGCCGAGCTGTCTCCCGGCCAGTTTGCCTCAAACATCATGTACAGCGTCGAGCGGGACCACGCCAGATTGGTCGTCATCGATAGCCTGAACGGCTACCTGAACGCCATGCCGGACGAACGCTTTCTCATCCTTCAGATGCATGAACTCCTGACCTATCTTGCGCAGCAGGGGGTGTTGACCATTCTTGTGCTGGCCCAGCACGGCTTGATCGGCCCAATGGAAACCCCCATTGATATGAGTTATCTCAGCGATGCGGTTTTGATGCTGCGCTATTTCGAGTACAGCGGGACGGTTCGCCGCGCGCTTTCCGTGGTGAAGAAGCGCAGCGGAAATCACGAACATAACATCCGGGAGTATCGCCTCGGTCCCCAGGGCGTTCATCTTGGCCCGCCATTGACCGAGTTCAGCGGGATTTTTTCCGGTACACCCCGATACACCGGCGATAAGGGGCCGCTGCTGGCGGAATATCAGGATGCCGGAGCATAACGGCGAAGGTCTCGCCATCCTTGTCTTTGCCCCGATCGGGCGGGATGCCGCAGCGATCACGCAACTCCTCGCCTCTAACGGGTTTGCCGCACAGATGGTGACCAGCCTGCCGGGACTGGTGACCGCGTTGCAAAAAGGCGCGGGTGCTGCGCTGATCGCGGACGAGGGACTGTTTGGGTCCGACGCTTCCGTCCTGTTTGACTGGATCGCGAACCAGCCGCCCTGGTCGGACCTGCCAGTGATCCTTCTGACCAGTCATCATGTGCAGCCTTCGGTTACAAACTGGCGCGAGAATCTGGTTGCGGAGCTGCGAAACGTTTCGCTCCTGGAACGGCCGGTGCAGCCAATCACTTTGACCAGCGCCGCCAAAGCGGCATTGCGCGCACGCGCCCGTCAATATGAAATGCGGGCCCTGCTCCAGGCGCGTGAGCGCTCGGCGCAGGCACTCGAAGTTCTGGTCGGTGAGCGCACGCACGAGCTTGAGGAAGCGAACGCTGAACTGCGAATTCAAATGGCAGAACGCGTGCGGGCTGAAGGAAATCTGCGCCAGGCACAAAAGATCGAAGCCCTCGGCCAGCTCACGGGTGGTGTTGCTCACGATTTCAATAACCTTCTGATGGTAATCGCAGCAGGACTGGACATGCTGGAAAGGCGCAGCAATTCCGATGACCGCCGCCGGATTACCGAAGCAATGCGTCAGGCGACGCAGCGCGGGGCCAAGCTCACGCGCCAGCTCCTCACTTTCTCACGAACCGAGCAGCTGAAACCGGAGGTTATCGATCTCGCCGATCAGATCGGCAGCATGCGCGAGCTCCTGGACCGGAGCCTTGGCGGCGAGGTCAATGTACAACTCGAGTTATCCGAAGAACTGTGGCCGGTCGAAGTCGATCCCGGCGAGCTGGAACTGGCGGTGCTCAACCTTGCCGTCAATGCCCGCGATGCCATGCCCAAGGGCGGCATTGTCACCATTCGCGCTGAAAATGTTTCGAATTACCGCGAGGGAGCCGATTGCATCTGTCTCTCGATTATCGACACCGGAACAGGGATGACGCCGGAAGTTCGCAAACATCTTTTCGAGCCGTTCTTCACAACCAAGGAAGTCGGACGGGGTTCCGGCCTCGGCCTCGCCCAGGTGCATGGCTTCGCGCGGCAGTCGGGCGGCCATGTGAGCATCGATTCTGAGCTCGGAACCGGCACGACGGTCAGGATCTACCTCCCGCGCTCCGCAAAATCGCCACGACGGGATGAAGGTAGCGGCGAGCAGGCAGACACGGCAAACCGGGCGCCGCAGGAACTCGTCGGCGGCATCGATCCTTCTCGTCGAAGACGACGATGATGTCGGTGCATTGGTGACCGAAATGCTTGAGCAGCTCGGTTTCGAAGTCACCCGGGCTGCGAGTGCTTCTGCAGCACTCGGCGCCCTCGCAAACGGCCGGAAAGTTGATCTCGTGTTCTCCGATATCATGATGCCAGGCGGCATGAATGGAGTGGAGCTTGCCCGCGAAATCCGGTCCCGGCGGGCTGATATCCCCGTTCTATTGACCAGCGGCTATGCCGAAGCTGCAAGACGCCTTGCCGACGAAGCGGGACTTCGTATCCTTCCCAAACCCTACGGACTCAGCGAACTCGCCGCGGCACTGAGCGCCGCGATGACACGAGAGCTGGGAAAAACCAGTGATTCCGCGCATCCCGCCCGAAATTGACCACCTGGTCCTGTGCAAGTAGAGTTATTGTCCGAATATGGTTGCTCGCTCCATTCCCTGTGTCCTGATGCGCGGCGGCACATCTCGCGGGCCCTATCTGCTTGCTTCCGACCTTCCGTCCGACCCAGCGGAACGGGATGAGGTTTTGCTCCGGATCATGGGTTCGGGCCATGAGCTGCAGGTCGACGGAATCGGCGGTGGCCATCCCCTCACCAGCAAGGTTGCGATTATCAGCCGGTCGAATATTCCGGGTGTCGATGTCGATTATCTCTTCGCGCAGGTAATTGTGCGCGAGCGCAAAGTCGACACTTCGCCCAATTGCGGCAACATGCTCGCCGGCGTTGGACCCTTCGCCCTCGAAGCGGGTTTGGTGAGACTTTCCGGCGATGTGTCCACGGTCACCATCAATAATGTGAACACCGCGAAACTGATTGAAGCCCGCATTCAAACGCCTGGCGGGCACGTTCGCTACGACGGTGATACCGCAATCGACGGCGTTCCCGGCACCGCTGCCCCAATCCACCTGGGCTTCCTGAATGCAGAAGGAGCCAAGACCGGGAAGCTCCTCCCCACCGGAAATCCCGTCGATCTCATTTCGGGAATTGCCACGTCACTGATCGATGCGGCAATGCCGATCATGGTCGTGAACGCCGCCGATCTCGGGATGACCGGCTACGAAATGCCTGCTCAATTCGCAGCCGGTTCCGAATTCCTGCGCATCCTGGAGAAACTCAGGCTCGAAGCCGGAAGCCGCATGGGTCTGGGCGATGTCAGCGGACTGGTGATTCCCAAACCGGTTTTGATTGCACCGTCACGTGCGGGTGGAAATTTCGCCGGCCGTTACTTCATGCCCCATGCGTGCCACAACGCGTTCGCCGCCACCGGTGCGGTCGCCGTTGGGACTGCGGCAGTCACTCCCGGAACTCTGGTCGCCGAACTCGCGCGCGTTTCAGGTCTGCCCTCCGATATCGTAATCGAGCACCCATCCGGCACAATGCCGATTCGCATTGAGCGCCGGGAATCCGACGGTGCCGTCGTGGCGTATATCGTACGGACCGCACGACGCCTTTTCGAAGGGCGTGTGTTCATCGATTGAACGGCGCGCAAATTCTCTCTAATGCCGCGCTTTCGACTTGCCTTTTTCTTCTGCCTTTTTCAGTTCGTCGCCTTCCGGAGTCTCCAGCGCTTTCTGGGCGTCCCTTGCCATTCCGCCGATCTGCCCGGCTTTCTCCTTCACGAACTTATCGATATCGCGCTTGTATGTCCGCGCCGAACGATAGTCACCTTCGCCCTGGACACCGCTGTCCCCGGTCTTCCGTTCCGCCATGGTCCTCATCCATTCTGCTGTGTTGGACCTGGAACAAACGCCGTTTTCGCTCGGAAAGTTGCCCATCCCGTCTGATGGCTAAGGCGTAACCTCTTCGCAGATTTATGTGATTTGGCCGCAGCTGCGCTTAAGCCAGAGCGAAAAATGAAATGACGTCACCGGAACGGGGCCGGGCTCGGCGCCGTTTATGCTTTGAGACCGGGCCGGCAGTCGGCATTGCCCCTCTGTCAGCCGAGGCTGAAACACCCGGAAAGGAAAACGTCAATGCCTGAACAGAAGGGCACCTCCAATCGAGGTTTTGCTTCCATGGACCGTGAGAAGCAACGTGCTATCGCCAGCAAGGGCGGACAAAGTGTGCCACCGGAAAAGCGAAGTTTTTCGCAGGATCCGGAGCTGGCTGCCAAGGCCGGCCGCAAGGGCGGAGAGAGTGTGCCTCCCGAAGGCAGAAGTTTCTCGCAGAATCGCGAGCTCGCGGCCCAGGCAGGACGCAAGGGCGGCCAGGCGCGTGGCGCAGCGAGTCGAAAAGCCGCCGCGGCAAAGAACTCGACCCCATCGCAACCATCCGAACAGCAGTCCCGGGAAATGTCCAACGAAGGCGCCTCGCGCACGGGGAACGAGTACCCCCAGATGGATGAAGTGGAAGAACGGCACGACGCGAGCCCGATCGAACAGGACATCCAGGAGGACGAATTCGGGCGAAATCCCGAAAGCGGCCAGATCCCGGGCGGAAACAAGGAACATCCTCACCGCTGATTTAAACGTTCAGCGGCTTCCGCGGCGGCATGCTCGTCATGCCGCCTTTTTTATATATCCGCGTAGCAGCGCTTCTCTGCTTTTGCGCCCGGATGGGTGACAGCGCCATGACGAGCCGGTCCGACATTTTGCGCGTACCGCCACAGCGCGCCCGAACCAATCGGGATTTCGCGAGCGCGCCAGCTTTCGCGACGGCTCTTGAGCTCTGCGGCGCTCAATTCAATATCGATGCTGCCCTTTTCCGCATCGATGGCGATGATGTCGCCTTCACGAAGCAACGCAATCGGCCCTCCGTCGGCTGCCTCGGGTCCTACATGTCCGACACACAACCCGCGCGTAGCGCCCGAGAATCGGCCGTCGGTAACCAATGCGATTTGGTCCGACAGGCCCTGCCCGTAGAGTGCAGCCGTGGTCGAAAGCATTTCGCGCATGCCCGGGCCGCCTTTGGGTCCTTCGTACCGGATAACAATCACATCGCCCGGCTTGTAGTCCCGCGCCTGAACCGCCGCGAACGCGTCCTCCTCGCAATCGAAAACCCGCGCCGGGCCGCGATGGCGCAGGTGCTTCAGCCCTGCGACCTTTACGATAGCGCCCTCCGGCGCGAGACTTCCGGAAAGCCCCACAACGCCGCCTGTCGGCGCCAACGGATTCGATACCGGCCGCATGACGGGCTGCCCGGTGTTGAACGCGACCCCGCGCAGATTTTCGGCAATAGTTTTTCCGGTCACCGTCAGGCAATCGCCATGCAGATAGCCGCCGTCAAGCAGCGTGCGCATTAACATTGGCATCCCGCCGGCTTCCCATACGTCCTTTGCAACGTAGCGCCCGCCCGGTTTGAGATCGGCGAGATAAGGCGTGCGCCTGAAAATCGACGCCACATCGAAGAGGTCGAAATCGATTCCGGCTTCATGCGCCATGGCGGGAAGATGCAGCGCCGCATTGGTCGAACCGCCGGTCGCCGCCACGATCGTCGCGGCGTTCTCAAACGCCTTTCGCGTGCAGATGTCGCGCGGGCGGATATTGCGCGCCAGAAGCTGCATCACCGTTTCGCCGGACTTCAGCGCGAAATCGTCGCGCGAGATCACTTCCGCAGGCGGTCCGGACGAATAGGGCAAGCGCAAGGCCGATCGCCTCGGAAACGCAGGCCATCGTATTGGCGGTGAATTGGCCGCCGCATGCGCCGGCCCCCGGACAGGCGACGCATTCCAGTTCATGCAGTTCGGCATCCGAAATCGCGCCGCCGGAATATTGTCCGACGGCTTCGAACACATCAAGCACGGTCACATCCCTGCCATGGAATTTTCCCGGCATGATCGAGCCGCCATAGAGGTATACCGACGGAACATTCAGGCGCAGCATCGCCATCATCATGCCCGGTTCGCTCTTGTCGCAGCCGGCGACTCCGACCAGTGCGTCATAGCAATGGCCGCGCATCGTCAGTTCGATCGAATCGGCAATGACTTCGCGGCTGACCAGCGAGGACTTCATCCCCTCATGGCCCATCGCGATCCCGTCGGTAACCGTGATCGTGCAGAATTCCCGCGGCGTTCCGCCAGCGTCCTTCACGCCGCGCTTGGCCGACTGCGCCTGCCGCATCAGCGCGATATTGCACGGCGCGGCCTCGTTCCAGCAGGAGGCAACGCCTACGATCGGGCGATGGATCTCCTCCTCGGATAACCCCATTGCATAATAGAACGCCCGATGGGGTGCGCGTTCCGGCCCCTCCGTCGTATGGCGCGAAGGCAGCCGCGATTTATCGAATTTCTGCATGGCATGCAGTCCTGCTGGAGTCAGGTCGCACCCGATAACCCAGATCGCCCGCGGCAGCAAACGCCTTACCCGTGTAACCGCTTCAGCGCTTCGCGGAGGCGCGGTGGCGAGGGCAGCCGCCTCCGCCCGCTTTTCCTTTTGCTCTTCGATCACATCTTCCGGCGCACGCGACACGAAAGAGGGGTTGTTCAATTTCGCATCGAAGCGGGCCATTTCGTCCTTCGGCCTTTTTCAGATCCTTCTGCAGCCGCGCCCGTTCCTGCGCGAGGTCGATGACATCGCCCAACGGCAAGGCCGCGATCGTCTCCCACAATGACGAATTGCGCAGAACCCGGCGGGAATTTCTCCGCTGGTCCGGGCACCGGACAGCCGCCCCATGGTGAGCAAAGACATCGCGAAAGCGGATCAGGCGCGCCGTAGCCGCCTCGTCCGCATCCTTCAGCACCAGCGTCGATCCGCGCCGAGGGCGGCACATGCATTTCCGACCGGACGCTGCGAATGCCGGAGATCAGCTCGATGAGCCAGCTCATCTCGGCGTGCGCATCCTCATGCAACGGCAGGCCATCCAGTTCCGGCCAGGGCGACTGGATCAGCATCGAACGGCGCGGAACGGCATGTTCGGCCATGCGCGCCCATAATTCTTCCGTGATAAAGGGCATGAAAGGATGCAGAAGCTGCAAAATCCGGTCGAGTATCCAAGCAGCGGTATCGCGCGTTTCGGCTTTCGCGCCTTCGTCCGCCCCATTCAAAAGAGGTTTGATGAATTCCAGATACCAGTCGCAGAAGACATCCCAGACGAAGTGATAGATCGCGCCGGCGGCGTCATTGAAGCGGTAGGCCTCCAATGCGGCGGTAACGCCCGCCGCTGCGCGCGCGACTTCTGCCACGATCCACCGGTTGACGGTCATTTCGACCTGGGCCGGATCGAACTCCCGTTTGCGCACGCATTCGTTCATCTCGCAGAAGCGCGCCGCATTCCACAGCTTGGTGCCGAAGTTGCGGCAGGTTTCCACGCGCCCGATGCCAAGCCGGATGTCGCGCCCCTGCCCCGCCGCAATGGTCAGCGCAAAGCGCAATGCATCCGCCCCGTATTCGCCGATCAGGTCCAGCGGATCGACTACATTACCCTTGGTCTTCGACATCTTCTGACCTTTTTCGTCGAGAACCCGGGTGTGAATGCATACGTCGTGAAACGGCACGTCGTGCATGAAATGAAGCCCCATCATCATCATGCGCGCGACCCAGAAGAAGATGATGTCGAACCCCGTAACCAGCACGGAGGTGGGATAGAAGCGCTTCAGTTCCGGGGTCGGATCGGGCCAACCGAGCGTCGAGAACGGCCACAGAGCCGACGAAAACCACGTATCCAGCACGTCCGGATCGCGGACCAGTGGGACCCTGACGCCTGTTCCGTAATGTTGAACCGCCGCCGCAAGGGCCGCCTCTTCGGTCTCCTCAACGAAGATCGTTCCGTCCGGAGCGTACCAGGCCGGAATCTGATGCCCCCACCACAGCTGGCGCGAAATGCACCAGGGCTGAATGTTGCGCATCCAGTTGAAATAGACCTGGGTCCAATGTTGTGGAACGAATTTGGTACGCCCATCCTCGACTGCTTTTAATGCGTTCTCTGCAAGCGGCGAAACATTCAGATACCACTGCTCGGTCAGATAGGGTTCCAACACAACGGTCTTTGTTTTTTCGTCATGCGGCACTGCATGGACAATGTCTTCTGCCTTCTCCAGGAGGCCGAGCACTTCCAGATCGGCAACCACGCGCTTGCGCGCGTCAAATCGGTCGAGGTTGCGATAAGGCGCCGGGACGGCATCATTCAGCCTGCCTTCCGGCGTGAGAATATTGATGGGTTGAAGAGCATGCCTTCTGCCGACTTCAAAATCGTTGAAGTCGTGAGCCGGGGTGATCTTCACCGCCCCGGTGCCCTTCTCCGGATCCGTGGAAGCATCCGCAATCACCGGGATCAGCCGTCCCGTCAGAGGCAATTGCGCGTACAGGCCGATCAGCGACCGGAAGCGGTCATCGTCCGGATGCACGGCAACCGCAACATCGCCAAGCATGGTTTCCGGCCGGGTCGTCGCGACCGTGATGAATTGTGAGTTGCGGCCCTCGATCGGATAGCGCACATACCAGAGCCTGCCCGGAACCTCGATATTTTCGACCTCAAGGTCCGAGACCGCGGTCTGCAGCCGGGGATCCCAATTCACGAGGCGTTTGTCCTTGTAAATCAAACCCTCTTTGAACAGGCTCACAAACACCTTCAGCACCGCACGGGAGAGGCCTTCGTCCATCGTGAAGCGCTGACGGCTCCAGTCGCACGACGCGCCCAGGCTGCGCAACTGGCGCACGATCATCCCGCCCGATTCTTCTTTCCAGCGCCACACTTCCTGAAGAAATCGCTCGCGGCCCAGACGTGTGCGCGAAAGCTGCCGCTTGGCGAGCTCCCGCTCCACCACAAGCTGGGTTGCGATCCCCGCATGGTCGGTACCGGGCTGCCACAGGACATTCTTGCCGCGCATGCGCTCGAACCGCGCCAGCGCGTCCTGCAACGTATT
The DNA here is from genome assembly GCA_963747255.1 of uncultured Alphaproteobacteria bacterium. Taxonomy (GTDB): domain Bacteria; phylum Pseudomonadota; class Alphaproteobacteria; order Micropepsales; family Micropepsaceae; genus CAIYRG01. Next base: position 915,406 of record CAVVEG010000017.1, read on the forward strand.
GTTCAGCGCGTGACCGATATGCAGATTGCCGGTGACGTTCGGCGGCGGAATAACAATGCAGAAGTTTCCGGCCGCCGGTTTGTCACCCGGCCGGAATGCACCGGCTTCCTCCCACATCCGGTACAGCCGGGCTTCGACATCGCCCGGGCGAAAAGTCTTGTCGAGCATGGAATTCGCCTCAGGTGAGGCGTCGGCGCAAATGTTCCGTTACGGCGCGTCCGAGCTCCTGCTTCAGGATGATTTCAACCTGGCGCGGAAGATGCGCATCCAGCCACTCGCGAAGCATCGGCTTCAACTGGTTGATGAGTTCGGGCTCGCGGCTGTTCACCCACTGCTGCAACCCGGTCGATACGGCTTCCTGCACCGCACGCGCGAATACCGTCTCCAGCATGCCGCCTGCGAATGTGGAATACTGCTCCGAAGCTTCGTCCAGTGTCTCAAACGCCCTTTCAATCGCCTGACGCGAACTGTCGGACAGCAATGGCTCGCGGACTTCCACCACATCGCTCCCATTCCGGTGTTCATCGGTGCCGGGGGCGGATTGCTCCGCGGAAATCTCTTCCGTCAACTCCAGTATCTCGGCCTGTAGCGCCTCGGCCCGGACGGTTTGAGCTTTGGGAGTTACGCCTTCCGGCTGATCTTCGGAAATGATCTTGCGTATCGACGCGAGAATCTCCTCCATCGTGGGGTCATTCTGCGGCTCAGCTGGCATATTCATATTTCTCTCGACGAATCCAGGAAGCACCCATCAATAAGGCAGATCGGCGATGAAAGCCATATTGGGCGAGGCACCGCAGCAGGGCGTGGAAGCCGTTGCGCACAGGATGCGGTTCTGGTCAAGGCGACGCCTCGAAATTCTGCATGGATTGCGTATTTCGGCCGCCGGACTTGCAAGCTATGCCGTCGCCGAAGTGCTCCGATTACCCCAGGGTTATTGGGCCGTTTTCACCGCCGTCCTTGTTGTGCAGGGAAGTGTCGGCGGATCCTGGAAAGCTTCCACCGACCGATTGCTGGGGACTTTGCTTGGGGCCGCTTATGGAACGGTGGTCGCCACCGCAATTCCGCACGGTGATGCATTCACGACGGGCGCGGCCCTCACGGTTTCGCTGCTGCCATTATCGATGCTTGCTGCATTCAAGCCGGCCTATCGGGTTGCTCCGATCACGGCGATCATTCTCCTGCTTGGAAGCACCGGGGCCACCGAGGGTCCGGTCCGCGCCGCCATGCTTCGGACGCTCGAAGTCGCGCTTGGCGGGATCTGCGGGATGGCCGTCTCGCTGTTCCTGTTCCCGGCGCGCGCCCACATGCTGCTCGGCGAATCGGCCGACAAAGTGTTGCAGCGGATGTCCGCCCTGTTCGCCGAACTTGTCGCCGCAATCACGCGCGCTGCAGCAACCGAAAGTATTCGGGCGAAACAGGACTCCGTCGGAGCCGCGCAGACCGAACTCGAGAATATTGCCGCCGAAGCAGCGCGCGAAAGGCGCAATCACCTGTCCGAAGACGTCGATCCTGCTCCCATCGCCCGCACATTGCGGCGCCTGCGACACGACCTTGTTCTGATCGGGCGCATCGTCTCCGAACCGGTCGTCAAGCAGCCGACGCCGGTTTTTGAAGAAATTCTGGGAGAATTTTCCCAAACCGGCGTCGGGCAGATGCGAGCAATCGGACGGGCTTTCGCAGCACGCGTGCCTCCCGCCCCGCTGGAACCCTTCGAGACCGCAATTCAGAAGGTGCTCGCTGCCCTGCAGCAGATCGCGCCCGAAGAGCGAGTCATAGCGCTCCGATTTTCGTTACAACAGTTTCAAGAGAATCTGCAGGACCTGCATCAGCGGGCACGCGAATTCGCAGCCGCGCAGGCCCCGGTCAAAACCTGAAGCCACGCGACTTCTCGAACCCCGGCAGCACGGGAATCCAGGCGTCAAAGGCCTCGCGTTCGCCGATCGCGGTCCCGTGCTTGACATAAAGGCAGCCAAAGCCGGCTGCGCCGTCCCTTTTGACCGCAACCAGGCGCCCGCCGTCATTCAGCTGATCCAGCAGTTCGGAAGGATCCCGCTCGATTGCACCTTCAACCAAAATCACGTCGAAAGGGGCGTGCGCTGGGTCCCCGTCGGTGAGAGGTCCCCTGACCAGCTGAACATTTCGCGCGGACAGATCGTTCAATCTGAACTGCGCAACCGACAAAAGCTCTTCCTTCTCTTCCAGGGCATAGACGCGCGATGTCAGCATGCCAAGGACTGCTGCCGAGTAGCCGGTGCCACAGCCCACATCCAGAACGGCGTCATCCGGCAGAATTGCGGCCAGTTGCACCAGCTTTCCGAAGCAGCGGGCATCCATCAGCACACGGTTGGGCGCAAGTTCGATCACGCGCTCCGTATAGGCAACCGGCCTAAACCGCTCCGGCACGAAAAGTTCGCGCGGTACTGTCTGCATAGCGTGGCAAATGCGGGCATCCGTCACGTCGTTGGTGCGCAGCTGCGCTGCTACCATATTGGCGCGCTGCACGGCGCTTTCGAGCATCATCGTACCTGAAGGTGGTAAGGTCGCAGGCTTATAGAGGGACAGACAGGGCCTGACAATTGCATCAGGCACGGCCATGGAGCCTGCTGCCACCGATGGTCTATAATGGAAACATGGCCGGGCGAATCCTTGCAGTTATGACGATCGCGCTTCTTTCAGGCGCTGCAGGATATTTCATCCACGGTGGGCTCCCCCAACCTGGCATTCCCGCCGAAACCATGTCGGCTCCCCCGCCCGATTCTGTGCGCGTGCTCTACAGCCTGACGGCAAAGCGCAACGACCGCGAAATGATTGCTTTGATCGATTCGGCGAAAACCCATGTCTATTTCGCCATGTATGAATTCACGCTGCGCGATATCGCCGATGCGCTGGTCAGCGCGAAAAAGCGCGGCGTGGACGTGGAAGGCGTGGTCGATTCGGAGGAGAGCGCCAAATCCTATGGACGCCCGATTCTTGCCGAACTGCTCTCAGCCGGCATTCCGGTCAAGACCGAAAAACACGCGAGCGGTAATGGCATCATGCATATCAAGGCGCTCACAACCGAGAAAGCTTATGCGCTGGGCAGCTACAACTGGACGGCCTCAGCCACCAACGAGAACGACGAGTTGCTGGAGATCGGGACCAGCCCCGCAATGGTCGAGACCTATAGCGGCATTCTCAGGAAGCTCATTGAACAATACCCCGCCGCCAATCCGTCGGCTGTTGAGGCCGGGCCAGCCGGGGAGTTCGATTTCTCGGAAGCCCAAGAGCATGTCGGCCAGAATACGCGCGTTCGGGGAACCTTGGTCAATGCGCACAAATCGGCCAGCGGAACCGTGTTCCTTGATTTCTGCAGGCAGTACAGAAGCTGCCCGTTTTCCGCGGTGATCTTCGCGGATGACGCGAAGCAATTCGGTGATCTATCCAAGTTCGTGGGCAAGGAGATCACGGTTTCGGGAAAAATCTCCTCCTATCAATCCCGCGCTGAAATCATCCTGAGAAGCCCCGACCAGATCAGCCAGGCACGCGCCGACGAGTAGAAGGCGCGGTTGTGGCCTTTCCAGCCGAAATGCTATAGCCCCTCCCTGCTCCCGAATGATTGTTCAAGGCCACGTGGCGGAGTGGTGACGCAGCGGTCTGCAAAACCGTTTACCCCGGTTCAATTCCGGGCGTGGCCTCCACAGCCCAGGTAGAGCCTTAGGAAACCGGGCTCGCCGCGACACGTTTTCTTCAGGAATGGGTTCATGAAGGAGAAAGTGTCATGCGGACACTACCAAAGCTTGGCAGTTTGGCGGCTGCAGCCGGACTGAGCGCAATGCTCGCCTTCCCGGTCGCGCCGGCCTATGCCAGCGTGCAGGGACGCGACACGCTGCTGGGCGCGGGAATCGGTGCGGTGGCGGGTGGCCTGCTCGGCCACGGCCGGGTTGGACCGGTGCTTGGTGGAGCAGCGGTCGGTGCGGCCGCCGGCGCTCTTCTAGCACCGCATCATAAACACTATGCCTCGTATTACGATCGCTATGGTCGTAGGCACCGTTATGCCTACTATACGGGGCGCCGCGGACGGTACCCCTATGACAGGTACGGATACTACGATCCGTATGGTTATTACCCCCGGGGCTGACACCCTGATGAGGGCCGGTGTGAACCGGCCCTTTTCTTTTCCCGCACGCCTGGGATAGAACGGGCCGGTAGCTATTCCGCGGTAGCTCAGCGGTAGAGCAGCCGGCTGTTAACCGGCTGGTCGTAGGTTCGAATCCTACCCGCGGAGCCACTCTGCCTGTGGAACTGCGTTAACTCCCTTAAGTCGCGCGATGGAGGGAACCGATGGTCACAGGGCCGGAGATCGAAAGACCCCTTGCGCGACGGGCAATGGCTTACGTGCTGGCCGGGGGGCGCGGCAGCCGGTTGATGGAGCTGACCGAAAAGCGGGCCAAGCCGGCGGTCCATTTCGGGGGCAAGCTGAGAATCATCGATTTTGCGCTGTCGAACGCACTGAATTCCGGCATCCGCCATATCGCGGTCGCGACTCAATACAAAGCGCACAGTCTCATCCGGCACCTGCAGCGCGGCTGGGATTTTCTGCGGCCGGAACGCAACGAGAGCTTCGACATCCTGCCGGCAAGTCAGCGTGTTTCAGAGGAGATGTGGTATCGCGGGACTGCCGATGCGGTGTTTCAGAACGTCGATATCATCCGGAGCTATTCGCCCGAATTCATCGTCGTACTTGCCGGCGATCACATTTACAAAATGGATTACGAACTGATGCTGCGGCAGCATGTGGCGCAGCGGGCCGATGTCACCGTCGGATGCGCGGCCGTGCCGCGACTGGAGGCCACAGGGTTTGGCGTGATGCATATCGACGCAAGCGATCGCATCATTGGTTTTCTGGAAAAGCCGGCCAATCCTCCGGGCATTCCGGGCAATCCCGATCTCGCACTGGCGAGCATGGGAATTTATGTCTTTCGTTCGGAATTCCTGTTCGATCAGTTGCAGCGCGACGACGCCGCCCGGAATTCCAGCCATGATTTCGGCAAGGATATCATTCCGCGTCTGGTGCGCGAGAGCAAAGCGGTGGCGCATCGCTTCGAGTATTCCTGCGTGCGCGCCAAACCGGATTCGCCGCCCTATTGGCGTGATGTCGGCACGGTGGACGCATATTTCACCGCCAATATGGATCTCACCCGCGAAGAACCCGATCTCGACCTTTATGATTCCGACTGGCCTATCTGGACCTATAACGAGAACACCCCACCTGCGAAATTTGTGCTCGACGGCGGAGGTTATCGGGGTGCTGCAATCTGCTCAATGGTGTCGGGTGGATGCATCATTTACGGTGCCACGGTGACAAATTCGCTGCTGTTTAGCCATACGAGGATACAGGCTGGCAGCCAGATCGATCGCGCGGTCATTCTTCCGAGATGCGACATCGGGCACAATGTCCGCTTACGGAATGTCGTGATTGATCGTGGCGTAAAGATCCCCGACAACACGGTGATCGGCGAAGATCCGCCGGTTGACGCGCAGCGATTTCGCCGCACCGAAGCTGGGGTGTGCCTTGTCACCGGGGCGATGATCGCTAATCTCACCGCATAATTTCTCCAGCCGGCAGGCATGAAAATTCTTTTCCTCACGTCGGAGCTGGCCGGCTACGTGAAAGCCGGCGGTCTTGCCGACGTTTCGGCGGCACTGCCCAGGGCGCTGAGGGACCGCGGGTCGGACGCGCGCATCCTCATGCCGTTCTATGGCGCCGGACCCGACTGGCAGCCCTCCCTTGAAGTCGTGGCGCGGCTCGATGGTGTCGCGGGACTTCCGCCCTGCATGCTTGCGACCGGAAACACCCGGGACGGCGGGGCGGCCTATTTCATCATCTGCCCACAACTGTATGAAAGACCGGGCACACCGTATACGGATACTTCACGGCAGGATTGGCCGGATAATGACGTGCGCTTTGCCCGGCTTGCGCTCGCCGCCGTCCAACTGATCAGTGGTTCCGGGAACAGCGACTGGCGGCCCGATCTGGTCCATGCCAATGACTGGCCCTCGGCGCTGGCTGCTGGCTATCTGCGATGGCGGGATATTCACATCCCCTGCCTCTTTACCGTCCACAACCTCGCCTATCAGGGGTTGTTCGATGCCTCACGCCTGAGCGTGCTCGGGATCCCATCCGCAGCATTTTCGATCAATGGCGTGGAATTCCACGGCCGGCTGTCGTTCATGAAGGCGGGGCTGTTTTACGCCGATCACATCACGACCGTCAGTCCGACCTACGCCCGCGAGATTACGACTGTGGAATTTGGAAGCGGTCTGGAAGGTCTTCTGGCGACATTGGCGTCATCCGGGCGGCTCAGCGGCATCCTCAACGGCGTGGGCGCGGACTGGGCGCCGGGGCGCGACCCCGCACTGGCGGCGAATTATCCGCCGAAGGTAAAACAGGGAAAAAGGCGCAATGGCGCCTGGCTGCGCGAAACTGCCGGGCTGGATCGGGAACACCGTCCGCTGTTCGTGATGGTTTCGCGCCTCGTTCACCAGAAAGGCGTGGACCTTGCGCTTTCCTCGGTCGAGAGCATTGTCTCAAACGGAGGCCAGTTTTTCCTTATTGGCCAGGGGGAACCGGAGCTGGAAAGCCTGGCAAGAAAGACGGCGGCGCCCTTTCCCGGCTCCGCCGCTGTGATGGTTGCATTTAATGAGACCCTGTCGCGTCGTGCCATCGCCGCCAGCGATTTTTATTTGATGCCTTCGCGATTTGAGCCCTGCGGTCTCAACCAGATGTATGCCGAGCGATACGGCAGTCTGCCGATCGCGCATGCGACGGGGGGCCTCGCCAATTCGATCACCGACGGCGAGACCGGATTTCTGTTCACCAGCGCCGCCCCCGAGGACCTGCGCAAAGCGATCATGCGGGCATTGACGGTTTACGCAAGGCCGGGCCGGCTGGCGGCAATGCAAAAGGCCGCCATGGCGCGGGATTTTGGCTGGGGGCCGGCGGCGGCCAGATACGAAGACCTTTATCGTAGCCTTCTCTCCCGCTGAAACAGCCATCCAGCCGTGCTAAACTGGCGCGCGATGGTGCTCAAGGGAGGGAATAATGCTGCGCAATGGCCTTCTGTCCAGGTCCGCTTTGGCTCTTGTGGTCGCCGGGCTGGTTTCATCGGCGCCCAATGTCCGTGGGCAGACCTTTGCCGGCACCCCCGTCCCGCAGCAATTCGCGCGCACAGGGCTTCCGTCCACACAGAACGGCGAATGGCCGAGTTATGCGGGCGACATAAAGGGCACGCGCTACTCGCCACTTGCCCAGATCGACGCTTCGAATTTCAACCGGCTGCAGGTTGCGTGGCGATTCAAGACCGACAATTTCGGCCCCTATCCCGAATGGAAGCTGGAAGGCACACCAATCATGATCAAGGGTGTGCTTTACACAACGGCTGGAACACGCCGTTCCGTGATTGCGCTGGATGCGAAAACCGGAGAACTGATCTGGTCGCATTCGCTGCGCGAAGGAAAGCGTGCGGCTGTGGCCGCGCGGCAGTTGTCCGGGCACGGAGTATCATACTGGACGGACGGCAGAGGCGACGAGCGCATTCTGTATGTCACCACCGGCTACCGGCTGGTCGAACTGAATGCAAAGACCGGCGAGATGATTCCCTCGTTCGGCGACCATGGCATTGTCGATCTCAAGGTTGGAGTGGTGAAGGGCGCCAACGAGCAGATCGATCTGGAGACCGGTGAAATTGGCGTTCATTCGACGCCAACCATCGTGCGCGACGTGGCAATCGTCGGCTCTTCGATGCGCGAGGGCGCGACGGTACCGACGCACAACAATACCAAGGGGCTGGTGCGCGCTTTCGATGTGCGCACGGGCAAGCAACTGTGGCGATTCAACACCATCCCGGCGCCCGGGGAATTCGGCAACGACACCTGGGAGAACGGTTCCTGGGCGGATAACGGCAATACGGGCGTATGGACCCATATCAGCGCCGACGAGGATCTCGGGCTGGTTTATCTGCCGGTTGAAACGCCGTCTTCGGATTATTATGGCGGCCATCGTCCCGGAAACAATCTGTTCGGGGAATCGCTGGTCGCGGTCGATTTGCGCACCGGCCAGAGACGCTGGCATTTTCAGCTCATCCATCATCCGATCTGGAATTTCGACATGTCGTCCATGCCGATTCTGGCGGATATCAATGTGAATGGCCGCGCCATCAAAGCGGTCGCGGTGCCGACGAAGCAGGGATATCTTTATGTCTTCGATCGCGTGACCGGACAACCCGTCTGGCCGATCGAGGAACGGCCCGTTCCGCAATCCGATGTGCCGGGGGAAAAGACCTCTGCCACGCAGCCATTCCCGCCCGACAAGCTGCGCTACAATCGGAACTTCCTCAAACTGCCGGACGATCTCATCGACTTCACGCCTGAATTGCGCGCGCAGGCGCTGGAGGCGATCAAGCGCTACCGCTATGAGCCCAATCCTTTCACGCCGGGATCGATTGCCGACGTGAAAGGGCGGCTGGGCTCAATCGTTTCACCCACCGCGACCAACTGGCCCGGCGGAGGTTACGATCCCGAACTGCACATCGCCTTCGCACCGGCGGGAAATGTGATGGGCGTTCGCGCGTTGCGCACGCCTCCGGCAGAATTTTCCGACATCCGCTATGTGGCCGGCGTGAACGGACGTCCGTTCCAGGTCATCCTCGGACCAGGCGATTGCTGCGCCGCAGATGCGCCGCTGACCGCCCAAAGGGCGAAGGAAGCGAAGGAACCGCCGGTCGCACGCGACAGGGGCGATGGCGCCCAACTCGCGGTGCAAGGGTTACCGATCTCAAAGCCACCCTATGGTCTGCTGGCGGCAATCGATCTCGATAAAGGTGAGCTGAAATGGCAGACACCGCATGGCGACACGCCCGACAATATCCGCAACAACCCGGCTTTGAAGGGCCTGAATATCCCCAAGACCGGACAGCCCGGAACCTGGGGAGTCGGCCTGCTGGTGACAAAAACGCTGGTTATCATGGGCGATCCGCAGCGCACGACAACGCCGGATCATCCGGATGGGGCCATGCTGCGCGCGTACGACAAGCTCACCGGACAGCAGGTTGGCGCGGTGTGGATGCCGGCTCAGCAGAGCGGTTCGCCGATGACCTACATGGTGGATGGGAAGCAATATATTGTCGTGGCAATCAGCGACGCGACCGAAGGCGACACGCGCCGGCCGCGTTATTCGGGCGAGTACGTGGCTTTCGCGCTACCGAACTGAGGTCACCATATCGGCGCGGGTTGAAACGCTCGCCCCCACCCGAATAGTGCGAAGCATTTTTCGATCTCCCGCAAGTTGGAGGCGATCGTGTATGGAGCCTCAGGCCGCGGCTTGTGACACCGGCCAGACGATACGTTCGGCGGGGAGTTGTATCCGGATATTGCTTCCCGCGCCCTTGGTGCTCGCAATGACAAGGCTGCCGCCGTGGAGTTCGACCAATTGCCTGGCGAGCGGCAGTCCAAGACCCACGCCTTCATATCTGCGAGTAATTGCATTCTCGACCTGACCAAATGATTCCAGCGCGACGGCAATCTCATCCGGCGCCATGCCAATACCGGTATCGGCAACCGAGATGCCGATCGAATCGCCGTCCCATGCCATCGAAACCGCAACGTGCCCGGCCTCGGTAAACTTCACCGCGTTCGACAGAAGGTTGATGAGCACCTGACGGAGTCGCAATGCATCGCCACGGATCAGCGGGTGCGGCTCCGGAATCCCGGTTCTGAGCTCGAGGTTTTTCTTTTCGGCCTGAATGCGAACGGCGGCGAGACTGGCGTCCACAAGCTCTGCCGGATCCAGAATCTCTTCACGGAGTTCGGTCTTGCCGGCCTCGATCCTGGAAATGTCCAGCAGGTTGGAGATGATCTCGAGCAGATGATCACCCGCGCGGGAAATCTCCTCGGCATATTCCACATAAACCGGCTTGCCGACCGGACCCATGATCTGATCCCTGATAAGTTTCGAAAAGCCGAGAATGGCATTCAGGGGCGTCCTGAGCTCGTGGCTGATATTGGCGAGAAACATCGACTTGGCGTTGTTCGCCACTTCCGCCCGCTCCTTGCTTACGACCAGTTCCGAATTGACCGCCTGGAGCTTCGCGCGTTCAGCGGCAAGCTCGACATCGCGCTCGGCGCGATTCCTGAGCTCGCGAACCAGATAGAAAGCGAAACCGCCCAGCAACAATGTGGCGCTGCCGGCAATAACAATCATGACGAAAGCGTGCGCCCGTGAAATGGAGAGACCTTCGTCATAGTCCAGCCCAACCGTCGCCACGACGGGATAATCCCAACCACGCCGGTAACTGTAAATCCTCGTTATGTGATCACTTATGCTCTGTCCGATATAGGACCCTCCGCTGTTTTCCCGGACGGCAACGGGAGCAATTCGATCGGTAAGCGGCGCGCCAGCGCCTTCGAGTCCATCCGGGCTGTTTTTGCTGAAGCGGGTGAGCACGACGCCATCGGTTCCGGCCAGTGCGATGCTGCCATTGCGCCCGAGATCAAGCGCCTGGTACAGGCTGGTCAGCTTGACCTGCGATATGAAAAAAACCAGAACCCCGATAAAAGTGCCGTCCCTCGCCTCGACGCGTTCGCTGACCGGAATCAGCAGCTGCCCGTCACCGGGGCTCTTTACGGGCCTGCCGATGAAAAGGCGTTGCCGCTTGCGGTCGAGTTGAGCGCGAAAATATAACTGTCCTCCCTCTTTTTCCGGCGAGGGCTTTGCGGCCCAGGTACCGGCGATCACAGAACCGCGGGGCGAGATGATAGCCGCCTTCACGGTTGGAAGCGTGACGATCGGAAACTGGCGCGACCATGCATACAGATTCATGTCCGATTGCTTTGCAGCCATTCGGTTCGCAACCGCCTGCATGGTTCCGTCGATGCCGTCGAACGTATGCGTCACTTCCTCATCAAAGGCGAAAGCGAGATTGGCTGCGTCCGACTGGATGTTCCTCAGTGCCTCGTTATTCGATTGTTTGATCGACACGCGTACTCCGACCCACATCGCCAGCACAACGGTGGCAACGACGACAGCAATTGCCCATGCCAGGCCTTGCGCCCGGCGGCGTGGATCGAAATCTGCAGCAATCCGCATGGAGTGTTCTGCCTCCGCGCAGTGGCACTTTCCGCATTGGACCGGATTTTGGTTAATAAAATGATTACCCCTGATCGGGTACGATCCCGGCACGGAGGTTTCGAAGATGAAAAAAACGGTCCCCATTCTTTTTCTGTTCTGCGGCTTCACTGGCGGATTGACGGGTTGCCAGCATCTGCCCAACCCATTCGTGTCCACCCCTGTCCCGAGCCCAATGGTGGCAGCCCCGGCAGAAATTCGGGCAGAAATTCCGGCCGAAATTGCGGTGTCGCCGCCCCGGGTGCTGCCGGTTTCAGCGGCCGTCACCGCGGATGAGAGCCAGGTTGCGGGATTGAGGGCGGATAATGCCAGACTGAAGAACGAATTGGCCGGCGTCCTGAGGGAAAACGCCCGACTGAAGAAGGATCTGGCGGCTGCAGTGGATGACAATTCACTGTTAAAGGATCTGGCCGAAAAGAAGCAGCGCTGACCGGGCTCATTGGACGGCCGCCACCGGATATGCCCTCCGGGCGTTCCGATGCTTCGCGTGGCACTGGCGCGTCGGTAAACACCGCGCCATCGGTGCGACGATTGCACGCGCCAGTTTATTTGGCGGCGTAACCGGCAGGAAGAACCTTATGCGGATCGACGCGGACCACGAGATAAACGATCTCGGGTGACGTGATCTCGGTGAAGGTGTGCGGCGTATTCGGGGGAATGACGATGACGTCGCCCGGACCGATCTGTCGGCTCGTCCCGCCGACGATCCGTGTACCCTCCATGCTGGGTCCGGTCAGGATACGGACGGCTTCATTGCTGGCAGGCCGTTCCTTCGCGTTTTCGATGGCGCCACCAGTCACCAGCGTGCCGTTGCCCGAAATCACATGATAGACTTCGGTGATCTGGCTGTGCTCGGAACCGCCTACGCTCTGCTTTTCCGTTTTGGCTCGGTGAACCACACCCACACCCACATTATATTCACCGTTGACGCTGATGACGCGGATCTGTTGATCGCTGACCGGGGCGCCGGCGTTGCGATGAGCGACAGCCTGAATTTCGGAATTCGGAATATCGATCGCCGCTCCGCCCGGAGCGGGCGCCGATTGTGCAATCGCCGTAGCTGTGAGCAGCACGATGCCAGCGACCATTCCGGTGTTTCTGATCATGGTCGTCCCTCCTGTGGAAAGGACGAACTTATTCCCGGAGTGCTGTGACCTCAATGCGGAGAATGGGTGGGGGATGGCGGACATCCCCCGGAGCGTTCAAATCAGCTCTTGAGCCACTCGGTGCCGTTCGACCAGCTGATCTGCTTGCCATCCCGTGAGATCACGCCCAGCATGTTCCAGGGTGGACCGGCGCTGATCGAAATGGCACTGGTGACCGTGGCCGTTCCCTGTTCGCCTTTATCGTTCTTGATGTCCAGGCGATTGCCATTCTGGGTAACGATAAAGGTCGCGCCCGACCACTGGCACAATTTCGCGTTTGGCGCGCATTTGAAGGTACCCGCCAAACTCGGATTGGCTGCCGCGGCTGACCCGGTCTGGACAGCGCCAAAAACGGCAATCGCCGCGACCAAAGGAATCGACATCGCCAAATACGTCTTCAATTCTACCTCCCAAATCGAATGCGCATTCCCCGGCGACTTGATAGCGCGTGATTTAAGCGCATCGGGCTCTCTGTCAAGCGCCCTCATCACCGGGGAAAAATGGAATTTTTGTAAGAATTGAAGCGGGTATAATACCCAACCCGATCCGTTCCGCGCGCCGAAGCCCGCGCAACCCGGATCGACCTCTTCGCAAGCCGGGGGTAGGATTGGGCGCAGCAAGGGAGGAACGGATGAAAAAAGGGATAAGATGGCGCGTCATCGCGGCCATCGCGATATTCACGGCGTTTCCGGCTTCTGCGCAGAACGGCCCCACCAACAGTCTGCCGAATCCGTATCGTTCAATCGAGAACTGGGCCAGGATGCCCCCGGGACGCAGCTGGGGTTCGACTGCTGGTGTCGCTATTGATCCGGACGGGAAAAGCATTTGGGTTGCCGAACGCTGTTCCGCGAACAGCTGTGTGAATTCGAATCTCGATCCGATCCTGAAATTCGACGCGAATGGCCGAATGGTTAAGCATTTCGGAGCCGGCATATTCGTATTCCCGCACGGCATCACGGTGGACCGGCAGGGCAATGTCTGGGTGACGGACGGACAGGGCAACGGCGCCCGAGGACATCAAGTGATCAAGTTCAGCCCGGACGGTAAAGTAATGATGCGGCTTGGTGTTGCAGGCGTGGCGGGGAATAATCCGCACAGTTTCAACATGCCCTCTTCGGTTCTGGTCGCACCCAATGGCGATATCTTCGTCGGTGATGGCCATGGCGGGAACTCCAACGATCGAATCGTGAAATTCGATTCCCACGGCAATTACCTGAAAGAGTGGGGAATGAAAGGCACGGGACCGGGCGAATTCGACATTCCGCACGCGCTCGCCATGGACTCGCGCGGCCGGCTTTTTGTGGGCGATCGCAACAATAATCGCATCCAGATCTTCGATCAGGACGGAAAATATCTCAACTCGTGGCGGCAATTCAGCCGTCCCAGCGGCATCTGGATAGACGCGAAAGACACGATCTATGTCACGGATTCGGAATCGGAATCCGTGTCGAAGAATCACGACGGATGGAAGCGCGGCATTCGAATCGGCTCGGCCGCAGACGGCTCGGTGAAATATTTCATTCCCGATCCCGTCGAGAAGGCGGCGACCACGACCAGCGCCGCGGAAGGTGTTGCGGCGGACAGGGACGGGATCATTTATGGCGCCGAGGTCGGGCCGAAGCGCCTGATGCGTTACGTCATGCAATGACCGGAGGGTGATATGTCGCGTCTTCGCCTGGGAATTCCGCTAATCGCGCTGATCGGAATCGTCACTGTGGCCGGCGCATCCGCCCAAAGTCTCACGGCGGAGAAACACTCGCTGACCGGCTATGCCGCCCGCAGGATCATTGAGGTCTGCCTCGTGCAAGCTGCACGAGACCGGTTCCCGATTGCGCTGGCGGTCGTGGATTCGGCGGGCTATCTGCTGTCCTATCAGGCGACGGACGGCGCAACCGGCAACACCGGGGTCACGGCGCAACTAAAGGCGAAAACCGCGGCAAAATTCCGCCGCCCGACATCAGAGCTTTACGAGCGCGTCAACAGACAGGTCAATCGCGCGCCGGAGTGGATGGGCTATTTCCCGGTGCCTGGCGGTTATCCGGTCATCGTCGAGGGTGAACTGGTCGGTGCAATCGGAGCGGGCGCTGCAGGTCTCTCAGGCGGCAAGGACGAAGATTGCGCAAAAAACGCGATCACGACAGTGATGGGTGACGGCAAGGCTGCGCCGCCACCATCGCCCCAGCCGCTGCTGGTTTCTCACCCGGTACTGACCACCGCTGCCGCGCGCAAACTGGTGGATGCCTGCCTCGCATATGCGGATGCAAGAAACATCAAGGGCCTGGGAATTTCAGTCGTCGATTCGGATGGCGATCTGATTTCGTTTCAGGGTACCGCCGGCGCCACCTCAACGGCTCTCAAAACCGCGGAGTTGAAGGCTGTTACGGCGGCCCACTGGAGGCGAAGTACCGCCGAACTGTTCGACCGGATTAACAAAAAGGTGAATCGCGCGCCGGAATGGATGGGCGATTTCGCGCAGCCAGGTGGATTTCCGATTTTTCTCGGCCAGGAGATGGTCGGCGCCATCGGCGCCGGCGGAGGCGCCGGCAATCAGGATGACCAGTGCGCGCAGGCAGGGGTGAAAGCAGTGTTTCCGGCAGCAACAATGGCACGGACGGGCTAATCAGGGAGGACCAGATGAAACGGGTGATCGTCACAGGGCTTACGCTGGCAGTCGGTTGCGGGATCGGATACGCCGCAGGCGCAGGTAATATTCCGGATATTTCATCGCTTAATCCAAAGGCGATGAAGCTGGTTCTGCCGGAGAACGTCAAATGGGGACCGGCGGCAGGATTGACCGGAACAGATTCCTACACGCTGGTGGGCAACCCTGGAAAACCGGGGTTTTATGTCGTCCTCAACCGTTTCCATCCCGGCAATTTCAGTCATCCGCATTATCATGCGAATGACCGCTACATCATGGTGCTGTCCGGCACTTGGTGGGCGGCGACGGGCGCGAAATACGATCCCGAGCACACCACCGTCCCGATTAAAGCAGGCACCTTCGCAATCCATGCGGGACGCGAAGTGCATTACGATGGCGCCCGCGCCGGTGGCGAAGATGCGGTCGTGATGATTTTTGGCGAAGGTCCTGGTACACGGCACGAGTGCGAGGGGCCGACTGCGGAAAAAGGTCCCGGGCCGTGCGAAGACGCCCGCAAGGCGGCCGGTTTGGCCAAAGGCAATTAGCCAGGCATGACGGCCTGAAGCTTCTGTCCGCGCAAGCCCCGGAATTCGATGCCATGCCTGAATCGATTTCTGCCGAGTTGCTTTCGATTCTGCGCTGTCCCGCTACAGGAACCCCCTTGCGCATGGACGAGGACTTTCTGGTCAATGCGGATGGCACCAGGCGGTACGAGACAGTCGCCGGCATTCCGATTTTGCTGCCGGACGATGTTGACGCGACGCATTCCGGGTATATGCAGATTCGGGAAGAAAACCGGCGGCTGGCTTTAGCCGCGGGCACGATCGCCGATCGGGAGATCGACGAATTTCTGGACGGAATGATTGTGCCGACCTGCGGAAATCTTTTTCATGGCGTTCGGCTTCGCGGTGACTATCCATTGGGCGAAATGCCTGAATTCGCGAGAAGTCCAGTCCTCGAAATCGGTTGCAACTGGGGGCGTTGGGCGATCGGCGGGGCGCGCAAGGGAATGCGCGTGATTGGCGTGGACATCCATCTGAAGTCGCTGCTCTGCGCCAGCCATCTGGCAAAGAAACTCGCACCACAGAACAGACCGCTGTTCGTGGTTGCCGATGCGAGGCGCCTGCCGTTGGCCGATGGCTCGATGGGGGGCGTCTTTTCGTACAGCGTGCTGCAGCATTTCAGTCAGGAAAATTGCGCATCCATTCTTTCGGAGGTGCGGCGGGTGATGAGCCCGAATTCGCGTTCTGTCATCCAGATGGCGCATAGCGGGGGAATTCGCGCGCGCATTGCAAAGCGCGCCGGCCCGGATTCGGAATTCGATGTCAGGCGGTATCCGGTGCGGGAACTCACGCACATGTTCGAACGGCAGATCGGGCCTTCGCAGTGGAAGGTCGACTGTTTTCTCGGCCTGAATGTGCATGCCCGGGATTGGCGATTTGCGCCGCCCGCGAGACGCGGGATCATCGCGGCCGCGGAGATCCTCCAGGCCGCAAGCCGCTTCATTCCGCACTTGCGCAAGCTCAGCGACAGTGTGTTTGTCGAGTTGGTGAAAACCCGCGACGGATAAAAGATCCCCCTCTTCGGCCTCTCCGCTATCCGTTCTGGTTCATCGGAGGGAACGAAGTTGACGTAGCCGCTGCCGGTGGCAAAGGACGCCGTCGCGTTGAACAACTCGCGCGCCCATATGATGCACCCGGAATCCTGCTTTGCTTCGCGCCAGCGCGTGTGCACGTTCATGATGAAATGCGCGCCGCGATGAGGATACGCGGTAGAGGTGAACGAAACCCGGCTCATTGCACCGCCCACCTGCGCGATGAAAAGCTCGCATTCCGGCCCAGGCAAGTGTGAGACCCCCTTCACGATTGCGTCGATCGCCCCGTCCGGCAATTCGGCAAAATCATGCGTCTTCCAGTAATTGCGTGCGCCGGGCGCGAGCAGTGGATCAAAAGCTGACTGCCAGGCTACAAAAGAATGAGGTCCGAGTACGTCGGCGATTGGCTTGCCGAGCTGCCGGAGCGGGGCAGCCGCTCTCTCGCCGTCTGCCATCGATCCGACAAAGCAGACGGCGAATATCAGAACTTCGCGACCGTGCCAGTCGGCCGGGATGAACGGCAGCGACGGTGCTTTGCGCATGACCGTCCAGATCGTGAGTTGGTCCGATGCTTCAACCGCGATGCTGCGATATTCTGCCAGCAGTTCGCGCGCCCTATCAAACGGATGGATGATCAGGCCGGAAAACACTTCCGGGCCCACGGGGTGCAGCTGAAATTCAAATCTGGTGACCACACCAAAATTTCCGCCGCCGCCGCGAATGGCCCAAAAGAGATCGGAGTTTTCGGTTGCACTCACCGGCACCAGTTGACCCTTTGCGGTCACCACATCGGCGCTGATCAGGTTATCGATGGTCATCCCGAACGGACGCGTCAGCCAGCCAAAGCCGCCACCAAGCGTCAGCCCTGCAATTCCGGTGGTCGAGTTGATGCCGGCAGGCACCGCGAGTCCGAATGCTTGCGTCGCCCTGTCGATGTCGCCAAGTGTGGCTCCTGGGCCAACCTGGACGCGTCGCGATTTCTGATCGACCTGGACCGCTTTCATTGGCGAGAGATCGATCAGCAATCCGCCGTCGCCAATCGCGTTTCCCGCTATGTTGTGCCCCCCGCCGCGGACTGCGATAGCAAGATTGTTCGCGGTAGCGAAGCGCACAGCCCGGATCACGTCCTCTGCCTTTGCGCAGCGAACAACAATATCGGGAAACCTGTCGATCATGGCGTTCCAGATTGACCGCGCTTCCTCGTAACCGGGATCACCTCGCAAACAGACGTGGCCGCACAATTCCCTTCGTAGGGTTTCCAATTCGGGCAAATCCACGCGCGCAGCGCGCAGGGTGCTCTGTTGGGTACTTGTCATGATATCCACCCTGATGTTCCAATTAGCGCCAGTCAGCTACTCGGGAGAAACCAGATCGCCGCGAGCGATGCCCGCGATGGCCAGAGTAAATGCCTTATGTCCGGACCATGCCAAGTTCAGGATCTGTATTACCCGAGGGCGACCGGCTTCATTCAATTCGGAGGACGCCGCAATGCAGAAAGCCAATAGCTACGGTCAGTTTTGCCCTGTAGCCATGGCAGCAGAGGTGATCTGCACGCGATGGACACCTCTCATTCTTCGCGAGCTGGTTTCCGGGAGCACGCGATTTAACGATTTGCGACGGGGCATACCGCGAATTTCTCCGACGCTCCTATCGAGGCGGTTGAAGCAGCTTGAGGACGCAGGCGTAATCCAGCGCGTTCATTCAGCACGGGATGGCAATGTTGAGTACCGCCTCACGCCGGCCGGCGAGGATCTCAAGCCATTTGTGATCGGTCTGGGAGTTTGGGGCCAACACTGGATTGAAGCACAGACGTCACTGAGAAATCTCGATCCATCATTGCTGATGTGGGACATGCGGCGGAATATCGATCCAAGTCCGCTACCGCCTCGGCGTTGTGTGATATAGATTGTGTACCCTGAACTCTCACCGGGCAAAAGGCGGTGGTGGCTGATTGTAGACCACAACGGCACCGATCTTTGCAAAGTCGACCCCGGTTTCGATGTCGATCTCTACATTTCGACCGATCTTCGAACCATGACCTCGATCTGGATGGGTTTGACAACAATCGGTGCGGAAATCCAGGCCGGGCGGCTACAGCTCGCCGGCGACTCCGGGATCCAGAGTCAAATGCAAAACTGGCTTCGGCTCAGTCCGTTCGCAGGTGAGAAAAAACGCGTCAGCGGTTGACCACGCCCGTTGTCAATTCCGTTCCTGACGACGGAAGGCATAGATAGCCTTCAGCAGCTCACGAAATCGCGTTCCACGGAGTGTGACGACGATCACAACCAAAGTCGCAAAACTGCGCGATTGTCGGTTTCGCAGCCGCCGTTCAGGACATTGCGGTTCGCGGGCACGATCAAGTTTCGGGCCGGCAGAATTCATTCAGAATGACAGAATCGGAGACGCATGCCGCGATTAATCGTCGTCTCAAATCGGGTTAGTCTTCCAACCGATCCCGCTTCGGCAGGAGGGCTTGCGGTTGCCATTCGCGATGTTCTGGATGACCGGGGAGGACTGTGGTTCGGCTGGAGCGGAAAGATCGCGCGGCACTCATCCAACGTGCCAAATGTGGTCACGCATGGCCGCATCACCTATGCGACCGTAAATCTCAGCCGGGTTGATCATCACGCCTACTACAACAGCTATTCCAACAGCACTCTCTGGCCTCTTCTGCACTACCGGCTTGGTCTTATTGATTTCGACCATGCCGCGTTTGAAGGTTATCTGAAAGTGAACCGTAACATGGCGGCCATGTTGCGGCATTTCATTCAGCCGGACAACGTGATCTGGGTGCATGATTATCATCTGATCCCGCTCGGGGCTGCCCTGCGCGATCTGGGAATGAAGAACCGGATTGGCTTTTTCCTCCATACGCCCTTTCCGGCCGTGGAGGTGTTTTCGGCCTTGCCGGGCAATGAAATGCTCCTGCAGGCGTTCACCGCCTATGACCTGATCGGTGTACAGACGACAAGTGACGCCCGGGCCCTGATTTCCTGCATGCAACAGATCGCGGTGGGGCGGCAGGGGGTTCCCGGCGCGTTCGCCGCCGCCGGACGAACATTCCGGATCGTGCCACTGCCAATTGGAATCGACACAGCCGGCTTTGTACGGTTCGCGGAGGATGCAGCACGTTCGCCGGACACCGCGCGATTGCAGCAGAGCCTGGCCGGGCGCGATCTCATCATCGGCGTCGATCGCCTCGATTACAGCAAGGCGCTGCCGAACCGCTTTGCCGCCATTGAAAAGCTATTGACGAAATGGCCGGAAATCCGGGGCTCATTCACATATCTTCAGATCACGCCTCCGTCCCGATCCGAAGTGTCGCAATATCAGGCTTTGCGCCGCGAACTGGAAGCCGCAGCCGGGCGCGTCAATGGAAAATTCGCGGACTGCGACTGGACGCCAATCCGTTACGTGAACAAAAGCACGCCGCGAACGAGACTCGCGGGCTACTACCGTCTGGCGCGTGTAGGTCTGGTGACGCCGGTTCGCGACGGAATGAATCTGGTGGCCAAGGAATTTGTCGCTGCGCAAAACCCCGATAACCCGGGTGTTCTGGTGTTGTCGAAATTTGCGGGTGCAGCGTCCGAGCTATCCTCCGCCATGTTGGTGAACCCTTATGATACGGACGAAATCGCCTTATCCGTGCATCGGGCCCTGAGCATGCCGCTGACCGAGAGGCGCAAGCGGTGGGAGGCGATGATGCAGGTTATCCAGCGCAACACATTGGCGAACTGGCGCGACGCTTTTCTGCGGGCTTTGGCCGGAAAGAGTCTTGAGCCGAGCCTGCAGGCCATTGCATCGGCGCCTTTGGTGGCATAGCCGAAATCCAGATACTTAACCAATTGGTCGGGCGTTGCTGGTCACCGATGCGGTGGCAGTATCGAATTGTCCGATCGCCTCTGTTGCAGATTTTTAGTGACGATAGCAGCAATCAGCAGCAAGAAAGCAATGACGCGCAACAGATAGGCCCAGAACAGTTCCTGCTCCGGTAATCCAAAGGCATGCGTGACCAACTGGTTCGCCACGAGCAGAAAGAATGAGAGGCCGAAAATCGCAAACAGCATCTCACGCGTTCGCGACCAGAACCGGAAGAAGAAAACTCCTGCTACCAGGAAACCCATTGTTGTCAGCCCGGAGATGAGGTTCTCAAGACCGTTCATCAATCGACCTCCCAGATAAAGCCGTATAGCAGTGCCGAAACGCCAATGAGGGCAGCCATCTCCCTCGCCAGCCCAAAATCGATCTCGGGAAAGATTACAAAATCCACGATGACGAGAAGATTGTTCACTGCGAGACAGACGAAGCAGGCAGCGCTCCACAACAACAGGGCCGTCCGGCTACGGAGATAATTTCGCACCAGCAGCCATGCACAGACCGAGCTGGCCGCGAATGACACCAAATAGACGCTGGTGCTAAGCGCCAACATCACTACTCCTTCAGCCGAAACGAATCCGCAAAAATCTGCAGATTATCGTGCTTTGCGCGCAAAACGATGTTCATCAGCCAGATTGGCCGGCGTGTGTAGACGTGTTGAAGCCGATCTGCCAATTGACCGAGGAGTGGCGTCGCAGGATTGTAATGGTAATTGCCGTCATTTTCCGAGACCAGGCCGGCCTTCTCCAGACGCTCCAATCCCTGCGCAATCGCGAGGTCGCTGCTGCGTAGCGCTGTGACGACGTCCGTTCGTTTCTGCCCCGCCGGCGCCAGGCTCTTTAGCAAAAGCAGGCATTCGAGTGCCCAAACCGATGGGATCGAAGCCGCTACAAATTCGCGAGATCCTCATCCGTCAAATCCTTCCGCGCGCTGGGCAAGCAGTCCTTTCCTTGCAGCACCCCAAATTGGTTCCACTAGAATCGCCCCATTGGACCGTTTGCGCCGCCGGTTTGCCGAGTCGCTCCCTCGCCCTTCCTTGCCCCACATTGCTTTCTTAGGGCGCGGGCATTTCGGACCCGCCTCCGGGTTGACCGGCTGCGCGCCAGAATTCGAATTACCGGTGCTCAACCTGTGCAGCTACAGCGTGCCCGGTGACAAGCCATAGGCAACTGTACAGACAATGCAAACGCATTGCGTTGATAACCGTCACAGTTCGAAATCACCCTTTTGCAGCGAGGTCAAAAAGCGTTCCCGTGGTACTCACCGGATTGGGCGAGAGCCGAGGTTGTTCTGGCCTCCGAAGGCGCCAGCCCCTTGGCGCCTTTATTGGAAAGTGATCAGGTCCGTGCGGCTGAGTGTTACGGAGTCCGGTTTCAAAGCGCGGTTCGCCAGATTGGCGGTGCCGCTGTTCAACACATTATAGAAACCGATTGTCTGCTCGTAGTCGGTCGTCGCTGCGGTTGTGTCCATCGGGATGACAACGGTGTAACCACGCACCATCGCTCCGACCGACGTGTACGTCACTGAACCGCTGATCTTCCAGCCAACCGCGATGATTGTCTTGACGCCCTTTGCCTTCAGCTCCTTGTCGAGATCGGTGCCGTAAAAGCGGTCCTGGCCCGTGTTGACGACCTTGATGTCGCCGGGCATTGGCGCGACCTCCGGCATCCAATGGGCCATATTCTGCGCCCGTGTGCCGTATGCAACCGTGACACCCGCCTTGCGTGCCCGCGCCAAAAATGGAGTCACTGCCGGCAGCATTCCGTTCTTGCATTTCGGTTGCGCGTTGCAAATGTCCTCAACATAGTCGAGCACCATTACGGCCGTGGTCCTGGGGTCAAGCGTGACGCGGGCGGGCTCTGGCGTCGCCGGCATCTCCAAAGTCATCATTTTGCCCCCGGCCGCCTCGCGGGCATCCGCGGCGCCGCAGAAACCGAGGACCAGGCCGCTTGTCAGCAGAACCGTGCGAAACAGCGTCATGTTGGAATTCTCCTTTTGGAGAGGGTCGCAATTCGGCGTTCGAAAGCCTTGGAGCAAGCCCTCGTGCGAGCCTTGAAAACAGCGACCACACATACACCAAATGAAGGCAGGATGGAATTGCTCTGCACCGCCCCACCGATCCTGATGAGAATTGCAAAAATCACCACCCGAGAGGGCGATCATTAGGGACTTCCAGCGAAGCACATCATGTTCTAGGGTTCGCCCACCATTTTTCACATAGTTCAATGTTCAAAACCGAAGTCAAAAACGACGTCCTTGCGGCGATCGGCGACACGCCGCTCATTCGCCTGAAAGGCCCTTCGGAACTCACCGGCTGCGAGATATTCGGGAAAGCCGAATTCATGAATCCGGGCCAATCGGTGAAGGACCGGGCTGCGCTGTTCATCATCAGAGAGGCGATCAGCGAGGGCCGTCTGGAACCGGGCGGGACGGTGGTCGAAGGTACCGCGGGGAACACCGGGATCGGCATCGCGGTGGTCGGCAATGCTTTGGGCATAAAATCGGTGATCGTGATTCCGGACACCCAAAGCCACGAAAAGAAGGATACTTTGCGCCTCCTGGGCGCGCATCTGATCGAAGTGCCCGCCGTTCCCTACAAGGATCCGAACAATTACGTAAAGGTTTCTCAACGCATCGCCGAGGAATTGGCCGGCGAGCGGGGGGGCGCGATCTGGGCCAATCAGTTCGACAATGTCGCCAATCGCGAAGCGCATATTCAGACCACCGGACCTGAAATCTGGCGGCAGACCGGCGGCAAGGTGGATGGTTTTGTCTGTTCGGTCGGCACGGGCGGCACGCTGGCCGGGGTGTCCATGGCACTGAAATTACGCAATCCGAAGATTGTCACGGCTGCTGCCGATCCTCTCGGTGCGGCAATCTATTCGTGGATCAAGACCGGCGAACTTACAGTTCACGGCAATTCGATCACGGAAGGCATCGGACAGGGTCGCGTGACGAAGAATCTTGAAGGGGCGCCAATCGACGACGCTTTTGAGATACCGGATGAAGAGGCATTACCCTGGATTTTTATGCTTCTGGAGAAAGAAGGCCTGTGCCTGGGCGGCTCGACCGGGATCAATGTCGCGGGCGCGGTGCGCCTGGCGCAGCAACTCGGCCGGGGACATGTCGTGGTGACCATTCTTGCGGATTATGGTACGCGCTATCAGAGCAAGCTGTTCAATCCGGAATTCCTGCGCTCGAAGAATCTGCCGGTTCCGGAATGGTTGGCCTCGCCGGCGCCACTGCCACGCGTTCCATACCAATGATGCCCGATAAGCCGCTCGTATCGACCGAATGGCTTGCAGGGCATTTGGGATCGGCTGACCTGCGCGTTGCGGACGCGTCCTGGTATTTGCCCGATGCGAAGCGGATGGCGCGAGCCGAATTCGAGGACCACCACATTCCCGGTTCTCTTTTTTTCGATATCGACGAGATCTCGGATCGCACGAGTGATCTGCCGCATATGCTGCCGGCTGTCGCGGATTTTGCGGTCGCGATGGAGCGCCTCGGCATAGGGGATTCGGATTTTGTCGTGTTCTATGACGGTGCAGGTATCTATTCTTCACCGCGGGCGCTTTGGATGATGCGTGCGATGGGACATGATCGCGCGGCAGTACTGGATGGCGGGTTGCCAAAATGGCAGCGCGAGAAGCGGCCGCTGGAATCCGGAATGCCCAACCACCGTGATCGGACTCATTTCACCGCCAGATTTCGGTCCGAAATGGTGCGCGACTTTGCGGCGATGCAGCAATGTCTGGCGACCCGGGATGTGCAGGTTATAGATGCGCGCAGCCCCGGCCGGTTCAGGGGCGAGGAGCGGGAGCCACGCGCCGGAGTTCGCCCGGGCCACATTCCCGGTTCGGCAAATGTCCACTATGCGGAACTGCTGCGGGGTGACGGAACGCTGCGCGGACCGGACGAACTGCGGCATTTATTTGCCGAACAGGGCATCGCTCTGGATCATCCCGTGGTGACGAGCTGTGGTTCCGGGATCACGGCCGCGATAGTCGCGTTGGGACTGGAGGCCGCGGGCGCGAATCAGATCGCGCTTTATGACGGTTCCTGGTCGGAATGGGGCGCGCGCGCAGACGCGCCGGTTGCGACGGGCGCCGCATGAGGCGGGGCAGCAGCGTTCCCCGAGAACTGAGCGCGACCGTGACCTATCTTGCGATGGAAAGCCGGCCGTCCTCGCTATCTCCACCGCCGCCCTTGATCAAGAGCGCGCTTTTCAGATGCGAAAATCCGCCGGTGCATTTCTATCGCTATCTGTACGACACGGTTGGCCGTCCCTGGTACTGGATCGAACGCCGGTTGTGGAACGATGACCGGCTGCGCTTGCATCTGGCGCAGGAGAAAATTGCGCTCTACGCCCTTTATCTTGGAGGCGTTCCCGGCGGCATGGCGGAACTGGATTTCCGCGAGCGGAACATCGCGCAGCTCAGCTATTTCGGCCTCACACCGGAGTTCATCGGACGCCGCATCGGTCCCTGGTTCCTGCATCAGATTGTGGAGTTGAGCTGGGCCGAACAGATTTCGCGCCTGCTGGTGAACACCTGCACGCTCGACTACAAAAAAGCGCTTGTGACCTATCAGCGGGCCGGCTTTGTCGCTTATGCGCGCACGGAGCGGACGGTCGTCGTGCCGAAAGATTATCCGACGTGAGGGTGGCGCGCTGTTCCCGGAACTGCCGCAACATTGAAAACCGCGGCCGATGGGTTGCGGATCACGCGCCGCATTCGCGCCGCTGGCCGGGATGACAGCTTAAAATGAATGGAAGGGAGCTGACAGTCCGGGGGATCACTCTGGGCGTGGCCATCACGCTGCTGTTTACGGCGGCCAATATCTATCTCGGTCTTAAAGTGGGGCTGACATTTGCGTCTTCGATTCCCGCTGCCGTGATTTCAATGGCCGTTCTTAGCTTCTTTTCCGGGTCCAACATCCGCGAAAACAATATCGTGCAGACTACGGCCTCCGCGGCCGGGGCGCTTGCGGCGGTGATTTTCGTGCTGCCGGGCCTCGTTATCATTGGCTGGTGGACGCGATTTCCGTTCTGGTTGTCGTTCTTCGCCTGCGCGGGCGGCGGCACGCTGGGCGTTTTGTTCAGCATACCGCTGCGGCGGGCCCTGGTTACATCGTCGGATCTTCCATATCCGGAAGGCGTAGCCGCCGCAGAAGTCCTCAAGGTCGGATCGGACCTGCGCGAGGAAGCCCATGGACAGGCCGGAAGGGCGCGCGAAGGATTTGTCGCCATCGTCGTCGGCTCGGTTGCATCCGCCGCTCTTGCGCTGCTGATTGCGACGCGGCTCGCGGCATCCGACCTGCAGAACTATTTCCGGATCGGTTCGCAAAGCGCGAGTGGCTATGATGTGGCTCTTTCTCTTGCACTGATTGGAGCCGGCCATCTGGTCGGGTTGTATGTTGGCATTGCGATGCTGACCGGACTTCTGATCGCATGGGGCGCCGCCGTGCCCGTGCTTACTGCAATGTTTCCGCAACCCGGCGCAACTCCGGAAGCGCATGTGATGGCATTGTGGGCGACGCAGGTACGTTTCATTGGAGCGGGTGCAATGGCGGTTGCCGCCTTGTGGACGCTTCTTCGTCTCGCCTCACCCATTATCTCCGGATTTGTGCGCACGGCAGCCGCGGCAAGGAATGCGCCCGTGCGCGGCCCGGATCAGACAGATCGCGACCTCGGCGCAAACTGGATCGTCGGGCTGTCGATTGCCTGCCTTGCAGTCATTGCCGGGCTGGTGTGGAATTTCGTGCGGGCAAGTCCACTTTCCGGTGAGACGCTGCGGTTCGTCATAGCCGCTGTTCCATTCGTGGTGATTGCAGGATTCCTGGTCGCCGCGATCTGTGGCTATATGGCGGGCCTGATCGGCTCCTCGAACAGCCCCGTATCGGGCGTGGGCATTCTCGCCATCGTCGGCTGTTCGGTTCTCGTACTGGTGATCGCGCCCGCCGGCGTGCAGAATCCCACCGCGCTGGCAGCGGTTGCGCTCTTCGTCACTTCGATGGTCTTCGCGGTCGCGGTGATCTCGAACGACAATCTGCAGGACCTCAAAACCGGGCAACTGGTCGGCGCTGCGCCGTGGCGACAGCAGGTGGCGCTAATTGTCGGTGTCCTGGCCGGAGCGACTGGTCATTCCCGCCGGTGCTCAACCTGCTGGTGGAGGCCTATGGTTTTGCCGGCGCGCCACATGCGGCGGCGATTGCCGCCAAACCCCTGCCCGCCCCTCAGGCAAGTCTGATTTCCACCCTGGCGTTGGGCGTAATCGGGAGAAAACTCGACTGGAACATGATCGGCACAGGGGCGCTGATCGGGGCGTCATCGTCGTGGCCATTGACGGGCTGCTCGCAGCGCGCAAAATCTTCCACCTGCCACCGCTTGCGGTTGGGATGGGGATTTACCTGCCGATGTCTGCGACGCTGCCGGTGATGATTGGCGCGGTCATCGGCTGGTGGTTCAACCGCCGAGCGAGCCGTGGCGCGGATGCCGCGCGGGTGCAACATCTGGGCGTGCTCGTGGCGTCGGGAATGATCGTCGGTGAAAGCCTGTTCGGCGTGCTGATTGCGGGTCTGATCGTGGCGCTGGGGACCGAATCGCCCCTTGCTGTTGCCGCGCCGGATTTTGCCGGCGGGCAGTCCATCGGTTTTGCCTGTTTTGCTTTCCTGATTGTGGTGTTGTACGCTTGGATGCTGCGCCGCGGATCGGCCGCGCGATGACAGCGGTCCATTCTTCCGTCGTTGCGCCGCTGACGTCCCGTCGCGAAATTTTCGGGCATCCTGCCGGTCTCATAGTCCTGTTCGGGACGGAGATGTGGGAGCGCTTTTCCTATTACGGAATGCGCGCTCTGTTCGTGCTGTATCTCACGCGCTATCTGCTGCTGCCCGGCCACGTCGAGCATGTCTGGGGCTATGCGGGTGTCAAATCCTTCTTCGAATTTTTTGCCGGACCGCTTGCGATACAGCCGCTCTCGTCTTTGCTCTATGGCAGCTACACGGGGCTCGTTTATTTCACGCCGCTCGCCGGGGGGTGGCTTGCCGATCGCGTGATGGGCCAGAAGCGGGTGGTGGTTCTGGGCATTATTCTGATGGCGTTCGGCCATTTCATGATGGCATTCGAATCGCTGTTGTTTCCGGCGCTTTTTCTTCTGGTGATCGGCGTTGGTATTTTCAAACCGAATACGACAAGCCAGGTTGGCTCGCTCTATGCAGCCGACGATCATCGGCGCGACCGCGCCTATTCGATCTTTTATGTCGGGATCAATCTGGGCGCCTTCCTGTCGCCTCTGATCTGCGGCTCGTTGGGCGAGAACGCCGGCTGGCATTACGGGTTCGGCGCAGCGGGTGTTGGAATGCTGATCGCATTGGCCGTCTATCTGGGCGGCTTTGGCAGTTTGCCGGAAGACGCGCTGAACCGGCACAAAGCAGCGCATATCGCCGAACCGCCGCTGTCGCCGGATGAAAAACACGCCGTGCTTTGGCTGGTTCTCCTCATCCTTCCTTTGACGCTCTATTGGGCGTGCTATGAGCAACAGGGGAATACAATCGCTCTCTGGGCGGCGGATAACACCGACCGCAACATCGATCTTCTGTTCTGGCGCGGCGTTATCGACGTAACCTGGTTTCAGTCCGTTAATCCGCTGATGATTTTTGCGTTTACGCCTTTCGTAATCGCGCTGTGGCGGCGCCAGGCGGCAATGGGGAAAGAACCGTCCACCGCAAGGAAGATGATCTTCGGCTGTGGCTGCATGGCGGCGGCCAACGCGATCATGGCATTGGCGGCCCTGCTGGCCGGTTCCGAGGGCAAAGCGAGCTGGATCTGGCTGTTCTGGTATTTCGCCGTTCTGACGCTGGGCGAACTCTACCTTTCGCCGGTAAGCCTGTCGCTGTATTCGAAGGCGTCGCCGCCGAAAATTGTTTCGACCATGATGGCTGTGGGGTTCATCCCGAATTTCATCGGCGGCGGATTTCTGCAAGGCTGGTTGGGGGCATATTGGAGCACGATGGGTAAACCGCAATTTTTTCTGATGATTGCCACAATCGCCGTCCTGGCCGGTGCAGGCGTTCTGGGCTTTTCGCGGCCGCTGAAGCGGCTGGCGCAGGAGTAATCCGATGGCGCGGAAAAGGACACAGACTCGTCCAGGCCGGGCGGGATCCGGCCCTGCATGCCGGCGCGGTCAATGTTCCCGTGTATCGCGCTTCGACAATTTTGTTCCCCGACCTGGAAAGCATGCGCTCGGAGGCAATGCCTTACACCTATGGGCGGCGGGGAACGCCGACGACGCGATCGCTGGAACAGGCGGTCTGCGAACTGGAGGGCGGCGCAAGAACCGTGCTCGCACCATCGGGACTTGCGGCGTGCAGCCTTGCGATCCTCACCACCTGCGGCGCGGGCGACCATATTCTGGTGAGCAATTCGGTATATGCGCCGACGCGCGTCTTTTGCCAGAAGCTGGGCAAGCGTTATGGCATGTTGGCCGATTATTTTGAGCCGTGCATTGGCGCCGGGATAGAGGCGCTGTTCCGGCCCAACACCAAAGCGGTGTTTCTGGAAAGCCCCGGTTCGCTTACGTTCGAAGTGCAGGACGTTCCTGCGATAGCCACTGCTGCGCGCCGGCACGGCATTGCCGTGATACTGGACAATACCTGGGCAACTCCGCTGCATTTCCATGCATTCGGGCATGGTGTCGATCTGTCGGTTCAGGCGGCAACGAAGTATATCGGCGGCCATTCCGATGTCCTGCTGGGGACGGTGACGGCGAATGAAACGTGGCGCGCGCGGCTCGTGGAAACGCATGGCATGCTGGGGTTGTGCGCTTCGGGGGATGAGGCGTGGCTGGCGTTGCGGGGATTGAGGACTTTGGGCGCGCGATTGATACAGCATCAGGAAAGCGCGACCGAAATTGCCACCTGGCTGAAATCGCGCCCCGAAGTGGCGCGCGTGATCTATCCGCCTCTGCATGGCGATCCGGGCCACGAATTGTGGAAACGCGATTTTACGGGGGGATGCGGATTGTTCGCGGTCGTGCTGAACGCGGTGGACGAGCGCGCCGTTTCCGCCTTCGTCGATGGTTTGCAGTATTTCGGGCTTGGATATTCCTGGGGCGGCTTCGAAAGCCTGGTCGTGCCGGCCCATTTTCACCGCAACTTCCCGCCGGTACTGGAAGGACCCCTGGTGAGGCTCCATATCGGGCTGGAAGACGTCGAGGATCTCAAAGCCGATCTGACTGCCGGTTTTGAACGTCTGAACAACATTGCGAAGGAGACATGAATGACGCCCGACGGCAAATGGCAGCTGACGATCAACACGCCCCTGGGCGCGCAGCAGAGCATGCTTACGATCAGCGCAAACGGAGATTCGCTGTCGGGCACACAGAGCGCCGCATCCGGTGACGAGCGGCCGATCGAGGATGGCCAAATCGAGGGCGACAATCTCAGCTGGAAAGCCTCGATTACAAAACCGATGCCGATGGTGCTGGAATTCGCTGCAACCGTGCAGGGCAATTCGATATCGGGTTCGGTGAAGCTCGGACCCTTTGGTACGCAGTCCTTTCACGGAGTGCGCGCCTGAGCGAAGGACTTTCGCGCGAAGCGTTTCTCAGGACCGTCAAATATGACGCCAACGGTCTGGTACCCGCCATCGCGCAGGATATGGAAACCGGCGCAGTCCTGATGCTGGCCTGGATGAACGAAGAAGCGCTGCTGCGCACGATCACGAGCGGTGATGTCACCTACTGGTCCCGCTCGCGGCAGCAATTGTGGCGCAAGGGCGAAACCAGCGGCCACACCCAGCGGCTGATTGAAGCGCGAGTGGATTGTGACGGGGATGCGCTGCTGCTCCGGGTGGTGCAGACTGGCCCGGCCTGTCACACCGGCGCCGCGGTTTGTTTTTTTCGGGCATTGAAGGAATGACCGATTGGCGTCCGAAGCCCATTGCGGTTCCGGAGCAGACGTCTTCACATTCCGGTTTTGTTGCGGTGGGCGATGCACGCCTGCACTACTGGGACACCGGAGGTACGGAACCCACGGTTATCCTGCTGCACCCGGCCACGGGCAGCGACCGCATCTGGGTTTATCAGCAACCGGTATTCGCAAAGGCGGGATATAGGGTCATTGCCTGGTCGCGGCGCGGGCATGCGGAATCCGATTCCGTGTCCGATAGCCAGCCCGGAACGGCCACAGGGGACCTGCATGCGCTGGCGCAACGTCTCGGCTTGACGCGATTTCACCTTCTGGGATGCGCCGCGGGCGGCGGCATTGCAATCGATTATGCGCTTTCGCATCCGGACCGGTTGCTGTCGCTCACAATCGTTTGCGCGGTGGGGGGCATTGTTGAACCCGAATATGCGATGCGCGCCAGTCTGCTTCGGCCGGACGATTTCAATTCATGGCCGTCAAGCTTCCGCGAGCTGTCGCCATCCTATCGCGCCGCCAATCCGGAGGGCGTTAAGGAATGGGAACGGCTTGAGGCGCAGGCGATAACCGGAAAACGTCACGGGCAGCCGCCGGAGAACCGGATCGACTGGGCGGCGCTGGCGCGAATAAGGACACCGGCCCTGATAATGGGCGGCAATGCCGATCTTTATTCGCCCCCTGCCCTGTTGCGTGCCTATGCGTCGTATATTCCGGATGCGGAGCTTGTCATCCTGCCCGAAGGGGGCCACTCGCTCTATTGGGAATTTCCCGATTTGTTCAATGCGACCGTGCTGGAGTTTTGGGCGCGGAATACCCCGAAAGCCTGAGTTTGGATGAAGAAGACGGATCAAAATTCGCAGAGCGGTAGAACGCCTTATAATCCGGTCGCCTGCTCAGCGCTGTGGTAATCGGCCGTCGTGATGTTGTTTTTGAGATGACGGCTTGCGATGCGGGCGAAATGGGCTTTGCGATCGGCGATGAACGGCTCGATTTCGTCTTGCCGCATGGGTCCAAACCAGTAGCGGGTGTGCTCGCTTCCGGCCTGTTCGATGACGGACCACAGATCGCCGTTGCGGCGAACGGTCCAACTCGCGACATTGAAATCGAATTGGCTCATCGTGGAAAATTAGCATCAAGCAATGAGAAAAATGCTTACGCAGGAAGTCGGTTGCCTGCCGGCGGGGTCATCCGGGAATTCTGGTTAACAGAGTGGAAAAAACTAATTGGAAAATTACACCGCCCTGTCTCCCAAACCATCTCCGGTTGAAAATACACCCGTGTTCGTATCAAAATGCGATCGGGGATGGGGTGCCCCCTAAACCGCCTTTTTGGGCTGATGACCCCTGTCACGAATGTGGTGGGATGGGTTGTCATGCCAACAGCGGATTGCCGCAACTCGCGAAGCCAATATCCAATGCACGTTCTGAACGACCGGTTCGGCGCGCAGTCCGGGAGGAAATCAATATGAAAATAATTCGCGCGTGCTGTTTGGCGGCAATCATGGTTCAGGGATGGATGCCGGCCAGCGCCGCGGATTCGCCAAATTATAAAATACTGCAACGGATCAAAGTACCGGACGGCGGATTCGATTACGCCACGTTCGATATGGCGGCTGATCGGGTGTATATGCCGCGCGGAGCCTTCACGACCGTCATAGACCCGGGAACGGGAACGGTCTCTGAATTCGCAAACGGCGAAAGCAACCATATCGCACTGCCCGTTCCCGCAACCAATCTGCTGGTATTGACGCAGGGCGGTAAGGGCATTGTGCGAATTCTGGACAAGACTTCCGACCGGGTACTGGCCGACCTGCCCGCGGGAAAGAATCCGAATTCTGCCGCTTACGATGCGGCAACAAAATTTGTATTCGTGATGAACAAGGACAGCGGCAACGCGACTGTCGTCGATCCGATCGCCCGCAAAGTCGTCGATACGATTGCGATTTCGCCGAACGTGCTCGAATTTCCGGTTGCCGATGGCGCGGGACGAATCTTCGACAATGTCGAGACGACCGCTGAAATCGCCATCATCGATACGAAATCGAGGAAGGTAACCGGGACCTACAAATTGCCGGGGTGCGAGCGGCCTTCCGGTCTTGCTTATGCGCCCGACCTGAAGTTGCTGATTTCAGCCTGTCGCAACGGTGTCGCGAAAATCCTGCAGGCGGATACCGGAACCGAAGTGGCTTCTCTTCCGATCGGCGCCGGCCCGGATGCGGCAATTTACGATCAGAGGCAGAAACTCGCGTTTGTCCCTTGTGGTGGCGATGGCGTCCTGAATGTCATCTCGCTGGCAGATCCGGGACATCCCGCATCGGTGCAAACAGTACAAACCCAGGCGGGCTCGCGCACGGGAACGCTGGATCCGAATACCGGCCGCATTTACCTGATGGCATCGAAGCCGGATCCCGCGGCGCCCGGCGGCCGTGGCGCACGAAGACTGGCAGGATCATGGGAAGTGATTGTGGTAGGCCCCTGATCTCATTCGGATCGCCCGCATACGCGGAAACGGAGATGCAAACCGGTGATGTATCTGTGGATCATGGCGGGCAGCGCGATTGGCGGCGGCCTCCGCTACTTCTTCTCCGGTGTTGTAGCGGCGCAGTTCGGAGAGACTTTTCCCTGGGGCACACTGTTCGTGAATGTCACCGGATCTTTTGTCATCGGTTTTTTCGCTACCCTGACGGCGCCGGACGGGCGCCTGATGACCCCTCCGGTCATGCGGCAATTCGTGATGACCGGGATCTGCGGCGGATACACCACCTTTTCTTCCTTCAGTCTGCAGACACTGAATCTCATTCGCGACGATGAGTGGCTGTATGCCGGCAGCAATGCCGTCCTTTCGGTCGTGCTTTGCATGTTGTTCGTGCTGGCGGGGCATGTTGCCGCAGCCGCGATCAATCAGATGAAGGGAGCGTGAGATGCAAATCCCGAAAGACGCCGTTCTGCTGCGTGTATTCATTGGAGAATCGGATCGCTTTCAGCATCACCCCCTGTACGAAGCCATCGTGCTGAAAGCCCGCGAAATGCATCTCGCCGGGGCCACAGTCCTGCGCGGCCCGATGGGCTTTGGCCATTCCAGCCGTCTGCACACGGCAAAAATCCTGCGGCTTTCCGAGGGCCTGCCGCTGGTGATTGAAATTGTCGATGCCGAAGAGAAGATCAACGCATTTCTGCCGGTCATCGACAGCATGATGGAAAACGGTCTGATCACGTTGGAGAAAGTGAAAGTGTACCGCTACGGAGAAGTTGGTGGGATTGGTGGATAACGAGCGGACGGCCCGAAAAGCATCGGGCGGCAAGCGAGGCAACAATCCTCTCGAGCCGCCCGATCCTATGCCCCCAGCGGAGGGATGACCGCCTGTTCCGGGCTTTCGGGCCGGACCGGCGATTCCCGAAGGCCGTGGGGGAAGCGGCCGCTTCGGAAAACAGGTGATGTTTGCCGGTATCAGATACTGCCCGCGATGGTGTTGAAAGTAGCGCTGAGGTTGGTGCCCACCAGCCCCACCGCGGTGATGATCACAACCGCAATCAGACTGGCAATCAGGCCATACTCGATCGCCGTCACGCCAGATTCGTCGCTGACAAAACGAGAAATCAGTTTAAACATTTAATTCTCCCTTTAAGTATTTCCTGCAAGCGGACCACTGGCACAGCGCCAATCGTCTGTAGAGAGATGATATGGGCGAGGTGATAATGATTTATGAATCGGGATTGACAGAGCCTCAGGCTGGAAAACCGGAAAAGCGAGCGATTTCAATGATCCGGAGGCGATCCATTAAGCAGATGTGAAGCATGATGAAACAAGTCCTGGACGTCATGCATGGCGAGGACCGGGATTGACCGGCCGACAGGGGCTGTTGCCGAACGTGCATTTACGCGACGGTGAGTGCTGAATGCCGAACGGCCGACATGTGCGGACATGCCGGCCGTCAGGACTTCTGTGCAGAGGCAAAGTTCGCCGGTGTCAGATCTTGCCCGCGATGGTGTTGAAGGTAGCGCTGAGGTTGGTGCCCACCAGCCCCACCGCGGTGATGATCACAACCGCAATCAGACTGGCAATCAGGCCATACTCGATCGCCGTCACGCCAGATTCGTCGCTGACAAAACGAGAAAAAAGTTTGAACATTGAGGTCTCCTTCAAGGATTTGCATGCAAGCGGACCGATGGCACAGCGCCAATCGTCTGTACCGTGAGCATACGGGTGAGGAGCTAATGATTTATGAAGAACCGTACATAAAGCTGCGTGCC
Source organism: uncultured Alphaproteobacteria bacterium (assembly GCA_963747255.1). Classification (GTDB taxonomy): domain Bacteria; phylum Pseudomonadota; class Alphaproteobacteria; order Micropepsales; family Micropepsaceae; genus CAIYRG01. The sequence goes on from CAVVEG010000017.1 coordinate 949,994, forward strand.
GAAAAATCCGGAAAAGCCAGCCATTTCAACAATCCGGACGCAATCCGTTAAGCGCCTGTCAAGCATAACCGGACAAACCCGGCACCACCCTGCACCGGATGCACCGCGCTAAATGGGCTCAATGCTGCGCAGACGGCATTGCGCCCGAAGCGGAGGGCTGCGTGTCTTTGGGCTGTTCCATGGTTGCAGCCTCGGCAGGCGGGAAAAGCAGGCGGAACAGCGTTCGCCTTTGGGGCGGCATGTCTGTTGCGGGTGTCGAGTTGGTGGCGGTAGCAGCGGCCGGTTTCGGCGCGGCTGCAACAGGTGTTGAGACCTGCGCCGGCGGCGTGCCCGCCGCTGCCGGGGTTGCCGCCGGATTTGCCCCAGGGGATGCGGTCTGGACCGCCGGCATGGTCGCCGCCTCGGCAGGAGGAAACAGCAGCCGAAACAGAGTGCGTCTCTCGCCGGGCATCTCAGTGGCGGTTGCCGGCACGCTCGTTCCGGGGGCCGAAGCCTGCTGCGCCGGCGTCGGAGCCGCCGATGGCGGAAACAACAGCCGAAGCAGGGTTCGCCGCTGTGGCGGCGCGTTAGCGTCAGGGGCCGTTGTGGCGAACTCGGTTGGCGATTCCGTGTCTTCGGTTGAAGCGGGTGCGGCATCGTCCGACCCGAACAGCAGCCGGAAGAGGGTGCGGCGCGGGCGCTTGCCGGAACTGATAACCGCCGGCGTGTCGTCGTCTTCTTCGGTCGAAGCCACCGCCGCAACCGGCGGAGTCATCGCGGGAACGGTGTCGCCAAACAATGATTTCAGCAGGGTTCGGCGGCGTCGAACGGGCGGAGTTGGAGTTGCGGATGCAACAATGGTCGAAGCCACCGATGGCGTTGCGGCAGTGGTTGCGGATTCGGTAGCGTTGGCGGATGCCGGAGTGGCCGCGCTGGTGGTTGCCGGTGTGGCGGGAGCTGAAGGCATCGCGGCGGCGGGCGCGGGTGTGGCGGGCGCTGACGGCATCGCGGCGGCTACCGGCGCTTCCGGAGTAGCCGGAGACGGCGGCGAGACGGCCGGCACTGGCGCGGCTTGAGCCAATGTGGGCGTGACGATCTTCCGGTTGGGATCAACTGCCAGCGCGTTGCTCCGCGTCAGCAGAAACTTCTCCCCGTCACTGTAACCTGTGCCCAGGGCAGAGGCCAAATCCCTGTTTACCTGAGCCGACATACTCGCCGGGCTGGAGGCATCGGCTTCACGGCCGGAGCCTGCGTCAGGCCGCGGCGGCCGCAAGCTGACATCCGGCGGAACGACAAGGGGCGCCCTGGTGCTGACCTCGAACTCATCGGGGGGTGTCTTGATCGTACCGACGGCTTCGCGAACGTCGGTACAGGCCGATAGATCCAGACCGGCGCCCAGGAGTGCCACGAGCATCGCTGCGCACTTCAACTCCGAAAAAGTACTCATGCTCAGCCTCCGGGCCATGTCCCTATTCAACACATTATCCGGGGTGCGCATACACACATTTGGGCGCTTGTCATGGATACTTATGGCGCACCCCGTCAACCGGACGGGAAGTTTAACAAGCAAGGCTGATCAGGACCAATAAAATAAATCCGTCATGCGGTTACCTATGTGTCCGGGCTGGACAACATGACAATTGGCGACCCCGACAGGATTCGAACCTGTGACCCACAGCTTAGAAGGCTGTTGCTCTATCCGGGCTGAGCTACGGGGCCCGTGCTCATGTGAGAATATAGAAGCCAGGCAGCGGAAGACAGATGCGTGCCGTTCAGTGCGTCCAGGGAATCTTCCGGTCGAAACGAAAATTATCCGAATAGGACTTCACCTTCGGCGCAGGAAGATGCGGCTCAAAGGACTGATAGGGAATTCCGTTCGCTTTTGCATAGTTCACGGCCTCTTCCCTCGTATCGAAATCGAGGATGACCTGCTGACGCATGTCCGAGGAGGAAGTCCAGCCCATCAAGGGGTCGATTTCGCGGGGCTGTTCAGGCTCAAACTCCAGAACCCACTTCTTCGTCCGCGCCTTTCCGGACTGCATGGCCGATCTTGCCGGCTGATAAATACGTGCGAGCATCCCTTACTCCCAAATCGCAAATCTGCATCGGAACGGAGTTTGGTCGGGGCGGCGTGATTCGAACACGCGACCCTCTGCTCCCAAAGCAGATGCGCTACCAGGCTGCGCCACGCCCCGGCGCCGCCCGGGTGGATACACGCTCCCTCGGGGCGCTTCAAGACGGAAGCGGGACGAAAGGCACGGCCCAGGACAGCGGCAGGCAAACGGCAACAATCTCTTCGCAAATCAGGCGGCGCGGCGAAGGCGCAGCGCGGTCCACACAGTGTCGATCGACTCAACGAGATGATCGATCTGTTGGTCGGTGTGCATCGGCGACGGCGTAATGCGCAGGCGCTCGGTGCCGCGGGGGACGGTCGGGAAGTTGATCGGCTGAACGTAAATTCCATGCGTGTACAGAAGTTCGTCGGAAACGATCCTGCACAGCGCCGCATCGCCAACGAGAACCGGAACGATATGGCTCGGTGAATCGATCAGCGGAACATTTCGGCGGCCGAGCAGCGACTTGACGCGGGCGGCACGACTCTGCAGACCTTCGCGTTCGGCATTGCTGGAACGCAGATGGCGCACGGCCGCGAGAGCGCCTGCCGCGATCGCGGGAGGCAGCGAAGTGGTAAAAATGAATCCGGCAGCAAAGGAGCGGACGCAATCCACGATCGCCGCCGTTCCCGTGATATAGCCGCCCATCACACCGAAGGCCTTTGCCAGGGTGCCCTCGATGATATCGACCCGGTGCATCTGCCCGTCGCGTTCGGCAACTCCGCCACCGCGTTCGCCATACAACCCGACGCCATGCACCTCGTCGAGATAAGTCATGGCGCCGTATTTTTCCGCGAGATCGCAGATCTTTCCGATCTGGCCGAAATCGCCTTCCATCGAGTAAACGGATTCGAAGCAGATGATCTTTGGCGCACTGGCCGGAGCGGCGCGCAGCAACTCATCCAGATGCGCCATGTCGTTGTGGCGGTAGATGCGTTTTTCCGCGCCCGAATGGCGCATGCCCTCGATCATCGAGGCGTGATTGAGTTCGTCGGAAAAGAAGATGCAGCCCGGAAGCAGGCGCGCGAGGGTGGACAGAGTCGCTTCGTTCGACACAAATCCGGAGGTGAAGAGGAGCGCGGCCTCCTTGGCGTGCAGCGCCGCCAGTTCGCGTTCCAGTTCGACGTGGAAATGATTGGTGCCGGAAATATTCCGGGTACCGCCCGAGCCGGCTCCGGCTTTGTCGATCGCGGCTTTCATCGCCGCGACCACGGCCGGGTGCTGCCCCATGCAGAGATAATCGTTGCTGCACCAGACGGTAATGTCCCGAACGCCGTTGGTGGTGTGATGATCCGCCGCGGGAAATTCGCCACGATGGCGCAGGATATCGGCGAAAATCCGATACCGGCCTTCGCGCTTTAATTTGGCAATATTGTCTTTAAATATATGGCCGTACGCAAACGGCATTGGTTCTGGTCTCCCGCCCTGACGGCGTTTCTATACGACCGCAGGGGCGGAGAATAGCCCAATACCGCGCTGACGCGCATACAAATTCTCGGAATTTGCCGTTGCCTTGGTGCGGCTATTTGCGAATGATTCTCGTTACAGCCGGTAGCGAACCTGATCCAGCCAGAATCTCTCCAGCCGGCGCAACGTGCGATTCATCGTCAGAAAATCTTCTGCAACGAGGTTGCCCACGGGCCGGAGTGAGCCAAGCTGGCGCTCGAATAGCGCCGAGACCATGCGCCGGATTACCTGACCTTTCTCGGCCAGGCGAATGCATACTGCGCGGCGGTCGGCGTCAGAACGTTCGTGATGAATATATCCCAGCTCGACCAGCTTCTTCAGATTGTACGAGACATTGGAGCCCAGATAATGCCCCCGGGTGCGCAACTCCCCGGCCGTCAGTTCCTGATCGCCGATATTGAACAGCATCAATGCCTGGACGCTGTTCACCTCAAGCTCACCACGGCGTTCCAGCTCGTCCTTGATCACGTCAAGCAATTGCCGGTGCAGGCGCTCGATCAGCGAAAGCGTTTCGAGATAGCCGGGTTTGATCGCCGAAAGGTCGTCCAGAACCTCGGCCGTTTCGGGATTCGTAAGTACGGTCATGCCAACTCCCGGTCTGATTTGATTTGAAATTAATTGCTACCGGTTAACGAATGCTTATCGCGCACAGGTCAGAGCACGAGTTCTTTTTCGCCCAGGGGGGCAAAGTACCGCCCGATTTCCTCATCCGGGACACCGGCCGGAGTGTCGGGATTCCAGTGCGGCTGCTGGTCCCGATCGATGAGAATTGCGCGGACTCCTTCATAGAGGTCATGACCGCGCAGAACCCGCAGGGTGAGCCGGTATTCCATTCGCATGCAGTCGTCAAAATTCAACTGGCGCGCTTCCCGCAGGGAGCGGAGCGTAAGTTTGAGGCTGGTGGGGGAACGTGTCGCAAGCGTGCGAGCAACCTGTTTCGCCCATTCTCCCCCCGCTTCAAGCCTGCCGATGATCTGTTCAACGCTCGCGCCCGCGAAAATTTCGGCGATTTCGACCGCATGGGCTGAGAGCGGCGCCTCACCGGGCACAGCCTCGCCCAATGCCGCGACGGCGGCATCCGGAACTTGCCCTTTGGCCAGCAACCCGGCCAGACGCCCCGCTTCCGACGAAGCCACAAAATCAGTCGCAAGTCCGGCCCACAGCATGTCGGGCGGACTGATCCGAACGCCGGTAAGCGCAAGATAAGTACCGATTTCACCCGGAAGCCGTGAGAGAAAATAAGTGCCGCCCACATCGGGATAGAGGCCGATCGCCGTCTCCGGCATGGCAAAACTCGCCTTTTCCGTAACCAGCCGCCGCGCGCCATGCATTGAGAGCCCTGCGCCCCCTCCCATCGTAATGCCGTCAAGCAGGGCGACATAAGTTTTGGGGCAGTGCCGGATGGCCGCATTCAGCCGATATTCGGTCGCGAAATACGCTTCCGCCTGCGCGATGTCCTTGCGGCCCAATTCGTAAATGGCCCGGATATCACCGCCGGCGCAAAAGGCCCGCCCGGGAACTGCATCGATCAGAATTGCGTGAACAGAGGAATCACGCACCCAGCCCTGCAAGGCTTCATAAATCGAAGCACACATCCGATGCGTGAGCGCGTTGAGCACATTTGGCCGGTTCAGCGTAATGTGCCCAAGCATTCCCTCTTTACGCAGGATGACATCGGGTTTCACGGCTGTGATCCTATGGTCATAGGCAGCCTGTGAGCGCGCATTGTATAGTGCCGTCACCGCGTTTTGGCGGGAAATGGTCCAGTTTCAGGCTGCGCAATGCCGATACCATCATCGAACTATCCTTCCCTGCGCATGCGGCGCTTACGCAGGCATGACTGGTCTCGCCGGCTGGTGGCCGAGAATCGTCTTAACGCATCCGATCTTATTTGGCCGCTATTTGTCGTCGAAGGGGAAAACCGCCGCATCCCCGTGCCCTCAATGCCGGGGGTCGATCGGCTCTCCATCGACAATGCCGTTGCGGCAGCAGAGGAGGCCGCAAGCCTCGGGATTCCGGTGATCGCGCTCTTCCCTCATACGGAAGATTCAAAAAAAACAGAAGACGGACGTGAAGCGGAAAATCCCGAAAATCTGGTTTGCCGCACGGTCCGCTCCATCAAGCGCGCGATTCCGGAGATCGGGATCATGTGCGATGTTGCGCTCGATCCCTACACCAGTCACGGACATGACGGCATTCTGATCGACGGCCATGTCGCAAACGATGAGAGTATCGAAGTTCTGGTGCGCCAATCCCTCGTGCAGGCGCAGGCCGGCTGCGACATTCTCGCGCCCTCGGACATGATGGACGGACGGATCGGTAAAATCCGAAGCGCTCTGGAGTCGAAGGGCTATCGCGACGTTCTGCTGCTGGCCTATGCCGCGAAATATGCCTCGGCTTTTTACGGTCCGTTCCGCGATGCGGTTGGTTCGGCGAAGTCGCTGAAAGGTGACAAACGCACCTACCAGATGGATCCCGCGAACAGTGACGAGGCGCTCCGCGAAGTCGCGTTGGATATCGCCGAAGGCGCCGACATGATCATGGTCAAGCCGGGACTTCCCTATCTCGATGTCGTCCGGCGGGTGAAAGACGCATTCGCGATGCCAACTTTCGTCTACCAGGTATCGGGCGAGTATTCGATGATCATGGCGGCGATCGAACGCGGCTGGCTGGATGCGGAACGCGCCATCCCCGAATGTCTCACCGCCTTCAAACGTGCCGGCGCGGACGGCGTCCTGACCTATTTCGCACGCGAAATGGCGCGGCGCCTGAAGCACCTTGGCCCGGGATAGCTCCGCGCCGGCCAATTTGCCCCGTCGCAAGGCAGCACTTCATCGGCTATCACCAATCCGCGAAAGCCGCTGGGCGAATATTTCGGTGACGGATAAACCGGTTTTCCTGACCAATCTCTGGTACATGGCGTGCCTCGCGAATTCGCTGAAGCCGGGCGCCATGCGCCGGGAATTGCTGTGCGGCGAACCTGTGCTGCTGGCGCGCGAAAAAGCCGGCAAAGTGTTCGCGCTGCGGGACATCTGCCCGCACCGGGCCGCGCCGCTGTCCGCCGGCCGCTTCAGGAATGGCGATGTGGAGTGTCCCTATCATGGCTGGCGATTTACGCCCGGAGGGCCGTTGCTCCCATATTCCCTCCGTTCTTCAGGACCAGCAGATCGAGATCAGCGGGATTCGCGTGCGGAGTTATCCTTGTGTCGAGCAGGATGGTCTGATCTGGGTCTATTTCGCGGCGGATCCGAAGGAGGCGCCAGGGCTGGATCCGCCATTGATTCCAATCTCGGCATCAGACGGCCGCGCTGTGCCGCGCTTTGTCGAATGCCAACGTTTCCCTGCGAAGTCGATCATGCGGTTGTCGGATTGATGGATCCCGCGCACGGGCCTTTCGTCCATCGGGCATGGTGGTGGAGAAGCGAGGCGTCCATTCATCCAAAAGCCAAGCACCACGCGCCGTCGCTTCGGGGCTTCACGATGACGGCGCATAAACCATCGTCGAATTCTTTCGCCTACAGAGTTCTTGGTGGTGACCTGAGCACGGAAATCCGCTTCGAATTGCCGGGCCTGCGTTTTGAACGTATCACGATGGGAAAGCGCGAAGTGCTCGGGTTTACGGCTGTGACGCCGCGGGATAACGGAATCCACCCTGGTAACGCAGGTGTTCTACTGGACCGCACCATGGCTTGGCGCAATCCGGCCTTTTTTCCGGCCCTTTGCACGGGCATTTCTCGGACAGGATCGGCGCATTGTGGAGATGCAAAATAAGGGATTGAGATATTCCCCGCCGCAAATGCTGATTCAGGACGCCGATGTTCCGGCAATATGGTACCACCGGCTGAAGAAAGCCTGGTCCGAATCTGTGGAAACCGGTAAGCCCTTCGTCAATCCTGTGCAGGAGCGGACGCTCCGTTGGCGCAGTTAGCAGCAGCGAGGCCCTCGACCGCGGGGGCTTTTTTTTGGGAATAGCCTGAATCCGATATGCCCCGCCGCACCGACATCCACACCATCCTGATCATCGGCGCCGGTCCGATCGTAATCGGGCAGGCCAGCGAGTTCGACTATTCAGGCGCGCAGGCGTGCAAGGCGTTGCGAGCCGAGGGCTATCGAATCGTTCTGGTGAATTCGAACCCGGCCACGATCATGACGGATCCGAGCCTCGCAGACGCAACCTATATCGAGCCGATCACGCCTGAATTCGTCGAAAAGATCATCATCCGCGAAAAGGCCAATGTGCCGGCAGACGGGGTTTTTGCGCTGCTTCCGACCATGGGTGGCCAGACGGCCCTGAACACGGCTCTCGATCTGCACGACAGCGGCGCACTTCGCCGCGCACGGTGTGGAGATGATCGGTGCAAATGCCGCTGCGATTGCCAAGGCGGAGGATCGCGAAACTTTTCCGCGAAGCGATGCAGCGCATCGGACTGGAATGCCCGCGTTCGGTTTTCGTGCTGGATCACCGGTCGGCAATGCAAGCGCTGGAGAAGATCGGTCTGCCGGCGATCATCCGGCCTTCATTCACCCTGGGCGGCACGGGTGGAGGTATTGCTTATAACCGCGAAGAATTCGCCGAACTGCCGCCGGAGCGCTCGACGCTTCGCGCGGACACGGCATTCTTATCGAAGAATCGGTGCTGGGCTGGAAGGAATTCGAACTCGAAGTCGTGCGCGACAGGCGGGACAACGCGATCATCGTCTGCTCGATCGAAAATATCGACCCGATGGGAGTGCATACCGGAGATTCGATCACGGTTGCTCCAGCACTGACGCTGACCGACAAGGAATATCAGCGGATGCGCAGTGCCGCCATTGCGGTGTTGCGGGAGATCGGCGTCGAGACCGGCGGTTCGAACGTGCAGTTCGCGATCAATCCGAAAAATGGCCGTATGCTGGTGATCGAGATGAATCCGCGCGTATCGCGTTCATCGGCGCTGGCATCAAAGGCGACCGGTTTTCCGATCGCGAAAGTCGCGGCAAAACTCGCGGTCGGGTTACACGCTGGACGAGCTTAGAAACGATATCACCGCGGTGACCCCGGCGTCGTTCGAACCCTCGATCGATTATATCGTCACCAAAATTCCGCGTTTTGCCTTCGAGAAATTTCCCGGCGCCGAACCGGTTCTCACGACCTCAATGAAGTCTGTCGGCGAAGTGATGGCGATCGGCCGCACATTTGCCGAATCGCTGCAAAAGGCGCTGCGTTCGCTGGAGACCGGTCTCGCGGCCTGGACGAAATAGGCATTCCCAATCTCGGTCAGGGCGATGATTCCAGCGCGCTCGGGCAGCACTTGGGCGGCCCACGCCCGACCGGCTGCGGGTCGCTGCGCAGGCGCTGCGCCTCGGAATGACGCAGGACGAACTGGCCCGATGACCGGCTATGATCCGTGGTTCGTCGAGCAGATCGCGGCAATATTACAGGCCGAAGAAGTGGTGCTCGGCAAAATCCGGGCTGCCGGGCGATGCGGGCGGATTTCGCGCGCTCAAGGGGATGGGTTTTTCCGATGCGCGGCTCGCAGTTCTGGCCGGCACGCAGGAACACGAAGTAACAGCGCGACGCAAATTCCTCCGGGGTGCACCCGGTTTTCAAACGCATCGATACCTGCGCCGCGGAATTCGCCGCACTGACCTCCTATATGTATTCGACTTATGAGATCGCTTCAGGGGGGCGAAGCCGCGTGCGAATCGCGTCCCGGTGGCGGGCGGAAAGTCATCATTCTCGGCGGTGGACCGAACCGCATCGGTCAGGGCATCGAGTTCGACTATTGTTGTTGCCATGCCTGCTTTGCGCCTTTCGGCGCAGGGCTTCGAAACCATCATGATCAACTGCAATCCGGAAACCGTATCCACCGATTACGATACATCGGACCGCCTCTACTTCGAGCCGCTCACGGCAGAAGACGTGCTGGAAATCGTCACGCGTCGAGCAAAGCAAGGGGATCGCTGGAAGGCGTCATCGTGCAGTTTGGTGGACAAACGCCTTTGAAACTTGCCGGAGCTCTTGGGCGGGCCGGAATTCCCATTCTCGGCACTTCGGCTGACGCCATCGATCTGGCAGAAGACCGGCAGCGGTTTCCTCGAACTCCTGAAATCGCTCGATCTGAAGCAGCCGAAGAACGGCACCGCGCTCGATCTTGAAGGCGCCCTGCAGGCTGCGCGCAGTATCGGTTATCCACTGATCCTGCGCCCTCCTACGTACTCGGCGGACGCGGCATGATCATCGTGGCGGACGAGCAATCGTTGAGAAGCGCCCTTCAGTCGGGAGAACTGTTCCGCATTTCCGGAGATAATCCGGTTCTGATCGACCAATTTCTGCAGCATGCGATCGAAGTCGATGTCGATGCCATCGCGGACGATACGGGCGATGTCTTTGTCGCCGGAATCATGGAACATATCGAAGAGGCCGGCATTCATTCCGGCGATTCGGCCTGCGCATTGCCCCCACATTCACTGGATTCGGCAACAATCGCGGAGTTGCGGCGGCAGACCGTGGCCCTTGCCCGGGCGCTTCAGGTGCGCGGGCTGATGAATGTGCAGTTCGCCATCCAGAACGGAGACATTTTCGTTCTGGAGGTCAATCCGCGGGCGTCGCGCACCGTGCCATTTCGTCGCCAAGGCGATCGGGTTGCCGGTTGCGGGAATCGCAGCACGGGTCATGGCCGGGGAAAGATTGGCGCAGTTTTCGCTGAAGAACGAAACCAGGCCGCATGTTGCGGTCAAGGAAGCCGTTCTGCCATTTTCCCGGTTTCCCGGTGTGGACACAATCCTCGGTCCGGAAATGAAATCCACCGGCGAAGTCATGGGACTGGACTCCGATTTCGGCCGGGCATTTGCGAAAAGCCAGATCGGCGGGGGCACCAAATTGCCCCTCTCCGGGACAGTATTCATTTCGGTGAAGGATGCCGACAAGGCCACAGCCGCCGGTCCCGCAGCGCAATTGATCGGCATGGGATTTGACATCGTCGCGACGCGTGGCACCGCCAAGTGCACTGCAATCCGCCGGATTGCCGGTTCGTGTCGTCAACAAGGTTCTGGAGGGTCGTCCACACATCGTAGATGAGATGAAAAACGGCGGGATTTGCCTCGTTTTCAACACCACGGATGGCGCCCAGGCACTGGCGGATTCAGCCTCAATCCGCAAAACCGCCCTTCAGCTCAAGATCCCCTATTGCACCACAATGGCGGGGGCCGCGGCTGTCGTTCTGGCATTCAGTCCCTCAGAGGCGGATCACTTGAAGTCGCCCCATTACAGTCATATGCTTAAAGGCTGGCTTTGAGCGGTAAGGGCTGCGCCGGAAACGGCGACCAGTTCTCAAGCGTTTGATTACGGCGTTCCTGCCGGTTCCCGATAGGCACCGGGCAGGGGCCGGTGAGTCTTACTGTCGGGTTCAAGGTGGAGAGGATGGACAAAATTCCGATGACAGCCGAGGGCTATAGGGCCCTCGAGGATGAAGATTCAACATCTGAAAATGGTTGAGCGTCCTGCCGGTCATCAAGATGATCGCCGAAGCGCGTGCGCATGGCGATCTCTCAGAAAACGCCGAGTATCACGCCGCAAAGGACCGGCAGGCATTCATCGAAGGCCGAGTTATGGACCTGGAAGACAAGCTGTCCCGCGCCGAGATCATCGATGTCAGCAAACTGTCCGGAAAAACCATCAAGTTCGGCGCCACCGTGACCCTGGCGGATGAAGATACGGACGCAAGGTGAAATACCAGATCGTCGGCGATCTGGAAGCCGACGCCAAACGCGGGCGCATTTCCATTTCGTCTCCGATCGCGCGCGCGCTGATCGGCAAAACAGCGGGTGAGACGGTAGAAGTTGCTGCGCCGGGTGGCGCAAAGTCCTACGAAATATTAAAGGTGCAGTTCGCCTGATCGACGGCGGAGACGTGCTACAATGGCCCGCAATCATCTGGGCGATAGCCAAATTGCCGCCATGGTGTTTGCAGTTGCGCTCCCGGCCCATTTTGCGTGCAAGCGGCCAGGCCGCGGCGGTGGAAATCCACGTTCTGACTGCCGGTGCGGTGCAGGAGGCCGAAAAAAAATTGGCGGCCGAATACCGGAGACATGACCGGAAACCGCGTGACATTCATCGCCGGAACGGTTGGACAGATCCAGGAACGGTTGATGGAAAACCGCGAAGCCGGCAGACGTCATCGTGCGTCTCCAAAACCGCCATCGACCAGTTGGAAAAGGCCGGCGAAATCCGGCCCAGCGGCGTCGGCTGTGTTGGGGCGCATCGGGATCGGTGTCGGAGCTAAGGAGGGCAGCGCTAATCCGCGACATAGCGACAGCTGAGAAATTCAAGACCGCCATGCTGAAGCAAGATCCGTCACCTACATGGATCCCGCCGCCGGCGCTTCTTCCGGCATCGCGACAGCGAAAATCCTGAAGGAGCTCGGAATCGCCGATGAGATGGCGCCAAAAACCAAACTGACGGAGACGGGCTATTCGGCCGAGCGGGTTGCCTCCGGCGAGGTCGAGATGGCGATCCAGAACATCAGCGAAATCGTGCCGGTAAAGGGGGTGCAGTTGGCCGGCGCCTTGCCCGCGCCGCTCCAAGTGTACACTGTCTATTCGGCTGGGAGTGGCAAGCAACAGCGTCAATCCGAAGGAGGCCATGGATTTCATTCGCTTCCTGATCCGGCAGAAGTCGGCGCAGGACGTGGCAGGCATGCCGGGATAGAGCCGGCCTATTGAGCCGGAATTAATGACCCAGCGGACTGAGCGGCGGTGAATTAGACCCTGATAATCTGCGGCCGCAGGTACTCTATATTAGAGCCGGAATTCGGGATATTCGATTCCATGGCAACCATTGCCCTCGTCGATGACGATAAAAACATACTCGCTTCCATCGACGATGCTGCTGGAGCAGGAAGGATATCACGTACGCAGCTACACGGATGGAGCTTCGGCTCTGACGGCATTTGCCGCGAACCCGCCCGACATGGCAATCCTGGACATCAAAATGCCGCGGATGGATGGCATGGAGTTGTTGCGGCGGCTGCGTCAGGCGACGGAAATTCCGGTGATTTTTCTGACCTCGAAGGACGAGGAAATCGACGAATTGATGGGCCTGAATGCCGGCGCCGACGATTACATCCGCAAGCCCTTCTCACAGCGGCTTCTGCTGGAACGCGTCAAGGCGGTGTTCCGCAGGGCCGAAGGCAAGAAGGGCGCTCCGGCGTCTCCCGGCGAGGCAAAGCAGATCATGACGCGCGGCAAGCTGACGCTGGATCCGCTGCGCCATGAATGCATGTGGGACGGAAAACCGGTGCGCCTGACCGTAACCGAATTCCTGATCCTGCAGTCGCTGGCGCAGCGGCCCGGCTTTGTGAAGAGCCGCGATAATCTGATGGATGCGGCCTATGACGATCAGGTCTATGTGGACGACCGGACCATCGATTCGCACATCAAGAGACTGCGGAAGAAGTTCAAGGCAGTCGACGACAGCTTCGATTCCATCGAAACACTTTACGGTGTCGGTTACCGGTACAAAGAGGGCTGATGCCGGTTTCTGAGGAGAGGTCGCAGCCCTGAACCTTCGACCAAATTTCAGTCTGATGCGCCACTGCGGAGCCTGGTCGGGCCTCCCCGCGTGCGTCGGGCGCTCGGCGTTTTTCGGCTCGCTTACAAATCGCATTCTTTTCTTCAATGCCATCGCGCTCCTGATTCTTGTGGGCGGCGTGCTTTGGGTTCAGTCCAACCGAACAGGGTTGATCGAGGAAAGAGTATCCCGGAATTCGGGATCAGGCGCTGATCATTGCCGGCGCTCTGGCGGAATATTCGGCGAATCCGGAGCTGCGCAGCGATCGAAACGGCGCAGGCAGAACCGCTGTTGCGCCAATTGATAGCGCCCACAGATCTCCGCGCGCGGGTCTATACCACCTCGGGCCGGCTGCAGATCGACACACGAAATCTTCTTCCCCGCAACGTGGTGAGCACGGCCACTCTTCCCCCGCCCTATTCGGGGAACCCGATCCTGGGGTTTTTTCGGCGCATGACAGCCTCAGCGGAGCATTTGTATGACGGCCTTCTTGGCATCCGGCCGATGGCCAATCTCGAGCCCTATTTCGAAGCCGGCCAGAACGGGCGCGTTTACAGCGAAGTGAACCAGGCGCTGAACGGAGAGACAGGCAGCAGCGTGCGGGTTAACGAACAGGACGAGCTGGTATTGTCGGTTGCCGTTCCGATCAAACGCTTCCAGACCATCTACGGCGTTCTGATGCTCACCACCGAGTCGGGCGACATCGACGGCATTCTGAAGGCGGAACGGACCGCTCTGTTTGAGGTGTTCTTCGTCGGTTTTGTTGCGATAGTTTTTTCGTCCCTTTATCTGGCAGGCTTCATTGCTGCGCCAATCCGTGAAGCTGGCCGCGGCAGCCGAACGCGTAAGACGTGGCCGCGGAGGCCGCGAAGCGATTCCCACTCTCGAGGACCGCAACGACGAAATTGGTGAACTCGCCGATTCGCTTTCAGCGATGACACGCGCACTTTACGACCGGATCGATGCGATCGAAAGTTTCGCGGCCGATGTCGCGCATGAGCTGAAAAACCCTCTAACGTCGCTGAAGAGCGCTGTAGAAATGCTCGAACGCACAAAAGATGTCGATAAACGTGAGCGACTGGCGCAGGTCGTTCGCAACGATCTCAAACGTATCGACCGCCTGATCACAGATATTTCGGATGCATCGCGATTGGACGCCGAATTGTCGCGCGGTCAATCGGCGCCGGTGGATATCACGAAACTGCTGGATACCATCGTGGATATCTACAGTGGCCTCGACCTGCCACGGGGCGTGAAAATCCGCTTTGCTACCGAATTCGGCAGGCCGTGCGGTCGTTCAGGGTCTGAGCGAACGGCTCGGCCAGGTATTCCGCAATCTGATCGATAATGCGATTTCATTCAGTCCCCCCGGCGGACTCGTGCAGGTTTCCGCGCAGATCAGCAATGGGCGTGTGACCGCCGAAGTGGAGGATGACGGGCCCGGGGTTCCCGAACCGGACATCGAACGCATTTTCGAGCGCTTCTATACCGAACGCCCGGCCGAACACGGGTTTGGGAAGAATTCGGGTCTCGGGCTCGCAATCGCGCGGCAGATCGTGGCAAGTCACGGGGGCCGGATCTGGGCTGAGAACAAACGCAATTCCGAGGGGCGGCGCATAGGAGCCCGTTTCATTGTCGAACTGCCTCTGGCGCGCCTTGAAGCATGAACGAGCCCAATAGGCGCGTGCGCGTACACGCCACTACCGTTATTCCCGGCAAAGCCTCTGAACCATTTGGAATGGATGTGGCGGCCGCGGTATTGCTTTTCGGGGATAGCGGAAGCGGCAAATCCGATGTCGCTTTACGGCTGATCGCAATGGGTGGCCAGCTGGTTTCGGATGATCAGACTGAGCTCTTCTCCGATTCCGGGCGTCTGTTCGCCGCCGCGCCAGAACGGCTGCAGAATCACATGGAAATTCGCGGTGTCGGGATTATCAAGCTGCCTGCCTACAGCCCGGCTCTCGTTCTCCTTTGCGTAAGGCTGATCGCAGGTCGGGAGCACCGATTGCCGGATGCCGAATATTACACGCCGCAGGCGTTTGCACTGTCTGCGCCTCCAAGGCTGTTTTGCCTTAGCGGCTTTGATGCCTCGACCCCGGCGAAGATCGCGGCGGCAGCGGCTGCAATCTCTGCCGGAGCACTTTTGCCGTGCGACGGGACTTTTATCTGAATTGGACGCTGCTATGTTGCCCGCCTTTTTGACCAGTTCCGGTTTGCGATGATTGGTATTGTGATTGTCACCCACGGCAATCTGGCGACGGAGATGCTGGCTGCCGTTCAGCACATCGTTGGCCAGCAGACCCATATCAGAACGGTTTGCATTGGCCCGAATGATGATGTGGACCTGCGAAGCTCCGAGATCACCGCCGCAATAAAGGCTGTGGACCTCGGCGATGGCGTCGTCCTGGTGACCGACATGTTCGGTGGCACGCCGTGCAACCTCGCTCTCGCGCATCTCAGGAAGGACAAAGTCGAGGTACTTGCAGGTGCGAATCTCCCGAGTCTGATCAAGCTGATTGGCCTCAGAATCGATGCGCCGCTGGACCAGGCCGTGGACGAGGCGATCAAATCGGGACGCAAATATATGCGTGCGGGATCTTCCGAACTGGAATCCCGTCCGGGCGCAAAAACGTGAGCGAAGGCAAATCCGAAGCCAGCGCCACAATTATCAACAAGAAAGGGTTGCATGCGAGGGCATCGGCAAAATTCGTCGAGACCGTCGCCCGCTTTCAGGCGGAAGTAACCGTCATGAAGGGTGAGAATGTGGTGTCCGGGCGGTCCATCATGGGACTGATGATGCTGGGTGCATCTCAGGGAAGCACGGTTGATCTTGTTGCCGAAGGCCCGGAGGCAAGTCTGGTCATGGATGCGCTACTGCGACTGATCGCGGCGCGGTTTAACGAAGACGCGTAATATCGGCAGCGCGACGGCAGGCGCACCGAACATTCGTATATGCACATTTCTTTATGTCCTGAATTGCCGCAGAACAAGACGGCTGCTATAGCCGTTCCTTCCCGCCTGTCCGGCAGCAAAACAGGATCACATATGACCAGTCAGATTAACCATGACTACGCCATCAAAGACCTTGGTTTGGCGGAATGGGGCCGACGCGAAATTGCCATTGCCGAAACCGAGATGCCAGGACTGATGGCGACGCGCGAAGAGTTTGGTCCCAGGCATCCGCTGCGTGGCGCACGGATCGCCGGCTCGCTCCATATGACAATCCAGACGGCGGTTCTGATCGAAACACTGAAGGCCCTGGGCGCAGAAGTTCGCTGGTGCTCGTGCAACATCTATTCCACCCAGGATCATGCGGCGGCGGCGGTCGCAGCCTCCGGCACGCCGGTCTTCGCCTACAAAGGCGAAACATTGATCGAATATTGGGAATTTTCCCGCCGGATCTTCGAATGGAGTGACGGCGGCACCCCCAACATGATCCTCGATGATGGTGGCGACGCCACTTTGATGATTCACCTCGGCGTGCGCGCTGAGTCGGGCGACAAGTCGTTTCTCCGCAATCCCGGAAATGAAGAGGAGGAAGTTCTATTCGGGCTGATCCTGCGCACGTTGGAGGAAAAGCCCGGCTGGTTCAAAACCGTGGCCCAAAACATCCGTGGCGTGACGGAGGAAACGACGACAGGCGTTCACCGTCTCTATCAGATGGCAAAGGACGGACGGCTGCTTTTTCCGGCCATCAACGTCAACGACTCGGTGACAAAATCGAAATTCGACAATTTGTATGGCTGCCGGGAAAGTCTGGTGGACGGCATCCGGCGCGGCACGGATGTGATGATGGCCGGCAAAGTCGCGATGGTCGCCGGTTTCGGCGACGTCGGAAAGGGATCGGCCGCATCTCTCCGCAATGCCGGCTGCCGGGTAATGATTTCGGAAATCGATCCCATTTGCGCGCTACAGGCGGCCATGGAAGGCTACGAAGTCACCACCATGGATGATGCCGCGGCGCGCGCTGACATTTTTGTCACCGCCACCGGCAATGTGGACGTAATCACGCTGGAACACATGCGGCGGATGAAGGACCGGGCGATCGTTGCAAATATCGGTCATTTCGATTCCGAAATTCAGGTCTCGTCCCTGCGCAATTTCAAATGGCACAGCGTAAAACCGCAGGTCGATGAGATTGAATTCCCGGATGGCAAGCGCATCATCCTGCTGTCCGAAGGACGGCTGGTAAATCTGGGTAATGCTATGGGTCACCCCAGTTTCGTGATGTCCACCTCGTTCACCAATCAAACGCTGGCGCAGATGGAGATCTTCTGCAATCCGGACAAATATGAGCGGAAAGTCTATACGCTTCCGAAGAGTCTCGACGAGAAAGTCGCACGCCTCCATCTTGCGAAGATCGGCGCAAAACTGACAAAACTTTCCGAAAACCAGGCAGCCTATATCGGCGTTCGGCCGGATGGTCCCTTCAAGAGCGAATCCTACCGGTACTGACGTTTCACTTCGCCGTCATGAGGGGTGACAAAAGCGAAACTGGGTGGTACCAAGTAGTAACAAGTTAAGCGACGCTGTTTGCGGGCCGGGCTGTGTCGGGAGTTGAGAGGACAAATGCGAACAACTGCAGCCCGAAAAAAGGCGCCCGAACTTCCCCCACGGGAACGGATACTCGAAGCCGCGTGTGAACTCTTCTATTCGCGTGGAATCCGGAACGTCAGCGTGGACGAGATTGCCGCCGCTGCGCAGACAAATAAAATGACCCTTTACCGCCATTTTGAATCCAAAGACCTGCTGGTGGCGGAATATCTCAAGAAGCTGGCGCAATACGGCGAGTCTCTGCACGAGGATCTCGAGCGAAGAAATCCGGGCGATTCGCTTGGACAGCTCCGCGCCTGGATCGAGCATGTCAGCAAAAAGCTCAATTCGGCGCAGGACCGCGGCTGCCCAATGGCGAATGCTGCCGTGGAAATCCCCGAAAAAAATCATCCGGCGCGTGCGGTCATCGAAGAATTCAAGACGCGTCAGCGGGAGCGAATGGTGCGGGTTTGCAGTGAAGCTGGTTTCGTCCAGCCTGAGCGTTTGGCGGACGAACTGTTTTTGCTGTTTGAAGGCGCCTGCATCAATGTCCAGAGCGTCGGCAACTGCGGTCCTGGATGCCGCTTTGCGGAAATGGCTACGCGGCTTATCGATTTGCATTCGCGCGGCACGGGAAAATCGTCAAGAACCGTTTCGCGGAGTTCGTGATTTCGGGTAACCGACGTCTTTCGACGTAGTCCGGGGTTCACTCACCCGGATTGGAACCGGCCGCGCCTTTCGGATTCCGCGACTGGGCGAGAGAATCGCCCGTCCGCAATCGCCTCGCGCGGGTCTCGAGTTCGGCCGAAAGCAAAGCGATATTTCCGCCGTGCCGCTGGAGATAAGAGCCGAATTCATCCCGTTCCGTTAATGCCATCGAAATGCCTTCGACCTGCAAATCAACGACCACATCGGCTCCCGCGGGATTTTTGCGCACACGAAACGCGATATTGACAGGTGTAGCCTTCGTCGAATCTCCACCTGATAATTTCCCGTTGACGATGACGTCGTCCGCAGCGCGGATTTTCGAGCCAGTCACCTCGACGGTTTCGCCCGAGTTGCGATTGAGGCTCGTCTGGAAAACCGCCGTAAAGTAGTCGCCAAACGCCTTCATGAAGCCGTTCACCTGATCATCGGAAGCACCCCGGGCGTATTGGCCAAGAGTGAACACCGCGACGCGTTTGACGTCAGTCACGGAGAGCAGCAAGTCACGGAACTGCTGGTCGCGCTGCTGCGGTGCGAGCCGGCTGTCGTTCAGAACAGCGAGGCCCCTGTCGATGTTCTGTTGGACGAATGCCTCGGTGGAGGTTGCCGCGGCATAAACATGCGGAACTTGAAGCAACACAAAAACAATAGCGAACAGATAAGGCGTCAATATGCGCATTGCCGACATGCACCAGTAAGGGAACGACGCGGCCATCGATTTGATGACCGCCAATGGCCCGATCCGGAATCCCGGATTCTCCGTTTTGACCATGGAACTCATCTCCAATTCATTAACCGGACGATAAGGACCGGGACGGAGTTGGGAGGGTGAGGACTCTCCGCCCCGGCCGGATGCTCAGGCATTCTGTGCCGCCGGCGGGGGACCGGCGATCGGCTCACATGCCAGAGCACCTGAAAAAAACACTTGCATGTACAATGACGTTTTCATGTTCTTTTTCCGGACATCCGGAGGAGAAAATTGACTGTTACCCACGGGTAACACGGGGTAGATACTTACTGGTCAGTAACTCGTCAAGAGGAAAGTAAATCCCGGATGCGACTTTTCGACAGGATTTCTTACGCTCAGGGGAAAGCGCGGCTGCCGCGGTATTCGATGATTCCGTAGTAGCGGGCAATCCGAGATCGAAGAAATCTCGGCGATATACACCGACTCTTCCGGATGATCGGACCGCCCAAAAGGGCGTATCGACAAAAACGTCCGTACAGGTCGCACCCGGGATTCGTTCAACCAGCATCCCGAAAAGCCTGCCAGGACTGGCGGGATCCGCCCTTATTCGCCGGCGGATTGCCTCATTCGCAAATTCAGGACTTGGCTGTTTACGAATTTTTAACGAGATTCATCGGGTGATTCGCCGATTCGGCTGCCGGTGCAGCGGAGATGAGGCCCTGCGGGGGAACGAGTATTCCGAATTTCGCCCTGAATCGAAGGGGATGTGCGGCTCTATGGGCTGTCTGATCCTCGCATTCCGGGATAGGTGCCGCATTGCAAATTCATGCCGTGCCACCAGGTACCTGCTTTGGGGGCCGGTTCTGCTGCTGTTTCCGACACCGGCATCTGCTGCCGCAGTTGCCGGATTTTCGCCCGATATCTTTCTGGTCGTTGCGGCGCTCGCGGTGGCTCTTGCCATGACCGTCTGGGCAATGACCGAGCATCGCAACGCCGTGGCGCTGCGCCGGTCATTGAGAAATTCTGCGGACAAAGCCCGGGCAATGATCTCTGCGCGGGATGCATGGCTGTCGGCCGGGCGTGAATCGCTGCTCGTCTGGATTCCGGGCGGCACCGAACCGATAAACTTCGGCAACGGCTCCATTCTGTTTCAGGATTGTATGGCCGGCCCCGATTCGCCCGCGCTTGATGCGGCACTGAAAGCCTTGAAGACGGACGCAACGGCATTTTCGCTCAACTGCAGATCGTCAGCGCGGCGCGCCGTGTCGGTCAGGGGACGTCCAGCCGGCGGTGGCCTGTTGGTTTTTCTGGAAGAGCAGTCCGAACCGCCTGAGTCGCTCGACTATCACGGCGCATTAAACACAATGCCGATTCCAGCATGGATTCGCGACAGGAATTTGTCCTTGCGCTTCGTCAATCGCGCCTTTCTGACGCTCGTCGGGTTGAGTGAAGATGCGATCTACACGGGAAACATGGCATTCGAACGGTCCGAACGCGAACTGGCCGCCGCTGCGCAGGCCGGAAACAGAGTGATCGAAGCGACGCGGTTTGCGATGATTTCGGGTACACGCCGCGCCTTGTCCATTACGCTGTCTCCGTTGGATGACGGCGCGATTGCGGGCACCGCAAATGATTTGACCCGGCAGACCGAGGCCGAGACCCGACTGCGTCAGCATATCACCGCCCATGCAGACATTCTGGAGCGCATGACGACAGCCGTGGCGGTGTTTGGAGCGGACCGCAAGCTGGTATTCTACAATCCTGGCTTTACCGAATTGTGGGGTCTGCAGAGCCAATGGCTCAATGCGCATCCGAGCCATGGCGATCTTCTGGAGCGGCTGCGCGAAATGCGAAAATTGCCGGAACAGACGGACTTCCGCGCATGGAAGCAGCTTCAGGCGAAAGTCTTCGAAACACGTGAGCATGAGGAGCAGAGCTGGCATGTACCCGGGGGACAGACGCTGCGCGTCACCGCCCAGCCACAGCCTGCGGGCGGTGTGGCGTTCCTGTTCGAGGATGTCAGCGAGAAACTTCGTCTCGAGATCTCGTACAACACACTGATGAAAGTTCAGAAAGCGAGTCTTGATACCTTGCAGGAAGGAGTTGCGGTCTTCGGTCCGGATGGAAAACTGAAATTGCGCAATCTGGCGTTCGCGCGCATCTGGCGATTCGAGCCTCCGGAATTATCGGGAGAGCCGCATCTCAAGCAGCTCACGGAGGCGTGCTCCGCACGGTTCGGCGGGGACCGCATCTGGGATCTTGTTACCGCGAGCGTGACTTCCGCGGCTTCGTCGCGAAGTCGCGAATGGAACGAAATGGAGCGATCGGACGGTGCGATCATCAGGCTCAGTATTGCGCCCCTTCCGGACGGGGCGACTTTCGTCAGTTTCGCCGACATAACGGACCGGTTCCGCATCGAAACCGCACTGCGGGAGCGCAATGACGCGCTGGAAGCGAGCGACCGGATGAAATCGGAATTTGTCCGCCGCATGTCCTATGAACTGCGAACGCCACTGAATTCCATCATGGGCTTTTCCGAGATGCTGCGAAGCGGCACAGCGGGCGCTCTGAATGCTAAACAACGCGAATATGCCGATGCCGTCATCAAGGCTTCCGGGCAACTTCGTGATCTGATCAACGATGTTCTTGATCTTTCCGATCTCGAGTCCCATTCCGTTGAACTCGAGTACGAAAGCATCGACCTCAATCTGCTGCTTTCCGGGATCGCCGAGCATGCGCGCAGCTGGGCCATCAAGGCCGGCTTGAGCTTCCGTCTGGATTGCAAACAGTCGCAGGGTCCATTTCTTGGCGATCCGCGCCGCCTGAAACAGGTGCTGTTCAATCTGATCGCCAACGCGTTTAAATATACGCCGCGCGGAGGCACCGTCACAGTGGGCGGACGCATCTCCGCGGATGAGGTCAATCTGTATGTCGCCGACACGGGCCCCGGCGTGCCGCCCGACATCATGGCATCGGTTTTCGATCGATTTTCAGCCAGCGGTGGAGCTCTCGCGCGTGCGGGCGCCGGAATTGGTCTGACTCTGGTGAAACAGTTTATCGAATTGCATGGCGGATGGGTGGAGCTGGAGTCGCAGATCGGCGGCGGCACACGCGTGACCTGCCATATTCCGCGCAAGCGTGAACCGCGCAAACCGCGGGCGGTTCCGGCAAAGCAGCCCATACCGTAGGAGGGGATTGCCAATCTCGCGCAGACGGGACTAGCTTTGAAGTGCGTTTTCAGGACAGACGGGGATGAGCCTGCGAAAATTCGTGATTGAAAGGGATTTGCCGCAGATCGGATCGGCAAGCCGCGATCAGCTACGCGCCGCCACGGCAAAATCGAACGGTGTGCTGCGTGAGCTCGGACCCGATATCCAATGGGTCGAAAGTTATGTGGCGGACGACAAGATTTACTGCGTCTATCTGGCTGCCAATGAAGGGATGATTCGCAGGCACGCGGAGATGAGTGGTTTCCCGGCGTCGAAAGTCAGCGAAATCCGCAAGACGATCGATCCAACAACAGAGCGCCCGGAATAGGACGCCTGGTTCGCTTTCGCCAGGGCGGTTGCGGGCCTGCACACCGCCCGTTAAGTCATTCTGCGGCTGCCTGTCGGGTCCGGCGATAGTTGCGGTCCAGCACGCTAATCAGATGTTCGCTCGACATGATATCGCCAAACCGCACATAGAACGCGATCAGCGAAGCATTGTGCAATTCGTCGCTCATTGCGGCGTTCGCGTCCGTAACCATGATGGTGCGGAAATTCCGCATCATGGCGTCCCGTGCCGTCGATTCGCAGCAGATATTCGTGACCGTTCCGGTCACGATCACCGTGTCGATGCCGCGTGATTTCAGCTCGGCTTCCAGGCTGGAGGAACCTTGGATAAAGGCGGAAAATCGGGTCTTTTGCACGAAAAGATCATCAGTCTGCGGATGCAAACCGGCCCAGATTTCATACCCTTTCGATCCCGGGGTCATGGATTCGAGTCGCTTCCGCGTGCGCTCCAGCCCATCCATTTCAAGGCGAATGGACCAACTCTGAAGGGTTTCTTCAGTCGCCGCATTCTGAATCCAGACCACCGTCCCGCCGGTGCGCCGGGCAGCTTCGGCGAGCCGGTTGATATTCGGCACGATGTCGCGCGCCATCGTACAAACGCTGTGTCCGACTTCCTCCATCATGAAGCCGTTCTGCATATCGATCACGAGCAGTGCAGCCTTCGCGGGATCAAATTCCTCGAACACATGCTTTCGTCCGCGCGCCCGCACCACCTGATCCGTGACTGCATCCGGAATTAAGATTTTATGCATGGCCGGAACACCCTACGTCGCCGCAGCAGACATTGTCCTGCCGTCCCAAAGCGTGCGCAAGACTGAAGAATTTTCCGTCAGTGCTGGGTTTTTGGCGTGCGGACAATCAGGCCGTCCAGCGCGGGTGTGACTTTGAGCTGGCAGGACAAGCGGCTGTTGGGTTTCACATCCTGAGCGAAATCCAGCATCTGCTCCTCCATTTCCTGGCGCGGCGGCAGTTTCGCAATCCACTCGGGATCGACGTAAACATGACAGGTGGCGCAGGCACATGCTCCACCGCAATCCGCATCAATCCCGGGCACACGGTTTTTCACCGCGCCCTCCATCACCGACCAGCCGGCCGGCACCTCCACCGTGCGCTCTTTGCCATTTTGTTCGATGTACGTTATTTTTGGCATCCGTGTTCACGCCAGTTGCTTCGCAGGCACGCCGGTATCGGCGAGGCGTTCGGGATCAATTTGAGCCCGGTTTGCGATCAATTTGCGTCCGGCGATGTAGTCCGGCGCAGCGTTCACCGCTTCCACCCCAACGACCACACCACCACGCAGGTGGAACACCGAGAATTTCCTCATCGACGGACTTCCCCTGACCACCGAGACGTCTCCGGGGCGCACGAGTCCGGCGATCTGCAGTTTGATGTCGTACTGGTCGGACCAGAACCAGGGCACTTCGCGATATGGTGCAGGCTTCCCGAGCATGGCCAGAGCCGCGTGCCTGGCCTGATCGATCGCATTCTGCACCGATTCGAGACGGACCCGATGACCATCAAAGGCAGGATGGCTGGTACAATCGCCCGCGGCGAAGATTTCGGGATCGGAGGTTGCGCCGAATTCGTCAACCGCAATGCCGTTGTCACAGAGAATTCCGGCCTTAAGCGCCAATTCACAATTGGGTACAACTCCTATCCCCGCAATCACGAAATCGGCTGCAACGCGCCCCCCGCTGGTGCTGACTGCCTCTACACGGGACACTCCTTCGTAAGCCAGGGCCGTTGCGTTGAGACGCAACCGCACGCCCTGGCTTTCGTGCAGCTCGCGGTAAAAAGCTGAGATTTGCGGAGAGGCCGAGCGCACCATCAGTCTGTCTGCAGCTTCAATGACGCTCACCTCAAGCCCGTGTTTACGAGCGACGGCTGCGACCTCCAAACCGATATAACCTCCACCCACGACAGCAAGCCTTGCCCCCGGAATCAGATTCCTGCGAAGCGCATCCGAGTCGTCAATGCCGCGCAGGTAATGGACCCCGGGAAGGCCCGCGCCGGGCACCGGCAATTTTCGGACACGCGCACCGGTGGCGAGCAGCAGGCGGTCATAGGGAATCGCGTCGCCGTCCGAGAGCTGCACCGACTTTGCGGCGCGATCGATCATCGTCGCCGTCTGGCCCAGCCGCAAAACGCAATTGCTCTCGGCGTAAAAGGTGTCCGGCTTCAGGAAAAGCCGCTCCCGGACGAAATCGCCGGCCATATAGGCTTTGGACAAGGGGGGCCGCTGGTAAGGCGGATAAGGTTCGTCGCCGATTACGGTCAGGTCGCCGCCGAATCTTTCGGAAGCCAGGGTCGCAACCGCCTGCGCTGCGGCCTGCCCCGCACCGATGATGACGAAACGCATTGCTGGATCCAAGACCTTTTCCGGACCGCCGCGGTTAGCATGCGTCCATTTTTCGGGCAATCGAACAATTGCGCCGCAGCCCGCTTTGGCGCGTTGAGCGCAGGTTGTCGGCAAGCTACAAAAGCTGCGTGTTGGAATTCGAGACCAGCTTTGTGCTTGCCGGTGAGCCCGCGACGGAGAAACTGGGGGCGAATATCGCGAAGGGCCTGGAGCCCGGCGATCTGGTTGCGCTTTTCGGCGATCTTGGTGCAGGCAAAACGACATTGGCCCGGGCGATCTTGCGGTCCCTGGGCGTCGCGGAAGCGGTGCCGAGCCCGACATTCACGCTTGTGCAACGCTATCAGACGCGAGCCCTTGCCGTGTACCATTTCGATCTGTATCGCCTGAGCAGTGCGCGCGAAGCGGCCGAGCTCGGCCTCGACGAAGCTTTGGAAGACGGGGCGGTGCTTGTCGAATGGCCGGAAAATGGCCTTTCAGCCCGTCTCCTGGAGGGTGCATTGCGAATTTCGATGTTTCCGGCAGGCGAATCATGCCGAATGATAAGTCTCTCGGGCCCGGGGCGCTGGGGCCGATTGTTTGCAAGGGACTGGCAATGAACGCCATGCGTTCCCGGCAGGATCTGATGGTGGACTTCCTCGCTGCAGCGGGCTGGGCCCGGGCGGAGCAGCGTCCGCTGCCCGGGGATGCGTCCACGCGGCGTTACATCCGGCTTCATCTTGGCGCTCACACTGCAATGTTGATGGACCAGCCACAGAATGTGGAAACGGCCACTGCGCCTCCGACGGCAACACCGGACGAACGGCGAGCCCTGGGATACAACGCGATTGCGCGGCTGGCCGGCGCCGATTGCGGGCGTTTTGTCGCAGCGGCCGGTTATCTGCGGCACTGTGGACTGAAGTCGCCCGACATCTATGCCGCCGACGCCGCCCATGGATTTCTCCTGATCGAAGACCTGGGCACTGATCTTTATACGGATATTATTGAACGCGACGGCGGCGAGCACGCACTCTATGAAACGGCGATAGACGCTCTGGTTACGCTGCATGAGTTGCCGGCGCCCGCAAGCCTCTCTCCGGAGAAGCCGTTGTTCGTCTATGACGAAGCCGCGATGCTTGCCGAAATCGATCTGCTGACGGAATGGTTTTTTCCGCTTGCCGTTGGGCGGCATCCGGGCGAATGCGAAACGCAGGAGCACCGGGCGTTGTGGAAAAGAGTGCTGGGGAATCTCGCCGATGGACCGTCGGTATTCGTCCATCGCGACTATCACGCCCAGAATTTATTGTGGCGCGGATCGCTCTCCGGTCTCGACCGGATCGGCATCATCGATTTTCAGGACGCTGTGGCCGGATCGCCGGCCTATGACGTCATTTCGCTGCTGGAGGATGCCAGACGCGACGTCTCTCCGGAATTGAGCGAAGCAATGACAAAGCGTTATCTGGCGCGAAGCCGGTGTACAGGGAGTGCCGGGGATCGTGAGCGTTTCCGGGCCGCCGCAGCCGTATTAGCGGCTCAGCGCAATGTAAAGATCGCAGGAATTTTTGGCCGGCTCGCCACACGTGACGCAAAGCCGCGCTACCTCAATCATATTCCGCGTGTGTGGCGCTATCTTGAAAATGATCTGCGGCATGAAGTTCTCGCGCCGCTGAAGAAATGGTATGACGATGCGCTTCCCCGTGAAGCGCGCAATATCGGGACGAATCCGGCGTGAAGAAACTCCGGCGGGCGATGATCCTGGCGGCCGGACTTGGCACCCGGATGGCGCCGCTCACGCGCGAAACGCCCAAACCGCTGATCAAACTGGGCGGAAAACCACTGATCGACCATGCGATCGACCGGCTTGCCGCAGGCGGCGTGGATTTTATCGTGGTCAATGTGCATTACAGGTCGGAGCAGCTGATCGAGCACCTGGACAGACGCCGCCCCGGGCTGCAGGGCGTGCAAATCGTAGTATCCGACGAGACCGACGCGCTGCTCGACACTGGCGCGGGCGTGGCAAAGGCATTGCCCCTGTTCGAGAACGAACCGTTCTTCACGTACAATTCCGATTCGCTGTGGGTTGAGGGAATGGGTTCCTCGCTTGCACGCATGCAGTCGCGCTGGAATCCGGACACCATGGACGCGCTGATGCTGCTCGCGCCGTGCGCCACCGCGATTGGCTATGACGGACGTGGCGATTTCGAGATGGACGCGTGGGGGCAGCTCAAGCGGCGGCCGGAAATGAACATCGCGCCCTTCGTTTGGACGGGTGTCCAAATCGTTCAGGCGAGTCTGTTCGACGGGGCGCCCCATGGGAGATTTTCCATCAACCGTCAGTGGGACAAATCGCTTGAAGCCGGACGGCTTTGGGGCGTGCGGCTCGACGGCGTCTGGATTCACGTTGGCACGCCGGAAGGGCTGGAGGAAGCGGAAGAATTCCTTCAGGATCTCTCGCGCGCGCCGTGACCGCCGCCGGCGTGCAGCCGCGTCTTTTTACGGTACCGTCCGGTATTCCGTTTGCACGTGCGTTATGCGCAGGTCTGGTCGATCGTGCCGGTGGCGGGCCGCTGGAACTTGCCGATACGCTGATTTTCGTCCCAACACGCCGAGCGGCGCGCGCTCTGCGCGAATCTTTTGCAGAGACAATCCGGGGCGCGGCCCTGCTTCCGCGGATCGTGGCACTTGCCGATGTGGATGATGACGACCCCGACGGAAGCGATCTGCCCGAGAGTGCGGATTCTCTGCCGGTCATTCCGGGGCTCAGGCGCCGGTTCCTGCTTGCGACATTGGTACAGCACTGGGGCGCGGCTCGTGGTGTTCCCGTTCCGCTCCACCACGCAGTCAATTCCGCGGGCGAACTTGGCGCATTTCTGGATGAGGCGATCACGCATTCCGCGGACCTGTCACGTCTGCTCGAACTTGCGCCGGCGGACCTCGCAGCGCATTGGAACGAAGTCGTCTCATTTCTGAATATCATTGCGGTGCAGTGGCCGAAATTGCTCGAGACGGAGAATGCGATCGAGGCTGCAGAAAACCGCGAAAGGAATCTCCGCGCGCTGGCGCGAAAGCTGACTGAAGCACCTCCGAAAACCCCCGTCATCGCCGCCGGTTCGACCGGCTCCATTCCCGCAACCGCAGAACTGCTCAAGGCGGTCGCCTTTCTACCCACCGGCGCGGTCGTACTTCCGGGACTTGATACCGCGCTTGATGAAGACGGCTGGCGCACGCTTGACCCGAGCCATCCGCAATTCGGATTGAAGCGGCTTCTCGCCCATGTCGGTGCATCGCGCGATGACGTGGTTCCGTGGCCAACCCTTCCCGAGTTGTATCCGAACCGTATCAACCGGGTGCGGTTCATCAGCGAGGCCCTGCGTCCGGCGCCGACGACCGATGCCTGGCTGAAATTCGTTGGTACCGCGAGAGGCGAAGCCACAGCGGCACTGAGCAATATATCGCTGGTTGAGGCCCGGACTACCCGAGAGGAGGCGTTGGTCGTCGCCTGCGCGCTGCGTGAAGCCCTCGAAATCCCGGGCCGCAAAGCAGCACTGGTGACACCGGACCGGGCGCTCGCCCGCCGAGTCGCGGCAGAGTTGATCCGGTGGGATATTGCTGTCGACGATTCCGCCGGTATTCCCCTGTCCGGCACAGTTCCGGGCACATTTCTTGCGCTTCTCGCACGCGCCGTCGCTGAGCGGATGGCGCCCTTGCCACTGCTCGCGTTACTGAAGCATCCGCTCGCGGCAGGAGGTGCAGAACCGGCCCAGTTCCGCCGCCGGGTCCGTGATCTGGAAATCGCGATATTTCGGGGTTTGCGCCCGGATCCGGATCTTGCGGGTATCGCCCGCCGGCTGAAGAACGAAAAAATCCCCACTGACCTTCTCCTTTGGTTCGCCGGGATTTCACGCCTGCTGGACGAAATGGCAGATGCGATGCGGCGCCCCGACGCGGATCTTGGGGAACTGGCGCAGCTGCATGCTGCTGCTGCGGAGGCACTCGCCACCACGCCGACCAAAACGGGTGCCGAGCGCCTTTGGGGTCAGCCGGCCGGTGAAGCAGCCGCTGCGTTGATGAGTGAACTTTGCCGCGACGGCGCGGGCATACCGCTCCATCCTGCAGGCCATTACGCAGATGTATTCCGCGAACTTGCACAGCTTCGTGCGGTTCGGCCAAACTATAATCTGCATCCCCGGCTGGCAATTCTGGGGCCGCTTGAAGCGCGCCTTCTCGATTTCGATCTGATCATTCTCGGCAGCCTCAATGAAGGCAAATGGCCCGCGCAGACTGCGACCGATCCCTGGCTTTCGAGGCCGATGCGTCACGCGCTGGGGCTTGATTCGCCGGAGCGCCGGATCGGACTCGCGGCGCATGATTTTGCATCTCTGGCTGCTTCGCGAACGGTGCTGCTCACGCGATCACAAAAGCAAAACGGAAGCCCCACCGTTCCTTCCCGCTGGCTGCTCCGCCTGAAGCAACTTGCGAGCGGGATGGGTGTGGAGACCATGCTGAACGCGCGCAGCGATCTGATCAAATGGGCTAATCAACTTGACAGGTCCGATCCCGTGAAACGGGCGACGCGCCCGGCCCCTGCCCCACCCGCTGCCGTCCGCCCTCGCTCTTTGTCCGTCACGGAAATCGAGACCTGGATACGCGATCCATATGCGATTTATGCGAAGCACGTGCTGCGCCTGCGTCCGCTGGACACAGTCGATCAGGAGCCCGGGCCTGCGGAACGGGGCAGTGCGATACATCGCGCCATGGAGCGCTTCCTGATTTCGTTTCCCGGCACGCTGCCCCACGATGCGCTGGATGAATTTTTGCGGATGGGCCGCCAGGCATTCGTCGAGACCGGAGCGGATCCATCGGCGCTTGCGCTCTGGATGCCCCGGTTTGAACGTGCTGCACGCTGGTTCATCGCCTACGAATCCGGACGCCGGCAGAACATCGAGCGAAGCTTCGTCGAGATCCGGGGCGTCTGGAAAATCCGGTCCGAATTCGGATTCGAATTGCGCGGTCGCGCCGATCGCATTGATGTTTTCGCGGGCGGGCACGCGGCGATTATCGACTACAAAACCGGCCGCGCGCCATCGAACCGCCAGATCCAGCAGTTGCTCACTCCGCAATTGCCGCTGGAAGGTGCAATGTTGCTGGACGGCGCGTTTCCGGAGATCAGAGTTTCCGCCCTTTCCAATCTTGTGCATGTTCAGCTCACCGGCGCAGATCCGCCCGGACGGGAACTCGCCGCAGACCTGGACGCGAACGTCAGCGCAGCGGAGGCCGGGCGCCTGCTTTGCCAATTGGTGCAGCGCTACGAAAATCCGGCTGAGCCGTATCGTTCGCGGGTGGCGCCCTACCGGATGCGCGATGCAGGCGATTATGATCATCTGGCCCGCGTCGCCGAATGGTGGCTCGCCGACGAGGATGAACCGTGACCGTCGGACCAGCCGATGCCACCGATCCGCGGAATTTCGCGTGGGTCTCAGCGAATGCAGGCTCGGGCAAAACGCGCCTGCTGACCGACCGCGTTACGCGCCTGCTGCTGCACGGAGCGGACGTATCGCGCATTCTTTGCCTGACTTACACCAAGGCTGCGGCCGCTGAAATGTCCAGCCGTTTGTTCGATCGGCTAGGAAATTGGGCTTTGTTGCCGGACGACAGATTGCTTGCACAACTCGCCGAAATCGGTGCGGGCCCTGCGGAATGCAGCGATCTCAGGCATGCCCGGCGCCTGTTCGCGCAGGCTCTCGAGACCCCGGGAGGGCTCAAGATTCAGACCATCCATGCCTTTTGTCAGCATCTCCTCGCGCGCTTTCCGGTGGAGGCCGGGGTTCCTGCCCGCTTCTCCGTCCTGGACGAGCGAGACGCGAGCGAACTGCTGGATCAGGCGCGACGCCTCGTTTTGGAAAAGTCGGCGACGGGGGATACCGGGCTCGCAAATGCCGTCCCAATTCTCGCCGCACGGGCAAACGACACCCGATTCGCCGAGATACTTGCGTCTGCGATCGCGGATCGCGGCAAGCTGCAACAGTTGCTCACGCAGCACGGAGATGACCCGGAAAGATTTTTCCGGCATCTCCGGAAGACCCTCGATGTCACCGGATGCAGTTCAGAACAGGGGGTGCTTTCGGAATTTGTTGCGCGGCTCTCGACCGAAAAATCCAATTTCCTGAAATTGGCGAAATGGCTCGGCGCGGGCTCGAAAAACGACCAGGAACTCGCGGCCCGGTTTGGTTCGCTCGCCGGTTCGGAGATGGGCCCGGAGAACTATGAACTGCTCAGAGACGCGTTCTTCACGACGGCAAACACCCTCCGTCACAAACTCGTAAGCAACCAGTTGCAGTCTGAGAATCCGGCGCTTGCGTTTTATCTCGACAATTTGCAGGCGAGCGTCGCGGCGATTGATGACCGGCTGCGCAGAATTGCGACCGCATCGCTGACCGAGGCGCTTTTGCGCGTGGCGTTCGGAGTGCTTGACGGGTATCAGCAGGCAAAGCGAGCACGTGCCGCGCTCGATTATGACGATTTGATCGATGTGACAATTCGACTTCTGGAGAATGGTGATGCTGCTGCCTGGGTTTTGTACAAGCTCGACGGCGGCATAGATCACATACTGGTCGACGAAGGCCAGGATACAAGCCGGGAACAATGGCGAATTGTCTCGCGTCTTTCCGAAGAATTTTTCGCCGGGAATGGCGTCCGATCCGAGGCAAACTGCCGCCGCCTGTTCGTTGTGGGCGATGAGAAGCAGTCGATTTTCAGCTTCCAGGGTGCAGAACCGGCGGCGTTTGGCGAATATCGCGATTTCTTCGGCGGTAGGGCGACAGGGGCGAATCTGCCATTTGTCGATTTTCGTCCGGCCATCTCCCGGCGGAGCGCTCAGTCAATTCTTGCTTTCGTCGACTCCGTCTTCTCAACTCCTGCGGCGCGCGACGGACTGAGCACAGTCTCTGATCCAATCCATCACGACGCCGATCGCAGGGAAATCGGACGGGTTGAAATTTGGCCATGGATCCCGTCGGCGGAACGGAAGGAATTCGACCCTCTGGCTCCCGTGGATGCGCCTGTTCACGGCGCGCACAGCGTGCTCGCGTCACGCATTGCGGATCGGATTGCCGGTTGGCTCCAAAGCGGGGCTTCGCTGCCCGGCAGCGGACGGCCGATCACTGCTGGTGACGTCATGATCCTGGTCCGCCGCCGGAACGCATTCGCGGAAGCAATGATTCGCGAATTGCTCGATCGCCGTATCCCGGTGGCGGGTGCGGATCGCATGGTTCTGACGGAGCAGATCGCGATCATGGATCTTCTGGCGTTGGGAAATTTTGCGCTTCTTCCGGAAGACGATTTAAATCTCGCAGCGTTGCTGAAATCCCCGGTGATTGGCTTCAGCGAATCAGACCTCTACGAGCTGGCTCAGCCGCGGATCGGGAAGCTCTGGGCTGAGCTTGGGGCGCGTGCCGGGGAGCGTCCGGTTTTCGCCGAGGCTCATACCGTTCTCAGCCGGGTTCTTTCGGATTCGGACATGATGCCGCCTTTCGAATTTTATTCGCGAATTCTGAACCGCGGTGTGCGCGGGCGGCTGGTTGCGCGGCTTGGACTCGAAACCGACGATGCGATCGACGAATTTCTCGCCCTCGCACTTGTCCACGAAAGCTCCCATTCGCCATCGCTTCAGACATTTCTGAGCTGGTTCTCCCAGGGCGGCGCAGATGTGAAACGCGACATGGAACAGGGTGGTGGCGCGGTCCGCGTCATGACGGTGCACGGCGCAAAAGGACTGGAATCGATGGTCGTCGTATTGCCGGATACCTTTCAGACGCCCGACCATGACCGGCGCGGTAACATCCTGTACACGGATGAGTGCGCTTTTTTTGGCGTGCCGAAACGTCTCGAAACCCAGCCTGTTGCCGACGCCAAAGCGGCGGCTCACGAACGTGAAATGCGCGAATACCGCCGCCTGCTCTATGTCGCAGCGACGCGCGCGCGCGATATGCTGGTCGTGTGCGGCTATCAGGCAGGAAATCGCAGGGAGCCACCTCGCGATTCCTGGTACGCCCTGCTCGATTCCGCCGGACGGAATCTCGGCACACCTGAGGAGATCGATGGCGAAAATGTCATGGTTATCGGATCGCCGATTGCAACGCGGAGGCAGATTTTTGAGCCGGCATCCGGCACGGATCTGCCGGCGTTCTTGCGGCAGCCTGCCAAACCGGAACGGCTTGAGCCCCTGCTGCACCCTTCGCGCATTCCGGGAGCGGACGAAGCACCCGCGATCTCCCCCGTTGCCGGCGCCCGACAGCGCTACCGTCGCGGGCTGCTGCTTCACGCTTTGTTGGCAATGCTCCCCAAGATCGGCCGAAAGGACCGCGAGACCGCTGGACGCGAATTTCTGAACCGGCGGGGCGTTGCGGGGAGCGAGGCGCAATCCCTGATTGGCGACGCGCAAAAAATCCTGGATGACGGACAATTCAAAGCCCTGTTCGGCAGCAGCAGCAGAGCGGAAGTCTCAGTCACCGCCCGCTTGCCGGAACTTGGCGGCGCACAGATCAGCGGTCAAATCGATCGCCTGGTTGTCACCGGGGATTCCGTGCTGATCGCGGACTACAAAACCAATCGCCGGACACCCGTATCGGCTGAGGAGGTACCACGGGCATATATTGTGCAAATGGCGCTTTACCGCAGCGCTCTGGAGAAAATCTATCCCGGGAGAACCGTGGCCTGCGCCCTGATCTGGACCGAAACGGCAAGGCTGATGTTTCTTCCCGCTGAATTGCTCGATCGTGAAATGCACATTCTTGCCGCAAACAGCACCTCAATATCTGCGACGTGAGCGCAACTTGACCGCAAGTAATCGCGTTCCTACATTCCTCCAAGGATAATACAGAGGCATTTATGGCTCAGAAAACCGTCTCCGATCAGAGTTTTCAGTCCGACGTTCTTGATTCCAAGACGCCGGTGGTGGTGGACTTCTGGGCTGAGTGGTGCGGCCCCTGCCGCATGATCGCACCCTCGCTCGAGGAACTTGCCAGCGAATATGATGGCAAGATCACAGTTGCGAAGATGAATATCGACGAAAATCCGCAAACCCCGACGCGCTATGGCGTGCGCGGAATTCCCACGCTCATGATTTTCCGGAATGGTCAGGTTGCGGCCACCAAGATCGGTGCTCTGCCCAAGACCAAGATCAAAGAGTGGATCGACGCCTCCATCTAGGTTCAGGATGGCAAATTCAGCTGTTGTCTCTCAGCACCTGGCCGGCGAGGTAGAGCGATCCACAGACAAGAATACGCGGCGGTCCTTCGCCTTCGCGGGCACGTGACCACGCGGATACTTGCATCATGGCATCCAGCAGATCATCGGCAGGGGAAGCTTCCATCCCCGCAGAGCGCGCTGCGTCGTAAAGCGCTCCGGCTCCGAGACTGGCCGCCTCGCCCGCAATGGCGATTGTCGTGACGTGTTTGGCGAGTCCACGGAAGGGTAGCAGATAGCCGACGGCATCCTTGGTTTTCAGCATGCCGCAGATCAGGTAGAGCGGCTTGGGCGCGCGCTCCTCGAAATCGGCCATGGCCTGGGCGACCACCGCGCCCCCATGCGGATTATGGCCCCCATCCAGCCAGACTTCCGCACCCTCGGGCGCAGCATCGAGCAAGGGTCCGCGCGTTAATCTCTGTAGTCTCGCCGGCCATTCGACGTTTTTCAGTCCCCATTCGATGCCGCTTTCGCGTGCGAAGCGGCCCCCGACGCGGCGCAATACTGCGATTGCCGTCGCGGCATTGGCGATCTGGTGGCGTCCCTGCAGTTTCGGCAAAGGTAGATCCAGCAGCCCATCCGTGTCCTGATAAACAAAACGTCCGTGCTCCGTGTAGCCGGAATAATCTTCGCCGAAGACGTATAGGGGCGCGCCAAGCTGATCGGCCCGGCGCATCAGCACGGCCCTGGCCTCATCATCCTGTGGACCCAGAATCGCTTGCCGGCCCCGTTTGATGATACCGGCTTTCTCGGTCGCGATGGCTGCAAGCGAATCACCAAGGAACTCCTGATGATCCAGCGCCACCGGCGTGATGCAGGCGGCAATCGGGTCAACCACATTGGTGGCGTCAAAGCGCCCGCCGAGACCCACTTCCAGCACCACAGCGTCGGCACGGTGGCGGGAGAAAGCAAGAAATGCTGCCGCCGTCGTGATCTCGAAAAAGGTTATTGGCGCGCCATTATTTGCCAGCTCGCATTCTTCGAGGGTGGCAGCGAGTTCCCCCTCTGAGATCAACTCGCCGGCAAGTCGTATGCGTTCGTGAAAGTGCACCAGATGTGGAGATGTATACACATGAACGCTGTAACCGGAACCTTCGAGCATGGCACGCAGGAAAGCGCAGACCGAACCTTTTCCATTCGTGCCGGCAACGTGAATTACCGGCGGCAAGCGGCGCTCGGGGTGGCCAAGGAGCACGAGCAGATTTTCGATGCGATCGAGCACAAGGTCGATCCGCTTCGGGTGAAGCGCAAGCAGCCTGTTCAGGATGGCGTCGCTGCGGACGGACATGTCCGTCATGCGCGGGGGACCTGCCTGTCTGGCGCAGTCAAATGAGACGTCGCGGAGCTTTCCGGCGTGCGCTTTTTCATCAGCAGATGAAGCAGCTGCGCAATGATCGGCTTCAATTCCTGCCGGCGCACGATCATATCGATCATTCCGTGCTCAAGCAGATATTCGGCGCGTTGAAATCCTTCGGGCAAGCGTTCCCGGATCGTCTGCTCAATAACCCGTGGACCGGAAAATCCGATCAACGCACCCGGTTCTGCAATCTGCACGTCCCCCAGCATCGCGTAAGAGGCCGAAACGCCGCCCGTCGTGGGATCGGTCAATACCACAATATAGGGAAGATGCGCTTCCTTCAGCATCTCCACGCCGATTGTCGTGCGCGGCATCTGCATCAGGGAAAGAATTCCCTCCTGCATGCGTGCGCCGCCCGAAGAAACGATCAGCACAAAGCCGCGGTTTTCCGCAACCGCAATCCGTGCGGCCGCAACAAAAGCGGCCCCGGTTGCAAGACCGAGGGATCCGCCCATGAACCCAAAATTCTGTGCCGCCAGAATTACGGGTACTCCGCCGATCGTCCCTCTGGCGGCGATCAGCGCATCAGGTTGACCCGTTTTTGCCCGATTCTCCTTCAAGCGGTCGGTATAGCGTTTGTCATCCCGGAAGCGCAGCGGATCCTGCGGCACCTCGGGCACAGGCAGACGCTCATGCGTTCCATCATCGAACAGGGCGGCAAAGCGCTCATTGGCTCCAATCCGCATATGGTGGCCGCATTGCGGACAGACGTTTTGTGAAGTCGCGAGATCACGGTGAAAAATCATTTCACCACAACCGGGACATTTGCGCCAAAGCGTATCCGGCGACGTCGACTTCGCGCCGATCAGGCCCTTGATCCTTGGCCGGACGAAATTGGTGATCCAGTTCATATCAAATTTGTAACACGCTTGACAGCCAAACCGGATGATAGTTTCTAAACTGCGATGATTCCACGCGCAGTGTGAACGGCCTCAGCAAGAGAGCGGCATAATCCCAGAACATGTTCGACAGTTCCACCGTTCTGCCGGCCCGTCATACCGGCCTCTGAAACAGATTGAACGACCGCGGAACCCACAACCGCAGCGTCGGCCACACGCGCAATCCCCGCCGCCTGCTCAGGTGTCCTGATGCCGAACCCGACAGCGCAGGGGAGTGAAGATCTGCGCCGGATCCTTGCAAGGGCCGCAGCGACATCATCGATGGCTACGGTTTTGGTTCCCGTGACCCCGGTCACCGACACATAGTAGAGAAAGCCACCGGCGCCATCGAGAACCGTCCCAAGGCGCCCGTCCGTTGTCGTCGGCGTGACCAGCCTTACGATATCAATGCCGTTCTGGCGGGCGGCCAAACGGAGTTCACCATCTTCCTCCGGAGACAGATCCACGATGATCAGCCCGTCTACGCCCGCATGTGCAGCATCGAGCAGGAAATGGTGCGCACCATAGGCGTGAATGGGATTAAAATATCCCATGAGCACAAGCGGCGTGACGTCGTCGTGAGCTCGAAAGCGCTCCACCAGAGCAAGAACACCCTTCACCGTCATTCCGGATTTCAGCGCGCGCAGGGACGAAGCCTGAATGGCGGGGCCGTCGGCCATCGGATCGGAAAACGGAATACCCAGTTCAATCAGATCAGCGCCGGCGCCGGGCAATTTTTCCAGAATTTCGAACGAAGTCTCCGCATCCGGGTCACCCGCGGTGATGAACGGAATAAATGCAGCGCGGTTCAAAGCACGCATTTCCGCAAAGCGCGCCGCGATACGCCCCTCGCTCGGCTGTTTCTTTTGCGGGGCGGCACTCACAACCTGTAACCCAGTGCCTTTGCCACCGTGAAAACATCCTTGTCGCCCCGGCCGGACAGACCCACCACAATGATATTGTCCGCCTCCATATGGGGCGCTGTCCGGATTGCCTGTGCGATTGCATGCGCGGATTCCAGCGCCGGAATGATCCCTTCTAGCCGGCAGGTGACCTGGAATGCCTGCAGCGCTTCGCTGTCGGTCACCGAGACATAGTTCACGCGCCCCGATTCCTTCAGCCATGAGTGTTCGGGACCGACACCGGGATAGTCCAGTCCCGCCGAAATCGAATGCGCCTCCAGCACCTGTCCATCGCTGTCCTGCAACAGATAGGAACGCGCGCCATGCAGCACGCCCGGGCTGCCCTTGGACAGCGTCGCGGCGTGATGTTTCGTTTCGACGCCCTCGCCCGCCGCTTCAACGCCGGTAATTCTCACATTCGGCTCATCCAGAAAGGGATGGAACAGACCGATGGCATTCGAACCACCACCGACGCACGCAATCAGGAGATCCGGCAGCCTTCCTTCGGCCTTCAAAATCTGTTCGCGCGTCTCTTCGCCAATCACGGTCTGAAAATCACGAACCATGGCCGGATAAGGATGTGGTCCGGCTGCAGAGCCAATGATGTAAAAAGTATCGTGCACATTGGCTACCCAGTCGCGCAGCGCCTCATTCATTGCATCCTTGAGCGTCCGTGATCCCGAACTGACGCCCCGCACCTCGGCGCCAAGCAAATTCATGCGGAAGACATTGGGCCGCTGCCGTTCCATATCGACATCGCCCATGTAAATCACGCATGGGAATCCGAATCGTGCCGCAACGGTCGCCGTCGCCACGCCATGCTGGCCCGCGCCCGTTTCGGCAATGATGCGGGTCTTGCCCATTCTGCGCGCCAGCAGCACCTGCCCAATGCAGTTATTGATCTTGTGTGCGCCGGTGTGATTCAGATCTTCACGTTTGAACCAGATCTGCGCGCCGCCGAGATGACGCGTCAGGCGTTCGGCGAAATAAAGCGGGCTCGGGCGCCCGACATAATGGGCGAGCAGCCCGTCAAGCTCCAATTTGAAATCCGCATCTTCTCTGGCGGAAAGCCATGCCTGCTCCAGATCGAGCAACAGCGGCATCAAAGTTTCGGCGACGTAGCGCCCGCCGAATGACCCAAAATGCCCGGAAGTGTCGGGACCCGCGCGGAAGCTGTTCGGGGTGGCTCTCACGCCAGCGGGTCCGCAGTTTCAGGCGCAGTCACAGCGCCTCGCGCGGCGCTGATGAACGCGAAAATCCTGTCGCGGCTCTTGCGCCCCGGCGCATCCTCGAGGCCGGACGACGCATCTACAAATGACGGCTTTGCAATGGCAATCGCGCGCGCGACATTCTCGGAATTCAATCCACCCGCTATGCCCCAGGGCCGATCGAGCCGAAAACCGGTAAGTATTCGCCAGTCAAATGCCAGACCCACCCCTCCTGGCCGCTCCACCTGCGGTGCAGG
This sequence comes from uncultured Alphaproteobacteria bacterium, assembly GCA_963747255.1. Classification (GTDB taxonomy): domain Bacteria; phylum Pseudomonadota; class Alphaproteobacteria; order Micropepsales; family Micropepsaceae; genus CAIYRG01. Next base: position 988,762 of record CAVVEG010000017.1, read on the forward strand.
CCTTGAATCGAACAGCAGATAATCCGCTACTTCCTGGTAGCCATGCGCGCGGCGAACGTCGCCCGGAATGGACACCGCGAGCGCTTTCATGATCGGCCGGCGTGAAATCCGGGCAATTGCCGCGACCCGCGCCGGCATTTCTTCGCCATGAAGCTGGATGATGTCCGGCGCAATCTGCGCCATCACCTGCCCGATCAGCGCATCATCCGGATCCACAAGCAGGGACACCACCTGAGCTTTGCCGCGCAGGATTCCGGCCAGATGCCGCGCCTGATCGAAAGAGACATGGCGGGGGCTGGGAGGGAAAAAGACCAGTCCTGCAAAATCCGCGCCCGCCGCTATGGCAGCATTGGCCGCCTCGACGCTGCTAATTCCGCAGATTTTCACGCGCACAGTCATGGGCGGCTTATCGCCGAAATCCCGGACTCCCGAAAGGGAAATCCTGTGCGTCAGCCGGGGCAGGACCGAGGGTCAAATGCGAGCATGTGCAGAAGATCGAGCGGTTTCAAAACCGCTGGAGCGTAGAGGTGTCCCGATCAACTATTCAGCGTCGTCGCCGTTGTTCAGGCGTTCCCGAAGCTCTTTGCCGGTGCGGAAAAACGGCACACGCTTTTCCCCCACCGCAACAGCCTCGCCGGTGCGGGGATTACGCCCCTGCCGGGCCGGCCGCACTTTAACCGAAAATGCACCGAAACCGCGAAGCTCTACGCGGTCGCCACTCGCAAGAGCCGCTGCGATTTCATCAAGCACCGTCGAGACAATACGCTCTACGTCCCGATGGTAAAGATTGGGATAGCGCTCCGCCAGTCGTGTTACCAGTTCAGATTTGATCATGAATTTGCCCCCGCACGGCAAGCGAAGAACGCAACCAGCCTGCGCGATCGCCACCCTGCCAAACCTGTGCTGCTAGGTCAACAAGGGAAAACCCTAAGTCGCTCATTGCAAAGCATTTTAGGGAACGGTTCCGGCCGAAGCCTGAGCGCAACCGGGTGGCGATGTTGATCACGGTGCAGCGTGTACGAATTTCCGCCAGTGGTGTAAGTTGCGCCCGACCGAGCACCGGGAGGAAAACATGCATTCGGGATCGACGAAGATTGCGCTGGCTTTATTGGCATCCGTTGCGGTAACGGCCGAAGCCCGCGCGCAGGCGAGCTATCCTTGCGCTAATGAAGCACCCAACCCGTATCATTTGGTTGGCAACTGGGCCCAAACGCCTCGCCCATGGGGGCCGGTGAACGCGGTCACTGTTGATTCGCATGATAATATTTGGGCCTTCGACCGTTGCGGCGCAAAGGGATGTTCGGAATCGAATATGGCGCCGATATTCGAACTCGGGTCAGACGGCAAGACCATGAAGAACTTCGGCGCCGGCGAATTCGTCAGCGCGCACGGCATTGCAGTCGACAAAGACGGCAATGTCTGGGCTGCCGATTTTCAGGCCAAGGACGGCAAGGGCATGCAGGTGATCAAGTTCTCGCCCGACGGAAAAGTTCTCCTCAAGCTGGGAAAGCCCGGTCAGCCTGGCATGGGCAATGATGAATTCAATCAACCGACAGGCGTGGCAGAGCTCTCCACCGGCGAGATCGTGATCATCGAGGGACATGGTTCGAAGCTGAACAAGTCGCGCGTCAATATCTACAGCAAGGATGGCAAGTTTCTGCGCAGCTTCGCTTCGCATGGAACGGGCGACGGACAACTGACCGAACCCCACGCGGTATCCGTTGATCGACAGGATCACATCTATGTCGCAGACCGGACGGCCAACAGGATCAATGTTTACGACAAGAACGGAAAATTGCTCGCGAGCTGGAAACAGTTTGGGCGTCCCAGCGGCGTCTATGTCGACAAGAATGACATGATCTATGTCGCGGACTCGCAATCCGACGACAAAACGAACCCCGGCTGCAAAATGGGTATCCGTATTGGCAGCGTGAAGGACGGGAAGGTCATGTATTACATTCCGCCGCCCGAGGGCACGAACGAGAAAACACCTCCGCCCGAAGGCATCACCGTCGACTCCCATGGCAACATCTACGCTGCCGCAGTACAGATGCAGGACATCAAGAAATACGCGAAATAGAACCGGTTTTCACCGGGCGGGCGCCCGTCACGAACGGGCGCCATTTTTTCGTCAGGAGGTAAACATGCGTGCGGCATTGCCGGTTTTGGCGGTCGCGTTTCTTGGCACGGGCTGTTTGGGAGATGCGAACGCGGCGCAAAGCTCCCCCTGTGTCAACGACGCACCAAACCCCTATCATCTCGTGAACGATTGGGCACATATGCCGCGTGCATGGGCTCCCACCAACAATGTCTTCGTGGATACGAAGGACAATGTCTGGGTGATGGATCGCTGCGAGGATAAAGGTTGCCTCAATTCGAGCAATGCTCCTATCTGGGAATTGTCGGCAAGTGGCAAGGTCCTGCAGAATTTCGGCGCCGGGCTCTTTGCATTCCCCCACACCGTCAAACCTGATCCAGAAGGGAATATCTGGGCGATTGACGGGGATTCGCGAAACGGCAAGGGCAATCAGGTTTTCAAGTTTTCGTCCGAGGGAAAATTGCTGTTGACCCTTGGAAAGGCCGGTCAGGGCGGCACGGGAACGGATGTGTTCGACCGGCCAACTGGTATTGCTTTTGCGGCCAATGGCGACATCTTCGTCTCCGAGGGCCATGCTCCGACATTCGGCAATTCGCGAAATCCTGAAGTTCGACCGCAGCGGCAAATTCGTCAAAGCCTTCGGGCATCTCGGTTCGGACGACGGGGAGTTAAGGGGGCCTCATGTCCTCGCTTTCAATTCGCTGGGCCGGTTATTCGTTGCCGATCGCAGTAACAGCCAAATCGCGATTTTCGATCAGGAAGGCAACTTCATTGCAGCCTGGAAGCAGTTTGGACGTCCAAGTGGAATTTTTATCGACCGAAATGATGTGCTTTACGTCTCCGATTCGGAATCGGAAGAAGCTCCGGGAAAGGACACGAATAATCCGGGCTGCAAACGCGGCATACGCATAGGCAGTGCGAGGACCGGCAAGGTGGATTACTACATTCCACCTCCGCCGGTGAGCGATCCCAGGCTTCCCCCGCCGGAGGGCGTCGCCGCTGATTCACACGGCAATATTTACGCCGCCGCGGTCCCGGCGAAGGCCGTGTACAAATACGTGCGGAACTGACGCCTCCGCATCGATCGACCCTGCCCTGCAGCCCGGCCCTCATGCCGGAATTCATGGCTTGACAGTGTTCCCGTATGGAACCTCAATAAACCCGGGAAAACGCCGGGACAACGAACATGACCGCAATCGACGCAGGTCGAGGGCCCTACGCCACGCAAGCTGGTTTGCTTGACCGGAGCCGGATCATCGCACAGCCGGGATTCAATCGCTGGCTCGTGCCGCCGGCGGCGCTCGCGATCCATCTCTGCATCGGCATGGCCTATGGCTTCAGCGTTTTCTGGCTGCCTCTGTCGAAGGTTCTTGGGCGTCAATGTCGTGACATGTCTCTGGCACAGGCGCTGTTCACCACCACTTGCGACTGGCGTGTTTCCGACCTTGGCTGGATGTACACACTATTCTTCGTCGTCCTGGGAATTTCAGCCGCCACCTGGGGAGGCTGGTTGGAACGTGCAGGCCCGCGCAAGGCCGGATTCGTTGCCGCCATTTGCTGGAGCGGCGGCTTCGTCGTCTCCGCCATCGGCATTATCGAGCATCAGCTTTGGCTGATGTGGCTCGGCTCTGGCGTGATTGGCGGCGTGGGCCTCGGGCTCGGATACATCTCTCCGGTCTCGACGCTGATCAAGTGGTTTCCCGACCACCGTGGCATGGCGACGGGAATGGCGATCATGGGTTTTGGCGGCGGGGCCATGATCGGTGCGCCGCTCGCCAATCTGCTGATCCAGAACTTCAAAACTGCGTCCTCGGCTGGCGTGTGGCAGACCTTTCTGGCGCTGGGGGCGATCTATTTCCTATTCATGATGGGGGGCGCCTTCGGTTACCGGCTGCCCTCACCAGGATGGAAGCCAGCGGGCTGGGCGCCGCTACAGGGCGCGCCGATGATCTCCAACCGTCAGGTCCATTTGCGTGACGCGCACAGGACAAAACAGTTCTGGCTGATCTGGGCCGTGTTGTGCCTGAATGTTTCGGCGGGCATCGGAGTGCTCGGCATCGCTTCTCCCATGCTTCAGGAAATCTTTGGAGGCCGCCTGATCGGCAAACCGGAAATTCCGTTTACAGCGCTTGATGCCGGGCAGCTTACCGCCATTGCGGCAATCGCGGCCGGCTTCACCGGTTTGCTGTCGCTGTTCAATATCGGCGGACGTTTCTTTTGGGCAACGCTGTCGGATATTGTCGGCCGGAAGAACACCTATTACGCATTTTTTGTCATTGGCATTCTTCTGTATGCCTCTGCTCCAGCCGTGGCGCATGCCGGTTCTATTGCGATTTTCGTTCTGTTTTTCGGCGTCGTCATCTCGATGTATGGCGGCGGATTCGCCACCGTGCCTGCTTATCTCGCCGATATTTTTGGGACGCAATTCGTTGGCGCCATTCATGGACGCCTCCTGACCGCATGGTCCACGGCGGGCATTATCGGCCCCGTGGTCGTGAATTACATCCGTGAGGCCGAAATTGCGGCCGGGGTGCCGCGCGCATCCGTTTATGACGTCACGCTGTACATCCTGGCGAGCTTTCTGGTCGTTGGCCTCTTGTGCAATTGGGCCGTAAAACCGCTCGCGCAGAAATGGATGATGAGCGAAGCAGAGGTGGCGGCGTTGCAGCCGGCCGTCGATGAACACGCCGCATCGCATCACAGCACGGCGGCGAACACGATAGATGTCAAGGTGGTATTGGCCTGGCTTGCCGTCGGCGTGCCCTTAGCCTGGGGTGTCTGGGTGACATTGCAGACCGCACTCGTGCTGTTTGCGTGAGTTCCGCAGGAAACGCTCGCGCCGCTATCGTATGCGACGCGAGCTTTCCGCAGAAACCCCTGCCGGCGCTACTCGTCGCCTTTTTTCTTCTGGGCCCGTGACAGAGCTGCGCCCAGAATGTCTCCAAGGCTCGCGCCAGAATCGGAGGAGCCATATTGCGCCACGGCTTCTTTCTCTTCCGAAATTTCCAGTGCCTTGATTGACAAGCCGAGCTTGCGACCGGTTTTGTCTGCCGCTGTCACGAGGGCATCCACCTTGTCGCCAACCCCAAAACGCTCCGGCCGCTGATCGTTTCTGTCGCGTGCCAGATCGGCACGACGAATATAAGCACGCGCGCCACCGTCGAGCGTCACCTCCAGTCCGCCTTCCTGCACTTCCGAGACGGTCACCGTCACCACGTCGCCTTTCTTCAGCCCTGCGACTTTGGCCATTGGATCGGACGCCATCTGCTTGACGCCAAGGCTGATACGTTCCTTCTCCGGATCGACGTCCAGCACTTTGACCTCGACATTCTGACCCTTCTGGAAATCCTTGACCGCTTCGTCGCCGGGTTTGTCCCACGACAGATCCGACAGGTGCACCATTCCGTCGATATCACCCGGCAGACCGATGAAAAGTCCAAACTCCGTGATATTCCGGATTTCGCCTTCCAGCACGGATCCCGGCGGATGGCTTTCTGCGAAAGCCACCCAGGGATTCTCGATACATTGCTTCAGTCCCAGACTGATACGCCGCTTGTTGGAATCCACTTCGAGAACCATCACGTCAACTTCCTGACCGGGCGTAACAATCTTGCTGGGATGAACATTCTTCTTCACCCAGCTCATTTCCGAGACGTGGACCAGCCCTTCAACTCCCGGTTCCAGTTCCACGAAAGCGCCGTAGTCGGTCACATTGGTTACTTTTCCGTGGAACCGCGCGCCGACCGGATATTTGGCCCCAACGCCTTCCCATGGATCCGTCTGCAACTGCTTCATCCCGAGAGAGATGCGCTGAGTGTCGTGATTGACCTTGATGATCTGCACCGTGACATTCTGCCCGACATTGAGCACTTCAGTCGGATGCGACACGCGGCGCCAGGCAATGTCGGTGACATGCAACAGTCCATCGACACCGCCGAGATCCACGAATGCGCCGTAATCGGTGATATTCTTCACCGTGCCCTGAACGACCTGCCCTTCCGCAAGCGACGCCACCAACTCGGAACGTTCCTCGGCGCGCTTCTCTTCCAATACGGCCCGGCGGGAGACCACGATATTCCCGCGCCGGCGATCCATTTTCAAAATCTGGAAGGGCTGGGGCATATTCATCAGCGGACCGACATCGCGCACGGGCCGAACATCCACTTGCGATCCGGGCAGGAACGCGACAGCACCGTCCAGATCCACGGTGAAGCCACCCTTTACGCGCCCGAAAATAACTCCGGTAACGCGGCCGCTGTCCTGGAACGCCTTCTCAAGGCGGGTCCATGATTCCTCCCGCCGAGCCTTTTCGCGAGACAGCACGGCCTCGCCGAGAGCGTTTTCCACCCGCTCGATATAGACCTCGACTTCGTCGCCGATGCTCAACTGGAACGGTTGCCCCGGGACCGTGAATTCCTTGCTTGGCACGCGTCCCTCGGTCTTCAGACCCACATCGACCACGACGAAGTCATTTTCGATCGCGACGATCGTGCCCTTGACCACCGAACCTTCGGCGGGAGCACGTTCGATGAAACTCTCTTCGAGCATGGCCGCGAAATCATCACGGCTGGGGGCGGAAATTTTCTCGGCGGTTCTTGCCATGTGTTCTCCTCAGGCTGTTTGCAGCGCGAACGGATGGCCGCGCATTTTCCCGGCACTGCAGCCGGAAGGGCGATTGTGGAATTGCATTCGCATTTCTCTCTGCGGCGACGCCGGGCCTCCTTAGCCCCTATGGCGTGCCGCGAGGGCTGTCTCCACTTTGTTGTTGATCAAAGCGAGGGCCTTGGCGAAGGCCGCTTCTATATCCAAATCGGAGGTATCCAGCAAGACGGCATCGTCAGCCTGACGGAGCGGCGCCGCCGACCGCCCGCGGTCACGCTGATCGCGGGCGATCAGGTCGGCCTCGATGGTTTCGGGTTCGGGAACCCTGGAACGCCCATTTTCGGATCCTTGCTTCAGTTCCAGCCAACGCCGCATCGCGCGCACTTGCGGACGGGCGTCAATGAACAGTTTTGCCGTCGCTTGCGGACAAATCACCGTTCCGATGTCGCGGCCGTCGATCACGGCTCCGGGGGCGCCGCCCGGCGGATGGGAAGCAAAGTTGTGCTGAAATTCCAGCACCGCAGAGCGGACTTCCGGGAAGGCCGCGACCACGGAGGCGGCATCGCCCGCCGCTGCGGAGCGCAGCTGCGGGTCGTTTATTCCGTCCGGATCGATTTCGCGGGCTGCGCGCACAGCATCTTCGGCACGGGCTGGATCACCTCCGTTCTTGAGGACATCAAGTGCGACCAGCCGATACAAAGCACCCGAGTCGAGATGAGCAAATCCATAATGACGCGCGAGTTTGCGGGCGAGCGTCCCCTTCCCGCAACCCGAGGTTCCATCGATAGCGATAACGATGCTCATGCCGGCAGAATCGCCGCGCCGAGGCCGCGCATTAAATTTTCGAATTCAGGAAAACTGGTTCCGATCATGGAACTGTCATCGACCCGGATCGGTGATTTTGCAGCCAGTCCCATGACCAGAAAACTCATCGCAATACGGTGATCCATATGGGTCGCGACATGTCCGCCACCGGGCACGCCGCCGCCCCCCATTCCGTGAACCGCGAGCCCATCGGGCGCTTCCTCGCACCGGACACCATTTGCCGTCAGCCCGGCTGCAACGGCGGCAAGGCGATCGCTCTCCTTGACCCGCAATTCTTCCAGTCCCCGCATAACGGTGCATCCCTCGGCGAAAGCAGCGGCAACTGCAAGCACCGGGTATTCATCGATCATGGCGGGGGCACGCTCGGGCGGTACCTGTGTCGCCCTGAGCGAGGAATGCCGCACAGCGACATCGCCTGTCTCATCCCCTCCGCTCGCGGTTCGGTTTCGAATTTCGATCTGCGCGCCCATCTCAAGCAGCGTTTCGATCAGGCCAATGCGACGCGGATTCAGCATCACGCGTTCAAGTACGATATCCGAACCCGGTACGATCAGGGCAGCGACCAACGGAAATGCCGCCGAGGATGGATCGCCAGGGACTTCAATCGGAGTCGGCCGCAACTCGGCCTGGCCTGTAATCGAAATTGCGTTGCCTTCCTCCCTTTGCTCCAATGCAATTTCGGCGCCGAAGGCTTTCAGCATCCGTTCCGTGTGGTCACGGGTGGCGGCGCGTTCGATGATTGTCGTCCGCCCGGGGACATTCAACGCCGCCAGCAGAAGGGCAGACTTGACTTGTGCCGAAGCGACCTGAAGACGGTGCTCGATCGGCCCCGGGTGGCGCGCGCCTTTGAGCAGAAGGGGAAGCAAACCGCCTTCTCGTGCTTCGGCCTGCGCACCAAACAGAGCCAGCGGACCAAGCACCCGCTGCATGGGCCGCCGTCGCAGCGAGGCATCGCCGGTAAATATCACTGAGATCGGAGTGGTCGCAACTGCGCCCATGGTCAGCCTGACACCCGTCCCGGAATTCCCGAAGTCGAGTACGTCGTCGGGTTGGGAAAATCCGCCAACTCCCACGCCGTGAATGCGCCAGGATCCGCGCTCAACCCGGTTCACATGGGCGCCAAGCAAGCGCATGGCGCCCGCCGTACGCAGCACGTCATCTGCCTCGAGAAGGCCCGTTATGGCGGTTTCGCCCACCGTGAGTGCTCCGATGATAAGCGCGCGGTGGGAAACCGACTTGTCCCCCGGAACCCTCGCGCCTCCCTGCAGCTGACCCGATTGTCGGGACATCCGGGGAAGCAAGTGACCGGATTCCACCATGTTTTTACCTTTGTGCTTTCCGGTTCTGCCTAAAGCAAAGACGGCTGCGGTCAAGGCCGCAGGCGTGCTTTGACAGGCCGTATCCGTTCATGGCAAATGCAGCCCCCTTCAGTCCTTAAACGGAAAGCAAAATTGATCAAACCGGAACTCGGAACCAAGCGGGTATGCCCCAGTTGCGCAGCCCGCTTTTACGACCTGCAAAAGCGGCCGATCGAATGCCCCAAATGCAGTTTCGCGTTCGAACCGGAATTGCTGCTGAAACAGCGCCGCACGCGCTTGCCGGAGGAAGCCAAGCCTGCACCCCCGGTCCCGGTCGAGGACGAAGAAGAATCGGAATCCGCTGACGAGGAAGCTGCCGAAGAAACCGCCGACGAGGAGTTGGAGGAAGAGGAGACCGTTCCGGAAGCCGACGAGCCGTTGGTCGAAGCCGACGTTGATGCGGATGAAGACGAGGTCGAACCGGCCGCAGCGGACGAGGCCGTTCAACCGGAAGAATTCGAAGAGGAGCTCGACAGCGAGGAGGAAGAAGACGACGAGTTGCTCGAGGAAGTCGAAGAGGACGAGGACGACGTCTCTGGAATTATCGACACGGATATTGAGAAAGACGAACCGTAAACAGCACATTTTCCGGGGCCATAGCTCAGTTGGGAGAGCGCTTGAATGGCATTCAAGAGGTCAGGGGTTCGACTCCCCTTGGCTCCACCAATCTCCGGAAAACGCGCAAACAATATAGTTCAATTTTGAACCAATAAATTTCTCAAATCCTTCCCGTTGCATTAGCGAACGGGTCACTCCAAAAACCCGATTGGGGCACTTTGGTGAAACCATTTGGCGACCAATTATCGCGCAAACTGCCGCGCAGGAGAAGGTCGGAGCAACAGCCACAGACCTTTGGCCCTGCCAAATCGCGCAACCCCGGTGAGAATTCACAATGGAACAGGTCGATATCGAGTGCATCATTGCTGCAATTCTGACCGTCGGCTCTCTTGGTCAGAGCGGAAAATCGGCATTAAGCACCGTCAATCTCTACACTGAAGTATTGCATGCCCTTCGAGCGACCGGCAACTACCGTGTGCCGGAGACGGTCGGGTGCCCTTCATACGTTCCGTATGAAGCCTGAAACTTCAGGCTGGTCGTGATCGGCGCAATCGACCGAGATGATCGAAGGCCAGCGGCATGATGACGAGCACCAGCGGCATTTGCACGATCAGTCCGGAAATGATGGCCACGGCCAGCGGCCGCTGCATTTCTCCGCCCTGTCCCAGGGGCAGGGCGAGCGGCAGGAGCGCCAGAATGGCGGCCAGCGTCGTCATCGCGATTGGCCGGAAACGGTTGATGCCGGCCCGAAGTCTCGCCTCATGCGGCGCCATTCCTGCCGCGATCAGTAACTGGTACTCCGAAAAATAAAATATCGCGACTTCGGTCACGATGCCGACCACCATGGTCATGCCCATCAACGCGGTGATGTTGAGTTCGGTCCCGGTCAGCCAGAGGCCCGCAAAAACGGCCGGCATCGCGAACAATGGCATGAGGATAATGGCTGCGGCGAAATCAAATCTTTCGTAAAGAAACAGCAGTAGCGCGAACACGAGAAGAAAAGCCGCAACAATCACGCCCATGAGTTCGAGGAAGGCGCTTTGTTGCTGCTGATATAGGCCGCCGAGCTCATAATACATTGTGCCATTGACCAGACCGCTCGAGTTGACTGCACGCTTCACATCCGCGACCGTGCTGCCCAGGTCGCGCCCCTCGATGCGCGCCGTCACGGGGACCATCATTTGTAGAGTCGAGGAGGGACGCGGTTGCTTCAGCCGTATGGCGACGCTCCGTTTTCCCTCCCCGCTCATCAAACCGGACGTGCCGATTTCCGGCATCCGGCTTTCCGACTGGTTTCACGGTAAGGCCTACGGCGGCGGCCCAAGGTGCACGCGTCGAAGATGCAGCACACCCAGCTCGCCGAAGACATGCTCCCGCGAGAAGCGTTGCGTGCCACGTCCCTGCACCTTGTGCCGACGGACGAGGAAGTGTCGCACGTGATCATAGACGTGATTGTCGACGGCACGATACGCCGGCAATCGCGTGCCGTAGCTGAAGTATGCGGACCATCCGCGCAGTAGCCTGTTCAGTTGGTCGCGCACCTCAGGCCATGAGCCCTGGTTGCTGGGTACGAGCAATTTGCCGACTTTCGTCTTGAGACGTTGCACACTCTTCTTGGACGGGCTTGCGCCCAGATACCAATGGCCATCCTTTCGAAAGCGATGTGGGCCGAACGTGTATCCCAGGAAGTCGAAGCTTTCCGTCCGGGCATCCTTCACCGAGGTTTTGTCCTCGTTGATCGTCAATCCGAGCCTGGTCACCACGGCTTTCGTCCACATCAGCGCCTCAGCCGCGTATCCACGGCTGAGGATGACGAAGTCGTCGGCATAAGAGATGACATAGGCATGGAATGCCTCGCCACGTGCCGTGAGTCGCCAATGTTTCAGGAATCGGTTCATGTAAATGTTGGCAAGCATCGGACTCGCCACTCCCCTTACACAAAAGGTAACTTTGGTCGCGAGGGGCGCTTTCAATGCGGCCAGGAGTCGGTGGGCTCCCGTCATTTCGCCGAGGTCCCGAGGCTAAAGGAATGCAGTGTCGAATGATGATGGTGTCATCGCCCACGAGAATTTCCTTGATCACCAAGCGCACGATACGCTGGCGTTCTGTAACATCAAGCGTATCGGCCGCGCTTCGTAGACGGGCAAGGAAGCCGTCAAGGTTTCTGCCAGACGCAAGAAGTTCGCGCGATCATTGGCCTGGTCAGCGATCGCTTGCAATTCGGCGCGCAGCGTTTGTTCGCGTTGGCGCAGTGCGGGCATGCGTTCGCGCAATTGCTCAAGCGACAACAGCCCTTCCTGATAGGCGGTGAGAAGCCGTTCGAGGCTCTTGCCGACACGTGTCAGTTCGCTTTGCAAGCTTTGTTCGCGCTGTTTCGTCGGATCGGAGGAACGCGCCGCGGCGAGGCGGCGATCGAGTTCCTGCTGGATCAGGGTCGGGTCCTCAAGCAATCGTACAACCTCGGCCCAGATGATCTGATCGAGCAGATCCTGCCGCACGAAGCGTTTGTTATCGCATATCGGACCGCCCAATTTTCGCCAGCTGTCCGAACCGATGCATTTGTAGTAATGGATTTTTCGCGCCGAGGTGTAAGTCGAGGTGCGGGAGAAGGCATAACCGCACTTCTGGCAGCTGACCAATCCCTGCACGACGCTTGGCGTGATCGTGCGGCGTCGCGACCGTATTTTGTTCTCGTGGAGAAGTTCCTGAGCTCGCGCGAAGCTCTCCTCGCTCACCAGCGCCGGCACCGGGATCTCTATCCACTGCTCGCGCGCACGCTCGTGGCCGATACTGTTGCCCGGACGGTGCCACCACGCCGGCGCAGTGCCCGCGTGATACGAATGCGGCAGCAGCCCGGGTCTTACCGAAAGCGGCTGTGCCGCGATAAGCCGGATTGCGCAGCATCGCCCACACGACTGAGCGCTCCCAGCGGCCCATTTGCTTGCGGGTCGGGACGCCTTCGCTGTTGAGCCAACGGGCGATCGCACCGATGCTCAAGCCCGCGACGGTGTAGTGCTCATAAACTTGCTGCACCACCCGGGCCTCGGCTTCAATCACCGCGTAAGAAGCCGGCGCATCGTCTGCTTTGCGGATATATCGATATCCGTATGGCACACCGCTCAACACATTCACCTCGCCCGATTGGGCTCGATGTCGCTTGCCGCGGCGCGAGCGCTCCAGAATTTGCGCTCGTCGTACTCGGCAATCGTGCCTTGAAATTGTACGAGCAACTGATCCTCCGCCGTGGCGCCCTGCGGCGCTTTGACAAACAGCGTCTCGACCCCGTGGCGGGCAAGCTCCTCCATCAGCAGGATCTGGTACGCGTACTTGCAACTCAGCCGATCGGGCGCGTAGGCGAGAACCGCTTGGATCTGACCCTCGGCGGCGAGATCTCTTACCCGTTCAAGGCCTGGTCGTTCGAGCGTCGCACCGCTATAGCCTTCGTCTTCGAAGACCCACTCCCGCGGGACTTGAAGATCTTTGCTCGCCGCGAACTCGATCAGCGCCGCCGTCTGGCTTGCGATCGTATGCTCCTCGCGCTGCTGCTCCGAGGAGACCCGGGCATAAATCGCTGCCATCGTCATAATCGATCTCCTTTACAGGCACGCCGGCACGCCGCTCGCGCCCAGGCACGAGAATTTCATAAGCCTGTGCCAGCTTTCGCCCGCGCAGACGATCAAATGCATAGTCGAGCTCGACGTGAAGGACACCTCTTCGGCTACGCCCCTCAGCCATGCCTGCGTAGGGCACTGAGAAAGCCAGTCTGTGCGCGCGTCACAATCTCGCCCAGCGTCTAGCCATTTCTTTTTGCGTACCCAATGCGATACACGAATGGTCCCTCAGCAGGAGTTTGAGCATGATCGGTACGCTGGCTTGCTGCGCTTCGACCGGTCGATCTAGCTGGCGGCTTGTTCGAGGTATCGATCGGCCTGACGCAACGATAGGTCGAACTCCTGCGATAGTCTCTGAGCTGCCTCGGGCAACTCCGTGTTTCGTTCGAGCAAACAGTAAGCAGCGTTTAGCTGCCTCGCCTTGTCGGCTTCATTCGAACAGGTCGTGCGACATAGACGTATTGCCTCTTGAGCGTAAATCGAGCACGGAACATGCCCGCCATCCTATCACTACACGTTCGAACTGGAGGTTACCTTTTCTGTAAGGGGAGTGGCGACGCCGCCTGGGGCGTGCCGCGAGTGCTCCTCTTCCCACCGCTCATGCGCCATGTTCCATCTTCATCCCGCTCTTCGATCGGTACCTTCAGCCACAGTTGATGAGCCTCGGCACCATGCCGATCGACAATGCATCCGGCCACCGATTTGAGGAGGTCCGAATCCGGAAGTCGTGTCGAAATATTTCGAAGGATCGGCGCCCGCCGCGTCGGTCTGGCCCCGGCAAATCAGCCGGTGCACTTCCTTGATGGCGTCAGCCCGCCCCGTCCGGGTCGGTATGCCATTAGCATTGTCCTCAAAGTCCGCCTCGAAGATCGGTTCCAGCACCAGCTTCGTGGCGGTTTGAACGATCCGATCCCTGATTG